>NZ_JBIVUQ010000001.1:601318-1697326 GCF_044757265.1 Streptomyces sp. NPDC091292 | reverse complement strand
GACACGCACGAGAGCGGGACCACCGGAGGAATAATCCGACAGTCCACAACGTCCTCGCTGTGTTTTTTCTTCAAAGGAACCTCGCCCCGACCAGACCGGCCGGAGACGGGGTATCAACATATCTGGCGTTGACTTTTAGCACGCTGTTGAGTTCTCAAGGAACGGACGCTTCCTTTGTACTCACCCCAGAACACTCTCTGCGGCTTTCCTCCGGGCTTCCCTTCGGTGTTTCCGACTCTATCAGAACCTTTCGGCTCCGATTCCCGGTCGGCGGGACTTGCATTGTCTTCCGGCCCTGCGGCCTTTCGACATTCACTACGCTAACCGATTCCCTCGGCAACTCATAATTGAGTGTCGCGGATTCGAATTTCGGCATGCGAAATAAGCACCCGCTGAGGTGTGGTTCGTAGGTAGTGGTTTGGCCGCTTCCGGCTGCTGGCGTAACGCCGTACCCGGGTCAAGCGGCTCGGGCTACCTTACGGACCTGTCCGGGACGAGTCAAGTTCGGCGGCGTCGGGGTGTATGGGCCCGATAAGGGCTCACCGTGGGGTCGTTGGCGATCCAGAAGCGCCAGGGGTGGACGCCCCCTTCGCCGCTGACTCCGGTGCGGGGGCCGTTGCGTACCTGGTCGGGCTGTACCGGGGTGCCGTGGAGCACCGTCAGTGGGGAGTCGGGGCCGGCGCAGACGTCGGTGCCGTCGAGGGCGCGGTCGACGTCGAGGGCGGTGGCGAGCCGTGCGGGGCCTTTGGCCAGTTCCTTGTCGTTTCGGGCCGAGAGTCGACGTTTGCGGGCGAGTTCGGCGCCTTCGGTGATCTCGCCGGCGCGGAGGAGGACTCCGCTGGCGCGGCCTTCGGGTCCGCAGACGAGGTTGAGGCAGTGCCACATGCCGTAGGTGAAGTAGACGTACGCGTGTCCGGGTGGGCCGAACATGACCGCGTTGCGGGCGGTGGGGCCGCGGTAGGCGTGGGAGCCGGGGTCGGTCGCGCCGTCGTAGGCCTCGACCTCGGTGAGGCGGAGTGTGATCGGGCCGTCGGGGGTGGTGCGTATCAGGGTGCGGCCGAGGAGGTCCTGGGCGACGTCGAGGACGGGGCGGTCGAAGAACTCTCGGGCGAGTGGCTGGTGGTCGGGGGCCGCGATCATGCTGTACGAGCGTAGTGCACCTGGTACGCGCGCCGGGGTGGTCAGGTGGCTGTCCGGCGCGCGAGGGTGTGGGCGCGGAACCGGTTGGGTCCGGATCGCGTTGGTAGGGATCGAGGCTTCACACCAGACCACAGGCGTTCAGCCTGGGGAGGAGAGTCATGGGGTTCAAGCGGATGCTGGCGAGCCTGGGGGCCGGCGGTGCTTCGGTGGAGACGGTGCTCACCGAGGAGAATGTGGTCCCGGGTGGGGTCGTGCAGGGTGAGGTGCGGATCCAGGGCGGTTCCGTGAACCAGGAGATCCAGGGTCTGACGGTCGGGTTGCAGGCGCGGGTCGAGGTCGAGGGCAATGACCAGGAGCTGAAGCAGGACGTCGAGTTCACGAAGGAGCGGTTGGGGGGTGCTTTCGAGCTGCAGGCGGGTGCGGTGCACGCGGTGCAGTTCGGGCTGGAGATTCCGTGGGAGACGCCGATCACGAATTTCGCGGGTCAGCGGCTGCACGGGATGAACATCGGGGTGACGACGGAGCTGGAGATCGCGCGGGCTCTGGACTCGGGTGATCTGGATCCGATCAATGTGCATCCGCTGCCGGCGCAGCAGGCGATCCTGGACGCGTTCGGGCAGCTGGGTTTCCGGTTCAAGAGTGCGGACATGGAGCGGGGGCACATCCGGGGGACGCGGCAGCGGTTGCCGTTCTACCAGGAGATCGAGTTCTTCTCGCCGCAGCAGTACCGGGGGTTGAACCAGGTCGAGTTGACGTTCGTGGCGGACGACCGTGAGATGGATGTCGTTCTGGAGATGGACAAGAAGCCGGGGCTGTTCAGTGAGGGCAGTGATTCGTTCCGGTCGTTCACGGTGGGGTTGCGGGACTTCCAGGGCACAGACTGGGCGGGATATCTGAACCAGTGGCTGTCGGAGGTCGGTAGCCGGCGGAACTGGTTCTAGGCTCGGCGCGGGGTATTTACGATCCAGATCCAGATCCAGGAGGTGCTGAGGTGACCGAGCCCAAGAGGCCGCCGCTTCCCCATGACTTCCATCCGCAGGTGCCGTCGTTCTCGGTGGTGAGTGAGGATGTCGGGCCGGGTGCGGTACTGAAGGACGCTCAGGTCCATGCGGGTGGGAACGTTTCGCCGCAGTTGCGGTGGGAGGGGTTCCCGGCGGAGACGAAGAGTTTCGCGGTGTCGTGTTTCGATCCGGACGCGCCGACGGGCAGTGGGTTCTGGCACTGGTCGGTGTTCGACATTCCGGTGTCGGTGACGGAGTTGCCGGCGGGTGCGGGCAGTGGGAAGTTCGAGGGGCTTCCTGAGGGTGCCGTGCAGGTGCGGAACGACTATGGGACGAGGGATTTCGGTGGGGCGGCGCCGCCTCCCGGGGATCCGGCGCACCGGTATGTGTTCACGGTGTACGCGGTGGATCAGGAGAAGCTGGGTCCGGATGCGGAGGCGTCGCCCGCGGTGGTCGGTTTCAATCTGCGGTTCCATACGCTGGCGCGTGCGCAGTTGGTCGGGGTCTATGCGGCTTCGGTGGAAGACTGACGTTCACTGAACGTTTGCCCGTCTCTGGTCATGGAAGTGATCAGGGGCGGGCATTTTTTTGTGTGGGGGCTTGGGGGTGGGTCCTCGGTGAGCGCGATATTGCGTTGTCCATCTCGGCGTGCCCGGCCAGAGTTGTTCCAGCCCGCCAAGGGGTGGGCCGGTGGTGCGTACGGGAGGTGGGCGAGATGCGTGGGACGCTGGTGCTGAATGCGAGCTTTGAACCGTTGTCGACGGTGTCGTTGAACCGTGCGGTCGTGTTGGTGCTGCAGGACAAGGCTGTCGTGGAGCAGGCGCACCCCGGGCTTCGTGTGCGTGCGGCTGAGGTGGATCTTCCGGTGCCGCGGGTGATCAGGTTGTGCCGGTATGTGCGGGTGCCGTTTCGAAGACGGGCTCCGTGGTCGAGGCGGGGTGTGCTGGTGAGGGACCGGCACCGGTGTGCGTACTGCGGGCGGCGGGCGACGACGGTGGACCATGTGGTGCCGCGGGCGCAGGGTGGTGCGGACTCGTGGTTGAACACGGTGGCGTCGTGTGCGGAGGACAATCACCGTAAGGCGGACCGTACGCCGGAGCAGGCGGGGATGCCGTTGTTGCGGGCGCCGTTCGAGCCGACGCCGGCGGACGCGATGCTGTTGGCGTTGGGTCAGGACGACCGGGAGGCGTTGCCGGTGTGGTTGGCGGCGGGGCGGGTGGCCGCGTAGGGCTGCTTGTGTCGTGTGGTGTGGGTACGTGGGTGAGGCGCCCGCTTCCTTGGGAGGCGGGCGCCTCGGTGTGTCCGGTCGTATGGCGGTGGTGCGGTGGTGCGGGTCAGTCGAGGGGGGGTGATTCGCGGCGCTCGGTGCCGGTCTTGGTGGGCTGGGGGCCGCCTGAATTGCCGCCCAGGGGGCCGAAGTTGCCCATGGCGCCGGAGAGTCCCTTGAGGGCGTCGCCGATTTCGCTGGGGACGATCCAGAGTTTGTTGGCGTCGCCTTCGGCGATCTTCGGGAGCATCTGGAGGTACTGGTAGGCGAGGAGTTTCTGGTCCGCGTCTCCGGCGTGGATGGATTCGAAGACGGTGCGGATGGCCTGGGCTTCGCCTTCGGCGCGGAGGGCGGCGGCTTTGGCTTCACCTTCGGCGCGGAGGATGGCGGACTGCTTCTCGCCTTCGGCGGTGAGGATCTGGGACTGGCGGATGCCTTCGGCGGTGAGGATGGCGGCGCGCTTGTCGCGGTCGGCGCGCATCTGCTTCTCCATCGAGTCCTGGATGGAGGTGGGCGGTTCGATGGCTTTGAGTTCGACGCGGTTGACGCGGATGCCCCATTTGCCGGTGGCTTCGTCGAGGACGCCGCGGAGTGCTGCGTTGATTTCCTCGCGTGAGGTGAGGGTGCGTTCCAGGTCCATGCCGCCGATGATGTTGCGGAGGGTGGTGACGGTGAGCTGTTCGATGGCCTGGATGTAGCTGGCGACTTCGTAGGTCGCGGCGCGGGCGTCGGTGACCTGGTAATAGATGACGGTGTCGATGTTGACGACGAGGTTGTCCTGGGTGATCACCGGTTGGGGCGGGAAGGGCACGACTTGTTCGCGCAGGTCGATGCGGTTGCGGATCGAGTCGATGAAGGGGACGACGATGTTGAGGCCCGCGTTGAGGGTGCGGGTGTAGCGGCCGAAGCGTTCGACGATGGCGGCGCTGGCCTGTGGGATCACCTGGATGGTTTTGATCAGCGCGATGAAGACCAGCACCACCAGAATGATCAGGACGATGATGATCGGTGCCATCGTGTCTCCCCGTGCCCTTCTCTGCTTGAAGATCTTGCTGGTCGAGTCTGTCAGACGGTCGTGTGGTGCGTATGGCGTTCGGTTGACCTGGCGGTCGGTGGGCCGGTGTCCGAAGGGCCTTGTGGCGGTGGGGAGTTACACCACGATGGCGGTGGCTCCTTCGATGTCGACGACGTCGACCTGTTGTCCTGGTTCGTAGATCTGGTCGCTGTTGAGTGCGCGGGCGGACCAGATTTCGCCGGCGAGTTTGATGCGTCCGTCGGAGCCGGTGACGCGTTCGAGTACGACGGCTTGTCTGCCTTTCAACGCGTCGATGCCTGAGGCGTGTTCGGGGCGTTGGGAGCGGTGTCGGCGCGCGATGGGGCGTACGACCGCGATGAGTGCGACGGATACGGCGACGAAGATGAGGACTTGGAGGACGATGTCGCCTCCGAGTGCCGCGGTGACGGCTCCGGCGACCGCGCCGACGGCGAGCATGCCGAATTCGGGCATTGCGGTCACCACCAGCGGTATGCCGAGCCCGACTGCTCCGATCAGCCACCACACCCACGCTTCGATGTCCACGTGGTCATGGTAGGTCCGGGAGTCGGGTCGCGGACAGGGCTCCGATCAGGTCAGTGCCGCGGGGGTGGTTCGAGGTGGTGCGGGGTGGGTTCGGGGGTGTCCGGGTCAGGTCATCGGGAGGCCCTGGGCGGACCAGCGGTCGCCGCGCTGTTCGACGAGGAGGGGCAGTCCGAAGCAGAGGGAGAGGTTGCGTGAGGTGAGTTCGAGTTCGAGGGGGCCTGCGGCGAGGACCTTGCCCTGGCGGATCATGAGGACGTGGGTGAAGCCGGGGGCGATCTCTTCGACGTGGTGGGTGACCATGATCATGGAGGGGGCGATGGGGTCGCGGGCGAGGCGTCCCAGGCGTCGGACCAGGTCTTCTCTGCCGCCGAGGTCGAGTCCTGCGGCGGGTTCGTCGAGGAGGAGGAGTTCGGGGTCGGTCATGAGGGCGCGGGCGATGAGGGTGCGCTTGCGTTCGCCTTCGGAGAGGGTGCCGAACTTGCGGTCCAGGTAGTCGCTCATGCCGAGGCGGTCGAGGAAGGCGCGGGCGCGTTGTTCGTCGATGTCCTCGTAGTCCTCGTGCCAGCCGGCGGTCATGCCGTAGGCGGCGGTGAGGACGGTCTGGAGGACGGTCTGCCGCTTGGGGAGCTTTTCGGCCATCGCGATGCCGGCGATGCCGATGCGGGGGCGGAGTTCGAAGACGTCGACGCGGCCGAGTTGCTCGCCGAGGATGGTGGCGGTGCCGGTGCTCGGGAAGAGGTAGCTGGAGGCGACGTTGAGGAGGGTGGTCTTGCCGGCGCCGTTGGGGCCGAGGATGACCCAGCGCTCGCCTTCCTTGACCGACCAGGAGACCTGGTCGACCAGAGCCCGGCCCTCGCGGACCACTGATACGTCCACCAGCTCCAGTACATCGCTCATGAGCGCGTTGTCTCCCCTTGCAGTGTCGGCCGGGCGGTTCTCTTGCGTCGGTGGACGCAGTCCCCAGGGAAAACCTACGCCACCGGTTGGGCGGACTGTTCCATCGGTCGGTCCTTAGGGTGGGTTCCATGCTCTCGGAACCACGCTCTGGACGGTTGGCGGCTTGGGGAAATGCCCTGTTGGCCGGTTTTGTCTCACCTGATGACGCGGTGCTCGCCATGGTGGGTGAGGACGCGGTGCACCGGGTCGAGGGGCTTCCCGGTGAGTCCGGGCCCGTCGGTCTGACGCTTGCCCTCGGGCGGCTGCGGTCGCTCGGGGTGACCGGGCTGCGGGTGGCGCTGCCGGTGCCGGGGCACCCGCTGGGGCTCAGCGGGCCGCCCGAGTTCAACGCGCGCGCCCTGGAGGCGGAGGAGGCGGTGGTCTGTCAGGGCGCCGCGCTCGGTCTCGTACCGGAGGTGGCCGAGGTGGGGCCGGAGGGTGATGTGCACACGGAGGTCGTGTGGCACTGTCTGCCGGTCCGTGAGGCGCCGCCGGCGGATGTGCCGTCGCTGAGTGAGGCGGAGCGGGAGTTGGCGGAGGCGCTGCGCGAGGCGACGGAGGTGCTGTCCCGGCTGGATGTGGCGGGTTCCGGTCCGGTCGCGGAGGCAGCGGTGGACGCGTACCGGGCGCGGGCGGAGCGGGGCCGCGAGGTGCTGGCTCCCGGGTATCCGCCGCGTGCGGTACGGGTGTTGGAGCTGGCGCAGCGGGTGGGGTTGCTGGTGTCGGTGGCGTACGAGTACGAGCACGGGCACGGGGGTGCGGTGAGCGCGTCGGAGATGGCGGCGCGGTCGGGGGCGCTGCGTCCGGTGGAGCGGACGGCTCGGCGGGCGCAGGTGGCGGCGTACAACGCGTATGTGGAGCAGCGCGAGGTGCGGTGACGGGGGGCGCGGGGGTACGACGGTGGCGGGGGCGTGGGGTGCGGGGTGCCGCGGGTGCGGAACGGCCCCGCGGATCGGGTCCGCGGGGCCGTTCCTGGGGTGGGGCGTGGTCAGCCGTTGGCGCCCGTGTTGCCGAAGGCCGGGTTCAGGAGACCGATGACGTTGACGCTGTTGCCGACGACGTTCACCGGGACGTGGACCGGGACCTGGATGGTGTTGCCCGAGGCGACGCCCGGCGAACCGATGGCCGCGCCCTCGGCGCCGGCGTCGGCGACAGCCGCTCCGGCGGAGGCGCCCGCGGCGATACCGGCGACGGCGACGGCCAGGGCGGCCTTCTTGGCGATGTTCATGGGAACTGCTCCTCCTGGGTGTGCGGTGCGACCCGGCCGCGGGTCGCACGCTGAGAACCGTGCGCCCCCCGCGGACGACACGGGGCGCCCCTCCGTTCGGCCCGATCGGAGCAATAGGACGACGAGACGATGGGCGGCCCGGCGCCCGGTGCGGGAAAGCGCGACCGGCCCCCTGGTCGTGCCGGGGGGCCGGTGGTCACTGGCGGACCAGGGGCTTCGTCAGTGGTTGAGGCCGAGGTTGCCGAAGGCCGGGTTGAGCACACCGATGACGTTCACGGTGTTGCCCACCGCGTTCACCGGGATGTGGATCGGGGCCTGGATCAGGTTGCCCGAGCCGACGCCCGGCGAGTGCACGGCCTGACCGCCCGCGTGCGCGCCGTCCGTGGCGGAGGCGAGGCCGGCGCCGGCGACGACGAGGCCGCCCGCCACCATCGTCACGGCTGCGGCCTTCTTCAGGTTCTTCACTTCTGGGTCCTCCTCGCGGTTGCCGCGACCGTGCGTCGCGGCATGTCATGGAGAACGGCCGGGGGTCCGGGAGGATGCGCCATTCGGGGGACATCCACACGACGGTATGAATCTCATCCCGGAGGGGAACCATCCGCTTCTGCTCCGGGTGGTGTGCGCCGGAGCGCGGTGCGACGGGTCGCGCCCGCGTATGCGCCGGTCACACGGTGGGTCAGCCGGTCACGCCGTGTCGTACGGCCCAGAGGGCGGCCTGGGTGCGGTCGGCGAGGTCGAGTTTCATGAGGATGTTCGAGACGTGGGTCTTGACGGTCTTCTCGGAGAGGACGAGGGCGCGGGCGATCTCGCGGTTGGAGCGTCCGTCGGCGATGAGGGCGAGGACCTGCCGCTCCCGCTCGGTGAGGGTGCTGCCTCTGCCGTGCCCGGTGTGGGTGTCGTCCTGGGAGAGCAGGGCGCCCGCCACCTCCGACTGGAGGAGGACATGCCCGGCGTGTACGGAGCGGATGGCTCCGGCGAGGGCTTCGGGGTCGACGTCCTTGTACACGTACCCGGCGGCTCCGGCGCGCAGGGCGGGGACCACGGTGCGCTGCTCGGTGAAGCTGGTGACGATGA
The DNA here is from genome assembly GCF_044757265.1 of Streptomyces sp. NPDC091292. NCBI lineage: Bacteria > Bacillati > Actinomycetota > Actinomycetes > Kitasatosporales > Streptomycetaceae > Streptomyces > Streptomyces sp. NPDC091292. The sequence continues at coordinate 1,689,101 of NZ_JBIVUQ010000001.1, read as the reverse complement.
GCACGCGTGCGGGGTTGTCGAGTTCGCGGAGGCGGCGCAGGGCCTCGACGCCGTCCATGCCGGGCATCTTGATGTCCATGAGGACGACGTCCGGTGTGAGTTCCTGGGCCTGGTCGACGCCTTCGATGCCGTCCGACGCCTCCCCCACGACCTCGATGTCGTCCTGGACCTCCAGGAAGGTGCGCAGTCCGCGGCGGACCACCTGATGGTCGTCCACCAGGAGCACGCGAATCCTCTTGTCAGCCACCGGGGACCTCCATCTCGATCGTGGTGCCCTTTCCGGGCGCCGAAGTGACGGTGAGCGTGCCGCCGACGCCGCCGGCGCGGTCCCGCATGGAGACGAGTCCGAGGTGGCGTCCCGCGCGGCGCACGGCGCGGGGTTCGAAGCCGGTGCCGTCGTCGGTGACGCGCAGGACGGCGCCCTGGCCGTGCCGCTCCAGGCGGATGTCGACGCGGTCGGCGCCGGAGTGCCGCAGGGCGTTGTGCAGGGCTTCCTGGGCGACGCGGAGCATGGCTTCCTCCTGCGCGGCGGGCAGGGCGCGCAGGGCGCCGCTGGTGAAGGTGATGCGGGCGGAGTGGGCGCGGTCGAGGACGTGCGCGTGGGTGCGCAGGGTGGCGGCGAGGCCGTCCTCGTCGAGTCCGGCGGGGCGCAGTTCGACGACGGCGGCGCGCAGCTCGTCGGCGGCTTCGGCGGCGAGGGCGGCGACCTGGTGCAGTTCGCCCTTCGCGCGTGTGGGGTCGCGGTCGACGAGGGCGGCGGCGGCCTGGGCGGTGAGGCGCAGCGAGAACAGTTTCTGGCTGACGGCGTCGTGCAGTTCGTGGGCGAGGCGGGAGCGTTCCTCGGCGATGGTCAGCTCGCGGCTGCGCTCGTAGAGCCGGGCGTTGGTGAGGGCGATGGCGGCGTGCTGGGCGAGGATCGACAGGAGTTCCTCGTCGTCCTCGGTGAAGCCGCAGCTTCCGTCGGGTTTGGGGCAGTTCTTGTTGGCGAGGAAGAGGATGCCGATGGTCTCGTCGCCGTCGCGGATGGGCAGGCCCAGGAAGTCGGACATGTCGGGGTGGGCGGAGGGCCAGCCTTCGAAGCGGGGGTCCTTGCGGACGTCGGCGAGGCGTTCGGTCTTCTCGCCGTGGAGCATGGCGGCGAGGATGCCGTGCTGGCGGGGCAGGGGGCCGATCGCGCGCCACTGTGCGTCGCTGACGCCGTCGACGACGAACTGGGCGAAGCCGCCGTGGTCGTCGGGCACGCCCAGCGCCGCGTACTGCGCGTCGAGCAGTTCGCGGGCGGAGGCGACGATCGTCTTGAGGACGTCGCGGACCTCCAGGTGTCTGCTCATGGCCAGCAGCGCGGTACTCACCGCGTAGAGGCCGGAGCGTGGGGCGTGACTCATGGTTTCACCGTACCGGCGGGGTGTGACAGTGCGTATCGGACCAGTGGCGGCGCCCGGCTAGGGCGCTGGGCCTAGGACGAAGGGACCCGTAGGTGGGGGCGCTCGTCCGAGGCGGCCGGGACCTGCTCGTTCCTACCGTGGGGATGCAGTCGCCGACGGACCGGTCGGGTGCGTCGGCGGGTACGCGAGAGGGGACGGACTGTCATGCCGGTGGCGATCATCACGGGGGCGTCGAAGGGGTTGGGGCGGGCGCTGGGCGCGGCGCTCGCGGACAGCGGCTGGGATCTGGTCCTGGGCGCGCGGACGGCGGAGGTGCTTCAGGAGACGGCTGGTGCGCTGCGGGCGTACGGCACGCGTGTGGAGGCGGTCGCGGGGGATGTCGGGGACGCGGCGTACCGGGCGGAGCTGGTGGCCGTGGCGCGGGGTCTCGGCGGCCTCGATCTGCTGGTGAGCAATGCGAGCGCGCTGGGCGCGGAGCCGCTGGTGCGGCTGGACGCGCTGCCGCTGGAGGGGTTGCGGGCGGCGCTGGAGACGAATGTGGTGGCGGCGCTCGGGCTGGTGCAGGAGGCGTTGCCGTTGTTGCGTGCCTCGCGCGCGGGGACGGTGATCGCGGTCAGTTCGGACGCGGCGGCGGAGCCGTACGAGACGTGGGGCGGGTACGGGGCGTCGAAGGCGGCGCTGGATCAGCTGTCGGCGGTGCTGGGGGTGGAGGAGCCGGGGCTGCGGGTGTGGGCGGTGGATCCGGGTGACATGCGGACGGATCTGTACCGGGCCGCTGTGCCGGTGGACGACGATGCGGGGCGTCCGCTGCCGGAGGCGGTGGTGCCGGCGTTCCTGCGGCTGCTCGACCGGCGTCCGGCGAGCGGCCGGTACGCGGCGCCCGCGCTGCTGCAGCCGCCGGAGGACCCGGCGCCGGGTGCGGCGTATGTCGCGGGTGACGTGCGATGACGGTGGGTGAGGGTGCGGGGCTGCGGATCCGGGTGCCGGAGGAGCTGTCGGCGCGGGTGCCGGTGGAGCAGCGGGGTCCGGGGCTGGACCGGGGGGCGGTGCGGTTGCTGGTGTCGCACGGTACGGAGGTGGCGCATCACGTCTTCGCGGAGTTGCCGAAGCTGTTGCGGGCGGGTGACCTGCTGGTCGTGAACACTTCGCCGACGCTGGCGGCGGCGGTGGACGGGCGGATCGGCCGCGCGCGCGTGGTGGTGCATTTCTCGACGCGTGGGGACGACGGGAGGTGGGCCGTCGAGGTGCGGGATCCGGACGGGAGGGGCACCACGCGCGCGCGTGCGGGCGGGCCCGCGGGGACGGAGGTGGGGCTGCCGGGCGGGGCGCGGCTGGTCCTGGAGGAGCCGCTGGCGGCGCGGGGCGGGGGTGCTGCGGGGCAAGGGGGTGGAGGTCCGGCGGGGCAGGGGGGCGGGGCTCGGCTGTGGTGGGCGCGGGTGTCGGTGCGGGACGTGCCGGGGCTGCTGCGCGGGTACGGGCGGCCCATCCGGTACGCGTACACGGAGCGGGATCAGCCGCTGTCGGTGTACCAGTCGGTGTTCGCGCTGGACGGCCCTGACGGTGCGGGCAGTGCGGAGATGCCGAGCGCGTCGCGGCCCTTCACGGCGCGGATGGTGACGGATCTGGTGATCAGGGGGGTGCGGTTCGCGCCGGTGACGTTGCATACGGGGGTGGCGTCGGTGGAGGCGCACGAGCCGCCGTATCCGGAGCGTTTCGAGGTGCCGGAGCCGTCGGCGCGGCTGATCAACGCCGCTCGCGCGGGGGACGGGCGGGTGATCGCGGTGGGGACGACGGCGGTGCGGGCGGTGGAGTCGGCGGCGGGCGCGGACGGGCAGGTGCGGGGTGCGGCGGGGTGGACGGATCTGGTGGTGGAGCCGGAGCGGGGGGTGCGGGTGGTGGACGGGCTGCTGACCGGGCTGCACGAGCCGGAGGCGTCTCATCTGCTGATGCTGGGGGCCATCGCGGGGCGGGCGGCGCTGGCGCGGAGCTATGACGAGGCCCTGAGGGGGCTGTATCTGTGGCATGAGTTCGGAGATCTGCACCTCCTATTTCCGTAATTCCGGACATAGTCGGGCAATAGCCGAGCTGGCGAATTCTTACGTTCCGCATTGCTTGGGCAACCAGTGGTGAGACTGTTACCTGCCCGATGTGACGCCGAGCATAGGACGCAGATCACGTACGAGGGTCCCTAGTAGTGACATAAAGGTCCTGTCAGCGGGGCGGAAGCCTGAATTCCGGGTTAACCCCGGCCCCCTGATCCACTATCCGGCTTCGTACGTCACATGATTGCCAGCGAATTTTGCGACCGCTAAGAATGGCCACCGTCGCTCGGCGCTGTGGGGTCTTACCCCCGGCGTTTGTGTCGGAAACATCTGTCCCCACCGGACCGCGAGCGACCTCCGCTATTCGAAGAGGTCCCTGCCATGTCCAAGAACAGCACCATTCCTGGTCATAGTCGCTCGACGCTGACCAAGACCCACAAGCTCTCGATCGCCGGTGTGGCGACGCTGGGCGCCGCGGCTCTCGCGTTCTCGATCGTCCCTGCCTCGGCCGACACCGGCTCCCAGGACGTCTCCGCCGCTCCGGTCGCGTTCTCGATGCCGCAGAGCTCGCAGCAGGTCAAGGAAGTCCACGCCGCCGTCACCGACCAGCTGGCCGGCGCCGACCAGAAGGTCAAGGCCGCCGCCGAGCTGAAGACGCAGCGCGACGAGGCCGCCAAGAAGGAAGCCGACGTCGCCGCCAAGGCCGAGCAGGCGAAGGCCGACGCGAACCAGTCCCGGCAGCAGACGAACGACGCCGCCAGCCGCTCGGCGACCACCCGCACGGTGGCGTACCCGAACAACCTCGACGGCTGGATCCGCGAGTCGCTGGACATCATGAAGCAGAACGGCATCCCGGGCTCGTACGACGGCCTGTACCGCAACATCATGCGGGAGTCGAGCGGCAACCCGCGCGCCATCAACAACTGGGACATCAACGCCCGCAACGGCATCCCCTCGCAGGGCCTGCTGCAGGTCATCCCGCCGACGTTCAACGCGTACCACGTCCCCGGTACGTCGATGGACATCTACGACCCGGTCGCCAACATCACGGCCGCGGCCAACTACGCCGCCGACCGCTACGGCTCGATGGACAACGTCTTCAGCGCCTACTGAGCCCTTCTCCGGACCTCCCGGGGCTCAGCGCCGCAAGCACCGCCGAAGGGCGGCACCCACCCGGGGTGCCGCCCTTCGGCGTGCTCGGACGGCGCGTCGCGCCGCGGTGACCGTCTGCGACCCGCGCGTGACCACACGCTGCTCACGCATGATCACGTACTACTCGCGCTACTTGCGCATGACCTCGGGCTCGTGGCGGCGCAGGAAGCGCGCCACCAGGACGCCGCACAGCGCGCCGAGCACGAGCAGCGCGCCCATGTCCATCAGCCAGGCCGACGCGTCGTGGTCCCACAGCGGGTCCGTGCTGGTCGGGTCGTCCGTGTTGGGGTTGACCCGGTTGAAGTCCAGCGTGGCGCCCGCGGCGGCGACCGCCCAGCGGGACGGCATCAGGTACGAGAACTCGTTGACGCCGACGCTGCCGTTCAGCGTGAAGAGGCAGCCGGTGAACACGACCTGGACGATCGCGAACATCACCAGCAGCGGCATGGTCTTCTCGGCGGTCTTCACCAGCGAGGAGATGACCAGGCCGAACATCATCGAGGCGAAGCCCAGCGCCATGATCGGCAGCGACAGCTCCAGGAGCGAGAGACCGCCGAGGACGATGCCCTCCTCGGGGATCGTCCGCAGCGAGAAACCGATACCGCCGATGATCGCGCCCTGGACCACGGTGATCACGCCGAGGACGATGACCTTGGACATGAGGTACGCCGAACGGGACAGGCCGGTCGCCCGCTCCCGTTCGTAGATCACCCGTTCCTTGATCAGCTCACGGACCGAGTTGGCGGCGCCCGAGAAACAGGCGCCCACCGCGAGGATCAGCAGCACGGTCGGCGCGGTGCCGTTCGGGACCAGGGTGCCGTCGGCCCGTGGCGCGTTGGCCGTCAGGCCCTGGTCGGGATCGATCAGCATGCTCACCACACCGAGGACCGCCGGCAGGATCAGCATCAACGCCATGAAGCCCTTGTCGGACGCGATGACCGACACATAGCGGCGGATCAGCGTGAACAGCTGTGAGCCCCAGCCCTGCGGCTTGGGCGGACGCACCGCCTGCGCGGGTGGCACCTGCATCGACTGGGCGGCCACGGCGTCGATGTCCGCGGCGTACATCTGGTAGTGCTGCGAGCCCTTCCAGCGGCCCGCCCAGTCGTAGTCGCGGTAGTTCTCGAAGGCGGAGAACACATCGGCCCAGGTGCTGTAGCCGAAGAAGTTCAGCGCCTCCTCCGGCGGACCGAAGTACGCGACGGAACCGCCCGGCGCCATCACCAGGAGCTTGTCGCAGATCGCCAGCTCGGCCACGGAGTGTGTGACGACGAGGACCGTACGGCCGTCGTCGGCGAGGCCGCGCAGCAACTGCATGACATCGCGGTCCATGCCCGGGTCGAGGCCGGAGGTCGGCTCGTCCAGGAAGATCAGCGACGGCTTCGTCAGCAGCTCCAGCGCGACCGAGACCCGCTTGCGCTGACCGCCGGAGAGCGAGGTGACCCGCTTCTCCTTGTGGATGTCCAGCTTCAGCTCGCCCAGCACCTCGCCGATGCGCTGCTCGCGCTCCTGCTCGCTGGTGTCCGCAGGAAAGCGCAGCTTGGCCGCGTACTTGAGGGCCTTCTTGACGGTCAGTTCCTTGTGCAGGATGTCGTCCTGCGGGACCAGACCGATGCGCTGCCGCAGCTCGGCGAACTGCTTGTACAGGTTCCGGTTGTCGTAGAGGACATCGCCCTGATCGGCGGGGCGGTAGCCCGTGAGCGCCTTGAGCAGGGTCGACTTGCCGGAGCCCGAAGGGCCGATGACCGCGACGAGGGACTTCTCCGGGACGCCGAAGGACACGTCCTTGAGGATCTGCTTGCCGCCGTCCACGGTGACCGTGAGGTGGCGCGCCGAGAAGGAGACCTCACCGGTGTCGACGAACTCTTCGAGCCGGTCCCCGACCAGGCGGAACGTCGAGTGGCCGACGCCGACGATGTCGTTCGGGCCGAGCAGCGCGGAGCCGCCCTTGGCGATCGGCATACCGTTGACATAGGTGCCGTTGTGCGAGCCGAGGTCGCGGATCTCGAAGCGGCCGTCGGGCGTCGCGTGGAACTCGGCGTGGTGGCGGGAGACCTGGAGGTCGGAGACGACCAGCTCGTTCTCCAGGGCGCGGCCGATCCGCATCACCCGGCCGAGCGAGAACTGGTGGAACGTGGTGGGGCTGCGGTCGCCGTAGACGGGCGGCGCCCCCGCGACACCGCCCGCTCCAGGTCCCTGCTGGTGGGGCACCTGCGGGGCCTGCTGCTGCCAGCCCTGCTGAGGCGGCTGTTGCTGACCGTGTTGCGGTGCCTGGTGGCCCTGCCCCGGCGCCTGCTGCCCGTGCTGGGGAGCCTGCGGCTGCTGACCGGCCCAGCCCTGCTGCGGCGGGGCGGCCTGCTGATGCTGCGGCGCCTGCTGCTGCGGCGCGGCCACGGAGGCGGCGGCGGTGCCCTGCGCGGTGACGCGCGGCCCGTCGGTCGCGTTGCCCAGGTGCACCGCCGCACCGGGGCCGATCTCCATCTGATGGATCCGCTGGCCCTGTACGAAGGTGCCGTTCGTGCTGCCGTGGTCCTCGATGACCCAACTCCGGCCGCTCCAGCTGACCGTGGCGTGACGCCAGGACACCCGGGCGTCGTCGAGCACGATGTCACCCTGCGGATCGCGTCCGATGGCATATGGCCTGGATGGATCGAGCGTCCAGGTTCTTCCGTTCAATTCCAGTACGAGTTCCGGCACTCCATGCCCCACGTGATTTGTCCCCCGAAGTAGCCCCGTCGATGGGGAGTCTAGGGATGTCGAACATCGTGGGGAACTATTTCAGGCTCAGGCACCCGACCGAAAGTCGGGCCTTGTGAAGACTGCGTACGGGCTGTAGCGCCCGGCCCGTTGACGGCCCGCAGACCCGCCCCGAGAGTGGGAACCGCCCATGAGGCTCAGGGATCTTACGGATGGGGCATAGAGCGCACAACCGAAGCGGACGCCGCTTCGGCGGGGTGGTTTTCGGCGGTTCTGATCGGGGGGGCCTGATGGAGAGCGGCGATTACGGGAACGGCGACCGGGGCGGCACAACGGGCGGGGGTCGTACCAGGGGTCTGCGGTGGGGCGACATCCTGTTGTCCGCCGTCGCCTCGGTCGGCTGGGCGCTGATCGGGATGGCGGGGGTCGCCGCGCTCGGGCTGCATCTGCTCGGCGCGGACGCGGCCGGGTCGCTGGGCCCGATGACGGCGGCGGCGGTCGCGCTCGGCGTAGGTGGTTCGGTCACGCCGTCCGGTGACGTCTCCGCGTTCGGACTGGAGGGCGCGCAGGCGACCACCGCCATCGAGATCACGCCACTCGGCGTCTCCCTGGTGGGGGCGCTGCTCCTCTCCTGGTTCTTCCTGCGGTCGCTGCGCGCGCTGGGCGCCACGGTGTCGCCCGGTGAACTCGCCGCGCGCGCGGGCAGCGTGGTCGCCCTGTTCGTGGCGGTGCTCGGCGGTCTCGCGTGGGCGGGGCACGACGTCATCACGCTCGACGGCGCCGCGCTCGGCCTCGACCAGGTGCCCGGCGACGTGTTGCCCGACGGCATCGGGGAGCATCTGCCGGACGGGCTCGGATCGATCGGGGACATCGGCGACATCGGGGACATCGGGGGGCTGTTGCCGGACCGGCTCGGCGATCTGGCCGGCGCGAAGGCCGCGGTCGGCTTCACCGTCGAGACCGGCGCCACGCTCGCGGGCGGCGCGCTCTGGGTCGTCGGTGTCCTGCTGATCGCGCTGCTCGCCTCACGCCGTACCCCACTGCCCCGGTCCTGGCACGCAGTGCACCGGGTGGTACGCCCTGCCGTGTCCGCGCTCGTCACCGTGCTGCTGATGGCGGTCGCTGCCGGGTTCGCGGCGGCGGCATACGCGGCGATCGGCGACGACCATCCGAAGCGGATCGCGGGCGCGGCGCTGCTCGGGGCGCCGAACGGGGTCTGGCTCGGCATCCCCATCGGCCTGTTCGTCCCGTGGGACGGCCGGGCGACCGGTGAGCTGGCCAAGCTGCTGCCCGATCCGCTCGACGAACTCCTCCGGGTCCGGGCCGGCGAACCGGTCACGCTGGGCCGGCTGGCCGAACTCGACGGCAGGGTATGGCTGTTGGGCGTCGCGGTCGCGGTGATGATGCTGCTCGCGGGCGTCCTCACGGCGGCCCGCACACCGGTCGTCAGGGCAGCGGCGGTACGGGACCGGGACGGCGGTGGAGCCCGGGAGCCGGGCGCCCTCGGATTCGCCGGCCGGTGCGCGCTGCGGCTCGGCATCGTGACGGCCCTGGCGCTGCCCCTGCTCGCCCGGCTCACGGACGTGTCGGCCGACGCCTCGCTCTCGGTCCTCGGCTTCGACGCGTTCGGCGCCGGGATCGATCTGCGCGGTCAGCGCGGCATGGCCCTGCTGCTGGGGGCCCTGTGGGGCGCGGGCGCCGGAGCGGTGGGCGCGCTGCTGGCGCGGGCGACCGGGGCCGCGGGAAGCCGGGCGGCGCCCCTCGCCGTCGGCGGGCGGGGGCACGCGGGCGGTGACGGCGGAGGGCCCGGGGGTACGGGAAGCTCCGGCGGTACGAGGGGTTCCGGCGCCCCCGACAACCCAGCCGGCACCGACAGCTCCGGCCCCTACTCCCCCGCCACCCCCTACCGGCCACCCAACCCCGACACCAACCCGTACCTACGGCTCCCGGGCGACGTCTCCGCCGCGCCGACCATGGTGGGCCCGGTGACCCCACCGCCGACGCCACCGAAACGGCCGGCGACACCACCCCCGTCCACCCCTCCCCCGGCGCCCCCACCCCCCGTACCACCACGCGTACCGCCACCCGCGCCACCCCGCGTGCCACCCCGTCCGCCGAAGGACGGGCCGCCGTCCGCAGGGCCGGGGCGGCGGCGCTGATCAGAGGCCGGAGGCGGGGTGGCGGCGGGGTGTCCGACGGGCGGACCCGTAGGGCGCGTGGCACCCCGTGCCGGATACGGTGGAAGCACCATGAGCGCTTCGCAGACCTCAGACGGTCACACTGACGTTCCCACTCTCCTGGTCAAGATCTTCGGCAAGGACCGGCCCGGGATCACCGCCGGGCTGTTCGACACCCTTGCCGCCTACTCCGTCGATGTCGTCGACATCGAGCAGGTCGTCACCCGTGGCCGTATCGTCCTGTGCGCGCTCGTGACGGAGCCGCCCAGCGGTCTCGCGGGCGACCTGCGGGCCACCGTGCACAGCTGGGCCGAGTCCATGAAGATGCAGGCCGAGATCATCTCGGGGCACGGCGACAACCGGCCGCGCGGTGTCGGCCGTTCCCTCGTCACCGTCCTCGGGCACCCGCTGACGGCCGAGTCGACGGCGGTCATAGCGGCACGTATCACCGAGACCGGCGGCAACATCGACCGTATCTTCCGGCTCGCCAAGTACCCCGTGACCGCCGTCGAGTTCGCGGTGTCCGGCACCGGGACCGAGACCCTGCGGACGGCGCTCGCGACCGCGTCCGCCGCGCTGGGCGTGGATGTCGCCGTCGTCGCGGCGGGGCTGCACCGCAGGGCGCAGCGCCTGGTCGTGATGGACGTCGACTCGACGCTCATCCAGGACGAGGTGATCGAACTGTTCGCCGCGCACGCCGGGTGCGAGGAGGAGGTCGCCGGGGTGACGGCGGCGGCGATGCGGGGCGAGCTGGACTTCGAAGAGTCCCTGCACGCGCGCGTGGCGCTCCTCGCGGGCCTGGACGCGTCGGTCGTGGAGAAGGTCCGCAGCGAGGTTCGGCTGACGCCGGGCGCGCGCACCCTGATCCGTACGCTGAAGCGGCTCGGCTTCCAAGTGGGCGTGGTCTCCGGCGGGTTCACCCAGGTCACCGACGATCTGAAGGACCGCCTCGGGCTCGACTTCGCGCAGGCCAACACGCTGGAGATCGTCGACGGCAGGCTCACCGGCCGGGTCACCGGCGAGATCGTGGACCGGGCGGGCAAGGCGCGGCTGCTGCGCCGGTTCGCCGCCGAGGCGGGGGTGCCGCTGGCGCAGACGGTGGCGATCGGCGACGGCGCCAACGACCTCGACATGCTGAACGCCGCCGGGCTCGGCGTCGCCTTCAACGCCAAGCCCCTGGTCCGCGAGGCCGCGCACACCGCCGTGAACGTGCCCTTCCTGGACACCGTCCTCTACCTCCTGGGCATCACCCGCGAAGAGGTCGAGGCGGCCGACACGCACGACGACTGACGGATACGGGGGCCTGCCCTGTATCCATCAGCCGTCAGCCGTCAGTCGTCACCCGCCCAGCCCGCCCGGCCGCCCGGACGGCCTACGGCGCCCAGTAATCCGTCAGCGTCCCCGCGCCCGGCTCCAGGCCCTTCCAGGAGCCCTCGAAGGTGAGCACCGCGAAGGCGGACGTCGGGAAGCCGCGGCGGCTCATCGCGCGCTGGGCGTCCCCGTCGGCCGAGCCCGCGAGGACTTCGGCGAGGCCCTGGACCCCGGGGTTGTGGCCGATCAGTACGACATTGCGCGCGTCGTCCGGGATCTCGTTCAGTACGGCGATCAGCTCGCCGGGCGACGCCTCGTAGATCCGCTCCTCGTAGACCGTTTTCGGCCGGTGCGGCAGTTCCTGGACGGCGAGCTTCCAGGTCTCGCGGGTCCTGGTCGCCGTCGAGCAGAGGGCCAGGTCGAGGGCGAGGCCGGTGTCGGCCAGCTTGCGTCCGGCGATGGGGGCGTCCGTGCGGCCCCGGTCGGCGAGCGGACGCTCGTGGTCGGCCACCTCGGGCCAGTCGGCCTTGGCGTGCCGGAAAAGGACAATCCTGCGGGGTTCTGCGACGCTCATGCGTTCCAGCTTCGCACGAAACGTGCCATGGGGCGCAGGGAGTTGACACGCTGCGCCACCACGGGTGACACCCTGCTCGGCCCGGCCACCGACCTGCGGCCTTACCTCAGGACGAGCTGCCGGGCGTGGTCGAGGAAGCGTCCGACGGCCGGGTCCGATGTGGCGGCGTGCGCGTCGGAGGGGTTGAGGATCAGGGTCAGCAGGATGACGAAGGCGATCGCGGGCAGGACCAGGGCCCACCAGGGCAGCCGGATCTCGACGCCGCCCGTGGGGGCCGGGTGGGGCCGGGTGTGCGTACGGGCCGACATGACGCCTCCGCGAGTCTTCGATGCTCCGTGCCGCGTCGTCGCGGCCACCTCTCGAAGGTACGGAAACGGGCGCCCTCAACCCATCCGGTGATCCACCCACTTGACCCTGACACTGGCCCCCTAAGGGATGGTGGGGCCAGCACCACCATCGGCTCAGGAGGCGCAGGTCACGGCACCGGCCACGGCTTCGGTCACGGCGAGGCGATCGTCGCGATGACGCCGATGATCACGGTGATGGCCAGCATCGCGCCGAACACGATGAGCAGCTTCTTCTGACCGTTCTGGGGATTCGGGTCGAGCACAGGCATACGGCCAGTCTCGCACCCGTGACCGGTGGGCCGCCGGGCGGGTCAGCCCGTGGCGGGCGCCGGGGCCGGGGCTCCGCACTCGGACTCGACGGTCCGGTTGCGGCCCGCGAGGACGCCCACCGCGATCTGCGGCACCATCAGCGCGGCCATCAGCGCGATCGGCAGGTCCCAGCCGCCGCTGTGCTGGTAGAGCATGCCCACCAGGAGCGGTCCGGGGATCGACAGCAGATAGCCGGTGCTCTGCGCGAACGCGGACAGTTTGACGACTCCGGCGCCGCTGCGGGCCCGCATGCCGACCATCGTGAGGGCAAGCGGGAAGGAGCAGTTGGAGATGCCGAGGAGCAGCGCCCAGACCCACGCGCCGGCCGCCGGTGCCGCGTACAGGCCCGCGTAGCCGATGAGCCCGCAGGCGCCGAGGGCGATCACGATGGGGCCCTGCTGGGGCAGGCGGGTGGCCAGGCGCGGGATGACGAAGGCGAGCGGTACGCCCATGACCATGGTGACGGCGAGCAGGACGCCGGCGGTGCCCGCGGGGACCCCCGCGTCCCGGAAGATCTGCGGCATCCAGCCCATCGTGATGTACGCGGCGGTGGCCTGGAGCCCGAAGAACAGGGCGAGCGCCCAGGCGGTGCGGCTACGGGTGATGCGCAGCCCGTCGGGTTCGGGTCCGGGTCCCGGTCCGGCCGGGGCGGTGGTGGCTCCCGGGCGGGCGCGGTCGCGGTCCCGTACCAGGGGCAGCCAGGGCAGGACGGCCGCCGCGGCGAGGGCGGCCCAGACGGCGAGGCCCGCGCGCCAACTGCCGCCGAGGGCTCCGGTCATCGGGACGGTGACGGCGGCTGCGGTGGAGGTGCCGAGGGCGAGGGCCATCGAGTACAGGCCGGTCATCGAGCCGACCCGGTCGGGGAACCAGCGCTTGACGATCACCGGCATCAGGACGTTGCTGAGGGCGATGCCCATGAGGGCGAGGGCGCTGGCGGCGAGGAAGACGGCGGTGTTGCCCGCGAACGGGCGCAGGGCGAGCCCCGCGGTGATGGCGACCATGCCCGCGCAGACCACGGCGGCGGGTCCGAAGCGGCGGGCGAGCCGGGGCGCGGTGACACCGAAGATCGCGAAGCAGAGCGGGGGTACGGAGGTGAGCAGTCCGGCGAGGGTGCCGCTCATGCCGAGGCCGTCGCGTACTTCCTCCAGGAGGGCGCCGAGGCTGGTGATGGCGGGGCGGAGGTTGAGGGCGGCGAGGACGATGCCGACGACGACGAGACGCGTCGCCCACGCGCGCGTGCGCTGCTGCGGACCCGGACCCGGACCGGTGGTCTCGGTCGGCGCGCCGGTCGGCTGCTTCGGCATCGTCGTTCGTGTCGTCGCCGATGTCGTCGTTCGTGTCGTCGTGGTCTTTTCCTCGCTCGCCATGGTTCTCATCATAGAATGATGGGATGATTGGTTGTCCAACCCTGTGTGCGAAGGACCCTCATGCCGTTGAGCCATCCCCGCCGTTCCGCACTGTCCGAGCAGGTCATCGCCGCGCTACGGACCCAGATCGCCACGGGTGAGTGGCCGGTCGGCTCCCGTATCCCCACGGAGCCGGAGCTGGTCGAGCAGCTCGGGGTCGCCCGCAACACGGTCCGTGAGGCGGTCCGCGCGCTCGCGCACAACGGTCTGCTCGACATCCGCCAGGGCTCCGGCACCTTCGTGGTGGCGACGAGTGAGCTGGCCGGGGTGATGCAGCGCAGGTTCGCCGGCGCGGACCCCCGGCACATCGCGGAGCTGCGGTCGACGCTGGAGGCGAGCGCGGCGAAGCTGGCCGCCGAGCGGCGCACCGAACGGGACCTCAAGCAGTTGGACACGCTGCTGCTGCGCCGCGAGGAGGCGTGGGAGACGGGCGACGCGGAGGCGTTCGTGACGGCGGACGCGACCTTCCACCTGGCGATCGTCGCGGCCTCGCACAACGACGTGATGACCGCGATGTACGCCGACCTGGGCGAGGTGCTGCGGGACTGGCTGCGCAAGGACGTGGGCCAGGAGCTGACGCCCGAGAACCACATGGACCACGCCCGCCTGGTCGACGCGATCCGGGTCGGGGACGCGGAGGCGGCGGCGGCCGAGGCGGGCGGCTACGCGTTCCGGTGCCTGCCGGGACGGCTGGGCCCGGCTACGTCTTCTGGTGCGTGACCCACACCGAGCGGATGTCCTTCCAGCACCGGCCCGCCATCCGGACGGTCATCGCGGGTCCGGCGTCGACGGGCGCGCTGTCGCTGTCGACGTCCCACCACTGGGCGCAGTCGATGTGCAGGGCGACCCGGTCGGTCCCCGGGTACGGGTTGTGGCAGTAGGCCACCACCTCGGAGCCGGTGACGGTGGTGCGGCACTCGGCCTTCGCGGCGCCGGAGGCGGCGGCGTCCTTCACGCGCGCGTGGCTGCCGGTTTCGGGATCGTTGTCGCTCTCGTGCGGCGAGGATTCGTACGGCAGCGCGGTGAGCAGGACCAGGACCGCGAGCATCGGGACAAAGCCGTGTGACAGACGCACAAGGGAGACCTCCTCGGCCGTACCGTGACGGACGGTGACGTGCCGTCGCGGCTGCACCACAAGGTAGGAACCTGCCCTTCAGAATGGACCGCTCCCGGCCCGCGCCGCCTGGTCTGCTGACCCGAACGGGCGACGCCCCGCCTCCCGCGCGCTGCGGAGGACGGGGCGTCGAATACACGTACGAGAAATGTCCCTGTGGGAACCGTCCGTACGAGAAGTGTCCGTACGGGAGTCAGGCGCCGATCGCGTGCAGACCGCCGTCGACATGGATGATCTCGCCGGTCGTCTTCGGGAACCAGTCGCTGAGCAGCGCCACGACACCGCGCCCGGTGGGCTCGAAGTCGTTGAGGTCCCACTCCAGCGGGGAGCGGGTGTCCCAGACGGACGCCAGGTCGCTGAAGCCCGGGATGGACTTGGCGGCCATCGAGCGGAGCGGCCCTGCCGAGATCAGGTTGCAGCGGATGTTCTGCTTGCCGAGGTCGCGTGCCATGTAGCGGCTGGTGGCCTCCAGGGCGGCCTTCGCCGGGCCCATCCAGTCGTACTGCGGCCACGCGTACTGCGCGTCGAAGGTGAGGCCGACGACCGAGCCGCCGTTCTGCATCAGCGGCAGACAGGCCATGGTCAGGGACTTCAGCGAGAACGCCGAGACGTGCATCGCGGTGGCGACGGACTCGAAGGGCGTGTTCAGGAAGTTGCCGCCCATGGCGTCCTGCGGGGCGAAGCCGATGGAGTGCACCACGCCGTCGAGGCCGCCGAGTTCCTGGCCGACGATGTCCGCGAGGCGGCCGAGGTGTTCGTCGTTGGTGACGTCCAGCTCGATGACCTTGGTGGGCTTGGGCAGCTTCTTGGCGATGCGCTCGGTGAGCGTGGGGCGCGGGAAGGCGGTGAGGATGATCTCGGCGCCCTGCTCCTGTGCGAGCTTCGCGGCGTGGAAGGCGATGGAGGATTCCAGCAGCACACCGGTGATCAGGACGCGCTTGCCGTCGAGGATTCCGCTCATGGTGATCAGTGACCCATTCCCAGTCCGCCGTCAACCGGGATGACGGCTCCAGTGATGTACGAGGCATCGTCCGAGGCGAGGAACCGCACCGTCGCGGCGATCTCCTCGGGGCGCGCGTAGCGGCCGAGCGGCACCTGCTTGACGATGTTCTCGCGCTGCTCGTCGGTGAGCACCTGCGTCATCTCGGTGTCGACGAAGCCGGGCGCGACGACGTTGAAGGTGATGTTCCGGGAGCCGAGTTCCCGGGCGAGGGAGCGGGCGAAGCCGACCAGTCCGGCCTTGGACGCCGCGTAGTTGGCCTGGCCGGCGGAGCCGAGGAGTCCGACGACCGAGGAGATCAGGACGACGCGGCCCTTCTTGGCCCGCAGCATCGCCCGGTTGGCCCGCTTCACCACCCGGAAGGCCCCGGTGAGGTTGGTGTCGAGGACCGAGGTGAAGTCGTCCTCGGACATCCGCATCAGCAACTGGTCCTTGGTCACCCCCGCGTTGGCGATCAGCACCTCGACCGGGCCGTGCTCGGCCTCGATCTCCTTGTACGCCTGCTCCACCTGCTCGGCGTCGGTGATGTCGCACTTGACGGCGAGGAAGCCCTGCGCGGTGAGGTCGCCGGGGTCGCCCGAGCGGTATGTGATCGCGACCTTGTCGCCGGCGTCGGCGAAGGCGCGGGCGATGGCGAGGCCGATGCCCCGGTTTCCTCCGGTGACGAGAACCGAGCGGCTCAACGGATCACCCTTTCGATAGCTGTCTGGTACTTCGAAAACCTATCGGTACCGTCCCTCCCGCGGAGAATCGGCCACCGACAGTGGCGCCGCGGACTCGCTGTCGGGTCCCTACAGAAAGATGTGGCCCGGGGGCCGCCGCGCGCGACATGATCGGACCGACCGTGCCGGCGTCCGTCACCGTCCCGTCCACTCCGAGATCAGGGAGACCTCCTGTGCCTCATTCGATCGACGAAGCCTTCACGGCGTTGCCCTTGCGGGCGCTCGCCGACGCGGCGCTCGCCAGGGCCCGCGCGCTGGGCGCCGACCACGCGGACTTCCGTCTGGAGCGGGTGCGCAGCGCGTCCCGGAGGCTGCGGGACGCCCGGCTGTCCGGCTCGTCGGACACCACCGATCTGGGCTACGCGGTGCGGGTGGTGCACGGCGGCACCTGGGGTTTCGCGTCGGGCGTCGACCTGACGATGGACGCGGCGGCGAAGGTCGCGTCGCAGGCGGTGGCGATGGCGAAGCTGTCGGCGAAGGTGATCGCGGCGGCCGGTTCCGACGAGAGGGTGGAGCTGGCGGACGAGCCGGTGCACGCCGACCGGACGTGGGTGTCGTCGTACGAGATCGATCCGTTCGCGGTGCCCGACGAGGAGAAGACGGGGCTGCTCGCCGAGTGGAGCGCGCGGCTGCTCGCCGCCGACGGCGTGGCGCACGCGGACGCCTCGCTGATGACGGTCCACGAGAACAAGTTCTACGCGGACACGGCGGGCACGGTCACCACCCAGCAGCGGGTCCGGCTGCATCCGCAGCTGACGGCGGTCGCGGTGGACGAGTCGACCGGCGAGTTCGACTCGATGCGGACCCTGGCGCCGCCGGCCGGGCGGGGCTGGGAGTATCTGACGGGGACGGGCTGGGACTGGGCGGGCGAGCTGGAGCGGATCCCGGAGCTGCTGGCCGAGAAGGTGCGGGCGCCCAGCGTGGAAGCCGGCCTGTACGACCTGGTGATCGACCCGTCCAACCTGTGGCTGACGATCCACGAGTCGATCGGGCACGCCACGGAGCTGGACCGCGCGCTGGGCTACGAGGCGGCGTACGCGGGCACCTCCTTCGCGACGTTCGACCGGCTCGGCAAGCTGAAGTACGGCTCCGAGATCATGAACGTGACCGGTGACCGCACCGCCGAACACGGCCTGGCGACCATCGGGTACGACGACGAGGGCGTCGCCGGGCAGTCCTGGGACCTCGTCAAGGACGGCACCCTGGTGGGCTATCAGCTGGACCGGCGGATCGCGAAGCTGACCGGCTTCGAGCGGTCCAACGGCTGTGCGTACGCGGACTCCCCCGAGCATGTGCCGGTGCAGCGGATGGCGAATGTGTCGCTGCGCCCCGATCCGGGCGGCCTGTCGACGGAGGACCTGATCGGCGGGGTGGAGCGCGGCATCTATGTCGTCGGCGACCGGTCCTGGTCGATCGACATGCAGCGGTACAACTTCCAGTTCACGGGGCAGCGGTTCTTCCGTATCGAGAACGGGCGGCTCGCGGGGCAGTTGCGGGATGTCGCGTACCAGGCGACGACGACCGACTTCTGGGGGTCGATGACGGCGGTCGGCGGCCCGGGGACGTATGTGCTCGGCGGCGCCTTCAACTGCGGCAAGGCCCAGCCGGGCCAGATCGCGGCGGTCTCGCACGGCTGCCCCTCCGCCCTGTTCCGGGGCGTCAACATCCTCAACACCACGCAGGAGGCCGGGCGATGACCGCGCAGACTTCCCGTACGCCGGGTACGCCGGGTACGCAGCAGCCGTACGAGATCGTCGAGCGGGCCCTGGACCTGTCCCGGGCCGACGGCTGTGTGGTGATCGCCGACGAGCACTCGACGGCGAATCTGCGCTGGGCGGGCAACGCGCTGACGACGAACGGCGTCACCCGCGGGCGCACCCTCACCGTCATCGCGACGGTCGACGGCGCGCAGGGCACCGCGTCCGGTGTGGTGTCGCGCTCCGCGGTCACCGCGGACGACCTGGAGCCGCTGGTGCGGGCCGCCGAGGCGGCGGCGCGGACCGCGGGGCCCGCCGAGGACGCGCAGCCCCTCGTCAAGGGCGTCGCCGCGTCCCCGGACTTCACGGACGCGCCTGCGGAGACCTCGTCGGCGGTGTTCGCGGACTTCGCCCCGGCGCTCGGCGAGGCGTTCGCGGCGGCGCGCGCGGGCGGCCGGGAACTGTACGGATTCGCCAACCACGAGCTGGTGTCGAGCTATGTCGGTACGTCGACGGGGCTGCGGCTGCGGCACGACCAGCCGAACGGGACGCTGGAGCTGAACGCCAAGTCCCCGGACCGTACGAAGTCGGCGTGGGCGGGCCGGGCGACCCGGGACTTCCGGGACGTCGACCCGGGCGCCCTGGGTGAGGAGCTGGCCCGGCGCCTGGGCTGGGCGGAGCGGCGGATCGAGCTGCCGGCCGGGCGGTACGAGACGCTGCTGCCGCCGACAGCGGTGGCCGATCTGCTGATCTACCAGTTCTGGTCGTCGGGCGCCCGGGACGCGGCGGAGGGGCGCACGGTGTTCTCGAAGCCGGGGGGCGGTACCCGGGTCGGCGAGAAGGTGGCGGGGCTGCCGCTGACGCTGCGCGGTGATCCGGACGAGCCGGGTCTGGAGTGCGCGCCGTTCGTGGTGGCCCGCACCTCCGGGGACGACCAGTCGGTGTTCGACAACGGGCTGCCCGTGGTGGCGACCGACTGGATCCGCGACGGCGAGCTGACGCGGCTGCCGACGTCCCGGTACACCGCGGGGCTGACCGGGCTTCCGGTGGCGCCGGCGGTCGGGAACCTGATCCTGGACGGCGGCGGTGAGCGGTCCCTGGAGGAGATGGTCGCGGGCACCGAGCGCGGGCTGCTGCTGACCTGCCTGTGGTACATCCGCGAGGTCGATCCGGCGACCCTGCTGATGACGGGGCTGACCCGGGACGGCGTGTATCTCGTGGAGCACGGCGAGGTCGTCGGCGAGGTGAACAACTTCCGCTTCAACGAGTCGCCGGTGGATCTGCTGGGCCGCGCGGTGGAGGCCGGGCGGACCGGGAAGACGCTGCCGCGCGAGTGGAGCGACTACTTCACGCGCGCCGCGATGCCGCCGCTGCGGGTGCCGGACTTCAACATGAGCTCGGTCAGCCCCGGAGTATGACCCCCATACACTGGCCGGTACCGGTACGTGTCGGTACCGGCCAGTACCCGAAGGACCCGAAGGAGATACGAGAACCGTGACGGACATCGTCGACGAGCTGAAGTGGCGCGGGCTGATCGCCCTGTCCACTGACGAGGACGCCTTGCGCAAAGCGTTCGCGGACGGTCCTGTCACGTTCTATTGCGGCTTCGACCCGACGGCGCCCAGCCTGCACCTCGGCAATCTGGTGCAGATCCTCACGATGCGGCGGATCCAGCAGGCGGGCAACCGTCCGCTGGGGCTCGTCGGCGGCGCCACGGGACTGATCGGTGACCCGAAGCCGAACTCGGAGCGCACGCTGAACGCGCCGGAGACCGTCGCGGCCTGGGTCGAGCGGCTGCGCGGACAGATCGAGCCGCTGCTCGACTTCGAGGGCCCGCACGCCGCGGTGATGGTGAACAACCTGGACTGGACCCAGGGCATGTCCGCCATCGAGTTCCTGCGCGACATGGGCAAGTACTTCCGGGTCAACAAGATGGTCGCCAAGGAGGCGGTCGCGCGGCGGCTGAACTCCGACGCGGGCATCAGCTACACCGAGTTCAGCTACCAGATCCTCCAGGGCATGGACTACCTGGAGCTGTACCGGCGGTACGGCTGCACGCTCCAGACCGGCGGCAGCGACCAGTGGGGCAACCTCACCTCGGGCACCGACCTGATCCACCGGGTCGAGCCGGAGGCGCAGGTCCACGCGCTGGGCACGCCGCTGATCACGAAGGCCGACGGCACGAAGTTCGGCAAGACGGAGTCCGGCACGATCTGGCTGGACCCGGAGATGACGACGCCGTACGCCTTCTACCAGTTCTGGCTGAACGCGGACGACCGGGACGTCCCGAAGTTCCTGCGGATCTTCAGCTTCCGGTCGCGTGCGGAGATCGAGGAGCTGGAGCGGCAGACCGAGGAGCGGCCCCAGGCGCGTGCCGGTCAGCGGGCGCTGGCCGAGGAGCTGACGACGCTGGTGCACGGCGCCGGGCAGTGTGCCGCGGTCGTCGCCGCGTCGAAGGCGCTGTTCGGACAGGGTGAGCTGGCGGAGCTGGACGAGGCGACGCTCGCGGCGGCGCTCTCGGAGGTGCCGCACGCCCGGGTCGCGGAGCTGGGCCCGGTCGTGGACCTGTTCGCCGAGGTGGGTCTGGTGGCGAGCAAGTCGGCGGCCCGGCGCACCGTCAAGGAGGGCGGGGCGTACGTGAACAACGCCAAGGTCACCGCCGAGGACGCCGTCCCCGCCGACGGCGATCTGCTGCACGGGCGGTGGCTGGTGCTGCGGCGCGGCAAGCGGAACCTGGCGGCGATCGAGGTCACCGGGGGCTGACGAGCCCGTACCGGAAGGGGCGGCGGCACGGTGGTCACCGTGGCGCCGCCCCTTCGGGTGTGCGGGGGCCGGGCGGTCAGGCCCGCTCGCGTTTCTTGCCCTTCAGCGCCATGTACGCCATGTCTCCGATGCCGACGATGACGACCGCCGCGATGATCTGGAGGATGTGCCGGCCCCAGTCGATGCCCCTGGTGTCGGCGATACCGAAGGCCGCGGCCAGCGAGTTGCCGATGACACCACCGATGATGCCGAAGATCGTCGTCAGCCACAGCGGGCTGTGCTGCTTGCCCGGCAGGATCAGCTTGGCGATGATGCCCAGCACGAATCCGACGATGATCGCCCACAACCAGCCCATGGCTTGCCTCCTGATAGGGCTCGATGACCGGCTCGACGCGAGCAGTCACCTCAGTCTCAGGTGGTCCTCCATACGGCGCATGTCGACCGGGGCCATACGCGGTACCCGGTGCGGTCGCCCCGCCCCGGCCGGCACCGCACGGACACCGCACCGGCCCCGGACCCGGTCTCGTGGGCGGCGCGGGCACGGCGTACGGTGAAGGTGTGCGGACTGGGAGCGTCCGACGACGCAGGGTGGTGGCGGAACATGATGCGGAAGCAGAGCGGCGGCCAGGTCTTCCGGATCACGGGAGCCCGGCAGGGACTCGCGGACGATGTACGGGGCAGACAGCGACGCTATGTGATCTCGATGTCCATCAGGACGCTCGCGGTGATCCTCGGGGCGACCCTGTGGAACGTGGAGCGATATGTGGCCATCGTTGCGCTCGTCCTGGGTCTGATCCTCCCTTACATCGCCGTCGTGATCGCCAACGCCGGCCGGGAGAACGCCCGTTCACTGCCGACGACGTTCGTGTCGATGCCGTCCCGGCCGATGCTGCACGGACCTGCGTCGGAGGAGACCCCGGACCCCTCGAAGGATGCTCCGGCGGGCACTCCGGGTGACCGGGCGGGCGGGGCGCACGGCGAGCAGAACTGACCGGAGCCATTCCGCCAAGCTCAAGAAAACCTCAGATCAATCATGTTGTTCCGGTGCCGGGCAGCGGGTCGCGCGTGACATACTTCGTAACGCGCTCCGCATCCCCCGTCGGAGCGACGGACCGACGCCGGGCAGCTCCCCCCGTGGCTGCTCGGCGTCGCCTTTTCCCCCTCCCGCACACGCCCTCCGGCACCGTCCCGGGGTCACCTAGGCTGGGAGCCGTGGACCTCTCGCAACTCGCCTCCGGCGGCCCCGATTCTCCCGTCTGCTCGGCCAAGGGCTGTCGCGCCGACGCGGTCTGGGTGCTCGCCTGGAACAACCCCAAGCTGCACACGCCGGAGCGGCGCAAGACCTGGCTCGCGTGCGACGAACACCGGGAGCATCTGTCGCAGTTCCTCGGGGTGCGGGGCTTCCTCAAGGACGTCGTGAAGTTCGACGAGTGGGACGGCGAACCCGCCACCGGCTGAACCGCCACCGGCTGAGCCGTCCGCGAGGTGGGCCCCCGGTGGGCCGGGTCAGCCGCCGATCGCCGACATCGGACGGTCCGGCTGGAGGAACGACGGGTCGTCCAGGCCGGACCCCGCCTTCTTGCCCCACATCGCGAGCTTCCAGGTCCTCGCTATCGCCTCGTCCGACGCGTCCCCGCGCAGCGCGGCCCGCAGATCGGTCTCCTCGCGGGCGAACAGACAGGTGCGCACCTGGCCGTCGGCGGTGAGGCGGGTGCGATCGCAGGCGGCGCAGAACGGGCGGGTGACGGAGGCGATGACGCCGACCCGGTGCGGTCCGCCGTCCACGATCCAGCGCTCGGCGGGCGCCGAGCCACGGGAGGCCGCGCCCTCGGGGGTGAGGGTGAAGCGGGTGCGCAGCGAGGCGAGGATGTCACCGGCGGTGATCATGCCGTCCCGCTTCCAGCCGTGCTGGGCGTCCAGCGGCATCTGCTCGATGAACCGCAGCTCATACCCGCCGTCGATCGCCCAGGCGAGGAGGTCGGGGGCCTCGTCGCCGTTCAGGCCCGGCATCAGCACCGTGTTCACCTTGACCGGGGTGAGGTCGGCGGCGCGGGCGGCGGCCAGCCCTGCCAGGACGTCGGCGAGCCGGTCGCGGCGGGTCAGGGCCTTGAAGACGTCGGGGCGCAGGGTGTCCAGGGAGACATTGACACGGTCCAGGCCGGCCGCCTTGAGCGAGGCGGCGGTGCGCTTGAGGCCGATGCCGTTGGTGGTGAGGGACATCTGCGGGCGGGGCGCGAGGCGCGCGACCCGGTCGACGATGCCGACGATGCCGGGGCGCAGCAGGGGCTCGCCGCCGGTGAAGCGGACCTCGGTGATGCCGAGGCGGGTGACGGCGATGTCGATGAGGCGGACGATCTCGTCGTCGGTGAGCAGATCGGGCTTGCCCAGCCACTGGAGGCCCTCTTCGGGCATGCAGTAGGTACAGCGCAGATTGCACCGGTCCGTCAGGGACACACGGAGGTCGGTGGCCACTCGGCCATAGGTGTCGATGAGCACGTGGGCCCCCTCCCTGGTCGTACTGATCGTGTTTTCCGCTACATGCGAGCCTACGTGACACGACTGACATCGGTAGGGGGCCCGATCCCACGAGGAGCGGCGCGGCCGTGTCGTACGGATCTACAGGATGCGTACGACACCGCCGCGCCGCGAGGGACGTCGGGCGCCGGGATCAGTGGGCGCCGGTGCCGGTGAGGGACCTGACCTCCAGCTCCGCGTATTTGCCGGCGTCGGCCTTCTCCTTGGACAGGAGGGTGCCGAGCCAGCCGAGGAGGAAGCCGACGGGGATCGAGATGATGCCCGGGTTCTCCAGCGCGAACCAGTGGAAGTCGGCGTCGGGGAACATCGACGTGGGCTTGCCGGAGACGACCGGCGAGAACAGCACCAGGACGACGGCCGTGGTCAGACCGCCGTAGATCGACCACAGCGCGCCCTGGGTGGTGAAGCGCTTCCAGAAGAGGCTGTAGAGGATCGTCGGCAGGTTCGCGGACGCGGCGACGGCGAAGGCCAGGGCGACCAGGCCCGCCACATTGAGGTCACGGGCGAGCGCGCCGAGGCCGATGGAGACGACGCCGATGGCGACGGTGGCCCAGCGGGCGGCCCGTACCTCCTCCTTGTCGGTGGCCTGGCCCTTCCTGATGACGTTCGCGTAGATGTCGTGTGCGAACGACGAGGACGAGGCGAGGGTGAGGCCCGCGACCACGGCGAGGATCGTCGCGAAGGCGACCGCCGAGATGGTGGCGAGGAGGATGGCGCCCCACGCCGAGTCGGTGCCGCCGATATGGAGCGCGAGCAAAGGCGCTGCCGTGTTGCCTGCCTTGTTCGACGCGATGATCTCGTCCGGTTTGATCAGCGCCGCCGCGCCGAAGCCGAGCGCGATGGTCATCAGGTAGAACGCGCCGATGATGCCGATCGCCCAGTTCACGGACTTCCGCGCGGCCTTGGCGGTGGGCACCGTGTAGAAGCGGATGAGGATGTGCGGCAGTCCGGCGGTGCCCAGGACGAGGGCGATGCCGAGGGAGATGAAGTCCAGCTTCGACGTGGACGTGGCGCCGTACTTCAGTCCGGGCTCCAGGAAGGACGCGCCCTTGCCGCTGTTCTCGGCGGCCTTGCCGAGCAGGTCGGAGATGTTGAAGTTGAACTTCAGCAGGACCAGGAAGGTGATGAGCAGGGTGCCGCTGATCAGCAGGACGGCCTTGACCATCTGCACCCAGGTGGTGCCCTTCATGCCGCCGATGGTGACGTACACGATCATCAGGATGCCGACCAGGGCGACGATCGCGACCTTGCCGCCGTCGCTGGTGATGCCGAGGAGCAGCGAGACGAGGACACCGGCTCCGGCCATCTGCGCGAGCAGGTAGAAGATCGACACGACGATGGTCGAGGTGCCGGCCGCGGTGCGTACGGGCCGCTGGCGCATCCGGTACGCGAGGACGTCGCCCATCGTGTAGCGACCGGAGTTGCGCAGGGGTTCGGCGACCAGGAGCAGGGCGACCAGCCAGGCGACGAGGAAGCCGATCGAGTAGAGGAAGCCGTCGTAGCCGAAGAGGGCGATGGCGCCCGCGATGCCGAGGAACGACGCGGCGGACATGTAGTCGCCGGAGACGGCGAGCCCGTTCTGGAAGCCGGTGAACTGGCGTCCGCCGGCGTAGAAGTCGGAGGCGTCCTTGGTCTGCCGGCCGGCCCAGACGGTGATGACGAGGGTGGCGACGACGAAGGCGGCGAACAGGGAGATGATCAGCGGCCGGTGCTCGCTGGCCTCTCCCGCGGCGAGGACGCTCTGCGACAGCGCGGGCGCCGTGGTTGCGGGGCTCATGCGCCGCCCTCCATCCGGGACTTGATGGCCTGGGCCTTGGGGTCGAGCTTGGCGGCGGCGTGCCGCGAGTACCACCAGGCGATGAGGAAGGTGGTGAGGAACTGGGCGAGGCCGAAGACGAGGGCGACGTTGATGTTGCCGAACAGCTTGGTGCCCATGAAGCCGCCGGCGTAGTTCGACAGCAGCACGTAGAGCAGGTACCAGGCGATGAACGCGATGGTCAGGGGGAAGGCGAAGGAGCGGTAGGAGCGGCGCAGTTCACCGAACTCCGCGCTCTCCTGGACGGCGATGAACTCCTCGGTCGACGGCAGGTCCGGCCGGGGATCGGAGGCGCCTTGCGGTGGTGGGGCATCGGTGGCCACGGAGTCTCCTCGCGATGGGGATGCGCTGACGACGGCTGAGGGGGTGGACGCCGGGGATGTCGGGGCCGGCGGAGGGTGGGGGACGGACATGATGCGATGACCTCACAGTGACGTGGATCACGCGGGTCGGATGGCGATGCTAGAGCCCGGTGCGTGATCCGAACAGGGGGTAGTTGGTCTTGCCATGGGCTCAACGTCGGTGAGGTGGGCGAAGAAGCGGTCCAATCCGCCGCGAACTCCCCCATCAGCCGTCCGGCCCGACGGAATCCAACTCGGCGCCCCTGAGCGGCCGGAGCCGGTCTTTCTTTCAGGAAATCATTGCTGATCAGGGAGTTCGGGGGATAGCTTCACCCCTTGAGTTAACCCGTCATGCACCTGCCCGAGCAGCAACCTTGCGTTCGGGCAGTTCCGTTATCCGGATGATGTGGAGATCCCATGGTTCATCTGCGCTCCAGACGCCGGTCGGCCCTGACCGTGCCGCTCGGGCTGGCCCTCACGGTGGCGCTCGGCATCCTGCCGGGCACCGCGTCGGCCGCTCCGGCCGCCGCACCCGCCTCCGTGACCGCCGACGGCCCGAGTCAGGCCTATGTCGTCAACACCCGGACCGACCACCGCACGGTGGAGTCCGTACGGCAGGCCATCGCCAGGGCCGACGGCACCGTCGTCATCGCGTACGAGAAGATCGGCGTCATCGTCGCGCACTCGTCGAACCCGGACTTCGGGCAGCGCATGCGCGCCGTGCGCGGTGTCGAGTCCGCGGGCGCCACCCGCACCGCACCGCTGAGCGCCGCCGGGACCACCGAAGAGGGCGCCCCCGAGTATCTGTCGGCCGCCGAGGTCGCCAAGGCCACCAAGGCCGCCGGGGCGACGGAGGCCGGGCAGGCGTCCGCGAAGGGCGCCAGGCCCGGGAAGCCCGGGACGGTGCCGGCCGAGCCGCTCGAAGCGGACCAGTGGGACCTGCGGGCCATCGGCGCCGACAAGGCCGCCGCGATCAACCCGGGCAGCAGCAAGGTCACCGTCGCCGTGATCGACACGGGTGTCGACGACACGCACCCCGATCTGGCCCCGAACTTCTCCGCCTCGCAGTCCGCCAACTGCGTCGGCGGCAAGCCGGACACCTCGCCGGGCGCCTGGCGTCCCGCGAACCCGGACCACTACCACGGCACCCATGTCGCCGGTGAGATAGCCGCCGCCCGCAACGGCATAGGCGTCGCGGGCGTGGCACCGGGCGTGAAGGTCTCGGGCATCAAGGTGGCCGACCCGGTCAGCGAGCTGTTCTACCCGGAGGCCGTGGTCTGCGCCTTCGTGTTCGCCGCCGACCACGGTGTCGAGATCACCAACAACAGCTATTACGTGGACCCGTGGATGTACGCCTGCATGGACGACCCCGATCAGCGGGCCATCGTCGACGCGGTCAACCGGGCCCAGCAGTACGCGCAGCGCAAGGGCACCCTCAGCCTGGCGTCCGCGGGCAACTCGAACCACGACCTGGCCGCCAAGACGATCCTCGACACGTCGAGCCCCAATGACACGACGCCGGTGGACCGCACGATCGACCCGCGCAAGTGCTTCGACCTCCCGACCCAGCTTCCGGGTGTCGTGACGGTCAGCGCGACGGGCGTCCAGGGCATCAAGTCGTACTACTCCAGCTACGGCAACGGTGTCATCGACATCGCGGCGCCGGGCGGCGACAAGTACCAGATCCCGGACACGCCGTCGAAGAACGGCCGCATCCTGTCGACCATGCCGGGCGGTCAGTACGCCTTCCTCCAGGGCACGTCGATGGCGTCGCCGCACGCCGCGGGTGTCGCCGCACTGCTGAAGTCGGTGCACCCGTGGGCGTCACCCGCGCAGCTGCAGATCCTCATGAAGGCGCAGGCGGACAACCCGGGCTGCCCGACGGAGCCGTACGACCCGGACGGGAACGGCACCGTCGACTCCTTCTGCACGGGCGGGAAGCGGGTGAACGGCTTCTACGGCTACGGAGTCGTGAACGCGCTCGCCGCGGTCAAGTGACCTGCCCCGCACGGGCCTTCACCGCTCCCCCGGCGCACCCTCCACCGCACTTCCCGCCGCACCTTCCACCCTGCTTCCGACCGCAGGGGCTCAACGAACTGGAGATCACATGAGCGCTCGTTTCGCGCGCACCCGGCGCACCGTCGCCGTCCCGCTCGGCATGGCCGTCGCCTCCGCGCTGGCGTTCCTGCCGAACGCCGCGTCGGCCGCGGACACGGCGTCCCAGGCCCCCGCCGCGCAGGGCGCGACGAACGCCGACGGCACGTCGCTGAGCTATGTCGTCAACCTCCGCTCCTCGCACGGCCTTTCGTCGTCCGTGCGCAAGGAGATAACCAAGGCGGGCGGCACCGTCGTCGCGTCGTACGACAAGATCGGCGTGGTCGTCGTCCACTCGGCGAACCCGGACTTCGCCAAGCTGATCCGCAAGGCGCACGGCGTCGAGTCGGCGGGCGCCACGCGCAACGCGCCGCTGCCCGCGCAGTCCACCGGCGACATGGGCGCCCCGAAGGTGCTCTCGGCGGACGAGGTCAAGGAGGCGACCGCCGCCGCTGCCGCCGGACAGGACCCGCTGGAGCCCCTGCAGTGGGACCTGCCCGCGATCAAGGCGGACAAGGCGCACGAGAAGACCCTCGGCAGCAGCAAGGTCACCGTCGCCGTCATCGACACCGGTGTCGACGACACGCACCCGGACATCGCGCCGAACTTCAACCGCGAGGCGTCCGTGAACTGTGTGTCGGGCGCCCCGAACACGGCGGACGGCGCCTGGCGGCCGAGCGCCGCCGAGAGCCCGCACGGCACGCATGTCGCGGGTGAGATCGCCGGCGCGAAGAACGGCATCGGCATGACCGGTGTCGCGCCCGGCGTGAAGGTGTCCGGCATCAAGGTGTCCAACCCGGACGGCTACTTCTACACGGAGGCCGTCGTCTGCGGCTTCATGTGGGCGGCCGAGCACGACGTGGACGTCACCAACAACAGCTATTACACCGACCCGTGGTACTTCAACTGCAAGAACGACCCCGACCAGGGCGCACTGGTCGAGGCCGTCTCGCGGGCGTCGCGGTACGCGGAGAAGAAGGGCACCGTCAACGTCGCGGCGGCCGGCAACGAGAACTACGACCTCGCGTCGAAGTCGATCACCGACCCGGTCAGCCCGAACGACGGGACGCCGAGCGACCGCGTCATCGACCCGTCCAAGTGCCTCGACATCCCGACCCAGCTGCCGGGCGTCGTCACCACGGCCGCGACGGGCGCCAAGGGCATCAAGTCGTCGTTCTCGAACTACGGCAAGGGTGTTGTCGACATCGCCGCGCCCGGTGGCGACTCGACGGCCTACCAGACGCCGGCGCCGCCCGCGACGAGCGGTCTGATCCTCGGCCCGCTGCCGGGCAACCGCTGGGGCTACATGGCCGGTACGTCGATGGCGTCCCCGCACGTCGCCGGTGTCGCCGCGCTCATCAAGTCGACGCACCCGCGCGCGTCGGCCGCCCAGGTGAAGGCGCTGCTGTACAAGGGCGCCGACGCCACGCCGTGCACCACCCCGTACGACATCAACAACGACGGCACGATCGACGCCGTCTGCGTGGGCAGTAAGTACAAGAACGGCTTCTACGGCGCGGGCATCGCGAACGCGTTGAACGCCGTGACCAAGTAGTACGTAGTAAGACCGAGGGGAAGGGGCGCCGGTCGGCGCCCCGGCCTGAGGTGATGCGGTGGCCGTCCGGGTGTGTTCCCGGGCGGCCACCCGCCGTTGACGCCGTTGACGCCGTTGACGCCGTTGACGCCGTTGACGCGTGTGAAGATCTGGTGATGAGTACGAGTCCGATACCCCCGCCGCTCCCCACGGCACCCGCCGTCCGGCGTCCGTCCCCCGCGCGGGCGGTGGCCGTCCTGGTCCTGGTGGCCGTCGCGGCCCTGGTGCCGCTGCTCGGCCCCTCGGTGGCGCTGAGCGGTACAGGTGAGGCGGCGGCGCCGGGTGCGGGCGGGATCGCGCTGCTGCGGACGGTGGTGTTCGCGGCGGTGTGCGTGCCGGCGGGTGAGGTGTTCGCGGGGTGGCTGGCGCGGCGGGTGCGGGGGATGTCCGACTCGGGGGCGGCGCCGAGGAGTTGGGCGGCGGTCGCGTCCGGTGCGGGCTGTCTGGCCGCACTGGGCCTCGCCTTTGTCGTCGCCACCGGCAACCTCGTCCCGCGCCGGCTCGCCGACATGGACATCGGCGGCCTCTACCAGACCCGGGACGGCGCGCTGGCCCTGATCGAGGTGAACGCGTTCCTGCTCGCCGCCGTACTGGCCCGCTCGCGGCGCCCGGCGACCCAGCTCCTGCCCCTGACCGCGATCGTCGTCGCGGAGGCCCTGCGCGCCCACCCCCCGCCGGAGAGCACCCCGCTGATCGGCTCCGCGCTCACCCTGGTCCACGTGGTGTGCTCCGCGCTGTGGGCGGGCGGACTGCTGTACGTACTGCGGACGGTGTGGCGGTGGCGGGACACGGCTCCGCACGCGGGCGCGGCCCTTCTCGGTCTCTACGCGCGCGTGGCGGCCGTTCTGCTCGCGGCCGTCACGGCGACCGGGGTGGTGAGCACGCTGCGCCGGATGCCGCCGGACACGGTCGTCGACCAGCTCCTGACGACGGCGTACGGGCGCACCCTGGCCGGCAAGGTGCTGCTCGTCGTGGTGGTCGCGGTGCTGGCGCTGGTGGCCCGTGCCCGGCTGCGGGGCGCGGCGGACCCGCTCACCGCGTACGCGCCCGCGCGCGCGGAGGTCGCCGTCCTGGGTGTGGTGGTCGCGGCGTCGGCGCTGCTGACGGCGGTGCCGGTGCCGATTCGGTGGTGAGAGTGGGGTGCGGGGAGGCGGGTACTGGGAGGCGGCTTTCATGTGGTGACGGAGGCGGCTTTCAGACGGTGACGAGGACCTTCAGGGCCGTGCGCTCGTCCATCGCCTTGTACCCGGCCGGCACGTCCTCCAGGTCGACGGTGAGGTCGAACACGGGTGACGGGTCGACGGTGCCGTCGAGGACGTCGGGGAGCAGTTCGGGGATGTAGGTCCGTACGGGCGCGACCCCGCCGCGCAGCGCGATGTTCCGGTCGAACATGACGCTCAGGTCGAGTCCGGTGCCGCTGCCGTGCGGGACACCGACGAAACCGATCGCGCCGCCGTCCCGGGCGATCCCCACGGCCGTGCTCATCGACTGTTCGGTGCCGACCGCCTCGACCACGGCGTGCGCGCCCTGGCCGCCGGTCAGCTCCCGTACCGCCGCGACGGCCGCCGCACCGCGCTCGGCGACCACGTCCGTCGCGCCGAAACGCCGTGCGAGGTCCGTACGGGCCTCGTGGCGCCCCAGAGCGATGATCCGCCCGGCCCCGAGCCGGCGGGCCGCCAGAACGGCACACAGGCCGACCGCGCCGTCCCCCACGACGGCGACCGTCGCCCCGGGCCGCACCCCGGCACCGAGCGCCGCGTGGTGGCCGGTGCCCAGGACGTCGGAGAGGGCGAGCAGCGCGGACAGCAGACGGTCGTCGGACGCGGCGTCGGCGGGCAGCCGGACGAGGGTCGGGTCGGCGTAGGGCACGCGCACGGCCTCGCCCTGGCCGCCGTCGTAGCCGACCGCGCCCCAGATGCCGCCGTGCACACAGGACGTGGTGAGTCCTTCGCGGCAGAAGTCGCAGACGCCGTCCGACCACATGAAGGGCGCCACGACGAGGTCCCCGCGCCGTACGCCGGTCACCTCGGAGCCGGTGTCCTCGACCACGCCCAGGAACTCGTGCCCGATCCGCTGCCCCGGCTCCCGCGCGGCCACCCCGCGATACGCCCACAGGTCGCTGCCGCAGACACAGGCCCGTACGACGCGCACGATCGCGTCCGTCGGGAGCTGGACGAGGGGTTCGGGGACGTCGTCCACGCGCACGTCGAAGGGGGCGTGGACGGTGGTGGCGCGCATGGGGTCCTTCGGCTGGTTCCGGGAGCGGGGCGCTCGTTCGGGGAGCGGGGCGCTCCTCAGGTTTCCTCACCGTACGCCGGGGCCGGGTGCTGTCGCGCGCGCGGGACGTCGGCGGCGGCAAGCACGCCACGGGCCAGCAGCGCCTGGGCGGTGAGGTAGGTGAGCATGATCCAGAAGTCGGGGCGCGGGAGCTGCGGCCAGTCGGCGATGCCCGTGGCGATGAGGGTGTCGGACAGCAGGAACAGCGCGCCACCGACCGCCGCGGCCGGGCCCAGCCGGGTGGCGCGGAAGGCCATCGCGGTGAGCAGCAGGCTGTAGCCGGCCATGGGCACCCGCATGTCCCCCGGCAGGTCGGACCAGAGCAGGGCGACGGTGCCGACGAGGGCCACGGCGTAGACACCGGCGAGAGACGCGGTACGCGCGCGGGACGGCCCGTACGGCGGAAACCCGTATCGCTGGAACCCGTACCGCTGGAAGAGGACGAGGTAGCAGACGTGGCCGAGGGCGAAGGAGCCCATTCCGGCGAGGAAGAGGGGGTCCCGGTCGGCGAGCAGCAGGACGTCGCCGCCCCAGCCGAA
Organism: Streptomyces sp. NPDC091292; assembly: GCF_044757265.1. Lineage (NCBI taxonomy): Bacteria > Bacillati > Actinomycetota > Actinomycetes > Kitasatosporales > Streptomycetaceae > Streptomyces > Streptomyces sp. NPDC091292. The sequence goes on along the minus strand of NZ_JBIVUQ010000001.1, from coordinate 1,657,209 downwards.
GAGCAGCGCGGCGGTCAGCAGCGGCGGTCCGCCACGGGTGGCCGCCCAGGCGGCGAGGAGCGGCAGCAGCAGCGGTTTGAGCAGGGTGTGCCCGAGGTCGGCGGCGGCGAGCAGGGCGACGAGGTCGGCGAGCGCGACGACGGCGTACGCGGTCAGCAGCGCGCGGGCGAGCGTGTCGCGGCGTACCGCGCGCGGGGCCGCGGGACCGGTGAGCGGGCGGGTCACGCGGCGCCCTCCGGGACCGTGGCGGTGTCGGGAGCGGATTCCCTGGGGCCCGGCTGCCAGCCAGGTCCCCGGAACACGCGTCCGGCCCGCTCCCCCCAACCGGCCGCCCCGCGCACGTCCTTGGCGATGGCGGCGTACTCATGGGTGGCGACGCGCAGCGGGTTGTACGTGGTGATGTTCTTGGTGAGGCCGAACACGGGCCGCGCCGTCTCGGGCACGAACGAGCCGAACAGCCGGTCCCACACGATGAGGATCCCGCCGAAGTTACGGTCCAGATAGCTGCCCTGGGACGCGTGGTGGACGCGGTGGTGCGAGGGCGTGTTGAGGACGAACTCGACGGGGCGGGGCAGTTTGTCGATGCGCTCGGTGTGGATCCAGAACTGGTAGACGAGGTTCACGCCGGAGCAGAACGCGAGCGCCGCCGGATGCACCCCGCACAGGATCAGCGGCACGTAGAACGGCCACACCGTGAGGGTCGTCCAGGGCTGGCGCAGCGCCGTGCTCAGGTTGAACTTGCGGCTGGAGTGGTGCACGACGTGGCAGGCCCACAGGACGCGGACGACGTGGTGGCCCCGGTGCGACCAGTAGTAGAAGAAGTCCTGCGCGAGCAGCATCAGCGGGACGGTCCACCACAGCACGGGCACGCGCAGCGGCGTGAGTTCGTACAGGGCGGTGTAGATCGCGACTATCGGGATCTTCCACAGGAAGTCGAAGACGAGACTGCCGAGCCCCATGGTGATGCTCGTGGCGGCGTCCTTCGTCTCGTAGCCGGCCGCGTCCTCGTCCGGATGCAGCCGGTAGCTCACGATCTCGACGACCGTGAGCACGACGAAGGCCGGTACGGACCACAGCACGGCATCGGGCAGGTTCGGCATGCGTGCACCGTAGAGGCGCCTGTGCGGTCACCGCCAGACGTTGTTACCGACAAGTATTACCGGTCAGGCCCCCACAGCCCCCAGCGCGGCGCCCGCCCCATAGGTGACGGCCATGGCGAGCGCGCCGCCCGCCACGTTCCGCACGATGGCGCGCCGGGGGGACGCGGCGCCGAGGCGGGCGCCCGCGTAGCCGGTGAGGGTGAGGGCGGCGAGCACCGACAGAACGGTGACCGGCAGCCGCCACACGTCGGGCGGCAGGACGATCGCGAGCAGCGGCAGCAGCGCGCCCGCCGTGAAGGCGAGGAAGCTGGCCCAGGCGGCGTGCCAGGGGTTGGTGAGTTCGTCGGGGTCGATCCCCAGCTCCACATCGGCGTGGGCCCGCAGCGCGTCCCGTTCGGTGAGCTGTACGGCGGCCTCGCGCGCGACCTCGTGGCTGAGGCCCCGGTCCTCCAGGAGCCCGGTCAGCTCCTGGAGTTCGGCCTCGGGCTGCTCCCGCAGCTCCCGTTTCTCCAGGGCGATGGCGGCCTTCTCGGAGTCGCGCTGCGTGGACACGGAGACGTACTCGCCGGCCGCCATCGACATGGAACCGGCGAGCAGCCCCGCGAGGCCCGCCGTCAGCAGGGTGCCCCGGTCGCCGGTGGCGCCCGCGACGCCGACGACGATTCCGGCGGTGGACACGACACCGTCGTTGGCGCCGAGCACGGCGGCCCGCAGCCAGTTGAGACGCCCGCCGAGACCCCCGCCGTGCGCTTCGTCGTGGTCCGGCCCGCCCCGCGCTCCCTGTTCGCTCACGCGGGGAAGGGTCTCACCCCCGGGTCCGCCACCTCGGCACCGGCGCACCGGACGCGGCGAGCCCGGGGTTCGCCCGGTGCCGTCACCACACGTCACCACACGCGTACCGACGCTCCCTTCGCGAACACAGGGCTCGTCGCGTCCGGTGGGGGTGTGGTGAGGGGTTCGTCCAGCTCCTGGACGGTCGGGCCGACCCGGGCGGCCAGGCGGTCCAGGCGGTCGAGGTCGAAGCCGTACACGCGGGCCGCGTTGCCGCCGACCATGGCGGCGATCTCCGCGCGCGGGAGGCCCGCGTAGGCGATGCGCAGGCCCTCGCGCGTGTAGGGGTACGTTCCCTCGTCGTGCGGGTAGTCGCTGCCCCACATGATCTTGTCGAGGCCGATGCGGTCGCGCAGCGGCACCTCGTGCGGGCGCATGAAGCTGGCGCCGACGAAGCAGTGCGCGCGCCAGACGGCGGACGGGGACTCCCCCATGGCGTCGGCGAGCCCCGCGCCGAACTTCGCCTCGGCGGACACCTTTCCCGCACCGGACGCACCGGATACCGTCACCGCTTTTGTCACCGCGGAATTCGTCGCCGCCTTTGTCACCCCGGACGCCTTCGCCGCCGCGTTCACCAGCCGCCCGTGGTAGTAGTCCAGCATGTCGAGCACCCCCGGGATCCAGCCGGAGCCCTGTTCGGTGAGGACGAGCCGCAGCCCGGGGTGGCGCCGGAAGGCGCCGCCGAAGACGAGGTGCCACAGGGCGCGGTGCGAGAACCAGGTCGTCTCGACCATGAACACCGCACGCGCCGCGGGCTCGTCACCGAGCGGCGGGGACGCCGATCCCGCGTGGTGGTTCACGGGGACGCCCAGCTCGGCGCAGACCGCCCAGATCGGGTCGTAGACGGCCGAGTACAGCTCGGGCAGCCCCGAGCCCGGTGGGGTGCCGGGCAGCAGCACACCGCCCGTCAGGCCCGCGTCGACCGCCCACCGGATCTCCCGTACGGCCTCGTCGACGTCGTTGAGGAAGATCTGGAAGACGCCCGCGCGGCGCCCGGGGGCCTCGGCGCAGAAGTCGGCGAGCCAGCGGTTGTGCGCGCGCAGCCCGGCCCAGCGCCGGTCGAACTCCGCGCGCGTGGGGGCCGGTGCCATCAGGGACGCGGACGGGAAGAACGGCGGCACGGTGTTCGGGAAGACGACCTCCGCGACGATGCCGTCGGCCTCCAGATCGGCGATCCGGCGGGCGGAGTTCCAGTTGCGGTCGGCGGTGTCCGCAAGCAGATCCGCGTACGGATTGACATAGGTGGCCGCCCACGCGTCGAAGGCGTCGTGGTGGCGGCGCTCCAGATAGGGCCGGTAGTCGAGGAGATCGGCGCCGGCGTGGCAGTCGGCGGAGATCACCGTGTAGCGGTCGACCGCGCCCCGCACTCCGGTCGGGTCGGCCGGGCCGGTCACGGGGTCACCCCCAGGGTGGGGAAGTCGTGGTCCGTCAGCCAGTGCCGGCCCACCTCGCGCGAGCGCGCCCAGGACGCCTCGACGGCCGACTGGTCCGCGGGCTGGCCGAGTTCGGCCGGGGTGGGGCCGATACGGGCCGCCAGCGGGGCGAGTTTCGCGGTGTCGAAGCCGAACACCTCGGCGGCGGCCAGGCCGAGCATCCGGCGGGTCTCCGTGACGGGCATGTCGTGGAAGGTTCTCCGCAGCCACGCGCGCGTGTCGGGCCAGGTCCCCTCGGGGTGCGGGAAGTCGCTGCCCCAGAGGATGTTGTCGACGCCGATCTCGTAGCGCTGGGCGAGTTCACGGCGCTTGGTGTTGGTGGCGCAGATGAACACCTGCCGGTCCAGGTACGCGTGCGGGGGACGCTTCAGCTCGGCGAACGGGGAGAGCTTCTTGCCGCCGTGGGCGCCCAGGTAGAGCCGGTCCATGAACCACAGCAGATTCGGCAGCCACCAGCAGCCGGACTCGGCGATCCCGAACCGCAGCCCGGGGTGCCGTTCGAAGACACCGGACCACAGCAGGAACCACAGGGGGCGCGCGGGCCACCAGGTGACCTCGGAGACGAAGATCCCGAGGTGGTCCCCGTACTCGTGGCGGGGTGACGCCCCCGAGTGCGTCATGACGGGCATCCCGCACTCGGCTGCGGCGGCCCACACGGGGTCGTAACGCCGGGCGTGGTACGGGTCCTTGTCGACCCACATCGACGGGATCATCAGGGCGCCGAGCCCGGACTCCTTCGCGCGGTGGATCTCGGCGACGACCCGTTCGGTGTCGGCGGTGACGGGCAGCAGGGCGACCCCGCAGTGGCGTTCGGGGTGGTCGGCGACGAATTCGGCCAGCCACCGGTTGTGCGCCTGCGCGCCCGCCATGCCGAGGTCGGGGTCCTGGTCGCCGGAGAGGCCGAGGCCGACCCCGAAGGGCGCCGCCGTACGGCTGTCCACGGCGTCCGCGTCGGGGAAGACGACCTCGGCGGCCACCCCGTCGCCGTCGAGTTCCTTGACGCGCTGCGCGCTGTCCCAGCCGCCGCGCAGGCCCTCCTCGTGCTCCTCGAACCAGCGGTCGGCGAACGCGTCGTTACGGATGCCGAGCCGGGTCGCCTCCTCGCGGCGGGCGTCGCGCTGCCCGAGGAAGTCGTCGAAGGCGCGGTGGAAACGGCTGTCGAGATAGGGCCGGTACTCCTCGGTGGGAAGCCCGGCGTGGCAGTCGGACGAGACGATCAGATAGGGCTGTTCCCGCTGTTCGGGCCGGTCGGGCCGGTCCCTCTGTTCGGGCCGGTCGGGCCGGTCGGGCCGGTCGGGCTGTTCGTCGGCGGTCATGCCGGCTCCCTCAGTCCAGGATGAAGCTCTCCAGATACGACGGGTTGGCGCGGTCGAGCATCGACCGGGACCTGGCGCGGATCTGCCGGTCGCTGTGCTCGCTCTCGGGCAGCAGCCAGAACCGGTCGGCGGCGATACCGTCGGCGACGAGGTCCGCGACGTCCTCGACGGGGGTGAACGCGATCTCCTGCCCCGCCTCGCGCATCGCCGCCTCCCACTGGCCGAGGCTGCGGTAAGGGGCTTTGCGGGGGCGGGACTTGGCGTACTTCTCGGGCCGGTTGCGATGGGACTCCCACAGTCCGGTACGCAGCATGTGGGGTCCGGGGAAGAGCACCGACGCACCCACGCGCGCGTGCTCCGCCCTCAGATGCGCGTACAGGGACTCGGTGAGGGTGACGACGGCGGCCTTGGTGACCGCGTACACGGACGCCGTCGGCAGTGGGGCGATACCGCCGTCGCCGGACGAGGTGTTGACGACATGACCGGGCTCGCCCCCGGCGATCATGCGGGGTACGAACGCCTGGATGCCGTGGAAGACGCCCCACACGTTGACCGCGAAGGCCCACTTCCAGTCGTTCGGGTCGTGCTCCCACATCCGGCCCTCGGCGCCGGAGCCGACGCCCGCGTTGTTGCACAGCACATGGACGGCGCCGAACTCCTCGTACGCCGCGTCGGCCAGGGCGAGCACCTCCGCGCGTTCGCCGACGTCGACCACGCGCGCGAGGACCCGCGCCCCGTCGGCGCGCAGCCCGGCCGCCGCCTTCTCCAGGGCGGCCTCCTCGACATCGGCGAGCACCACCTTGAGGCCGCCGGCGGCGAACCGCCGGGCCAGGGCGAGCCCGATGCCGCTCGCCGCGCCGGTGACCACGGCGACCTGTCCCTCCCGCAGCTCCATCAGGCACTCCCCCGCGCCGTCTCGGGCGGCCCGTCGTGGATCTGAAGGGGGTCGTCGTAGCGCTGGTGGACGTACGGCAGCAGGGCGTCGGCGTCGACCCGTTCGACCACCCGGCCCCGCTGGTCGGTGGTCTTCTCGCCGAGCGTGATCCCGATCAGCCTGCGCACCGGCAGATCGGCGACCGGGTCGTACATCGACTCGCGCAGCACCACGTCCCCGGTGATCCGCTCCAGGGCGCGCACCCGCTCCCGGCGCTCGCAGTGCACGAGCACGGGGTCGCCGTCGAAGCCGGAACCGTCCACTGCGGGCAGGAACTTGAAGTAGAAGTCCGTCCTGCGCTCCGGCTCCGGCAGCGGCAGCGGCCCGCTCACGGCGCCGCGCACCTCCACAAAGGCGATGCCGTGCCGGGCCAGGGACGCCCGGACGACCAGACCGTCCCGCTCGACGGTCACCTCGCCGAGCTTCTTCGGCTCGCCGAACACCTCACGGCCCCCGGTCAGGGCCCGTTCGTGCGTCATCGGCATCACCAGCGGATACCAGCCCTCGACCCCGCCGTGCGCCGCGGCGACCGAGAAGGAGCCGGCGCCCAGCGGATAACCGGGCAGGTCGACCTTGCTGATGGTGGCCCGCACCAAGGGGCGCGGGGCGGGCTTCAGCGGCGGCGGGAGGACCGCGGCGACCACATCGGGGTCGCTCTCCCACACGGCGACGACACCGGTGGACCAGATGTCGGGGAGGCTGCCGCTCGTGGTGCGCGCCGCCGCGATCTCCGCCGCACCGCGCGCGCCGTACCGTACGCGTGCCATGACGTACCGCCCTTCGTAGGTCGAAGCGTCTGTAACACAGTTACACCGAGCGCGATGAAGGGTAAAGAGGCGTGCACGACGGGGAATTCGGCGAAGGGAGCGCGCGCATGGCGAGGGCGGCGCTCTCCCGTGACGAGGTCCTGGACGCCGCCACGGCCCTGGTGAAGCAGCACGGGCCGCAGGCGCTGACGATGCGGAAGCTCGCCGCCGAGCTGGGCACGGCGGTCACGTCGATCTACTGGCACGTCGGCAACCGCGAGTCCCTGCTCGACGCCCTGGTGGAGCGCACGATGGCCGAGCTGGGCGAGATCCGCCCCCGGGGCCGCACCCCGGCCGCGCGCGTGGTGTCCGTCGCCCGTACGCTGCGCCGCCGGCTGCGCGACCATCCGCACCTGATCGCGATGGTCCACGAACGCGGTCTGACGGAGCGCATGTTCCTGCCCGCCCGGCGCGCGCTGGTGCGCGAGGTGCACGCGGCGGGGCTGCGGGGCGCGCGCGCCGCCGACGTGGTGCGGGCCGTGCAGGTCCAGGTCGTCGGCTTCGTCCTCGTCGAACGCAACCGCGAGCGCGCACCCGTGCAGCGCCCCGCCGACGAGGGCCTGTCGGCGCCCGGCACGGCGGACGACGACCCCGCGCTGGCCCGCGCCCTCGCCCGCCCGATCGACCCGGAGCGGCTGTTCCTGACGTCGGTCCGGGCGCTCGTGGATTCGCTGCTGCCCGGGGACGGCCCGGCACCGCCCGGCCGACCCACCGTCAACTGAACCCCATGGGCGGCCACTCGGCGCGACCCGCGCGTGAGGGTGGTGGCGGACGGAGTGTCAGTCCCGGGCCGTATCCTCAGTGACCATGCTCGACGACCGTACGACCGCAGCTTCCCCGGCCGAGTGGCCGACCGCGTATCCCCGGGGGTACGCGGTCGTCGACGTCGAGACGACCGGCCTGGCCCGGGACGACCGGATAGTGTCCGCCGCGGTCTACCGGCTGGACGCGCGCGGCGAGGTCGAGGACCACTGGTACACGCTGGTCAACCCGGAGCGCGACCCGGGTCCCGTGTGGATCCACGGCCTCACCCGTGACGTCCTGTCGGACGCGCCCCTCTTCGCGGACATCGCCGACGAGTTCGCCGCCCGGCTCGCCGACCGCGTCCTGGTCGCGCACAACGCGGTCTTCGACTGGTCGATGATCGCCCGGGAGTACGCGCGCGCGAGCAGCGTCCCGCCGGTCCGTCAGAGGCTGTGCACCATCGCCCTCTCCAAGGAGTTGGGGCTGCCGCTGCCGAACCACAAACTGGAGACGCTGGCCGCGCACTTCGGGGTCGTCCAGCAGCGCGCGCACCACGCGCTGGACGACGCGCGCGTGCTCGCCGAGGCGTTCCGGCCCAGCCTGCGGGCGGCGGCCCGCAGCGGAGTGCGGCTGCCGCTCCTGGAGTGCCGGCCGCTGACGGAGTGGTCGGACAGCCCGGCGACCCCCCGGATCGGCCGTCAGTCGTCGTACCGGCCGGGCAGTTGGCGCCCGGCCCGCAAGCGCCCCCCGTGCCCGTATCCGAACCCGGGGCGGTATGTACCGGGCGGGCCGCTGCGGCAGGGCATGCGGGTGGCGTTCTCCGGGGACACCTCCGTCGAGCGGGACCTCCTGGAGGACCGGGCGGCCGAGGCGGGGCTGCACATCGCGACGAGCCTGTCCCGGCTGACCAGCCTCCTCGTGACGAACGACCCGGACTCGGGCACCTCCAAGACCGCGAAGGCCAAGGAGTACGGCACACCGGTGATCGACGAGGCGGCCTTCGGCCAGCTCCTGCGGGACGTCGCCCCGGCCGAGGGGTGACGGCCCGCGCCGCGGTGGCACACCCCCCGGCAACCCCCTGACACGGCAGGGGCACCCCTGGCGAAGGCCCCGGATGTGCCGGTTGTACGGTCGTGGGGTGTACCGCTTCCTGTTGTCCCGGCAGTGGGTGATCCTCACCCTCCTCACCCTCGTCCTCATCCCGACGATGGTCGAACTGGGCTTCTGGCAGCTGCACCGGCACGAGCACCGCGTGGCGCACAACAAGCTGATCTCCGACGCCCTGGCCGCCCCGCCGGTCCCGGCCGAGCGGCTGACGTCCCCGGGGCACGCCGTGACCGACGCCGAGCGCTACCGCCGGGTGACCGCGAAGGGCACGTACGACACGGCGCACGAGGTCGTCGTGCGGCGCCGCACCAACGCGGCCGACGAGGTCGGCTTCCATGTCCTGACCCCACTCGTACTCACGGACGGCAAGGTGCTGCTGGTCAACCGGGGTTGGATCCCGGCGGACGGCGCGCAGACGGAGTTCCCGAAGATCCCGGCGCCCGCGCGCGGTGAGGTCACCGTGACCGGGCGGCTGATGGCCGACGAGACGACCGCCGCGAGCGGCATCAAGGACCTCAAGGGGCTCCCCGACCGGCAGATCATGCTGATCGGCAGCGCCCAGATGGCGACGACCCTCGGCAAGCCGGTGCTCGGCGGCTTCATCGAGCAGACGGCGCCCGAGGCGCGCGACAACACACCGCAGCTGATCGGCGACCCCGACCACAGCGGCATCGGCCCGCACATGGCGTACGCGGTCCAGTGGTGGCTGTTCGCGGCGGGCGTGCCCGTGGGATGGGTGATCCTGGTACGCCGTGAGCGCCGGGACCGCGCCGCCGCACCGGACCCGGCACCCGAGGTGGCGGCCCCCGCCCCTGTCTGACGGCACCCACGGGCACCCTCGCCACCGCGATCGCCGCGAGGCAGGATGTCCCCCATGGATCTTGGACTGAAGGACCGTGTCTACGTCGTCACCGGGGCCTCCCGTGGACTGGGCAACGCCACCGCGCGCGCCCTTGTCGACGACGACGCGAAGGTCGTCGTCTCGGGGCGCGACCCCGAGCGGATCGCGGCGGCGGAGAAGACGCTCGGCGCGAACGCCGTGGGGGTCGCCGCCGACAATGCCGACCCGGCCGTCGCGCAGCGCCTGATCGCCACCGCGCGCGAGCGGTTCGGCCGCTTCGACGGCGTCCTGATCAGCGTCGGCGGACCGGCGCCCGGATTCGTCGCCGACAACACCGACGAGCAGTGGCAAGCCGCCTTCGAGTCGGTGTTCCTGGGCGCGGTGCGACTCGCGAGGACGGCCGCCGCGGAACTCGGCGAGGGCGGTGTGATCGGTTTCGTCCTGTCCAGTTCGGTCCATGAACCGGTCCCCGGTCTGACCATCTCGAACGGTCTGCGGCCGGGTCTCGCGGGCTTCGCCAAGTCCCTCTCGGTCGAGCTGGGGCCGCGCGGCATCCGGGTCGTGGGCCTGCTTCCGGCCCGCATCGACACGGACCGGGTACGCGAGCTGGACGGCCTCTCGCCCGACCCGGAGGCGGCCCGCGCGGCCAACGAGTCCCGTATCCCGCTGCGCCGCTACGGCACCGCCGACGAGTTCGGCCGCACGGCGGCCTTCCTGCTGTCGCCGGCCGCGTCGTACCTCACGGGGGTGATGCTTCCGGTGGACGGGGGCGCGCGGCACGGGTTCTAGGGCGGGCGACGGTGGGTCGGGCCGGCTCGGGTGGGGGTCAGGTGACGCGTTCCGCCCGGTGTTTGACGGCTCGTAGCTGCACGGTGGCGGGCAGGCGGACGAGGCCCGCCGAGTCCCGCGCGTGGGCCAGTGCCTCGTCGGAGACCCGGCGCAGGGCCTCGCCCGGCACTCCGTGCGGCGCGAGCAGCAGCCGCATCCGTGCCCGCGGTGCGCTGCGCCGCCCGGTGAGGGTCACCTGGGCCCGCTCCACGCCGTCCAGCGCCTCGGTCTCGTCGGCGAGTACGGACTCCATGGCGGGCCCGCGCAGCAGCGCGCCCTCTCCGTCGCCGGTGTCCACCAGGACCTCCGCGAGGCGGCGGCGCCGCAGATTCGCCGAGAGCCACCACAGGGCGAGCAGCAGCAGGACGGCGAGCGCGGCGATGACGGCCGGCCACCACCAGCCCTCGTCGCGCCACCGGGTGCGCCGGGCGGCGGTGAGCAGGACGTCGCTCTTGTCGCCGTGGATCCACCACGAGGGCAGTGCCGCGCCGAGGCCGACGGCGAGTACCGAGCCGCCGAGGAGCAACAGGCCCACGCCGAGCAGCCCGATCAGGACACGGTTGACGGTACGCAGCACGGGTCTCACCCCTTCCTACCGGGCCGCCGCACCCGCACCGAGAGGGCGGGCGGCCGGCCGAGGCCCAGGGAGCGGATGGTGTCGGCGAGTACGGCGTCCAGGTCGGCGCGTACCTCGTCGAGGGGGCGGAAGTGCGAGTGGGCGCGCACGTCGACCTTGTGGCGCTTCATGCGGACCCGGACCGACTGCACGCCGGACACCTCCATCGCGCGGTCGCGCAGCACCATCGCGGCGGCGGCCCGGTGCAGCCCCGCGCGGACGTCGGCGGTGGGCCGCATCGGCAGGACGGCGCGCAGACCGGGCGTGACGGCGAGCACGATCAGCCAGAGTCCGATGACGGCGGCGGCCCCGGCGCCGATCATGACCCACACGTTGTCGACGGGCCGCTGGGCGAGTTCCCGCGTGAGTACTGTGCGCCAGTACATCGCGGGCTGTCCGGCGCGGACGGCGGCGACGTCGTAGAGGAGCAGTCCGCTGCCGCCAAGGACGAGCAGCGCGACGATCGCGGCGGGGACCCGGCGCCCCGCCCAGAAACGGCCGGGCACGGGCGAGGTGAGGAAGGGTTCGTACGCGGCGGCCGACGCGGACTGGTCGAGGTCGCCGTCGGACTTGTCCAGGACGGGGATCCGCCGGGCACCGCCGGACTCGGCGGCGGGCTGCTCGACGGCGGGCCCATCGGGCTCACCGACCTCTCCTGCCTCGCTCATCGTGTCCTCCCCTGTGCCGCTTCACGGGACTGCGGCGAGTGCAGCCGCTCCACATGGACGGTGACCTCGGGCACCTCCATCCCCGCCAACGCCTCTACCCGCTCGGCGACTTGGCGACGCACCTCGCGGCACCGGGCACCGATGTCGGTGGGGTAGTCGAGTTCGAGGCTGACGCGGACGCGCGCGGTGTCGCGGTGCACGGTCACCGTGGCGTGCGGGGGCAGGCCGTCCTCGGGCACGGCCGGCAGCGCCTCACGCGCGGCGCGCGCGGCGATCTTGGCGACGACGCGGTCGGCGATGTGGGTCGCGCCCCGCTCGCCGGGTTCGACGGCCTGACCGGGCACCGCGGTCACCGCCGCCGGTCGCCACGACCGCGGAAGAACTCACCGGGCTCCAGGTCGCCCTCCAGGAACCGGCCGGCGACGAAGCCGACGGCGCCGAGCGCCGCCACCAGCAGGAAGGCGCCGAACCCGCCGAAGTATCCGGCGAAGGCCAGTGCCATTCCGGCGATCATGCCGATCACGGCCATGCTCATCGTGCGCTCCCTCTGCGAGTCTGCACCGTCTGCACCGTCTGCACCGGTCTGCGAGTCCCCACCGGTTGGTTCACCTCTGTTCGGGTGCCCGCGCCGGACCCTACTGAAGCCGCGTCTCCGGTTCTTCTTCCTCTTCGTCCGGCAGCTTCACATCACTGACGGCGATATTGACCTCGACGACTTCGAGGCTGGTCATGCGCTCGACGGAGGCGATGACGTTCTCGCGTACGGCGCGGGCGACCTCCGCGATCGAGACGCCGTAGTCGACGACGATTTCGAGGTCGAGCGCCGTCTGCACCTCGCCGACCTCGGCCTTGACGCCGCGCGCCACGGACCTGGTGCCGCCGGGGACCCGGTCGCGTACCGCGCCGAACGTACGGGAGAGGCCGCTGCCCATGGCGTGCACGCCGACCACGTCACGGGCGGCGAGTCCGGCGATCTTCTCCACGACGCCGTCGGCGATGGTGGTCCTGCCCCGCGCCGCCGGGTCACCCCCGCCGCGCTTGACGGCGCCGCTCCGCCGGGGCGGCTCGCTCTCGTCCGAGGACCGCGGGGAACCGTCCGGCCCTTTCCGATGTGCCATGTCGGTCATCGCCGTTCGTCCCTCTCCGCGCCGGATGTGGTCCTGCGCCCACAGTAAGCGCGCGGGAGGTGTCGCGCGCCGGGGATACGGCAGGCTGGAGGAATGACGGCTGACGCTCAGTTCGTGCCCGGCAGGGCGCGGCAGCCCAGTTCGTCCAACAGGCGGCGATCAGCCGTACCATCCGCAGCTTCTGTTCGCGGGCGTAGGAGTGGGCCGCGCTCGCCTCCACCACGACCTTCCACGACTGACCCGGACGTCGATCGCTCAGTCGCCGAGGCCCGCCAGGTCGCGGAGTCGGCGGGACTGGGCCGCGCGTTCGGCGGCGCGCTGGGCGTCATAGGTGCGGTCGGTCGCGCCCTGGAGCAGCGCCTTCGTCTCGATGAGGGCGTCGCGGGGCGCTGCGAGGAGCGCGGCGGCCAGGTCCTGGGTCGCGGCGTCGAGTTGGTCGCCGGGCACGACGAGGTTGGCGAGGCCGATCCGCTCGGCCTCGGCGGCCTGGACGAAGCGGCCGGTCGCGCAGATCTCCAGCGCACGTCCGTAGCCGACGAGCCCCACGAGGGGGTGCGTTCCGGTGAGGTCGGGCACCAGGCCCAGGCTGGTCTCACGCATGGCGAATTGGGCGTCGTCGGCGGCGATGCGCAGATCGCAGGCGAGCGCGAGCTGGAACCCCGCGCCGATGGCGTGTCCCTGTACGGCGGCGATGGACACGAGGTCACGGCGGCGCCACCAGGTGAACGCCTCCTGGTACTCGGCGATGGCCGTGTCCAGCTCCTCGTCCGTACCGCGGGCGAGGTCGAGGAACGACGGTTCGCCGTCGAAGCCCTCCGGGGTGAACGCCTGCCGGTCGAGCCCTGCGGAGAAGGACTTGCCCTCACCGCGCAGCACGACGACACGGACGTCTCCGGGGACGGCGCGTCCGGCCTCGACCAGGGCCCGCCACAGGGCGGGGCTCTGGGCATTGCGCTTGGCCGGATTGGTCAGCGTCACCGTGGCGACCTGCGCGTCGACGGTGAGCCGTACGCCGTCCTGGTCGACGACCGGGTCGGTGTTCTTGTCGCGTACCGGGTCGAGCGAAGCCATGGGGCGCCTCCGATGTGTGCGGCCGGTCGGGGTGCGCCGTTCCCGGGCACCCCTAAGTGACTGCACAGTAACCACCCGGTCGACCTGCGAATCGACCGGGTGGCACCACCGAAGCCGGTGAGCCGCCCGGCATCAGCCGGTGGCGGCCTTCTTCCCTCGGGTCGCCCCGCCGCGTCCGCGCAGCACGACCCCGGACTCGCTCAGCATCCGGTGCACGAAGCCATACGAGCGGCCGGTCTCCTCGGCCAGCGCCCGGATGCTCGCACCGGAGTCGTACTTCTTCTTCAGGTCTGCCGCGAGCTTGTCGCGCGCGGCGCCGGTTACCCGGCTGCCCTTCTTCAGAGTCTCGGCCACCCGTGCCTCCTCATGGGAAGTGCGCTCTGGACTTCTCATGATCACCCCTCCCGGGCTTCCTGGCCACCCATTCGGCAAGGTCCGTACGACATGGCTGGCCGCGACGGAAGGGATCCCCACGAACGGAATGCCTCATTCCGGTCAACGGCGGACGCCATTTCTCACGTGTTCACGAGCGAATCGGCAGGTCAGCGCGGGGCCACCGGCCGGGCCCCGGCGAAACGGGCCCTGGCCAGGTAATCCATGGAGGACACACCGCTGTACGAGGAGATCTCACACAGATGGTGGATCACCGCTCGGCCGAATGATCCATACGCAGTGGATCACTCTTTCGATCAAGCGAGCGCGACGAGGTCCGCGTAGTCGGCGCCCCACAGGTCCTCGACGCCGTCGGGCAGCAGGATGATCCGCTCCGGCTGGAGCGCCTCGACGGCGCCCTCGTCGTGTGTGACGAGGACGACGGCGCCCTTGTAGGTGCGCAGGGCGCCGAGGATCTCCTCGCGGCTGGCCGGGTCGAGGTTGTTGGTGGGCTCGTCGAGCAGCAGGACGTTGGCCGAGGAGACGACGAGGGTGGCGAGGGCGAGGCGGGTCTTCTCACCGCCGGAGAGGACACCGGCGGGCTTGTCGACGTCGTCGCCGGAGAACAGGAACGAGCCGAGCGTCTTGCGTACGTGGACCAGGTCGAGGTCGGGCGCGGCCGAACGCATGTTCTCCAGGACCGTACGGGACGGGTCCAGGGTCTCGTGCTCCTGGGCGTAGTAGCCGAGCTTGAGTCCGTGGCCCTCCAGGACGTCGCCCGTGTCGGGCTTCTCGACCCCGGCGAGCAGGCGCAGCAGGGTGGTCTTGCCCGCGCCGTTCAGACCGAGGATGACGACCCGTGAACCCTTGTCGATGGCCAGGTCGACATCGGTGAAGATCTCCAGCGAGCCGTACGACTTGGACAGGCTCTCGGCGGTGAGCGGGGTCTTGCCGCAGGGCGCGGGCTCGGGGAAGCGGAGCTTGGCGACCTTGTCGGACTGGCGGACGGCCTCCAGGCCCGACAGCAGGCGGTCGGCGCGGCGGGCCATGTTCTGCGCGGCGACCGTCTTGGTGGCCTTCGCGCGCATCTTGTCGGCCTGCGCGTTGAGCGCGGCGGCCTTCTTCTCGGCGTTCTGCCGCTCCCGCTTGCGTCGCTTCTCGTCGGCCTCGCGCTGCTGCTGGTAGAGCTTCCAGCCCATGTTGTAGATGTCGATGCTGGAGCGGTTGGCGTCCAGGTAGAAGACCTTGTTGACGACGGTCTCGACCAGGTCGACGTCGTGGGAGATGACGATGAAGCCGCCGCGGTACGTCTTGAGGTAGTCGCGCAGCCAGACGATCGAGTCGGCGTCGAGGTGGTTCGTCGGCTCGTCGAGCAGCAGGGTGTCGGCGTCCGAGAAGAGGATGCGGGCCAGCTCGATCCGGCGCCGCTGACCGCCGGAGAGCGTGTGCAGCGGCTGGCCGAGCACCCGGTCGGGCAGGCCGAGCGCCGCGGCGATGGTGGCGGCCTCGGCCTCGGCGGCGTATCCGCCCTTGGTGAGGAACTCGGTCTCCTGGCGCTCGTACTGCTT
This sequence comes from Streptomyces sp. NPDC091292, assembly GCF_044757265.1. NCBI lineage: Bacteria > Bacillati > Actinomycetota > Actinomycetes > Kitasatosporales > Streptomycetaceae > Streptomyces > Streptomyces sp. NPDC091292. The sequence continues at coordinate 1,641,847 of NZ_JBIVUQ010000001.1, read as the reverse complement.
CATCGCCTTGTCGCGGGTCGTGCCCTTGCCGTTCGCGATGCGCTGTTCGTTGTCGCGCATCTTGCGGAGCAGGGTGTCGAGGCCGCGGGCGGACAGGACGCGGTCGCGGGCGAGCATGTCGAGGTCGCCGGTGCGCGGGTCCTGGGGCAGATAGCCGACCTCGCCGGAGCGGGCGACGGTGCCGGCGGCGGGGATGCCCTCACCGGCGAGGACCTTGGTGAGGGTGGTCTTGCCGGCGCCGTTGCGCCCGACCAGACCGATGCGGTCGCCCTTGGCGATACGGAAGGTGGCGGACTCGATGAGGACGCGGGAACCGGCGCGCAGCTCGATACCGGATGCGGTGATCACGGACAGACTCCTGGGCAGGGTGGACGGCGAAAGGGCGGGCTGAGGGCGATCACGCCGTCTAGTGCGTGAGGAGAATGGCCATGGAGCCAGTCTAACGGGGTCGCGCAACCACTTTTTCAGGCACGGTCGGGGCGCTGGTCGGACCGGGGACGGACCGGGGGCGGGACCCGGGGATGTCGTTGCCCAGGGGGTTGCGGCGCGGGACGATCCGGCCGATGTCGTCGACGGCGACGAGCTGCGCGGTCCAGGGTTCGGCGGCCTCCCGTCCACGTCCGGTGCAGGGCTGGGCGATCAGCAGGGCGTGACCCACGCGCGCGGCGCGTGCCGGTTCGAAACGGCATCCTTCGCGCGCGGGCAGCACCCAGCGCAGGTCCCCGTCGGCGACGCGGTACGCGGTGATCCGGCGCGGGGTGACGACGGCGAGCATGCGCGCGTCGGGGCCGAGCACGCGCAGGACACCGGCGCCGGGGCGGGCGGCGCGGCGGGTGAGCCAGGGGGCGGCGTCGGGGAGGGCGCGGTGCCAGCGGACGTGCGGGGCGTGCCGCGCGGAGGCGGGCGGAGTGGTCGCCGTGACGAGGCCGTCGTCCCAGAGCGCGACGGCGTGCCCGCGCGCGGGCACCACGGCGAGCGGCCGGTGACCGTCGCGCGCGTAGCTCCAGCCGTGCGGCAGGGGCACCGCCCGGTGGTCGTCGGCCCCGCGCGCATGGAGCGTGAGACGGTCACCGAAGGGCGCGGGGCGCGCCTCGTGCGCGAGGGCGAGCAGCGGGACGGCGGCGAGCGCCAGGAGGCCGGTCAGCAGGCGGCGCGCACGGCGGGCACGGCGCGCGGGCGCGCGCGGGGGCTCCTGCCGGGGTCCGGGGACGGCCCCGGGACGGGTGCCTGTGCCCGGCGCGGACGTCCCGTGTTCCGTGGCACCCGACGCATGTTCCGTTACGCCCGACGCGTGTTCCGTCGCGCCCGAAGCGTGGGACACCCCGGCCTTCGCGAACACCGCGAACGCGGCGATGGACACAGCCGCCACTCAGCCCCCTAGCCCCGTCAGCCTGTCAGCCCTGTCAGCTTGTCTGAACCGTTCCCGACGGGCCCGCACGGTCGGACAGGACCTCGGCCGACCCGGCACCGCATTCACTCGCGCGCGGCCCCCTGAGCCGTCACGACACGGCGGGCCCGTCGCGGCACGTCCCCCGTTCGGCGGTCCGCCCGGCGCCGTCCGCCGTGTCCCGGCACAGGATGAGGGCACAGTGCCGTTCTCGGCACCGGACGGCGGGCCGCCGTCCCGGACGTGGCACGGAGGGCGGTGCGGCCATGCAGTTCGACGACGACGCCGGTCTGGACACCTCCGAGGTACGGGATGTGCGCGGCAGCCGGATCCCCGGCGGCCGGAAGACGGTCGGCGGCGGTATCGCGGGCCTGATCGCGCTGCTGCTCGGTCTGTTCCTCGGTGTGGGACCCGAGCAACTGGGCCTGTCGTCGGGCGGCGGCGCGGCGCCGACGTCCTCGACGGCGGCCCAGGTCTCCCAGAGCTGCCGGACCGGACGGGACGCCAACACCAAGGAGGACTGCCGCATCGTGGCGGTGGTCAACAGCGTCCAGGACTTCTGGCGCGCGGAGTACGCGCGCAGGGGCGGCCGTTACACGGACGCGCAGACGGTGCTCTTCACGGGGCACGTGTCGACGGGGTGCGGCGAGGCGACGTCGGCGGTGGGCCCGTTCTACTGCCCGGCCGACCGGAAGGTCTACCTCGACCTCGGGTTCTTCGACGAGCTGCGGTCGAAGTTCGGCGCCAGTGGGGGGCCGTTCGCGCAGGCGTATGTCGTCGCGCACGAGTACGGGCACCACATCCAGAACCTGATGGGCACGCTCCAGCGCGCGCAGGACGGGCGGACCGGGCCCGACAGCAACGCGGTCAAGGTCGAGTTGCAGGCCGACTGCTACGCCGGGGTGTGGGCGCACCACGCGACCCGGACGCCCGATCCGACGACCGGCAGGCCGCTCATCACGAGCCTCACCGACGCGGACATCCGGGAGGGTCTGGACGCGGCGGCGGCGGTCGGCGACGACCGGATCCAGGCGAGGTTCCAGGGCCGGGTGACCCCGGAGTCCTGGACGCACGGCTCGGCCCAGCAGCGGCAGCAGTGGTTCTACCAGGGCTACCGCACGGGCGACATGGCCCGCTGCAACACCTTCGGCTGAGCCCGCCGGGCGGCTTCGCCGGGGCGTTGTCAGTGCCGGGTGCCAGACTGTTTCGCAGGTCACGATTCGATAACTGGAAGAAGGAGTGATCCCCATGGCCGGCAAGGACGGCGGACCCCCGACGATCTACCCGACGCTGCTGTACACCGACGCGAAGGCCGCGATCAAGCAGCTCACGGAGGCGTTCGGTTTCACGGAGAGGAGTGTGTACGAGGGTGAGGACGGCCAGGTGATGCACGCCGAACTGGCCCATGGCGCGGGCGTGGTGATGCTCGGTTCGAAGGGGCGCGGCGGACTCTTCGACAAGGCGATGAAAGGAGCGGGCCCCGCCGGGATCTATGTCGTGGTGGAGGACGTGGACGCCCACCACCGGCGGGCCGTGGAGCACGGCGCGGAGATCCTGATGCCCCCGACGGACCAGGACTACGGCTCGCGGGACTACATGGCCAGGGACGCCGAGGGCAATGTGTGGAGCTTCGGGACGTACGCACCCGAGCCGCACGGCTGAGCCGCGCCCGTCCCGCCCGTCGGGCGAGGGGGCGCGGCCCGTATGCGTCAGGCGCCTCCGGTGTGCACCTGGAAGGCGGCCCTGCGCACGGCCTTGGCGAGCGCGGGGTCGGGGTGGGCGGCGGCGAGCGCGACCAGCACCTGCACGGTACGGGGGTGCCCCACGCGGCGTACCTCGTCGAGGAGGGCGGGGACGGTCGGCTGCACCGCGGACTCCAGGTGGCGTACGAGGAGTCCGGCGTCCCCGTGGTCGGCGACGGCCGCCGCGGTGTCCACCCAGAGCCAGGTCGCCTCGTCCCGGGTCAGTACGGCGTGGGTGTCCTCGGGGTCGACGCCCTCCATCTCGGCGAGCCACAGCAGCGCGTAGGGCCGCAGCGACGGCTCGTCCATGATCTGCCGGACGCCCGCCTCGGCGGGGGCGCCGACGACGCGCAGCGCCTCGAAGGCGAGGCCACGCAGCAGGGCGTCCTCGCCGCGCGCCGCGTCGAGCAGTTCGGTGACGGCGCTGCCGACGGTGCGGGCGGCGAGCCAGGCGCGGTATTCGGCGCGGGCCGCGTTGGGCCGCAGCCCCGCGCAGCCGCGCAGCATGCCGTCGGCGGACTGCTCGATGTTCCCCGCCGGGCTCTGTGCGGCGACGCAGATCTGCTCCAGCTTGACCCACACCGCCCAACTGCCCAGCGCGGTGAGGGTCGCCTGGCCGGCGGCGCAGGTCAGCGCGCCGACGGCGGCCAGCGCGTGCAGGGCCCAGTCGAGGAGTTCGGGCAGCGCGGAGTCGTCCGTGACGGTGGGTTCGGGCTGCGGGCCGTAGGGGATCTCGCAGCGCTCGGTGCGCAGCTCCTTGACGCGCTGTTCCAGCAGGTCGAGCAGTTGCGGTACGGGCACGGGGCCCGCCGACAGCTGGAGGAAGGAGAGGAGTTGCGGCATGGCCTCGACGACCTCGGCGACGGACGCCGCGACATCGGGGCCCGGTCCGTCCGGCGCCGGGTGGGCCAGTGACCAGGCGTCGAAGAGGGCGACCCAGCCGCGCAGGACGGCGGAGTCGTCGCGGTCCCAGGCACGCAGCCGCCAGCCGGGGCGCGCGTAGTCGCCGTGCACCTCGACGAGGCCTGCCAGGCGGGCGGTGTCCCAGTCCGCCCGTACCTCACCGACCGTCAGGCCGAGGTCGGTGGCGGCCCGTTCGGCGGTGGTGTCGGAGAGCGTGCCGCCGCCGTCGGGGGTGGTGCCGGGGCCCGGGGGCCTGCCCCGGCGGCCGGGGCGCAGTTCGGTGTCGGCCCAGCGCGCGACCCGGACGGCGCCCGCGAGACCGGCGCGGGCCGTGCGGGCCAGCTCGGCGGGTGCGGGGGTGCCCTCGGGGGGACGCGGGGCGGGGCGCCGGGAGCGCCGCTGGCCGACCGCGCGGGGAGCGGCGGCAAGGGGTCGCGGGCGGACGAGTCGGAGCCTGGAGTCGCGCGGGATACGGGACGTCACGGGAGCAGTCTTCCGGTTGACGGTCCGAAAACCCAAACGGAACGCCACGCGGGTAGATCGCGGGCCCCTCCGCCGTGGATCGAGGCCGGTTCGACCGAGGGGAAACGGAGGCGCGGGTGCGGGGGCCGTGGCGCTACATCAGGGGGGTGAGGAAGCGGCGCAGGACCTCTTCGTAGGTATCCGGATCGGCGTTCCACATGGCGCCGTGCGGGGCGTTCGGCACGGTGTGCAGGGTGACCAGGTCGGGGCGGCGGGCGGCGAACCGGCGGGACAGGCGCCAGGGCGCGACCGTGTCGCCGGGGCCGTGCACGAGCAGCGTCGGGACCGCGACGGCCTCGGGGGCGACGCCGTCCATCAGCGGTCCGCCGTTCTGCCGGCCGTGCCCCGCGACCAGGCCCGTGCGGCCCTCGGCGGCGCGGACCGCGAGCGGGAGCAGGGGACCGGGCGTGCGCCGGGCGGACGCGAGGGCGCGCAGCGTGGTCTCCCAGTCGAGTACCGGCGAGTCCAGGACCAGGCCGGAGACCCGGTCCTTGAGCGGGGAGTACGCGGCGGCGCGCAGGGCCATCGCGGCGCCGGTGGACCAGCCGTGCAGGACGACCCGCTCGGCGCCGTAGCGCACGGCGTAGCGGATGGCGGCGTCCACGTCCCGCCACTCGGTCGCGCCGAGGTGCCCGAGGCCGTCGGGCAGCGGCGGGGCGCCCAGGTCGCCGCGGTAGGCCACGTCGAGTACGGGGAAGCGCTGGCCGTGGAGGAAGTCCATCAGCACCATCGGGTGCTCGCGGGTGGTGCCGAGCCCGTGCACGGTGATCACCCAGGTGTCGCGGGAGGCGGGCACGAACCAGGCGGGCAGCCCGCCGAGTTCACCGGGTACGTCGACGTCGGCGTGGTCGAGGCCGAGCGCGGCGGCCGGGTCGCCGATGTACACCTGGGGCGTGAGCCAGACCTTGGCGCCGGGTTCGAGGGTGCCGTGCGTGACGCGTTCGAGCCGGCGTACGACGGTGTCCGCGGTGTCCGCCGCCTCGGCGATCACCGGGCCCACGACGGCGTGCATGCCGTCGCCCGCGAGGCCGTAGCGGCCGGGGCGCAGCGAGGCGAGGGAGCGGGTGAGCGTGATCCGGCCGGGGCCGGTGGCGTGCACCGTGAGGCGGGGCTCGGTGGGGAGGGGGCGGCCCGGGGGCGCCTTGAGGGCCGCGTCGCTGGCGTAGCGCCCCACGGCGACGGCGGCGGCACCGAGCGCGGCCGTGCCCACCGCCGTGAGCGCCGCGGTGGCTGCGGTTGCTTTGGCTGGACCCACCTGACCAGTCTCCGGCCGGTTCGCCGCCCGTGCCACCTCAGCCCGTCGAGGGCAGGCCCTACCCCCGCTGCCCGTACCCCCTCAGCTTCTCCCCCACCTCCGCGAGCTGGAGTCCGGTCAGGAGGTGCGGGGTGCGGTGGGGGGCCGCTGTCGCCGTCAGCCAGACCTGGCACATCCATTCCAACTGGGCCGTGCGGTCGTACGCCTGGGGCAGGGAGTCGCCGTACGTGACGGTGCCGTGGTTCTGGAGGAGGCAGCCGGTGCGGTCGGTCAGGGCGGTGAGCATGTGCGCGGCCAGCTCGTCCGAGCCGTACAGCGCGTACGGGGCGACGCGGACCGGGCCGCCGAGCGCCGCCGCCATGTAGTGGATCAGGGGCAGTTCGGGCACCAGGGTCGAGACCGCGGTGGCGTGCACGGCGTGGGTGTGGACGACGGCCCGCGCGCGGGTGGTGCGGTAGATCGCGAGGTGCATCGGCAGTTCGCTGGTCGGGACGAGGTCGCCGAGCACCTGTACGCCGTCGAGGCCGACGCCGAGTACGTCGGCGGGGGTGAGCCGGTCGTAGGGCACGCCGCTGGGTGTGGTGAGGACGGTGTCGCCGACCCGGACCGACACATTGCCGGATGTGCCGACGACGAGGCCGTCGGTCACCGTTCTGCGGGCCGTCGCGACGAGGTCGTCCCAGGCCCGCGCCACCGCTTCGTCCGCCGTACGCGCCATGCGGGGAAAAGTACCGGGCCAGGGGGCCGAACGGGCGTATCTGCGGGGACACGCGCGTCCGTCGCGTCCGCTTCGGGCAGGCATGTACCTCTCTACTACCTCCGGGGGATTCATGGCGTGTGACCGCACTTCGACCCTTCGCCGTCTCCGCGTGCTCGCGGTGTCCTTGGCGACGCTCACCTTCGGGGGCACGGCCCTCGCGGGCGTACCGGTCTCGGCGGCGGACAAACCCAAGGGGCACGATGTCTCGTCGCACCAGAAGAACGTGAACTGGAAGTCGGCCCGTGACAAGGGCGCGCGATTCGTATACGTCAAGGCGACCGAGGCCACCAGTTATCGCAACCCGTACTTCTCGCAGCAGTACAACGGCGCGCGGGACGTGGGCATGGTGCGCGGCGCGTACCACTTCGCGCTCCCCGACCGGTCGTCCGGCTCGGCGCAGGCCGCGTACTTCGTGCGCAACGGCGGCGACTGGCGGGCGGACGGCTGGACGCTGCCGCCGGCGCTCGACATCGAGCACAACCCGTACAGCTCGAAGAAGTGCTTCGGCCTCAGCAAGTCCCGGATGGTCTCCTGGATCCGGTCCTTCAGCGACGAGGTCGACCGGCTCACCGGCCGACGGCCCGTCATCTACACGACGGCGAACTGGTGGAACGACTGCACGGGAGCCAGCCGCGCCTTCGCGGCGGACCACCCGCTGTGGGTGGCCCGCTACAGCTCGTCACCCGGCGCCCTGCCCGCGGGCTGGGGCTACTGGACCTTCTGGCAGTACGACAACGGGAGGGGCAGCCTGCCGGGTGACCAGAATCTCTTCAACGGGTCGATGGACCAGCTCAAGCAGTTCGCGCGGGGGTAGCGCGGCCCGGTGAAGCCCCTCGCGCGCAGGGCGTGAAGGGCTCGGAACCCGGCATCCGGGCGGTACGGAGGGTCGGGTTCCGGAAGCCGGGGCGGGCGCGGGTCGACGGGCGGGCGCGGACGGCATACCGTCACCCCGGACGGAGACACCGCAGCGCCCTATTCAGTTCATCTTCCGTTCACTCAGGTTGCCTACGTTCCAACCGCCACTGACGTCCAACAGAAGCCTGGGTAAATGGAAAACATCACGCTTCTCCTCGGGATCGTGATCATCACCGCTCTCGTGTTCGATTTCACGAACGGTTTCCACGACACGGCCAACGCGATGGCGACGACCATCTCGACCGGCGCTCTGAAGCCCAAGACGGCGGTGGCCATGTCCGCCGTGCTCAATCTCGTCGGTGCCTTCCTCTCCGTGGAGGTCGCCAAGACGATCTCCGGCGGGATCGTCAGTGAAGAGGGCATGCGGACCGAAGTGATCTTCGCGGCGCTCGTCGGCGCCATCCTCTGGAATCTGCTGACCTGGCTCGTGGGGCTGCCGTCCAGCTCCTCGCACGCCCTGTTCGGCGGTCTGATCGGCGCGGCCGTCATGTCGGCCGGCTGGTCGTCCGTGAACGGTTCGACGGTCGTCACCAAGGTGCTGCTGCCCGCCATCGCCGCGCCCCTGGTGGCCGGTCTCGCGGCGCTGCTCGCCACCCGGCTGACGTACCGCATCGGCCGCCGCGCCGACGAGCGGGCCACCGCCAAGGGCTACCGCGCCGGACAGATCGCGTCGGCCGGCCTCGTCTCGCTGGCGCACGGCACCAACGACGCGCAGAAGACGATGGGCATCATCACGCTGGCCCTGGTCACGGGCGGTGTCCTCGCCCCGGGCTCCAACCCGCCGGTCTGGGTCATCACGTCCGCCGGTGTCGCCATCGCGCTCGGCACCTACCTCGGCGGCTGGCGCATCATCCGCACCATGGGCAAGGGCCTCACCGACCTCGCGCCGCCGCAGGGCTTCGCCGCCCAGACCAGCGCCGCGACGGTCATCCTGGCCTCCTCGCACCTGGGCTTCTCGCTCTCGACCACCCAGTCCTGCTCCGGCGCCGTGATGGGCGCGGGGCTCGGCCGCAAGGGCGGTGTGGTCCGCTGGTCCACCGCCACCCGGATGTTCGTCGCCTGGGGCCTGACCCTGCCGGCCGCCGGACTGGTCGGCGCGGGCGCCGAGTTCCTGACCAAGCAGGGCACCTGGGGTGTCGTCGTCACCGGCGCGCTCCTGGTCATCGGCTCGGCCGTGATCTGGGGTCTGTCCCGCCGCCGGCCGGTCACCCATGACAACGTCAACGACGTCGACGGTGAGCCCGCGGGCGTGGTCACCACCGCCATCGCCGCCGTGACGCCGCCCCCGGCGGGCACCTTCACCGCTCCGGAGCCGGGCGACACCGAAGTGGCCGCCGACGCGACCGCCGCGGCAGGAACCGACAGCACCGGCAGCACTGGCAGCACCGACGGCACCGACGGCACCGACGGCACCTCGGGCGACGAGGACCTGAAGACGACCATCCCGGCCGGGAACGGCCCTTCCGCTGAGCCCGCGCCGCGGGCCGCCACGGTGTGAGGAACCATCAGCCATGAAGATCGACTGGGCAGCTCTCGGCTCCGTGTTCGGAGTCAGCCTCGTGGTGACGGTGGCCCTCGTGGGCCTGTTCACGCTCGGCATCGTCGGACTCTCGCAGCGGAGTCCGGCGCCCGCGGCGGGCGGTGAGGCCGCCGCGGCCGACGCCACCACACCGCAGGGGACGGCCGCGCGCGGGGGTGCCGGTAGCGGTGGCGCGATGGCGCTCGTGGGTGCCTACACGTGCTTCGCGCTGTGCGTGGCGGCCGTCGGCTACGGCATCTATCTGATCGTCGCCTGACCGTCGCCTGACAGGGTTCCGGGGGCCGCGCGGCTCCCGTCGGACGTACTCCGTGTGGGGTGCGGGACACATGTGATGTCCCGCACCCCACACGCGTGTGTGGGGCTTCGCACACTCTCCCTTCGCAGGTCAACTGTGAGTTGACGGGTGTTCTCGGGGCGTGGTGGACTGCCGGGGCCATCACGGCGGCAGGAGAGGAAACCGGTGCGAATCCGGTGCGGTCCCGCCACTGTTACCGGGGAGCACTCCCCCACCGGACGTCACGGCCCGCACGGGCTGGAAGACCGGGGGAGCCGCGGATCCGGGAGCCAGGAGACTCTCGCCGTCGTGTCCGTCGAACCAGGGCGCGGACCCTGAGTGAGGACATAGCGCGATGCCGGGCTGCCCGCCTCCCCTGCCCTTCGGCCCTCTCGGCCCTCTCGATCTCGTCGTACCCGCGGTAGTACACGTGGTAGTACCCGTGGTAGTACCCGTCCCCCGAGGCGTCTCGGCCGGCTGAACCCATGCGTGCCGAGCGAGTCTTCGCTTACGGCGCCGCCGCCGGCCTGCTCGGCGACCTGATCCTCGGCGATCCCCGCCGAGGTCATCCGGTCGCCGTGTTCGGCCGGGCCGCGGGCGCCGTCGAACAGGTCCTGTGGCGTGACCACCGCGCGTGGGGCGCCCTCCACACGGCGGTGTGCGCCGGTGGCGCGACGGGCGCCGCCGCGCTGGCGTCCCGCGCGGTACGGACGTCTCCTTCCGCTTCCGTCGCGCTGACCGCCGCCGCGACCTGGTCGGTGCTCGGCGGGACGACCCTGGGCCGGGAGGCGCGGGCGATCGGCGCGGCGCTGGCCGCCGGGGACATCGCGGGCGCGCGCGAGCGGCTGCCGCATCTGTGCGGCCGGGACCCGCAGTCCCTGGACGGTCCCGGGATCGCACGGGCCGTCGTGGAGTCCGTCGCCGAGAACACCTCCGACGCCGTGGTGGGCGCCCTGGTGTGGGGCGCCGTCGGCGGTGTGCCCGGCCTGGTCGGGTTCCGTGCCGTCAACACGCTGGACGCGATGGTGGGTCACAAGTCGCCCCGCCACCGGCGGTTCGGGTGGGCCTCGGCGCGCCTCGACGACGTGGTGGGCGCGCCGGGTGCCCGGCTGACGGCTGCTCTCGCGGTGCTCGCGGGAGGCGACCCGGGCGGCGCCACGCGCGCGTGGCGTGCCGACGCCGGACGGCACCCCAGCCCCAACGCCGGTCCCGTGGAGGCGTCCTTCGCGGGCGCCCTGGGCGTACGGCTCGGCGGAACCCTCTCCTACGGGGGCCGGGTCGAGCACCGGCCCGTGCTCAACACCCATGGACGCGCCGTCGAGGTCCGGGACATCGAGCGGGCGGTACGGCTGTCGCGGCGGGTCGGCGTGCTCGCGCTCGGCGTGTCCGTGGCCGGACGGCTGACGTGGGCGGGGGCCGTGAGACGCGGACAGGCCGGGCGACGTACGCGCGCGGGAGGACGGGGATGAGCGGAGGGACAGGGGTGAGCGGGACCACGAGCGCCGGAGGCGTACGCAGGGGCGGTGGCCTGTTGGTCGCCGGGACCACGTCCGACGCCGGGAAGAGTGTCGTGACCGCCGGGATCTGCCGGTGGCTGGTGCGGCAAGGGGTCAAGGTCGCGCCGTTCAAGGGGCAGAACATGTCCCTGAACTCGTTCGTCACGCGCGAGGGCGCCGAGATCGGCCGGGCCCAGGCGATGCAGGCCCAGGCCGCCCGCGTCGAACCGACCGCGCTGATGAACCCCGTACTCCTCAAACCGGGCGGCGACCGCAGCAGCCAGGTCGTGCTGCTCGGCAAGCCGGTGGGCGAGTTGAGCGCGCAGGGCTTCTTCGGCCGGCCGGGCGCGCCCGGACACCACGACGGACCCGGTACGGACGGGCTGCGCGGTGGCCGGCAAGAGGCCCTGCTCGACACGGTCGTGGACTGCCTGGAGCGGTTGCGGGGCAGCCATGACGCCGTGATCTGCGAGGGGGCGGGCAGTCCGGCCGAGATCAATCTGCGGCGCACGGACATCGTGAACATGGGCGTCGCGCGGGCCGCGCGGCTGCCGGTCCTGGTGGTCGGCGACATCGACCGCGGCGGCGTCTTCGCTTCCTTCTTCGGTACGACGGCCCTGCTGGCCCCCGGGGACCAGGAGCTGCTGGCCGGGTATCTGGTCAACAAGTTCCGCGGCGACGTGTCCCTCCTCGAACCGGGCCTGGAGATGCTCCGGGGGCTCACCGGCCGTGCCACGTACGGCGTGCTGCCCTACCGGCACGGCCTCGGCATCGACGAGGAGGACGGGCTGCGGGTCTCGCTGCGCGGCGCGGTCCGTGAGTCCGTGGTCGCTCCCCCGCTCGGCGACGACGTGCTGCGGGTCGCGGTGTGCGCGGTGCCGTTGATGTCCAACTTCACCGACGTCGACGCGCTGGCCGCCGAGCCGGGTGTCGTGGTGCGTTTCGTGGACCGGCCGGAAGAGTTCGCCGACGCGGATCTCGTGATCGTTCCTGGAACCCGGGGCACGGTACGGGCGTTGGAGTGGATGAGAGAACGGGGGCTTGCGGCGGCGCTGGGGAGAAGGGCCGCCGAGGGGCGTCCGGTGCTGGGGATCTGCGGGGGATTCCAGCTCCTGGGCGAGCACATCGAGGACGAGGTCGAGTCACGCGCGGGCGCCGTGGACGGCCTGGGACTGCTGCCGGTGCGGGTCCGGTTCGCCCGCGAGAAGACCCTCACCCGCCCGTCCGGTCATGCCCTGGGCGAGCGCGTGGAGGGATACGAGATTCATCACGGTGTCGCCGATGTGCGAGGCGGCGACACCTTCCTGACCGACGACCGGGGACGCCCCCTGGACGGCTGCCGCTCCGGCGCCGTGTGGGGCACCCACTGGCACGGCTCGCTGGAGTCCGACGGCTTCCGGCGCGCCTTCCTGCGCGAGGTCGCGGCCACCGCGGGCCGCCGCTTCGTGCCGTCGCCCGACACGTCGTTCGGAGCGCTGCGCGAGGAGCAGTTGGACCTGCTCGGCGATCTGATCGAGGAACACGCGGATACGGACGCGCTGCTGCGGCTCATCGAGTCGGGCGCTCCGTCGGGACTGCCCTTCATTCCACCGGGAGCGCCATGAGCACCGTGCTGTTGTTGTCCACCGCCGACACCGATCTGCTGGCGGCGCGTGCCTCCGGCGCGCCCTACCGGATCGGCAACCCGACCCGGGTCGACGTGGGGGCCGAGCTGCCGGCGCTGGTCGCGGGCGCCGACATCGCCGTGGTGCGGCTCCTGGGCGGCAAGCGGGCGTGGGAGGACGGGCTCGCGGCGCTCAGGGCGTCCGGGATCCCGACGGTGCTGCTCGGCGGCGAGGCGGTGCCCGACGCGGAGCTGATGGCCGAGTCGACGGTGCACGCGGGCGCCGTCGCCGAGGCGCTGCGGTATCTCGTGGAGGGCGGCCCCGGCAATCTCGTGGAGCTGTCCCGGTTCCTGCTCCAGGACGTGCTGCGGGCGGGGCGGGGCGGCGGTACGGGGGACACGGCGGGCGACGGTTCCGTACGGCACAGCGCGGAGCCGCGTACGATGCCCGCGCACGGCGTGCACGGGACCCCCGCGCGCGTGGAGGGCCGTCCCACGGTGGGCGTGCTGTTCTACCGGGCGCACGAACTGTCGGGGAACACGGAGTTCGTGGACACCCTGTGCGAGGCGATCGAGGAGCGCGGCGCCAACGCCCTTCCGGTGTACTGCGGTTCGCTGCGCGGCGCCGACCCCGCGCTGTACGAGCTGCTGGGGCGGGCCGACGCGCTGATCGCGACGGTGCTCGCGGCGGGCGGCACGCACGCGTCGGACGCGTCGGCGGGCGGCGACGAGGAGGCGTGGGACATCGGCGCGCTCGCCGACCTCGACATTCCCGTGCTCCAGGGCCTGTGCCTCACGTCGTCGCGCGCCGCGTGGCAGGCGTCGGACGCGGCGCTGTCCCCGATGGACGCGGCGATGCAGGTGGCCATCCCGGAGTTCGACGGACGGCTGATCACGGTCCCGTTCTCCTTCAAGGAACAGGGCCCGGACGACGTGCCGGTGTACCGGGCCGATCCGGAGCGGGCCCGGCGGGTCGCCGGAATCGCCGTACGCCACGCGCGTCTTCGGCACAAGCCGCAGGTCGAGAAGCGGATCGCGGTCGTCTTCACGGCGTACCCGACGAAGCACTCGCGCGTGGGCAATGCCGTGGGGCTCGACACCCCGGCGTCCGCCGTCCGCGTCCTCGACGCGCTGCGCGCCGCCGGGTACACGGTGGAGGGACATCCGGACCAGGGCGACGAGTTGATCCACCGGCTGATCGCGGCGGGCGGTCACGACGTGGAGTGGCTGACCGAGGACCAGTTGGCGGCGGCCCCCGCGCGCGTGCCGCTCGCGGACTACCGCGCGTGGTTCGACACCCTCGACCCGGAGCTGCGCGCCGGCATGGTGGAGGCGTGGGGCGAGCCACCGGGCGGGCTGTACGTGGATGGCGACGACATCGTCCTCGCGTCGCTGCGGTTCGGGAACGTGGTGGTGATGATCCAGCCGCCGCGCGGCTTCGGCGAGAACCCGATCGCGATCTACCACGACCCCGACATGCCGCCGTCGCACCACTACCTGGCCGCGTACCGCTGGCTGGAGAACACCCCGGAGGACGGCGGGTTCGGCGCGGACGCGGTCGTGCACATGGGCAAGCACGGCACCATGGAGTGGCTGCCCGGCAAGGGCCTCGGCCTGTCGCGGGGCTGCGCGCCGGACGCGGTGCTCGGCGAACTGCCGCTGGTCTACCCGTTCATCGTCAACGACCCGGGCGAGGGCACCCAGGCCAAGCGCCGGGGCCACGCCACGGTGGTCGACCATCTGGTGCCGCCGATGGCCCGCGCGGACACCTACGGCGATCTGGCGAAGCTGGAGCAACTCCTCGACGAGTACGCCTTGGTGAGCGATCTCGACCCGGCGAAGGCCCCGGCGGTGCGCGCGCAGATCTGGACGCTCGTCAAGGCGGCCGAACTCCATCACGACCTGCATGTGGACGAGCAGCCGGACGACGGCGACTTCGACGAGTTCGTGATGCACATCGACGGCTATCTGTGCGAGATCAAGGACGTCCAGATCCGTGACGGACTGCACATCCTCGGCGGCGGCCCGGTCGGTGAGCCGCGCGTGAACCTGGTCCTGGCGGTGCTGCGGGCGGCCCAGGTGTGGGGCGGGCAGGCGAACGCGCTGCCGGGCCTGCGGGCGGCGCTCGCCGCGCACTTCGGGCTGGTCGAGAAGGACCTTCTCGGTGAGCCGGGCGCGCCCGTGAAGGTGCCGGTGGAGCTGACGGACCTGGTGGCGGGCCCCGCCCGGACCGGTGCCGACGCGATCGACCTCCTGGAGCAGGTGTGCCGACGGCTCGCGGAGGGCATGGAGGCGCGCGATTGGGAGGTGCCGGCGGTGCCCGCGCTGGTGCGCGAGGCGGTGGGTACGGAGGTCGCGGACGCGGTGGCGGTGCTGGAGTTCGCGTGCCGTGAGGTGGTGCCCCGGCTGGCCAGGACGACGGACGAGATCGGGCACATCCTGCGCGCGCTGAACGGGGGTTACGTCCCGGCGGGCCCCTCCGGCTCCCCCACGCGCGGCCTGGTGAACGTACTGCCGACGGGACGCAACTTCTACTCGGTCGACCCCAAGGCGATCCCGTCCCGGCTGTCCTGGGAGGTCGGCCAGGCGCTCGCGGACTCCCTGGTGGCCCGCTATCTCAGCGACACGGGCGACTATCCGAAGTCGGTCGGCCTGACTGTCTGGGGCACGTCGGCGATGCGGACGCAGGGCGACGACATCGCGGAGATCCTGGCGCTGCTCGGCTGCCGTCCCGTCTGGGACGACGCCTCGCGCCGCGTCACGGGCTTCGAGATCGTGCCCCTGGCCGAACTGGACCGGCCCCGTATCGACGTCACGGTCCGTATCTCGGGGTTCTTCCGGGACGCGTTCCCGCATGTCGTCGGCCTCATCGACGACGCGGTACGCGCGGTGGCCGAGCTGGACGAACCGGCCGACCGCAACCATGTGAAGGCGCACGCCGACGAGGACACGGCAGCGCACGGCGACCGGCGCCGCGCCACGTCCCGCATCTTCGGCTCCAAGCCGGGCGCGTACGGCGCGGGCCTGCTGCCGCTGATCGACGCCCGCAACTGGCGCTCCGACGAGGACCTCGCCGAGGTGTACGCGGTATGGGGCGGCTATGCGTACGGGCGGGGGCTCGACGGGCGCCCCGCGCGCGGGGACATGGAGACGGCGTTCCGCAGGATCGCGGTGGCCGCGAAGAACGTCGATACGCGCGAGCACGACCTGGTCGACGCCGACGACTACTTCCAGTACCACGGCGGCATGGTCGCCATGGTGCGCCATCTGACCGGGACGAGCCCCGAGGCGTACGTCGGGGACTCCGCCGTGCCCGACCAGGTGAAGACGCGCACCCTCGGCGAGGAGACGCACCGGGTGTTCCGCGCGCGGGTGGTCAACCCGCGCTGGATGGCGGCGATGCGCCGGCACGGCTACAAAGGCGCGTTCGAGATGGCGGCCACCGTGGACTACCTCTTCGGGTACGACGCGACGGCGGGCGTGGTCGACGACTGGATGTACGAGAAGTTGTCGGCGGAGTACGTGTTCGACGCGGAGAACCGGGACTTCATGAAGAAGTCCAACCCGTGGGCGCTGCGCGGCATCACCGAACGCCTCCTGGAGGCGGCTGAGCGGGGCCTGTGGGCGGAGCCGGACGCGCGGACGCTGGAGCGGCTGCGTGCGACGTATCTGGAGCTGGAAGGCGACCTGGAGGGCGACGAGTGAGTACCCCCTATCCGTTCACGGCGATTGTCGGGCAGGACGATCTGCGGCTCGCGCTGCTGCTGAACGCGGTGTCGCCGGCCGTCGGCGGTGTCCTCGTACGCGGCGAGAAGGGCACCGCCAAGTCCACCGCCGTCCGCGCGCTGTCGGCGCTGCTGCCCGCGGTGGACGTGGTCGCGGGCTGCCGGTTCTCCTGCGCGCCGGGCGCCCCCGACCCGGCCTGCCCGGACGGCCCGCACGAGACCGGTACGGGTGTGGAGCGGCCCGCGCGCATGGTCGAACTGCCCGTCGGCGCGTCCGAGGACCGGCTCGTCGGCGCGCTGGACATCGAGCGGGCGCTCGCCGACGGCGTCAAGGCGTTCGAGCCGGGGCTCCTTGCCGACGCGCACCGGGGCATCCTCTACGTGGACGAGGTCAACCTCCTCCACGACCACCTGGTGGACCTCCTCCTGGACGCGGCGGCCATGGGCGCGTCGTACGTCGAGCGGGAGGGCGTGTCCGTGCGGCACGCCGCGCGGTTCCTGCTGGTCGGCACCATGAACCCCGAAGAGGGCGAGCTGCGCCCGCAGTTGCTCGACCGGTTCGGACTGACCGTCGAGGTCGCGGCGTCGCGCGAACCCGATCTGCGGGTCGAGGTGGTGCGGCGGCGCCTCGGGTACGACGACGACCCGGAGGGTTTCGCCGGGCGCTGGGCGGACGAGGAGTCCGCGCTGCGCGCGCGGATCGTCGCCGCACGCGCCCTGCTGCCGCAGGTGCGGCTCGGCGACGGTGCGCTGCGGCAGATCGCGGCGACCTGTGCGGCCTTCGAGGTCGACGGGATGCGCGCCGACATCGTCATGGCGCGTACGGCGACGGCGCTGGCCGCATGGGCGGGGCGTACGGACGTGCTGGCGGAGGACGTACGGCAGGCGGCGCTGCTCGCGCTCCCGCACCGCAGGCGCCGCAACCCGTTCGACGCGCCGGGCCTGGACGAGGACAAACTCGACGACACGCTGGAGGAGTTCGGGGCGGGCGACGACCCGGACGGACCGGACCCCGAGAACCCTGAGAGCCCCGAGGACCCCGACTCCGACCCGGATCCGGACGGGCCGGGCGGAGGCGGCGGGCAGCCGCCCCGGGACGGCGGACCGGACACACCGCCTCCGCCGACCACGGACGCGGGCACGGACACGGACCCGGGTCCGCAGGGTGCCGACGAGCAGCCGCCGCCCTTCGGCGACGAGCCCGCGCGCGCGGAGGCCGGTGCCGAGGACGGGCAGCCGGGTGCGGGCGGTGGCGGAGGCGAGCAGGCGGCCGTGCGGGCCGCCGACCCGTTCCGGGCGAAGACCCTGACCGTGCCGGGGCTCGGCGAGGGCGCGGCCGGGCGGCGCTCCCGCGCGCGTACCGAACACGGCCGCACCACCGGCGCGCACCGGCCCCGGGGCGCGCTGACCAAGCTGCATCTGGCGGCGACCGTGCGGGCGGCGGCGCCGCACCAGGTGGCGCGCGGCAGGTCGGGGCCCGGTCTCGTCGTCCGCAGGGACGACCTCCGGCAGGCCACGCGGGAGGGCCGTGAGGGCAATCTCGTGCTGTTCGTGGTCGACGCGTCGGGGTCGATGGCGGCACGGCAGCGGATGAGCGCGGTGAAGGGCGCCGTCCTGTCGCTCCTGCTTGACGCCTACCAACGGCGGGACAAGGTGGGCCTGGTGACGTTCCGGCGCGCGGCGGCCGAGGTGGCGCTGCCGCCGACGTCGTCGGTGGACGCGGCGGCGGCCCGCCTGGAGTCGCTGCCCACGGGCGGCCGGACCCCGCTGGCCGCCGGGCTGCTGCGCGCGCACGACGTACTGCGCGTGGAGCGGCTGCGCGATCCCGCGCGGCGCCCCCTGCTCGTCGTGGTGACGGACGGGCGGGCGACGGGCGGCGTCGACCCGGTGCCGAGCGCCACGCGCGCGGCCCGCCTGCTCGCCGCCCAGGGCACGGCGTCCGTGGTCGTGGACTGCGAGGCGGGCCCGGTGCGGCTGGGTCTCGCGGGCCGGCTCGCGACCGACCTCGGCGGCACGGCGGTCACGCTGGACGAGCTGCGCGCGGACGCGCTCGCCGGGCTGGTCAACGAGGTGCGGGGCGTACGGGACATGGCGGGTGTACGGGGCGTACGGGGCGCGCCAGGTGCCGGGAAGAGGGTCGCGTAATGCCGCAGGGACAGCCTTCCGTCGTGCCGGACGACGGGCTCACCACCCGCCAGCGACGCAACCGGCCCCTGGTCGTCGTCCATACGGGGATCGGCAAGGGCAAGTCGACGGCTGCGTTCGGCCTCGCCCTGCGCGCGTGGAACCAGGGCTGGCCGATCGGGGTGTTCCAGTTCGTCAAGTCGGCGAAGTGGAAGGTCGGCGAGGAGAACGCACTGCGGGTGCTCGGCGCCAGCGGCCAGGGCGGCACGGTGGCCTGGCACAAGATGGGCGAGGGCTGGTCGTGGATCCAGCGGGGACCCGCCGACGGCGACCCCGGAGCGGCCACCAATGAGGAGAACGCGGACAAGGCGCGCGAAGGGTGGGCACAGGTCAAGCGGGACCTCGCGGCCGAGACGTACCAGCTCTATGTGCTCGACGAGTTCGCGTACCCGATGCACTGGGGCTGGGTCGATGTCGCCGAGGTCGTGGAGGTGCTGCGGGCGCGGCCCGGGACCCAGCATGTGGTGATCACCGGGCGCAACGCCCCTGCCGAACTCGTGGAGTACGCGGACCTCGTCACCGACATGTCGAAGGTCAAGCACCCGATGGACGCCGGGCAGAAGGGCCAGAGGGGGATCGAATGGTGACGACCCGAGCGGTGATGACCGGATGGTGATCTCGGTGCCCCGGATCGTGGTGGCCGCGCCTTCGTCGGGCAGCGGCAAGACGACGGTCGCGACGGGGCTGATGGCGGCGTTCACGGAGCGCGGGCTGCGGGTGTCGCCGCACAAGGTGGGGCCCGACTACATCGACCCGGGCTATCACGCGCTCGCGACGGGCCGGCCCGGCCGCAATCTGGACGCCTACCTGTGCGGTCCCGACCTGATCGCCCCGCTCTTCGCGCACGGCGCGCGGGGTGCCCGACTCGCCGTGATCGAGGGCGTGATGGGCCTGTTCGACGGTGCGTCGGGGCAGGGCGAGCTGGCGTCCACCGCGCAGGTCGCGAAGCTGCTGCGGGCACCGGTGGTGCTCGTCGTGGACGCGTCGTCCCAGTCCCGGTCGGTGGCCGCCCTGGTGCACGGTTTCGCCTCCTGGGACCCGGAGGTACGGATCGGCGGGGTGATCCTCAACAAGGTGGGGTCCGACCGTCACGAAGCCCTTTTGCGGGCGGCGTTGGACGAGTCCGGGGTGCCGGTGCTGGGTGTGCTCCGGCGCGCGCCGGAGGTCGTCTCGCCCTCCCGCCACCTCGGGCTCGTCCCCGTCGCGGAGAGGCGTGTCTCGGCGGTTGAGTCTGTTACGGGGATGGGGGCGCTGGTTCGTCAGGGGTGCGACTTGGATTCTCTGCTGGCCCTCGCTGACGCGGCGCCTCCGCTTGCCGTCGACCCGTGGCACCCCCAGGGGGCTCCGCCCCCGGACCCCCGCTCCTCAAACGCCGGAGGGGCTGGTTTTGGCTCCGCCGGCTCATCAGCCAACCAAGACTCCGCAATTGGCTCCGCCGGCTCGTCAGTCGCCCGAGGGGCTCCATTTGGCTCCGCCGGCTCCTCAAACGCCGGAGGGGCTGAAAATGCCCCCGCCCCCGCTCACCGCCCCGTCGTCGCCGTCGCCGCAGGCCCCGCCTTCTCCTTCCTCTACGCCGAGCACACCGAGCTGTTGACCGCCGCCGGGGCCAAGGTCGTCGTGTTCGATCCGTTGCGGGACGAGGCGCTTCCCGAGGGGACGCGGGGGGTGGTGATCGGGGGCGGGTTCCCCGAGGTGTACGCGGGGGAGCTGGCCGCCAACGAACCGCTGCGGAAGGCAGTCGGGGAGCTGGCGCGTTCGGGCGCCCCGGTGGCCGCCGAGTGTGCCGGGCTGCTGTATCTCGCGCGGTCCCTGGACGGCAGCCCCATGTGCGGGGTGCTGGACGCGGACGCACGGATGTCGGATCGGCTGACGCTCGGGTACCGGGACGCGGTCGCCGTGTCCGACAGCGTGCTCGCGCCGGCCGGGACACGGATGCGGGGGCACGAGTTCCACCGCACCGTGATCGAACCGGGCGCCGGCGCGGCGCCCGCGTGGGGGGTCCGCGCACCCGAACGGCGCGTCGAGGGATTCGTACAACGGGGTGTGCACGCGAGTTATCTGCACACGCACTGGGCCGCCGAGCCCGGTGTCGCCCGCCGGTTCGTGGAGAGGTGCGCGCAGTCATGAGCGACGGGAACAGCGGGAGTGTCATGACGGGCGGCGGCGGTCGGCTGATCGGCGTCGGCATGGGGCCCGGCGACCCCGAGTTGGTGACCGTCAAAGGCGTGAACGCGCTGCGGGACGCCGATGTCGTCGTGGTGCCCGTGATGGCGTCGGCGGACGGCACGGACGGCGGTGAACCCGGCCGGGCCGAGGCGACCGTACTGCACTACGTACCGGCGGAGCGCGTCGTGCGGGTGGTGTTCGCGCTGAACGAGCGGTCGGACCGGGCGCGCCGTGAGGCGGCGTGGGACGCGGCGGGCGGGCGCGTGGCGGAGCTGTTGCGGGCGCACCCGGTGGTGGCGTTCGCGACGATCGGGGACCCGAATGTGTACTCGACGTTCACGTATCTCGCGCAGACCGTGGGCGCGTTGGTGCCCGGGACCGTGGTCGAGACGGTCCCCGGGATCACGGCCATGCAGGACCTCGCCGCGCGCAGCGGTGCCGTCCTGACCGAGGGCACCGAGCCGCTGACGCTGGTGCCGGTGACGGCGGGCGCGGGGGTGCTGAAGGACGCGCTGGCGGGTCCGGGCACGGTCGTGGCGTACAAGTTCGGGCGGCTCGCGGGTGAGGTGGCCGCCGCGCTGCGGGAGACCGGGCGGACCGGCGACGCGGTGTGGGGGTCCGCGCTCGGGCTGCCCGGCGAGTCGATACGCCCCGCCGCCGAGCTGACGGACGACGGACCGCTGCCGTATCTGTCGACGCTGATCGCACCGGCCCGGCGCGATGGCGGGCGCGGGGGAAAACTGTGACCCGCCCCGCCGCCGACCGGGGGCTGTCAGTCCACGGCCGTCCCGATCACCACCCACATCAGCACCGCCCCGGCGACCGTGCACAACAGCGTCGAGCGTGCAGGATGGCGATGGCTGGCCTCCGGCAGGATCTCGGCCGCCGCGATGTAGAGCAGGGCGCCGCCGAAGAAGCCGAGATAGCAGGCGAGGGCTTGCGCCGGAATGGTGAAGAACAGCGTCGACGCCGCGCCGACGACGGGTGCGCAGGCATCGGCGAACAGCATCAGGAGCGCCTTGCGGTCGGCGTTCCCGTAGGCGCGCGTGACGGTGTACGTGTTGAAGCCGTCCGCGAAGTCATGGGTGATGACGGCGAGCGCGACGGTCAGCCCCATGGCGCTGTCGACCTGGAACGACGCCCCGATCGCGACCCCGTCGGCCATGCTGTGGCCGACCATCGCGGAGGCCGCGCCCATGCCGACCTGCGGCACCTGGCCCGGCTGATGGGCCCCGTGTTCGGCCTGACGCAGCGCCAGCAGCCGTTCCAGGATGTGCGCGACGAGGAAGCCGCCGACGAACAGCAGCAGTGCGGCGGGGACACCGTAGATCCGCTCGGGCGCGCCTTCCATCGCCTCCGGCAGCAGATCGAAGCCGACCACGCCGAGCATCAGTCCGCCGGCGAATCCGAGCACCAGATGGCGCCGGTCGGACACGTGCTGGGCCGTCCAGCCGCCGACCAGCGTCATCACGAACGATCCCAGCGCCACGAGCACGGCCATGGTCCCTTGCTAGCCCATCGCCCGCCCCCGCGCACGCACAAGTCCCCCTGACCACCCGCACCGCCCACCCGCACCACCCCCGAGAGGAACCTCCCATGGCCGAAGCGACCACCGACAAGGCCACCGAAGCGACCACCGACAAGGTCACCGACGAGGCCACCCCGCCCACCCCTGAGGCAACCGGCAAGGTGACCTTCGTCGGCGCAGGACCGGGCGCCGCCGACCTCCTCACCTTCCGCGCGGCGCGCGCCATCGCCGACGCGGACATCGTCATCTGGGCGGCGAGCCTCGTACAGGCAGAAGTCCTCGACCACGCGCGCGGGGGCGCCGAGATCCTGGACTCGGCGGCGATGTCCCTGGAAGACGTCGTCGCGGTGTACGCGCGCGCGGCGGCGGACGGTCTGAAGGTCGCCCGGGTCCACTCGGGCGACCCGGCGCTGTGGGGCGGCACGCAGGAGCAGCTCGACCGGTGCGCGGAGATCGGGGTGGCCACCGAGGTGGTCCCCGGGGTCTCGTCGTTCTCGGCGGTCGCGGCGCTCGCGCGGCGGGAGCTGACGATCCCGGAGGTCGCGCAGTCGGTGATCCTCACCCGGCTCGGCGGCGGCAAGACGCCGATGCCGCCGGGCGAGGAGGTACGGGAGTTCGCGCGGCACGGCACGACGATGGCGCTGTTCCTGTCGGCGGCGCGCAGCGGCCAGCTCGTCAGGGAACTGCTGGAGGGCGGGTATCCGGAGTCGACGCCGGTCGTGGTCGCGTACCAGGCGACCTGGCCGGAGGAGCTGATCGTGACGTGCACGGTCGGCACGCTGGAGGAGACCGTCAAGGAACACCGGCTGTGGAAGCACACCTTGTTCCTGGTGGGTCCGGCGCTCGCCGCACACGGCACCCGTTCCCACCTCTACCACCCGGGGCACTTCCACGGCTTCCGCCGGGCCGAGCCCGGGGCGCGGGCCCGGCTGCGCGCGGAGCGGGCCGAGCGGGACGCACGCCAGGAACCCGACGTAAGGGCGGAGCCGTCCGGATCATGATCACGGTCATCGGTACGGGCACGGGCGCACCGCTCCCCCCGGACGCGCGGGCCGCGCTGGCCGGCGCGGGCCTCGTCGTCGGCGCGCGCCGCCACCTCGAAGCGGCCGGACTCGCCGACGGTACGGAACGGATCGTGCTCGGTCCGCTCGCCCCCGCGCTCGACGCCATCGAGGCCCGGCGTACCGCCGATGCGGAGGGGCGGGGCCGGATCGTGGTGCTCGCGTCGGGGGACCCCGGGTTCTTCGGGATCGTGCGGGTGCTCGCGGAGCGGTTCGGGTCCGGGGCGCTGGACGTGCGGGCCGGAGTGTCGTCGGTGGCCTGGGCGTTCGCGCGGGCCGGGTTGGAGTGGGCCGACGCGGTGGTCGTCAGCGCGCACGGGCGCGACCCGCGCACGGCGGTGAACGTGTGCCGGGCGCACCCCAAGGTCGCCGTACTCACCGGTCCCGGCGCGGGCCCCGCCGAACTCGGCGCCG
Organism: Streptomyces sp. NPDC091292; assembly: GCF_044757265.1. Classification (NCBI taxonomy): domain Bacteria; kingdom Bacillati; phylum Actinomycetota; class Actinomycetes; order Kitasatosporales; family Streptomycetaceae; genus Streptomyces; species Streptomyces sp. NPDC091292. The sequence goes on along the minus strand of NZ_JBIVUQ010000001.1, from coordinate 1,618,372 downwards.
CACTGGCGGACGGGACGACGGACCGCACCCTCATCGTGGCGCGCGCCCTGGGCGACCCCGCGCACGAGTCCATGGAGCGGGTGACCCCCGCCGAGGCCGCCGCGCGCGACTGGGGCACGGCGGTCAGCGTGGTCCTGTGCCTGGACGCGGCCCTCCCCGAGCCTGGCCCGGCGGCCGGTTCCGCATCCGGCCCCGTGACCATCGCGGGCCCCCGCCCCGGACCCGACCGCTGGGCCCTGGAGGAGGACGCGTTCGCGCACCGCGACTCGATGATCACGAAGTTCGAGGTACGGGCCCTCGCGCTGGCCCGGCTCGGCCCCCGCACCGGCGACCTGGTGTGGGACGTGGGCGCGGGCTCAGGGTCGGTGGCCGTGGAGTGCGCGCGGTTCGGCGCGGCGGCCGTCGCCGTGGAGAGGAGCGCGGACGGGATCGCCCGTATCCGCGCCAACGCCGACGCGCACGGCGTGTCCGTACGGGCCGTGCACGGCTCGGCGCCCGCCGTCCTGTCCGAACTCCCCGAGCCGGACGCCGTGTTCATCGGCGGCGGGGGCGCCGAGCTGCCGGCGATCGTCACGGCGTGCGCGCGGCGGGCGCGGCGCGCGGTGGTGGTCGCGATGGCCGCGCTCGACCGGGTACCGGCCGCACGCGCGGCGCTGACCGGCGCCGGTTACTCGTGCGACGGCGTGCTGCTCCAGTCGTCCCGGCTCGCGCCCCTGCCCGGGGACGTCACCCGGCTCGCCGCCGCCAACCCCGTCTTCCTGCTGTGGGGCACCCGCCCCACGCCGTCTTTGCGAGGAGAGAACAAGTGATCGGCCTGATCTCCGCGACCGGGGCGGGCGCCCTGGCCCGCGACCGGCTGGCGACCGCGTGGCCCGGCAGGACCCGGGTGTACGAGGGTCCCGTGGCGGACGCCGTTCGGCGGGCGTTCGGCGAGTGCGAGCAGGTGGTGTGCTGTCTCGCGACGGGCGCGGTGGTCCGGATCCTCGCCCCGCTGCTGTCCGACAAGGCGACCGACCCCGGTGTGGTGTGCGTGGACGAGGCCGGGCAGTTCGCGGTGTCCCTCGTCGGCGGTCACGAGGGCGGCGCCAACGCGCTGGCGCGGGAGGTCGCGGACGTGCTCGGGGCGCGGCCCGTGGTGACGACGGCGACGGACGCGGCGGGCATCCCGGGCCTGGACACGCTGGGGATTCCGTACGAGGGCGATGTCGCCGGGGTGTCCCGGGCGCTGCTCGACGGGGAGCCGGTGGGGCTGGTGGCGGAGGTGTCCTGGCCACTGCCCGCACTGCCGTTCACGAGCGTACTGCCGTTCACGGCCGGTGAACCGGTTACCGGGGCCGCCGTCGTACGGGTCACCGACCGGCTGGTCCCGTCGGCGGACGGCGAGGTCGTGCTGCGTCCCCCGTCCCTGGTCGCCGGGGTCGGCGGCTCCCGGGGCGTGTCCGTGGACGAGGTCGCGGGGCTGGTGCGCGACGCGCTCCGGGACGCCGGGCTGTCCGCCCGCTCCCTCGCCGCGCTGGCCACGGTCGACGCGAAGGCGGACGAGCCGGGGATCACGGGGGCCGCCGCGCTCCTCGGAGTGCCCCTGCTGACGTACTCCGCCGGGGAGTTGGCGGGCGTGGACGTGCCGAATCCGTCGGACGCGCCGCTCGCCGCCGTCGGCACCCCGTCCGTGGCCGAGGCCGCCGCGCTGATCGGCGGCGGTGAACTCCTCGTACCGAAGCGGAAGTCGGTGCGGACGGACGGTTCGGCCGCGATGGCGACGTGCGCGGTGGTGCGGCGGGCGGCGCGGGGGCGGCTCGCCGTGGTCGGGCTCGGGCCCGGCGCGCGGGATCTGCTGACACCGCGCGCGAAGGACGAACTGCGCCGGGCGTCGGTCCTGGTGGGCCTCGACCAGTACGTGGACCAGATCCGGGATCTGCTGCGGCCCGGTACGCGGGTCCTGGAGTCGGGGCTCGGCGCCGAGGAGGAACGGGCCCGTACCGCCGTCGCCGAGGCGCGCGCGGGGCACGCGGTGGCGCTGATCGGCAGCGGGGACGCGGGTGTGTACGCGATGGCGTCGCCGGCGCTCGCCGAGGCGTCCGACGACATCGACGTGGTCGGGGTGCCGGGGGTGACGGCGGCGCTCGCGGCGGGCGCGCTGCTCGGGGCGCCGCTCGGCCACGACCATGTGTCGATCAGCCTCTCCGACCTGCACACCCCGTGGGAGGTGATCGAGCGGCGGGTGCGGGCCGCCGCCGAGTCCGATCTCGTGGTCACCTTCTACAACCCGCGCAGCCGGGGCCGGGACTGGCAGTTGCCGAAGGCGCTGGGCATCCTCGCCGAGCACCGGGCGCCGACGACGCCCGTCGGGGTCGTCCGCAACGCCTCGCGTCCGGACGGGTCGACGCGGGTGACGACGCTCGCCGGGCTCGGTCCGGAGGCCGTCAGGAGTGTCGACATGATGACCGTGGTGACCGTCGGCAACACGGCGACCCGGGAGATCGCGGGCCGTATGGTCACGCCGCGCGGCTACCGCTGGCAGGAGGAGCCGAAGTGACCGGGACCGAGAACCGGGTCGTGCACCCCATCGAGCAGGAGTCCTTCCGGCGGCTGCGGGCCCGCCTCGACACCACAGGGCTGCCGCCGCTGACCCGGGCCGTGGTCGAGCGCGTCATCCACTCCGCCGCCGACCTCGACTACGCGGCCGACCTCGTCCTCGACGAGGACACGCTCCGCCCGGCGCACACCGCGCTGCACGCGGGGGCGCCCGTCGTCGTGGACGTCGAGATGGTCGCCGCCGGGATCACCCGCCGATCCACCGTGTGCCGGCTGAAGGATGCCGTGGCGGGCCCGGGGCTGACCCGGTCCGCGCACGCGGTGCGGCTGGCGTACGAGGAGGTCGGGCCCGGCGCGCTCTGGGTGATCGGCTGCGCGCCGACCGCCCTGGAGGAGCTGCTCACGCTGGACGCCGCGCCCGCGCTGGTGATCGGGCTGCCGGTCGGGTTCGTCGGCGCGGCCGAGTCGAAGGCGGCGCTGCGGGCGAGCGGGCTGCCCGCCGTCAGCAATGTCTCCGAGAAGGGCGGCTCGGCGGTGGCCGCTGCTGCCCTCAACGCCCTTCTGTACCACCCCGTTTCCGTATCCGCTCTGGAGGAGAAATCGTGACCACCCCCCGCCCCGCACTGCTCATCGCCGGACACGGCACCCGGGACGAGGGGGGCGCCGAGGCGTTCCGCGCGTTCGTCCGGGAGCTGGGGCGCCGGAACCCAGGGCTGCCCGTCGCCGGCGGCTTCATCGAACTGTCGCCGCCGCCGCTGGGCGAGGCGGTGGCCGAGCTGGTGGAGCAGGGGGTACGGCGGTTCGCGGCCGTACCGCTGATGCTGGTGTCGGCCGGGCACGCGAAGGGGGACATTCCGGCGGCGCTGGCCCGCGAGAAGGAACGGCACCCCGGGATCTCGTACACCTACGGCCGTCCGCTCGGTCCGCACCCCGCGCTGCTGCGCGTCCTCGAACGCCGCGTCGACGAGGCGCTGGGCGGCGCGAACGGCGAGGCGGTGGACCGCTCCGGGACCACGGTGCTCCTGGTGGGGCGCGGGTCGACGGACCCGGACGCCAACGCCGAAGTCCTCAAGGCGGCGCGGCTGTTGTGGGAGGGGCGGGGGTACGCGGGCGTGGAGACGGCGTTCGTGTCGCTGGCTGCGCCCGATGTGCCGTCGGGCCTGGAGCGCTGCGTGAAGCTGGGCGCACGCCGGATCGTGGTGCTGCCGTACTTCCTGTTCACGGGCGTCCTGCCGGAGCGGGTGCGGCGGCAGACGGCGGACTGGGCGGCGGCGCATCCCGGGGTCGAGGTGCGGTCGGCCGAGGTGATCGGTCCGGAGCCGGAGCTGCTGGACCTGGTGATGGAGCGGTACGAGGAGGCCGCGCGCGGTCAGGTGCGGATGAACTGCGACGCGTGCGTGTACCGGATCGCGCTGCCGGGTTTCGAGGACAAGGTGGGGCTCCCGCAGCAGCCCCACTTCCACCCGGACGACGACGGCCACCACGGACATGGGCACGGGCACGGGCATCATGCGCATGCGCACTGAGGGGGAAGGGGGCTCGGCGGGCGGGCCGGATCTGCGGCACCACGGGGACGCGGAGGTCCGCGACGACGGGCGCAACCTCGTGGACCTCGCGGTGAACGTCCGTACGGACACTCCCCCGGCCTGGCTGCGGGACCGGATCGCGGCGTCCCTCGTGGGGCTCGCGGCCTATCCGGACGGGCGTGCGGCGCGGGCGGCGGTGGCGGCACGGCACGGACTACCTGCGGAACGGGTGCTGTTGACGGCCGGGGCCGCCGAGGCGTTCGTCCTGCTCGCGCGGGCGCTGAAGGTGGTACGGCCGGTGGTCGTGCATCCGCAGTTCACCGAGCCGGAGGCCGCGTTGCGGGACGCGGGGCATGAGGTGGGGCGGGTGCTGCTGCGCCCGGAGGACGGATTCCGGCTCGACCCGGCCCTCGTCCCCGAGGACGCCGACCTGGTGATGATCGGCAACCCTACGAACCCGACATCGGTCCTGCACCCGGCGTCGCTCATCACCGAACTGGCCCGCCCCGGGCGGACGGTGGTCGTGGACGAGGCGTTCATGGACGCGGTACCGGGTGAACGGGAGTCCCTGGCCGGGCGCCTGGACGTCCCCGGCCTGATCGTCCTGCGCAGCCTGACGAAGACGTGGGGGCTGGCCGGGCTGCGGATCGGGTACGTGCTGGCGGCGCCGGAGACGATCGCCGCGCTGGAGCGGGCGCAGCCGTTGTGGCCGGTGTCGTCGCCGGCGCTGGTGGCGGCCGAGGCGTGTGTCGGGGGCGGGGCCCTGGCCGAGGCGGCGCGGTGCGCGGACCAAGTGGTCCGCGACCGCGAGGTGTTGCTCACGGGCCTGGCCCGCCTCGCCCCCACGGGCCTCCGAGTGGCGGCCCACCCGGAGGCCCCCTTCGTCCTCCTGACCCACCCCGAGGCGACGAAGCTCCGCACCCGCCTGAGAGAGGCGGGCTACGCGGTCCGCCGAGGCGACACGTTCCCGGGCCTGAACGAGACCTACCTGAGACTGGCGGTCCGCCCCCCGACAACCACCACGAACTTCCTCCAGGCCCTGACCCAAGCGACAACGGAGCCCTGACAGCCACCCCCACGCCGGAAGGAAACCTCGCCGACGCCAAAGGAAACGAACGCCGACAGCCGCCCGGCGGACGGGTTCGACCCCGGACGGAGACTCCCGCACCACGGACAAGGCTCCTCCCGCCACGGAGAGAGCTTGTCCCGCCGCAGTGGATGCGTTGTCCCGGCGGAGACAAGGCTCCTCCCGCCGCAGACAGAGCCCCCCGCCCCGGACGGGCCCTTCTCCCGCCGCAGGCGGATGTTTCAAATCCGCCGCAACGGCGAGCACCCCCGCCGCCCCCTGACCGGCGGTCATCACTCACCGCAAGTCACGGAAGGACCCGCCGTCCCGGGAAAGGCGGCGCCCCCCGGCCCCCGCACCGCCGCCATCCGCCCCGCAGGGGCGGACCAGTCACCCCGGTATCACGACCGTCACCCCCGGCGGGCCCGCCGCGCAAGGGCGACAGCCCCGGCACCCCCGCCCAACAGGACAATCGCCCCGCCCGCGATGTACGGCGTCGCCGAACTGCCCCCGGTCTCCGCGAGGTTCTCCCCGGTGCCGCCCTGCGGCTTCACCTCCGGCTTCTCCTCGGCCGGCTTGTCGACGGCCGGCTCCGGCGCGGGCTTCGATGTCGGAGTCGAGGTCGGCGTCGGGTCCGTCTTCGCCCCGGCCGGCGGAGCCTCACACGTGGCGCCCGCGAGGGTGACCGTCCCCTCGACCTCGGCCACGTTCAGCTTGAGCGGGTTCACGGACACCTTCAGCTCCAGCGCGGACGCGGCAGCCGTACGGGACGTCGTCTCCGTCTTGGACAGGTCGAGGCGGACCTCGCCCACGCCCGGCACCTTGACCTCGGTGGTGCCGCCCGCGGAGAGGGTGATCTTCTTGCCGAGCACGGTGACGGGTCCGAGCACGTTCGACTCGGCGACCGGCTTCCGGCCCGCCTCGCAGACCGCCCTGGACGTGACCTCCTGGACCTCGATCAGGGAGAGCAGCGGAAGCCCGGGGAGGTGGATCTTGGCGTGCGCGAGATTCGTGTACCCCTCGGCCTTCTTCTTGTCCACGGTCGCCTTGGCCTGGGCGACGTCGGCGCGCAGCACGCTGAACGGCTTGCCGCCCTCGACACCGTCCAACTGGACGGTCAGCGCGGTCTTGTCGGCGTTCGCGGGCGCGTGGACCTCGTTCAGGGTGACGGCCAGCGGCACGTTCACGGTCTTGTTGAGCAGGGAGACGTCGAGCCCGGTGCGGAGCACGACGGCGCTCGCCCGGCCCTGGTCGCCGGTGGCGTGGGCACTGCCGGCGCCGGCGAGGACCGCGGGCCCGGCGACGAGCACCGTGGCGGCCGTGGTGGCGGCGAGTCGGCGTGCGGGCAGGCGGAAGGCGTTGCTGTTCAAGGTGGTGGGACCCCCACAAGAGACATCGGAAGAGACACGACGTCATCGGGGACCGCGTCGAACGGGGACCAAGGCGGTCACCCGACGACGTCGTTCCCGGAATAATTACGCACGGAGAGTGAACGGTCAGCGACCTGACGTGAGTTCACCCCAAAGTGATGTTTCCGAGCCTTTGTTTGAATATTCCGGCACGCGCGTTCCCTCAGGTCACCCGGTTCACGTACGGCGAAGTGCCCTTGCGGAGTGCGCCGGTTGACGGAACGGGAGTGCGCCGGCCGTGCGCCGGAGGTGTTCAACGAATCGCCGTACGCGCACGTAACGCCCCGTCAACCCGGCGCCCCGGCCGCAGGTCAGCCGACGATCCGGCCGTTCAGCACGATGCGTCGCGGCGCCGTCAGGACCCGTACGTCCGCACGCGGGTCCGTCCCGTACACGACGAGGTCGGCCGGGGCGCCCTCCACGAGCCCGGGGCGGCCGAGCCATGCGCGGGCGCCCCAGACGGCGGCGGAGAGCGCGTCGACGGCGGGCAGCCCTGCGGTGACGAGTTCGGCGACCTCACCGCCGACCAGACCGTGGGCGAGCCCGCCGCCCGCGTCCGTACCGGCGTAGACGGGCACTCCGGCGTCGTAGGCCGCGCGGACGGTGTCGTAGCGGCGCTCGTGCAGTCGGCGCATATGGGCCGACCAGCGGGGGAACTTGGACTCGCCGCCGTCCGCGAGGGCGGGGAACGTGGCGATGTTGACGAGCGTCGGCACGATGGCGACGCCGTGTGCGGCGAAGAGCGGGATCGTGTCCTCGGTGAGGCCGGTGGCGTGCTCGACGCAGTCGATGCCCGCCTCGACGAGGTCCCGCAGGGAGTCCTCGGCGAAGCAGTGCGCGGTGACGCGGGCACCGAGCCGGTGGGCCTCGGCGATGGCCGCCTCGACGGCTCCGCGCGGCCAGCAGGCGGTGAGGTCCCCGGCGTCCCGGTCGATCCAGTCGCCGACGAGCTTGACCCAGCCGTCGCCCCGCCGGGCCTCCTGGGCGACGTACGCGACGAGGTCGGCCGGCTCGATCTCGTGGGCGTAGTTACGAATGTAACGGCGGGTACGGGCGATGTGCCGGCCCGCCCTGATGATCTTCGGGAGGTCTTCGCGGTCGTCGATCCAGCGGGTGTCGGACGGGGAACCGGCGTCGCGCAGGAGCAGCGCGCCGACATCGCGGTCGGTGAGGGCCTGCTTCTCGGCGACGTCGGCGGAGACCGGGCCGTGGGCGTCGAGGCCGACATGGCAGTGCGCGTCGACCAGACCGGGCAGCGCCCAGCCCTCGACGGTGGTCACGTCGCGGGCACCGGCCGGCCGGTCGTACGTCACCCGCCCGCCGACGACCCACAGCTCGTCCCGGACGTCCTCGGGCCCGACGAGCACCCGCCCCTTCACGTGCAGCACCGCGCGATCACCCATACGGAAACCCTAGGCCGTAGGGCCCCGAGCCCGATACGAGCCCCCGGCCCCTTTCGCACCGCCACCGGGAACCCCGTGGATCACGCCAGCCACATGAGCACCGCAAACGGGACCGGGATCAGTACCGCCGTGCCGAGCCAGGGGGCCGGCCGCCGGCCGCGTCGCCGGGGCAGAACCACATTCACGACGAGCGCCACCGCCAGCAGCAGCCCTCCGGTAACGACCGCCAGGAACATCACGACACCCGAGTGGTCGAGCGTGGTGTAGTTGCAGTTGACCGTGTCGGGCCGGGCCGCTTCCGCGAAGCTCCGGCAGTCCATCGGCAGGTACTTGGTCAGCAGCCACCACACCAGGTACAGCGGCAGGACCGCGGGCACGCCGATGCCGAGATTCACGAGACCGGGAACCCAGGGAACGCCTCCGCCGCGACCGCCGCGATCCTCATCCACCCCGACGGTTTCTTCACTCATGGCCCCATGCCTATCGGCGGCGACCGAAGCCCGCCAGTGGTTTCGGTTCGGACGAGCCTCAAAGGTACGTAGCCTTCAGAGGGAAAGGAGTGACGCCTGTGCCCGATGCCAATGCCCCTGACCCTGAGGAGGCCGGGGAGCAGCCGGCCGAGAAGGCCCTGACCGTGTTGCGCGAGTGGAACGGCTACGCGCCGACCGCCGCCGAGAAGCAGGACCTCGACAGCGAACTGGACCGGCGCCTCGCCCGGGTGACCGACCGGTGAGCGACGTCCCGTAGACAGCCCTGCCCATCGCCCTGAACATCGCCCCGGACGAAGCCCGCCGGTACCGGCCCGTTCAGGATTCCCCGGCCGGAGGCCCCTGTGCTGTCGTCGGATTCAGGACCCGGGACAGGAAGTCCTGCGTGCGGGGGTGTTCGGGGGCGCCGATGACCTGGGCCGGGGTGCCCTGTTCCACGATGACGCCCTCGTCCATGAAGACCACCCGGTCGGCGACCTCGCGGGCGAAGCTCATCTCGTGAGTGACGACCATCATGGTCATGCCCTCGTCGGCGAGCATCCGCATCACGGCGAGTACGTCACCGACGAGTTCGGGGTCGAGCGCCGACGTCGGCTCGTCGAAGAGCATCACCTCGGGGCCCATCGCGAGCGCGCGGGCGATGGCGACGCGCTGCTGCTGACCGCCCGAGAGCGCGGCGGGATACGCGGTGGCCTTGTCGGAGAGCCCCACGCGCCGCAGGTTGTCGGAGGCGACGGCCGCCGCCTCCGTCTTGCCCCGCCCCAGGACCCGCCGCTGCGGCAACGTGAGGTTCTCGGTCACGGACAGGTGCGGGAAGAGGTTGAACTGCTGGAAGACCATGCCGATCCGGCGCCGCACGGCATCGATGTCGACGTCGGGGTGCGTGACTTCGCTGCCGCCGACGAAGACCTGCCCCTCGCTGGGCGTCTCCAGCAGATTGACGCAGCGCAGCAGCGTGGACTTGCCGGAGCCGGAGGGTCCGATGACGCAGACGACCTCGCCGGGGGCGATCTCCAGGTCGATGCCGCGCAGGACATGGTTGGCGCCGAAGGACTTGTGCAGGGACCGGACCAGGATTTCGGGTTCCGGGGTCGTACTCATCGGGCCTCCGCGGCACGCGCTTCGAGTCGGCGGACGACGAAGCCGAGCGGCACCGTCACCAGCAGGTAGCAGAGCCCGGCGACGAGGATCGGGGTCGAGTTGGCGGTCTCGCTGGCGAGGTCGCGGCCGAACTTGGTGAGTTCGCGCTCCTGGAGCGTGACGCCGAGGAACAGCACGAGCGAGGAGTCCTTGAAGAGGAGCACCAGCTCGTTGGTGAGCGGCGGGATCACGATACGGAACGCCTGCGGGATCACGATCGACACCATGGCGCGGGTGTGCGAGAACCCCAGCGAACGGGCCGCCTCCAACTGCCCCTTGGGCACGGCCTGGATACCGGCCCGGATCGTCTCGGCCATGTACGCGGCGGAGACGAGTCCGAGCGCGAGCGCGACCTTGCCGTAGGTGCCGCCGGGGATCTCGGTGCCGGGGAAGGCCAGCGGTACGGCGACGCCGACGAAGATGAAGATCAGCAGGGCGGGCAGTCCGCGGAAGATCTCGATGTAGATCCCGGCGACCCAGCGGTAGGGGCCGACCGACGAGAGCCGCATCAGGGCGACGACGACGCCGAGGACGAGCCCGAAGAGGAACCCGGACAACGTGTACAGGACGGTGTTGCGCAGAGCCGTCGTGATGATGTCCGGGAACAGCTGTTTCGCGAGGTCGGTCTGCGCGAACTGGTTCGCCAGGCGCCCCCAGTCCGCGGTGGCGCCGAGGGCGATGACGACGGCGGCGAACACCGCGTACTGGATGCCCTGGGACAGCGCGCGCCGCTGCCGCTTGCTGAGCCCGGAGCGGGTGGGGGTGCCGGGGGACGGCGCGCGCCGCTTCTCGGGCGCCGGGGCGTCCGGCACGGGGGCGTCCGGCAGAGGGGTGCCCGGTTCGGCCGCGCTCATGAGGCGGAGGGCGACGCGCCGGACGTCCCGCCGGGCGTGTAGGGGCCGATCCACTGCTCGTAGAGCTTCTTGTACGTGCCGTCCGCCTTGGCGTCCGCGAGGGCCTTGTCGACCGCGGCGAGGAGCTTGGTGTTGCCCTTCTTCACCGTGAAGCCGTACTGCTCACCGGTGTCGAGGTTGTCCACGATCTCGAAGGCGCCGGAGTTGGCCTTGTCCTTGAGCCAGCCCTGGACGACGGGGTAGTCGATGACGACGGCGTCGACCTGGCCGGTGCGCAGGCCGTTGAGCACGGCGTCGGAGCTTTCGAAGGAGATCGGGTCGAAGCCCTTCCCGCGCGCGTACTCCTCGCCGGTCGTCTGGGCCTGCGAGCCGAGCTTCTTCCCCTTCGACTTGAGGTCGGCGAGCGAGGCGACACCGGCCTTCTTGTCGGCGAGTACGGCCTGCGTGGCGTCGAAGTACGGCTCGGAGAAGTCGACGTTCTTCTTGCGCTCGTCGGTGATGGTCATGCCCGCGGCGGCGAGATCGCACTGCCCGGAGTTGAGGAAGGCGCCCGTCTTGAAGTTTTCGAACGGGGTGTCGACGATCTCCTGCTTGACGCCGAGATCCTTGGCGACGAGGTCGACGAGGGCGACGTCGAACCCGTCGACCTTGCCGTTCACCTCGGACTGGAACGGCGGGTACGGGAGGTGCGTGCAGGTGGTGAGCTGACCCGCCTTGACGACCGGAACGCCGTTCGCGGTGGACGCCTTGTCGCCGTCGCCGGATGAGCAGCCGGCGAGGAGGACGGCGCCCGCTGCCACGGCGGCGGCGGTCGAGATACGGGCCCGGCGGCCGAGGACCGTCGTGTTCAAGGGGAGCCTCCTGAGGAGTGGGGGGCGTGAGTGGGGGCGTGAGTGGGGCTTCGATTATAAGGAAATCTTTGGGTACCTCAAACCAAACATAGGTGGGGTATCAGCCAGGCCGACGGTTACGCTCGATGCGCCCCACCCACCCCTCCGGGAACCCGACCGACCCGGGGGCCCGACCGAACCGAAGAGAGCACCGCCGTGAGCCGCCACCCCTTCCTCGACTTCCTCGACCTGCCGCCGCTGACCGCCGCCGGTTTCGCCGCGATCGAGCAGCGCGTGGCGCGCCTGCTCGCCCCCTCGCAGGACGTCGTGATCACGCAGGGCGAGGCCCTGTTGCCGCTGGAGGGCTGCATCCGGGGCGCGGCGGGCCCGGGGACGACGGCGCTGAACGTGATCACGGGTCCGTACGGGCAGACCTTCGGCGGCTGGCTTCGGGACTGCGGCGCGACGGTGATCGATCTGGCGGTGCCGTTCCACACGGCGGTCACGGCGGAGCAGATCGGGCAGGCCCTGAGCGAGCACCCGGAGATCGACTTCGTCTCGCTGGTGCACGCGGAGGCGGCGACGGGCAACACGAACCCGGTCGCGGAGATCGGTGCGGTGGTACGCGCACACGGCGCCCTGTTCATGCTGGACGCGGTCGCGTCGGTGGCCGCGGAGCCGCTGCTGCCGGACGCGTGGGGCGTGGACCTGTGCGTGATCGGCGCACAGAAGGCGATGGGCGGCCCGGCGGGCGTCTCGGCGGTGTCGGTGAGCGAGCGGGCCTGGCGGCGCATGGCCGCCAACCCGACGGCGCCGCGCCGCTCCTACCTGTCGCTCCTGGACTGGAAGGAGCGGTGGATCGACGCGGGCCGCAAGGCGCTGCCGCACGCGCCGGCGCAGTTGGAGATGCTTGCGCTGGACGCCTGTCTGGAGCGGATCGAGTCGGTGGGCCTGGACACCGTGGAGGCGCGGCACGCGACGGTGGCCGCCGCGACCCGCGCGGGCGCGCGCGCCCTGGGCAACGGTCTGGAGCCGTATGTGTACGAGGCGCGGGACGCGGCGCCGGTGGCGACGACCCTGCGGGTACCGGCGGGTGTGGACGCGTCGGACGTGGTGGCGCGGGCGCTGGCCGCACACCCGGGGCTGCCGCTCGTCGCGGGTGGCGGTGCGTTGAGCAAGGAGATGATTCGCGTCAATCACTACGGTCCCGACGCGACGGCGGAGACGGTGGACGCGTGCCTGGCGGCGCTCGGCGAGGCCCTGGCCGGATAAGCGGACGCCGGGCACCGGACGCAGGACACAAGACGCCGGGCACCGGGTGCCACACGGAACTCTCCCCGTATTCACTTTCCGTGCATTCATGAATCAACAAGCTCCCGGCGGGAATTAAGAAATGGTTCCGGCGCAGCTTCCCGCATTCTCCTGCCCGGTTTCCTGAAGGCTAAACACTAAGATTTCGCTAACGCTCGGAGACGTAATTCCGGTAGGTCTCACAGGAGTTACGTTCTTGTGACCCATCACACATCAGGCCCGTTTCGCCCCATAAATCCGGGATGAAGCGGGCTTTTTGCCGCCCTCTCGCGCGTCCACACGCGCCCGCGTGATAACACGGCACCGCTCCGCACGTAACCCCGACCACCGATGCAATCCAAGAAATTGCTCGGTAAATTCAATCTGCATGACCGCCGCCCAAGCAGACCTGCAAGCGCAATTCCTGGAAATGCCGGACGGCCTGCGGATCGACCGTCCGGAGGTGGCCGACGGTGGAGCGATCTGGCGCATCGCCAGGGACTCGAAGGCCCTCGACCTCAACTCCTCGTACAGCTATCTCCTGTGGTGTCGCGACTTCGCCGGGACATCCGTGGTGGCACGCGGTGCCGATGACGAGCCGGTCGGTTTCATCACCGGCTACATCCGGCCGTCGCGCCCCGGGACGCTCGTCGTGTGGCAGGTGGCCGTCGACGCGGCGCACCGGGGGCGCGGTCTGGCCGCCGCGCTCCTCGACGGCCTCACCGCCCGGGTCGCCGCCTCCCAGGCCGCCGCCGAGTCCGCGCTGACCTCCGTCGAGACGACCATCACGCCCGGCAACACCGCCTCCGAGCGCCTGTTCACCTCGTACGCCGAGCGCCACGGCGCCCCCGTCGCCCGTGAGGTGCTGTTCGGCGCCGGGGTGTTCCCCGACGGCGCGCACGACCCCGAAGTGCTGTACCGCATCGGCCCGTTCGGCCACTGAACCCAGGAGAGATGCTGTGACCATCACCCAGCCCGACCTGAGCGTCTTCGAGACCCTGGAGTCGGAGGTGCGCAGCTACTGCCGCGGTTGGCCCACCGTCTTCGACCGTGCTCGGGGCAGCCGCATGTACGACGAGGACGGCCACACCTACCTGGACTTCTTCGCCGGGGCCGGCTCCCTCAACTACGGCCACAACAACCCCGTACTCAAACGCGCCCTCATCGACTACCTGGAACGCGACGGCGTCACCCACGGTCTCGACATGTCGACCACCGCGAAACGCGCCTTCCTGGAGTCCTTCCAGAATCTGGTGCTGCGCCCGCGCGACCTGCCGTACAAGGTGATGTTCCCGGGCCCGACCGGCACCAACGCCGTGGAGTCGGCGCTGAAGCTGGCGCGGAAGGTGAAGGGCCGGGAGTCGATCGTGTCGTTCACGAACGCCTTCCACGGCATGTCGCTCGGCTCGCTCGCCGTCACGGGCAACGCGTTCAAGCGGGCGGGCGCCGGTATCCCGCTGGTGCACGGCACGCCGATGCCGTTCGACAACTACCTCGACGGGCAGGTACCGGACTTCCTCTGGTTCGAGCGGCTGCTCGGCGACCAGGGCTCGGGGCTCAACCAGCCGGCGGCCGTCATCGTGGAGACCGTACAGGGCGAGGGCGGCATCAATGTCGCGCGCCCGGAGTGGCTGCGCTCGCTCGCCGACCTGTGCGCCCGCCGCGACATGCTGCTGATCGTCGACGACATCCAGATGGGCTGCGGCCGTACCGGCGCCTTCTTCTCCTTCGAGGAGGCGGGCATCGTGCCGGACATCGTGACGGTGTCCAAGTCGATCAGCGGCTACGGACTGCCCATGTCGCTCTGCCTGTTCAAGCCGGAGCTGGACATCTGGGAGCCGGGCGAGCACAACGGCACCTTCCGCGGCAACAACCCGGCGTTCGTCACGGCCGCCGCCGCCCTGGAGACGTACTGGTCGGACGGGCCCGCGATGGAGAAGCAGACCCTGGAGCGCGGCCAGCAGATCCAGGAGGCGCTGGGCGCGCTCAGCGACGGACACCGCGCCGAGATCAAGGAGTTCCGGGGCCGGGGCCTGGTGTGGGGCGTCGAGTTCCACGACAAGGAGCGCGCGGGCGCCGTGGCGCGACGCGCCTTCGAGCTGGGCCTGCTCATCGAGACGTCGGGCCCGGAAGGTGAGGTGGTCAAGCTCCTGCCGGCCCTGACCATCACCCCCGACGAGTTGGACGAGGGCCTGCGCACCCTGACCCGCGCGGTCCGCGAAACGGCCTGACCCACCACGACGGAACCGACAGAACGACAAAGCGAGCGACAGAAGCGACCTAAGCAACAGGAAGGCGTCGAACCACCGTGATCGTCCGATCGTTCAAGGACATCGAAGGCACCGACCGGCATGTGAAGTCCCGCTCCGGCACCTGGGAGAGCAAGCGCATCGTGCTCGCCAAGGAGCGCGTGGGCTTCTCGCTGCACGAGACGGTCCTGTACGCGGGTACGGAGACGTCGATGTGGTACGCGAACCACATCGAGGCGGTCCTCTGCGTGGAGGGCGAGGCCGAACTGACCGACGAGGAGACCGGCGAGAAGCACTGGATCTCGCCCGGCACGATGTATCTGCTCGACGGCCATGAGCGGCACACCCTGCGCCCGCGCACCGACTTCCGGTGCGTGTGCGTCTTCAACCCGCCCGTGACGGGACGGGAGGACCACGACGAGAACGGTGTCTATCCGCTGCTGACCGAGGAGGTATGACGACGATGACGACGACGGCCATGACCGGGTCGGCGACCGACCTGTATCCGAGCCGGGGCGACACCGAGGTGTCCGTACCGCGCCGGGACCCCGTGGTCTGGAGCGCGCCGGGCGCCCCGGGGCCGATCACGTCCGGCGACCTGGCGGCGTACGAGCGGGACGGGTTCCTGCCTGTCGAGCAGTTGATCGGGCCCGATGAAGTCAGCGTCTACCACGCCGAGTTGGAACGGCTGATCGCCGACCCGGCGGTCCGCGCGGACGAACGCTCGATCGTGGAGCCGAAGTCCCAGGAGATCCGCTCCGTCTTCGAGGTGCACCGGATCAGCGAGGTGTTCGCGCGGCTGGTGCGGGACGAGCGGGTGGTCGGCCGGGCCCGGCAGATCCTCGGCTCGGACGTGTACGTGCATCAGTCCCGGATCAATGTGAAGCCCGGTTTCGGTGCCTCCGGTTTCTACTGGCACTCGGACTTCGAGACCTGGCACGCGGAGGACGGGCTGCCGCGGATGCGGACGGTGTCGGTGTCGATCGCGCTGACCGAGAACCTCGCCACCAACGGCGGCCTCATGATCATGCCGGGCTCGCACCGGACGTTCCTCGGCTGCGCGGGCGCGACACCGGAGGACAACTACAAGCGGTCGCTCCAGATGCAGGACGCGGGCACCCCGTCGGACGAGGCGCTGACGGCGTTCGCGGATCTGCACGGCATCCGCCTGTTCACGGGCGCGGCGGGCTCGGCGACCTGGTTCGACTGCAACTGCATGCACGGCTCGGGCGACAACATCACCCCGTATCCGCGCAGCAATGTGTTCCTCGTGTTCAACAGCGTGGAGAACGAGGCGGTCGAGCCGTTCTCGGCGCCGGTGCGGCGGCCGGAGTTCATCGGGGCGCGGGATTTCACGCCCGTACGGTGAGCCTGTTGGCCGGTGTGGGCCCGGTGCCGCGTCGTGTGCGGTTCCGGGCCCTCCGACGGTGCGTCAGACTCCTTGCAGGGCCGGGTAGTCCGTGTAGCCCTTGGCGTCGCCGCCGTAGAAGGTGGCGCGGTCGGGGGTGTTGTAGGGGCCCGCGGTCCTGAGGCGGGCGGGCAGGTCGGGGTTGGCCAGGAACAGGGTGCCGAACGAGACCAGGTCGGCGGTGCCGTCCTCGATGAGCGCGAGCGCGTCGTGGTCGGTGGAGTGCGGTGCCGTGGCCGGGTTGAGCACGAGGGCACCGGAGAACTGCTTGCGCAGGGCGAGGGTCAGCTCCCGGGTCTCGGTGGAGCACTCGGAGAGGTGCAGATAGGCGAGCCCGAGCGGTTCCAGCTCCTTGACCAGCGCGGTGTACGTGGGCTCCGGGTCCGGCTCGTCGATGTCGTTGAACGCGTTGCCCGGGGAGAGCCGGATGCCGGTCCTCGCCGCGCCGATCTCGGCGGCGACCGCCTTCGTGACCTCGACGGCGAAGCGGATACGGCCCTCGTCGGAACCGCCCCACTCGTCCTCGCGGACATTGGAGTTCGGCGCGAGGAACTGGTGGACGAGATAGCCGTTGGCGCCGTGCACCTCGACGCCGTCGAAACCGGCGTCCACGGCGTTACGGGCCGCCGCGGCGAAGTCCCGTACGGTGGCCCGCACTTCGGCGTCGGTCAGCTCCCGGGGCACCACGAACACCTTGGGCCCTTCGGGGGTGAAGACCTGGCCCTGGGCGGGCACGGCCGACGCGCCGACGTTCTCCAGTCCGTCCGGCAGCAGGACGGGGTGGCCGATACGGCCCGCGTGCATGAGCTGGGCGAAGATCCGGCCGCCGGCCGCGTGCACCGCGTCCGTGACTCCGCGCCAGCCCGCCACCTGCTCGGCGCTGTGCAGACCCGGTGTGCTCGGGTAGCCCTGGCCGACCGGCGACGGCTGGATGCCCTCGGTGATGATCAGGCCCGCGGTGGCCCGCTGCCCGTAGTACTCCGCCGTGAGATCGGTGGGGGCCCCGCCCCCGCCGGCCCGGCTGCGGGTCATCGGCGCCATGGCGATGCGGTTCGCGAGCTGGACGCCGGACAGGTCGATCGGGTCGAAAGCGGTGGTCATGATGCTCCCGGTACGGAGTTTATTGGTCGGCCAAGTAGTTCGGCCGGGGGCTACTGTAGCGCATTACTTGGTCGACCAAGGTAATCTCTCGGTATACCTGTGGAGGCCAGTGCCGGTGCGGTGGTTGCCGGTCCGCCGACCGCTGGTATCCATGTCCCGTTCGCCGCCGCACAGGTCCGCGCAGGAGCATCCGATGAAGGCACCGACCCGTCACTCCACGGCAGCACCGTCCGACCCCGACTGTCCCGAGCCGCCGAGCGCGGTCGAGGGCGGTCCCGTCAGCCATGCCCTGTCGCGGGTCGCGCGGCTGCACCGGATCGCGGCGGGAAAGCGGTTGCGCGGCGCTGGGCTCTATCCGGGGCAGGAGTTCGTGATGATGCATCTGTGGGACAAGGGGCCGGTGCGGCAGTCGGAGCTGATCAAGGCGTGTGATCTGGATCCGTCGACGGTCACGAAGATGCTTCAGCGGCTGGAGTCGGCCGGGCATGTGCGGCGGAGTCCCGATCCGGTGGATCGGCGGGCGGTGTTGGTGGAGGCGACGGAGGAGAGTTGCGCGCTGCTGAGTCAGGTGCGGGGGGCTTGGGGCGACCTGGAGGGCGCGACGTTGGCGGGGTTGGGGGGCGGTGAGCGGGCGGAGTTGATGAGGTTGTTGCGGAAGGTGGAGGCGAATCTTTGTGGGGAGGCGGCGGAGGGCGATTCGGCGGGGGGTTGCGCAGTTCCCCGCGCCCCTGATGGGGGTGGTTAGCCCGGGGGGCAGCCTGCGGGTCCGCTTTGGCTGGGTGCGCAGTTCCCCGCGGCGGCCCTGCCGGGCGCCTCGGCAGATCCGACGCGGGCGTAGTCAGTCAGGTGCGGGTCCGTCGTGGCGGGTTGCGCAGTTCCCCGCGGTGGCCCTGCCGGGCGCCTCGGCAGATCCGACGCGGGCGTAGTCAGTCAGGTGCGGGTCCGTCGTGGCGGGTTGCGCAGTTCCCCTCGCCCCTGATGGGGGTGGTTAGCCCGGCGGTCAGCCTGCGGGTCCGCTGGGGCTGGGTGCGCAGTTCCCCGCGCCCCTTGAGGGCGGCTGGTGTGCCGGGCGCCTTGACAGAACCCCGTTCCCCGCGCCCCTTGAGGGGCGACTGGCGTGCCCGGCGCCTTGACAGAAGCCCGTTCTCCGCGCCCCTTGAGGGCGACTGGCGCGCCGTACGCCTCTATGTCGACAAGGCGTTCAGCAAGTGGTCCACGTTCTCTTCCGTGTTGTAGAGGTGGAAGGCCGCTCTCAGGTTTCCTGCTCGGTTGGAGACTTCGATTCCTGCTGTGCTCAGGGTTGGCTGGCGGTGGCCCAGGTTCGGGACCGAGACGATGGGGGAGCCGGGGGACGGTACGGGGGTGTGGCCCAGGTCGGCGAGGCCGGTGCGGAAGCGGTCCGCCAAAGCCAGGTCGTGGGCGCCGATCGCCGCCACGCCCAGTTCTTCCAGGAGGGCCAGGGAGTGGCGGGCGCCCGCGTACGAGAACAGGCTCGGGCTCTCGTCGAAGCGGCGGGCCGAGTGGGCCAGCTCCTCGACGGGTCCGTAGCAGCTCTCCCACGGCTCCTCGCCCGCGACCCAGCCCGCGAACACCGGCGACAGGCCGCCCAGGTCGTCGGGGACGATCAGGAACGCGACGCCGCGCGGGCAGAGCAGCCACTTGAAGGCGACGGACGCCACGAAGTCGTAGCCGTCGGCGGCCACGTCCATGGGCAGCCAGCCCGCGGCCTGCGACATGTCGACATAGGTACGGGCGCCATGGGTGCGGGCGGCCTCGCGGAGCGCGGGCAGATCCACCAGCCGGCCGTCGGCCGACTGGGCGGCGCTCACCGCGACCAGGTCGGTCCCGGGCCGTACGGACTCCGCGATCCGCTCCAGCGGGACGGTGCGCACCTTGAGGTCCTGGCGGACGTGGAACGGCGTGACGACCGAGCTGAAGTCCTGCTCGGCCGTCAGGACCTCGGCGCCCGGCGGCAGCGAGGCCGCGATGAGTCCTGTGTAGACGGCGACGGACGCGCCGGCCGCGACGCGCCGTGCCGGTACGCCCATCAGCCGGGCGAAGGAGGCGCGGGATGCCTCGACGTCCGCGAACATGTCGGCCGGGGCGCCCTGGGCCACGGACTCCACGGCGTGCCGCATGGCGGCCACCGCGCGGGCGGGCAGGAGGCCGGTGCTGGCGGTGTTCAGGTAGGTGGTGCCGGGGGTGAACTCGGTGCGGACGAGGCTGTCTGCGAGAGGCTCCATGAGCCCACTGTGCCGCCCCCGGGGTTAGGGGTCCATTGCGAGTTTCTGACGGGTTTCTCCAAGAAACGCTTATGCGTGGTCGCTGACCTGCGCGTTCCGGGCGTTCTGCGGTACGGCGCAGCCGTCGGGGCCGCACGCCTCGCCGCTGTCGCCCGTGTCCCCGGCCGGCGTGAGCGTGGTCAGCGGTGACCGGGCGCCCCACGCCTGCTCCAGTGCCTGGGCGAAGAGGTCGGCCGGCTGGGCGCCGGAGACGCCGTACTTGCGGTCGAGGACGAAGAACGGCACCCCGTTCGCGCCGAGTTCGGCGGCCTCGCGCTCATCGGTCCGTACCTCGTCGGCGTACCGCTGCGGGTCCGCGAGGACCGCGCGGGCGGCGTCGGCGTCGAGCCCCGCCTCCTCGGCGAGCGCGACCAGGCGCTCGTCGTCACCGAAGACGGAGCGCTCGTCGGCGAAGTTCGCGCGGTAGAGCAGTCCGATCAGCTCGTCCTGGCGGCCGTGCTCCTTGGCGAAGTGGAGCAGCCGGTGCATGTCGAAGGTGCTGCCGTGGTCCCGGCCCTCGGTGCGGTAGGGGAGCCCTTCCGCCGCCGCGTTCTCGCCGAGCCGCTGCTCGGCTTCGCGCGCCTGCGCCTCGCTCATGCCGTACTTCTTGGCGAGCATCGGCAGGACCTCGGCGACGTCGTCCTTGGCCCGGTGCGGGTCCAGCTCGAAGGAGCGGTGCACGACCTCGACCTGGTCGCGGTGCGGGAAGGCCGCGAGAGCCTTCTCGAACCGGGCCTTTCCGACGTAGCACCAGGGGCAGGCGATGTCACTCCAGATCTCGACACGCATCACGAACATCTCTCCCGGGAAATAGGTTTGTCCGGACGCGTCAACAGAAGAGAGCGCGCCGTCATTCCCGGGTCAGCTGCCGTCCCGCAGCGCCTTCGGCCACGAGTCCAGATACTCGACGTTCTCGAAGGTGACCACGCACCCCTCCCCCACCGGCGACTGCGCGAGGAACCCGACCAGGGCGTGGGCCGCCTCCTCGGGCGTGCCGAGCGAGAAGATCCGTACGAAGGTCCAGTACGAGCCGTCCGTCGACGCGTGGAACGCGAAGGCGCCGCCCGTGCGGCTCACCCGCAGCCAGACGGTGCTGCCCTCGACGACGAAGGAGTTGGCGTCGTCGGAGTGCCCCCGGGTGACCACCGAGCAGATGGTCGGCAGGTCCGGGGACCGCTCCAGACAGAGCTTCGCCCATTCCCGCTCGCCGACATGGACGTACAGCACTCCCGCGTCGAAGGCGCCCGCGAAGCCCACCGTGACCTTGGCGATCAGCTGGAAGTCGCCCTCGGGAGGCGCCCCGAGCAGCCGGGGCGCGTCCGACGCCGGTTCCAGGCTCTC
Organism: Streptomyces sp. NPDC091292; assembly: GCF_044757265.1. Classification (NCBI taxonomy): domain Bacteria; kingdom Bacillati; phylum Actinomycetota; class Actinomycetes; order Kitasatosporales; family Streptomycetaceae; genus Streptomyces; species Streptomyces sp. NPDC091292. The sequence continues at coordinate 1,597,450 of NZ_JBIVUQ010000001.1, read as the reverse complement.
CCCGGTGGGCGCCACGAAGCGGTCGTGCCGGGCGCCCGCCCAGCCGGTGAGCACCCCGTCCTCGTACGACCAGTCGCCGTCGGGGCCGTAGGGGCGCAGGGGGAAGGGGAGTTCGGGGAGTGCCAGTTCGTCCATGCCGTCAGTGTTCCAGGCGGCCGTCGATCCTGCGGGGCAGACCGAGCGGGTTGTCGTCGCGCAGCTCGGGCGGAAGGAGGGCTTCCGGCGTGGTCTGGTAGACGACGGGCCGCAGCCAGCGCTCGATGGCCGTGCCACCGACGGATGTCGAGGTGGAGGTCGTCGCCGGGTAGGGGCCGCCGTGGTGCTGGGCGGGGGCGACGGCGACGCCGGTGGGCCAGCCGTTGACCAGGACGCGCCCCGCGAGCGGGGTCAGCTCGGCGAGGATCTCGGCGCCCCGCCCCTCGCCCGCCGCCTCGCCGGCGGAGAGCTGCACGGTGGCGGTGAGGTTGCCGGGGAGCCGGGACAGGACGGCGGCGGCCTCCCCCTCGTCCGCGTACCGGGCGACCACGGTGACCGGCCCGAAGCACTCCTCCAGGAGCAGATCATGGGCGCCGGGCCCGGTGAGCCGCCGCGCGGGCACGGTGAGGAAGCCCGCGCCGACGCCGTTCTCGCCGTCCGCGCCCGGTGTGACCGGGGCCTGGACGTCGGGCAGCGCGGCGCGCTCGGCGACCCCGGCGACGAAGTTGTCCCGCATCCGGTGGTCGAGGAGCACCCCGGCGCCGGTGGCGCCGACGGCCTCCGTGAGGGACTTCACCAGCCGGTCGCCGCCCTCGCCGGACGGCGCGAGGACCAGGCCCGGCTTGACGCAGAACTGGCCGACACCCAGGGTCATCGAGCCCGCGAGCCCGGCGCCGATCTCCTCGCCGCGCTCGGCGGCGGCGGCCTCGGTCACCAGGACCGGGTTGAGGGAGCCCAGCTCGCCGTGGAAGGGGATCGGTACGGGGCGTGCGGCGGCGGCGTCGAAGAGGGCGCGCCCGCCGCGTACGGAACCGGTGAAGCCCGCCGCGGCGACCAGCGGGTGCTTGATCAGTTCGACGCCGGCGTCGAAGCCGTGGACCAGGCCGACGACGCCCTCGGAGATGCCGTGCGCGGCGGCGGCCCGGCGCAGCAGAGCCGCGACCCGCGCGGAGAGCCCGGGGTGGTCGGGGTGGGCCTTGACGACGACCGGGCAGCCGGCGGCGAGCGCGCTGGCGGTGTCGCCGCCCGCGACGGAGAAGGCGAAGGGAAAGTTCGACGCGGAGTACACGGCGACGGTGCCCAGCGGGATCTTGTAGCGGCGAAGGTCGGGCACCGGCGGGGTCGCGGCCGGGTCCGGGTGGTCGATGACGACGCCGAGGAAGGCGCCCTCGTCCACGATGTCCGCGAAGGCCCGCAACTGGTAGGTGGTACGGGCCAGTTCGCCGGTGAGCCGGGCCGGGCCGAGCGCGCTCTCGGCGTCGGCGACCTCGACCAGCCGGTCCCGGGCCTCGTCCAGGAGGCCGGCGGCGGTCCGCAGGAACGCGGCGCGTACCGTGCGGTCCGTGAGGGACGCGCGGGCCGCGTGGGCGGCACGGACGGCCGCGTCCACGTCGGCGGCCGTGGCCTCCACGGCAACCTGTTCCCGGCGCTTCCCGGTTCGGGGGTCGACACTCCAGACTGGTGCTGCTGTCACCGCGGATTCCTCCAGATGTACGCCACTCACCAGGGCTGTTCGGTATGCTGAACACTGTCTCTGATGATGAACCTGCCGCGAGCGTATTTCGCGGCGAACGAAGGGGTCAAGGGCGATGTCGGCTGGTGACGGGGGTACCCCCAAGCGTGCGGCCCTGCCGGACAGCGGCGGTGCGCAGGTCAAGTCCGCGGTGCGGACCGTCGAGCTGCTCGAATACTTCGCGGGCCGCCCCGGAATGCACTCCCTGGCCGCCGTGCAGGAAGCCGTCGGCTACCCCAAGTCGAGCCTCTACATGCTGCTGCGCACACTGGTCGAGCTGGGCTGGGTGGAGACGGACGCGACGGGCACCCGGTACGGCATCGGGGTGCGCGCGCTGCTCGTCGGCACGTCGTACATCGACGGCGACGAGGTGGTGGCGGCGGCCCGGCCGACCCTGGACCGGCTCTCCGACGACACCACGGAGACCATCCACCTGGCCAGGCTCGACGGCACGAACGTCGTGTACCTCGCCACCCGGCAGTCCCAGCACTATCTGCGCCCCTTCACGCGCGTGGGACGCCGTCTGCCCGCGCACTCCACGTCGCTCGGCAAGGCGCTCCTGGCCACCCACACCGACGAGCAGGTCCGCAAGCTGCTCCCGGAGACGCTGCCCGCGCTGACCGAGCACACCATCACGGACCGCGAGCAGCTCATCGACGAGCTGCGCCAGATCCGGGAGCAGGGCTTCGCGGTGGACCGCGAGGAGAACACGCTCGGACTGCGCTGCTTCGGTGTCGCGATCCCTTACCGCACACCCGCGCGCGATGCCATCAGTTGCTCGGTGCCAGTGGCCCGGCTGACGCCCGCGCACGAACAGATGGTCAAGGACGCCCTGTTCGACGCGCGGGACCGTCTGACGCTCGCCACTCGGAGGCTCTGATGGACCCGACGGCTCCCATGCCTCCGGTGCCTCCGATGGACGTCGCCCTGCGCAAGGTGCACGACAGCGATCTGCCGGTGTTCTTCCGGCAGATGGCCGACCCCGAGTCGAACCAGGTCGCCGCGTTCACCGCGAAGGACCCCACCGACCGCGACGCCTTCGACGCCCACTGGGCGCGCATCCGGGCGGCGGACGACGTCCTCACGCGCGCGGTGCTCGCCGACGGCGACGTCATCGGCAGCGCGGCGGTGTACGGGCCGCCGGAGGAGCGCGAGGTGACGTACTGGATCGACCGCGCCTACTGGGGCCGCGGGGTGGCGACCGCCGCACTGCGGGCGCTGCTCGCCGAGGAGACCGTACGGCCGCTCTACGCGCGCGTGGCGGCGGACAACGCGGGCTCACGGCGGGTCCTGGAGAAGTGCGGGTTCCGGATCACGGAGCGGACCCGGGGGTTCGCGGAGGCGCGGGGCGAGGAGATCGACGAGCTGGTGCTCACGCTGGACGCGTGACGCCGTCTCCTTGACGAGGGTTCTCCCGCCTCGGTCGGGGCGGTCTCGATGAGGGTTCTCCCCCGCGCGGCGGAGGCGGATCGTCTCCGGGCATGAGGTGGGTGCCCGCCCGCGCGCGGGAGCGTGGACGCATGCCACAGACGCGCGCCCAGGCCACCGGACCCGGCTCTCCCGAAGCCCCCCACTCCCCCGGGCCCTCCAGCGCCCCCGCCCCTCCCGTACCGCTCAGCCGTGCGCGCCGCGCCCTCCGCGCCGTCGCCGTCGTGTCGTGCCTGCCGTACATGACCCTCAAGTCCGCCTGGGTCGCGGGCAGTCACGTCGGCATTCCCGAGGGCAGCTCACTCCTGGAGCACAACACGACGCTCGCCGTCGCCAATGGCATCGGCGTGCTGCTGGACGCCGTCGTCGTGGTGCTCGCGCTTTTGTTCACCCGCCCGTGGGGTCTGCGGGTCCCCGCCTGGCTCCTGGTGTTCCCGATGTGGGTCGCTACCGGGCTGCTGACGCCGATCATGGCCGGATATCCGCTGCAACTGCTGGTCAAGGCGGTAGGCGGGACAGTGAACCGATCCGCGGGCGAAGGCAGTGAACCCTTCCTGCACGAATGGGTGTTCGGGATGGTGTACACCGGCTTCATCGTCCAGGGACTCGCCCTGGGCGCCCTGTTCGTGCTGTACGCGCGCGACCGCTGGGGCCATCTCTGGCAGGGCCGCGTCCATGAACTGCCGGTCAGCCGCGTCGCCGCCGCCCAGCGCGCGACCGCCGTCGCGGCTGCCGTCCTGGCGCTGCTGCCCGCCACGATGCACGCCCTGTGGGCCTGCGGCGGAACGGCGGGGCTCGCCCCGGCCCGGATCGCGGACCGCACCAGCGACTTCTACGTACTGGAGATCTCCGACGCCCTCTTCCTCGCGGCGGCCGTCGCCGGCGGCTGGCTGCTCGCGTTCCGGCGGGTCCCGCGCGCGTGGCGCGTGAGAACGCCGTTCGCCCTGCCCGTGAAGGTGCCGCTCGCGCTCGCCTGGACGGGTTCCGGCGCGCTGACCTGCTGGGGCGGCTGGCTGTCGATGGCGTCGCTCGGCGGCGTGGACGACCTCGCCCGGCGGCCCAGCGAGCTGATGAACCTCACCTACTCTGTGCAGATGATCGTCGGCATCCTGGTGGCGAGCGTCGGCACGCACTTCCTCGCGGAACGCGCCGGGTCCCCGGCCCCATGAGGACGTGCGCCGCCGCCCTGATCGGGCACCGGGCCCGCCGCCGCTGGATCCATCTCGTACTCGGCGGCGCGCTCGCCATGCCGTACGTCCTCGTCGGCGCCGTCGTCGTCGGCCCGCTGACCGGCACCACGGACATCTTCTCGTCCCTGCCCCTGCAACTGTCCTCGCTCGCCGTGGGACTCCCGCTCGCCGCGCTCACCGCGCTGTTCCCGCTCACCCGTCCCCTGTCGGTGGCCGCGGTCCGCGCGCTGTGCGGTGTCGACGGCGTGCGCGACCGTGGTGCACTCGAACCTGGCGCACCCGAACCTGCCGCACCCGACCTTGGCGTACTCGCCGACGGGCCGGCGCGCTCGGCCGCGGCAAGGGTGCGTACGTCCGCGTGGTTCGTGCTGCATCTGGGGACCGGCGCCGTGATCAGCGGAATGACGCTCGCCACGCCCCCGTTCGCGGTCGCGCTGATGGTGCTGCCGCTGGTCCCGGCGTGGCACGACGACGCCCGGTTCCGGCCAGGGCTGCTGCCCGCGGGCGACCTCGGACTCGTGCTCGCACCGGTCGTGGGCGCCGCGCTGCTCGTGGCGCTCGCCGGGTGCGCGGCCCTCGCCGCCGGGCTCCTCGCGCGCGGTGCGCCGATGCTGCTCGGCCCCGCGCCCGCCGACCGGCTCGCGGCGGCCGAACGGCGCGCCGCCGATCTCGCCGTACGCAACCGGCTCGCCCGCGAACTCCACGACTCCGTGGGCCACGCCCTCAGCGCCGTGACCCTTCAGGCGGGCGCGGCCCGCCGGGTGCTCGACAGCGACCCGGAGTTCGTCCGCGAGGCGCTCGCCGCGATCGAGGACACCACGCGCCGCACGGTCGGCGAACTCGACACCGTGCTCGGCGTGTTGCGGGACGGCGACCCCGGCACGCCGACCGCGCCCGCACCGACCCTCGCCGCCGATCTCGACGGGCTGCTGCGCCGGACCCGCGCCGGCGGCCTGCGCGTCGACGCGGCCGTGGACCCCGGGCCGCACGGCCTGGACGCCCTGCCGCCGCCGGTCTCCCGCGAGGCGTACCGCATCGTGCAGGAAGCCCTCGGCAACGCGCTGCGCTACGCGGGCACCGGCGCCACCGTCACGCTGCGGGTCGCCGTGGCGGACGGGTCGCTGGAGATCATGGCGGCCAATCCCCTCCCGCCCGCCGACGCCCCACCCGTACGGCTGGGCGGCGGCCACGGGCTGCGCGGTGTCACCGACCGGGCCCGGCTGCTCGGCGGCACCGCGTCGGCGGGACCCGGGGCCGACGGCTGGCTCCTGCGCGTACGCCTGCCGCTGGCGGGCCCCGATCCCCTGGAGGAACCCGTATGACGGCCGCCTCCCCTCCCCCCGCCCCTCCCGTGCGCGTGGTCGTCGCCGACGACGAGCGCATGGTGCGCACCGCGCTGCGGGTCATCATCGACGCGGAGGACGACCTGACCGTGGTCGGTGAGGCGGCGAGCGACGCGGAGGCGGTCGCCGTGGTGCGGGAGCTGCGGCCCGACGTCGTCCTGATGGATGTCCGGATGCCGGAGACCGACGGCATCCGCGCCACCGAACAGATCCTGCGGAACCTGGCCGATCCGCCGCGGATCGTGGTGGTGACGACCTTCGAGAACGACGCGTACGTGTACGAGGCCCTGCGCGCGGGGGCGTCGGGCTTCCTGCTCAAGCGGGCCGAGGCGGACGCGCTGGTGCAGGCGGTCCGGGTGGTCGCGCGCAGCGACAGCTTGCTGTTCCCGGCCGCCGTCCGCGCGCTCGCGGGCCGGTACGCGGCCGGGCGGCGGGCCGCTCCGGCGTGGGTGGCCCGGCTCACCGCGCGCGAGGACGAGGTGCTGCGGCAGATGGCGCGGGGGCTGACCAACGCGGAGATCGCGCGCCGGATGGGCGTGGGCCCGGCGACCGTGAAGACGCATGTCGCGTCGGTCCTGGCGAAGACGGGCGCACGGGACAGGACCCAGGCGGTGATCGCGGCGTACGAGGCGGGGCTGATCGAGAGCGGGAGCTGAACTGGGGGCGGTGCCGGGGGCGGTCCCGGGGGGGGCGGCGCCGGATGAGGAATTCCTGAGGAAACCCGCAGGAATCCCTGAGGAAAGCCGCACAATCGTGCCATCGGGGAACTCACGCCCCACCCGCGTCGTCCTTCCCTGCGTATGAACAAGACGATCAGGCGCGCCGCCGTCTTCACGCTGCTCCTGGTGATCGCCCTGCTGGTGCGGGCGACCTGGGTGCAGTTCTACGACGGGCAGGCGCTGGCCGACAACAAGAACAACCGGCGCAAGGCGATCGAGCAGTACGCCTACCCGCTCGGGGACATCGTCGTGGGCGGAAACGCGATCACCGGTTCCGCGCGCACATCGGGCGGCGACCTGGCGTACAAGCGCACGTACACGGACGGCGAGCTGTACGCGGCGGTGACGGGCTACAGCTCGCAGGTGTACGGCGCGAACCAGTTGGAGGGCATCTATCAGGACCTGCTCGACGGCACGGACATCCGGCTCGGTACACCGGTCGACACGCTGACCAACAAGCGCGCCGACCCCGGCGACGTCGTCACGACGATCGACCCGGCCGTCCAGAAGGCGGGGTACGAGGCGCTTGGCGGCAACAAAGGCGCGGCCGTCGCGATGGATCCGGTGACGGGCAGGATCCTGGGCATGGTGTCGACGCCGTCGTACGACCCGTCGACGATCGCCGGGTCCGGCTCGGCTGACGCGGCGGAGTGGCAGAAGCTCGGCAAGGACGCGGACAAGCCGCTGGTGAACCGTGCGATCCGGCAGCCGCTGCCGCCCGGTTCGACGTTCAAGCTGGTCGTCGCGGCGGCGGCCCTGGAGGACGGTGTCTACTCGTCCGTGGACCAGAAGACGGACAGCCCCGATCCGTACCGCCTGCCCGGCACGGTGAGGGACCTGGAGAACGAGAACAAGTCGGCACCCTGTGAGAACGCGTCGCTGCGGGTCGCCCTCCAGTACTCCTGCAACAACGTGTTCGCCAAGCTCGCCGTGGACCTCGGCCAGGACAAGGTGAAGGCGATGGCGGAGAAGTTCGGCTTCAACGAGGAGAAGCAGGACGTGCCGGTGCGCGCGTATGCGAGCGTCTACCCCTCGGGCATGGACAAGGCGCAGACGGGTCTGTCGGGCATTGGACAGTTCGACGTGACGGCGACCCCGCTCCAGATGGCGATGGTGTCGGCGGCCATCGAGAACGACGGGGTGCTGGTGTCGCCGCACATGGTGTCGCAGGTGACGGACGCGGACGGGACCGTGCTCCAGAGCTATGACGACCCCGGCTCGCAGCGGATCGTCAGCGAGTCCACCGCGCGGGAGCTGCAGTCCGCGATGGTGACGGTCGTCGAGGAGGGCACGGGCACGAACGCCCGGATATCCGGCGCGACGGTCGGCGGCAAGACGGGCACCGCCCAGCACGGCGAGAACAACAGCAAGACGCCGTACGCCTGGTTCACGTCGTACGCGACGGACTCCGCCACCGGCAAGCAGGTCGCCGTCGCGGTCATGGTCGAACAGTCCGACGCGGCCCGCTCGGAGGTCAGCGGCAACGGCCTGGCGGCCCCGATAGCGAAGGCGATGATGCAGGCGGCCCTCAAGAACTGAGCCCTCGCGTCAGGAGCTGGGCCGCCTATTTCACCCCGATCAGCTGCTCCACCGGATCGATCGCGAAGTACACCAGGAACAGGGCCGACGCGCCCCACAGCAGCCAGTGGACCTCGCGGGCGCGGCCCAGGACCGTCTTGATGAGGACGTAGGCGAGGAAGCCGGCACCGATGCCGTTGGTGATCGAGTAGGTGAAGGGCATCACGACGATGGTCAGGAAGGCGGGGACGGCGATCTCGTAGCGGTCCCAGTCGATGTGTTTGACCTGGGTCATCATCAGGAAGCCGACGGCGACGAGGGCGGGCGCCGCGGCTTGCAGCGGGACGATGGTGAGCAGCGGCGCGAGGAACAGGGCGAGCGCGAAGAGGCCGCCGGTGACGAGGTTGGCGAATCCGGTACGGGCGCCTTCGCCGACGCCGGCGGCGGACTCGATGTAGGAGGTGCTGGACGATGCGGACGCGGCGCCGCCCGCGACGGCCGCGGCGCCGTCGATGAGCAGGACGCGTCCGAGGTTCGGCACCTTGCCCTCGTCGTCCAGGAGGCCCGCCTCGGCGGTGATGCCGACGACCGTGCCCATGGTGTCGAAGAAGTCCGACAGGACGAGCGTGAAGATCAGCAGTACGACGGTGAGCGCGCCGGTCCTCCCGAAGGCGCCGAACAGGCTGAAGTCGCCGAGGAGTCCGAAGTCGGGGGCGGCCACGATGTCGTCGGGGAACTTCGGTGTCGTCAGGCCCCAACTCTTCACGTCGGCCACCGACTCGACGATCAAGGCGACAACAGTCATCACGACGATGCTGATCAGGATGGCGCCCTTCACCTTGCGGGCGAGGAGCGCGACGGTCAGCAGCACTCCGACGCAGAAGACGAGGACGGGCCAGCCGCCGAGCGTTCCGGTGGAGCCGAGCTGGACCGGCACGGTGCTGCTCGCGGCGTCCGGGATCCGTGTGACGAATCCGGCGTCCACGAAGCCGATGAAGGCGATGAAGAGGCCGATGCCGACGCTGATGGCCTGTTTCATCGCCCTGGGTATCGCCCGCATCACCGCCTCGCGCAGCCCGGTGACGACGAGGACGCAGATGAGGAGCCCTTCGAGGACGATGAGTCCCATCGCGTCGGGCCAGCTCATCAGCGGGGCGATCTGGAAGGCGACGACGGCGTTGAGCCCGAGACCGGCGGCGAGGGCCAGCGGCAGATTGCCGCCGACGCCCATGATCACCGTCATCACGGCCGCCACCAGGGCGGTGGCCGTGACGAGTTCGGCGCCGTCGAGCTGATGCCCGAACTTGTCCTTGGCGCTGCCGAGGATGATCGGGTTGAGCACCAGGATGTACGCCATGGTGAAGAACGTGGCCAGTCCACCGCGGGCCTCACGGAGGAACGACGAGCCGCGATCCGTGATCCGGAAGTACCGGTCGACAGGGTTGACCGCCACTCCCACCACGGGCGGCTCGTCCACCACCTTGCTGCTCTCAGCCATGACCGGGCTCCTCGGGTTCCAGACAGACGAACGCTGCCAGGATTGTTCCCCTCAGAAACCCACCACAGGTTTTCCCCGTGTTACGGATCTCGCCGGATTCGACCCCGGATCAACTCACGTACAGGCCGGACACCTTGTCAGCCGCCGGGGGTCCACTCCGGGTTCCGGCCGCTCAAGCCGATCATTCGGTCGAGGAGTGGGGCGTCGGCCGGTACGGGTACCGCTGGGGCGAACAGGCCGTTGCTGGGTGGGGCTTCGGCGGCCGGGGCCAGGAAGGTGTGGGCGGCCTCCAGGGCCGCGGTGTCCGGGGCGTAGTCCTGGCCGGTCGCGCGGGCGAGGTCCCAGCCGTGCACGACGAGTTCGTTCATGGCGATGAGTCCGGCGACCTGGCCGGGCAGCGGGACACCGCCCGCGCGGGTCTCGCCCTCCCACGCGCGCGGGTCGCGCCACGCCTCGGCCAGTTCGTCGAGCCGCTTGGGCAGCTCGGCGCGCCAGTCCGGTCCGATGTCCGGCACGCCGCTGGTCGGCGGGGTGTCCGTCGTCGGTCCCAGGTCCTTGCGGGCGGCGTCCCGGAAGGCGGTGGCGAGTCCGACGAGATGCCCGAGGAGATGGTGCACCGCGTAGGCGGGGCAGGGGGTGGGGCCGTCCAGTTGGTCGTCGGTGACGCGCTCGGCGATCCGGGCGATCAGCCGGGCCTGGGGTCCGAGGTCGACGGTGTCGGTCATGTGGGGCTCCTCAGCGGGCGGTCTGCGGTCTGTGAAGTTTGGACCGCCGGCGCGCCCGGAACTCATCGCTGCGCCGCCCGGCGCGTCCCCGGCCGCCCCGAAGTAAGGCATCCGCCCGATGTCCGCGCGGGGGCCTCAGGGCGACGATCGCTGCTCATGACATGGACGGTGGGCAGGGTCCTGCGGGACCACAACGCGGGGCTGTATCTGGGCGGGGTCGTGGTGTCGGGGTTCGGCAGCTCCGCGATGTGGCTCGTGGCGGGGATCTGGGTCAAGAGCCTCACCGGGTCCGACAGCCTGGCCGCGCTCTGCACCTTCGCGCTGTGGCTGCCGACCCTGGCGGGCCCGCTGCTCGGCACCCTCGCGGACCGTACGCGCCGCCGCCCGCTGCTGGTCGGGACGAGCCTCGGTCTGGGGCTGCTGCTCCTGTCGCTGTTCGCGGTGGACTCGGCGGACCGGCTGTGGATCCTGTTCGCCGTCCTCGTCGTGTACGGCGCGGTCGGCGTGGTGCACGACGCCGCCGAGTCGGCGCTGGTGGCGGCGGCGGTCGACAAGGACCTGCTCGGTGACTTCAACGGGCTGCGGATGACCGCGAACGAGGGCATGAAGCTCGTGGCACCCCTGGCGGGCGCGGGCCTCTTCGCCGCGTACGGGGGCGCCCGCGTCGCACTCCTGGACGCCCTGACCTTCCTGCTCGCGGCGGGCCTCTACGCGCTGCTGCGGGTCCGCGAGGAGCCACCGGTACGGGAGGCGACGGGCTGGTGGGAGCGGACGGCGGCGGGGGCGCGTGACCTGTGGGCGGACGGGCGGCTGCGTCCGCTGGTCCTGGCGGGCGGCGCGACGATGCTGCTCGCGGGCCTCAACGGCGCGCTGATCTTCGCGGTGGTCGACGACGGTCTGGGCCGCTCGCCCGGCTTCGTCGGGGTCCTGTACGCGGTGCAGGGCGCCGGTTCGGTGGCGGTGGGCCTGGTCTCGGGGGCGCTGCTGCGGAGGCTGGGCGCGTACCGTTTCGCCGCCGCGGGGACCGCCCTGTTCGCCGTGGCGGTGGCGGCGCGCGCCCTGCCGTACGACGTGGTGGTCCTGGCGTCGGGCGTGGCCGTCGGTATGGGGCTGCCGTGCGTCCTGATCGCGGCCCTGACGACGATCCAGCGGGAGACCCCGGACAGCCGTCTGGGCCGCGCGACGGCCACCGCGAACACCCTGATGTTCGCGCCGAACGCCCTGGCACTCGCGCTGGGCGCGGGCCTGACGGCCGTGGTCCCGCACACCGTGCTGCTCCCGGCGGCCGGGGCGTGCGGCGTCCTGACGGCGGTGTGCCTGCTGCGGGCCGCGCCTTAGAGAGCGTCCAGGCCCTGGCGTACGAGGTCCAGGTCCCCGTCCGACGCCAGGCCCGCGTGGTAGAGGCGGAGTTCCGTGGCGCCCTGTTCCGCCGCGCGGGCCGCGTCTTCGGCCAGGGTGGCCGGGCTGCCGCCCATGCCCGTGACGACGGTGAGGTTGGCCGCGACGACCGCGTCGGCGCGCGCGTCCGCGAAGGGCGCGAGGAGCGAGGTGCCGCCGGTGCAGGGGACGACCACGCCGTCCGCGACGGACAGGATGTGCGCGGGGTCGACCCCGGCGTTCGCCCCGCAGTGGTACGACACCGGGTCGGCGTGGAGCAGCACCTGGAAGCCGTCGGGCGCGGCGGCGCGTACCGCCGACACGGTCTCCTCCTGGAGGCCCCGGGCCGTGGCATCACGCCACGCGCGCGTGGCCGCCGCGCGCTCGGCGCCGAGCAGCTTCTCGACGGCCGCCCAGGCCCCGTCCGGTTCCGCACCTTCCGTACCGCGCCACACGGGCTCCAGGGCCCGCCGTACCGTGTCGCGCAGGGCATCGGCGTCGAGGCCCGACGCGAGGTACCCGGCGCCGCAGTCGGGGCAGAAGCAGAGCGACATGAGGTACTGGGCCGCCTCGCCGAGCGCCACGCCCGCGATCTTGTCGTGGGCGTGCAGATGGGCGAGCCCGTACCAGCCGAGGGATTCCAGTTCGGTGCCGGAGGCGCCGGGCCGTACCGCGGCGTCGGCGGCCAGGGCGGAGAGGTACGCGCGCGTGGCGGGCTGTGCGATGCAGGGCGCCCAGGGGTAGCGGTCGCCGTAGGCGTTGACGACGGAGGTGTCCGGGCGTTCGGCGCCCAGGCGGGAGTTGTGGGCGAGGACGACCCAGGTGTGGACCTCCAGACCGGCGTCCCGGAGCGCGGCGGACGCCTCGCCGTGCGCGTCGCCGTCGGCCCAGGACCCGGCCGCGTACGGACGCAGGGGGCGCCCTTCGCCGTTGCCGTCCCGGGTGGCCAGGGCCGACGGGTAGAGCAGGGCGGCGTGTGCGGCGGTGACGATCCGGTGGCGCGGGTGGCGGGGGGTCAGCGCGCGCGTGGAGTGGTAGGCGGCGGCGAGGGTCACCGAGCGGACCCCGAGGGCCGCGGTGCGCGCGGCGGCGTCCGGGTCGCCGACGACGTCCCAGGGGTAGAGGAAGGCGGACGTCTTCACGCGTCCTCCTCAAGGAGCGCGTAGCCGCGCTCGATCAGTGCGGCGAGCTGTTTGACGTGGTCCTCGGTGGGTTCGTGGAGCGGTGGGCGCACCGGTCCGACGTCGAGCCCGCGCAGCCGTACGCCGGCCTTGACGAGGGAGACGGCGTAGCCGCGGCCCTGGTCGCGCAGGTCGACCAGCGGCCGGTAGAAGCCGTCGAGCAGCCGGCCCACGGTCGCGTCGTCGCCGGTGGTCAGCGCGCGGTGGAAGGCGAGGGCGATCTCGGGTGCGAAGCAGAAGACGGCCGACGAGTAGAGGGTGACGCCGATGCCGCGGTAGGCGAGGCCGGTGAGTTCGGCGGTGGGCAGGCCGTTGAAGTAAAGGAAGTCGCCGGGCACTTCGGACCGTACGGTGCTCACGATCCGCTGCATCAGACCGAGGTCGCCGAGGCCGTCCTTGAAGCCGATGATGCCGTCGGTGCGGGCGAGTCCGACGACGGTCGCCGGGGTGAAGACGGCGTTGTCGCGCTGGTAGACGATGGTGTCGAGGGAGGTCGCGGCGGCGAGTTCGGCGTAGTGCCGCAGCAGCCCTTCCTGCCCGGCGACGACGAGGTACGGGGGCATCGCGAGCAGTCCGTCGGCGCCCGCGTCCTCGGCGAGGCGCGCGTACCGCACGGCGAGTGCGGTGCCGTATCCGGCGCCCGCGACGACCGGCACGCGTCCCGCCGTCTCCTCGACCGCGGCGCCCACGCACGCGCGGAACTCCTCGGGGGTCAGCGCGTGGAACTCGCCGGTGCCGCAGCACGCGAAGACGGCTCCGGCGCCCGCCTCGACACCGCGCCGCACATGGGCTCGGTAGACGTCGAGGTCGACGGAGCCGTCGGGGCCGTACGCGGTGACGGGAAAGAACAGGAGTCCGCCGAGTCGAGCGGCGAGAGGGGCTGACGTCACGGGCTCTCCCTAAGCGTGCGGGCGACCAGCGAAACGCACACCACACCTTGTGCACGTTTCTGATCCACGTCCATATTTCTGAACACGTCTACGCTAAGACGCCCACATAGGGGTGGTCAAGCGCGCCACCACGCAACACTCGGGCGGATTACCGGACTCCGCCCGGACCCCGCCAGGACACTTGACGCGACCGAGCACCCCTCCCTAGCGTGTCCACGGATGTGAATGTCATACACGAATGCAGCCGTACCCACCGTCCGGGGCGGCGGTCTGGAGACTGCGTATGCCCGACACGCCCCGCACCCCCGCGCCCCGCACCCCCACGCCCCGCACCCCCACGCCCCGCACCCCCACGCCCCGCACCGTCCTCCTCACCGGCGCCGCCGGCGGCCTCGGCACCCTGATGCGGGGGCTGCTGCCCGCGTACGGCTACGAACTGCGGCTGTTCGACATGGTCCCGATCGAGGGCGAGCCGGACGCGATCACGGCCGACCTCGCGGACACCGGGGCGCTGCGGGAGGCCGTGCGGGGCGTGGACGCGGTCCTCCATCTCGCGGGCATCTCCCTGGAGTCCACCTTCGACAAGATCCTCCGGGCCAACATCCAGGGCACCTACCACCTCTACGAGGCGGCGCGCGAGGAGGGCGTGCGGCGGGTCGTCTTCGCCTCGTCCAACCACGCCGTGGGCTACACGCCCCGGCCGCAGGGCGAGCCCCCCTTCCGGCCCGACCGGCTCATCCCGATCGACACCCCGCGCGCGCCGGACACCTTCTACGGCCTGTCGAAGTCGTTCGGCGAGGACCTGGCCCAGCTCTACTGGGACCGGCACGGCCTGGAGACGGTGTCCGTCCGGATCGGCTCGTGCTTCGCGGCGCCCAGCAGCGTCCGGATGCTGTCCGTCTGGATGAGCCCCGAGGACGGCGCCCGGCTGTTCCACGCGGCCCTGACCGCCGAGGACGTCGGCCACACCGTCGTGTACGGCTCCTCCGCCAACACCCGCCTGTGGTGGGACCTCTCCACGGCCCGCGCCCTCGGCTACGAGCCGCGGGACGACTCCGAACCGTTCGCCGAAAAGCTCATCGCCGAACAGGGCGAACTGGACCCGGACAACCCGGCCCACGCCTACCTCGGCGGCCCCTTCGTCACCGATCCGCCGATCTGGCCCCACTGAGCGAGGGCGCGGGTCGCACCCCGGCGACGGACCCGGCAACGGTCCCCCGGCGACGCCGTCAACCATGGGCGGGCACCGAACGGGCCCGCCCATCCCGGCATTCGGACATCCTCCGTGCCCGTTCACCCGTCCCCGCACGCCCCCGCGCAGGTCCACGACGGGCGGCCACTCGCGGCAAGCGGGCACACACGGGCAGCATCGGGCCCGTAACAGACCTGGCCCGCACCCCGGACCCGCTGTAGAACTTCCCCATCGGGTCACCACGGTCACCGCCGGGCCCGAACGGGCACGGGAGCAACGAGGCGACCGAGGACCACGGAGGGCGGGTGACGGCCATGAGCGCCGAGGAACGACAGCGGGAGATCGTCCGCGCGGCACGCAGCGCCGGATCGGTCGACGTGGCCACGCTGGCGCACGAGCTGGGCGTCGCCAAGGAGACCGTCCGCCGCGATCTGCGGGCCCTGGAGGACCACGGTCTGGTGCGCCGCACCCATGGCGGCGCGTACCCCGTGGAGAGCGCCGGCTTCGAGACGACCCTCGCCTTCCGCACCACCATGCACGTCCCCGAGAAACGGCGGATCGCGGTCGCCGCCGCCGAACTCCTCGGCGACGCCGAGACGGTCTTCGTCGACGAGGGCTTCACCCCTCAGCTGATCGCCGAGGCGCTGCCCAGGGACCGGCAGCTGACCGTCGTCACCGCGTCCCTGGCGACCGCCGGGGCGCTCGCGGAGGCCGACAACACCACGGTGCTGCTGCTCGGCGGCCGGGTACGGCCCGGCACCCTCGCCACCGTCGACCACTGGACGACCCGCATGCTGTCCGGTTTCGTCATCGATCTGGCGTACATCGGCTCCAACGGCATCTCCCGCGAGCACGGTCTGACCACTCCGGACCCCGCCGTCAGCGAGGTGAAGGCTCAGGCGATGCGGGCGTCACGGCGCACGGTCTTCGCCGGGGTGCACACCAAGTTCGGCGCCGTGAGCTTCTGCCGGTTCGCGCAGGTCAGCGAGTTGGAGGCGATCGTGACGAGCGGTCAGTTGCCCGCGTCCGAGGCGCACCGCTACTCCCTCCAGGGACCTCAGGTCATCCGCGTCTGAACCGTCCGCATGCGGAGTACGTCCCACCCCACCACGTTCCCGGGCCTCCCCCATGGGCCCGGGACCGACCACGCACACCCTCGTACAGACATACCTCCCCATCCGAACCGATCAGGAGCCATTCATGCGCACCCTAAGCCGACGGAGGCCGCGCGCTTCGCTCGCCGCGGTCGCCGCGGGGACGCTGCTCGCGCCGCTGCTCACCGGCTGCTGGACCGGGGCCGGCGGGACCGGTTCCGGCGGCGACTCCCTCAACGTCCTGATGGTCAACAACCCGCAGATGATGGAGCTTCAGAAGCTCACCGCCGCGCACTTCACCAAGGAGACCGGCATCAAGGTGAACTTCAGCGTGCTCCCCGAGAACGACGTCCGCGACAAGATCAGCCAGGACTTCGCCAACCAGGCCGGGCAGTACGACGTCGCCACCCTGAGCAACTACGAGATACCGATCTACGCCAGGAACGGCTGGCTGCACGACATGGACGACTACGTCCGTGAGGACACCGCCTACGACGAGAAGGACGTGCTGCCGCCGATGCGGCAGTCGCTCACCGGCAACGACGGCAAGCTCTACGGGCAGCCGTTCTACGGCGAGTCGTCGTTCCTGATGTACCGCAAGGACGTCCTCGCCAAGAAGGGCCTGACGATGCCCGCGCAGCCGACCTGGGAGCAGGTCGCGGACATCGCGGCGAAGGTCGACGGCGCCGAGGAGGGCATGCGGGGCATCTGTCTGCGCGGCCTGCCCGGCTGGGGCGAGGTGATGGCGCCGCTGACGACGGTCGTGAACACCTTCGGCGGTACGTGGTTCGACAAGGACTGGAAGGCCCATCTGGACGCCCCGGAGTTCAAGGCGGCGACCAAGTTCTACGTCGACCTGGTGCGCGAGCACGGCGAGGCGGGCGCCGCCCAGTCCGGGTTCGCCGAGTGCCTCAACAACGTCACCCAGGGCAAGACCGCCATGTGGTACGACGCCACATCGGCCGCCGGCTCCCTGGAGTCCAAGGACTCCCCGGTCAAGGGCAAGATCGGCTACGCGCCCGCGCCGGTCCAGGAGACCAAGAACTCCGGCTGGCTCTACACCTGGGCCTGGGGCATCCAGCACGCGTCCCGCAACCCCGACAACGCGTGGAAATTCATCTCCTGGGCGTCCAGCAAGGAGTACGAGCAGCTCGTCGGCGAACAGATCGGCTGGTCGAACGTCCCGGCGGGCAAGCGCGCCTCGACCTACGACATCCCCGCGTACCGCGCGGAGGCCGCCACCTTCGCGGAGACCACCCGGGACGCCATCGCCGGGGCGCAGCCCGAGAACCCGGGGGTCCAGCCGAGGCCCGCACCGGGCATCCAGTTCGTCGGCATCCCGGAGTTCACGGATCTCGGCACCAAGGTCTCGCAGGAGATCAGCGCGGCCATCGCCGGACGCCAGTCCGTCGACGCGGCCCTGAGCAAGTCCCAGAAGCTCGCCGAGCAGATCTCCGAGGAGTACGAGGGACGATGAGCGCCACAACGACCACCCCAGTGAGCGCGCCCCCCGCGCGCGTGGTGAAACAGCCATCGGGCCGGATGCGCGCGTGGGTGACGCGGGCGCCGCTGCTGCCCGCCCTGATCTTCATGATCGTCGTCACACAACTGCCGTTCGTGGCGACCCTGGTGATCTCCTTCTTCGACTGGAACGCCCTCTATCCCGACGCCCGCAGCTTCGCCGGCTTCGCCAACTACAGCGAGGTCCTGACCGAGCCGGATCTGCGCCGCTCGGTGTGGACGACCGTGCTGCTCACGGTCACCGTCGTCCTGGTAAGCCTGGTCCTGGGGCTGCTGCTCGCCCTGCTCCTGGACCGGAAGTTCCGGGGCCGCGGACTGGCCCGTACGCTGCTGATCGCGCCGTTCCTGCTGGTCCCGGTGGCCGCCGCGCTGCTGTGGAAGCACGTGCTCTACAACCCCGAGTACGGGCTGTTCAACGGCGTGTTGCGCTGGTTCGGCGGCGACGGCGCCACGCAGCCCGACTGGGTGTCGAACACGCCGCTGCTCGCGATCGAGGCGTCGCTCGTGTGGCAGTGGACGCCCTTCATGATGCTGATCCTGCTCGCCGGGCTCCAGAGCCGTGACCCGGAGCAGATGGAGGCGGCCCGGGTGGACGGCGCCAGCAACTGGCAGGTCTTCCGCCATCTCACGCTGCCGCATCTGCGCCGCTATCTCGAACTGGGCGCCCTGCTCGGCTCGGTGTACATCGTGCAGAACTTCGACGCGGTGTTCACGATCACCTCCGGCGGCCTCGGCACCGCGAACCTTCCGTACACCGTCTACCAGAGCTTCTACCAGGCACACGAGAACGGACTCGCGTCCGCCGCCGGTGTCCTCGTCGTCATCGGCTCCATCATCATCGCGACATTCGCCCTGCGGGTCGTCTCGTCCCTGTTCCGTGAGGAGGCGTCCCGCGCATGAGTACGACTGTCTCCGGTGCCGCTGCCGCTTCGGGCGTGTCCGGCGCTTCCGGCACCCGCCCCGCCACCGCCGTACGCTCCACTCCCCCGCGCCGCCGCAAGGGCGCCCTGCTCGGTGTGGCCGCCTGGGTGGCCGCGCTGCTGTTCTTCCTGCCGATCGCGTGGATGGCGCTCACGTCCCTCCACTCCGAGGAGGACGCGGCGACCAACCCGCCCTCGGTGGCGGCGTCCCTGACCCTCGACGGCTACCGCGAGTTCTTCGGCGCGGGCGGCGGCGCCAGCCCCTGGCCGGCGCTCGCCAACTCCCTGGTCGCGTCGGGCGTCTCGACGCTGTGCGTGCTGCTGCTGGCGCTGCCGGCCGCGTACGCGCTGTCGATCCGGCGGGTCCGCAAGTGGACGGACGTCCTGTTCTTCTTCCTGTCGACGAAGATGCTGCCCGTCGTGGCGGGCCTGCTGCCGATATATCTCTTCGCGAAGAACGCCGGGATGCTCGACAACATCTGGCTCCTGGTCATCCTCTACACCTCGATGAACCTGCCGATCGCGGTGTGGATGATGCAGTCGTTCCTCGCCGAGGTGCCGGTGGCGATCATCGAGGCCGCGCAGATCGACGGCGCCCGGCTGCCGACCATCCTCGCGCGCGTGGTGGCGCCGATCGCCGCGCCGGGCATCGCGGCGACCGCGCTGATCTGCTTCATCTTCAGCTGGAACGAACTCCTCTTCGCACGGGTGCTCACCGGCGTGGTCGCGCAGACGGCACCCGTCTTCCTGACCAGCTTCATCACCAGCCAGGGGCTGTTCCTGGCGAAGGTGTGCGCCGCGTCGCTCGTCATCTCCCTGCCGGTACTCGCCGCGGGGTTCGCCGCCCAGGACAAACTGGTCCAGGGCCTGTCGCTGGGAGCCGTCAAATGAAGGCCGCCGTCATCGAGTCCGTCGGCAAAGCGGTTGTCGCCGAGGTACCGGACCCGACGCCAGGGCCCCGCGAGGTCGTCGTGGAGGTCGCCGCGTGCGGCCTCTGCGGCACCGATCTGCACATCCTCCAGGGCGAGTTCGCGCCCACGCTGCCGGTCGTGCCGGGGCACGAGTTCGCGGGCGAGGTGGTGGGCGTCGGCCGGGATGTCACGGAAGTGGCGGTCGGCGACCAGGTCGCCGTCGACCCGTCGCTGTACTGCTTCGAGTGCCGGCTCTGCCGCAGCGGCCACAACAACCTGTGCGAGCGGTGGGCGGCGATCGGCGTCACCACGGCGGGCGGCGCCGCGCAGTACGCCGTCGCGCCCGTCGCCAACTGCGTGAAGCTGCCCGAGCACATCCGTACCGAGGACGCGGCGCTGATCGAGCCGCTGTCCTGCGCGGTGCGCGGCTACGACGTGCTCCAGGCGCGGCTCGGCGCCCATGTGCTGATCTACGGCTCCGGGACGATGGGCCTGATGATGCTGGAGCTGGCCAAGCGGACGGGTGCCGCGCGCGTGGACGTCGTCGACCTCAACCCGTCGCGGCTCGCGACCGCGCGGCAGCTCGGGGTCTCGGCGTCCGCCGCGAACGCCGACGAGCTGGACCGGCCGCAGGGCTGGGACGTGGTCGTGGACGCCACGGGCAACGCGGCGGCCATCCAGGACGGCCTCGACCGGGTGGCGAAGGCGGGCACCTTCCTCCAGTTCGGTGTCGCGGACTACGCGACGCGCGTGCAGATCGACCCGTACAAGATCTACAACCAGGAGATCACCATCACCGGCTCGATGGCGGTGCTGCACAGCTTCGAGCGGGCGGCGGAACTCTTCGCGAACGGGGTGCTCGACCCGGAGGTCTTCATCAGCGACCGGCTGCCGCTGGGGCGCTACCCGCAGGCGCTCGACCAGTTCGCATCGGGCACGGGACGCAAGATCGTGGTGCTGCCGCAGGCCGGTTGAGCCGGGGCCTGATCGGTGCCGGGGCGGGTGGAGCCGGTGCCTCGCGGTGCCTGATGCGGTGCCCGATGCTGTGGCTGGTGCGGTGCCTAAAACGGTGGCTCGGGGCGCGGTCGGGTGTCTACCATCCGACCGTGCCCCGTCCTCATGGATTCAGCTACGTACGCCATGCCGACGGCACCGTGGTCATCACGCACCACGGCCGCCCGGCCGGCACCTTGCGCGCCGCGCGGGCGGAGCGGTTCCTGTCCGAGGTGGAGTCCGGGGACGCCCAGCTGGTGATGGCGCGATGGACGGGCGCGTACAAGCACGGCAACGAGCGGGCGGCCCGGCAGCATCCGCGAAACCACCGCCGGACCTGACCGCCCGCAGAGTTCAGAGCGCCTGCGCCGCCGGCTTCACCATCCCCCGCACCGTGCGGGACTTCACGAAGTCGCCGATGGCCGTCATCTCCCACTCGCCGGTGAACTGGCGGATCAGCTTGCACATCATGACGCCGGTCTGGGGCTGGGCGCTGGTCAGGTCGAAGCGGACCAGCTCTTCACCGGTCGCCGCGTCCAGCAGACGGCAGTACGCCTTCGCCACCTCCGTGAACTTCTGGCCCGAGAACGAGTTCACCGTGAACACCAGGCCCGTGGCCTCCTGGGGCAGGCGGCCGAGGTCGACCACGATCACCTCGTCGTCCCCCGCGCCCTCACCCGTGAGGTTGTCTCCGGAGTGCTTGATCGCGCCGTTCAGAATGGAGAGCTTGCCGAAGTAGCAGCTGTCCAGGTGGTTGCGCTGCGGGCCGTACGCGATGACCGACGCGTCGAGGTCGATGTCCTTGCCCCGGAACGCGGGCTCCCAGCCGAGGCCCATCTTGACCTGCGACAGCATCGGACGGCCCCCCTTCACCAGGGACACCGTCTGGTTCTTCTGGAGGCTGACGCGGCCCTTGTCGAGGTTGATCTTGCCGCTGCCGGGCGCCGGGGCCGCCGCCGGGGTGGCCGGTGCCGCGGCGGGGGGCGGCGGGGCGTGCGGGACGGGTGCGGCCATGGGCGCGGGGGGCGCGACCGGTGCAGGGACCGGTGCAGGGGCGGCGGCGGGGGCGGGTTCTTCCACCGTCACGCCGAAGTCCGTCGCGATACCCGCCAGGCCGTTGGCATAGCCCTGGCCCACCGCGCGCGCCTTCCACGCGCCGTTGCGCCGATAGACCTCCACGATGACAAGCGCCGTCTCGGAGCCGAGTTGGGGCGGGGTGAAGGTGGCGAGCACGCTGTTGTCGTCGGCGCCGCGGATCGTCGCCGTGGGCTCGATGCCCTGGAAGGTCTGGCCCGCCGCGTCCGGACTCGCCGTAACGACGATCTTCTCGATGCCCGGCGGCACCGCCGTCGTGTCCACGACGATCGCGTCCGGTGCGGAGCCCTGACCCGAGCGGTAGGTCACCCCCGGGCCCGAGGGCTGGTTGTAGAAGATGAAGTCGTCGTCGGAGCGCACCTTGCCGTCGGCGGTGAGCAGCAGGCCCGATACGTCGAGCCGCACGGGAGCGGCGACGTCCACCGCCACCCGGGTGGCGGTCAGAGGGATGTTCGAGCCGGGGGTCATAGCGGTCATGCCAGGGGTAACGAACGACCTCGCTTTACCGTTCCCTTACCAACCCGAATGGTTCCGACCCCTTCGAGAAGCCGCGCCGCGCGAGACGGAACGCGAGACAGATGGAGACGCGATACGGGTCAGAAGAGGGCGCTGTACGCGTTCAGGGCCGGCTGGCCGCCCAGGTGCGCGTACAACACTGTCGCGTCCCTCGGGATCTCCGCCCTGGTGACCAGGTCCACCAGGCCCGCCATCGACTTCCCCTCGTACACCGGGTCCGTGATCATGCCCTCGGTCCGCGCCGCGAGGCGCATCGCGTCGAGGGTCGCCTCGTCGGGGACGCCGTACGTACCGCCGTGGTAACGCTCGTCCAGCTCCACGTCCGTGACGCCGATCTCTCGCCGTACGCCGATCCGGCGGGCGGTGTCCGCCGCGATCCGGGCGATCTGCGCGCGCGTGCGAGCGGGTTCGGCCGAGGCGTCGATCCCGAGGACGCGCCGCGCCCGCCCTCCGGCCTCCTCCAGGGCCGCGAACCCCGCGACCATCCCCGCCTGCGTCGACCCCGTCACCGAGCAGACCACGACGGTGTCGAAGAAGACGCCCAGCTCATGTTCCTGCACGGCCACCTCATGGGCCCAGTTCGCGAAGCCGAGCCCGCCGAGCGGGTGGTCGGACGCGCCGGCCGGGATCGCGTACGGCTTGCCGCCCGACTCCTCGACCTCCCGCAGCGCCTGCTCCCAACTCTCCTTGAAACCGATGCCGAACCCGGCCCGCACCAGCCGGACGTCCGCCCCCGCGAGCCGGCTGATCAGGATGTTGCCGACCCGGTCGTACACGGCGTCGGGCCACTCGACCCAGCTCTCCTGGACGAGTACGCACTTGAGGCCCGCGTGCGCCGCGACCGCCGCGACCTGCCGGGTGTGGTTGGACTGCACCCCACCGATCGACACGAGGGTGTCGCAGCCCTGCGCGAGGGCGTCCGCGACGAGGTACTCCAGTTTGCGGGTCTTGTTCCCGCCGAAGGCGATACCCGAGTTGCAGTCCTCCCGCTTCGCCCACAGGGAGGCTCCGCCGAGCTGCCGGGTCAGCCGCTCCATGGGGTGCACCGGCGAGGGTCCGAAGAGCAGCGGATGACGGGTGTACGAGGCGAGGGACGGGGACATAGGGACGGCCTCCCGGGCTGGATTCACGTACAGGTCAGGTCAGGTCAGAAGTGATCGCGCGCACGAGTCAGGGACAGTCGGTGGGATCAGGGGCGGTCGGTGGTGGGATCAGGGGCCGTCCGCCAACTCCTCCAGGGCGCGCCAGATCTCCGTCGTCACGGCGACCGCCCCCTCCACGTCCCGGGCCCCGCACGCGTCGATCAGCCGCTCGTGCAGATCCGCCGAGCGACAGCTCAAGGCGTCGCCGAAGCGGCGCCGCTCCAGTCGGCGGATGAGCGGGGTGTACCGGGCGATCGTCGCGGCGGCGGCACCGTTGCCCGCGACTCGCACGAGGACGTCGTGCAGCGCGTCGTCCTCGCCCAGTGCCGCGTCGAGGTCCCCGGCCCGGACGGCGGCGGCGAACCGCGTGTTGGCCTCCCGCATCTCCTCGACGTCCTCGCGCGCGAGGAGGGGCACTGCCGTACGCGCGACGAGTTCGTGCAGGACACGGACGACGGCCGCCGCGTGCCGGACCTCGGCCGCGACGAGGACCGTCACCCGTGTATAGCTCTGCGGCTTGGTCTCCAGCAGACCCTCGTCGACCAGCCGGGAGAACGCCTCGCGGACCGGAGCGCGGGACAGCCCGAGTTCCTGGGCGAGTTCGGCGTCCCGCACGACCGCGCCCGGCGGGATGTCCCCGCTCACGATCGCGTCCCGGATCGCCTCGTACGCCTGGTCCCTCAGCAGGGTCCGGTGCACGGGCTTGATGGCTGGCATGACTGAAATGTTAGATGTCAGCCTTTCCCTGAGACAAGACCCGGGTACGAGATCCGCGAACAAGGCCACCCGGCGCTGCAACCCGACAGCGCCCGCCAGGCGTCGCATTGATCGTCAACGTCGTATCCGGTCGCCGCGCGTCCGGCCGAGAGGGAGCCGTTCATGGTCGAGTTGGGGGACTTTCGACTCGTGGCACCGCTCGGCGAGGGCGGGACGAGTCAGGTGCACCTCGCCCGCTCGGCGTCCGGACGGCTCGTCGCCGTCAAGGTGGTACGCGGTCATCTCGCCGCCGACGCCCGCTTCCGGGAGCGGTTCCGCCGCGAGGCCGAGGCGGCGCGCGCCATCGCGGGCCCCTTCACGGCGGCGGTCCTGGACGCGGACCCGGAGGCCGAACGCCCTTGGCTGGCCGTCGAGTTCTGCGCGGGCCCCTCGCTCTCGGAGGCGCTGACCGCGCTGGGGCCGCTGGGCCCCGGCGACCTCGCGACGCTGGGCGCCGCCCTCGCCGAGGCGCTGGCCGCCGTCCACGCGGCCGGTCTGGTGCACCGCGATCTGAAGCCGGCGAACGTCGTCGTGACGGCGGACGGCCCGAAGGTCATCGACTTCGGGATCGCCCGCCCGGTACCGGACACCGTGGAGGACGGGGAGCGCACCCGCACAGACACTCTCACCGCGACCGGCGAACTGATCGGCTCGCCCGGCTTCATGGCCCCCGAACACATCACGCGCGACGGCGAGACCGGCCCCCCGGCGGACGTGTTCGCGCTCGGCGCGCTGCTCGCGCTGTCGGCCACGGGCCGCAATCCGCACGGCTCCGGATCGGCGCCGCAGGTGCTGTACCGCACGCTGCACGAGGAACCGGACCTGGTCGGCGTCCCCGACACGGAGTGGACCGCCTTCCTGACCCGCTGCCTCGCCAAGGACCCGGCGGACCGCCCCACCGTCCGGGAGGTGCTGGAGTGGTGCGCGCCGCGCGCGTCGGCACCCTGGTGGGAACAGCCGTCGGTGACGACCCTCATCCGCCATTACGAGGACCAGGCGGACGAGGCGGTCCAAATAGCGGAGGCAGCGGACGGCGGCGACGCTACGGACCTGAAGGGCCTGACGGGTCTGACGGGTCTGACGGGTCTGACAGACCCCGTTCCGCCCCCACCCGCACCCCCCACCTCCGCACCGCCCACCTCCCCCTCCCCCACCCGCCGCACCCTCCTCCGCTGGGCGGGCGCCGGACTCGCCGTCGCCGTCGCCGCGGGTACCACCACCGCCCTGGTCCTCTCCCAGGACGGTTCGGGCGACCAGTCGTCCGGCGCGAAACCGGCCGGCTCCCCCACGTCCTGGAAGCGCGGCACCACTCTCTGGAGCAAGGAGGTCGGCGCCATGAAGTACGGGGGCGCCTTCCGCCTCGACGGCAGGGCGCTGTACGCCCGTACCGGGACGACGCTCACCCGGCTCGACGCCCGTACCGGCGCGGTCGGCTGGAAGGACGAGGAGGTCGCGGACGTGGTCCCGCGCGGCGACACCGCGTACGTCCTGAAGAGCACACTTTTCGACGCCGAGATAGTCGCCCTCGACGCGTCGTCCGGAGCGACGCGCTGGCGTACGGTCTCGCTCACCCAGCACCCGGACCGGCCCCTCCCCTCCATGGAGCCGGGCGCACATGTGGACGGTCAGCAGGCGACGCTCGCCGTGTCGGCGCACCGGGCGTGCCTGGTGACCTGCTGGTCGTACGGCACCGCGTGGGCCCGGCGCACCGCGCAGCGCATGCCGTGGCGCGCGTACGGCTACGACCTGGCAGAAGGCGCCCCGCTCTGGTTCCACGAGGGCACGGCCGCCGAGGTCGTCGCGGTGGATGTCGCGGACGGGGAGTTCGGGCTCGCGCTCAACTCCGGTGCGCTGCGGGACGATGCGCCGACGGGTCCGCTGGTGCTGCTCCGGGAGCGGGACGGCGAGGTCGCCGGGCAGGTGGCGGGGGGCGCGGCACGGCCCGATGTGCGGCCCGGCGCCCGGGGCGTCGGCTACTACGCGGGGTCCGCCGCTGTCGAGGGCGTCGACCTGGCCACCGGGCGGGCCCGCTGGTCGCACCACGTGGACGGAGCCCGGGTCACGTCCACGGCGCGCGGCGGCCTGGTGCACTTCGCGACGTACGACACGGTCGGCGCCCTCGACGCGGCGAGCGGACGGGTGCGCTGGCGGCGCGACGACGTGGCGCGGCTCGACGACTCCGACGTACCGCCGCTCGTCGCCGACGGGCTGCTGTACGCCGCCGGATCCGACCCGGGCGCCAAGCCCGACGCCGCGTCAGGGCGCAGGCCCGCATGGGGAGTTCACGCGCTGGACGCGGACACCGGTGACCTGGTCTGGGCGGTGCCCGTGGAACGGCTGACGGATGTGACGGCGACGGCCGGCGGTGGCCTGGTCCATGTCGTCACGGGCAGCACCTTGACGACGCTGAGCGGACCGGCGACACCATGAGCGGGACCGCCTCCGTCGCCGGTGAGCCGCTGCTGCCCGGGGACCCCGAGCGGCTGGGCGGGCACCGGCTGCTCGGGCGGCTCGGGGCGGGCGGCATGGGGCAGGTGTATCTGGCGCGCAGTCCGGGCGGCCGGCTCGTCGCGGTGAAGACGGTGCACGAACACCTCGCCGACGACCCGCACTTCAGGGAGCGGTTCCGCCGTGAGGCGGCGGCGGCCCGCTCGGTGACCGGGGCGTACACGGCCGCCGTCGTGGACGCCGATCCCCAGGCGCCGGTGCCGTGGCTGGCGACGGCCTATCTGCCGGGCGTCACCCTCCGCCGCGCGGTGGTCCTGACGGGTCCGTTGCCGCCCGCCGCCGTACGGGCGCTCGGCGGCGCGCTCGCCGAGGCGCTGCGCGGCATCCACGCGGCGGGTCTGGTGCACCGCGATCTGAAACCGTCGAACGTGCTGGTCACCGGCGACGGGCCGCGCGTCATCGACTTCGGTATCGCGCGGGGCGCCGGTGACCGTCCGGGCCTGACCGGGACGGGCGACATGATCGGGACGCCCGGGTACATGGCGCCCGAGCAGATCGTCGAGGGCCTGCCGGTGTCCCCCGCGACGGACGTCTTCGCGCTGGGCGCGGTCCTCGCGTACGCGGCTTCCGGGCGCGCCCCGTTCGGGCCGGGGAACGCGGCGGTACTGCTGTACCGGGCGGTGCACGACGAGCCCGAACTCGCCGACGTACCGGACGAGTCCGGTCTGCGGGAGCTGATCGCGGACTGTCTGCGCAAGTCACCGGAGCGGCGCCCCGATCCGGAGGCGGTACTGCGCCGCACGGCGGACCGGGCGGCGCCCCTGTGGTGGCGTACGGAACCACTGCGGTCGCTCGTGACGGGCGCCGCAGCCGCACAGCCACCACCGGAACCCGAAACAGAACCCGCACCCGCACCCGCACCCGCACCGGACGACGACACCCGCAGACACCGCACCGCCGCCGACCTCGCCCGCTCCGAGCGCCGCGCAACCCTCGCCCGCCGCACCCTCCTCGTCACCGGCCTGGCCGGTGTCACCGGGCTCATCATCTACAGCACCCGACTCCCCACCCCGGACACGGGCGACGGCGCCCCGGACTGGACGGTCCGGCAGGGCTCGACGGCCCCCGGCGAGACGCGCTGGACGCTGACAGCGGCGAGCGGTGAGATCGACGGGATGCTCGCGACGGAATCGGGTGTGGTGCTGCACGGCACGGAGGGCGCGGGCTCCTTCGACGGCACGGTGCAGGCCCGTGGCGCGGAGCGCGGCGACCGGCTCTGGGGTACGGAGGCCACGACGGCGCATCCCACGGCGTGGGGTGTCGGCGACGGCTTCCTCACGGCGGGCGACATCGGGGTGCCCGCGCTCGACACGGCCACCGGGCACGAAGTGAAGACCAAGGACCAACT
The DNA here is from genome assembly GCF_044757265.1 of Streptomyces sp. NPDC091292. NCBI lineage: Bacteria > Bacillati > Actinomycetota > Actinomycetes > Kitasatosporales > Streptomycetaceae > Streptomyces > Streptomyces sp. NPDC091292. The sequence goes on along the minus strand of NZ_JBIVUQ010000001.1, from coordinate 1,569,877 downwards.
GCCGTCCATCCTAGGGTGGTTCACGATCGTGGGCACCACCTTGATCTGCCAGTACCAGGACAGCGAGGACCCCGCGAGGAACGTGACGCACGCCCTGGCGCTGCGGTCGGGCGAGCGCGCCTGGCGGCACACCGGTCCCTTCGACTGGCGGGCGCCCGCCGTACTGGGCGACAGCCTGCTCCTCACGTACGGACTCGGCGGCACCACCCCGCACCCCCGCTGCGTCGGCGCCTACGACGGGCGCACCCGCTGGGAGTACGAGGGCACGGACGAGGCGCCGCTGCTCGTGGGCGGCATCGCCAGGGACCGTTTCGCCCTGCTCACCGCCGACGGGCTGGTGCACGTCATCGACGCGGACGACGGCGGCGCGGTGCGCAGGGCGCGGAAGTCAGGCGTGACGGTGTCCCCCGGCTCGACGGCTCTCGACCGCCTGGGCAAGGCGGGTCTGCTGCTGTCAGGGGAGCACCTGTACGGCCTCGCCCCCGACTCCGGCGCGGTCCTCTGGGACCGTCCGGCGCTCGGCCTCGACACCTGCTGGGCCCTGCGGCCCGGCGGGACCCGGACCTGTGTCGGCGCGGGCGGCCTGCTGCTGCACTGGTCGGCGAACAGCACCCTGGAGGCGATCGACCCGTCGACCGGCCGCCCGCGCTGGACGGCACGTGACCTCGGCGACGGCCCCGCCCAGTGCCCGCCGGCCGTCGCGGGCGACACGGTGTACGCGGCGGCGGGCGGCGAAGTCGTCGCACTCGGCTCGACCGACGGAAAGGTCAGGGGCCGCTGGCCCCTGACCGCCCCCGTCACAGCCCTGACGGCCGACCGGCTGGGGCCCTACGCCCTGACAGGCCGCACGACGGTGTCTGCCCACAATGCGCCTCGCGGCGCCGCTTGACCCGTCCCGCTCCGGCCGTGGCGGCGGAGTGGGGGGCCGAGCCCCCCAGCGAACCGGTCACACTCAGCGTGAGCGTCACCGTGAGCGCTGCCTCTTCCAAGGGCCCTTGATCGCCAGCATGATGCCCGGTTCCTGGATGTTCGCGTACAGGGTGCGGCCGTCCGGGGAGAACGTCACTCCCGTGAACTCGCTGTACTCGGGCTCCTCATCGGTGCCCTGGTTGAGTTCGTTGCGGGCGATCGGATACGTACGGCCGCTGTCCGTCGCGCCGAACAGGTGCTGCACGCCCGCGCCGTCCTCGGCGATGACGAGGCCGCCGTACGGCGAGACGGTGATGTTGTCGGGCCCGTCGAAGGCGCCGTCGCGCTCCGGGTCCGTGTTCACACCGAGGAGCACCTTGAGGGTGAGGGTGCGCCGCTTCGGGTCGTAGAACCAGACCTGCCCGTCGTGGTGGACGGGGCTTTCGTCGCGGGCGTAGGACGACACGATGTACGCGCCGCCGTCGCCCCACCACATGCCTTCGAGCTTGCGGGCGCGGGTGACCTGGCCGTCCGTGAACTGCTTGCGTACGGAGACGGTCCGGGCGTCCCGGTCGGGCACGTCCACCCAGTCGACCCCGTACACCGTGCCGATCTTCGTGGCGCGGGACAGATCGTCCACGAAACGGCCGCCGGAGTCGTAGCACTGGGTGGCCTGGAGGGCCCCGGCGTCCTCGGCGAGGGTCCGCAGCTTGCCGCGACCGTGGTGGAAGCCCTTCGGCGGGGTCCAGCGGTACAGCAGGCCGTTGGGCTCGTCGGCGTCCTCGGTGAGGTAGAGGTGACCGCGCGCGGGGTCGACGACGACGGCCTCGTGCGCGTACCGGCCGAGCGCCTTGACCGGCTGCGGGCTCCGGTTGGCGCGCCGGTCCTCGGGGTCGACCTCGAAGACGTAGCCGTGGTCCTTGGTCATGCCGTTCTTGCCGGCCTTGTCCTCGGTCTCCTCGCAGGTGAGCCAGGTGCCCCACGGCGTGGTCCCGCCCGCGCAGTTCGTCGCGGTGCCCGCGATGCCGACCCATTCGGCGACCTGACCGCCGGGCCGGATCTCGACCACCGTGCAGCCACCGGAAGCGGCCGGGTCGTAGACGAGGCCGTCGGCGAGCGGCACGGGGTGCGCCCAGTTCGCGCGGGGGCCCTTCAGCTCGTGGTTGTTGACGAGCAGCGTCGTACCGCGCGGCCCGGCGAAGGCGGCGGTGCCGTCGTGGTTCGACGGTGTGCTCTCGCCGGACTCCAGCTTCGTCTTTCCGCTGTGGGTGATGATCCGGTACGAGAATCCGGCGGGCAGCGCGAGGATGCCGGCGGGGTCGGGGACGAGGGGGCCGTAGCCGACGCCGTCGTGGTGGTGGCGGTCGGCCGACGCGTCCGCGCCCTCGGCGTCCCCGGCGTGCTCGATGTCCTGCGAGGCGAGGGCGCCGGGCGCGGTGGCGAGGACGCCGGCGCTGCCCGCCAGCGCGACACCGGCACCGGTGACCGCGGATCGTCGGGCGAAGTCCCTGCGGGTGAGCGACATGCTGTCTCCTGGGAGGCGCGAACGACGGGGCGAAAAAGTCCGGCCCCACAGTGCCGCGTCCGGCTGAACACCGGTTGAACTCCTCGCCTACCGCGGGTGGCTTTCCACCCGCACGCCGTACGCCGCACCGCCCCGGGCACCGGCCCCGGGGCCGTCAGACCCCAGGGCCGTCATGTCACAGCCCGGCCCCGGCGGCCCGCGCTCACCCTCCTTGCTGGGACCGTGCCTTGAAGGCCGCCTTACGGGCCCGCTTGGCGACCGACTTGTCCGGGTGCAGGCGGCCCATCGCCTCCAGGACGTCGGGGGTCGCCGGGTGGTCCACCCGCCAGGCCGCGTCGAAGAAGCCGCTGTGCTGCGCCGCGAGCCCCTCCACGAGGGCCTGGAGTTCTTCCGAGTTGCCCTCGGCGGCGAGCTGCGCGGCGATGGTGTCGACGGTCAGCCAGAACACCAGCTCCTCGGACGGCGGCGGTACGTCCGCCGCCCCGTGCTCGGCCAGCCACACCCGGGCCAGACCGCCCAGCTCGGCGTCGTCCAGGACCTCGCGCAGCGCCGGTTCGGCCTCGGTGCCGACCAGCGAGAGGGCCTGCTGGCAGCGGAGCCGCCGCAGCGGGGCGCCCGGGTCGCCGCCGCGCGCCGCGGCCAGCAACTCCCGCGCCCCGGCGAGGCGTTCGCGGCGGCTGAGCCACTCCTCGATCTCCGCCTGCGCGGCGCGCTGCGGGAAGGAGGCGGTGCCGTCGAGCAGTGCGTCGGCGCCCTTGTCCGCGAGGTCTCCGACGGCGGGCGCGTCGACCCCGGCCTCCAGCATCCGCGCGCGCACCCCGTACAGGCCGAGCGGGGTGAGCCGGACCATGCCGTAGCGGCTGACGTCGGTGTCGTCCTCGTCGGCGAGGTCGGCGGGCTCCTCGTCGGCGTCGGCCATCAGTGCCTCGTCCACCGGCTGGAACTCGACGAGCCCGACCGGTGCGAGCAGCCGGAACTGGTCGTCGAGCCGCATCATCGCGTCCGACACCTGCTCCAGGATGTCGTCGGTGGGCTCGCCCATGTCGTCGGGCACGATCATCGACGCGGCGAGCGCGGGCAGCGGCACCGGCCCGTCGCCGGGGCCGTCCTCGCTGACGGTCAGCAGATAGAGGTTGCCGAGCACTCCGTCCAGGAACTCGGCCTCGGCCTCCGGATCCCAGTCCAGGCTGCCGAAGTCGACGGTGCCGCCGTCGCCCATGGCGTCGACCAGGTCGTCCAGGTCGGGGACGCTCGCGTCGGCGAGGACGGTGTCCAGGGCGCCCAGCCAGAGCGTGAGGACGTCCTGCGGGGAGCCGGAGGTGAGCAGGGCGAGGTCGGCGCCGGGGGCGACCGTGCCTTCCTCCTCGTCGGCGATCTCGACCAGGCCGATGTCGACGGCGACCCGCCATGCCTCGCTCGCGTAGGCGGCGGCGTCGCCGTCGGGGCCCTGGGGGCCTTCGGGGCCGTCGGTGAGTCCCAGCTCCACGGCCGCCGCGGGCAGCTGCTCGTCGACGAGTTCGCCGCCCGCCCCGACCCGGGTGTCGGGGCCCGCCCAGCGGGCGAGGCGGACGGCGCGGGTGAGCAGGGGGGCGGCGAGGGCATCGCGGGCCAGCTCCGCGTCGGAGTGCAGCCGCACCGGGGGCAGGGGGGAGCTGTCTGACATCGGCTGGTTCTCCTCCGGAGGGTACGTCTCGGTGTCGACGGCTCAGCCTAGACGGATTTCACCCGGTGCCGCCCGGTTCATGTACCCGTCAAGCGCGGTACCCCGGATGGCGGTCAGGCGAAGACCTTCTCCAGCCAGCCCTGCCAGCCACTCCCGCTCTCCCGCGCCTCGCCGCCGAGGGCGCTCGGCCCGAAGTCGTGGACGGCGACCCCGACCGGGGCGCCCCAGTGGTTGCGCCCGAAGAAGCGGTACATGGCGTCGTCGGTGCGCAGGCCGATGAAGTACGGGTCACGGTAGTCGACCACGGCGTCCAGGACGCGCCCGTCGGGCCCCTGGACGCGCAGCCGGGTGCCCTCACCCGCGTCGTCGAACAGTCCGAGCGCGCGGGCGACGGTGACGAAGGCGTCGGGTGCGGTGGACGCGGCGGGCCCGTTGACGGCGGTGTACGCGGCGGGGCGGCCCGTGAAGTGGGTGAGGTACTGGGTGAGGGTGTGCAGATAGAAGGTGGTGTGCTTGGTGGCGCCGTCGTACTGGTTGTCCCAGTCGTCGGTGAGGATGCCGCTGTGCACATAGCGCACCCATGCGCGCTTGCCGTCGTCGCGGGGCTCCACGGTCTGGTCGAGCAGGTTGAGGGACTGCCCCGGCATGTCGTCGCTCTCCACGCGCGTGGTGAAGCGGTGCGGCGGGTCCCATGCGGTGACGACGCCGCCGCCGGCGGTGGCTCCGCCTTCGCGCGGCTCGAACTCCGACGGCCAGAGCCAGCCCGCGGTGCCGGTGGTGATCGCGTCCCACACCTGCTGCGGCGTGGCGTCGACCTCCAGTTCGCGGACGATCTCGAATTCCTTGGACATGGTGGTGGCTCCTGTGCGGTGTGAGGTGTGCGGCGGCCTGGCGCGAGCGCGGGGCCGGGGAAATGGAGAGATGGGGGTCAGCTTTCGGTTTCGGTTTCGGTGGGCGCGTAGACGATGTGCTGGACGCCGCTGCCGAAGGATTCCGACGAGACGACCCGCAGGGACGTCGTGGCCAGGCCCTCCTCGAAGAGGCGCTGCCCCTTGCCGACGACGATCGGGTGGACGAGCAGATCGATCTCGTCGACCAGCCCCTCGGCGAGCAGGAACTGCACAAGCCGGGCGCTGCCCATCACGATGATGTTCTTGCCGTCCCGTTCCTTGAGCGCGCGGATCGCGTCGGCGATCCCGTCGCCATCGCCGTCACCATCGCCGGAGACGACGGTCGTGTTGTGCCAGTCGGGCTCCTCCAGTGTGGAGGAGACGACGTACTTGGCGATGCCGTTCATCTCGGCGGCGCCCGGCGTGTCGGCCGGCAGCTTGGGCCACGCGGCGGCGAACCCGTCGTAGGTGGTACGCCCGAGGAGCAGTCCGTCCGCGTCGCTCATCCAGCCCGCGACGACCCGCGTCATGTCGTCGTCGAAGTACGGGAAGTGCCACTCGTGGGGCGCCTCCACGACTCCGTCGGCGGCGATGAACTCGGTGACGATCAGCTTCCTCATGACAACTCCTTCTCGACTGTGCCGCCCGGTCCGGTGTCCGGCCCGGGTTCGGGGGCGACGGCGGGTACGGATTCCGCGGCGGCCCGCGCCTCCGCCTTGACCTTGGGATGTACGGCGATGACGATCCGGTGGTCCCGGCCACTGTCCGCCGTACCGTCGTGGTACTTGCGGATCAGCGCGCCGACGCCCTGCGTCAGCTCGTCGATGAACGCGGCCCGGTCGGCGGCGGACGCGAAGCGCACCTCGCCGTCGAGCGCGTACGTCGCGAGCCGCTTACGGGCCCGTGCCGCGCCCGTGATCAGGGTGCCGACGTCCTGCACCAGGCGGGCGGCCACGGAGAGCAGCCACCGCGCCGAGAGCTGGTCGCGGGCGCGGTCCGGGTCGGGCTGCACGGAGCCGAGCGCGCCGGGCAGGATCACGTACGACGCAGCGGTGGCCCGCATCAGCCGCTCGGTGACATTGCCCTTCCTGCGCTCCCCGGCCAGCTCGACCAGGCCGTGCCGCTCCAGCGCCTTCAGGTGGTAGTTCACCTTCTGCCGGGGCAGCCCGACCTTCGGCGCCAGCATGGCGGCCGACGCCGGGCCCGCCGCCAGCTCCGCCAGCAGGCGGGCCCTGGCCGGGTCCAGCGAGACGGCCGCTGCCGCCGGGTCATCGATCACGGTGACGTCCAACATGGCTTCACTCTCTCACCGAAAACTTTTCTTGTCCAGACGACTGGAGTCGTCGGTGAGAACGTCCCGGCGCCGCGCGCGCCTACTCCACACCACCGTCGGGCAACAACTGATACGCGAGCACATACCGGTTCACGCCACCCGCATCCCCCCGCAGCCCCGGATACTGCTGGACGCGCCGCCAGCGCTCGTCCGGGGTGCCGATGCCTTCGCCGGGGGTGGCGAGTGCGGCGATGTGGGCCTGCGCGCTCTCCCACTCCGCGTAGTTGACGACGGTCGTGCCGTCGAGCGAGAGGTGGAAGTGGGCGGAGATCCCGCCGGGCCGGTCGGCGATGCTGCCGTCGGCCGTGTCGCCGGCCAGCGCGTCGAACACGGCGTCGACCCAGGCGCGTTGCCGGTCGGGGTCGGGGCCGTCGAACACGGCCTGGACGACGACGACCGCTCCGGGCACCCGCTCGTCACCGGGTTCGCTGCCGCTGCGGTACCGGCGGGTCTTCAGCAGTCCGAGCCGCCGGATGCCGGGCACCGCCCGGTCGATCTCCTCGTTGCGTGCGTCGCGGCCGTTGCCCGCCGCTTCGAAGAAGTCCTGATAGGCCCGCTCGTCGCGCCACTGCGAGTGATGCATCAGCGTCACGCCGTCCTCACCCGCGTAGACGCTGTACGAGAGCAGCCCGTCGTGCGGCCAGTCCCGGGACTCCCAGGCGCGCGCGATGGCGTCCAGGGTGGGGCGCAGGTCGGCCGGGGCGGGAACCCGCCAGGTACTGAAGAAGGCGAGCCCGGCGTCGGGCCGCTCGGGGTCGGGGTACTGGTCGGTGCGCCGGGTCGAACGGTGTGCGGGCGCGGGCGTGGCCATCGGAGCCTCCGTCGTGGCGATCGGGTGGTTGCGTACTCCCACGTTCGGATGTCAACCAAGGTTGAGGTCAAGGGCGAGACCCTCTACTCATCACCAGAGGGATCACCTCGCAGCATCGCTTACTGATTCCCGGTAGAAAAATTAAGTAGCGCTTCGATATCGGAGGGCCGACACTGCTGGTATGACGACGCCGATGACGATGCCGATGACGACGACACGGTTGAGGCCCGCGCGGCCCTTCGGGCGGACGCTCTGTGCCATGGTCACGCCGTTCACGGAGTCCGGCGCGTTCGATCTCGACGGCGCGGGGACGCTCGCGGACCGGCTGGTCGCCGGGGGCTGCGACGGTCTGGTGCTGTCCGGCACGACGGGCGAGTCACCGACGACCACGGACACCGAGAAGGCCGCGCTGGTACGGGCGGTGCGCGAGGCCGTCGGCGACCGGGCGTCGGTCGTCGCGGGCGTCGGCACCGCGGACACCCGGCACACGGCCGAGCTGGCGGCGGACGCCGAAAAGGCGGGCGCGGACGGCCTGCTGGTGGTCACCCCGTACTACAGCCGCCCTCCGCAGGAAGCCGTCGAGGCCCACTTCCGTGCGGTCGCGGACGCATCGGGGCTGCCCCTGATGCTGTACGACATCCCGGGCCGCACGGGCACCCGGATCGCACCGGAGACGATGCTGCGCCTCGCGGAGCACCCCCGTGTGGTCGCCGTGAAGGACTGCGCGTACGACCTGCTCGGCACCCAACGGGTGCTGTCCGGCAGCGATCTGGCGTACTACACGGGCTGCGAGGAGTTCATCCTGCCGCTGTACGCGATCGGCGGCGCGGGCTATGTGTCGACGGTGGCGAACGCGGCGCCGGGCCCGCTGCGCGCGATCCTGGACGCCTTCGACACGGGCGACACGGCGGGCGCGGCCCGCGCCCAGCTCCGGGCGGCCCCGCTGATCGCGCGCATGATGGCCGCGGGCCTGCCAGGCACGGTCACAGCAAAGTCCCTGCTCACCGCACTCGGCCTACCCGGAGGCCCCCCACGCCCACCCCTGCTGCCGGCACCGCCCGAAGCGGCGGAGGAACTACTCGCGCACTACGAGGAGTTGACGCGCGCCGAGGTCACCGCCGGGTAAGGACGGCCGGCCGGCCGGTGCCGTGGTACGCCTGCCGGCCCGCCACGGGGTGGGCGCACTCCGTGGCACGGAACTTCGCGAGGGACGTGGTCATCTGGCCGTCGGCGTCGGCGCCCTTGACACGGCCGGCGAGGTAGCGGACCTGGCCGGGCGAGAGCGCCGCCAGGTCCTCGGTCGAGAAGCTGACGCTGCCGGCCGACCAGGAGTTGTCGTAGGTGGAGCCGTACAGCTTGTAGTCCCGGCCGGGGGCGAGCGGTGCCATGGGCTTCCTGGCGGACCAGCCGTCCTCGCCCGCACCGGAGAGCGGCCACGTGCTGTAGCCGGTGAGAGCGCTTCTGGTCCGCGTCCACCTGCCGAGCGCCTGGCTGCCCTCGCCGGCCCGGTCGCTGTCGCTGTACATCAGGGCGACATCGACGTGGTCGTGGCAGATGAGCATCACGCCGAGCGGCTGTCCGTCCTCGGTGACGGAGACGCCGGTCCTCCCCGCCGAGGGCACCCCACATCCGGGCAGAACCGTCATCGCCGCGCACACGGCGCTCCCCAGTGCGATACGCCGGATCCACGCCATGATCGCGCACCCCCGCCGGGCGGCGCCGTGCGGTGGTGCCGGAGTGCTCAGTTGTGGCTGTGCAGGACCTCGTTCAGGCCGCCCCAGACCGCGTTGTTCGGGCGGGCCTCGACGGCGCCGGTGACCGAGTTGCGGCGGAAGAGGATGTTCGAGGCGCCGGACAGGTCGCGGGCCTTGACGATCTGGCCGTCGGGCAGCGTGATCCGGGTGCCCGCGGTGACGTAGAGACCGGCCTCGACCACGCATTCGTCGCCGAGCGCGATCCCGACGCCCGCCTCGGCGCCGACGAGGCAGCGCTCGCCGATGGTGATGCGGACATTGCCGCCGCCGGACAGGGTGCCCATGGTGGAGGCGCCGCCGCCGATGTCGGAGCCGTCGCCGACGACGACGCCCGCCGAGATCCGGCCCTCCACCATCGACGTACCGAGCGTGCCCGCGTTGAAGTTCACGAAGCCCTCGTGCATGACAGTGGTGCCGTCGGCGAGGTGCGCGCCGAGGCGGACCCGGTCGGCGTCGGCGATCCGGACGCCCTTCGGCGCGACGTAGTCCGTCATGCGCGGGAACTTGTCGATCGACGTGACCTGGAGGTGCAGGCCGTCCGCGCGGGCGTTCAGCCGGACCGTCTCGACGGCGTCGACGGCGACCGGGCCGAGCGAGGTCCAGGCGACGTTGGCGAGGAGGCCGAACAGGCCCTCCAGGTTCTGGCCGTGCGGCTTCACCAGGCGGTGCGAGAGGAGGTGCAGACGCAGATAGGCGTCGTGCGCGTCGAGCGGCTTGTCGTCGAGGGACGCGATGACCGTACGGACGGCGACGACCTCGACCCCGCGCCGCGCGTCGGGCCCGACGGCACGCGCGGCGCCCTCGCCCAGGAGGTCCACGGCCCGCTCGGCGCTCAGCCGTTCGGTGCCGGCCGGGCCGGGCTCGGCGGACAACTCCGGTGCGGGGAACCAGGTGTCGAGGACGGTGCCGTCGGCGGCGACGGTGGCGAGGCCTGCGGCGACGGCGCCGGTGGTACGAGTAGCAGTCGTGTCGGTCATGCCAGCAACCTAACCGCCCGGAGGGCGACGACGCGAACCCGCGCCGGACCCGTCTCAGAACCCGGCCGCCAACCCGCCGCCGACCGGCCGCCGACCGGTCCCACCAGGCACGCGACCCCGCCCCCGACACCCCGAGGACACCCCTGCCGACTCACGCCCGCCCACCCCCACCGACGACCCGCCCCAACATCTCCCGCGCATACGCCTCGTCGTACTCGCCGCCCGTCAACAGCACCTGCAGACAGAAACCGTCGACCAGCGCGACCAGCGCCCGCGCGGTGACCGGGTCGGTGCGCCGGGCGAGCTGTTGGGCGAGGCCCTGGCACCACTCGGCGGCGACCGGCCGCAGCGCGGGCCGGCGCAGCGCCGCGAGATACAGCTCGTACTCCAGCTCCACCCCCGTACGGTCCCCGGCCAGCCACTCCCCCGTCAGCGCGGCGAGTTCGGCGGCGACGTCGACATCCGGATCGCCGAAGGAGCCCCGGCGCTCGACCACCTTGGCGAACCCCTCGTTGGCCTGCCGCAGCGCGGCGACCATGAGTTCGTCGAGGGTCGCGAAGTGGTACGTGGTCGAGCCGAGCGGCACATCGGCGGCGCGGGCCACGGAACGGTGGCTGAGCCCTGCGATGCCCTTCTCGCCGACCACCCGGATCGCGGCGTCGATGATCCGCTGCCGCCGCTCGGGGTCGTACCGGCGGACCATCAGTGGGCCCCGCCGATGTTGAGCAGCACGACCCCGGCGATGACCAGCGCGATCCCGGCGACCTTGGCCGCGGTCAGCGCTTCGCCGAGGAACACCATGCCGATCGACGCGATGACGGCGGTGCCGACCCCGGCCCATATCGCGTAGGCGGTCCCGACCGACACCGTCTTGAGCGTCTGCGCGAGCAGCGCGAAGGCGATCACATACCCGGCGACGGTGACGACGGACGGCCACAGCCTGCTGAAGCCCTCGCTGTACTTCATGGCGGTGGTGGCGCCGACTTCGGCGGCGATGGCTCCGGCGAGGAGGACGTATCCCATGCGTACGAGAGTACACATCGATGCGTACGCCCGTACATAGCGAGTTCGCGGGGCATGACGGAACCCCCGGCGCGAAAGGCGCCGGGGGTTCACTGGAGGAAACACTCAGACGTTGAACCCGAGCGCCCTAAGCTGCTCGCGCCCGTCGTCCGTGATCTTGTCGGGCCCCCACGGCGGCATCCAGACCCAGTTGATCCGGAGTTCGTTGACGATGCCGTCCGTGGCCGACCGGGCCTGGTCCTCGATGACGTCGGTCAGCGGACAGGCCGCCGATGTGAGCGTCATGTCGACGGTCGCGATGTTCGCGTCGTCCACGTGGATGCCGTAGATCAGGCCGAGGTTGACGACGTCGATGCCCAGTTCGGGGTCGACCACATCCATCAGGGCCTCGCGGAGTTCCTCCTCCGAGGCCGGCTTCATCAGCGTGTCGTTGTCGGTCATGCGGTCTTCGCCTCCTCCGCGAAGGCCTGGGCCGTCGCGTCCTTCCACGCCATCCAGCTGAGCAGGGCGCACTTCACACGGGCGGGGTACTTGGAGACCCCGGCGAACGCGACCGCGTCCTCCAGGACCTCCTCCATCGCGTCGTCCGGTTCGATGCGGCCCTTCGACTGCATCAGCTCCAGGAAGACGCCCTGAATCTTCTGGGCCTCGGCCAGCTCCTTGCCGACCAGGAGATCGTTCAGCACCGAGGCGCTGGCCTGGCTGATCGAGCAGCCCTGCCCCTCGTACGAGACGTCGACGATCCGCGAACCGTCGTACTTCACGCGCAGCGTGATCTCGTCGCCACACGTCGGGTTGACATGGTGCACCTCGGCGTCACCGTCCCGCAGACCACGCCCGTGCGGGTGCTTGTAGTGGTCCAGGATGACGTCCTGGTACATCGAGTCCAACTTCACAACGACCTACCTCGCGTCCTGTCTGCCTCTGCCGTCTGCCGTCAGCCGAAGAAGTTCCGTACGTGCTCCAGGCCGTCGACCAGTGCGTCGATCTCGGCCGGTGTGGAGTACAGATAGAACGACGCTCGCGTGGTCGCAGGAATTCCGTACCGCAGGCAGACCGGCCGTGCGCAGTGGTGGCCGACCCGGACCGCGATGCCCTGCTCGTCGAGGACCTGGCCCACGTCGTGCGGGTGGATGTCACCCAGTGTGAAGGAGATCGCCGCGCCGCGCTCCTCGGCCGTCGTCGGGCCGATGATCCGCAGGTCGGGGACGTCAAGGAGCCGCTTGACCGCGTACTCGGTCAGTACGTGCTCGTGCTCGGCGATCCGGTCCATGCCGATGGCGTCGAGATAGTCGACCGCCGCGCCCAGGCCCACGGCGCCCGCGATGGGCGGGGTGCCCGCCTCGAACTTGTGCGGGGCGGGGGCGTAGGTCGACGAGTGCATCGACACGGTCTCGATCATCTCGCCGCCGCCGAGGAACGGCGGCAGGTCCTCCAGAAGCTCCTGGCGGCCCCAGAGGACACCGATACCGGTCGGACCGCACATCTTGTGGCCGGTGAAGGCCACGAAGTCGGCCTGGAGCGCCTGCACGTCCAGCGGCATGTGCGGGGCGGCCTGCGAGGCGTCGATGAGGACCAGCGCGCCGACCTCCTGGGCGCGGCGCACGATGGCCTCGACTGGGTTGACGGTGCCCAGGATGTTGGAGACCAGGACGAACGAGACGATCTTCGTCCGCTCGGTGATGACCTCGTTGATGTTGGACAGGTCGAGGCGGCCGTCGTCGGTGAGGCCGAACCACTTCAGCTTCGCGCCGGTGCGCTGCGAGAGCAGCTGCCACGGGACGATGTTGGAGTGGTGCTCCATCTCCGTGATGACGATCTCGGTCTCGTGGTCCACGCGGTAGGGCTCGTCGGCCCAGCCGAGCATGTTGGCGACGAGGTTGAGCGACTCGGAGGCGTTCTTGGTGAAGATCACCTCGTTGCGGCTGGGCGCGTTGATGAAGGCGGCGACCTTGTCACGCGCGCCCTCGTACAGCGCCGTGGCCTCCTCGGCGAGCACGTGCACACCGCGGTGGACGTTGGCGTTGTGCTGCTCGTAGTACTCGCTGAGTACGTCGAGGACCTGGCGCGGCGTCTGCGAGGTCGCCGCGTTGTCCAGGTACACCAGCTTCTTGCCGTCGTGGACCACGCGGTCCAGGATCGGGAAGTCCTTGCGGAGCGCCTCGGTATCGAGGAGGCCGGGGAGCCCCTGGCGGGCCACTGTCACGCGGATGCGCCACCCTTCACATATGCCTCGTAGCCCTCGTTCTCCAGCTTGTCGGCGAGTTCGGCGCCGCCGGACTCCGCGATCCGCCCCTGGGCGAACACGTGGACGTAGTCGGGCTTGATGTAGCGCAGGATGCGCGTGTAGTGGGTGATGAGGAGGGTGCCCACCTCACCGGTCTCGCGGACGCGGTTGACGCCCTCGGAGACGACGCGCAGGGCGTCGACGTCGAGGCCGGAGTCGGTCTCGTCGAGGATGGCGATCTTCGGCTTGAGGAGTTCGAGCTGAAGGATCTCGTGGCGCTTCTTCTCACCGCCGGAGAAGCCCTCGTTCACATTGCGCTCGGCGAAGGCCGGGTCCATGTGGAGACGCTCCATGGCCCCCTTGACCTCCTTCACCCAGGTACGCAGCTTCGGGGCCTCACCGCGGATGGCGGTGGCCGAGGTGCGCAGGAAGTTGGAGACGGAGACACCGGGGACCTCGACCGGGTACTGCATCGCGAGGAACAGCCCCGCGCGCGCCCGCTCGTCGACGGTCATCTCCAGCACGTCCTCGCCGTCGAGGGTGACGCTGCCGCTGGTGATCGTGTACTTGGGGTGTCCCGCGAGGGAGTAGGCGAGGGTCGACTTGCCGGAGCCGTTGGGGCCCATGATGGCGTGCGTCTCGCCCTGCTTCACGGTCAGGTCGACACCCTTGAGGATCTCCTTCGTGGCGTTGTCGGCCTCGACGGTGACGTGCAGGTCTCGGATTTCAAGCGTTGCCATGGGTGCCTCAGGACTCCTGGGTGAGGGAGGCGCGTACGTCGACGAAGACGCTGCCTCCTTCGATCTTTACGGGGTATACGGGAACAGGGCGCGTCGCGGGCAGCCCCGAGGGCTTGCCGGTGCGGAGGTCGAAGCTGGAGCCGTGCAGCCAGCACTCGATCTGACAGTCCTCCACCTCGCCCTCGGACAGCGAGACGTTCGCGTGCGAGCAGATGTCGTTGATCGCGAACACCTCGCCCTCGGTGCGTACGAGGGAGACGGGCGTGCCGTCGAGTTCCACCCGTTTCGGGGTGTCCTCCTCCAGCTCGCTCAGCCCGCAGGCGCGTTGGAACACCGATGCGTCACTCATGCGACCGCGGCCTCCAACTCCTCTTCGATCTTCGTGAGGAGGCGCTCCTGGACGTCGGGCAGTCCGATCTGCTGGACCAGCTCGGCGAAGAAGCCACGCACGACGAGCCGCCGGGCCTCCGGCTCGGGGATGCCGCGTGCCATCAGGTAGAAGAGCTGCTCGTCGTCGAAGCGGCCGGTCGTGGACGCGTGTCCGGCGCCGACGATCTCACCGGTCTCGATCTCCAGGTTCGGCACGGAGTCGACGCGGGCGCCGTCGGTGAGGACGAGGTTGCGGTTCATCTCGTACGTGTCGGTGCCCTCGGCCTTGGCCTCGATGAGGACGTCGCCGATCCACACCGCGTGCGCGCCGTCGCCCTGGAGTGCGCCCTTGTAGACGGCGTGCGACTTGCAGTGCGGGGTGTTGTGGTCGACCAGGAGGCGGTGCTCCTGGTGCTGGCCCTTGTCGGTGAAGTACAGACCGAACAGCTCGGCCTCGCCGCCGGGGCCCGCGTAGCTGACGCGCGGGTGGAGGCGGACGAGGTCGCCGCCGAAGGTGACCACGATCGACTTGAAGGAGGCGTCGCGGCCCACGAGCGCGTTGTGCTGCGCCACGTGCACGGACCGCTCGTCCCAGTCCTGGACGGAGACGACGGTGAGCTTGGCGCCGTCCCCGATGAGGTAGTCGACATTGCCGGCGAGTACCGCGTCACCGGTGTGGTCGATGACGACGACGGCCTCGGCGAAGGCACCCAGCTCGATGACCTGGTGGCCGTAGGCGGTGCCGCCCTCGCCGTGCACGGCGATCCGGATCGGCTCGGTGAGGACGGTCTCCTTGGGGACGGTCACCACGGACGCCGACTCGAAGCCCGCGTACGCCTGTGCGGCGACGCGGTCGACCGGGGTGCCGGCGCGGCCGAGCCGGGCGTCGTCGCGGCCGACGGTCTCCACGGTGACGCCCGCCGGGGCCTCGACGGCGATCTTGACGCCGGAGCCGGTGGCGACGGCGGTGCCGTCGTGGAGCCCGCGCAGCCGCTCCAGGGGCGTGAACCGCCACTCCTCCTCACGACCGTGCGGGACCGGGAAGTCCGCGACGTCGAAGGAGGGCGGCGCGCTCATACGGGTGGCGACGGTCGACTCGGCGGCCACCGCCACCGCTCCCGCCGTGAGGGAGCCGGAGGTGGTCGCACCCGCCGGGATGTTCTGGGCCTGAGCCATGGCTTTCGTCTTGCTCGCTTTCTGCCTCGTCGTGCTCGCTCGCCATCGGCGGCGATCGGTCCGGCGGCACCTCTCGGTGCCGCCTGCCCGCCGCCTCGCGGCAAGCTCGGGGGCTCAGCGAGTGAGCCCGGTTCCGTCGGTCGTGGTTCCGTCGGTCGTGCGGGTGGGTGGGGCGGGCGTGGGGGGCGTCAGCCGACCGCGCCTTCCATCTGCAGCTCGATGAGCCGGTTCAGCTCCAGGGCGTACTCCATGGGGAGTTCCTTGGCGATCGGCTCGACGAAGCCGCGCACGATCATCGCCATCGCCTCGAACTCGGTCAGACCACGGCTCATCAGGTAGAAGAGCTGGTCCTCGGAGACCTTGGACACGGTCGCCTCGTGGCCCATGGACACGTCGTCCTCGCGGACGTCGACGTAGGGGTACGTGTCCGAGCGGGAGATGGTGTCCACCAGGAGCGCGTCACAGAGCACGTTCGACTTGGAGCCGTGGGCGCCCTCGCCGATCTCGACCAGACCGCGGTAGGACGTACGGCCGCCGCCGCGCGCCACGGACTTCGAGATGATGTTGGACGACGTGTTCGGCGCCATGTGGACCATCTTGGAGCCGGCGTCCTGGTGCTGGCCCTCGCCCGCGAAGGCGATGGACAGGGTCTCGCCCTTGGCGTGCTCGCCCATCAGGTAGACGGCCGGGTACTTCATGGTGACCTTGGAGCCGATGTTGCCGTCGACCCACTCCATGGTCGCGCCCTCGTACGCCACGGCACGCTTGGTGACCAGGTTGTAGACGTTGTTCGACCAGTTCTGGATGGTCGTGTAACGGCAGCGGCCACCCTTCTTGACGATGATCTCCACGACGGCGCTGTGCAGCGAGTCCGACTTGTAGATCGGGGCGGTGCAGCCCTCGACGTAGTGGACGTAGGCGTCCTCGTCGACGATGATCAGCGTCCGCTCGAACTGGCCCATGTTCTCCGTGTTGATACGGAAGTAGGCCTGGAGCGGGATCTCGACGTGCACGCCCTTCGGCACGTAGATGAAGGAGCCGCCGGACCACACGGCCGAGTTCAGCGACGCGAACTTGTTGTCGCCGACCGGGATGACCGTGCCGAAGTACTCCTTGAACAGCTCCGGGTGCTCCTTGAGCGCGGTGTCCGTGTCGAGGAAGATCACGCCCTGCTCCTCCAGGTCCTCGCGGATCTGGTGGTAGACGACCTCGGACTCGTACTGCGCGGCGACACCGGCGACGAGGCGCTGCTTCTCCGCCTCGGGGATGCCGAGCTTGTCGTAGGTGTTCTTGATGTCCTCGGGCAGGTCCTCCCAGGACTCCGCCTGCTTCTCCGTGGAGCGCACGAAGTACTTGATGTTGTCGAAGTCGATGCCCGACAGGTCCGAGCCCCAGCTCGGCATGGGCTTCTTCTCGAAGAGCCGCAGACCCTTCAGACGCAGCTTGGTCATCCACTCCGGCTCGGACTTCTTGGCGGAGATGTCGCGGACGACGTCCTCGCTGAGTCCGCGCTTGGCGGAGGCACCGGCCGCGTCGGAGTCGGCCCAGCCGTATTCGTACGTGCCCAGGCCTTCCAGCTCAGGATGGGCAGTCTCCGTGGGCAGAGTCATGCGGGGTTCCTCCCGGCCGTGCTTGCTGATGTGTGGTGGGTGGTCTGGGGTGGTGTCTCCGGCCGCGGTGGCGGCCGAAGGGGCGGGCTCGGCGGCATCGGCCGCGCTGCGGCGCTGTGCTGCTCCGCGGCCTTGTGCTGCTGTGCGGCCGAGTGCTGCTCCGGCTGCTGGTCCGCCCGTGGGATGAACGTCGTGCAGACGCCGTCGCCGTGCGCGATCGTGGCCAGTCGCTGGACGTGGGTCCCGAGCAGGCGGGAGAAGAACTCCGTCTCCGCCTCGCACAGCTGCGGGTACTGCTCCGCGACATGGGCGACCGGGCAGTGGTGCTGGCACAACTGCTCGCCCTGCTGCCGACCGGGTGCGCTACGCGCCGTAGCAGCGTACCCGTCGGCGCTCAGGGCTTTCGCCAGCGCTTCGGTGCGCTCGCCGGGGGGCGCGGCCTCGATGGCGGCCCGGTAGGCGTCGGCGAGGGATTCGACGCGGTCGCGCGCGAAGGCGGCGACGGCGGCCTCCCCGGCGCTCCCGCCGCCGGCGGCCCGTGCGATCCAGCGCAGGGCGTCGGCCGCGAGCTGGTCGTAGGACTGGTCGAAGGCGTCCCGGCCGCAGTCCGTCAGGGCGAACACCTTGGCGGGGCGGCCCCGGGTGCGGGCCCCGTAGACCCGCTGCTCCCGCGCCTCGACGACGTCGTCGCCGACGAGTGCGTCCAGATGGCGGCGGACGGCGGCCTGGGTGAGGCCCAGGCGTCCGGCGAGATCGGCCACCGTCGACGGGCCGTGGTCCAGGATGGAGCGCGCGACGCGGTTGCGGGTGGACCGCTCACCGGTCGCGAGTTCCTCCTGCGGGGCCCTCGCGTGGGCCTCCTGAGCCTCGCCGACGTATTTCACAACGCCATTGTTGCGTAATTCCTCTGGACCCGACAAGCGACCCAGGTCGGGACGTACGGTGGCCTCGGTCACTAAGGGTTACCTAACCGGAAGGAGTCCGGCCCCCGGCCGTCCGGAGAGGACCGCCCCGCCGGTCCCGGGCCCTCGGCACGTCCCTAGACTTGCGCCTCATGCGAAGCGAGCCCGTCGTCCAGGTCCGGGGCCTGGTGAAGCGGTACGGAACGAAGACCGCCGTCGACGGTCTCGACCTGGAGGCCGCGGCGGGCATCACCGCCGTCCTCGGCCCCAACGGCGCCGGCAAGACCACCACCGTCGAGATCTGCGAGGGCTACCGGCGGCCCGACGACGGCACCGTGCGCGTCCTCGGGCTCGACCCGGCCGCCCAGGGCCCCGCGCTGCGGCCCCGCGTCGGCGTGATGCTCCAGTCCGGAGGCGTCTACTCCGGGGCCCGCGCCGACGAGATGCTGCGGCACGTCGCCAAGCTGCACGCCCATCCGCTGGACGTACCGGCGCTGATCGAACGGCTCGGCCTCGGGAGCTGCGGCCGGACCTCGTACCGGCGGCTGTCCGGCGGTCAGCAGCAGCGGCTCGCGCTGGCGATGGCCGTGGTGGGCCGCCCCGAACTGGTGTTCCTCGACGAGCCGACGGCGGGCCTCGACCCGCAGGCCCGCCGCGCCACCTGGGACCTGCTCCGGGACCTGCGCGCCGACGGCGTGAGCGCCGTCCTCACCACGCACCACATGGACGAGGCCGAACAGCTCGCGGACGACGTGGCGATCATCGACGCGGGCCGCGTGATCGCCCAGGGCTCCCCCGACGAGCTGTGCCGCGGCGGCGCCGAGAACACCCTCCGCTTCACCGGCCGCCCGGCGCTGGACCTGGCCTCGCTCCTCAAGGCCCTGCCGCCGGACTCGGCGGCCGACGAGCTGACCCCGGGCGCCTACCGGGTGCTCGGCACCGTCGACCCGCAACTGCTCGCCACCGTCGCCTCCTGGTGCGCCCAGCACGGTGTCCTGCCGGAGAAGATCTCGGTGGAGCGCCACACCCTGGAGGACGTCTTCCTGGAGCTGACCGGTAAGGAGCTGCGCGGATGACCGCCGAAGCCCACGCGTCCACCGAAGCCGGAGCCGAAACCGGACCCGGACCCGGTACGTACGCCCCCCGGCCCGGCGCCGCCCCGCTCGGCCGCATGATCGCCGCGCAGGCCGTCCTGGAGACGCGGATGCTGCTGCGCAACGGCGAGCAACTACTGCTCACCGTGGTCATCCCGACGCTGCTCCTGGTGCTCTTCTCCACGGTCGACATCGTGGACACGGGCGACGGCGAGGCCGTGGACTTCCTCGCGCCCGGCATTCTCGCGCTGGCCGTCCTGTCGACGGCGTTCACGGGCCAGGCCATCGCGACGGGCTTCGAGCGGCGCTACGGCGTGCTCAAGCGGCTCGCGTCGTCACCGCTGCCGCGCTGGGGCCTGATGACCGCGAAGACGCTGTCGGTGCTGGTCACCGAGGTGCTTCAGGTGGTCCTGCTGACGGTGATCGCCCTCGCGCTCGGCTGGTCCCCGCACGGCAACCCGTTCGCCGTGCTCCTGCTGCTCGTCCTGGGCACCGCCGCGTTCTCGGGGCTCGGGCTGCTGATGGCCGGAACCCTGAAGGCGGAGGCGACGCTGGCCGCCGCGAACCTGGTCTTCCTGCTGCTGCTCGTCGGCGGCGGCGTGATCGTGCCGCTCGACAAGTTCCCCGACGCCGCGCAGTCGTTCCTCGGTCTGCTGCCGGTCTCGGCCCTCTCGGAGGGGCTGCGCGACGTCCTCCAGCACGGCGCGGGCATGCCCTGGGGCAACCTCGGGATCCTCGCGGTGTGGGCGGTCCTGGGGCTCGGCGCCGCGGCGCGGTTCTTCCGCTGGGAGTGACGCGGTTGCCTGCCCGCCGAGGGTGCCCGGCACCACATTCGTCCCCCTCGTGAAGGCGTGCACAAGCGGCCCCCTACGATGTGGGGCGTGCTGAACGTGACCCGAGCCGATGCCGCTCAAGCCGTGCGCAATCCGCTCGCCTTCATCGCCGAGCGCTGGACCCCCTCACCCCGGACGGTCCGCCGCGCGGCCTTCACGGCCCTCGTGATGATGGTCGTCATCGTGGTCACGGGCGGCGCCGTCCGCCTCACCGGCTCGGGCCTGGGCTGCCCGACCTGGCCCAAGTGCACCGACGACTCGCTCACCACCACCAGCGCGATGGGCCTGCACGGCGTCATCGAGTTCGGCAACCGCATGCTCACCTATGTGCTCTGCGCGGCCGTCGGCTGGGCGATCATCGCCGCCCGTTCGCAGAAGCCCTGGCGGCGCGGCCTCACCCGGCTCGGCTGGGCGCAGTTCTGGCTGGTCATGGGCAATGCGATTCTCGGCGGCATCGTCGTCCTGGTGGGCCTCAACCCGTACACCGTCGCCGCGCACTTCCTGCTCTCCACCGCGCTGATCGCGGTCGCCGCCGTGATGTGGCAGCGCACCCGCGAGGGCGACAGCGAGCCGCGCCCGCTGGTCGGCAAGGCGGTGCGGCAGCTCGTCTGGGTCCTGGTCGTCACGTCGGCGGTGCTGATCGCGGTCGGCACGGTGGTGACCGGTGCGGGACCGCACGCGGGTGATTCGAGCGACGTGCCCCGGATGGCGGTGGACTGGGAGAACGTGACCAAGCTGCACGCCGTCCTGGCGTGGATCGTGGTGACGCTGACGTTCGCACTCTGGTTCGTCCTGAAGGCGGTCGACGCCCCGCGCGGCCCGCTCCTGCGCACCCGCGACCTGTTCCTGATCCTCCTCGCCCAGGGCGCCATCGGCTACGTCCAGTACCTCACGCAGCTCCCCGAAGTCCTGGTCGGCCTGCACATGTTCGGGTCCTGCCTGGTGTGGATCGGAGTGCTGCGCGTCCTCCTTTCCCTGCGGGAGCGTCCCGAGGTCACCCCGCAGGTCCCCGCCCAGGCGGACCCGCAGCTCTCCACTGTCTGACCGCGGGGCGCGCTCAGAGCCCGTACACCCGCCGCGCGTTGCCCGCCGCGATCATCCCCGCGACCCGCCGCGCGTCCTCGTACGCCCACGACCCGTCCCGCACCCACTCCCCCAGCAACTCCCCGACGGCGCTACGGAACAGCCGGGCGCCGACCACGAACAGCTCGGGCAGCGCGTAGCCGTCGGTCGAGAAGAGGAGCTTGCCGAACGGGGTGAGTTCCAGCATCTCGGCGAGTACCGCCTTGGCGCGGGCCCCGGTGTGTGTGAGCGTCAGGCCCATGTCGGCGTACACGTGCGGGAACATCGCGGCGAGATAGCCCGCCTCCCGGTGGTACGGGTAGCCGTGCAGCAGGACGAGGTCGCAGCCGAGCCCTTCGGTGGCCCGGACGAAGTCCGTGAGCAGGACGGGGTCGGCCCGGTCCAGGCGCAGATCCGGATCGCCGAAGCCGGTGTGCAGTTGCAGCGGCAGCCCGCTGGCGACCGCGCTCCACAGAAGGTGGCGCAGCAGTACGGGGTCGGTCAGCCGGCCTTCGGGGCGGCGGGCGGCGAGCCATTCCCCGGCCGCCCGTAACACCGCACCGGGCCCCGGCGGTTCGGGCGCGAGGGCGAGCCCGTGCCGGTAGGCGGCGATCGACTTGAAACCGGCGGCCGACTGGGCGGCGACATGCACGGCCTCGGCGAGATTGGTGACGAAGGACTCGGCGGTGCCGGAGGTGTCGGCGACCTGTTCGGCGAGGAGTTCGAGGCGGACGATCTCATGGGCCTCTCCCCCGGCGGCGAGGGCGAGTTCGCCGGGGCCCGTGAGGTCGCCGCGCAGGCCCGTGTCGACCAGGAAGGTACCGATGCCGGTGGCGCCGAGCAGTTTGCGGCCGGTCTCGTAGGCGCCGAGTTCACGGCGGCGGGCGAGATAGCGGGCGGGGGACGCGTAGGGGTCGAGGCCGAGCAGGGGCGGGCACCAGCGGCGTACGGCGAACCCGGTCTGGGTGTCGAAGAAGGTGGTACCCGGTGCCGCGGGCGCCGCCGACTCGGTGAGATGGGTCTCGAAGGAGCCGAGCCCGAGTTCGCCGAGCAGGACACCGTGGCAGTGCTGGTCCACCAGCGGCGGCAGCTCGAACATCAGTACCGCCAGCGGGTCGCGGCGGCGATGTCCCCGGGTGAGCTGCCCGCGAAGTCCTCGGCCTCGGCCCTGCGTACCGCGAGGACGGCGCCGTGCAGTGCCTCGCCCATCGCCTCGCGCAGCAGCGCCGACGCCTCGAAGTGTCCGGTGGCCTCGTCCAGCGTGCGGGGCAGCCGGCGCGCGCCGGGCAGCCCCACCGGGTCACCCGTCACCGGCTCGGGCAGCTCGGCGCGGTCGGCGATACCCGCGAGCCCGGCGGCGACGACCGCTCCGGCGAGCAGATACGGATTGGCCGCCGCGTCGAAGCACTTGACCTCGGCATGCCCGTCACCGGGGACGAGCCGGACGGCGGCCTCACGGTTCTCGACGCCCCAGCACTGGTGGACACCCGCCCAGCGCGAGGGCACCAGGCGCAGATAGCTCGCCGGGGACGGGGCGCCGACGGCGAGCAGCGCGGGCAGCCGGTCGAGTACCCCGGCGAGGAACGCGTCGGCTTCGGGCGCGAGGCCGTACGCGGTGTCCGGGGCGCGGTGCAGATCGGTGTCGCCGCGGTGCAGGCTGAGGTGGAGGTGGCAGCCGTTGCCGACGCGGTCCGGGGTGAAGCTGGGCGCGAAGGACGCCCGCAGCCCGTGCCGGGCGCTGACCGCCCGTACGGTCTCGCGGACCAGGACGACGTCGTCGGCCGCCGCGACCGGACCGTCGGCGGGGGCGGTGGACACCTCGAACTGGCCGGGCGCGTACTCGGGATGGAGCTGGAGCACGCTCAGCCCCTCCTCACGAAGGGCCCGCGTCACATCCCGTGCGTAGTCGGACAGCGCGACGATCCGCGCCATGCCGTACGCGGGACCCGGGCCCGGGTCTGTGCCGTCCTCACGGACGACGGTCCACTCGGTCTCGTAGCCCATGCGCAGGGTCAGTCCGAGCGCCGCGGCGCGGTCGGCCATGCGGCGGGCGAACCGGCGCTGGCAGGCGGCCCAGGGGCGGCCGTCCTGCTCGAAGCGGTCGGCGGGCGTCCAGGCCCAGCCGGGCTGTGCGGCGAGCGGGACGAGCCGGTCCAGGTCGGGAAAGAGCCGCAGATCCCCGTCGGGCCCGCCGACGTGCGGGGACGCCACCATGCGGTCGGCCGATGTGTAGACGTCGAAACTGGGCGACATGCCGACCCCGTGCGCGGCGACCTCCGGGAGCCGGTCGACCGGGAAGGTCTTGGCCCGGGTGAGGCCGGCGTTGTCGACAAAGGTGAGCGCGATCACCTCCACGCCTCCGGCGGCGAGATCCGCCGCCCTGGCCCGCAGCCTGCTGCGCGTCGCCGCCGCCGATCCCGCTTCCATCGCCCCGACTCCTCGTCTCGCCCGGCAACCTGGTGTCACTTTCCCTGGGTTAACGGGTGAAACGCGTGTCGGATGTCGTCAGGCGCGGTCGGAGCCCCCGCCCAACTGGATACCGGCCATCCGCGACCACTCGTACGGCCCTGTGCGCACCTTGGCCGCGAACGCGCCGTCGAACGCCTCGTGGACCGTGATGCCCGCGTCCCGCACGGCCTGTTCGGCGACGGCGTAGCTGGGGGCGACCAGATCGCCCCAGTGGCCGTCCGTACCGACGAGGACGATCCGGGCGCCCCGGCGGCCGAGGTACGCCACCTGGCCCTCGGCGCCGTCGTGCGCCTTGGCGAAGGCGCCGATCTCCTTGGCGAGCCGGGCCGCCCGGCGCCGGGCGCGGGTCTGCTGCTTACCGGAGTCCTGCTCGTTGTCTGCCATGCGCAGGATGCTACCGACGGGTAGATCAACGGGGAAGTGCCGGCCGGCCAAGCGCCCTGAAGGGGCGCGGGGCTGTGATATTTGCGGCTCCGCCGCGTGGGCGCGACCAGCCACCGACGGCCCGCGGTTCGGGAACCGGCCTTCCAGCGGAGCGCTCAGCGGAGGAACGGGTCCACGGCGACCGCGACGAACAGCAGCGAAACATAGGTGATCGACCAGTGGAACAGCCGCATCTCCTTGAGCTTGCCCCCGGTCTGCCCCGCCTTCGCCCGCGCGAGCAGCGCGTGCGCCTCCCACAGCCACCAGCCGCCGGTGACGAGCGCGACCGCCGTGTAGAACCAGCCGGTGTAGCCGAGCGGCGTCAGCAGCAGCGAGACGGCGACCATCACCCAGCTGTAGACGACGATCTGCCGCGCGACGACCCTGTTCGACGCGATGACCGGCAGCATGGGCACGCCCACGCGCGCGTAGTCCTCCTTCACCTTCATCGACAGCGGCCAGTAGTGCGGCGGCGTCCAGAAGAAGATGACGAGGAAGAGGATGAGGGCGGCCCAGGAGAGGGAGTTCGTGACGGCGGACCAGCCGATCAGGACCGGCATGCAGCCGGCGATGCCGCCCCACACGATGTTCTGCGAGGTGCGCCGCTTGAGGATCATCGTGTAGACGACGACGTAGAAGAGGAGCGCACCGAGCGACAGCCACGCGGACAGCCAGTTGACGAGGAGCCCGAACCACAGCGTGGATCCCGCGGCGAGCGTCAGGCCGAAGACCAGACCTTCGCGCGGCGAGACCATGCCGGTGACCAGGGGCCGCTGCGAGGTGCGGTCCATCAGGGCGTCGATGTCACGGTCGATGTACATGTTGAGCGCGTTGGCGCCGCCCGCGGAGAGATAGCCGCCGACGCAGGTCAGCAGCACGAGCCCGAGGTCGGGAACGCCCTGCTGGGCAAGGAACATCACGGGGACCGTGGTGATCAGCAGCAGCTCAATGATGCGTGGCTTGGTCAGCGCCACGAACGCCTTGACACGGGCCCCGAACGGCCGGTGGCTGGAGCCCTTCCCAAGAACCCCCGCAGGACGGGATTCGACGGCCGTCACGCACACCCCTGACAGAGAACATCCCAGCAAGCCCGCAGGTGTGAAGTCCCCGTAAAGGCTCGCGCGTACCACGCCACTCTAGACGTTGCCCATACCTCGCCCTTCGCGGGGGTGGGGTCGTGTTGGGGAGGTGGCCGCGCGGGTCGGCGGGGGTCGATCGGGCGGTCGGCTGAGCATCCCGTGGGGCACCTCCGTATTGCATGGAGTGAACGGGAGAGGGCTGTGCGGCGTCCGTCGAGAGGCGGAACGCGACAAGCCCCGGCAGTCTGGAAATGGCTCGAAAAAATGCGCGTTACCTACAGCGGTAGGCTCGACAGCGGCCGGTGAGCGCTCGGACCACCGGCATTCGACATCTGGAGAGGAGCCCTGACCCAGGGTGAGCACCAAGCCGACCACCACAGATTTCGAGTGGACCGAATGGGACGAGCGGGCCGTGGACACCGCCCGCGTTCTGGCCGCGGACGCCGTACAGAAGGTCGGTAACGGCCATCCGGGTACGGCGATGAGCCTGGCACCGGCCGCGTACACCCTCTTCCAGAAGGTGATGCGCCACGACCCGGCGGACGCCGACTGGACCGGGCGTGACCGGTTCGTATTGTCCGCCGGCCACTCGTCCCTGACCCTGTACACCCAGTTGTACCTGGCCGGTTTCGGTCTGGAGCTGGATGATCTGAAGGCGTTCCGCACCTGGGGTTCCAAGACCCCCGGCCACCCGGAGTACGGGCACACGGTAGGCGTCGAGACCACCACGGGCCCGCTGGGCCAGGGTGTCGCCAACGCCGTGGGCATGGCGATGGCCTCCCGCTACGAGCGCGGTCTCTTCGACCCGGACGCAGCCCCCGGCGCCTCCCCCTTCGACCACTACATCTTCGCGATCGCCGGTGACGGCTGCCTCCAGGAGGGCATCTCCTCCGAGGCGTCCTCACTGGCCGGGCACCAGAAGCTCGGCAATCTGATCCTGCTGTGGGACGACAACCACATCTCGATCGAGGGCGACACGGAGACCGCGGTCTCCGAGGACACGGTCAAGCGGTACGAGGCGTACGGCTGGCATGTGCAGCGCGTCGAGCAGAAGGACAACGGCGACCTCGACCCGGCCGCGCTGTACGCGGCGCTCCAGGCCGCCAAGGCCGAGACGGAGCGCCCGTCGTTCATCGCGATGCGATCGATCATCGCGTGGCCCGCGCCGTCCGCGCAGAACACCGAGGCCGCGCACGGCTCGGCGCTCGGCGCCGACGAGGTCGCGGCCACCAAGCGGGTCCTCGGGTTCAACCCGGAGAAGTCGTTCTACGTCGCCGACGAGGTCCTGGCGCACACCCGTCAGGCGCTCGACCGGGGCCGTGAGGCGAAGGCCGAGTGGGAGAAGGGCTTCGCGGCCTGGCGTACGGCGAAGCCGGAGCGGGCCGCCCTGTTCGACCGGATCGCCGCGGGCAAGCTGCCGGCCGGCTGGGAGGACACGGTCCCCGTGTTCGAGGCGGGCACGGCCGTCGCCACCCGCGCCGCGTCCGGCAAGGTCCTCCAGGGTCTCGCCACGGTGCTGCCCGAGCTGTGGGGCGGCTCCGCCGACCTGGCCGGCTCGAACAACACCACGATCGACAAGCACTCGTCGTTCCTCCCGGCGGACAACCCGCTGCCGGAGGCCGACCCGTACGGCCGGACGCTGCACTTCGGTATCCGTGAGCACTCGATGGCCGCCGAGATGAACGGCATCACGCTGCACGGCAACACCCGTGTCTACGGCGGCACGTTCCTGGTGTTCTCGGACTACATGCGCAACGCGGTCCGGCTCTCCGCGCTGATGCATCTGCCGGTGACGTATGTGTGGACGCACGACTCCGTCGGTCTCGGCGAGGACGGCCCCACGCACCAGCCGGTCGAGCACCTGGCCTCGCTGCGCGCGATCCCGGGGCTGAACGTCGTGCGCCCGGCCGACGCCAACGAGACGGCGATCGCCTGGCGTGAGATCCAGCGCCGCTGGACGAAGGAGTTCGGCAAGGGCGCCCCGCACGGCCTCGCGCTGACCCGCCAGGGCGTACCGACGTACGAGCCCAACGAGGGCACGGTCAGGGGCGGTTACGTCCTGGCCGAGGCCGAGGGCGGCAGCCCGGAGGTCGTGCTGATCGGTACGGGCTCCGAGGTGCAGCTCGCCGTCGAGGCGCGGGAACAGCTCCAGGCGGCCGGTGTGCCGACGCGGGTCGTCTCGATGCCCTGTGTGGAGTGGTTCGACGAGCAGGACCAGGCGTACCGCGACTCGGTGCTGCCGCCGTCCGTGAAGGCGCGGGTGGCGGTCGAGGCCGGGATCGGTCTGACCTGGCACCGGTTCGTCGGGGACGCCGGGCGCATCGTTTCGCTGGAGCACTTCGGCGCTTCGGCGGACGGCAAGGTCCTCTTCCGCGAGTTCGGGTTCACCGCCGACGCGGTCGCCGGAGCCGCCCGGGAATCACTCGCCGCCGCCCAGCGCTGACGCGTACACACGACCCAGTAGGAGATGCAAATTCCATGACAGACGCACTCAAGCGCCTCTCCGACGAAGGCGTCGCGATCTGGCTGGACGACCTGTCGCGCCAGCGGATCTCGTCCGGCAACCTGGCCGAACTGATCGACCAGCAGCACGTCGTGGGCGTCACCACCAACCCGTCGATCTTCCAGAAGGCGATCTCCGGGGGCGGCGACGGCTACGAGCAGCAGGTCGTCGATCTCGCCACCCGCAAGGTGACCGTCGACGAGGCGCTCCGCATGATCACCACGGCGGACGTACGGGACGCGGCGGACGTGCTGCGCCCGGTGTTCGACGCGACGGGCGGCCAGGACGGCCGGGTGTCGATCGAGGTCGACCCGCGCCTCGCCCACGAGACGGCGGCGACCATCGCCGAGGCCAAGCAGTTGGCCTGGCTGGTGGACCGCCCCAACACCCTCATCAAGATCCCGGCGACCCGGGCGGGCCTGCCCGCGATCACCGAGGTCATCGGCCTGGGCATCAGCGTGAACGTCACGCTGATCTTCTCGCTGGAGCGCTACCGCGAGGTCATGGACGCCTATCTGGCGGGCCTGGAGAAGGCGAAGGCCGCCGGCCTGGACCTCTCCAAGATCCGTTCGGTGGCGTCCTTCTTCGTGTCCCGCGTGGACACCGAGATCGACAAGCGCCTGGACGCCCTCGGCACCCCCGAGGCGAAGGCGGCCCGTGGCAAGGCGGGCGTCGCGAACGCGCGCCTGGCCTATCAGGCGTACGAGGAGGTCTTCGCCTCTGACCGCTGGGCCGCCCTGGACAAGGCGGGCGCGAACAAGCAGCGTCCGCTGTGGGCCTCGACCGGCGTGAAGGACCCGGCGTACAAGGACACCCTGTACGTCGACGACCTGGTCGCCCCCGGCACCGTGAACACCATGCCGGAGGCCACGCTGGAGGCCACCGCCGACCACGGGAAGATCACCGGCAACACCATCGCCGGGACGTACGCGCAGGCGCGTGCGGAGATCGACGCCGTCGAGAAGCTCGGAATCTCGTACGACGACGTGGTGCAGCTCCTGGAGGACGAGGGCGTCGAGAAGTTCGAAGCCGCCTGGAACGACCTCCTCAAGTCGACCGAGGCGGAGCTTCAGCGCCTCGCCCCATCGGAGGGCTGAGACCTTGAATCGCGCACACGGAGCCAATCCGCTTCGTGACGCCGCGGACCGACGGCTCCCGCGTATCGCGGGGCCGTCGGGCCTGGTGATCTTTGGCGTCACGGGCGATTTGTCCCGTAAGAAGCTGATGCCTGCCATCTACGACCTCGCGAACCGGGGTCTCCTTCCCCCGGGCTTCTCGCTCGTCGGGTTCGCCCGCCGCGAGTGGCAGAACGAGGACTTCGCCCAGGAGGTCCACGACGCCGTCAAGGAACACGCGCGCACCCCGTTCCGTGAGGAGGTCTGGCAGCAGCTCAACCAGGGGATGCGCTTCGTCCAGGGCGACTTCGACGACGACGACGCGTTCGAGAACCTGAAGGCCACGATCCAGGAGCTGGACAAGGCGCAGGGCACGGGCGGCAACTTCGCGTTCTATCTGTCGGTGCCGCCGAAGTTCTTCCCCAAGGTCGTCCAGCAGCTCAAGAAGCACGGTCTGGCCGACCAGGAGAACGGTTCCTGGCGCCGGGCGGTGATCGAGAAGCCCTTCGGGCACGATCTGGCGTCGGCCAAGGAGCTGAACGCGATCGTCCACGAGGTCTTCGCGCCGGACCAGGTCTTCCGTATCGACCACTACCTCGGCAAGGAGACCGTCCAGAACATTCTGGCGCTCCGCTTCGCCAACACGCTGTTCGAGCCGATCTGGAACCGGTCGTATGTCGACCATGTCCAGATCACGATGGCCGAGGACATCGGCATCGGCGGCCGGGCCGGGTACTACGACGGCATCGGCGCCGCCCGTGACGTCATCCAGAACCATCTGCTCCAGTTGCTCGCGCTGACCGCGATGGAGGAGCCCGCCTCCTTCGACGCGGACGCGCTCGCCGCCGAGAAGACCAAGGTGCTCGGCGCCGTGCGGCTCCCCCGTGAGCTGGGCAAGGACACGGTCCGCGCGCAGTACGCGGCGGGCTGGCAGGGCGGCGAGAAGGTCATCGGCTACCTCCAGGAAGACGGCATCGACGCCCGGTCGAAGACCGACACGTACGCCGCCGTGAAGCTGGAGATCGACAACCGCCGCTGGGCGGGCGTCCCGTTCTATCTGCGCACCGGCAAGCGTCTGGGCCGCCGGGTCACCGAGATCGCGGTGGTCTTCCAGCGCGCCCCGCACTCCCCCTTCGACCACACGGCGACGGAGGAGCTGGGGCAGAACGCGCTGGTCGTCCGCGTCCAGCCGGACGAGGGCGTGACGATGCGCTTCGGCTCCAAGGTGCCGGGCACCTCGATGGAGGTCCGGGACGTGTCGATGGACTTCGCGTACGGCGAGTCCTTCACGGAGTCCAGCCCCGAGGCGTACGAGCGGCTCATCCTCGATGTGCTCCTCGGCGACTCGAACCTCTTCCCGCGCACCGAGGAGGTCGAGCTGTCCTGGACGATTCTCGACCCGATCGAGGAGTACTGGGACAAGCACGGCAAGCCCGCCCAGTACCCGTCCGGGACCTGGGGCCCGGTCGAGGCGGACCACATGCTCGCACGAGACGGACGGAGCTGGCGCCGGCCATGAACATCGACCTGACGGACACCACGGCCAGCCAGATCAACAAGGCACTGATCGAGGGCCGCCGGGCCATCGGCTCCCCGGCCGTCGGCATGGTGCTCACCCTGGTCATCATCACCGACGAGGAGAACGCCTACGACGCGATGCGGGCGGCATCGGAGGCGTCCCGCGAGCACCCCTCGCGCACCCTGGTGGTCATCCGGCGGGTCTCGCGCTCGCCCCGCGACCGCACGACCTCGCGCCTGGACGCGGAGGTCCGGGTGGGTACGGAGGCGGCCACCGGTGAGACGGTGGTGCTGCGGCTGTACGGCGAGGTGGTGGGCCACGCGCAGTCGGTGGTCCTGCCGCTGCTGCTGCCGGACGCGCCGGTCGTCGCCTGGTGGCCGATCAACGCGCCCGTCGACCCGGCGAACGATCCGCTCGGCAATCTGGCCCAGCGCCGGATCACCGACGCCTTCGCGGCCGAGAACCCGGTCGAGGAGCTGTCGGAACGCGCCGAGACCTACTCCCCCGGTGACACGGATCTGGCGTGGACCCGGATCACCCCCTGGCGGTCGATGCTGGCCGCCGCCCTGGACCAGGTCTTCTGCAAGGTCACGTCGGCCGAGGTGCAGGGCGAGGAGTTCAACCCGAGCGTCGAGCTGCTCGCCATGTGGCTCGCCGACCGGCTGAAGGCTCCGGTGAAACGTTCCGCGTCCAGCGGTCCCGGTCTCACGGCCGTCCGTCTGGAGACGGACTGCGGCCCGATCGGCCTGGACCGGGCGGACGGGTCCCTGGCGACGCTCTCCATCGAGGGGCAGCCGGACCGTGCGGTGGCGCTGAAGCGGCGCGAGACGGCGGAGCTGATCGCGGAGGAGCTGCGCAGGCTGGACCCGGACGACACCTACGAATCGGCGCTGAAGTTCGGCGTGGACCGGCTGACGGACGACAAGTCGTGGGCGTCGGAGCCGATCGGGGGGTCGGCGGCCACGAAGACGGCGGCGCCTGCGAAGGCTGCGGCCACGAAGTCCGCGGCCTCCAAGACGACGGCGTCGAAGTCGGCCGCATCGAAGTCCACTCCCGCGGAGCCCGCGCCGGCCAAGTCGGCGGCCAAGGCTCCGGCCAGGAAGCCGACGGCGAAGTGAGTACGCCGCAACTGGTCGTCCACCGCGACAAGGAGCTGATGGCGCAGGCCGCGGCGGCCCGGCTGATCACGAAGATCGTGGACGCCCAGGCCGCGCGCGGCTCCGCGTCGGTGGTCCTCACGGGCGGACGCAACGGCAACGGCCTGCTGGCCGCGCTCGCCGCCGCGCCCGCCCGGGACGCCATCGACTGGGGCCGTCTCGACCTGTGGTGGGGCGACGAGCGCTTCCTGCCCGACGGCGACCCGGACCGCAATGTCACCCAGGCCCGCGCGGCCCTGCTCGACGCGGTACCACTGGACCCGAAGCGCGTGCACGCCATGCCCGCGTCGGACGGTCCGTACGGCAAAGCAGCCGACGGTACGGGGGGTACGGACGGCGCGGACGCGGCTGCCGCGGCCTACGCCGCCGAACTCGCCGCGGCGGCCGAGCCCGAGGACCACGGTCCCGTACCGTCCTTCGACGTCCTGATGCTCGGCGTCGGACCCGACACGCATGTCGCCTCGCTCTTCCCGGAGCTTCCGGCGGTCCGCGAGAAGGAACGGACGGTGGTCGGCGTCCACGGCGCCCCCAAGCCCCCGCCGACCCGGATCACCCTCACCCTGCCGGCGATCCGCGCGGCCCGAGAGGTCTGGCTCCTGGCAGCAGGCGAGGACAAGGCAGGCGCAGCGGCAATGGCCCTGTCAGGAGCAGGAGAAATCCAGGCCCCGGCAGCAGGAGCAAGGGGCCGAGCCCGAACGTTGTGGCTCCTGGACGCAGCAGCGGCATCCCAACTACCGAGAACCCTGTACCCACCGGCGTCCCCATAATCGGAACCGGTCGCGGCCCGGCACCTTGTCCCCGCCGCGACCGGGTCTCCCCGCCCAGACGACCCCGGTCCCGTTGTGGGCAGGCGTTCCGCACGGCGGAACGGGTGGGCACAACCCAAGTGCCGGGCACCCCGAATCAAATGGGCGCCCGGCACACCGGGTTCAACGCCCCCGCAGCTCCCGATACTTACGCACCAGAGAAACCGTAGAGGCATCCAGCCCCGGAACCTCAGCCCCCTCCACCAACGCCGGCTCCACCCTCTTCGCCAGCACCTTCCCCAACTCAACCCCCCACTGATCGAACGAGTCGATGTTCCACACAGCGCCCTGCACAAACACCTTGTGCTCGTAGAGCGCGACCAACTGCCCCAGCACGGACGGCGTCAGCGACTTCGCCAGAATCGTCGTCGTCGGATGATTCCCCCGGAACGTCTTGTGCGGCACCAATTCCTCCGGCACCCCTTCCGCCCGCACCTCCTCCGGCGTCTTGCCGAAGGCCAGCGCCTGCGTCTGCGCGAAGAAGTTGGCCATCAGCAGATCGTGCTGGGCGACAAGCCCCGGCTGAAGATCGGCGACCGGCTCGGCGAACCCGATGAAGTCGGCGGGGATCAGCTTCGTCCCCTGATGGATCAACTGGTAGTACGCGTGCTGCCCATTGGTCCCGGGCGTCCCCCACACCACCGGCCCGGTCTGCCACTCCACGGGCACCCCGTCCCGCCCGACGGACTTGCCGTTGGACTCCATGTCCAACTGCTGGAGGTAGGCGGTGAACTTGGACAGATAGTGCGAGTACGGCAGCACCGCATGCGACTGCGCGTCATGGAAGTTGCCGTACCAGACACCGAGCAGCCCCAGCAGCAGCGGCACATTGTGCTCGGGCGGCGCGTTGCGGAAATGCCGGTCGACGGTGTGGAAGCCGTCGAGCATCTCCCGGAACGCCTCCGGACCGATCGCGATCATCAGCGACAGACCGATCGCCGAGTCGTACGAGTAGCGCCCGCCGACCCAGTCCCAGAACTCGAACATGTTCGCCGTGTCGATACCGAAGTCGGCGACCTTGCCGGCGTTGGTGGACAGCGCTACGAAGTGCTTGGCGACGGCGTCCTGACCGGCCCCCAGCTCACCGAGGAGCCACCCGCGCGCGGAGGTCGCGTTGGTGATGGTCTCGATCGTCGTGAACGTCTTCGACGCGATGATGAACAGCGTCTCGGCGGCGTCCAGGTCCCGGACCGCCTCATGCAGATCGGCACCGTCCACGTTCGACACGAAACGCACCGTCAGCCCGCGGTCGGTGAAGGACCGCAGCACCTCGTACGCCATCGCGGGGCCGAGGTCGGAGCCGCCGATCCCGATGTTGACGACGTTCCTGATCCGCTTGCCGGTGTGTCCGGTCCACTCGCCGGAGCGCACCTTGTCCGCGAAGGCGCTCATCTTGTCGAGTACGGCGTGCACCTCCGGTACGACATTGCGCCCGTCGACCTCGATCACCGCGTCCCTGGGGGCGCGCAGCGCGGTGTGCAGGACGGCGCGGTCCTCGGTGGTGTTGATCTTGTCGCCGCGGAACATCGCGTCCCGCAGCCCGTACACGTCGACCGCCGCCGCCAGCTCCCTCAGCAGCCGCAACGTCTCGTCCGTGACCAGGTGCTTGGAGTAGTCGACGTACAGATCGCCGACCTGGAGCGCGTACGTGCCGGCGCGGTCCGGGTCCGCCGCGAACAGCTCGCGCAGCTGTACCTCGCCCTGCTCCTCCCGGTGCTTCGCCAGCGCGCTCCACTCGGGCGTCCGGTTGAGCCTGGTACGGCTTTCTGCGTTCATCTCGGGCTTCGTCCTTCTTCTCGTACCTCGGTGCGTACTTCGGTGCGTACCTTGCCCCGCTGCACCCTCCAACCTAGTTGATCAGGCTCCGCCGCGGTCGTCGGTCAGGTGTCGGTGGCGCCCACACTCGGCCCCACGACACCGAGCACCACGACGGCGAGCGCGAACACGGCGGCAGCGAACAGGGCCGGGGTGTTCAGGCCCCAGGCGGTGGCCACCGCGCCGCCCAGGATGGCGCCGAGCGGCGCGACGCCGGTGCTGAGGGTGCGGAACGCCGAGCTGACCCGGCCGAGCATCCGCGCGGGCGCGCGCTGCTGCATCAGGGTCACCTGGTTGACGTTCCAGACCATGCCCATCACCCCGAACACGGCGAGGCCCGCGGTCAGCGCGATCAGGCTGTGCACGGTGCCGATCACGACCAGGGCGCCGGTCTGGACGGTCCCGGCGATCAGTACCGCCCGTATCCGCCCGGTGCGGTCGGCGAGGCGCCGGGCCACGAAGCCGCCGACCAGGCTGCCGACCGCGTACGACGTCATGGCCGCCGCGAACCCTCCCGTACCCGCGTCCAGCCAGCCTGTGGCGTGCAGGACGAGGGTGGCGATGAGGGCTCCCATGCCGACATTGGTCAGGGCTGTGGCCGTGCACAGCGCGCGCAGGGACCGGTCCCGCCAGAGGGCGCGGACGCCTTCGGCGATGTCGCCGCGCAGAGTGCTGCCGGAGGGGCGCGGGTCGCGTGCGGTCGCGGGGGTGCGCAGGGTGGCGAGGAGCGCGGCGGCGAGCAGATACGTCGCCGCGTCGGCCGCGAAGGGCGCGGCGGCGCCCGCGGTGAGGATCAGCGGGACCAGCGGGGTGGCGAGGAGGCCGCCCGCGATCTGCTGTCCGGTCATGAGCCGGGCGTTCGCCCCGGCCAGCGCCTCCGGGTCCACGAACGTGGGCAGCAGGGCCGTGGCGGCGTTGTCGAAGAGCGTCTGGAGGGTGGTGAGGGTGAAGGCGAGCACGACGAGCAGCCCGATGGTGGCGTGGTCGAGGGCCACGGCCACCGCGAAGGCGGCGACGAGCAGGCCCCGCGCGACGTCCACGGACCACATGGCGCGCCGCTGGTCGACCCGGTCGGCGACCGCTCCGCCAAGGAGTCCGAAGACGATCCAGGGCAGATAGCCGCACGCCGTCACGGTCGCGATGAGCAGTGGCTCGTCGGTGAGTGAGGCGGCCAGCAGGGGCAGCGCGGCGGTGCGCAGCGCGTCCCCGAAGCGGGAGAGCACGGCGGCCGTCCACAGCCGTCCGAACCCCCCGCGCCAGGCCGGCGCACGTACTGCCACCGCTTCGGTCGTCGTCACTCGATCCCCTCCCGATCACCTTTGTGGCAAAGGTAGAGGGCACCACTGACAATCGACCGCGAAGAGATCGACTGCGGTGAATCGACTGCGCAGACAAGTCCGGCCGGACACCCTGGGGTGCCCGGCCGGTCTCAACTCCTAGATTTCGCCCCGCAGTTTGGCGAGTGCTTCGGCGAGGATGGCCTCGCCGTCCGCGTCGCTGCGCCGCTCACGGACGTAAGCGAGGTGCGTCTTGTAGGGCTCGGTCCGCGGCGGGTCCGGGGGGTTGTCCCGGTCCTGCCCGGCCGGAAAGCCGCAGCGCGGGCAGTCCCAGGTCTCGGGAACCTGCGCGTCGCTGGCGAAGCTCGGCTGCGTCTCGTGCCCGTTCGAGCACCAGAAGGAGATGCGCAGCCGTGGCGCGGACTCGCCGCGCTCGGCCTCGCCCATCGGCCCCGCCCCGACCCGGCTTCCTCGGATCGCGTTGCCACTTGCCACGGTCGTAACTCCCTGCGTGATGGTGCCGCGAAACGAGTCGGCGTGTCGCTTCGCTGCGGGCGCCTCAGTCTACGTAAGGCCCAACGCGCGTCCAGTGCTGGGAGTTACACCCCCACCCCTAGACGCAAGCCCCATGATAGGCCGCGCCCGAAGGCGCGGACCGGACATGGGGCCCAGGTGTGCTGTGTGCGATGGCGACGAACGTCAGTTGTTGACCTTCATCATCACACCGAGCGTGACAACACACACGAACCACAGCAGACCGACCACGACGGTGATGCGGTCCAGGTTGCGTTCGGCGACCGACGAGCCGCCGACGGACGACTGCATACCGCCACCGAACATGTCGGACAGACCGCCGCCCTTGCCCTTGTGCATCAGCACCAGCAGCATCAGCAGCAGGCTGAAGACGATCAGGGCGATCGAAAACCCCATGACCACAGCTGAACTCCCTTTCCGGGGTCTTCCCTCGGATCTTGATGGACGGTGCGGGGGCCGAAGCCTACCCGTGGGCCGGGCGTCGGCCCCCGCAAGAGTACGACGGATCGCGGCTAGCGCATACTCACTGGTCTCGGAAGCGCACGATCTTGACGAACTCGTCCGCGTCGAGCGCCGCGCCACCGACGAGCGCACCGTCGACATCGGGCTGCGCCATGATCGCGGCGACGTTGCCGGACTTCACGGAGCCGCCGTACTGGATGCGGACCTGGTCGGCCAGCTCCTGGCTGTACAGCTCGGCGAGCCGGCCGCGGATCGCGCCGCAGACCTCCTGCGCGTCCTCGGGGGTCGCGACCTCACCGGTGCCGATGGCCCACACCGGCTCGTAGGCGATCACGATCGACTCGGCCTGCTCGGCGGGGAGGTCCTTGAGGGCGCCGTCGAGCTGGTTCAGCGTGTAGGAGACCTGGTCGCCCGCCTTGCGGATGTCCAGGCCCTCGCCGACGCAGAGGATCGGCGTGAGGCCGTGCTTGTAGGCGGCCTTCACCTTGGCGTTGCACAGCTCGTCGGTCTCACCGTGGTACTGGCGTCGCTCGGAGTGACCGACGGCGACATAGGTGCACTTCAGCTTGGCCAGCATCGATCCGGAGATCTCTCCGGTGTAGGCGCCGGAGTCCTGGGCCGAGAGGTCCTGGGCGCCGTACTTGATCTTCAGCTTGTCGCCGTCGACCAGGGTCTGTACGGACCGCAGGTCGGTGAAGGGCGGCAGGACGGCGACCTCTACGGCCTCGTAGTCCTTGTCGGCGAGCGCGAACGCGAGCTTCTGGACGTGGGCGATGGCCTCCAGGTGGTTGAGGTTCATCTTCCAGTTGCCCGCCATCAGCGGCGTGCGGGTGGTCTGATTCGTCATGGCGGGTGTCAGTTCTCCAGTGCGGCGAGGCCGGGGAGCGTCTTGCCCTCAAGGTATTCGAGGGAGGCGCCGCCACCGGTCGAGATGTGGCCGAATGCCTGCTCGTCGAAGCCCAGGATCCGCACGGCCGCGGCGGAGTCGCCGCCGCCGACGACCGTGAAGGCCGGGGAGTCGAGGAGCGCCTGGGCGACCGCCTTGGTGCCCTCGGCGTAGTCGGGGTGCTCGAAGACACCCATGGGTCCGTTCCAGAAGACGGTGGCGGCGTCGGCGAGCTTCGACGCGTACAGCTTGCGGGACTCCGGGCCGATGTCGAGGCCCATCTCCCCCTCGGGCATGGCGTCCGCGGCGACCGTGTTCGGGTGCGCCGGGGCCTTGGTCTTGAGGTCGGGGAAGGAGGCCGCCGTCAGCACGTCGACGGGGAGTACGAACTCCACACCGCGCTCCTTCGCGCGCGTGAGGTACTCCCGTACCGCCTGGATCTGGTCCTCCTGCACGAGGGACGTGCCGATCTCGTGGCCCTGGGCCTTGAGGAAGGTGAAGACCATGCCGCCGCCGATGAGGATGCGGTCGGCCTTCTCCAGGAGGTGGTCGATCACGCCGAGCTTGTCGGAGACCTTGGCGCCGCCGAGGACGACGACGTACGGCCGCCGGACGTCCTCGGTGAGCTTCTTGAGGACGCCGACCTCGGTGGCGATGAGGTAGCCCGCGTAGTGCGGCAGCCGGGCCGGGAGGTCGTAGACGGACGCGTGCTTCCGGTGGACCGCGCCGAAGCCGTCGCCCACGTAGACGTCCGCGAGGGCCGCGAGCCGGTCGGCGAACTCGCCGCGCTCGGTGTCGTCCTTCGAGGTCTCGCCCGGGTTGAAACGCAGGTTCTCGACCACGGCGACCTGGCCGGGCTGGAGGCCGTCGACGGCGTCGTGCGCGGCGGGGCCGACGGTGTCCTGGGCGAACGCGACGGGCGCGCCGAGGAGTTCACCGAGCCGCTCGGCGGCGGGCAGCAGCGAGAACGCGGGGTCGGGGGCACCCTTGGGGCGGCCCAGGTGGGAGGCGACGACGACCTTGGCACCGGCGGCGGCGAGCGCCTTGACGGTCGGCAGGACGGCGCGGATGCGGCCGTCGTCGGTGATGATGCCGTCGGCGAGCGGCACGTTGAGGTCGGCGCGGACGAAGACCCGCTTGCCGTCGACGCCTTCGGCGAGAAGTTCCTCGATGGTCTTCATGAGTGGCTCCTTGGGAGGCTCTGATCAGGGCTGTGCACGCCGTCATTCCCTGTCGGCCGTACACGCGTCACAGGGCTCGGGCGGCGCCGCGTCGC
Source organism: Streptomyces sp. NPDC091292 (assembly GCF_044757265.1). Lineage (NCBI taxonomy): Bacteria > Bacillati > Actinomycetota > Actinomycetes > Kitasatosporales > Streptomycetaceae > Streptomyces > Streptomyces sp. NPDC091292. Next base: position 1,531,658 of record NZ_JBIVUQ010000001.1, on the reverse strand, counting down.
GCCAGCCCGAGCCCTGTGACTCACATGGAGTTGCCTGCCGTATCGGCTCTACGGATTCAGAGCTGCTCGCCGACGAAGACGGTGAGGTCGACGAGGCGGTTGGAGTAGCCCCACTCGTTGTCGTACCAGCCGAGGATCTTCACCGTGTTGCCCTCCTGGACCATGGTCAGGGAGGAGTCGAAGGTGCAGGACGCCGGGTCGCTGACGATGTCCGACGAGACGATCGGGTCCTCGGTGTACGCCAGGTAGCCCTTGAGGTCGCCGTCCTCGGCGGCCTTCTTGAACGCGGCGTTGACCTCGTCCTTGGTGACCTCGCGCTGGAGCGTCACGACCAGGTCGGTGGCCGAACCGGTCGGGACCGGCACGCGCATGGCAATGCCGTCGAGCTTGCCCTTGAGCTGCGGGAGGACCAGCGCGGTGGCCTTGGCGGCACCCGTGGTGGTCGGGATGATGTTCTCCGCGGCGGCGCGGGCGCGGCGCAGGTCCGAGTGCGGGAAGTCCAGGATGCGCTGGTCGTTGGTGTACGCGTGGACCGTCGTCATCAGGCCCTTGACGATGCCGAAGTTCTCGTCGAGAACCTTGGCCATCGGCGCCACACAGTTGGTGGTGCAGGACGCGTTCGAGATGACGTGGTGGTTCGCCGGGTCGTACTTGTCCTGGTTGACGCCCATCACGATCGTGATGTCCTCGTCCTTGGCCGGAGCCGAGATGAGGACCTTCTTGGCGCCACCGGCGATGTGCTTCTCGGCGTCGGCCTTCTTGGTGAAGATGCCGGTCGACTCGATGACGACGTCGACCCCCAGCTCGCCCCACGGGATGTCGGCGGGGTTGCGCTCGGAGAGCACCTTGATGGTGTGGCCGTCGACGGTGATCGTGTCGGCGGTGTGGGTCACCTCGGCCTTGAGGCGGCCCAGGATGGTGTCGTACTTCAGCAAGTGGGCCGTGGTCGCAGTGTCACCCAGGTCGTTGACAGCCACGATCTCGATGTCTGCACCCTGCTCCAGCAGCGCGCGGAAGTAGTTACGACCGATGCGGCCAAAGCCGTTGATGCCTACGCGGATCGTCACGAACCGATCTCCTCGTTGGTACGCCGGCTTTCGACGCCGGCGAGTTGTATGGGATGTCCCCGACCGCCTCCGACCCTACCTCCCCGGGGCGCCCGCGGTGACATCCAGCATGCCCTTACGGTCCGGAGCACCGGCACGGCAGACGCACGCGGGCCCGTACCGCTGAGTAGCGGTACGGGCCCGGGGACCTGGGGTCCTCGCGCGCGGGGGCGTGCGTGCTCATGCGTGCCCCCACGCGCGCGTACGTGCACTTTCGTGCGCTTGCGTGCGTGCGCTTACCTGCGGATCAGCGCCGCAGGGACGCCAGCGCCTTGCCCATCAGCTTCGCCCGCTCCTTGGCGCCGGGGACGTGCTCGAACCCGAAGCCGAGCAGGACGGTGTCACGCGTGGTGACCGCCGCGTAGGACTTGTACAGCTCGCCGGTGCGCGCCCAGGCGCCGCTGGCCGGGGGGCTGCCGGGCGGTGCCGGGGTGACGGTCCAGGCGCCGAGCGACGCCTCGAAGCCCTCGGTGTCCTTGACCGTGCCGCCGGTGGTGAGCTGCACGTCGTCGGCGAAGAGGCCGCGGCCTCCGCTGCCCGGGTCGGTGACATAGCTCAGGGACAGCTCGACCTTCTTGCCCGCGTAGGCGCTCAGGTCGAAGGCGACCTGCTTCCAGCCGCCGGAGGAGCCCGTGAAGCTGTTCCAGGCGCCGCTGGTGCCGGTGGCGGTGCAGCCGTCCGCGGTCTGCGTCAGGTAGTGGCGCAGGAACGGGTGGCCGTTGATGAAGAACCCGGCGCCGCACTCCTCGGGGACGGCCGTCGAGGTGCCGCCGTTCCGGTCGGGGAGCGTCGTCCAGTCCTCGGCGCCGGCGGTGCGGGCCTCCAGGAGGCCGTGGTCGTAGCCGGGCTCGACGTTCCAGTTCAGGGCGGCGCGCAGCTGGGGCGCGTCGGCCGCGGAGACCCCGGTGAGGTCGACGGTCCTGGTCAGCCGCTTCCAGTCCTGGTCGGTGTGGACGGCGGACGCCATGCCCTGGCCCGCGTACGGCGCGTACGGGTTGGTGAGCGCCGGGTAGCCGCCGCCTGCGGCGCTCCTGAACTGCGGGAACTCCTTCGCGGGCAGGCTCTCGGAGGTGACGGAGTAGCGGCCTGCCGCGTCGAGCGGGTTGCCGGTGGCGCCGGTGAGCGGGGTGGTGACGCCGCTGAGCGCGCCCGCGCCCGCGAAGCCGTCGGCGCCGGGGGCGGAGAGGCGTTCGTAGGCGCCGAGGAAGTACTGCGCGAAGTCGTCCGACAGGGCGCGGCCCAGGTTGACGTTGCCGCCGGCCCGCTCGCCCGCCTCGATCAGCTTGCCGCCCTCGTTGAGGTAGTCCCGCAGGGCGAGCTGGGTGGCCGCTCCCGGGACTCCGGCGCCCGTGTAGTGGACGACGGCCCCGAAGTGCGCCAGGACGGCGCCGGGGTGCGGGACGCCCTGTGTGGCGACGTCCCAGACGACGGCGGTGCGGCCGTTGTCCTTGAGGGCGTCGACGTACTCCTGGGCGTGCTGGGCCGCCGCTCCCTCCTCGGCGACAACGAGGACGGACGCCTTGGGGCGCGCGGCGACCGTGTACGTGAAGTGCTCGCTGGAGACGGTCTTTCCGCGCGCGGTGCGGCCGGTGAACCAGACCTCGACCTTGTCGCCCACGCGCGCGTGCTCGATGTCGGCGCGGTACTCGTCGAAGTAGAGGTTGTCCTCGCCTCCGTAGGTCTCGCCGCCCTTCCACGCCTTGAGGCGCTCGTCGTGGACCCGGCCGCCGTTGACGCGGTAGGCGACCTCCTTGTCGCGTACGGACTTGCGTGCCGTGACGGCGACTTCCTGGTCGTCCCCGCGCGCGTAGGAGGTGGAGAAGGTGTCGGGCGTGAAGTCGGGGGCGTCGATCCCGGAGACCGATACGGGCTGGTCGGGGTGGGACGCGGTCTCGGCGACGGCGAGCGCGAAGGGGATGTTCTTCTCGAACTCGTCCTGGATCAGCTTCTCGTCGTCGGGGAAGGTGAAGACGGAGGCGCAGTCACGGGGTTCCCACGCGTCGTCGGGGTCGATCGCGGACACGGTCTGGCAGGTCGACATCTCGGGCGTGAACATCGCCATGCCGTTGACGTTGCCCGCCTGCCCGTCGGCCTCGCCGTTGGTGGTGTACAGCTCCGACGAGACCTGGGAGCGGTAGCCGGGGATCGCGGGCTTCTCGGGGGTGCCGGCGAGCGCCTTGTAGAGCACGTCGTCGGGGGTGGGCGTCGCGACCTGCCAGCCCACCCCGTAGAGCAGGAGTTGGGCCGCGGAGTGGTAGTTGATGCCGTAGGTGAAGCCGATGCGCTTCTCGAACCGGTCGAGCGCCTGGGTCTCGGGCTCGGACATGGGAGAGGCGCCGCGGTAGGTCTCGGACGCGGGTTCGGGGGACGAACCCTCGTTGTCGTAGCCCCACTTGTAGGCGAAGTTGCGGTTCAGGTCGACGCCGTCGCCGCTGGTGATGGTCCCGTCGCCGTTGACGTCCCGCAGGTTCTTGCGCCACTGCCGGTTGTCGGCGGAGGCGTGCGTGAAGTCGTAGCCGTCGGGGTTGGCGGACAGGACGAACCACAGTTCGGTGGAGTCGACGAGCTTCCTGATCCGGCTGTCCTTGCGGTAGTTGTCGAGGTAGTGGTGCATCAGCCGCCGGGTCATCTCCGGGGTGATCCACTCGCGCGCGTGCTGGTTGGACATGTAGAGGACGGAGGGCTTGGAGCCGTCCTTGGACGTACGGGCGCCCTTGCTCAGTTTGAGAGCGAGGATGTCCTGCCCGCCCACCGCCTTCCCGATGGACACGACCTTGGTGAGGTCGGGATGGGCCTGCCCGGTCTTGACGATCTCCTCCTGGAGGCCGCCCTTTCCGCTGTACGGCCGGAAGACTCCGTCACCCGCGGCGCTCAGCTTCCTCTCGGTCCGCGCGGAGACGGTGTGTTCGGTGACCTCGACGCCCTGCCGCTCCAAGTGCCGGGCCTGGGCGTCGGTGAGGTACAGCTCGACGCGTGCGGTGCCCTTGGCGGGTGCCTGCGCGCTGAGTTCGTGGGCGTCCTGCCCGGCCTTCAGGAGCAGCGGTATCTGCTCCCGGGTGACGTCGGCCTCGAAGACCTTGACGGCGGCCGGGTCCTCGGCCGGCGCCGATGTCGTGGCCTGGGCCAGTGGTGCGGCGGCGACACCGCCGAGGAGAAGCGCGCCCGCGGCGAGGATCGATCTCGCTCTTCGTCTCATGAGCCCCCCTTGCTGTTGTCCGGCACGTGTGTGCGCAGGACGCCAGGCTCATGACGCTTCATGATCATGTCAATATGGCAGGCCCACCCCGCACCTGGCGGAAGTGCCGGTGGGGGGTGAGTACCGGGGGCTGGGGGTGCCGGTACGAAAGGGCCGCCGGAGGTCAGCCGACCAGGTTGTCGGCCATCTCCTCGGTCAGATTCGACTCCGTCCCCGGAATCCCCAGGTCGGACGCGCGCTTGTCGGCCATCGCGAGCAGACGGCGGATCCGCCCGGCGACCGCGTCCTTGGTCAGCGGCGGGTCGGCGAGCGCGCCCAGCTCCTCCAGGGATGCCTGCTTGTGCTCCATCCGCAGCCGTCCGGCCGCCGCGAGGTGCTCCGGCACCTCCTCGCCGAGGATCTCCAGGGCGCGCTGCACGCGCGCGCCGGCGGCGACGGCGGCACGCGCCGAGCGGCGCAGGTTGGCGTCGTCGAAGTTGGCGAGCCGGTTGGCGGTGGCGCGCACCTCGCGCCGCATCCGCCGCTCCTCCCACGCCAGCACCTGCTCATGCGCGCCGAGCCGGGTCAGCAGCGCACCGATCGCGTCGCCGTCACGGACGACGACCCGGTCCACGCCCCGTACCTCACGGGCCTTCGCGGCGATCGAGAGGCGGCGGGCCGCGCCGACCAGCGCGAGCGCCGCCTCGGGTCCGGGGCAGGTCACTTCGAGCGAGGACGAGCGGCCCGGCTCGGTGAGCGAGCCGTGCGCCAGGAAGGCCCCGCGCCAGGCCGCCTCGGCGTCGCAGGTGGCCCCCGAGACCACCTGCGGCGGCAGACCCCTGATGGGGCGCCCACGGCCGTCCACGAGACCCGTCTGGCGGGCCAACTGGTCGCCGCCCGCGACGACCCGGACCACGAAGCGCGAGCCGCGGCGCAGTCCGCCGGGCGCCATCACGATCAGTTCGGAGCTGTGTCCGAAGATCTCCAGGATGTCCCGCTTGAGCCGGCGCGCCGCCATCGCGGTGTCCAGCTCCGCCTCGATCACGATGCGCCCGCTCACCAGGTGCAGCCCGCCCGCGAACCGCAGGATCGACGAGACCTCCGCCTTTCTGCAGCAGGTCCGGGTGACGGGAAGCCGGGAGATCTCGTCCTTCACCGCTGCCGTCATCGCCATGGGCCGATCCTTCCATGCATCCGAAAAATACGGTCGTACGCGGCGGCCAACAGCTCCGGGTCATGCCTCGGGCTGCCGTCGGGCCGGGCCACCGGGGCCAGCTCGACCGCGGCGCCGAAACCCTCGGCTGCCTCGGTCAGCGACTCCCGGTCGGGCACGGCTGCCTCGTCGGCCAGCACCACGTCCAGGGCGAGTTTAGGGGCGTGTCGTCCCAAAACCTCCAAATGACGCTGCGGGGAGAACCCCTCGGTTTCGCCGGGCTGCGGGGCGAGGTTCAGCGACAGGACGCGGCGCGCCTTCGTCCCGGCCAGCGCGTCCCGCAGCTCCGGCACCAGCAGATGCGGGATCACCGAGGAGAACCAGGAGCCGGGTCCGAGCACCACCCAGTCGGCGTCGAGGACGGCGGCGACGGCCTCGGGGACGGCCGGCGGGTCGTTCGGCACCAGGTGCACGGACTGCACCTCGCCGGGCGTGAGCGCGACGGTGGCCTGGCCGCGGACCGTGTCGACGTCGTCCGGGCGGGCCGGGTCGTGGCCGCGTACGAGCGCCTCCAGCTCCAGCGGTACGGCGGACATCGGCAGCACCCTGCCGTGCGCGCCGAGGAGCTTTCCGACCAGGTCAAGGGCCTGCACATGGTCGCCGAGCTGTTCCCACAGGGCGACGATCAGGAGGTTCCCGACGGCGTGGCCGTGCATCTCGCCCTGGGACTGGAAACGGTGCTGGATGACGCGCGCCCAGGTCTGGCCCCAGTCGTCGTCGCCGCAGAGCGCGGCCAGCGCCTTGCGCAGATCGCCGGGCGGCAGCACACCCAGCTCGTCACGGAGCCGCCCGCTGGAGCCGCCGTCGTCGGCGACCGTGACGACGGCGGTGAGGTCTCCGGTGATCCGGCGGAGCGCGGCGAGCGACGCCGACAGGCCCATGCCGCCGCCGAGCGCGACCACCTTCGGCTGGGTGCCGCGGCGGCGAAACCGCTCGGGCTTTTCACCCGGATGGACGGGGGTGGTCCCCCGCAGCCGGCCCAGTCGGCTCAGCCGGAGCGTGCGTGCGGTCATTCGCGGCCCATGTCCCGGTGGACGACGACGGTCTCGACGCCTTCCGATGCGAGGCGCGCGGCGAGCTTCTCCGACATGGCGACGGAACGGTGCTTGCCGCCCGTGCAGCCGACGGCGATGGTCACATAGCGCTTGCCCTCGCGGCGGTACCCGGCGGCGATGAGCTGGAGCAGCTCCGCGTACCGGTCGAGGAACTCCTTGGCGCCCGGCTGGTTGAAGACATAGCCGGCCACCTCCTCGTTGAGGCCGGTGAACGGGCGCAGTTCGGGCACCCAGTGCGGGTTCGGCAGGAAGCGCATGTCCACGACGAGGTCGGCGTCGACGGGCAGGCCGTACTTGAAGCCGAACGACATCACCGTCGCCCGCAGCTCGGGCTCCTCCTCGCCGGCGAACTGGGCGTCCATCTTGGCGCGCAGTTCGTGGACGTTGAGGCTGGAGGTGTCGATGACCAGGTCGGCGTCGCCGCGCAGTTCGCGCAGGAGTTCCCGCTCGGCCGCGATGCCGTCGACGATGCGGCCGTCGCCCTGGAGGGGGTGCGGGCGGCGGACCGACTCGAAGCGGCGCACCAGGGCCTCGTCGGAGGACTCCAGGAAGACGATGCGCCGGGTGACGCCCTTGGTCTCCAGGTCGGCGAGGGATTCGCGCAGGTTGTCGAAGAAGCGCCGGCCCCGGACGTCCACGACGACGGCGATCCGCGCGACATTGCCCTGCGAGCGGGCGCCCAGCTCGACCATGGTGGGGATCAGCGCGGGCGGCAGGTTGTCCACGACGAACCAGCCGAGGTCTTCCAGACACTTGGCGGCGGTGGACCGTCCCGCGCCGGACATGCCCGAGATGATCACCAGTTCGGGGATCGCCGCCTCGGGGACACCCGCGGCGTCGATGGTCGCGCCCGTACTCACCTGTGCTCCGCTCTCGTCCGGCTCCGCCGCCGTGCCCGGTTCCGCCGCCGCGTCCGGTCCCGCGGCTGTGTCGCCCTCCGCGCGCGCGTCGCGGTCCTCGCGTTCTTCGCGCGCGGTGTGTTCCTCATGCGCGGTGTGCGCGTCGTGCTCGTTCATGGCTCCTGCCCCCGTCGCTGGTCCGAGGCGCCCGCGGACACGGGTTCCTCGTCTTCAATGATCTCTCCGGTCGCCGTGTTCACGGCGGGTGCGACGGGCGCCGCCCGCGCGAAGGCGGCGGCGATCGTCTCGGCCGTCTTGCGGCCTATCCCGGGGACCTCGCAGATCTCGTCGATTGTGGCGGACCGCAGCTTCTTCACCGAGCCGAAATGCTTGATCAACGCCTGTTTGCGGGTCTCGCCGAGACCGGGCACGTCGTCCAGCGGGCCCGCCCTGAAGCGCTTGGCACGCTTCGCGCGCTGGTAGGTGATGGCGAAGCGGTGTGCTTCGTCACGTACGCGCTGGAGCAGATACAGGCCCTCGCTGGAGCGCGGCAGGACCACCGGGTCGTCCTCGTCGGGCACCCACACCTCTTCGAGGCGCTTGGCGAGGCCGCAGACGGCGATGTCGTCGATGCCCAGCTCGTCCAGGGCCCGGTGCGCCGCCGCGACCTGCGGCTGCCCGCCGTCGACCACGACGAGCTGCGGCGGATAGGCGAAGCGGCGGGGCTTCCCGTCGTCGTCCGTGAGGCCACCGGAGCCGTCGTCCCCCGCCCACTCGCCCGTCTTCTCCTGCTCGGCGAGGTACCTCTTGAAGCGCCGGGTGATCACCTCGTGCATGGACCGGACGTCGTCCTGGCCCTCGAAGCCCTTGATCTGGAAGCGGCGGTACTCGCTCTTGCGGGCGAGGCCGTCCTCGAAGACGACCATCGACGCGACGACGTCGTCGCCCTGGAGGTGCGAGATGTCGTAGCACTCGATCCGCAGCGGGGCGCTGTCCAGGTCGAGCGCCGCGGCGATCTCCTCCAGCGCGCGCGAGCGCGTGGTGAGGTCGGACGCGCGCTTGGTCTTGTGCAGGACGAGTGCCTGCTGGGCGTTGCGCGCGACGGTCTCCATGAGGGCCTTCTTGTCGCCGCGCTGCGGGACGCGCAACGACACCTGCGACCCGCGGCGCCCGGTGAGCCACTCCTGGACCGGTTCGGCCGGCTCGGGCAGCGCGGGGACCAGGACCTCCTTGGGCACCGAGTCCCCGGTCTCCTCGCCGTAGAGCTGCTGGAGCGCGTGCTCCACGAGGTCACCCGTGGTGACGGCCTCGACCTTGTCGGTGACCCAGCCGCGCTGTCCGCGCACGCGCCCGCCGCGGACGTGGAAGATCTGGACGGCCGCCTCCAGCTCGTCCTCGGCGACCGCGATGAGGTCCGCGTCGGTGGCGTCGGCGAGCACGACGGCGTTCTTCTCCATCGCCTTGCGCAGCGCCTCGATGTCGTCGCGCAGCCGGGCCGCCCGCTCGTACTCCATGTCGTCGGCGGCCTCCTTCATCCGCTGTTCCAGACGGCGGATGTAGGTGCCGGTGCGGCCGGCCATGAAGTCGCAGAACTCCTCGGCCAGTTCGCGGTGTTCCTCGGCGGAGACACGACCGACGCAGGGCGCCGCGCACTTGCCGATATAGCCGAGGAGGCAGGGGCGGCCGGTCCTGGCGGCGTTCTTGAACACCCCGGCGGAGCAGGTCCGTACGGGGAAGGCCCGCAGCAGCAGGTCCACCGTGTCGCGGATCGCCCACGCTTGGCCGTACGGCCCGAAGTAACGCACGCCTTTGCGTTTCTGTCCGCGCATCACCTGCACGCGCGGGAACTCCTCGTTCATCGTGACGGCGAGGTACGGATAGCTCTTGTCGTCGCGGTACTTGACGTTGAACCGAGGGTCGTACTCCTTGATCCAGGAGTACTCCAGCTGAAGCGCCTCGACCTCCGTGGACACCACGGTCCACTCCACGGAGGCCGCGGTGGTCACCATGGTGCGCGTGCGCGGGTGCAGATTCGCCAGGTCCTGGAAGTAGCTCGCGACGCGCTGGCGCAGGCTCTTGGCCTTGCCTACGTAGATCACGCGCCGGTGCTCGTCGCGGAACTTGTAGACCCCCGGCGAGTCGGGGATCTGTCCCGGCTTGGGGCGGTAGCTGGAGGGGTCTGCCATGCCTCACACCCTACTGGCGACCACCGACAGGACGCGGTCCCGGCGGCCGGTCCACGGCCGCCGGGACGACGCCCCACCGGGACGCCGGCGGGGCGTGCCGCGCGTCACCTGCCCGCGTTGCCCCTGCGGCGCAGCGCCGCGCCGCCTATCAGCACCAGCGCGGCCAGCGCGCCGAGCCCGGCCAGCGCCGATGCCACGGCGACGGGACCGCCCATGCCGTCCCCGGGCTCCGGGGACGCCGACGCGGGCTGCTCCGGTGACGCGCCGTATCCGCCCGCCTTGCCGGACTTCGCGTACGCCGATCCGGCGAGCTTGTCCCCGTAGGCGCGGTGGACCCGGTCGCGGTAGGCGTCGAGCGTGGTGCCCTTCGCGCCGATCGCCCGGCGCGCGTCCTCGTCGAGCGGCACCACGCGCGCGTGGCGCTGGACGTACCAGGCGTCGATCTGCGGTTCCTGGAAGACGGTCCCACCGGGCAGCTCGCGCTCGCCGAGGGCCGCGTACCGGGTCTCGTCGTCGCCGGATGCGATGTTCACGACCCGCCAGGCGCCGTCCAGCCGCGCGGTCCACAGCGATGCCTTCTGCCCGTCGGACGCGACGGCCTCACTGGCCAGGTACTCCAGGTCGGCGACGGGGGCGTCCGCGCGGCCCGCGACGAAGTCCGCCGACAGCTGGTACACGGGCACGGCCTCGCCCTCGATACGGGGCTGGGCCGCCGCGCGCGTGAGGGCGCCGTCGCGCGCGAAGAAGCGGGCCAGCGTGTCGAGCGTCGCGGGGTCCGTCGCCACCTTGTGGGCGGCGGCGAGGGAGGCGTTCGACGGGGCTCCGTCGGCGCTGGCCTGCGGGGCGGCGAGACCCAGTACCAGGGTCGCCGCGGTGCCGGCGAGCACGGCTCGCGGAATGCGTCGCATCATGCGTCTCACTGTTCTCACGCCCCGATCCTGTACAGCGAGTGGGTCCAGCTGAAGGTGTTGTTGTCGACGTACCACGCGTGCGAGGCCCAGTTGTAACGTGTGTTCGAAGGCCAGGGGTCGCCCCAGTAGACGAAGCTGTTGGCGTCGTCGTAGCCGTACAGCACGTGCATGTGGCCGCCGCCGCTCGACCATTGGATGCGGGTCTCCACGGGCCGGTTCGCATTGATCTCGCTCTGCACGGTCGGGTAGCGCAGCCAACCGGTCACGTAGGAGCCCGGGTTGATGCCCGCCCAGCTCAGGCCCGTCTGGACGTTGCCGAGGGTGGCCTGCGAGTTGGGGCACTCGCCGCTCTGCGAGCGCCCGAAGGCGGCGTTGCAGAACTGGTTCTGCGAGTAGCCGCGGCCGAACCAGGTGGCGATGGTGTTGCCGGCCGCCGCCCAGCACCAGTTGGTCTTCTGCTGCGCCTGCATGGTGATGTCCAGGCGCTTGGTGGCCGCCGCGCCGGTGGTGCCGGGGACGGTGGTGGTGCCGCTGACGGCGGTGGTGACCGTGTCGGCGCCGTGCGGGGCCGCCGTCGCGGTGCCGGGAAGGGCGATCAGGCTGAACGCGGCGACGGCCGCGGTGAGCAGCGAGCCGCCCGCCCGCGTACCTGTGCGTGTACGCGCTCTTGTTCCTCGTCTGGTGCCTTGAGCAGTGCTGGTGTGGCGCATCGCGATCCTCCCGCGTGGGGTGGGGGACTGGAGGAGCGCGTCCGGACGCTGAGGTTGAGCATCAAGTGTTGTCCAGTGCAGGTCAACACGCTTCAATGCGGGGGGACTCGGGGCAGTGAACGGCGGCGTACGGATGTGAACAAGACGGGTACGCCGACCTGCCCGACCCCTGCGACCGGCGCTGACGGCCCGACCAGCCGTGGTGAACATTCACAGAGAGGCCCCCGCATGCGGCACGGCACACAACCCCTGAACGGGCTGGACGGGCTCGACGCCCCGGCGGTGGAGCTGGACACCGCCCTGAGCGCGGGCCCCTTCCATGTCGCCCTGCGGGCCGCCATCGCCGCCCGCAGTCTGTCGCTCCAGCGCGTTCAGCACCACCTCGAACGGCAGGGCGTCAAGGTCGGTGTCACCAGCCTGAGTTACTGGCAGCAGGGCGCCCGCCGCCCGCAGCGCCCCGAGTCCCTGCGGGCCGTGCGCGCCCTGGAGGAGATCCTGCGGCTGCCCGAGGAGTCCCTGATCCGGCTGCTGGCGCTCCAGAGCGACGGCCCCGGCGCGGAACGGCCGCCCGCCCGCTCGTACCGCTCCCTGGTCGAGGCGTCGGGCGTCCTGGAGGGGCTGCTCGCCGAACTGGAGTCCCCGCTCGACGGCGGTCTGCACACGATCGGCCACCACGAGCGGGTACGGATCGGGGCCTGCCGCGAACTGCTGGGCCGCGAGTCGCAGCACATAGTGCGCGCACACAAGGACGGCCGCGACCGCTATGTGGCCATCCACCATGGCGACCCGGGCTGCGCCCCCGAGCGGGTCGCGGTGCACGCCCTGGAGAACTGCCGTACGGGACGCCTGCGGTGGCACTCCGAGACGGGCGTACTGGTCGCGGAACTCCTCTTCGACGCGCGCCTGCGCGCGGGGGACACGCATCTGTTCCGGTACGCCTTCGAGGACGGCACGGCGGGCGCGTCCAGCGAGTACGTACGGGGTTTCAGCTTCGCGGGCGGGCAGTACGCGCTCCAGGTTCGTTTCGCCGAGGAGGCGCTCCCCGCGCGCTGTCACCGCTTCGCCCAGCACTCGGCGGCGGCCCCCCGCAGCGGACGCAGGGAACTGACCCTGAGCGGCCGGCACCGCTCGGTCCACTTCGTGGAACAGCAGGTACGCACCGGACTCCTGGGGATCGGCTGGGACTGGGACTGACCCCTTCCCGTACCGGCCGTGTCCCGTACCGGCCCTGTCCCGTACCCGCCCTGCCCCGTCTATGCCTCGGGGCCCGCGACCAGCTTGCCGGCCTTGACGGTGACCGGGACCTCGGGCAGCGGCACGGTGGCCGGATCGCGCAGGACCTCTCCGGTCGTGGCGTCGAACTTGCTGCCGTGGCACGAGCACACCAGTTCGGTGCCGTCCAGCCTGTCGATGGGGCACTGCGCGTGCGTGCACACCGTGCTGAACGCCTTGTAGGTCCCGTCGTCCGCGTGCGTGACCACGACCCGCTTGTCGGAGAACAGCTTGGTGGCGCCCTTGGGTACCTCTCCGGCGGGTCCCAGGTCGACCGGTGCGGTCGGCGTCGCGGAGGCCGTGCGGCCGGACCCGGTCGAGCAGGCGGTGAGACCCAGACAGGCGACGGGGGCGACGGCGGCCCCTCGCAGCACGGTGCGACGGCTGGGGATCGGGCGGCCTGACATGGCGTCTCCACGGGTTCTGCGCCGCCCGGCGACGTTCACGCGCGCGGGAGGACCGGCTCTCTTCCGTGGCGACGATACCGGCACGGATCGTTCCGGTGAGGGCCGGGGGCGGCGTGTATGTGGCGGGAACACATGTCAGACACCAGTGCATACGTAAACGCTTACGCAAGCGTTTACGTCGGTCGGGAAATGGGATAGCTTCCGGCGTGCGCGGGCAGAGGTCGGAGGGGCCGGACGCAGGGCAATGTCCGGGCGGGCGGGAGGGGTTGAGATGGCGACGATGGTCGATGTGGCACGGCGCGCCGGGGTCTCCACGGCGACGGTGTCGCACGTACTGAACGCGACGCGGACGGTGCTCCCCGAGACCCGCCGTGCGGTGCTCGACGCGATCGAGGAGCTGGGCTACACGCACAACACCCTCGCGCGCTCGCTGGTGACCTCGCGGACGCGCTCGATCGGCCTCGCGGTGTCGGCGATCAGCAACCCGTACTTCACGGAGATCCTGCAAGGGGTCGAGTCCCGCGCCCTGGAGCACGGATACAGCCTGCTGATCGCGGACCCGCACGACGACCCGGCGCATGAGCGCGAGGTGGCCCGGCTGCTGCACGAACGCCGCGTCGACGGCCTGATAGTCGCGCCGTCCGCCGAGCCGTCGGGCCTGGTCGAGTACGTACGGAGCCGGGCGGTGCCGACCGTCTTCCTGGACCGGATCGTGGACGGCCCCTTCGACCAGGTCTGCGCGGCCGGCGGCGAACAGGTCGACACGTTGGTACGGCATCTCGCGGACCTCGGGCACCGCCGGATCGGGCTGATCGCGGGGCTGCCGGGGCTGAGCACCACGTCCGAGCGGATCACCGGGTACCGCACGGGTCTGGCGGGCGCAGGACTCGCGTACCGCGACGACCTGGTGGCCAGCGGACACTCGGAGGCGGGGGCCGCCGAGCGGGCGACCCGGGCGCTGCTTGCGGTGCCCGCGCCGCCGACCGCCCTGGTGACCGCGAACAACGCGATGACCATCGGCGCCCTGCGCGCCCTGCGGGACCTCGGTCTGAGGGTGCCGGAGGATCTGGCCCTGGTCTGCTTCGACGACTTCTCCTGGGCGGACCTGTTCTCGCCTCGGCTGACCGCCGTGGCCCAGCCGAGCCGGGAGATCGGCGAGACCGCCGTACGGCTGCTGCTGGAACGGCTCGCGACGCCCGGCGCGCCACCGCGGACCGTACGGCTGCCGTGCACCCTGATCCACCGCACGTCCTGCGGATGCCCGGACGTCCCCCGCCCGCGCCCCGCCGCACCCCCCTCCCCCTCCCCCTCACCCTCCTCCCCCGTCTCCACCATCTCCCCCGTCACCCCGTACGCCACCGAGAAGGGAACCATGTCGTGATCGTCGTCGCCGGAGAGGCCCTGATCGATCTGGTGCCCGAGGGGGCGGGCGCGCTGGCGCCCCTGTCCCCTCGGCTCGGTGGCGGTCCGTACAACACGGCCGTGGCGCTGGGCCGACTGGGCGCCCCCACGGCTTTCTGCTCGCGGGTGTCCGCCGACGCGTTCGGTGAATCCCTGCTGGCGGGGCTGCGGGACGCCGGGGTGGACGTGGCGTCCGTGCAGCGCGGGCCCGAGCCGACGACGCTCGCCCTGGCCAGCCTCGGAGCCGACGGTTCCGCCGCCTTCTCGTTCTATGTGGAGGGCACGGCGGACCGCCTTTTCCGGGCGCCGGAGCGGCTTCCCGAGGGGACACGGGCGGTGTCGTTCGGTACCTGTTCGCTGATCCTCGAACCGGGCGCGAGCGCGTACGAGGAGCTGATGCGGACGGCGTCGGCGCAGGGCGTGTTCACCACCCTGGATCCGAACATCCGCACGAGTTTGATCGCGGACCCGGACGCATATCGTGCTCGTTTTCGGTCCTGGCTGCCGTCGGTCGGTCTGGTGAAGCTCTCGGTGGAGGACGCCGCGTGGCTGGGCGGCTCCCCCAAGGAGTGGCTGACGGCGGGTCCCGGGGCCGTGGTGATCACGCGCGGCGGCGACGGGATGTCCGTACTCACCCGGGACGGCGCGGAGTTCGCGGTGCCGGGCGAGCGGGTCGAGGTCGTCGACACGATCGGCGCGGGCGACACGGTGAACGCGGCGCTGCTGCACCGGCTGGCGGCGCACGACGCGCTGTCGGTGGCGGCGGTGGCCGCGCTGGGTGAGCCGGAGTGGCGGGACATCCTCGGGTACGCGGCCCGTGCGGCGGCCCTGACCTGCTCCCGGCCGGGCGCGCAGCCGCCGTACGCGTGGGAGTTGGAGGAGTCCCGGTAGCGGACGGGCCCGGGAGCGAAGAGGGCGGCCGTCATGAGACGGCCGCCCCTGGTCCCGCTCCCGGCTCAGGTCTTCCGCGCCCGAGCCGCCTTCTTCGCCGCGACCGCCTTCTTCGTGGCTGCCTGCTTCGTGGCGGCGGCCTTCGTGGCGGCAGCCGTCTTCTTCGTGGCGGCCGTCTTCTTCGTCACCGCGTTGGCCTTGCTCACCTGGCTCACGGAGTTGACCTCGGCCGCCGCGACGGTCCTCGCCGAGGCCGCCTTCGCCGCCGTCTTCCTGGCGGGCTTCCGGCGCGCCGGAGGCACCTCCGCGTCGCTGATGCCCTCCGGGGTCACGATGCCGCGCAGGAACTTGCCGGTGTGGCTCGCCGGAACCGCCGCGATCCGCTCCGGGGTGCCCTCGGCGATGACCAGGCCACCGCCGTTGCCACCCTCGGGGCCCATGTCGACGACCCAGTCGGCGGTCTTGATCACATCGAGGTTGTGCTCGATGACGATGACCGTGTTGCCCTTGTCGACCAGGCCCGACAGCACGGTGATGAGCTTGCTGATGTCCTCGAAGTGCAGGCCCGTGGTGGGCTCGTCCAGGACGTACACCGTGCGGCCCGTGGAGCGCTTCTGCAGCTCCGACGCGAGCTTCACGCGCTGCGCCTCACCGCCGGAGAGCGTCGGCGCGGACTGGCCGAGCCTGACGTACCCGAGACCCACGTCGTTGAGGGTCCGCAGGTGCCGTGCGATGCCGGGCACGGCCTCGAAGAAGTCGAGTGCCTCCTCGATGGGCATGTCCAGGACCTCGGCGATGGACTTGCCCTTGAAGTGGACCTCCAGGGTCTCCCGGTTGTAGCGCGCCCCGTGGCAGACCTCGCAGGGGACGTACACGTCGGGCAGGAAGTTCATCTCGATCTTGATGGTGCCGTCGCCTGAGCAGTTCTCGCAGCGACCGCCCTTCACGTTGAACGAGAAGCGGCCCGGCTGATAGCCGCGCACCTTCGCCTCGGTGGTCTCCGCGAACAGCCTGCGGACGTGGTCGAAGACTCCGGTGTACGTCGCCGGGTTCGAGCGGGGGGTACGGCCGATGGGCGACTGGTCGACGTGCACGACCTTGTCCACCAGGTCGTCGCCGTCCACGCGCGTGTGCCGCCCGGGAACGCTCCGGGCGCCGTTCAGCTCGCGCGCGAGGTGCGTGTACAGGATGTCGTTGACCAGGGTCGACTTTCCGGAGCCCGAGACACCGGTGACGGCCGTGAGGACGCCCAGCGGAA
Organism: Streptomyces sp. NPDC091292; assembly: GCF_044757265.1. Lineage (NCBI taxonomy): Bacteria > Bacillati > Actinomycetota > Actinomycetes > Kitasatosporales > Streptomycetaceae > Streptomyces > Streptomyces sp. NPDC091292. The sequence continues at coordinate 1,515,234 of NZ_JBIVUQ010000001.1, read as the reverse complement.
ACGAGACGTCGATGTCCTGGAGGTTGTTCTCCCGCGCGCCGTGCACCGTGAGCTGCCGGGTCGGGTCGACCGGGCGGCGGATGTCGGGCATCGGGATCGACTTCTTGCCCGACAGATAGGTGCCGGTGATCGACTCGCTGTTGGTGAGGAGGTCCTTCAAGGTGCCGCTGTGGACGACCTTGCCTCCGTGCTCACCGGCGCCGGGGCCGATGTCGACCACCCAGTCGGCGACCTTGATGGTGTCCTCGTCGTGCTCCACGACGATGAGCGTGTTGCCCATGTCGCGCAGCCGGACCAGGGTCTCGATGAGGCGGTGGTTGTCGCGCTGGTGGAGGCCGATGGACGGCTCGTCCAGGACATACAGCACGCCGACCAGGCCCGAGCCGATCTGGGTCGCCAGGCGGATGCGCTGTGCCTCGCCGCCGGAGAGGGTGCCGGCCGCGCGGTTGAGCGACAGATAGTCGAGGCCGACGTCCACGAGGAACCGCAGCCGTTCGTTGACCTCCTTGAGGACGCGTTCGGCGATCTTCTTGTCGCGTGCGTCCAGCTTCATCGCGCCGAGGAAGTCCGCGCAGTCGCTGATCGACATCGCGGAGACCTCCGCGATCGACTTCTCCATGACGGTGACGGCCAGGACGATCGGCTTGAGCCGGGTGCCCTCACAGGTGGGGCAGGGCACCTCGCGCATATAGCCCTCGAAGCGCTCCCTGCTGGTGTCGCTCTCGGCCTCGCTGTGCCGCCGCTTCACGAACGGCACGGCACCCTCGAACGGCGTGGTGTACACCCGCTCGCGGCCGTAACGGTTGCGGTAGCGCACCTCGATCTGCGTCTTGTGCCCGTACAGCAGGGCCTTCTTCGCGCGCTGCGGCAGCCCCGCGAAGGGGATGTCGGTCCGGAAACCCAACGCGTCCGCGAGCGCCCCGACGAGCCGCCCGAAGTACTCCTTGGTGTGCCCGTGCGACCAGGGGTGGATGGCGCCCTCGTCCAGGGACTTGTCCTCGTCCGGGACGATCAGCTCGGGGTCGACCTCCATACGGGTGCCGATGCCGGTGCAGTCCGGGCAGGCGCCGAAGGGCGAGTTGAACGAGAAGGACCGGGGCTCCAGCTCCTCGAACGACAGATCGTCGTACGGGCAGTACAGGTGCTCCGAGTACATCCGCTCGCGCTCGGGGTCGTCCTCCGCGAGGTCCACGAAGTCCAGCACGACCATGCCGCCGGAGAGGCCGAGCGCGGTCTCCACGGAGTCGGTGAGCCGCCGCTTGGCGCCATCCTTGACGGTGAGGCGGTCGATGACCACCTCGATGGTGTGCTTCTCCTGCTTCTTCAGCGTCGGCGGGTCCGAGAGCTGAATGGTCTCGCCGTCGACCCGCGCGCGGCTGTAGCCCTTGGTCTGGAGGTCGGCGAACAGGTCGACGAACTCTCCCTTGCGCTCCCGCACCAGCGGCGAGAGCACCTGGAACCGGCTGCCCTCGGGCAGCTCCAGGACCTTGTCCACGATGGCCTGCGGCGACTGCCGGGTGATGGGGCGCCCGCACTCGGGGCAGTGCGGCTTGCCGATCCGCGCGAAGAGCAGCCGCAGATAGTCGTAGACCTCGGTGATGGTCCCGACGGTCGAGCGGGGGTTGCGCGAGGTCGACTTCTGGTCGATGGAGACCGCCGGGGACAGCCCCTCGATGAAGTCGACGTCCGGCTTGTCCATCTGACCGAGGAACTGCCGGGCGTACGAGGAGAGCGACTCGACGTAGCGCCGCTGCCCCTCGGCGAAGATCGTGTCGAACGCGAGCGAGGACTTGCCCGACCCGGACAGACCCGTGAAGACGATGAGCGAGTCACGGGGGAGGTCGAGCGAGACGTTCTTGAGGTTGTGCTCGCGCGCGCCACGGACGATGAGACGGTCGGCCACGCCGGTCCGCACCTTTCTTGAGTGAAGCTCTTGAGTGAAGCGAGGGGGCGGGGCCCCGTCTTCTCAGACTTGTCCGCTCGGACTCCGGACTCGTCCGTTCAGACTATGAGGGGCCGCCGTCAGCGAGGGACAGGATCGTGTGCTTGGCGGGATCCGGTTCATTCAATCCCGGACTACCAAGGATGCCCGATGCCTCGACCGAGCTTATAGCACGTGCATTCGATTTGAGGGGGCAAGGTGCCACCTTCACCCGAACGTGTGGCGGAGCTATCGTCGGACCCATGAACGATCATGTGCGCGACCTGGCGTCTGTACGTGACGCGACCGAGCGGCTCCTCACCGCAGCCGCCAAGATGGACAACGCTTCGCTCGCCGAGCCGTCACGGCTTCCGGGCTGGACCCGTGGACACGTCCTCGCTCATCTGGCGCGGAACGCCGACGCCCTGGTGAACGTCTTCACGGGCCGGCCCATGTACGCGAGCGCCGCGGCACGCGACGGCGACATCGACCGGGACGCCCCCAGGGAGCTGGCGGTACAGCTCGCGGACGTCCGGGAGAGCGCGGCCCGGTTCCTGGCCGCGACGGACGGACCGGCGGACTGGTCCCGCACGGTGGAGCTGCGCAACGGTGTGACGGACTCGGCCTCGCGCATCCCGTTCCGCCGTCTCGCCGAGGTCGAACTCCACCATGTGGATCTCGGTATCGGATACGAGCTGGAGGATCTGCCCGCCGAGTTCACCCAGCAGGAGATCAACTTCCTCGCCGAGCGGTTCCGCGGTCACGCCGACGTACCGGCCGTGCTGATCCGGCAGGACGACGGGCGCGCGATCCCCACCGGGCGCCACTCCGCCGAGGACACGGCGGACGGGGAGCCGGTGACCGTGGTGGGCCGCCAGGCCGATCTCCTCGGCTGGCTCGCGGGCCGGCGAGACGGCTCCGGGCTCACCGCCACGGGCGGTCCGCTGCCGGCGCTGCCTGCGCTGTGAGCGGCCGGGGCTGAGGGGGCCCGGCCTGAGGGGGCCCGGACTGCGGGGGTCCAGGGAACTCCCCCGTGCCACGGGGCCGCTGAGTAGGCTGAACTCCATGACGTACAGCGGAGCGGTGAAGGTCGGCGGTCCTGCGGATGTACACGAGTTGCAGAACCTGATGATCTCCAAGGTCGCGGTCGGCCCGATGGACAACAACGCCTATCTGCTCCGCTGCCGGGCCACGGACGAGCAGTTGCTGATCGACGCGGCGAGCGATGCCGGGACCCTGCTGACGCTGATCGGTGACGACGGCATCGCGTCCGTCGTCACCACGCACCGCCACGGTGACCACTGGCAGGCGCTGGCCGAGGTCGTCGCGGCGACCGGCGCCCGCACGTACGCGGGCCGTCTCGACGCCGAGGGCATCCCCGTCCCGACGGACGTACCGCTCGACGAGGGCGACACGGTCCGCGTCGGCCGGGTCGAACTGCGAGCGATCCACCTGGTCGGCCACACACCGGGATCCATCGCCCTGGTGTACGACGACCCGCACGGCCACCCCCACGTCTTCACCGGCGACTGCCTCTTCCCGGGCGGCCCCGGTCGCACCACACGCCCCGCGGACTTCCAGAGCCTCATGACGGGCCTGGAGGCGAAGGTGTTCACCCTGCCGGACGAGACCTGGGTATACCCGGGCCACGGCAACGACAGCACCCTCGGGGCGGAACGCCCGCATCTCGCGGAGTGGTGGGCGCGGGGCTGGTAGACGGCGGCCGTCGAACTGGACGATCCGTCGGCGGCCCGACGCGCCTCACGCCGTATCTGCTTGAATGCGGCCCAGCCTGCCGTCCGTCACCGGGAGACCCGTATGCGTCGCACGCTCGCTGTGACCGCCCTCGCCGCCGGACTGCTGCTCGTCGGGTGTTCCGAGGAGCCGGAGCCGATCACCGGGGAGTGGGCCGCGGACGGGCCGCAGCCGCCGGGGTTCTCCGACTTCGCGGACGGGTCGATGATCCGCGTCGACAAGAACGGCAAGGCAGTACTCGGCACCTCGCCGACAAGGCTGTGCGGGGACGCGAAGGTGACGGCGAAGGACGAGGGCGACGGCGGAGGCGACGCGTACCGCATCGCGTTCAGTGCCGCGTGCATCACGGTCAACGTTCCGGTGAGCCTGGAGGTCGTGGTCGACGGGGACACCTTGGAGGCCACCCCCACGGGCTCGCAGGGCGGAGAGCCTTTCCGCTTCCGGCGTGCCGACGGGTAGTGCGGTCCCCGCGGGGCCCCTCCGAGAGGCCCCGGGCCGCGTGATAGACCTCCCCTGACGCGCTGATCCGACCGGAGGTCCCGCCATGACCCGCACCCCTCGCACCCTCGCTTCCGCACCCGTCATGATCCTCAACGGACCCAACCTGAACCTCCTCGGCCAGCGCCAGCCCGAGATCTACGGGAGCGACACCCTCGCCGACGTCGAGGCCCTGTGCGCCAAAACGGCCGCCGCGCACGGCGGCACCGTCGACTTCCGGCAGTCCAACCACGAGGGCGAACTGGTCGACTGGATCCACGAGGCCCGCCTGCACCACAGCGGCATCGTCATCAACCCCGCCGCCTACTCGCACACCTCGGTCGCCCTCCTCGACGCCCTCAACACCTGCGACGGGCTGCCGGTGGTCGAGGTGCACATCTCCAACATCCACCAGCGCGAGGAGTTCCGGCACCACTCGCACGTGTCCCTCCGCGCGGACGGCGTGATCGCCGGGTGCGGGGTGCAGGGGTACGCGTTCGCGGTGGAGCGGATCGCGGCGCTGGCCGGCCGGTGACCGCCCCCGGCGTCTAGGGATTGACGGCCAGTTCCAGATACGCGGCCAGGAGCACCAGGTGGACTCCGCCCTGGAGGGGGGTCGCGCGGCCCGGGAGGATCGTCAGGGTGCTGACCACGACGGTCAGTGCGAGCAGGACCATATGGGTGGCGCCGAGGCCGAGGACGAGCGGTCCGGAGAGCCAGATGGAGGCGACGGCGACGGCGGGGATGGTCAGGCCGATGCTCGCCATCGCGGAGCCGAGGGCGAGGTTGAGGCTGATCTGCACCCGGTCGCGGCGGGCGGCGCGCGCGGCGGCGATGGTCTCCGGGAGCAGCACGAGCAGCGCGATGATCACACCGACCACGGAGTGGGGCATTCCGGCCGCTTCGACGCCGGATTCGATGGTCGGCGACACCCCCTTCGCGAGGCCGACGACGCCGACGAGGGCGAGCGCCAGGAAGATCAGGCTGATGACGGCGGTGCGGGTGGAGGGGGCCTCGGCGTGCTCCTCGGAGGCGATCACCTTGCCTTCGCGGTTGATCGGCAGGAAGTAGGAGCGGTGCCGGATCGTCTGGGTCGCGACGAACAGGCCGTACAGAACCAGGGATGCCAGCGCGGCGAAGGTGAGCTGCGAGGTGGAGAACTCGGGGCCCGGCTTGCTGGTGGTGAAGGTCGGCAGGACCAGGCTGAGCGTGGCGAGGGTGGCGACCGTGGCGAGGGCGGCGCCGGTGCCCTCGGGGTTGAAGACGGCGACCCGGTGGCGCAGTGAGCCCATGAGCAGGCTCAGTCCGACGATGCCGTTGCAGGTGATCATCACGGCGGCGAACACGGTGTCGCGGGCGAGCGTGACGCTCTTGTCGCCGCCGTCGACCATCAGGGTCACGATCAGCGCCACTTCGATGATCGTGACGGCGACCGCGAGGACGAGGGAGCCGAGCGGTTCACCGACACGGTGGGCGATGACTTCGGCGTGATGGACGGCGGCGAGGACGGCGGCGGCGAGCACCAGCGTGACGAGGGCGACCCCCGCGCCGGGCAGGCTGCGCCCCCAGGTGAGGACGAGAAGGACCACGGCCAGTACGGGTACGACGGCGGTCCACTGCGACGCTAGCGCCCGGAGCCGAACGATCATGGTGGTGATGCTTCCAGACCCTTCCGGCACCCGCATTCCGGTGGTGCCGCCGCCGCGGTGGCGTCCTGGACATGGGTCGGGCGCCCCACGTCGCCGTGGGGCGCCCGACCTTTTGTTCCGCTATTTGTTCGGCGCGGGTCAGATGTCGACGCTGTCCCGGCGGGCCGCCTCGGCCTCCACCTGCGCCTTCTTCTTGGAGGCGTACAGGCTGGTGATCGTGGTGACGATCAGGACGGCGCAGATCACGCCGAGCGAGACCGGGATGGAGATCTCGGGGACATGGACACCGGCCTCGTGCAGCGCGTGCAGGAACAGCTTCACGCCGATGAATCCGAGGATGACCGACAGGCCGTAGCTCAGGTGGACGAGCTTCTTGAGCAGTCCGCCGATGAGGAAGTACAGCTGACGCAGGCCCATCAGGGCGAAGGCGTTGGCCGTGAAGACGATGTACGGGTCCTGGGTCAGGCCGAAGATCGCCGGGATGGAGTCGAGCGCGAAGAGGACATCGGTGGTGCCGATGGCCAGCATGACGACCAGCATGGGCGTCATCACGCGCTTGCCGTTCTCCTGGATCCACAGCTTGGTGCCGTGGTACCGGTCGGCCACGCCGAAGCGCTTCTCGGCGGCCTTGAGCAGCCGGTTCTCCTCGAAGTCCTCGTCGTCCTCGTCGGCGCGCGCCTCCTGGATCAGCTTCCAGGCGGTGTAGATGAGGAAGGCGCCGAAGATGAAGAACACCCACGAGAAGTTCGCGATGATCGCGGCGCCGGCGGCGATGAAGATGGTGCGGAGCACGAGGGCGATCAGCACACCGAACAGCAGCACGCGCTGCTGGTACTGCGTCGGCACCGCGAACTTCGCCATGATCAGCACGAAGACGAAGAGGTTGTCGACGCTGAGGGACTTCTCGGTGATGTAGCCCGCGAAGAACTCTCCGGCCGGCTGTCCGCCGCCGAAGATGAGCAGCCCAAGGCCGAACAGGGCGGCCAGCACGATCCAGACGATCGTCCAGATTCCGGCTTCCTTGATCGATACGTCATGGGGCTTGCGGCCGATGAAGAAGTCGGCCGCGATGAGGGCACACAGGCCCACCACGGTGAGGACCCATAGGGTCACGGAAACATCCACTGCGCCTCCGGCAGTACGTAACGGCAGGTATCCAGCGTCGTCCGCTGCCGGAGGTCTCTTCCACCCGAGAACTGACTCGGGCCGACGCCCCGGGATCCGATGTCGGATCCGTATTGACGGGCGCGCCGCAGGTTAGGGAGTACTCCCCTCCGCACTGAGAAGAGTACCCGAAACACCAAGGAAAGGTAAAGCGATTAGTAAAGTGATGACAAAGTCCGCTGGTCAGGGCGTTGTCAGCGTCAAAGAAACGTCAAGATGATCACCGTTGGGAGGCAGAAGTTCGGACGGGGATCACTGGTTCCAGGGGCGGCGGGCCGCCGCCACCCGGGACAGCACCTGGCCGAGCACCTGACTCCCGGGCGGGACGATCGGCGGCTCGTACGTCCAGGTGTGGCCGACCCAGGGATCGGCCAGATGGTCGTCCACGACCGGCGTGAGCCGCAACAGGGAGCGCCACAGGGGGTCGAGCAGCGGCCCGTACGCGGCGGCGTCCTCGCGGTCGGCGACCATCATCAGATGGACGCCGACGTCCGGGCCCTCGTCGGCGAGATAGCGCAGTTGGGTCACGGCGCGGTCGTCGAAGCCGTGCGGGAAGTCGTTCACCACGAGGAGGTGCTGCGCGGTGTCCACGTCCGGCGGCAGGGCGTCGGCGGCGCCGCTGCGGAGCGCCATCTGTACGAGGTCGACGCGGCGGGTGAGCTGCGCGAGCAGCGCGGTGGTTCCGGCCGCTCCGGTGGCCGGGGGCTCGGCGAGCACGCCCGCGCTCACGAGCGGGGCGAGGGATCCGGTGGCCGCGCCCGCCGCGTCGATGACGTGCACCGCGAACTCGCCCGCCGGATAGACCGCGAGCAGCCGTGCGGCGTGCGCGACGGCGGTGTCCATGGCGAGGCGGCGCAGTTCGCCGCTGTCGGCGAAGGTCGTGGCTCCGGACGCGAGGCGGCCACTGTCGATCCACAGCCCGCGCTCCAGGGGCAGCCGGACGAGCATGGGGATGCGCAGCCGGTCGCTCTCGGGGAGGTGCAGATCGCCGAGGCGCACGGCCATCGGGATCTCCATCGGGACGGAGTACGCGTGCCATGCCGGGTTGTCCCAGCGGGCGTAGGCCGCGGGCAGGGCGGGTTCCACGACGGCCGATTCGGCGGTGAGGTGGGCGATGTCCCGGTCGAGCGCCTCGCGGGCCCGGTCGACCAGGGAGGCGTGCTTGGCGCGGGCGGCCTCGCGGGCCGCGTCGCCAGCGCCGCCGATGCGGCTGCGCGGGTCGGACAGCGCGCTGTCCAGCTCCTGCTCACGGCGGGAGTCCGCGAAGTCGACGGCGCTGCGATACGCGGCGGTGGTGCGGGCCAGGTCTTCGAACATGCCCCAGACCTGGTTGTAGAGCCGCTCCTCCATGGACCAGCCGGTCGCGTCCCCGGCGACGGGCCGCGCGCTCTCGCCGGGGCGGGACGGCGGTGCGGCGGGCGGGGGCGGCGGGGGCGCGCCCGTACGGCGGCCGGGGTGCTGGTAGTCGACGGGGCCGCCCGGTGGCTGGGGTGCGGCGGCGGACGGGGTCCGGGGTGCCGTGGGCTGTCCGGCGGCGGGGGTGGCGTCGGGGGTACGGCCGGGCTGGACGGGTTGGCCGGGCTGACCGGTGCCGCTCTGGGCCGGGTGGTCGGCGGCGGTGTTCGCCTCGGACCGGGTGGTGCGGACGCGGGTGTCGCCGGACGGCCGGGGCGGCGGGGGCGCGACCGAGCGGGCCAGGCCGCGGGCCACGGCGTCGTTGATGGCGGCGGCGAGGTCCTTCGCCTGGGGCAGGCCCTGGTCGGCCAGCATGTCGGTGAGCCCGCCGGCGTACCCCTGCCCGACGGCGCGGACCTTCCAGGCTCCCTGCCTGCGGTACAGCTCCATGGCGACGACGGCGGATTCGGCGTCGAGGCCCGTGACGGTGTAGCTGGCGACCTCGGCGCCGTCCAGGCCGGTGACCGCGACAAAGGGGGCGGGAAGCGCGCCGAACCGGACCGGCCCGCCGACACCCATGGGCAGCGCGAGCAGCACATGGACCCGGCCCACCTGATCGGGCAGCGCGTCGAGGTCGACGGCGAGCCGGTGGTCGGCCGCCGCCTGCTGGGACACCTCAAGTCCCGGCAGGGTCGGCGCACCCGGGTGGGCCACCCACTCGGTGCCGAGGACCTTTCCCTGGTCGTCGGCGAGCGTGGCCCCCGCCACGACCGGCCTGCCGACCGACACCCGGATCTCCAGACGGGTCTGGGTGAGGGGGTGGTTCTGCCCCCGGACCAGCTCGGCCGTCATCGCCTTTGTCCCCCTTGTCGGGCCACCGCGCCTGATCGCGGCGGCTGTCCACGTGCTGTGACTACGCGTCCTACAGGTGCGGCAGGATCGCCGGCATCAGGTCCTGGAAGGTCCGGCCGTTGGCGGGAGTGCCGATGGCGGTCATCGCCCAGCCGGAGCCCGCCCGGTGCACCTTCGCCATGATCTGCGCGGTGTACTGGCCGCCGCCGTCCAGCGTGTAGCGCGCCAGCTCCTGGCCGTTGGTCTCGTCTACGAGACGGCAGAAGGCGTTCTGCACCTCCTGGAACGTCTGGCCGGTGAACGAGTTCACCGTGAAGATGATCTGGTCGATGTGGACCGGGACGCGCTGGAGGTCCACGAGGACGGACTCGTCGTCCCCGCCCTGTCCCGCACCGCCGACGAGGTTGTCACCGGTGTGCCGCACCGAGCCGTCGTCGCTGACGAGGTGGCGGAAGAAGACGACGTCCACGGGCTGCTTGTCGGCGAACAGCACCGCCGACGCGTCGAGGTCGATCTCCCGGGTGCGCGAACCGAACAGGCCCCGCCGGGGAGCGGCCTGCCAGCCGAGCCCCATACGCACCGCGGTCAGGGTGCCCCCGTCGCTCTTCTGCAGGCTGATGGCCTGACCCTTGGTCATGTTGACCGTCACGCGCTGTTCCCCTCTCGAACTGTCCCCTGCACCGCAGTCTCATGCGGTTGCCCCGAACCCTACGCAGGACCACTGACAACGCCGCACCGTGGACGGCACTTTGTGTCGGTCTTGCAACACAGGGTGGGGCGCGGCGGCGTACGACGGCCGGCGGGACCGGTCCCTCGCGGCCGAACCGGTCCCGCTCGCCCCGTCAGGCGATGCCCGCCTCCCGCATCTGGCGCAGTTCCTTCTTCATCTCCGACACCTCGTCGCGCAGCCGTGCCGCGATCTCGAACTGGAGATCCGCCGCGGCGGCCCGCATCCGGTCGGTCATCTCCTCGATCTGCCCGGCGAGTTCGGCCGCGGGACGGTCCGTCGGCACCGTCTCCTTGGCCTTGCCCCGGCCCTTGGCGCCGCCGCGCTTGGCCGCCGCCGAACCGAGCGCCGGGACCGGCGCCTTGGTGGGCTTGCCGTCCTTCGACTTGCGGTAGCCGCTGCCGAGAAGCTGCTCGGTGTCGATCTCCTCGCGCGCGATGGTCGCGACGATGTCGTTGATCTTCTTGCGAAGGGGCTGCGGGTCGATGCCCCTCTCCTTGTTGTACGCGACCTGCTTCTCGCGGCGCCGGTTGGTCTCCTCGATGGCCTTCTCCATCGCCGGGGTGATCCGGTCGGCGTACATGTGGACCTGGCCGGAGACATTGCGCGCCGCGCGGCCGATGGTCTGGATCAGTGAGGTGCCGGAGCGCAGGAAGCCTTCCTTGTCGGCGTCGAGGATCGACACCAGGGACACCTCGGGCAGGTCGAGGCCCTCACGGAGCAGGTTGATGCCGACGAGGACGTCGAACTCGCCCGAGCGCAGCTCCCGCAGCAGCTCGACGCGGCGCAGGGTGTCGACGTCGCTGTGCAGATAGCGGACCTGGATGCCGAGTTCGATGAAGTAGTCGGTGAGGTCCTCGGCCATCTTCTTGGTGAGGGTGGTGACGAGGACGCGCTCGTCCTTCGCGCTGCGCTCGCGGATCTCGTGCACCAGGTCGTCGATCTGGCCCTCGGTGGGCTTGACGACGACCTCGGGGTCGATCAGCCCGGTGGGGCGGATGATCTGCTCCACGTACCCGTCCGCGCGCGAGAGTTCGTACTTGCCCGGGGTCGCCGACAGATAGACGGTCTGGCCGATGCGCTCCTGGAACTCCTCCCACTTCAGCGGGCGGTTGTCGAGGGCGGACGGCAGCCGGAAGCCGTGGTCGACGAGGGTGCGCTTGCGCGAGGCGTCGCCCTCGTACATCGCGCCGATCTGCGGGACCGTGTTGTGCGACTCGTCGATGACGAGCAGGAAGTCGTCCGGGAAGTAGTCGATGAGGGTGTTCGGCGGGGAGCCGGGCTCACGGCCGTCGAAGTGCATCGAGTAGTTCTCCACGCCGGAGCAGGAGCCGATCTGGCGGAGCATTTCGAGGTCGTAGGTGGTGCGCATGCGCAGCCGCTGGGCCTCCAGGAGCTTGCCCTGCTTCTCCAGGTCGGCGAGGCGGCCCTCCAACTCCTTCTCGATGTCGTTGACGGCGCGCTCCAAGCGCTCCGGGCCCGCCACGTAGTGCGTTGCCGGGAACACGTACAGATGGTCGTCGTCGGAGATGACCTCGCCGGTGAGGGGGTGCAGGGTGGAGAGCGCCTCGATCTCGTCGCCGAACATCTCGATGCGGACGGCCAGTTCCTCGTAGACCGGGAAGATCTCGATGGTGTCGCCGCGCACGCGGAAGGTGCCGCGGGCGAACGCGGTGTCGTTGCGCGTGTACTGGATGTCGACGAAGCGGCGCAGCAGGTCGTCCCGGTCGATCTGGTCGCCGAGCTTCAGGGAGACCATCCGGTCGACGTACTCCTGCGGTGTGCCGAGGCCGTAGATGCAGGAGACGGACGCGACCACGATGACGTCGCGGCGGGTCAGCAGGGAGTTCGTCGCGGAGTGGCGCAGGCGCTCCACCTCCTCGTTGATCGAGGAGTCCTTCTCGATGTAGGTGTCCGACTGCGGGACATACGCCTCGGGCTGGTAGTAGTCGTAGTACGAGACGAAGTACTCGACGGCGTTGTTCGGGAGGAGTTCCCGGAATTCGTTCGCCAACTGGGCGGCCAGGGTCTTGTTCGGTGCCATGACCAGGGTGGGGCGCTGGAGCTTCTCGATCATCCACGCGGTGGTGGCGGACTTGCCGGTTCCGGTGGCGCCGAGCAGGACGACGTCCTTCTCGCCCGCACGGATGCGACGGTCCAGTTCGGCGATGGCCGCCGGCTGGTCGCCGCTGGGCTGGTAGGGGCTGACGACCTCGAAGGGCGCCACCGAGCGTTCGATCTTGGATACGGGCCGCATGGATTCCACGGTACGACCCCCCACTGACAACCGGGTCCCGTCAGCGGCGCTGCGGGGTGCGGTGGACCGGTGGCACCCCGACGAGGGTGGGTTCGTCGACGACCGCCGCCGGGAGGAGGGCGGCGCGGGTCCACTCCGCCCTGCCGAGGACGAGCAGCGGGTCGAACAGGACGACGACCACGGCGACCAGCAGGAAGGCGAGCGGGCCGATCAGCATCGGCGCGAGCAGTTCGGCGGACGAGGCCCCGTCCGGGGCGCCGGTCGATCCGTGGAGTTCGACGTGGACGGCGGCCATGCCCGTGTAGTGCAGGCCGGTGCCCGCCAGGCCCATGAGGAGGCTCGCGCCCACGCTCCACAGGAAGCCCCGCGCCTGTACGGCGGTCCACAGGGCGGTCGTCGCCGCCACCACGGCGACGGCGACGGAGGCGGCGACGGTGAGCGTGTTGTACTCCAGGCGCCCGTCGAGGCTCAGTCCGGCCATGCCCAGGTAGTGCATGGAGGCGATGCCCAGACCGGTGACGGTGCCGCCGGTGAACAGCGCGGCCCCGGTCCCGCCGCTGTAGCCGACGACGAAGATGCCCGTACCGATCATGGCGACGCCCGCGCCGAGGCTCGCGAAGGTGAGCGCCGGATCGTAGTGGACCGGGGTCTCACGGACGGTGAAGCCCATCATGGCGATGAAGTGCATGGTCCAGATACCGGACCCGATGGCGGCGGAGCCGAGCAGGAGCCAGCCCGGCCGCCAGGACTGTCTGACGAGCAGCGCTCTGGTCGTGCAGCGCAGCCCCAGGGCCCCGCCCAAGCACGCCATGACGTACGCCACCACCGGCGTGACCAGTCCGTAGCTGAAGCCGTCGACCGTCCCCTGCATGCGCGGTAGCCCTTTCACCGTCCGGTGCCCTGGTGTTGTTCGCCCCCGCCCCGAAGCAACGGATCCGCCTCGAGTTGACGCCGAGAGTATGGCCCGGCCGGAACGTACGAACGATTTTCCGGCAAAGAATCACGTCGCTGTCGCAGATGCACACATCGGCTCGCCGGAGCGCCACATCGGTGTCGGTGCGAATAGCTCATCCGTTCAGCCCGTGTCCACTGGCCGACTGCCCCGCGTTGACTCTCTGCTGTCACTGTCGAACCGACCGTGTTCATACGATGCGAGGAGTACACGTGTACGCACGCGCCGCAGCAGCGACGGCCGCAGCTCTGGTGGGCACCGCCGCTCTTGTCCTCCCCACGACCTCCGCGCAGGCCGCGCAGACCGGTGGGGGAACCGTCGTGGTGGCCCATCGCGGTGCCTCGGGGTACGCGCCCGAGAACACCCTGGCGGCCGTGGACAAGGCCGCGTCCCTGGGCTTCGACTGGGTCGAGAACGACGTACAGCGCACCAAGGACGGTGTCCTGGTGGTCATCCACGACACCGACCTGAAGCGCACCACCGATGTCGAGCAGGTGTTCCCGAAGCGCGCGCCGTGGAACGTCAGGGACTTCACCGCCGCCGAGATCGCCAAGCTCGACGCGGGCAGTTGGAAGAGCGCCAAGTACGCGGGCGCGCGCGTGCCGACGCTCCAGCAGTATCTGCGGCGCGTCGACGCCAACGGTCAGAAGCTGCTGATGGAGATCAAGGCGCCGGAGCTGTACCCGGGCATCGAGGCGGACATCGTCCGGGTGCTCGGCAAGGAGAAGTGGCTCGATCGCGGTCATGTCAGGAACCGGCTGATCGTGCAGAGCTTCAGCGCGGACAGCATCCGCGCGGTGCACCAGCGGCGCCCCGATGTGAAGACCGGTTTCCTCGGTACGCCTCCGGTGTCGCAACTGCACTCGTACGCGTCCTTCGCCGACCAGATCAACCCGAGCAACACGACCATCTCGGCGGCGTACGTCGCCGCGGTGCAGGCCTTTGACGGCCCGCACGGACGGCCGCTGGAAGTCCAGACGTGGACGGTGAACGACGCCGCCACCGCGCGCCGCGTCGCCCGCTACGGGGTGGACGGGATCATCACGAACTATCCGGACGTGGTGGAGAAGGCGCTCGGCCGCTCCTGACGGCGGCCCGTCGGCGGCCCTTGGGCAGCGCGGGTCGCCGGGCCGGACGGCGTTGTCAGTGCCGGGTCGTACGGTGGTCCGCATGAACATCGACGGGCAGGGCGGGCACGCCGAGCGGGGTGGGCGCGGCGAGCAGGGCGGGCGCGGCGGGCAGCAGGTCGTGTGGGCCGTCGTCGGCACCGGCATCGGGCCGCTGTTGCTGGCCGCGACGGCGCAGGGCCTGGTGAATGTCGTCTTCCACGCCACCGACGAGACACGTGACCAGGCGCTCGGCCGGCTCGCGTCCCGGTTGGGGACCGAGCCGGTCGAGGCGCCCGGCTCCCCCCTGCTCGCCGAGTCCATACGGCAGGTCGCGGCGTACTTCGCGGGCGAGCGGCGCGACTTCGACCTGCCGCTGGACTGGTCGCTCAGCTCCGGGTTCAACCGCGAGGTGCTGCGTGCGCTGGAGTCCGGCGTGCGGTACGGCGCGGTCGTGGGGTACGGCGATCTGGCGGGCCGGGTCGGTCAGCCGGGCGCCGCGCAGGCCGTCGGCGTCGCGATGGGGTCGAATCCGCTGCCCGTGGTGGTGCCCTGCCATCGTGTCGTCGAGAGCGACGGCGGCATCGGCGGGTTCGGCGGCGGCCTGGAGACCAAACGGAAGCTGCTGGCCCTGGAAGGAGTGCTCCCCGAACCTCTGTTCTGACGGCCCTGCGAGACTGCGCCGGTGACACAGGACGAGGAACAGGTCGGGCGGCAGGTCGAGCGGAGCGACGGGCAGGGCGCGCGGGATGGTGTGCCCGTCGCGGCCGAGAACCTGCCCGCGCTGCGGCGCCGCATATCCGCGGTGCTGATAGCCGGGCAGATACTCGGCGGGCTCGGGGTCGCGACCGGTATCGCGCTCGCGACGGTGCTCGCCCAGCAGGTCAGCGGCACCGAGTCGCTGGCGGGTCTCGCGCCGACGGCCACGGTCGCCGGTACGGCGGTGCTGTCGATGCCGCTGGCCGCGCTGATGACCGCGCGGGGACGGCGCCCCGGGCTCGTCCTGGCGTATCTGATCGGCGCGGCCGGCGGCGGGCTCGTGGTGGTGGCCGCCTCGATGGGCAACTTCCCGCTGCTGCTCGCCGGCATGGCGGCGTTCGGCGCGGCCTCGTCGGCGAACCTCCAGGCCCGGTTCGCGGCGGCCGACCTCGCCGAGCCCCAGCACCGGGCCCGCGCGATCTCGAACGTCGTGTGGGCCACCACGATCGGCGCGGTGCTTGGTCCGAACATCGCGGCGCCCGCGGGCCGCAGCGTCAGCGGCCTGGGCATACCGGCGGCGGCCGGGCCCTTCCTGTGGGCGTCGGGCGTGTTCCTGCTGTCCGCGCTCCTGGTCGCCGTACTGCTGCGGCCCGACCCGCTGCTGACCGCGCGGGCACTGGCACCGGCCGAGGAACAGTCGCCTCGGGCGCGCTCGT
Source organism: Streptomyces sp. NPDC091292 (assembly GCF_044757265.1). Lineage (NCBI taxonomy): Bacteria > Bacillati > Actinomycetota > Actinomycetes > Kitasatosporales > Streptomycetaceae > Streptomyces > Streptomyces sp. NPDC091292. The sequence continues at coordinate 1,499,564 of NZ_JBIVUQ010000001.1, read as the reverse complement.
TGCGGGCCGGGTTCGCGGCGGTGACGGCGTCCCCGCGCGCGCGGCTGGCGCTGGTGACGGTCGCCATCGCGCACACGGCGATGGTCTCGGTGATGTCGATGACGCCCGTCGCGCTGGGGCACCACGGGGCGGGCATCGACCTGATCGGTCTGGTCATCAGCGGGCACATCGCGGGGATGTACGCGTTCTCGCCGGTGATGGGGCGGCTGTCCGACCGGTTCGGAAGGATCTCCGTGATCGGGCTCGCGCTGGCCCTGCTGGCGTGCGCGGCGCTGCTCGCGGGCACCGCGGGCGCCAGTCACGCGCAGACGGCGGCCGGGCTGTTCCTGCTGGGGCTGGGCTGGTCGGCCGGGCTGGTGTCGGGCTCCGCGCTGCTCACCGACTCCGTACCGCAGCCCGCGCGGGCTCCCGCGCAGGGGCTGTCGGATCTGACCATGAACACGGCTGCCGGGGTCGGGGGCGCCGCCGCGGGACTCGTGGTCGCCGTGGCGGGCTACGGCTGGCTCAACCTCGCCGCGGCCTGTCTGCTGCTCCCCCTGGGCGCGCTGGCGCTGTTCACGCGACGCACGCCGAAACAGGCCGTGTAGGGCCTGCTCAGGCCGTGTAGAGGCAAAGGGCGGCTCAGGCCGCCTGCCAGGGCGTCTAGAGGCTGATGTGGTACGCCTTGCGCAGCGTCTCGTGCACCGTCCAGGTCGTACGGTCGCCCTCGCGCAGGACGGCCGCGTCGCCGGGACCGACGGTAAGGGTGTCGCCGCCCTCGACCTCGATGGTGGCGCGTCCGCTGACGACCACGAAGAGTTCGTTCGCCTCCGTGTCGGTCACCACGCCGGGCGTGATCTGCCAGATACCGCGCGACTGCTTGCCGTCGGGCGACTCCCACAGGACCTTGCCGCTGACGACCGGGGTGCCGGAGACGATCTGCGCCGGATCGAGCGGTTCCGGATCAAGGACGACATCCGGAATGTGCACGGCAAATGAGGAAAGAGTCTGATCATTCGTGTTCATGGCCGGTCACCTTAGCGGGGAGGCAGAACCGACCCGCGCCCGCCCCTCACGCGACCCGCGCCCGCCTCTCACACGGCCCTCACCCCGCTCAGCCGTCGCGTCGGGGGTCGGGGTGTCCGACACTGGAGGGGTGGATGGGGCGGAGTGCCGCGTCCGCACGACCAGGCTCGCACCGGGTTCGCACCGGGTTGGCACCGGGCTCACAGAGGGCTCGCGCCGGGGCGGCCGGGTCGGCACCGGGGCCGCGCTTCCGACGGCCGGGACGGTCGTCAGATCGGTGTCGCCGCGAAGGGTTGCCGTAGCGCTCACGCGCCAGCACACTCCGCCGTACGCACAACCCAACGGGGATCCGGGGAGACGGAGCCGAAGGGACGGCGAACAGCATGACCGACAACAGGGCAGTCGCCTATCTCAAGCCGGGGACGGTCGAAGTACGGACGATCGAGTTCCCGACGCTGGAGCTTCATGACGGGCCGGGAGTGGCTCCCGCGAACATCGGCCGCAAGTGCCGGCACGGAGTGATTCTCAAGGTGCTCGCCACCAACATCTGCGGCAGCGACCAGCACATGGTGCGCGGTCGCACCACCGCCCCCGAGGGCCTGGTCCTCGGGCACGAGATCACCGGCGAGGTGATCGAAAGGGGGCCGGACGTCGAGTTCATCAATGTCGGCGACGTCGTCTCGGTGCCCTTCAACATCGCCTGCGGGCGGTGCCGCAACTGCAAGGAGCGCAAGACCGGAATCTGTCTGAACGTGAACCCGGCACGCCCCGGTGCGGCATACGGCTATGTCGACATGGGCGGCTGGGTCGGCGGCCAGGCCGACTACGCGATGATCCCGTACGCGGACTTCAACCTGCTGAAGTTCCCCGACGCGGACCAGGCGCGCGAGAAGCTGCTGGATCTGACGATGCTGTCGGACATCTTCCCGACGGGCTTCCACGGCGCCGTCACCGCGGGCACCGAGGTCGGGTCCACGGTGTACGTGGCCGGGGCGGGCCCGGTGGGTCTTGCCGCGGCGGCGTCCGCGCAGCTCCTGGGCGCGGCGGCGGTCATCGTCGGTGACCTGAACGCCGAGCGGCTGGCGCAGGCCCGTAGCTTCGGCTGCGAGACCGTCGACCTGACGCGCGGGACCGTGGAGGACCAGATCGAGGAGATCCTCGGCGAGCCGGAGGTCGACGCGGCGGTCGACGCGGTCGGCTTCGAGGCGCGGGCGCACGGCAAGGACACCGAGGAGGCGCCCGCGACGGTGCTGAACTCGCTGATGGGCGTCGTACGCGCGGGAGGCGCGTTGGGCATTCCGGGGCTGTACGTCACGGACGACCCGGGCGGCATCGACCAGGACGCCCGTACCGGCACGCTGAAGGTGCGGCTGGGCCTGGGCTGGGCCAAGAGCCACCGGTTCACGACAGGGCAGTGCCCGGTGATGCAGTACAACCGGGGTCTGATGATGGCGATCCTGCACGACAAGGTGCACATCGCCAAGGCGGTCAACGCGACGGTCATCGGCCTGGAGGACGCCCCGCGCGGGTACGCCGAGTTCGACCAGGGAGCGAGCCGCAAATACGTGCTCAATCCGAACGGCGCCCTGGACTCCGCACGAGCCGCCTGACCGGACCACCCGGCCGGAACGACACGGGAGTGTGGGGGCACATCACGCGCGCGTGGACGACGCGAATCGACCACGCGCGCGTACGCGTGCACCTGCCGGACGCCCGCACCCTGCGGACCGCTACGCGTCGTCGTAGTGCCGGGCCTCGAAGACGTTGCCGTCCGGGTCGCTGAAGTAGAAGCTCCGGCGGGCCTCGCCCCGGGCACCGTAGGCGCCGTACGAGACGTCCGACATGGTGACGCCACGCTCCGCCAGACGTGTGCGCAGGGTCGTGAACCCGGCTTCGGAGAGGGCGACGCAGACATGGTTGACGGGGTGCCCGGCAGCCGCGGCGGCGCCCGGGACGACATCCATGCGCGGGGCGAGGGTCAGGGGGGCGAGGTCGACGATGGTCTCGTCGTTGAGCCGTACGGAAGGGAAGGCGAGCTTGCCTTCGATGAACTCCGTGAGCCGCAGTGGGGTCAGGCCCAGCACGCTCTCGTAGAACTCGGCCGATGCGACCGGATCGCGTACCCAGAGAACGACGTGGTCGAGGCGTGCGGTGTCCGTCATGGTCACCAGGCTGCTGCCGGGCGTCCCGCCTCGCAAGGGTTCGGGGCCTGTCGGGTGCGTCGTACGGGTTTGACGGGGTGCCGCGCCCGCCAGGGATGACAGTGGGTTGACCGGGTGGAAGTGACGGGAGAGGCGGGGAGCACTGTGGTGCTGGTCGTGTCCGACGAAGTACAGGAGGCGCTCGATGCGCGGCGGCCGGTCGTGGCGCTGGAGTCGACGATCATCGCGCACGGGCTGCCGCGCCCGCGCAATCTGCGGGTGGCACGGGAGCTGGAGGAGGTGGTCCGCGCGGAGGGCGGTGTCCCGGCGACGATCGCGGTCCTGGACGGGCGGCCTCATGTCGGCCTGGACAAGGAGCAGTTGGAGCGGATCGCCAATGAGGACGACATCCGCAAACTCGGCCACCGCGACCTGCCCCTCGCCGTGGCGACCGGAGCGAGCGGGGCGACGACCGTGTCCGCGACGGCCCTGCTGGCGGCCCGCGCGGGGGTACGAGTGTTCGCCACGGGTGGCCTCGGCGGGGTGCACCGGGAGTGGACGGTGACCCAGGACGAGTCCGCCGACCTGGGGCTGCTCGCACGGACCCGGATCACCGTGGTGTGCGCGGGCGTGAAGTCGATCCTCGACGTTCCGGCGACCCTGCAGCGCCTGGAGACCCTGGGCGTCGCGGTGGTCGGCTACCGCACCGGCCGCTTCCCCGGTTTCTACCTCTCGGACTCGGGACACCCCGTGGATTGGATGCTGGAAACGCCGGCTGAGGTCGCGGCCGTCATGCGCGCCCAGGACGCGGTCGGAGGAATCGATTCAGCGCTGATCGTCGCCCAGCCGGTGCCGGAGTCGGAGCAGCTCGATCCCGCGCTCCACGCGCGCGTGCTCGACGAGGCGCTGTCGGCGTGCGCCGAGCAGGGTGTGACGGGTCAGGCCGTGACGCCGTTCCTGCTGGACCATCTGGTGCGGCACACGGACGGTGCGTCCCTGAGCGCGAATCTGGCCGCCGTGCGCGGCAACGTACGCCTGGCGGGCCGGATCGCGGCGGAGTGGGCGGCGGGGTGACGGGGGCGCTGCTGGTCGTCGGCGACGTGGTCACCGACATCGTCGCCCGGCACCGCACCCCGCTCTCGGCCGGCACCGACACGTCCGCCGAGATCCGTACGCTGCCGGGCGGCGCGGGCGCCAATGTCGCGTGCTGGGCGGCGCACCGGGGCGGCACGGAAGTGCGGCTGCTGGGATGTGTCGGGGCCGACTCCGCGGCCTGGCACGAGCGGGAGCTGACCGCCGCCGGCGTACGGCCGCTGCTGGTCGTCGATCCGGAGGCGCGGACCGGGACGGTGATCGCGCTGGTCGACGGGGGCGCGTCGGCGGAGCGGACCTTCCTCACGGACAGCGGGGCGTCGCTGCGGCTGTCGTCCGACGACTGGTCGGCGTCGCTGCTCGACGGTGTCGGGCGGCTTCATCTGTCGGGGTACCTGTTCTTCGCCGCGCGGACCCGGACGCTGGTCGCGGCGGCGCTGGCGTCGGCACGCGCGCGGGGCGTGCCGGTGAGTGTGGATCCGGCGTCGGCGGGGTTCCTCAAGGAACTGGGCGTGGAGCGCTTCCTCGCGCTGGCCGACGGTGTCGACCTGTTGTTGCCCAGCGAGGACGAGGCGCGGCTGCTGACCGGGGTGCCCGACCCGGAGGACGCGGCGGCGAGGCTGAGCCGCCGGTTCCCGGAGGTCGTGGTGAAGCGGGGCGGGCGGGGGGCGCTGGTGGGGCGCGGCGGTGCGGTGCGCGACCGGGTTCCGGCGGTTTCGGCGGTGCGGGCGCGGGACTCCACGGGAGCGGGGGACGCCTTCACCGGCGCGCTGCTCGCGGCGCTGCTCACGGGGGCCTCGTCGGCGGACGCGGCGGCGGAGGGGTGTCGTGCGGGGGCTTGGGCGGTGGCGCGGGTGGGGGCACGGCCGCCTTCTCGTACGGAGTCGTGAACGCGGAGGTCCCGTCGCGAGGTGAAATATGGCCCGCCTTACTGAACGGAAGGCTCCGTTCCCACAGGTTGCGGGGACCCTTTTCCGGAGGTCGGCACCGACTGGCACACTTTTGCCAAGTCGCAGTCCAACGCGAGGAGCCCGACATGTCGATGACAGGCAACCTGCGGAAGGTCGGCAGCCTTCGCGGTGTCGGCAGCCTCCGTAAGGTGGCGCGTCTGACGCGCCGCCGACCCCGAGTCGATCTCAGCCACCCCGTGCGGTCACCGCTCGGATCCGCGGTGGTGAACTGTGTGACGTACCACGACGGTGTCCGCGGGCCGGGCGGGCGCGAACTCGTGGACGCGGTCGAGCGGGTCAGGAAGACCGGTGACGGATTCGTCTGGCTCGGGCTCCATGAGCCGACGGAGCTTCAGTTCGCGGGCGTGGCCGAGCTGTTCGAGCTGCATCCGCTGGCGGTCGAGGACGCGGTCCACGCCCACCAGCGCCCGAAGGTCGAGCGGTACGGGGACACGCTGTTCGCCGTGTTCAAGACCGTCTGCTACGTGGAGCACGGCGAACTGACGGCGACCAGTGAGGTGGTGGACACCGGCGAACTCATGGTCTTCGTCGGCCACGACTTCGTCATCACGGTGCGACACGGACGGCACGGTTCGCTCGGTCCGGTCCGTGAGGCGCTGGAGGCCGATCCGCAGCAGCTCGCGAAGGGGCCGGCCGCGGTGCTGCACGCCGTAGCGGACCAGGTCGCCGACGACTATCTCCAGGTCACCGACGCGATGCAGGCCGACATCGACCAGGTGGAGTCGGACGTGTTCGCGGAGGGCGGGGCGCGAGTCGACGCGGGCCGTATCTATCAGCTCAAGCGTGAACTACTGGAGCTGAAGCGGGCGGTGGTCCCTCTCAACCGCCCTCTTCACATCCTCGCGACCCAGCCGATGCGCACGGTCGCCCCGGAGATACAGGCGTACTTCCGGGACGTCTCCGACCATCTGCTGCGCGCCGCCGAACAGATAGCGGCCTTCGACGAACTGCTGAACTCGATTCTGCAGGCCCACCTCGCCCAGGTGACGGTCGCGCAGAACGAGGACATGCGGAAGATCACGGCATGGGCAGCGGTGATCGCGGTACCGACGATGGTCTGCGGCCTGTACGGCATGAACTTCGACCACATGCCGGAACTACGGTGGACATACGGATACCCGCTGGTACTGACGGTGATAGCGGGAATCTGCCTGTCCCTGCACCGGGGGTTCAGACGCAACGGCTGGCTGTGAGGCGGGGGGTGCCCCAATGCCCTGGAAAAACAGGGGCTCAGCCCGTCAAAGCCAAGGTGAAAGATGCCGAGGCCGCGAGTGCCAGTGCCGTGCGGACGTGGTTCCAGCGGGTCCACTCGCGTGCCCATGTCGTCCAGTACGGGGCGCTTTCCGGGGACTCGGGGGCGATCTTGTCCAGGGCGTCGTTGCGTGGGAAGTGTGCGGCGACGCTCACTCCGAACGAACCGAACAAGTACAGCCCGCAGCCGATCAGGCCGGCCGCCGCGCCCCGGTCGGGCCATGCCACGAACGTGACCACGGCGACCGCCGCGCTCAGTAGCGCCCCGCCCAGGAAGACCAGCATGAAGCCGGGGCTCGGGGCCGCCTTGTTGATCGCCTGCATCGCCGCGATGCCCTGGGCGGGCGGCAGCGCGGTGAGCCCCTTCATCACGAACGTCGAGAAGGCGTAGAGCGCGCCCGCCGTCAGCCCGCAGGCGATCGCCGCCGCCAGCGTCACCCCGAAGTACAGCGTGTCCATTACGACCACTCCCCCATCCGCCAAGGCGCGACCTCACGAAGAACACGAAGAACCCGATCATGCACGCCACTCGATCTGCCCAACCAGTCAATTCCGTTGCCACCGTTCCGCCCATGGCCCAGACCCGCACGCCCATACGCACACGTCTCACGCGGTGGTGCGCGCGGCATCATGGCTCTGTGCGGTTCGAAGCGATCACCTGGGAGCGGCTCGGCGACGCCCTCGCCGAGCGTCTGCTCGACCTGAAACCGGACGACGGCAGTCCATGGCCCCGCGTCGCCTTCGACGGAGCCCCCGCCGCCCGCCCGGACGACCTCGCGCGGCGGGTCGCCGATGCCCTGCAGATACGCGGCCGGGGCTCCCTGGCCGTCGGAACCGAGGGGTTCCTGCGCCCGGCGTCGCTCCGTTTCGAGTACGGGCGCGAGGACGCCGACGCGTACTACGACGGCTGGTTCGACAGCGCCGCCCTGTGGCGTGAGGTCTTCGGTCCGCTGGAGAGCGGCGGTACCGGCCGTGTCCTGCCCGATCTCTGGGACCCGGTCACCGACCGCGCCACCCGCAGCCCCGCCGTGCCCCTTGCTCCCGGCGGGGTGCTGTTGCTGCACGGCCCGTTCCTCCTGGGCCGCTGGTACCCGTTCGACCTCACCGTCCATCTCCGCCTGTCACCCGGAGCCCTGTCCCGCCGCACACCCCCCGACCAGCACTGGACCCTCCCGGCCTTCGAGCGGTACGAGTCCGACGTGGACCCCGACGGGACGGCCGACATCCTCGTACGGGCCGATGACCCTCGGCACCCGGCATGGCGCGGCTGACGTCTGCGCAGCGGGTGCGGGTCCCCCCTGGCCCGGCGAGAATGTAGGGCGCCGGGACTAGCGACGCTGCCCGCGCCGCGCCGGCCGTCCGGCACCGGGAGGTACCTCATGACCACCGCCGGAGACATCATGCACCGCGGCGCCCAGTGGATCCCCGCCCACGAGACCCTCGATCGCGCCGCGCAACTGATGCGCGACCTGAACGTGGGCGCGCTGCCCATCAGCGACGAGAACGAACGCCTGTGCGGCATTCTCACCGACCGCGACATCGTCGTCGGCTGTGTGGCGATGGGCCACGACCCGGCCCGGATCACCGCGGGCGACCTCGCCCAGGGCACCCCGCGCTGGGTCGACGCGGGCGCCGACGTCAGTGAGGTACTCCACGAGATGCAGGGGCACCAGATCCGCCGGCTCCCGGTCGTCCAGGACAAGCGGCTGGTCGGCATGATCAGCGAGGCGGATCTCGCCAAGCATCTCTCCGACGACCAGATCGCCACCTGGGTCGAGAGCGTCTACGCCAAGTCGCCCTGACCCCCACAACGCCCCCGCACCCCCGCCCCGCCCCGCCCCCGGTAGGCGTCTCCATGCCGGTCGGCCGGGGCGGACGTATCGTGGCCGGAGGGCGTTCGTGAGGGAGACGGCGATGGCCGACCCCAAGGGTTTTCTCACCACCACCCGGCAGGAGTGGCCGCGCCGCCCGGTCGAGGAGCGGGTCCGGGACTGGGACGAGGTGTACGTCCCCGGCGCGCTGCTGCCGATCATCACCGCGCAGGCCGACCGGTGCATGGACTGCGGGGTTCCGTTCTGCCATCAGGCGTGCCCGCTGGGGAACCTGATCCCGGACTGGAACGATCTCGTGGCCCGTGACGACTGGCGGGCGGCGAGTGAGCGGCTGCACGCGACGAACAACTTCCCCGAGTTCACAGGGCGGCTCTGTCCGGCGCCCTGTGAGGCCGGGTGCGTCCTGGCGATCAACCAGCCCGCCGTGACCATCAAGAACGTCGAGGTGGCGATAGCGGACCGCGCGTGGGAGGAGGGTTTCGCGGCGCCGCGCCCGCCGGACCGCCTCTCGGGCCGGACGGTGGCCGTGGTCGGCTCGGGCCCCGCGGGCCTCGCGGCGGCGCAGCAGTTGACGCGCGCCGGTCACACGGTCGCGGTGTACGAGCGGGACGACCGGGTCGGCGGGCTGCTGCGGTACGGGATTCCGGCGTTCAAGATGGAGAAGTGGCATCTGGAGCGGCGGCTCGGGCAGATGCGGGCGGAGGGCACCAGGTTCCGGGTGAGTACGGCGGTGGGGCGGGACATCGGGGCGGACGAGCTGCGTACCCGCTACGACGCCGTGGTGCTCGCGACCGGCGCGACGGCCTGGCGCGAACTTCCGCTTCCCGGAAGGGAGCTGTCGGGTATTCATCAGGCGATGGAGTATCTGCCGCTCGCGAACCGGGTGTGCGAGGGCGACCTCGGCGTCTCCCCCCTGTCGGCGGCCGGACGCCATGTCGTCATCATCGGCGGCGGCGACACCGGCGCGGACTGTCTGGGTACGGCGGTACGCGAGGGCGCGGCCTCCGTGACGCAGCTCGACATCTATCCGCAGCCGGACCCTGAGCGGTCCGAGGGTGAGCCGTGGCCGACGTATCCGAAGGTGTACCGGATGTCGGGTGCCCACGAGGAGGCGCGTGATCTGACGACGGCGCCGCTGGCCGACGCGGACGCGCGACTGTTCGCGGCGTCGACACTGCGGTTCGTCGGGGACAGGGCGGGGCGGGTGAGCGGGGTGCGGCTGACCGGGGTCGACGAGTGCCGCCGCCCGGTTCCCGGGACCGATCGGACGGTGCCCGCCGATCTGGTGCTGCTGGCGCTCGGTTTCTCGGGTCCTGAGCGGCACGACGGCCTGGTCGATCAGCTGGGGCTCGTGCTGGACGGGCGCGGGACGATCGCCCGCGACCGGGACTTCGCGACGAACGTGCCGGGGGTCTTCGCGGCCGGGGACGCGGCGCGCGGCCAGTCCCTGGTGGTGTGGGCCATCGCCGAGGGACGGTCGGTGGCGGCGGCCGTGGACCGCCATCTCACGGGTACGGACCGGCTGCCGGCCCCGATCGGCCCCGATGACCGCCCGATGACGGCGTGACCCGCCCCGGCCGACCGCCGGAGCGGGCGGAAGTGCCGGAGCGGGTCGAAAGCGGGTCGAATGCCTAGAGCGGGTCGAATGCCCGGAACGGGTCGGGCGGGCGCGGCACTCGCTGTCACGTGTCACCGTGGCGCCCGCCGTCACGTGTCACTGGAGCAAGAAATCCGCTTCGCCCGCCTTCGCCCCCATGATGAACGCGGTGATCTCCCCACGGGTGTAGATCAGGGCCGGCCCGTCGGGATCGGCGGACTGGCGTACGGCCACTCTGCCGTCGGCCAGCATCATGGCTTCGACGCAGTTGCCGCCGTTGCCGCCGCTCCAGGGCTTGTGCCAGCCCTCGCTGCCTAGTTCACGGGCGGGCATACCGTTGTATATCCCGGGTCGATCCATTCACAGCTCCTTGCGGAGATCCCGCAGGATCTCCTTCGTGCGATGTGCCGTGGCGGCCTGAGCCGCCATGCGGTCCATGACCTCCAGGTGGGTTGCCACCTCGTTGCGTCCGTCGAGATAGACGGCGCCGGTCAGGTACTCGCTGTAGACCATGTCGGGCAGTTCCGGCACGGCGAATCGGAACAGCACGAACGGCCCGTAGGTGCCGGGGTGCGGCCCGGCGGCGAACTCGGCGATCTGGAGCGTCACATTCGGCAGCTTCGCGGCTGTCAGGAGCTTGTCGATCTGGCCGCGCATCACCTCGGATCCGCCCGCCTGGCGGCGCAGGGCGGTCTCGTCCATGACGACCCACAGGCGGGGCGCGTCCTCACGGGTGAGCAGTTCCTGTCGCTGCATCCGCAGGTCGACATGGCGCTCTATGTCCTCGGGACTGGTCTGGCCGACGGCTCCGGAGAGCATCACGGCGCGGGCGTAGTCCTTCGTCTGGAGCAGTCCGGGAACGAAATGGGGCTCGTACGTCCGGATGAGGCTCGCGGCGCCTTCCAGGCTGACGTACATCGAGAACCAGCCGGGCAGGATGTCGTGGAAGCGCTGCCACCAGCCGGGCTGGTTGGCGTCCTCCGCGAGCATCACGAAGGCGTCGGCCTCCTCGTCGGAGACGCCGTACGACTTCAGCAGGAGCTGGAGATACGGGATCTTGAGCGCGACCTCGGCCATCTCCATACGGCGCACGGTGGCCGGGGCGACACGGAGGACCTTGGCGGCCTCCTCACGCTTGAGGCCGGCGCGTTCCCGCAGGTCCTGGAGGCGTCGGCCGAGTACGACCTGGCCGACGGTCGGCGCGGACCGCGGTTCGCTCACGTCCACCTCCAGACAGTCACGATGATTACGGCAGCACTAGAACGCGACCCAACTGGGGCCGCGTGGCGTGCTGTTGCGAGCAGTGTGCCATGGGCGCCCGCCGGGGCACACTGCACTCTGCATATTTCAGAGTGCCACTTGCCAAGTGTTCACGGCGGGGAGATAGTGGCAAACGTGACTCCGTCCGCGCCGTTAGGAACAGAAGCCACCGAAGTGGGTACAGGTCCCGTAGCCGCCGCCGGGGCGACCCCCGGCGATTCCGCCGGGCGCCGCTTCCGCTTCGAGCTGGCCGCCCACCCCGGCTCGCCCGCCCAGGCCAGGCGCCTGACCAGGGCGAGGCTGACCGGGTGGGCCGTCGGTGAGGACACCTGTGACGCCGCTGACCTGGTCGTTTCCGAGCTGGTCACCAATGCGATCGTGCACACCGCGTCCGAGCTGATCGTCTGCGAGCTGCACGACGAGGTCGAGAAGGTACGCATAGCGGTCCGTGACGAGGGGTGCGCTCCGGGTGAGCCGCGGCCTTCGCCGCAGCGCCCCGAGGAGGAGCACGGACGCGGACTGCTGCTGGTGGCGGCCGTGGCGAGCGCCTGGGGGGCGCACGAGACGGAGCCCGGACTCCTGGTCTGGGCGGAGCTGCCGCGAGCCGAGCAGAGTGCGGGACAGGGCACCGGGAAGATCGCCTCCCCGCCCCACGCACGGGACGCACAGACCCAGGACGCACAGATACCGGACACACAGGCACACCACGCGCAGGCGCACCACGCGCACAGCCCGCAGCACCACGCACAGCAGGACGCAATGACGCAGGACGCACCGCCGCGGGACTCCGAATCGCCGAGCACGGTGGCGACGGGGCCCGAAGCGGACGGGGCGGTCCGCGGAACGGGGGCCGAATGGGTGTGACGACCGCACGGACGCTGAGCCTCGACACGCTGGTCGCTCTCGACCGCAGACGCCCCCGCGGCACCCGGGAGATACGCGCACAGCGCCTTGAGGTGCCGTCCGGGATGACGGTCCCGCTGGGCTGCGACGCGGTGTCCGTGCCCGCGACCTACGCGCGCAGAATCCTGGCCCGGCTGCCCCGCGTGGGCTGTGTCTACGCGGATCCGGCGCACTGGTGGTGGATCGTCCCGTCGGATTCCGACGTGGCCCTCGACTGGCCGGCGCCCGCGCGGTACGCGACGGGGGCCCTGCTCCCCGACCCGGGCCGGCCGCCGGGGCTGATCCACCGGCCGGACGGGACGGTGCCGTACACGCCGCCGATCCCGCTCTATCTTGCCCTCTGCCGAGTCACTGGGACGCCGCCCGCCTGGTCGCGTCCCGTGACGGCCTGACCGGCGATGCTGGGGGTGTCGCCCGGTCACCCGGTCCGACCGGCGGCCCGTGGGGGTGCCGCCGGTCGGACCGCTTCGTCCGATCACACCGCCCCGTCACACAGCGTCGCCCACGAGGTCGCGAGGTCGGCCGCGATGTCCGGACTGTACGGCTCGGTACGGGTATGTCAGTCCGACGCCTCGCGGGCCCGCACGATGACCAGGAACGCGTCCGACGCCAGATCCATGACGACCTCGGCCTGCTGACCCTCGCTGCGGCGCGCCTGCGCGAACTCCTCCGCGGGCCAGGACCCGCGGGGCCCTCCGGCCGGGAAGCGCTCCAGCACCATGCGTCTGTTCACCGCGTTCTCCTGTTCTGACCATCGGCCCACCGTTCGTGTTCACGGGCCGTTCAAGTAGGAGAACGCGTCAGGGGCCGTTTCGGGTCGCGATGTGACGGGACCGACACCGATTCGGTGACATCACCTTGCCCTCGGTGCCGCCCCCGTCACCGTCAGTCCCCGTCACCATCAGTCCCCGTCACCATCAGTCCCCGTCACCATCAGTCCTCGTACTCGTCGTGGTAGCGGACCCGGGGGCTGCCGGCGGGGGCGCCGAGCGCCGACGACCTGCCCTGGGGCTCCTCCCACTCCTCCTGACGGCCGAGCGCGGTCAGGTCGAGGAAGGTGCTCGTGGAGCCGAGCCCGTCGAGACCGCGGCCGAACGTCGAGTACGTGTGGTACGCGCGGTCGCCATGGCGCAGGAAGCAGCTCAGGCCGGGCAGCTCGAAGGGCTGCTCACCATTGACGTAGTAGTCGGTGCCGGAGCGCTCGTGCTCCTCCTTGGTGCGGTAGTTGTACGAGATCGGCGCGACGGTCTCGTCGAAGGAGACATGGAAGTCGAAGTTGAACTCGCTGCCGTAGGAGGAGTACCAGGGCACCGTCCACCCCATCCGGGCCTTGAACGGAAGGATCTTGGTGAAGGGCGCCCGGGACACGGCGGCGAACGAGGTGCCGCGGGCCCGCAGATGAGCGAGGTGTCCGACCTGGTCGAGGAAGGACGAGCAGCTACGGCAGCCGGCGTCCCACTCGGGGTCGAACATGAAGTGGTAGACGACGAGTTGGTCCCGGCCGTCGAAGAGGTCGAGGAGGGTCGCCTTGCCGTCGGGGCCCTCGAACACGTACTCCTTGTCGACCTCCACCATGGGCAGCCTGCGCCGCTCCGCGTTCAGTTCGTCACGCGCGCGGGTGGCGGCCTTCTCCTTGGCCAGCAGCGCGCCGCGGGCCGCCAGCCAGTCGTCGCGCGAGACGATCTGGGGAAGTGACATCGTTCCTCCTCCGGACGGTTCGGTGGTTCTCAGGGGGATGGACCGTCCGGTCATCGGGAACTCATCGCTCGGCGCGCGGAATTTCTCCAGGAATTTTTTCGGCCCGCTTCCGCCGACGTGTCACGGCGAACCCCGGCGCGGGCGGCGGGCCCGTGCCGGGGCTGAGGGGGCGGGGCGGTCCGGGGCCGCCCCAAGGCCGTCCGGAGGGGTCAGCCCCGGGGCACAACCGTGGCGAGGACCTGCGGCAGCGGGTACCAGTCCGCGGAGACGATGCTCGCCTGGTTCTTCGCGAGCAACGCCACCCGCTCGCGGGCCTGGGCCTCGGTCGGGTTGGTGCCGTCGATGGCCGGGGACACGTTGTGGGCGTCGGTCATGATGACGAGGTAGTTCCGGTCGCCGTACCACTTCGTGTCGATGGAGCCGCCCGCGTAGGCAGAGGCGTCGCCGTCGAAGACGACGAACCAGGGGCGGATCGTCGGGTCGGTGTAGCGGGTGCGGGGGTCGCCCGCCGCCGCCTTGTGCACGGCGGGGAAGGCGGCGGCGGTGCCGAGGCGGCCGTTCGCCGCGAGGTCCCGGAGGTGGGTCGCGTACTCGCGGTCCGTCCAGAGGGTGTCGAGCGGGTTGCTCTCCTCGACGGTGCCGGGGATCAGCTCCACGATGAACTTGCCCGCGAGTGCGGAGCGCTGGGGCCAGCCGTTCGCCTGGACGGCCGCGTCCAGCGTGGCGTGGCCCGCGGCCAGGTCGCCGGGCCGGAACAGGGCGTCGCCGAGCTTGGCCGACAGGAGGGCGTCGAGTTCGGCGGGGCCGCGCCCGTTGTTGGCGAGGAAGCCGTCCTTCATCTCCACCTTGAGGACGACGGGCCGGTGACCGGGGTTGGCGTCGTGCCAGCTCCTGATGTCGGAGAGGCAGCCGGTGAGGCTCTGGTTACGGGCCTTCGTCCGGAGCTGGGCCGGGGTGGTGGCGTTCTCGCAGTTGTTGTCGTTGCCGAGCGGATTGCTGTGCGACACGCGCCAGCCGCTGCCGAACACATTGGTCCATACGTCGAGTTCGAGCATTCCGGCGCCGGAGTCCAGCGCGTCGGCGAAGTACGGGTACTTGGACTTCTCGTACGCGTTGTGCACGCCGACACCGGTCGTCGACGAGTAGGGCGACTGCGCCGGGGCGACGGCGACCGCGGGCCCGCCCGCCGCCACCAGCGCCGCTGCCGCCACCAAGGTCACCACGGTCCCCGTGACCCTCTTCGTGCTCCCCATGCTCCCCGACCCCTTCCCTTGCTTCCGTCTACGTCCGTAGCTTGCGTCAACTCACAAGAAACGTAAGGGAGTTGTGTGGCGCTGGGGAAGACGACGGCTTACCGGACCGGGGCGCGGGAGCAGCGAGTGCCGGTGGAGCGGCCGTGGACGGGTACGGGGAGGGCCGTCAGAGTGCGGCAGGCGGTCGAGGGCCGTCGTTCAGATGAACCGCCGTCGCCGTAGTGGCGTCGACCAGGAGTTCGAGCCGGGCGGCGGTCTCGGCGGTGCCCGCCGTGTGCCGGGCGAGGACGGTGAGTTCGGCGGCGGACAGCGCGGCGGCGGCCCGTACCTGCGCGAGGGAGCGGTACGCGTCGCGGCGCAGCGCCCAGCTCGCCGCGCGGTCGTCGGAGCCGCCGAGCACATGGCCGAGGTAGTCGTCGGCGGCCCGCGCGGCGACCGCGAGCCGCGCCCGTACGCCGTGGCCGCGCTGCCCCGGCAGCGGCAGGTGGCCGACGATCAGCACGATCGCGCAGGCGAGCAGCGTCTCGCCGATCCGGCCGGCGGCGGCCTGCGGTTCCCCGCCCACCTGGACCAGGCCCAGGACGAGGACCGTGACGACGGCGGTCTGGGCGGCGAAGTGCCGGGTGCCGACGGGGATGAGGGCGCCCGCGACGGCGACGACACCGACGGTCCCGTACGGCGTGGGCACCAGCGCGGCGAGTCCGGCGAAGAGGCCCGCGCCCAGCAGGGTGCCGAGCGCGCGGCACAGCACGCGCGACGCCAGCGGCCCCAGGTCGGGCTTGACGAGGAAGACGGCGGTGGCCGGGAGCCAGTACCAGTGCGGGTGGTGCAGCGACTGTGCGACGGCCGTGGAGACGCCGAGGCACAGGGCGACCCGTACGCCGTACTCGCGCCCGGCGGGTCCGACGGCGCGGCGGAAGCCCGTACGGAGTGCGGGTCCTGCCCCCACGGTGACCGGGGCATGGGCGGTCGTACCGGTGTCGAAGGCGTCGGCCGCGTGCAGCAGCGCGTCGTCCAGGGCGCGCAGGGCCGCCGTCGAGCGGGCGGGCGCCGGGAGCGGGCCGCAGGGCCTGGCGTCGCGGACGGCGGCGGCCAGCCGAGTCGGGCCGTCCGCCGCACGGGCGGGCAGCGGAGCCCCGCGCCAGGCGAGCGCGGTCGCCGCCTCGGCGAGCGGCAGCGCGGCGACGTACTGCGCGTGCAGCTTCCGCTCGGCGCCGGAGCGGCGGGGGCGCAGCGGCCGGGGGCCGCGCAGCGCGTCCTGTGCCTGGTCGAGGGCGGCGGTGAGCGCGACCCGCCGGGCGACGGCGTCGGCTCCCCCGGCGGCCCGTAGCAGCGCGGCGACCGCGTCGTAGACGGCGGCGACGGCGGCCCGTTCGATGTCGAGGCCGCGCGCGCCGGGCGACGGCAGGGCGAGCCGCAGCGTGAGCAGCCAGCCCGCGCCCGCGAGGAACAACAGGGCGCGCTGCGCGGGCGGTTCGGGCAGCGGCATGCCCACGCCGGCGGCGGCAGCGACGAGGAGTTGGGTGCCGGCGCCGGACGCGACGGGTCCGATGGCGCTGAGCGCGCCGCCGATCAGCCCGAGCCCGGCGAGCAGCGCGGTCAGGCCGAGCGTGACGAGCAGCGCGGGTCCCTCGCCGCCGCGCAGTCCGGCCGCGTAGGAGCCGATGAGCAGGCCGGTGGCGCCGGCGAGCGCGGGGACGCCGATGCGGTACGCGGAGGCGTGGCGGCTGCCCGGCCGGTCGTTGATCCCGGCGAACATCGCGCCGAGCGCGGCGGCGACCCCGGCCGTCGGGCGCCCCGCGAGTACGGCGAGCAGCAGCAGCGGCCCGGCGGCCAGCGCCCCGCGGACGACGGCGCTCCACGGGACAGGGCCGCGCTGGGTACGCAGGGCGTGCCCGAGCCAGGGCGGAACGGAGCGGGGGCTCCGCACGGAGGCGGGCGGGGGCGGGGGTGTGGGGGTGCGGGCGCGCACGGGGCTCCTGTCGGACGTCGTACGGGACGGCGGGAATAGGGGGTGCCGTCGGACGACGTCGGCCGGGACTGCGCTGTCCACGGTACGGCGCGTTCGCGGAGGGAAAGCGGCCTCCGTGTTTCCGCGATGTGACACTTCGCGGGTCGGCCTGTGCGACGCGTCACCGCGACGGGAGCCCCGCCCGACGAAAGCCCCGCCCAACGGAAGCCCGCACACCCCTCTACTGCTCTACTGCTCTACTGCCGGCTGATCACCCGCGTGATACCGGTCGCGATCGTCGTGGCGAGGATCCAGCCCATGACGATCAGGGCGTAGGAGAGCGACTGGTACCAGCCCTCCGGGGCGTACGCCTGTTCCTGGCCGAAGTCGATGACCGGGAGGAGCAGGTCCAGGGTGTAGAAAACGGGCTGGAAGGTGGGGGCCTCGCCGGGTTTGAGTGCGGGCGGGTGGTGGAGCGTGAAGACGACGGAGCCGACGGCGAGCAGGGACGCGAGCCAGCCGGCGGCCCGTATCGGCCGGAAGCCGTAGCCGACGGTCACCTCCTGGAGGTGGCCCCAGACCTTCGCGTACCAGGGCAGCGTGGTCCGGTGCCGGCGCTGTTTGGCGAGCTGGACGGCGCGGGCGGCGGCCTCGTCGCCGATACGGCGGTAGGCGGTGGCGAGCTGTTCGTAGGAGAACGGCACATAGCCCGCGGTGTCCCGGTCGAGCAGCGGCAGCCGACGGGCGGCCGGTTCGTGCGGGGCGAGCGTGGTGTACGTGAGGCCGTCGAGGTTGACCTCGCGGGGCCAGGTCTCGGGGGCGACGTGGAGGAGTTCGAGCTGGGAGCGGCGGAGGTTGACCTTGCCCTGGACGGGCGGTGAGGCG
Source organism: Streptomyces sp. NPDC091292 (assembly GCF_044757265.1). Lineage (NCBI taxonomy): Bacteria > Bacillati > Actinomycetota > Actinomycetes > Kitasatosporales > Streptomycetaceae > Streptomyces > Streptomyces sp. NPDC091292. The sequence goes on along the minus strand of NZ_JBIVUQ010000001.1, from coordinate 1,481,725 downwards.
CGCAGCCACATCTCGCCGCAGACCATGCTGCTGGCGCGCAGGGCCATGCCGCCGGGGTTGGCGAGCCGGGCGTAGGCGAGGTTGAGCTGCCCGGGGATGCGCGCGCCGCGCAGGTCGACCAGGCCCTCGGCGTGCAGCCGCATCGCGCGGAGGTCGGAGCCGACGGTGAGCCGTTCGGCCTGGAGGACGCCGGCGCCCGGGTGGACGAGACGGGCGTCGTCCAGGTCGACGTTCCCGGCCACCACCGCGCCGTCCAGGCGGATTTCGCCGTACGCGACGAGTTCGCGGCCCCAGACGTCGTCCTCGCAGGCGCCCTGGTTGAACTGGAGTACGGGTTCGCGCACGGAGCCACCGGGCCGCGCACCCCCGCTGTCCGGCACCCCCAACCGCGCCCGGTCCAGGAAGAAGGCCCCGGAGATCCTGGCCCCGCCGAGCAGCACAGGCCCCGCGATCCGGCACCCGGTGATCCGCAGCACCCCGTCGACCCGCAGCGTCGCGGCCCGCATCCCCGGCAGCACCGATTCGCTGAGGTTGAGCTGTCTGACCTGGGCGCCGTAGAGATTGAGCACCTCGTCGAACCGGCAGCCCCACAGGCGTATCGCGCAGTCGACGGTCGCGTACTGGAGGTCGAGGCGGCCGGTGACACGGGCGCCTGTGAGGCGCAGGGCGGGTATCTCGCCGTCCGTGCGGGGGCCGGACAGGAGCAGGGCGCGCAACACCTCGGCGCGTACGGTCCGTTCGGGTCCCCAGTCGCCGGAGACCACGGCGTCCTCCGGTTCGCCGTCCGGCCGCAGGTCGACTCCGGCGCCGCTCGGGAACGCCTCCCACAGTCGGCGCTCGGCGGGGTTCAGGTCGGTGATCTCCATCGCGGGGACTCTGTCCCGACGCCGGACGGAGTGTCAACCCCGCACACCGGCACCCCTCTTACAAGCGGCGATACATCAACAGCCGCCTGTCTCCGGGATGTTCGATTCCTGGGCCCTGTTGTCCGCTGAGCCCGACGCCATCACAATGCGCATGACAACAGCACCACTCCACAGGAGCCCCACAGGGCTCCGCACCGGAGAGGAACCCCCCACATGAAGTCATCCCTCGTCGGCGCGCTCACCGCGCTTCTGCTCCTCGGAGCGGGGGCCGCGCCCGTGGCCGCCGCGAGCCAGGCGCCGTCGGCACCCCGGTCGGACGCCCGCGCCCAGGCGGACGCCGGTATCCAGGCCGTCAACTTCGCCGGGACGGTGGCGCTCAGCAACTGTTCCGGTTCGGTCGTCCGCATGCCCGACTCGCTGCCGACGGACCCCGCGCTCGTCATGTCCAACGGCCACTGCCTGGAGACCGGGTTCCCGGCCGCCGGACAGGTCATCGTCGACCGGGCGTCCAGCAGGACCTTCAGCCTGCTCAACTCGGCCGGCACCCGGGTCGCGACCCTGCGCGCCAGCAAGATCGCGTACGGCACGATGACCGACACGGACGTCTCGCTGTACCAGCTGACCAGCACGTATCAGCAGATTCAGACCTCGTACGGCATCGCGGCCCTGGAACTCTCGGACCAGCACCCCACACAGGGCACCGCGATCAGCGTGGTCTCGGGCTACTGGACGCGGATCTACAACTGCAACATCGACGGCTTCGCCTACCGCCTCAAGGAGGGCTCCTGGACCTGGAAGGACTCGGTCCGCTACACCTCGGCCTGCCAGACGATCGGCGGTACGTCGGGCTCCCCCGTCGTGGACCAGGCCACCGGCAAGGTCGTCGCGGTCAACAACACGGGCAACGAGAACGGCGGTCGCTGCACCGACAACAACCCGTGCGAGGTCGACCAGAACGGCACCGTCACCGTGCGCCAGGGCATCAACTACGGCCAGCAGACGTACGGGATACCCGCGTGCGTGGGCGCGGGAAGCAAGATCGACCTGAACGCGCCCGGGTGCACATTGCCGAAGCCGTAGCGGTAGCGGTAGCGGTAGCGGTATGCGGGGGCCGGACCGGTGGGTCCCTTACGCAGGGACCGGCGCGGTCCGTCACGTACGGGCCCGGGGACCGGCCTCCGCCTTGTCGAACTTGTCGAACAGTTCCTCGATCGCCGTGACGCCTCGTGTCAGGGAAGCGGGGTCGTCGGCGCGCAGCTCGGCGAGCACCGCGTCGACGCCCCGCAGTCCGGCCCGCTCAAGGAGCCGTTTCTCGTTGGTGACCCACTCGCCGCGCGCCGCCAGCACGCCGTGCGCCGTCTCCATCGCGGAGGTGGCGAGCGCGCCGGCGAGTTCGGTGAGCCGGCCCGCCGTGACGTGGTTGCCCTTGGCGTACGCGAGGGTGAAGCGGGCCCGGCCGTGCCAGTGCTCGGACGCGGTACGGCGCAGCGCGTCGGGGTAGCCGGGGCGGGGCAGTTCGCCGCGCAGCACCTGGTTGACGGCCAGCTCGGCGACCACCAAGTAGCTGGGGATACCGGCGAGATGGAACATCAGCGGCTCCCAGTGGAACCGTCCTTCGGCCGCCTCCCGGCACTCGTGCTCCACGACGTCGAGGTCCCGGTAGTGGACGTCGACGCGGCGCCCGTCGATCGTCAGCCACGCCCCGCCGTTGAACACGCCCCCGCCCCATCCACCGACGTCGGACGCCTCGCCCTCCCAGCCGAGCGTGCGGCACAGGGCGCGCAGGTCGTCCGGGTCGAATCCGCCCCGGTAGTAGACAGCGAGGTCCCAGTCGCTGTCGGGCCGCTCGGTGCCCTGGGCGCGGGAGCCGCCGAGGGCGACGGCGACCACGGTCGGCAGCCCGGCGAGCCGATCGGCAACCAGGTCGAGGAACGCGTCATCGGTGAAGGTGGAGGTACGCATAAGGCCGTTGACGCTAGCAAACACGCCCCGAGGCGAGAAAGAACTTTACGACGAGGGAGAGCCGGCCTTCGCGGGCTACGCGCGAGCCACCAGATCGCCCGGGTCGGTGTTCGCGCCGCACAGCACCACGCACACCCGCTCCCCCTCGTCGGGCGTGTACGCACCGGTCCGTACCGCCGCGAGCGCGGTGGACGCCGCGTGTTCGACGGCCAGTCTCCGCTGGTCCCACAGGCCTTGACGGGCCGTCACGATCGTGCTGTCGGGGACCAGGACCGAGACGCAGTCCGTACGCCGGGCCCAGTCGAGCGCGGCTGCCGAGACGCGCCGGGCGCCGAGCGAGTCCGCGGCGACGGAGTCGACCGGGACGTCGACCAGGTGGCCGGCCTCGATCGACGCGTTTAGGGCGCGGCAGTGTTCCGGTTCGGCGGCGACGACCCGTACGCCGTGCTCATGGGCCGCCGCCGCGACTCCGCTGAACAGTCCACCGCCACCGACCGCGACGACCACCGTGTCCAGGGCGGGCAGCGCCGCGTGGATCTCCTCCATGAGGGTGCCGGCGCCGGCGGCGATCAGCGGGTTGTCGTAGGCGTGGGACAGGATCGCCCCCGTGTCGGCCGCGTACTGCCGCGACGCCTCCAGGGCCGTCGCGTACTCCGTGCCGACCTGGTGGATGTCGGCGCCGAGGCTCCGCAGCTTGGCGACCTTCACGGCGGGCGCGTTCTCCGGCAGGAACACGGTGGCGCCGACCCCGCACCGGCGGGCCGCCCAGGCGCAGGCGAGACCCGCGTTGCCGCCCGACGCGATGACCACGCCGGCCTCCGGCATGTCACCGGTCTCGACATGCGCCGCCGTGAAGTTGGCGGCTCCCCGCGCCTTGAACGAGCCCGTGTGCTGACTGAACTCGTAGGCGAACCAGCCGTCCGCCGCGCCGATCTCACCGGCGTCGGCCGCGAAGACACCGACGGGCCGGGTGAGCCCGGCGATCCGGCCGGCCGCGGCTTTGACATCGGCGTAGCTGATCACGGGTTCGCTGAGCAGGGGATTCGGGGTGGTCATGCCCTCATCGTAAGCAGAGGGGGTGAGGGCGGAGGGGGCGGAGGGGACGGCGGTACGGGAGCCGGAGAGGGGGCGGCGGGTCGAAATGGGGATGCGGCGCGACGGGTGATCCGCGCATGATCGCGGGAGGTCCCGTTTGGACAGCCCACGCCCGAAACCTTCTGGAGCCGCCGCCGTGATCCGTCGTACCACCGTCCCGTCCCTCTTCACCCCACCGACGTACGCGCACGCCTCCGTGGTCGAGGCGGGTACGCGGATCGCCTTCCTCGCCGGGTCCGTACCGCTCGACGCCGAAGGGCGGCTGGTGGGCGAGGGCGATCCGGTGCGGCAGGCCGAGCAGGTGATCGCCAACCTCACCGAGCAGTTGCGCGCGGTGGGCAGCGACCTGGGGCATGTGGCGTACACGGACGTCTATGTCGTCGCGGCCGAGCCGGGGCCGCTGGCCGCCGTGTGGGAGGTGGTGCAGGCGAGTGGCCTGAGTACGGGCCCGCACTCCTCGACCCTGCTCGGCGTCGCCTGCCTCGGCTACCCGGGCCAGCTCGTGGAGATCACCGCCACGGCCGTCGTACCGGACACCCTGTGAGCGAGACCGAAGCGATCACGCTGCGGCGCGCCGAGCCGACCGACGCCACGGCCGCCGCCCACGTCTTCCTCCGCTCCTTCAGAGCGGCACTCCCGACCGTCGTCCGTCCCCGTACCGACGACGAAGTGCTCTGGTACTTCCGCGAGGTGCTGGTACCGCTCCAGGACACCTGGGTGGCGGTCGCGGACGGCGAGATCGTGGGCGTGATGGCCCTGGACGGCCGCGAACTGTCCCAGCTCTACCTGGCCCCGGAATGGCGCGGCCAAGGCATCGGCGACCGCTTCATCACCCTCGCAAAGTCCCACAGCCCGACCGGCCTTACCCTCCAAACCTTCCAGATCAACACCCCGGCCCACCACTTCTACGAACGCCACGGCTTCACTCCGACGAAGTGGACGGACGGCACAGAAAACGAGGAAAGGGAACCATCCGTCCAATACGAATGGCCCCCACCCCACTAACGGCGCATTCCAGGGGTCGTCGCAACACAGTGATCAACTGGCTGTCGCCAGGAGCTTAGCGAGACGCTCGGCTGGGGTTTCCCAGTCGAGCGTTTTGCGCGGGCGGCCGTTGAGTTCGGCGGCGACGGCGTCCAGCTCCTCGCGGTTGTGGCGGTGCAGGTCCGTGCCCTTGGGGAAGTACTGCCGGAGCAGGCCGTTGGTGTTCTCGTTCGACCCCCGCTGCCAGGGGCTGCCGGGGTCGCAGAAGTAGACGGCCATGTCGGTGGCGGTGCTGAACTCCTTGTGCAGGTGCATCTCGGAACCCTGGTCCCAGGTGAGAGAACGCCTGAGCTGGGCCGGGAGCGTGGAGACGGTCCGTATGAGCGCGTCACGGACCTGGGCGGGCCGTCGGCCGTCGGGGAGGTGGACCAGGGCGACGAAGCGGCTGGAGCGTTCCACCAAGGTTCCGATCGCGGAGCCGTGCCCCTTGCCGATGATGAGGTCGCCTTCCCAGTGCCCGGGGATGGCCCGGTCGGCGACCTCGGCCGGACGTTCGCTGATCATGACCATGTCCTTGGACATGCGGGGCTGGCGCCGGGTCGACTGGCGGTGCGGTCTGCGCATGGTCCGGCCAGTGCGCAGGGCGCGGGCCAGGTCGCGGCGGAGTTCGCCGCGGCCCTGGAGGTAGAGGGCCTGGTAGATCGTCTCGTGGGCCACGTGCATCTCCGGCCGGTCGGGGAAGCGTATGCGCAGAATCCGGCATATCTGCTCGGGGCTCCAGCGGCGTTCCAGGTGCTCCTGGACGAAGTTCGCCAGCGCCGGGTTCTGGCCGATCTTCCCCGGTTTCGGGCGCGGTTTGCGGGCGTCGGCGCGGGCCTGCGCCGCATGCGGCCGGTAGGCCCACACCTTGCTGCCGGCATAGAGGACGCCGTTGCGGCGTATCTCCCGGCTGATGGTGGAGGGGCTGCGGCCCAGCTCGGCGGCGATCGTCCGCATGGACGCCTTCTCCCTGAGCCGATCGGCGATGTGGATGCGCTCCGCCTCCTGGAGACAGCGAGAAGGGCCGGCCGTGGTCGACACCCGTATCGGGGGTGTCGACCACGGCCGGCCCTTGTTCGCGTTGCGCCCGTTGCGCCAGACCTTGCCGGTCCGCCGGTTGATGCCGACGACCCGGCAAGCCTCTGAGTTGCTGTACCCCTCGCATGAGCTGGAAGTATGCCGCCCGCTCAGCGGTCAGCCTCTTCCTGCCCTGCGGCTTGCGGTCCTTCCGGATCGGGTGGTCCATCGCATCCCCTGAGCTGGGGTGTTGCGACGACCACTAGAAGGGAAGAACACCACCACAGCCCACTCCCACACCCCCACCCCGCCCCAACCCGCTGTAGGCAGGCGTCCCGCCCAGTACGAATGGCCCCCACCCCACTAACACCACCACTGCCCGCCCCCACACCCCCACCCCGCCCCAACCCGCTGTGGGCAGGCGTTCCGCACGGCGGAACGGGTGGGCACAGCCCAAGACGCAGAGCCCCCAAACACACCCAGAACCCGAGGCACCCCCCAGCCGGCCGCAGGCCATACGGCACCCGACTATCCGGTCAGCCGGCCGCAGGCCCCCCCCCCATACTTGTCAGTAGCCCGCACCAACTCCGCCCCCACCCCCGCCGCCCCCGCGTCATGCCCCACGTCATCCACCACGATCAACTCACTCCCCGGCCACGCATGATGCAGCCGCCACGCCGTCCCGAGAAGATTCCCGAAGTCGAGGCTCCCCTGCACCAACGTCCCCGGGATCCCACCCAGCCGAGGCGCATCGCGCAGGACGACCCCGTCCTCGCCAAGAAAATGATCGTGGGCGAAATAGTGCGCGACCGTCCGGGCGAACCCGGCACGGAACACCGCGTCCTCGTACCGCGCCACCGACCGCGCCGGCGCCGGCACAATCGCCGTCTCCCAGTCGGTCCACGCCCGCGCGGCCCGCTCCCGTACCTCCGGGTCGGTCGAGGCGAGCAGCCGGTCGTACGCCACCGCCAGATCCCCGTCCCGCTCACCGACCGGCACCTCGTCCCGGAAACGCGCGAACGCCTCAGGGAAAATCCGCCCCAACCCCCGCGTGAGCAGGGCGACTTCGGCCCGTGACCCGGTCGCGATCCCGGTGAGGACCAGCTCCGAGACGACACCGGGAACCGTCTGCGCGTACCGCAGCCCGAGCACCGCCCCCCACGACCCGCCCCACACCAACCACCGTTCGATCCCGAGCCGTTCGCGCAGCAGCTCCAGGTCCGCGATCAGATGCGCGGTCGTGTTCACGCTCATATCGGTCCCGTACACGCTCGCATGCGGCGTCGAACGCCCGCAGCCGCGCTGATCGAGCAGCACGATCCGGTACACCTCCGGATCGAACCACCGCCGAAACCCGGGCGTGCACCCCGAACCGGGCCCGCCGTGCAGCACGACGGCGGGCTTGCCGCGCGGATTGCCGCAGACCTCCCAGTACACGTGGTTGCCGTCGCCGACATCGAGCATCCCGTGCTCGTACGGTTCGATTTCCGGGTAAAGGATCACCCCGGCACTCTACGGTCGCCGGCCAACCCCCTTGCCTCGCACACCCGCACCCGCATCTCTGTACGGCGGGATCCCGGCCACGCCCGCGGCCTCGCGCAGCACGTCCCGCAGCATCGCTGGGGTGAGCCGACCGGTGAAGGTGTTGTGCTGGCTGACGTGATAGCACCCGAACACCTCCAACGCGGCCCCCCGCCCAAGCTCACCACCGCCACCGCCACCGCCACCGCCACCGCCGCCACCACCCCCGCCCCACTCCAACGTCACCCGCGCACCATGCGCGAACCCGGGTCGCGGCCGGGGCACCCTCCACCCGGCCGCCGCGAACGCGGGCAGCGCCGCCTGCCACCCGAACGCCCCGAGCACGACCGCCGCCTTCAACCCCGGCCGCAACAGCTCCAGTTCCCGTACGAGCCAGGGGCGACAGGTGTCCCGTTCCGCCGGGGTCGGCTTGTTGTCGGGCGGAGCGCAGTGGACGGGCGAGGTGATGCGGACGCCGCGCAGCGTCAGCCCGTCGTCGGCCGAGAGGGAGTCGGGCCGTGAGGCGAGCCCGAGGTCGTGCAGCGCGGCGAACAGCACCTCGCCGGAACGGTCGCCGGTGAACATCCGGCCGGTCCTGTTGCCGCCGTGCGCGGCGGGCGCGAGCCCGACGACCAGCAGCGAGGCGTCCGGCGGCCCGAACCCGGGCACGGGCCGCGCCCAGTACGTCCAGTCCCGGAAGGCGGCCCGCTTCGTACGACCCACCTCCTCACGCCAGGCGACCAGGCGGGGACAGGCCGCGCAGCCCGGAATCCGGGCGTCGAGCGCGCCCAGCGATTCCAGGTCCGCGACCACGGGTGTGTCCATGCATCCACGGTAGGTCAGGGGTCTGACATCCACGCTGCGCCATGGGCCGGGACGCCGGACCGGAGAGCCGACCACCGCACCGGGGAAGGCTCCGCGCCGGATCAGGTCTCCACAGGCCGTCGCCCGGTCGCTCAGAGGAGGGCGCCGCCGGATACCTCAATGCGCTGGGCGGTGACCCAGCGCAGGCCCTCGGAGGCCAGCGCGGCGATGGCGTCGCCGATCTCCTCAGGTTCGCCGACACGGCCGAGCGCGGTCTGTCCGGCCAGAACCTGGCGCATCTCGGCGTCGTCCCGCATCGCTCCACCGTTGAAATCGGTGGCGGTCGGTCCCGGGGCGATGGAGTTGACCCGGATGCCGCGCGGGCCGAGTTCTGCGGCGAGGGTACGGCTCAGGGCTTCGACGGCGGCCTTCGAGGCGGAGTAGACCGAGGTGGCGGGGCTGGTGTGGCGGGTCAGTGACGTCGAGACGTTGATGACACGGCCGCCTCGGCTCAGCAGCGGCACAAGTGACTGCATGAGGAAGAACGTGCCCCGGACGTTGGTGCCCATCACCGTGTCGAAGTCGTCGATCGTGACGTCCTCCAGCGGTCCGAAGATCCCCACTCCCGCGTTGTTGACCACGATGTCGAGCCGCGAAGTACCCCAGCGCTCCAACTGCTCGCCCAGTTCGGAGGTGAAGGACGCGAAAGAGGAGACGTCGCTGATGTCGAGCCGGAGAACAGCGGCAGTCCCACCCACCGCCGCCACCTGTTCCACCGTCTTCTCAGCCCCGGCCGCATCACCGCGGTGGGTGACCACGACCCGCACCCCGCGTCTGGCCAGAGCGATGGCCGCGCCGCGCCCGAGACCGCGATTCGCACCGGTCACCAAAGCGATCAAAGCGATCTTGTCGGTCGTCATGAACTGTTCCTCCACCGCGCGGCTACCAGAGGCCACCGGAATTCACTCGGCGCCACAGATACGATGCGAGTCACTCGACTCGCCTTACTTTCGTACCGTAAGCAGGGCAAGCGAGGCGAGTCAAGTGACTCGCCTCGGGTCTGCGACATACTGTCCGCATGGCAGCAGAACTCTCCGCACACCACCGCAAACTCGCTCAGCAGAAACGCGAGGCGATCACCACCGCAGCCACGGAACTGTTTCTGGATCGCGGCTACGACGGCACCTCACTGGCCCGGATCGCCGAAGCGGCCGGGGTCTCGAAGTCCACCCTGTTCAAGCGGTTCCCCACCAAGGCGGCCCTCTTCGAGGCCATCGTCACCGAGTCCTGGCAGCGTGACGCCGGCGACGCCGCCGCGCGGCCACAGACCGGAGATCTGCGCTCCGGACTGACAACCATCGGCCACCGCTATGCCGACCTGATCGGCCGGCCCGGCATGACAGCCCTGTTCCGGATCGTCATCGCCGAAGTGCCTCGCTTCCCCGAACTGGGACGGATGCAGTTCCAACTCGGCAAACTGCCCTATTTCACCTCCGTTCAGCACTACTTGGAATCCGAGCACGAGGCGGGCAACGCTGATGTCCCGGACGCGGTGAGCGCCGCGAACCAGTTCCTCGGCATGATCGCCAACTACGTCCTGTGGCCCCGCATGCTCCTGACCGACTGGAACCCCGCAGCCTCCGACATCCACGAAGCCGTCGAACAGGCCGTCCAGACCATGCTCGCCAGATACACCCCGACCCGCCGTCCTGACCCGAAGCCGGAACGTTGATCACTTGAGGGTGCCACCGTTTGCCGTACAGGCGGCCGACGCGTCCAATTCCGCGAACTGCTCACCTACGCGAGGCCAGGCGACACCGTGCACATCTCCGAGATGGTTCCGCCTCGCACGAGGCACAGGACACATCCTCGACGTACCGGACACCCTCCACCGCAAGCAGGTGGCCCTGCGCATCCACGACGGCGAGCTCTCCGCGACGGACCTCACCGCCCGCCACCCACGCACCGGCGAGCTGCACTGTCCACCGTGAAGTTCTGGAGTTCGCCGGCGGCGACGGCGAGAGTCTGCACCATGCACGACCTCCAGCGAGAACTGACCTACGACGGACTGCGCGCGGCCAACGCCAAGGGCAGCAAGGGCGAACACCGCCCTGCCGTCCCGGCCGACAAGACCGACGCCGTGCGCACCACGTACCTGGAGAACCCCTCCATCCCCGCCCTCGCCCGCAACCACGACGTCAGCCGCGGCGCAATCCGCACGGCCGACCTGGAGCCTGCCGAGCGGGCCGCGCTCGACGAGGACTTGTCGTCCACGGTCCCGCGCGCCCTGAGTCCTCCTTCGACGGGCGTCAGCGGTGTCGGACAGTTCGAGCCGTTCCACCCGGGGAACCCCGGAAATAAGCCCGGACACCGCTCGCGACCGACGACTAAGGTCGGGGACATGGCTGGACAGGACAACACCGGAAGGACCCCGAAGACCCCGGACAGGGAGAACCCTCGGGGCGCGGACACTGGGGCGGAACCGGGCGCGGAAACGAGTACGGGTACGGGTGTCGGCGAGGGATCGGACCTCGGTACGGACGTCGATGCCCGTACGGGTACCGGTTCCGGTACGAACTCCGACGCCGGTGCGCCGGCGGGCGCCACCGTCGCCCCCGACCCTTCCCAGGGCAGCGTCCGGGTCGACAGCTGGATCTGGTCCGTACGGCTGGTGAAGACCCGGTCCATTGGCGCCACCGCCTGCCGGGGTGGCCATGTGCGGGTCAACGGTGAGCGGGTGAAGCCCGCCTACGCGGTCCGGGTCGGCGACGAGGTCCGCCTCCGCCATGGTGGCCGCGAACGGATCGTCGTGGTCAAACGCGTCATCCGCAAACGCGTCGGACCCCCTGTCGCCGTCGAGTGCTACGTCGACAACAGCCCTCCCCCGCCCCCACGAGAGGCGATCGCCCCCGCCGGTGTACGGGACCGGGGCGCGGGCCGCCCGACCAAACGCGACCGACGCGAGATGGAACGCCTGCGCGGTGTACTCGGCCCCGGAGGCCCCGGAAGCCCGGGAGACCCGACCGGCACACCCGGCGTATCCGGTGCACCCGCCGAACCCCGACGACGGCGGCCGAGGACTCCCCCGACCGCACCGGGAAAGTCCTCGCGATGACGAACTGAGCCACCTGCCCGGCCGGGCGATCAACCCGGCCGGGTCTGGTCAGGCCCGCTGTCGCACCAGCCGGAGCAGCTCTCCTGTGCGGTGCCGGCGGGCCCAGGCGATCAGGGCGAGCGGCACGATCAGTATCAGCGGGGTGGCCGCGTTCTCACCGTCGAACACCGTCACCTGGGTGATGAAGGCGCCGACCATCAGCAGACTGAGCGCGATCGCCGCCACCGAGACCAGCGCCGGGATCACCAGGGCGACACCACCGAGGAGTTCGAGGACCCCGACGGTGTACATCCCCGGCCGACCCCAACCCATCTTGTCGAACGACTCGACGGCGGAGGAGTGCGCGATCAGTTTCGGCACCGCGCTCGCGATCACATAGAACAGAGCGAGCAGGACCTGGAGCGAACGCAGCGCGATATCGGCTCGGCGCCCGGCGCGCCGCGTACCGCTCCGGGCGGCGGAGCGGGCCGTACCGTTGGCGGCGGTGTCGACGGTGGCGGCGGTGCCTGCGGTCTCGACAGTGGTCTCGGACATGGGGTTCTCCTCTGTGGGGACGCTGCGCTTGCTGTCACAGAGGTAGACGACGGACCCGACCCCAACTCATCGCGGCACAGGAAACTTTCCCGGACTCATCCAGCGGTCAGCGCCGGACCACGCGCCCGACCCCACTCCCGAACCCGACCCGTGACTCAAGCCGCCGGCACCGGCTCCGGCACCGCCCTGACCCATATCCCGTCCTCCGTGAGATACCGGTCGACTCTCAGCCCGGACTCCGCGAGTGCGTCCTCGAACGCCTCCTTGGTCAGGGGACGGGAGAGGAACGTCTGGGTCCAGGTCGCGTCCGGGAACACATACTCCGCGCGCACCGAGTGGACGCCCTCCGACACCGGCTCCGCCGACAGCATCCGCACCGTGAACCCGTGCGGGTCGACCCGCTCGCGCGGCAGGTTCTCGTGGTAGTCGGCGCCTTCGCGCTGGATCAGCACACAGCCGTCGTCGGCGACATGGCGACGGCAGGTGTCGAGGAATCCCCGGCGCACATCGAGGTTCCCCGTGTGGACCAGGAACGACGCGAGCATCACCACATCGAAGGTCTCCGCCAGGTCCAGCCCTTCGATCGGACCGCATATGGTGCGCGCGCCCCGGACCCGCTCCAGCATCTCCGGGGATTCGTCCACGGCGGTGACATCGAATCCCCGTTCAAGCAGCGGATGCGTCACCCGCCCCACTCCGCAGCCCAGTTCGAGCAGACGAGCCCCCGTCGGTACGGCCGCCGCGATGATGGCGGGCTCGTCTCCCACGGGCAGTCGGCTGTACAGCTCCACCGCGCAGCCGTCCGGCGTGATCTCGCCGGGCCCCGTGCCCTCGTGTCCCTCACGCATCTCAATCTTCATACCCGTCCAACGCGCCACGCCCTCCCGTCAGTTCCCGCCGATGTGGATTCCGTCACATCGGAAACCATCCGTGCCGGACGTACCAGTGCCCACCGGCTCGGAGGTGGTCGCCGACCGCGCGCTCGACCGCGGTGCGCCGGGGCAGCAGGTCAGGCGCCAGGTCCGGGTCGCCGAAGACGAAATGGACGGGTGCCTTGTCATCGGGCTGGAGTCGTGGTTCGCGGGTCGGGTCCGTCAGCCGGAAGCGGTCCTGGAACCGGACGATGTTGGAGTCCTCGGGCAGATAGCTCTTCAACTGCGGGTCGAGCAGCCAGGAGTGACAGGTCGCGACCGTGTGGCGCTCCTCGGGGAAGTACCGGGGGAAGAACTCCCGCGCCCGGTCGATCGAGGCCTCGCAGGCGCTCGGGGTGAGGGGACCGCGGAAGTCGGGGATGTGGAGGCCCAAGGAGCGGTCTCCCGCCCCGGCGCCGATTCCGGCGGCCTGGACGACCGGCCCCAGGGTCTCGCCGAGCCGCGCCCGATGGAACTGGAGCCGGCCCAGCTCGTACAGCTCCCCATGGAAATGGAGGGAGTTCCACCAAGGGAAGAGGAGCCCGGGGGTGCCGTGCCTTCTGCGGTGGACGGCCAGATGGCGGCCCAGGTCGGCGAGGGTGCGCCGGGACACGTCGTCGGGTATCCCGCGCTCACGGTGGTAGGCCCGTGCATGGGGCAGCGCGGCGACGAACACGAACACGGAGAAGCACCGGCCGAGCGGATCCTTCTCGTCGGGCAGCGCCCGGGGGGCGATGCCCTGGTCCGGATCGCCCATACCGTGGACGAGGCCGCTCACGGAGCGTTCCATGAGCCAGCGGAGGTCACGGTCAGCGGTGAGGCGGCGGCCCAGGGCGACGAGTTCGTTGATGTCCTGGTGCGGCACGGCGAGGTCCAGCAGGACGTCGGGCAGCTCGTCGGTGTCCGGCAGCACGGCCTCCACCTGCGGAAGGTCCGGGTTCTCCAGCTCCTTCAGCCAGCGCGCGAACCCGTCCTCGCCCCTCAGCTCATCCAGCACGGCCTGTCCCTCTCCACTCGCCCGCCTCGTTCGTCCATCCCGTACGTCCACTTTGTCGTGCTCCGGCGGATGCGGGAGGTACTTTGCAATAAGGAGTGATGATGCACGATGCGTACGGGCAGTGAACCGATGACCGCGCGCAGTCCCCTGCGGATGCGTTTCTGGCTGAGCGTGTGGGGGCTGATCTGGACGGTCGCGGGAACCGTGGCGTTCGCCCTGGCCGGGCGGCCGGGCTGGGCGGCGGCCTGTGCCGCGCTGTGGCTGGTCGTCACCGTGGACATGGTGATGATCATCCGGCACATCCGGCAGGGTCCTCATTTTCAGCCGGGCCGGGACGTACCCCCGTATCAGCCACCGCCCGACCGCTGACCGACCTCCCTCTCACGTCACGTGAGCGCCGTACGCGCGCCGCGTGGGCATGTCGCGGGCCTTCCGGGCGGGGCGTCACTCGTCGAATCGGGCCGCTGCCACGTACTCCGGGCAGGGGTCGAGGGCCGCCGCGAGCCGGAAGTGCCTGACGGCCTCCTGGGGGCGCCCGGCGCGCTCATAGGTGCGGGCCAGCGCGAAGTGCGCGAACGCGTTGTCCGGTTCCCGCTCCAGGACGATGGTGAATTCGAGTTCGGCGGGACGCAGTTGCGCGGCGGCGAAGAAGGCACGCGCGCGCAGCAGCCGCGCCGCCGTGTTCTCCGGGTGTGCCGCGATGACCGGGTCGAGGAGCTTGACGGCTCCGCGGGGGTCTCGTGCGGCAAGGAGCTGTTCGGCGGCACGGAAGTCGATGACAAGCGTTTCCGGAGTACGTCGCATGGGTCCGCTGCTCTCGGGCACGAATGAGTCCTTCCCTGACCGTACGGTTTCAACGCGCATCACGCGCGCCGGTATTCCTCCCCGCCCCTCCCTCATCCTGCCCGCCCCAGCCCACCCTTACTGTCGCGGCGGCTCCGCGGTCACGCCCTCGCGCGCGTGGTGAGGTCCGCCCAGACCTCCCGCACCCGGGTCTCCAACTCGGGCAGCGACAGGTCGTTGTCGATGACGATGTCCGCGATGGCCAGCCGTTCGTCGCGGGTCGCCTGTGCGGCCATCCGCGCGCGGGCGTCCTCTTCGGTCATGCCGCGCAGCCGGGTCAGCCTGTCCAGTTGGGTCGCCGGGTCCACGTCCACGACGATCACCAGGTCATACAGTCCCGACAGGCCGTTCTCGGTGAGCAGGGGGACGTCGAAGACGACTACGGCGTCCTCGGGGGCGTCCTCTTCCAGTTCGGCGGAGCGGGCGCCGACCAGAGGGTGCACGATCGAGTTGAGCTTCGTCAGCTTGTCGGCGTCGGCGAAGACGATCGCGCCCAGTGCGGGCCGGTCGAGCGAACCGTCCTCGGCGAGCACGTCCTCGCCGAAGGCTTCAACGATCGTGGCGAGTCCGGGAGTTCCCGGTGCGACCACCTCGCGTGCGATCCGGTCCGCGTCGATCAGGACGGCGCCACGCTCCACGAGGAGACGCGACACCTCGCTCTTGCCGGCTCCGATGCCCCCGGTCAGGCCCACTTTCAGCATGACCCGCAGCTTAGGGCGTGCGGCACCAAGTGTCCTTTGCGGTTCAGGGACAACAGCCTCACCCGTCACCCGTCACCCGTCACCCGTCACCCGTCACCCGTCACCCGTCACCCGCGCGTCACCCGTCACCCGCGACCCGTCACCCACCACTCCTCAGCCGTCGCCTTCGCGCTCCGCAAGGAATCGCTCGAACTCCTGACCGATCTCGTCGGCCGAGGGGATGTCGGTGGGCTCGGCGAGCATGTTGCCCCGGGTCTCGGCCCCGGCGGCGGCGTCGAACTGGTGCTCAAGTCCCTGGACCAGCGCGACCAGTTCCTCGTCGCCCTCCTGGATCTGCCGGTCGATCTCCATCTGCGTGCGGTACGCCTCGGTGCGCAGCGCGTGCGCGACGCCCGGCAGGACCAGGCCCGTACCCGCGGTGATGGCCTCCAGGACCGTCAGCGCCGCGTCCGGGTAGGGCGAACGGGCGATGTAGTGCGGCACGTGCGCGGCGACGCCCAGGATGTCGTGGCCGGCCTCCATGAGGCGGTACTCGACCAGCGACTCGGCGCTTCCGGGGACCTGTGCCTCGTCGAAGGGGCTGGTGTGTCCCGGCACCAGGTCGGTGCGGTTGCCGTGCGGGGTGAGACCCACCGGGCGGGTGTGCGGGACGCCCATCGGGATGCCGTGGAAGTTGACGGAGAGTCGCACACCAAGGCGTTCGACGATCTGCTGTACGGCGACGGCGAAGCGCTCCCACTCCACGTCCGGCTCGGGCCCGGACAGCAGCAGGAAGGGCGCGCCAGTAGCGTCCTGGACGAGCCTGACCTCCAGCGTGGGCACCTCGTAGTCCGTCCAGCGGTCGCGCCGGAACGTCAACAGGGGGCGTCGCGCGCGGTAGTCGACGAGCCGGTCGTGGTCGAAGCGGGCCACGACCTGGTGAGGCAGCGAGTCGAGCAACCGGTCGACGATCTGGTCGCCGGTCTCACCCGCGTCGATGTAGCCGTCGAAGTGGTAGAGCATGACCAGTCCGGCCGATTCCTGGGCCAGTGCCATGTCGACGACAGCCAGGCCCTTCGGCTCCCATACGTACAAACCCTGCGGATCTAGCACTGTGACCGCTCCTCCTCGTGTCCACCATTCAGAACGCGCCCCAGGACACGAGCATTCCCGTCCGGCGCCCCTCACATCCGACTCTCACCCGGCACTCACCCCTCACTTCTCCTTGTTCACGTTCCTGAATCTCTCTGTCTCCGTTTTTGGTCCAGACCTTGACGCGGACATGCAGTCCCTCTACCGTCCCGGGGCACTGGGTGTTCAGCAATACGCCCAGAGTTCATATACCAGAATGCAGCGTACGCCTACGGGAAGGCTGATCCGCATGCGCACCCGAACACTGCTCACCCCGACCGCAGCCGCGATAACAGCGGTCATCGCCTTGTGCGGCCTGGGCGCCTCGACAGCCGTGGCCGCCCCCGATGCCGCCGCCGCGGTCATCAATGTGACCACCGCCGCCCAACTAAAGACCGCGCTCACCTCCGCGGCGCCCGGCGACACCATCCAGCTCGCGGACGGCACGTACACAGGCAACTTCAAGACCACGATCGTGGCGCGCTCGGACGCCAAGATCACGCTCAAGGGCTCGTCCAAGGCCATCCTGACGGCGAGTGGCGGCTACGGTCTGCACCTCAACGGCGCCTCGTACTGGACGGTCCAGGGTGTGACCGTCACCGGCGGCCAGAAGGGCATCATGATCGACTCCGCCAAGGGGGTCGTCGTGGACAACGTCACGGTGCACGGGCTCGACATGGAAGGCGTGCACTTCCGCAACTCCAGCCCCGACGGCATCATCAAGAACTCCCGTATCTACGACACGGGGAACGACGGGCGTGGCATGGGTGAGGGCGTCTATGTCGGCTCGGCGAACACTCTGTCCGACAAGAGCGACCGCGTGCAAATCCTCAACAACACGATCGGCCCGGACGTCGGCGGCGAGAACATCGACATCAAGGAAGGCACGACCGGCGCGAAGATCTCCGGCAACACCTTCGACGGCAACGGCCTCACGGGCGCCAACTACGACGACTCCTGGGTCGACGTGAAGGGCAACAACGTCGTCGTGGAGAACAACACCGGCAAGAACACCACCAACAACGGCTACGAGACCCACACGCAGCAGTCCGGTTGGGGCTGCGGCACGGTCTTCCGCGGCAACACGTCGAACCTGAGCGGCTCCAACGGCGCCCACCAGCTCGCGTTCAACGTCACCAACTACAGCTCCAGCTGCAAGACCACGGTCTACAGCAGCAACACGGTGTCGGGCGGCAAGGGCCTGACGAACATCACCGTGACGCCGTAGCCATCCCCGCACACAGCAACGAGTGCCCGCACCCCCGAAGGGTGCGGGCACTCGTCTACGTGCTGCTGTGCCGCTGTCTAGCGGTGAGCGATCAGCTCTGGCCGCCGGCCAGCTTCTCGCGCAGCGCGGCCAGGGCCTCGTCCGACGCCAGGGCGCCGGAGTTGTCCGCGGACTCCGAGGAGTACGAGCCACCGCCGGACGCGGCCGGAGCCGCACCCGCCGTGTCGCCGCCCTCGGCCGCCGCCTGGGCGTCGGCCTCGCGGGACTTGATGACCTGCGCCTGGTGCTGCTCGAAGCGGGTCTGCGCCTCGGCGTACTGGTGCTCCCACGCCTCGCGCTGGGTCTCGTAGCCTTCGAGCCAGTCGTTGGTCTCGGGGTCGAAGCCCTCGGGGTAGATGTAGTTCCCCTGGTCGTCGTACGACGCGGCCATGCCGTACAGCGTCGGGTCGAACTCGACCGAGGCCGGGTCGGCACCGAAGGACTCGTTGGCCTGCTTCAGCGAGAGGCTGATGCGGCGACGCTCCAGGTCGATGTCGATGACCTTGACGAAGATCTCGTCGTTGACCTGGACGACCTGCTCCGGGATCTCCACGTGGCGCTCGGCCAGCTCGGAGATGTGCACCAGACCCTCGATGCCCTCGTCGACGCGGACGAACGCACCGAACGGAACGAGCTTGGTGACCTTGCCGGGGACGACCTGACCGATCTGGTGCGTCCGGGCGAACTGCTGCCACGGGTCTTCCTGCGTCGCCTTGAGCGACAGGGAGACACGCTCGCGGTCCATGTCGACGTCGAGGACCTCGACGGTGACTTCCTGGCCGACCTCGACAACCTCGGAGGGGTGGTCGATGTGCTTCCAGGACAGCTCGGAGACGTGCACCAGGCCGTCGACGCCACCCAGGTCCACGAAGGCACCGAAGTTGACGATGGAGGACACGACGCCGGAGCGGACCTGCCCCTTCTGGAGGGTGGTGAGGAACGTCTGGCGGACCTCGGACTGGGTCTGCTCCAGCCAGGCACGGCGGGACAGGACCACATTGTTGCGGTTCTTGTCCAGCTCGATGATCTTCGCCTCAAGCTCCTTGCCCACGTAGGGCTGGAGGTCGCGGACGCGGCGCATCTCGACCAGGGAGGCCGGGAGGAAGCCACGGAGGCCGATGTCGAGGATGAGACCACCCTTGACGACCTCGATGACGGTACCGGTGACGATGCCGTCCTCTTCCTTGATCTTCTCGATCGTGCCCCACGCGCGCTCGTACTGCGCACGCTTCTTGGACAGGATGAGACGGCCTTCCTTGTCCTCCTTCTGGAGAACCAGGGCCTCGATCTCATCGCCAACGGCGACGACCTCATTGGGGTCGACGTCGTGCTTGATCGAAAGCTCGCGGGAGGGGATGACGCCTTCGGTCTTGTAACCGATGTCGAGCAGGACCTCGTCCCGGTCGACCTTCACGATGACGCCGTCGACGATGTCGCCGTCGTTGAAGTACTTGATCGTCTCGTCGATCGCGGCGAGGAAAGCTTCCTCGTTACCGATGTCGTTGACCGCTACCTGCGGGGTGGTGGCGGTGGTCTCGGTGCTGCTCGTCATGTGGGAAAGGGCTCCGGTACGGACATTGAAGTCGTAGGTACTGCTACGCCGGGAGCCCGTGTCGCTCTGATGAAGCCGGACAGCTCAAGAAGCGCGATTCCCGGCCCCTCCCTCAACGGGAGAACGGAACGCGCCTCGACAACCGAGGGGACATACAACAGATGCGAGCGCAGCCTGCTAGGTCTGAGGAGCGCAGGCTCGCAGCGCAACTTGTAGCATACGGGGGCCGCAGGGCAGGGTCAATGCGCGAAGGCGCACACCCGGGGCGGATCGCCCCATACCCGGCACAAGAACTGTTGTATGAGGCCACACGGGCCGCAGCGCGCTCCGGCGCGACGCCCCGCGGCGGTTGTGCCGCGGTTCTGCCACGGTCCCGCTGCGTTCCGCTGTGTGGTCCCGCTGTGGTTTTCGACGGAAGAGTACGACGAGGGAGCCGATCATCCAAGAGCGCGAGCTGCCCGAGCCGGAGGCCACCCGGCGTACCGCTTCGGGCACCGAGAGCAGCCGTGCGAACCGCGGCTGGTGGGACCGGAACGCGGACGAGTACCAGAGCGATCACGGCGCGTTCCTCGGCGACGACCGTTTCGTGTGGGGCCCCGAGGGGCTCGACGAGGCCGACGCGGGTCTGCTCGGTCCGGCGGGGGGTCTCGCGGGTCGGGCGGTTCTGGAGATCGGCGCGGGCGCGGCGCAGTGTTCGCGCTGGCTCGCCGCGCAGGGCGCGCGGCCCGTCGCCCTGGACCTCTCGCACCGCCAGTTGCAGCACGCGCTGAGGATCGGCGCCGAGGGGGTGCCACTGGTGGAGGCGGACGCGGGGGCGCTGCCGTTCGCCGACGGCTCGTTCGACCTGGCGTGTTCGGCGTACGGTGCGCTGCCGTTCGTGGCGGATCCGGTGCGGGTCCTGCGGGAGGTGCACAGGGTACTGCGGCCCGGCGGGCGCTTCGTGTTCTCGGTGACGCACCCGATCCGCTGGGCGTTCCCGGACGAGCCGGGTCCGGAGGGCCTGTCGGTGGCGGCCTCCTACTTCGACCGCACGCCGTATGTGGAGCAGGACGAGCGGGGCGGCGCGGTGTACGTCGAGCACCACAGGACGATCGGCGACCGGGTTCGGGACGTCGTCGCGGGTGGCTTCCGTCTGCTGGACCTGGTGGAACCGGAGTGGCCGGCCTGGAACAGCCAGGAGTGGGGCGGCTGGTCGCCGCTGCGGGGTCATCTGATCCCGGGGACTGCGATCTTCGTCTGTGAGCGGGAGTAGCCCCCGGGAGCGGCCCGGCCACGGCCCGGCCACGGCTGGTGAACAGCCTCGGAAACAGCCCGGGATCAGTCATACAAACTGACTGCCAGGGCGTGCCTGTGGACAACCCGACACGGCGTCCGCCGCCGAGGCCCAGACTGAACGCATGATCCGAACCGACGCACTCGACCGCCTCCCGGTACGCACCGCCGTACCCGGCCTGCTCGCGGCCCTGGACGCCCACGGCACCGCCGTGCTGTGCGCTCCGCCGGGCACGGGCAAGACGACGCTGGTGCCCTTGGTGCTGGCGGGGCTGCTCGGGGACACGGCCATAGGTGCCGGGCGGGTGGTCGTCGCCGAGCCGCGGCGGATTGCGGCGCGGGCAGCGGCGCGCCGTATGGCCTGGCTGTTGGGTGAGCGGGTCGGCGAGAGCGTGGGGTTCACGGTGCGCGGCGAGAGGTCCGTCGGCCGGAGAACCCGTGTGGAGGTCGTCACGACCGGTGTCCTCCTCCAGCGCCTCCAGCGGGACCAGGAGCTGTCCGGGGTCGATGCCGTGATGCTCGACGAGTGCCATGAGCGGCATCTCGACGCGGACACGGTCGCGGCGTTCCTCCTGGACGTACGGGCGGCGCTGCGGCCCGAGCTGCGGCTGCTGGCGGCATCGGCGACGACCGACGCGGAGGGCTGGGCCCGGCTGCTCGGCGGGGCGCCCGTGGTGGAGGCGGAGGGCACCACGTATCCGGTGGACGTGGTGTGGGCGCCACCTCCGCGCGCGGTACGGCCGCCGCACGGCATGCGGGTCGATCCGGCGTTGCTCACGCATGTCGCGTCGGTGGTGCGCCGGGCCCTCGCCGAGCGGCCCGGGGACGTGCTGTGCTTTCTGCCCGGAGTAGGGGAAATCGCCCGGGTGGCGGGGCAGTTGGGCGGGCTGGGGGACGTCGAGGTGCTTCAGGTGCACGGCCGGGCGCCGGCGGCGGTGCAGGACGCGGTGCTCGCGGGAGGCTCGGGGCGGCGGGTGGTCCTCGCGACATCGGTCGCGGAGTCGAGTCTGACGGTGCCGGGGGTGCGGATCGTCGTCGACTCGGGGCTCGCGCGGGAACCCAGGGTCGACCACGCGCGGGGACTCGGGGCGCTGACGACGGTGCGGGCGTCGCAGGCGGCGGGTCGTCAGCGTGCGGGCCGGGCGGGGCGGGAGGCGCCGGGTGCGGTGTACCGGTGCTGGACGGAGGCGGAGAACGGCAGGCTGCCCCGATTCCCCGCGCCGGAGATCAAACTCGCTGATCTCACGCCGTTCGCGTTGCAGACGGCGTGCTGGGGAGATCCGGACGCCTCCGGTCTCGCCCTGCTCGATCCGCCGCCCGCCGGGGCGATGGCGGCGGCGCGATCGGTGCTCACGGCGATCGGCGCGGTCGACACCGCATCGGGGCGGCCGACAGCGCGCGGTACGCGGATGGCGCGGCTCGGACTGCATCCCCGGCTCGGCCGGGCCCTGCTCGACGGCTCCCGGGAGATCGGCGTGCGGCGGGCGGCCGAGGTGGTGGCGCTGCTCAGCGAGGAGCCGCCGCGCGAGTACGGCGACGATCTCGCCGGGGCGTGGCGGGCGGCACGGCGCGGAGGCGACGCGTACGGGGCGCGGTGGGGTGCGGAGGTACGGCGGCTGACATCGGCCCTGGAAACCCCGGCGGACCGTGGTACCCCGCCGGATCGGGGCGGGGCCCCGGAACCCGCCTCGCCGGGCGAGCGGGCCCCGGCGCCGACCGGCATCCGGGGCCAGGACGGTCAGGACCACGCCGCCGGGCTGGTCGCGGCGCTCGCCTTCCCCGAGCGGGTCGCGCGGGACCGGGGCGAGGGCGGGTACCAGATGGTGTCGGGTACGCGTGCGGAGCTGGCGGACGGTTCGACGTTGCGGGGCACGCCGTGGCTGGCCGTGGCCGTCGCGGACCGGCCGGTCGGTGCGGGACATGCGCGGGTACGGCTGGGGGCGGTGATCGGTGAGGACGTGGCCCGCCGGGCGGCGGCCCCGCTGCACGGGGAGGGTGAGGAGGTGGCCTGGGTGGACGGTGACCTGGTAGCGCGGCGCGTCGAGCGGCTCGGGGCCGTCGAGTTGGCGGTGCGCCCGCTGCGCAACCCCGATCCCGGGCTGGTTCGGGAGGCGCTGCTGGACGGGTTGCGCCGGGAAGGGCTGGGGGTGCTGCGGTGGAGCCGGGACGGTGAGGTACTGCGGCAGCGGCTGGCCTTTCTGCACCGGCGGCTGGGCGGCGCCTGGCCCGACGTGGCGGACGAGGCGCTGCTGGGCCGGGCCGGGGAATGGCTGGAGCCGGAGTTGAGCCGGGCACGGAACCGGGCGCAGTTGGAGCGGATCGACGCGGGGCAGGCGTTGACGCGGTTGCTGCCGTGGGCGACCGGTGAGGCGGCGCGGCTGGACGCGTTGGCGCCGGAGCGGATGGAGGTGCCCAGCGGATCCCGGATCCGGGTGGACTACGCCGATCCGGAACGGCCGTTGCTGGCCGTGAAGTTGCAGGAGATGTTCGGGCTCGCGGAGACCCCGGAGGTCGCAGGGGTGCCGCTGCTGGTGCACCTGCTGTCGCCTGCGGGGCGGCCGGCGGCGGTGACGGCCGACCTGGCGTCGTTCTGGCGGGACGGGTACCGGGCGGTGCGGGCGGAGTTGCGGGGACGGTATCCGAAGCATCCCTGGCCCGAGGACCCGGCGACGGCGGAGCCCACGCGGCACACGAAGGCGCGGCTCAGACGTTGACGGGTTGAGGCGCCGGTTCCGGGTCGCCCGTGGGGGCCGGGTCGCCGGGGCGGCGGCTGCGGGCCTCCAGGACGAGCGACAGGGTGAGCAGGGCGGCGCCGAGTCCGAGGAATCCCCACGGAAGATAGGAGGTGAGCAGCACGACAAGGACCCGCTGGGACTTGACGAGGTCCACCGTGTACTTGATGTAGTCCTCGCGCATCTTGACGTGTCCGGAGAAGGCGGTGACCTTGTCGCGGTCGCCGAGGAGGGTGCCACCGCGCAGCTCCTCCCGGTGGATCTCCTCGCCGTAGACAGGCGCGCCGGTGACGGGTTCGACCCAGAATTTGCGGACGGTCGTGTACCAGCGGGTGGTGCCGGTCTTGGCCACGGATTCGGGGGTGATGCCCTCGACCGGCATGACCTTGGGCATGCTGACCTTGGTCCAGGGGATGGTCTGCTCGAAGTAGTAGACGTCCAGGCCGCGGAAGTTCTGGGTGCCCTTGTAGTGGATGGGGGCGGTGGTGCGGGTCTGGGCGTCGAAGTACTCGTAGTCCCGTTTCTCGGTGAGGAAGGGCCATTTGAACTCGATGCCCTGGCGTTTGACGGGGTCGCCGTCGACCATCTCACCGGTCGCGTGGACGGGTTCCTGGCTGTGGGCGTCGAAGATGTAGCGCTCGGGGATCTTGGAGACCATCTCGCCGTCGGGGCCCTGGACATAGGAGAGGGAGTCCCAGACGACGACGTCGCGTCCGGCGCTCTTGCCGATCTTCTGCGCCTCCTCGACGTTGCCCTTGAGGGTCTGCACGATGGTGATCTTGTCGACCTGCTTGGCCTGCATCGTGCCGTAGTCGAGAAGGGTCGCGGGCTTCGCCTCCAGGACCATGTCCTGATACTGGCTGGGCGGGATCTTCGCGAGCCGGGGGAAGGCGTACCAGCGCAGCAGCGGGGACAGGGCCGTGAAGAACACGGCGAGGGCGAGCAGGATCAGGCTGGCCTTTCGGCGCATCGCGACGGCCTCCCTTACCGGTTACGGATGTGCGGGGACGGTGGTGAGCAGGGGTTTGGGTGAGGTCTCGCCGGGTGGTGCGCCGACGGCCGAGACGGTCAGGACCAGGGCGAGGGCGACCGAGAGGCCGATGGCTGCGGCGATGAGGGCGCGCATGGCTGGGCCTCCCGGTGCGACAAGAATCTGATGCTGCGTCAGGGCTGGGGCACCGTAGCAATGGAGGGGCGAGATGAGAACACGTCGCACACACAGCGGCGCCCCTCGGCCCGTGGAGTGGGGCGGAGGGGCGCCGGTGACGCCTGTCGCTGGTGGCGGGCGGAGGCCCCCGGTGCGGGGGCCGTGCCGGGGATGTCAGGCGGCGGGAGGTGCCTCGACCTTCAGTTCGACGGTGAGGGCGGCTCCGCCGGTGGTGGTGATACGGAGCAGGAAGGTGCCGGTGGTGTCGTCGGCGTAGAGCTTGGGGAGCTTGAGGAGTCCGTCGGCGTCGGTCGTCAGGCCCGTAAGGGTGCGGACGGGCTGGCCGTCGGCACCCTCGAAGTAGGGGCCCTTGTCGTTCTCGGTGGCGTCGTCGGCCGCCTTGACGAGGGTGGCGGTCGCGGCGACGCGGTCGGCCGGGGCGCCCTGGTAGGTGGCCTTGACCTCGACGTCGTCGGCGAACGTGCCGCCCGGGGCGCAGCTCAGTGCCGTGTCACTGGTCCGGGCGAGGGCGTCGGCCTCGCGGGCGGTGACGGTCGCCGCGAAGTCGAGGCCCTGGACGGTGCGGCCGACGACGGTGGCGCGGACGGTGAAGCCGCCGGTCTTCTCGCCGGCCTGGAGAGCGGGCGCGGTGGCGATGCCGCCGGCGCCGGTGACGACCGTGGCGACCTTCTCGCCGCCGGTGAAGGTGGTGTCCGTGTCACCGACGAGGGTGAAGCGGATCCGGACCTTCGGTACGGGCGTGCCGGTCCTGGTCTGGGCGCGGGCCTTGACCTGCGCGGCGAAGGCGTCACCGGCGGTCGCCGTGAGGGTGCCGGTGTCCGCGTCCTGGAGGCTCGCCACCGAGTCCGTGCCCGTGGGCGGAGTGGTGGGCGGATTCGTCGGCGTGCCGGGGCCGCCGCTGCCGGGCGGCTTGGTCGGCTCATTGACCGGATCCTTCGGCTTGCCCGACGGCGGCATCTTCGGGGACTCGCCCGGGTCGGGCGAAGACCCGGAGCCGGATGACGTGCCGTCGCTGCGATCGCGGGGCACGGTGCCCGTGCCGTCCGGGACCTCGTGGGTGCCGCGGCGGTAGTACTCCAGCCACGACAGCACGGTGTTCAGATAGTCCGTCGAACGGTTGTAGCTGAGGATGGCCGCGCGGAGGTCGGAGGTGACCGCCAAGTCGCGGTCGCCGGCGCAGAGATAACGGCCGGCGGCGAGGGCCGCGTCGTAGATGTTGTTGGGGTCCCGCTTGCCGTCGCCGTTGCCGTCGGCGCCCCAGCCCTTCCCGTCGGGGCCGCCCTGGCCCCAGGTGGAGGGGATGAACTGCATGGGGCCGACCGCGCGGTCGTGGACGCTGTCGCCGTCGTAGACACCGTTGTCGGTGTCGGTGATCAGGGCGAAGCCGTTGCCGTCGAGTACGGGGCCCAGGATCGGGGAGGTGGTGGTGCCGTCAGCGTCGACGCGACCGCCCCTGGCATGGCCGGACTCGACCTTGCCGATCGCGGCGAGGAGTTGCCAGGGCAGGTTGCAGCCCGGCTTGGAGGCGCGGAGGGATTCCTCGGCCTTCTTGTACGCGTCGAGGACCGTGGCCGGGATACCCGCTTCCGCAGGACCGCGGCTGACGGGGTCACCGATGGTGGGCGGTGCGGTGGGGCTGTTGAGCGGGGGCAGCTCGGTGTAATAGGGGGAGTCGCCGGTGGCGGATCCACCACCGTCGGCGGTGCCGTCGGCCGAGGGTTCGGACCCGGACGTCCGCTGACCGCCGCCCGCGTCGTTCACCCCCGGAGCCTGGGACGCGGCCAGTGCCGCGACCGCTGCCGCGGCCACCGCCGTGGTTACCGCCCCTCTGCGCAGCCTCCTGCCGAATTGCGCCGCCATTCCGTGGACCCCTCCGTAGTTGACGTCCGTGCCGCGCGCTCCCCAGCGCTCCGACCCAGGCGACCCTACGGCAACTTCCCCCGCGCAGACAGTTGTTCGTGCCCGATATTCACCGGTTGTCCACGAGCCAGTCGTTCGGCGGGAACGGGCTGGTGGGAAAGGGGACCGGCGAGGACCCGGAAGTCAGGGCCAAAGCCCCTCAGGGGCGCGGTGGTTCGGGCTCCGGTTACCGGAAATGGCGCAAAGAGGCGGCCCGGGTGAGGGCGCGGCGGAGCGCTGAGACGACGATCGGATCGTCTTCGGGGTGCTCGCGGCGCACGCTGACATCGGGGCAGAACGGTCCGCCGGGTCCTCGGTGCCGGATGCGGGGCCGGAACGACAGCGCCGCCCGGATGTCGGGGGACATCCGGACGGCGTACTCCCGTTCCCGGGCGGCACGGCGCAGGCGCTCGGCGGCGGCACCGACCCGGGATATCGGCGCGAGGACGACCACGAGCACACCGGCGACGCCCCCGTCGAGCCGTGCGCGCAGCATGTGACCCATGCCAGGCATCCTCGCGGGGCGCCACGGGGGTGGCCCGGGGGCGGGGTCCAAGCGGGTGACCGTCAAGGGCAACCATGGGTGCCCGTTCGGGCCCCACCCAGTAGCCCGCCAACCGCGAAACGGACTCTCGTACGGGAAGAACCCCCAGGTCAGCAGGCTTCACCGGGCCCGTACGGACAAGACCGACCGGCGCCCCGCGCCTCAAGCCGTCCACACCCGGCCCCGCACCTCAAGCGCCCTGCACCTCAAGCGCCCCGCCCCAGACAACCCGCTTCCCCACCCACCTACTGCGCCGGCCCACCACGCCGACTAATGCGCCGCCGATTCCCAGTCGTCCCCCACGCCCACCGACACATCCAGCGGTGCCCGCAACTGCACGGCGTCGGCCATATGCGTGCGGACCAGGGATTCGACCTTCTTACGCTCACCGGGGGCGATCTCCAGGACTACTTCGTCGTGGACCTGGAGCAGCATGCGGGAGGTGAGGCCGGCCTCGGTGAGGGCACGGTCGACGTTCAGCATGGCGATCTTGACGATGTCGGCGGCGGTGCCCTGGATGGGGGCGTTCAGCGCCATCCGCTCGGCCATTTCGCGGCGCTGACGGTTGTCGCTGTTGAGGTCGGGCAGATAGCGGCGGCGGCCGAAAAGGGTCTCTGTGTACCCGGTCGCGCGGGCCTCGTCGACGACACGGCGCAGATAGTCCCGTACACCTCCGAAGCGCTCGAAGTAGGTGTCCATCAGGCCGCGGGCCTCCGCCGCCTCGATGTTCAGCTGCTGCGAGAGGCCGAACGCCGACAGACCGTACGCCAGGCCGTAGGACATGGCCTTGATCTTGCGGCGCATCTCCGCGTCGACGCCGGAGCGGGTGACACCGAAGACCTGGGACGCGACGGTGGTGTGCAGATCCTCGCCGGAGGTGAACGCCTCAAGCAGGCCCTCGTCCTCGGAGAGGTGGGCCATCACGCGCAGCTCGATCTGGCTGTAGTCCGCCGTCATCAGCGACTCGAAGCCCTCGCCGACGACGAACCCGCGGCGGATCGCGCGGCCCTCGTCGGTACGGACGGGGATGTTCTGCAGGTTCGGGTCGGTGGAGGACAGGCGGCCCGTCGCGGCCACGGTCTGGTTGAACGTGGTGTGGATACGGCCGTCCGCCGCGACCGTCTTGATCAGACCCTCGACGGTGACCCGCAGCTTCGCCTGCTCCCGGTGGCGCAGCATGATCACGGGCAGTTCGTGGTCGGTCTGGGTCGCGAGCCAGGCGAGGGCGTCCGCGTCCGTCGTGTAACCGGTCTTGGTCTTCTTCGTCTTGGGCAGGTCCAGCTCGCCGAAGAACACTTCCTGGAGCTGCTTGGGCGAGCCGAGGTTGAACTCGTGCCCCACGGACGCGTGCGCCTCCTTCACCGCCTGCTGCACGGCGCCCGCGAACATCTGCTCCATCGCCTCCAGATGGGCGCGGTCGGCCGCGATGCCGTGCCGCTCCATCCGGGCGAGCAGCGCCGACGTGGGCAGCTCGACATCCCGCAGAAGGTCGGCCGCGCCGACCTCGGCGATGCGGCTCTCGAACGCTTCGCCGAGGTCGAGGATCGCGCGGGCCTGCACCATCAGCGCATCGGCCTCGGCCTGGTCGTCCGCGCCGAACGCGAGCTGACCGTCGGCGGCCGACGCGGGCTCCAGCTCCCGGCCGAGATACTCCAGCGACAGGGCGTCCAGCGCGAAGGAGCGGCGGCCCGGCTTGACGAGATACGCGGCGAGCGCGGTGTCCATGGTGACGCCCTCGACGCGCCAGCCGTGCTCGGCGAACACCCGCATGACGCCCTTGGCGTTGTGCATGATCTTCGGCTTCGCGGGGTCGGCGATCCAGGCGGCGAACGCCGTCTCGTCGTCCTCGTCGAGCTGCGCCGGGTCGAACCAGGCGGCGGTCCCGTCCGCCCCGGCCAGCGCCACCTCGGTGACCGAACCGGTCCCGAGCGACCACGAGTCCACGGCGGCCAGGCCCAGGACCTCACCGCCGTGCTCCCCCAGCCAGGGCGCGACCTCGCCGGTGCCCAGCACCGTGCCGTCGACCTCGACGCCCGCCTCGGGCTGCGCCGGAGTCTCGGCCTCGGCGCCCGGGTCGACGGCGAGCAGCCGCTCCCGCAGCGACGGGTTACGGATCTCCAAGGTGTCCAGGACCAGGGCGACGCCCTTGCGGTCATAGGGAGCACGCTCCAGGTCGGCGACCGCCTTCGGCAGCTCGACGTCGCGCACCATCTCGGTCAGCCGACGGTTGAGCCGCACCGCGTCCAGGTGATCGCGGAGATTCTGCCCGGCCTTCCCCTTGACCTCCTCGACCCGCTCGACCAACTCGGCGAACGACCCGAACTGGTTGATCCATTTCGCGGCGGTCTTCTCACCGACCCCCGGAATACCCGGCAGATTGTCGGACGGGTCACCGCGCAGCGCCGCGAAGTCGGGGTACTGCTGGGGCGACAGACCGTACTTCTCCTGAACCTTCTCCGGCGTGAACCGGGTCAGCTCGGAGACACCCTTCGTCGGATACAGGACAGTGGTGTGCTCGCTGACCAGCTGGAACGCGTCCCGGTCTCCGGTGACGATCAGCACCTCGAAACCCGCGGCCTCGGCCTGCGTCGCGAGGGTCGCGATCACGTCGTCCGCCTCGAAGCCGTCGATCGCGAACCGCACCGCGTGCATCGCGTCCAGCAGCTCACCGATCAGCTCGACCTGGCCCTTGAACTCGTCGGGGGTCTTCGAGCGGTTCGCCTTGTACTCCGTGAACTCCTCGGAGCGCCAGGTCTTGCGGGAGACGTCGAACGCGACCGCGAAGTGCGTGGGCGCCTCGTCACGCAGGGTGTTCGCGAGCATCGACGCGAAGCCGTAGATCGCGTTCGTCGGCTGGCCCGTCGCGGTCGTGAAATTCTCCGCGGGCAGCGCGAAGAACGCGCGATACGCGAGCGAGTGCCCGTCCATGAGGAGCAGGCGCGGCCGGTCGCCGCCCGCCGTCGTCTGCGCCGGACCGGCCGGATTCGCCGGGCTGACCGTCTTCTTCGATGCTTTCTCTGCCACGTCCCCGATCCTGCCACGCCCCACTGACAACCGGCCCCGCCCCGGGCCCGTACCGGACCGGTGTCCACCCTTGCCGGACCGGCGTCCACCCTTGTCGAACCGGCATCGCAGGGGAACCGGATCGGTGTCAGAGGCACATGGGAGACTCGGCCGAGTACCCCGAAGCGCGTGCTCGAAGAGGAGCAGAGATGGCCAGCAAGCCTCCCCAGAGTGATCCGGTGCAGGACGCACCGCAGGTCAGCGCCGTCCAGCACGCCGCGGCGGGACTGCCCGCGATCGGTCACACCCTGCGCATGGCCCAGCAGCAGATGGGTATCCGGCGCACCGCGTTGACGCTGCTCCGCGTCAACCAGAAGGACGGCTTCGACTGCCCCGGCTGCGCCTGGCCCGAGCCCGACCACCGGCACGCGGCCGAGTTCTGCGAGAACGGCGCGAAGGCGGTCGCCGAGGAAGCGACGCTGCGCCGGGTCACCCCCGACTTCTTCGCGGCGCACCCCGTGACGGACCTGGCGACCCGCAGCGGGTACTGGCTGGGCCAGCAGGGCCGCCTCACGCACCCCATGTACCTGCCCGACGGCGCCGATCGCTACGAACCGGTGACCTGGGAGCGGGCCTTCGCGATCATCGCCGAGGAGTTGGCCGCGCTCGACTCGCCGGACGAGTCCGTCTTCTACACCTCGGGCCGCACCAGCAACGAAGCCGCGTTCCTGTACCAACTGTTCGCGCGCGAGTGGGGCACCAACAACCTGCCGGACTGCTCCAACATGTGCCACGAGTCGTCGGGCTCCGCGCTCACGGAGACCATCGGCATCGGCAAGGGCAGCGTCCTCCTGGAGGACCTGTACCAGGCCGACCTGATCATCGTCGCCGGACAGAACCCGGGCACCAACCACCCCCGCATGCTGTCCGCGCTGGAGAAGGCCAAGGCGAACGGCGCGAAGATCATCTCCGTGAATCCGCTGCCCGAGGCGGGCCTGGAGAAGTTCAAGAACCCGCAGACCCCCAAGGGCCTCCTCAAAGGCGCCCCGCTCAACGACCTGTTCCTGCAGATCCGCCTCGGCGGCGACCAGGCCCTGTTCCGACTCCTCAACAAGCTGATCCTGGAGGCGGATCACGGAGTCGACGAGGACTTCGTCCGCGAACACACCCACGGGTACGAGGAGTTCGTGGCCGCCGCGCGCGCCGCCGACTGGGACGACACCCTCACGGCGACCGGTCTGGAACGCCCGGCCATCGAGGAGGCGCTGCGCATGGTGCTCGCCTCCCGGCGCACGGTCGTCTGCTGGGCGATGGGCCTGACACAGCACAAGCACGCGGTGCCGACGATCCGGGAAGTCGTCAACTTCCTGCTGCTGCGCGGCAACATCGGCCGTCCCGGCGCCGGCGTGTGCCCGGTACGCGGCCACTCGAACGTGCAGGGCGACCGCACCATGGGCATCTTCGAACGCCCCGCACCCGCGTTCCTGGACGCCCTGGAGAAGGAGTTCGGGTTCGCTCCCCCGCGCGAGCACGGCTACGACGTCGTCCGGGCCATCCGCGCGCTGCGCGACGGCGAGGCGAAGGTGTTCTTCGCGATGGGCGGCAACTTCGTGTCCGCGTCACCCGACACCGAGGTCACCGAGGCGGCGATGCGGCGCGCCCGCCTCACCGTCCACGTGTCGACCAAGCTGAACCGTTCGCACGCCGTGACCGGGGCACGCGCGCTGATCCTGCCCACACTCGGCCGCACCGAGCGTGACCTCCAGGTCGGCCCGGAAGGGAAAAGCACGGAACAGTTCGTGACCGTGGAGGACTCCATGGGCATGGTGCACGCGTCACGCGGGCGCCTGGAGCCCGCAAGTCCCCACCTGCTGTCCGAACCGGCGATCGTGTGCCGCCTCGCCCGCGCCGTGCTCGGGCCCGACAGCGACACCCCGTGGGAGGACTTCGAGAAGGACTACGCGACCGTACGCGACCGCATCGCGCGCGTGATCCCCGGTTTCGACGACTTCAACGCGCGCGTGGCGCACCCCGGGGGCTTCGCCCTGCCGCACGCCCCGCGCGACGAACGACGCTTCCCCACCGCGACCGGCAAGGCCAACTTCACCGCCGCGCCCGTCGAGTACCCGAAGCTGCCCGCCGGCCGGCTGCTGCTCCAGACCCTGCGCTCGCACGACCAGTACAACACCACGATCTACGGTCTCGACGACCGCTACCGGGGCATCAAGAACGGCCGCCGCGTCGTCCTGGTCAACCCCGACGACGCGCGGGAACTGGGCATCGCCGACGGCTCGTACACCGATCTGGTGAGTGAGTGGGAGGACGGTGTGGAGCGGCGGGCACCCGGGTTCCGCGTCGTGCACTACCCCACCGCGCGCGGGTGCGCCGCCGCGTACTACCCGGAGACGAATGTGCTGGTGCCGCTGGACGCGACCGCCGACACCAGCAACACGCCCGCGAGCAAGTCCGTCGTCGTCCGGCTGGAACAGACCGCCACGGCCTGAGCGGCGGGAACAAACCGGCACCGCCTAAGCGTTCGCTCAGTCGACCTGATAAGAACAGGCTGCACACAGGGTGCACACGGCACGTAACGCCGTAACGCCTTACGACGACGAACGGAGCCTGCCCCATGGGCGAGCAGCACACCGTGAAGTTCCCGCAAGAGGTCATCGACGAGTACGCGGCGCTCGGCGTCGACCTGGCCGCCCTGTTCTCCGCCGGCCATCTCGGCAGCCGGATGGGTATCCAGATCAAGGAGGCGTCGGCGGACCGCGTCGTCGGCACCATGCCCGTCGAGGGCAACACCCAGCCCTACGGGCTGCTGCACGGCGGAGCGTCCGCGGTGCTCGCCGAGACCCTCGGCTCGGTCGGCTCGATGCTGCACGGCGGCGTCGGCAAACTCGCCGTCGGCGTCGACCTCAACTGCACCCACCACCGCGCCGCCAAGTCCGGCCTGGTCACCGGCGTCGCCACACCCGTCCACCAGGGCCGCTCCACGGCCACGTACGACATCGTGATCAGCGACGAGGACGGCAAGCGGGTGTGCAGCGCGCGGCTGACGTGCCTGCTGCGCGAGGTCTCCCCGGGCGACGCCCCACGCTGAGGCGGCGGGTGCGGCAGCCCCCACCCGGCAGCCGCACCGCCCAAGCCCATACCCATACCCCCAGCCCCAGCCCCAGCCCCAGCCCCAGCCCCAGCCCCAGCCCCAGCCCCAGCAACCCCATACTCCCCTCAAGCCCATTGATTCCGGATTCTCCGGACTTCCGTTCGCGACCCTCCCGAAAAGGCCTTTTGCCGGGGACAGCCGGACAACTCGGTGTATCGCTGAGCGGACATAAGTGGCTGATTCCTCGGAACTACGGCTGAATGCCGATCTTCCCTTCTTCCGTCGGTCGCGGTAACGCTACGTAACACGCGCGCAATACGGCCGCCCCCGGCCGATCTCCGCCGGCACCCGCCTCCGTGATCTTTCCCAGCCGCTTCGTACGGCCTCCGATTCCAAGAACTCCGGACCCCGCCCGACGGCCAAGCGGAGGTGGGGGTTTTCAGAATGTGGACGGCGGAGGCAAAGCACCAGACCAGCCGACACTCCCCTTTACGGAACCTCAAATTCCGCCCCGTCATAACAAGAGAGTCACAAGCACGCCAGCATCACTGCCTAAGGCCAAGGACCAGGCTTAGAGTCACCGCCAGTCACCGCTCCATCGGGAGTTCGGTACCAGCGCGGCAGGCGGCCGACTCAGCAGAGAAGGCCCCGCCAGCGGAAAGGACTGATTGTGCGACAGCGTTCTTTGCTGATCCTTACCTCCGTTCTCACCACCGGAGCCCTGACCCTCACCGCGTGTGGCTCCCGTGACGACAGCGGCAAGAGCGGCAGCGGCGACGGCGACACCACCACGCTGACCATCGGCGTCGACGCCCCCCTCTCCGGCGAGAACTCCGCCACCGGCCTCGGCATCCAGTACGGCGCCCAGATCGCCGTCGACGACGCCAACAAAAAGAACACCGTGCCGGGCGTCAAGTTCAAGCTCCTGGCCCTCGACGACAAGGCACAGCCCGCCACCGGGCAGCAGAACGCCACCGCCCTCGTCGGCGACAAGAGCGTCGTCGGCGTCGTCGGCCCGCTGAACTCCGGCGTCGCCCAGTCCATGCAGCAGGTCTTCGAATCCGCCAACCTGGTCGAGATCTCGCCGTCCAACACGAACCCCGAGCTGACCCAGGGCAAGAACTGGCAGACGGACAAGAAGCGCCCGTACAAGACGTACTTCCGCACCGCCACCACCGACGCCCTCCAGGGCGGCTTCGCGGCCGACTACGCCTTCAACGGCCTCAAGAAGAAGAACGTCTTCGTCGTCGACGACAAGCAGACCTACGGCGCCGGCCTCGCCAAGATCTTCAAGGAGCAGTTCACCAGCCTCGGCGGCAAGGCCGTCGGCACCGACCACGTCAACACCGGCGACAAGGACTTCGGCTCCCTCGTCACCAAGATCAAGGCCGCCAAGGCCGACATCGTCTACTACGGCGGCCAGTACGACGAGTCGCAGCTCATCACCAAGCAGCTCAAGGAAGCCGGCGTCAAGATCCCGCTGTTCGGCGGCGACGGCATGTTCACCCCGACCTACATCGAGACCGCCGGCGCCACCGCCGAAGGCGACCTCGTCACCTCCGTCGGCGTCCCCGTCGACACCCTGCCCGCCGCCAAGGAATTCATCGCCACCTACAAGGCCAAGGGCTACAAGGGCGACTACGGCACCTACGGCGGCTACTCCTACGACGCCGCCACCGCCATCATCAACGCCGTGAAGGCCGCCAAGGCCGCCAACGGCGACAAGCTCCCCACCGGCGACGACCTCCGCTCCAAGGTCGTCGAAGAGGTCGGCAAGAGCGACTTCGAAGGCATCACCGGCAAGGTCTCCTTCGACGAGTTCGGCGACACCGGCAACAAGCAGCTCACCGTCTACCAGGTCAAGAGCGGCAAGTGGGAGGCCGTCAAGACCGGCACCTACACCGGCTGACACCACCAGCACACCCGCACCACACCAGCACCACACCAGGGCCGCGCGGAAGGCAGACCCCAACCGCGCGGCCCACCTGTTACCCCCACCCTTGCATTCACTTCCAGCGACAATGGAGGCCATGCGGTGAACACCCTGCCGCAGCAGCTGGCCAACGGGCTGCTCCTCGGCTCGATGTACGGGCTGATCGCCATCGGATACACGATGGTGTACGGCATCGTCCAGCTGATCAACTTCGCCCACGGCGAAATCTTCATGACCGGCGGCTTCGGTGCCCTCACCGTGTACGCGTACGTGCTGCCATCCGGAATATCGATCTGGACCGCCCTCCCCCTGATGCTCATAGGAGGCGGCCTCATCGCCGTCCTCTTCGCCGTCGGGGCGGAACGGTTCGCCTATCGACCACTACGCGGCGGCCCACGCCTGGCCCCCCTCATCACCGCCATCGGCCTCTCCCTGGCGCTCCAGGAAGTCGTACGCAACTTCTACCCCAAGGCCGACAAGCCCCGCGTCTTCCCCGAACTCGGCAGCGGCTCCTACGACATCGGCTCCCTCACCATCAGCAACGCCGACATCTTCCTCCTCGGCGCAGCCGCCCTCTGCATGACCTCACTCGCCCTGTTCGTCCGCCGCAGCCGCACCGGACGCGCCATGCAGGCCACCGCCCAGGACCCCGACACCGCACAGCTCATGGGCATCGACACCAACCGCATCATCGTCATCGCCTTTGCCATCGGCGGCTTCTTCGCCGCCGTCGCCGCCGTCGCCTACGGCTTCAAATACGGCCACGTCGAATACCGCATGGGCTTCCTCATGGGCCTCAAGGCATTCACCGCCGCCGTACTCGGCGGCATCGGCAACATCTACGGCGCCATGCTCGGCGGCATCGTCCTCGGCCTCTCCGAAACCCTCGCCAGCGCCTACATCGACGGCATCCCCGGCATGCAGCAGCTCGGCGGCGCCAGTTGGGCCAACGTCTGGGCCTTCTGCCTCCTCATCCTCGTCCTGCTGTTCAGGCCACAAGGCCTGCTCGGCGAACGCGTCGCGGACAGGGCGTGAACACGATGACGACCACCACCAAGAACACGGCCACCCCGACGGCCACCGCCCTCATCCCCCTCCCCCAGGCCACCGCCCGCGCCCTCACCGTCGCCGGCGGCATCGCCACCGCCGTATCCGCCTTCCTCGCCTGGACCTGGACCAGCGACTTCCCCGGCGACCTCACGGTCTACGGCTACCCCGGCGGCCTCCAGTGGATGACCCTCATCGCCGGGCTCATCACCACCCTCTACGGCCTCGCCGCCTACGACATCCCGGCCCTGCGCCGCGTCAACCCCGGTGGCACCGACGCACCCCTCTTCCTCGCCGCACTCGGCGCCTTCGGCACCACCTGGTTCACCGTCATCGCCATCGCCGCCAAACTCGGCGGCGTCGCCAACCTCGAACCCGGCGGATACATCGCCGCCGTCGCCAGCCTCCTCCCCGTCATCGGCGCCCTCGCCCTCCCCCAGCACACCGGCACCACCCCCGGCGACGGCACCAACCCCGTAAAAGAAACCCTGCGCACCCTCATCAGGAAGCCCGACCGCTTCCCCGCCCCGCAGGAAATGCGGCCCTGGCTCCAGCGCGCCGTCATCACCCTCACCGCCGTCATCGGCCTGGTGATCTTCACCTACGGCATCGACACCCCCTCCGAAGAAGGCGAAACCTTCATCGGATACCTCATCGTCGTCGTCTTCGCCGCCTGGGCCCTCATCACCGCCGGCATCGTCGACCGCCTCTCCCGACTCGCCGCCGACAACCGCGCCTTCACCCTCGCCATGGGGTTCATCGCGGCCATCGCCTTCCCCTTCACCCAAAGCGACGACCACTACGCCAACATCGGCGTCAACATCCTCATCTTCGGAACCGTCGCCCTCGGCCTCAACATCGTCGTCGGCCTCGCCGGACTCCTCGACCTCGGCTACGTCGCCTTCCTCGGCGTCGGCGCCTACGCCGCAGCCCTCGTCTCCGGCTCCGAATTCTCCCGCTTCGCCGGCGTCCAATTCCCCTTCTGGGCCGCCGCCCTCACCGGCGCCGCCGCATCCCTCATCTTCGGCGTCCTCATCGGCGCCCCCACCCTGAGGCTCCGCGGCGACTACCTCGCCATCGTCACCCTCGGCTTCGGAGAAATCTTCCGCATCGCCGTCAACAACATGGACGGCGACTCCGGACCCGACATCACCAACGGCCCCAACGGCATCCCCGCCATCCCCGACCTGGAATTCTTCGGCTTCAACCTCGGAGAATCCCACGACATCGCCGGCATCACCCTCGGCCGATTCGCCAACTACTACCTCCTGATGGTGCTGATCATGGCCATCGTCGTCCTCGTATACAACCGCGCATCCGACTCCCGCATCGGCCGCGCCTGGGTCGCCATCCGCGAAGACGAAACCGCCGCCACCGCCATGGGCATCAACGGCTTCCGCGTCAAACTCATCGCCTTCGCACTCGGCGCCACACTCGCCGGACTCGCCGGCACCGTCAGCGCCCACGTCACCTACAACGTCGTACCCAACCCCTACCAATTCGCGGGCTCCACACCACCCAACTCGGCGTTCCTCCTCGCCGCCGTCGTCCTCGGCGGCATGGGCACCGTCAGCGGCCCCCTCCTCGGCGCCGCACTCCTCTACCTGCTCCCCGAAAAACTCGTCTTCCTCAAAGACAAATCACTCCTCGCCTTCGGCATCGCCCTCGTCCTCCTCATGCGCTTCCGGCCCGAAGGCATCATCGCCAACCGCCGCCAGCAACTCGAATTCCACGAAACCGGGCAACTCGACGTACCCGAACAAGGGCTCAGCCCCGAATCGGCCACACCCACCGTCGACGTCACCAAGGCGGGGGCGTAACCACCATGACAACCACCACCCCGACCACCACCGGCACCCCCGTACTCGAAGCCACCGGCGTCACCATGCGCTTCGGCGGCCTCACCGCCGTACGCTCCGTCGACTTCACCGTCAACAGCGGCGAAATCGTCGGACTCATCGGCCCCAACGGCGCCGGCAAAACCACCTTCTTCAACTGCCTCACCGGCCTCTACATCCCCACCGAAGGCCAAGTCGCCTACAAAGGCACCGTCCTGCCACCCAAACCCCACCTCGTCACCCAGGCAGGCATCGCCCGCACCTTCCAAAACATCCGACTCTTCTCCAACATGACCGTCCTGGAGAACGTCCTCGTCGGCCGCCACACCCGCACCAAAGAAGGACTCTGGTCCGCACTCCTCCGCGGCCCCGGCTTCCGCAAAGCCGAAGCCGCGTCAGAAGAACGCGCCATGGAACTCCTCACCTTCATCGGCCTCGCCCACAAACGAGACCACCTCGCCCGCAACCTCCCCTACGGCGAACAACGCAAGCTCGAAATCGCCCGCGCACTCGCCAGCGACCCCGGACTCCTCCTCCTCGACGAGCCCACCGCCGGCATGAACCCCCAAGAAACCCGCGCCACCGAAGAACTCGTCTTCGCCATCCGGGAACAAGGCATCGCCGTCCTCGTCATCGAGCACGACATGCGCTTCATCTTCAACCTCTGCGACCGAGTCGCCTGCCTCGTCCAAGGCGAAAAACTCGTCGAAGGCACCAGCGACGTCGTCCAAAGCGACGAACGCGTCATCGCCGCCTACCTCGGCACCCCCTTCGAAGGCGCACCCGAAGACCCCGCCATCGAAGAAGTCCAAGCAGCCGAAGCCGCCGCCGATCACGACGAAAACCCCGTCCAGGACGCCGCCCCCGCCAAGGCACCCCACCCCACGGACGGCCCCTCGGAAGGAGACGACCAGTGACCACACTCCTCCAGGTCGAGGACCTCAAAGTCGCCTACGGCAAAATCGAAGCCGTCAAAGGCATCTCCTTCACCGTCGAGGCCGGCCAGGTCGTCACCCTCATCGGCACCAACGGCGCCGGAAAAACCACCACCCTCCGCACCCTCTCCGGCCTCCTCAAGCCACTCAGCGGCAAAATCACCTTCGACGGGAAACCCCTCACCGGCACACCCGCCCACAAAATCGTCTCCCTCGGCCTCGCCCACTCCCCCGAAGGCCGCCGCATCTTCCCCCGCCTCACCATCGCCGAAAACCTCAAACTCGGCGCGTTCCTCCGCAAGGACCAGGACGGCATCCAAAAAGACATCCAACGCGCCTACGACCTGTTCCCCATCCTCGGAGAACGCCAGAAACAAGCCGCCGGAACCCTCTCCGGAGGCGAACAACAAATGCTCGCCATGGGCCGCGCCCTCATGTCACAACCCAAACTCCTCATGCTCGACGAACCCTCCATGGGCCTCTCACCGATCATGATGCAGAAAATCATGGCGACCATCACCGAACTCAAAGCACAAGGCACCACCATCCTGCTCGTCGAACAGAACGCCCAAGCAGCGCTCTCACTCGCCGACCAGGGACACGTCATGGAAGTCGGCAAAATCGTCCTCTCCGGCACAGGACAAGACCTCCTCCACGACGAATCCGTCCGCAAGGCATACCTCGGCGAGGACTGACACACCGGGCAGTGACATGGCGGAGGGCGGTATCCCCGGGGATACCGCCCTCCGCCATGTCACGACCCCGGGATCTACGACCCCTTCGCCGACTTCTTCTCCTTGGCGTCCTCAATGACCGCCTCCGCCACCTGCTGCATCGACAAACGCCGATCCATCGACGTCTTCTGAATCCACCGGAACGCCGCCGGCTCCGTCAACCCGTACTCCGTCTGCAACACCGACTTCGCCCGATCCACCAGCTTCCGCGTCTCCAGCCGCTGCGTGAGGTCCGCGACCTCCTTCTCCAACGTCCGCAACTCCGTGAACCGCGACACCGCCATCTCAATCGCCGGCACCACATCACTCTTGCTGAACGGCTTCACCAGATAAGCCATCGCACCCGCATCACGCGCCCGCTCCACCAGATCGCGCTGCGAAAACGCCGTCAGCATCAAAACCGGCGCGATCGACTCCTCGGCGATCTTCTCCGCCGCCGAGATACCGTCCATCTTCGGCATCTTCACATCCAGGATCACCAGATCAGGGCGGTGCTCCCGAGCCAGCTCGACAGCCGCCTCACCGTCCCCCGCCTCACCGACGACGCTGTAGCCCTCCTCCTCCAGCATCTCCTTCAGATCGAGACGGATCAGCGCCTCGTCCTCGGCGATGACGACACGGGTGGTCAGCGGAGGCACGTGCGACTTGTCGTCATCGGCAACGGGCTGGTGCGACTCGGGGGCGGTCACGGGGGCTCCTTGGTCAGGGCAGAGATACAGCTCCCAAGAGCGTACCGAGCTACGGTATGGTGGGGGCACGGCGGGTGACCCCGTACCTTCGTTTTACAGGAAGCCTCGGTAGTCCAGCGGTAGAGACACGGTGCTCAAACCACCGCCAGCGTGGGTTCGAATCCCACCCGAGGCACTTTTCCTTAGATCTCAAGGTCACGACACCAAAGCGGATGTCCACGTTCTCGTGAACATCCGCTTTTTCGCTACCCAAAGCAGCGACCGGTGACGCAGAGTAGTCACATGGACCACCACAGCTCTTCGATCCGCGAACAAGCGGTCGCACTCATGCGCCAGGGAATCCCCAACCACGTCGTCGCCGAACATCTCGGTATCCCTCGCGGAACCATCGGATGGTGGCGCAGCGAAGACCGCAGGTTACGAGGTGAGGTGTACGAGCAGCCAACGGACTGTCCTCGCTGCACGCAACGCCCGTACGACCGAGAGGCGTACGCCTATCTGCTGGGCCTCTATCTCGGAGACGGGCACATCATCGCCAAGCGGAAACAGCACCACCTGTCGATCTTCTGCAATGCGAAGCAAACCGGACTGGTCGCGGCGGCCGAGCAGGCAATGTTCAAGGTGATGCCCCAGGCGAACATCAGCCGCAGGACCAGGACGGGCTGCACCGAGGTCAAGTCGTACAGCATGCATTGGCCCTGCCTGTTCCCCCAGCACGGTCCCGGCAAGAAGCATGAGCGGGTCATCGCGCTGGAGCCTTGGCAGCAGGATGTCGTGGACGCCCATCCGTGGGAGTTCCTGCGGGGGCTCATCCACTCCGACGGGTGTCGGGTCGTCAACTGGACCGAGCGGACCGTCGGTGGTGAGCGGAAGCGCTACGAGTATCCGCGGTACTTCTTCACGAACGTCTCCGACGACATCAGGGGGCTGTACACGGACACTCTCGACGGACTCGGCATCACATGGACCCACTGCACCCGACAGGGGAATCCGTACAACATATCCGTGGCCCGCAAGACCGATACCGCCCTCATGGACCAACACATCGGGCCGAAGTACTGATCCGTGCTCAGTACCCCGGCCCTGGTATCCCCGTCGCGACGGGGTGCTTACTTCGGGGAGTCGTCCTCGCCGATGTGGTGGACGCGGACCAGGTTGGTCGAGCCGGAGACTCCGGGCGGGGAGCCGGCCGTGATGACGACGATGTCGCCCTTTTCGCAGCGCCCGATCTTCAGGAGCTGTTCGTCGACCTGGTCGACCATCGCGTCCGTGGAGTCGACATGCGGGCCGAGGAAGGTCTCGACGCCCCAGGTGAGGTTGAGCTGGGAGCGGGTCGCCGGGTCGGGGGTGAAGGCGAGCAGCGGGATGGGTGAGCGGTAGCGGGAGAG
Organism: Streptomyces sp. NPDC091292; assembly: GCF_044757265.1. NCBI lineage: Bacteria > Bacillati > Actinomycetota > Actinomycetes > Kitasatosporales > Streptomycetaceae > Streptomyces > Streptomyces sp. NPDC091292. Next base: position 1,440,119 of record NZ_JBIVUQ010000001.1, on the reverse strand, counting down.
GCGTCGGACGGTGTCGCCGGACTGAGTGAAGGCGACGAGGAATTTGGCGCCGAGGAAGTCGCCCATTTCGGCGGCGGCGCGGGCGACGGCTCCGGCCTGGGTGCGGGGCTTGTTCCGTTCGGTGAGCGGCGGCAGTCCCTTGGCGAGGATGTCTTCCTCGGCGGCTTCGACGATGCGGGACATGGTGCGGACGGTTTCGACGGGGTACTTGCCGACGCTGGTTTCGCCGGAGAGCATGACGGCGTCGGTGCCGTCGATGACGGCGTTGGCGACGTCGGAGGCTTCGGCGCGGGTGGGTCGGGAGTTGTCGATCATCGAGTCGAGCATTTGGGTGGCGACGATGACGGGTTTGGCGTTGCGCTTGGCGAGTTTGATGGCGCGTTTTTGGACGATGGGGACCTGTTCGAGGGGCATTTCGACGCCGAGGTCTCCGCGGGCGACCATGATGCCGTCGAAGGCGGCGACGATGTCGTCGATGTTCTCGACGGCTTGGGGTTTTTCGATTTTGGCGATGACGGGGAGGTGGCGGCCTTCTTCTTTCATGATGCGGTGGACGGCGTCGATGTCGTGTCCGGTGCGGACGAAGGAGAGGGCGATGACGTCGAAGCCGGTGCGGAGGGCCCAGCGGAGGTCTGCTTCGTCTTTTTCGGAGAGTGCGGGGACGGAGACGGCGACGCCGGGGAGGTTGAGGCCTTTGTGGTCGGAGACCATGCCGCCTTCGATGACGGTGGTGTGGACGCGGGGGCCGTCGACGGAGGTGACTTCGAGGCAGACTTTGCCGTCGTCGACGAGGATGCGTTCGCCGGTGGTGACGTCGGTGGCGAGGCCGTCGTAGGTGGTGCCGCAGGTGTGGCGGTCGCCTTGGTGGCCGTCTTCGACGGTGATGGTGAAGGTGTCGCCGCGTTCAAGGAGTACGGGGCCTTCGCTGAAGCGGCCGAGTCGGATCTTCGGGCCTTGAAGGTCGGCGAGGAGGCCGACGCTGCGGCCGGTTTCGTCGGCGGCTTTGCGTACGCGCTGGTAGCGGTCCTCGTGGTCGGCGTAGGTGCCGTGGCTGAGGTTGAAGCGGGCTACGTCCATTCCGGCTTCTACGAGTGCTTTGATCTGCTCGTACGAGTCGGTGGCGGGGCCCAGGGTACAGACGATTTTTGCTCGGCGCATGGGTCGAGCCTAGGGCTTACCGGTGGGTAGAGAATTGGTCGCGCATGACTACTCAACAACCTTTGCGTGAAGGACTCTTGACAAGTGTTGAATTGTGCGCGGGGGTGCTCCGATGAGCATATGGGGCGCCCCCGTGCGCTGTTTTCCGGGGCGGTTTTTCTGTGACTGCGGGTGGTGTTTTGGTCACAGGTGGGGTGGGGCCATGGTGAAGCGGGCGTTGACCTCTGCGTAGACGTGTTGGCGTTGGGGTTCGAGGTCGAGGGGTGCGGCTTCGTCGGTGGCGCTGCCTGCGTAGGCGGCCATGCGCATGCCGCCGCCGGCCATCTCCATGGCGGGGTAGGGGTTGGTGTTTTCGGCGCCGATGTCGGCGAGTTCGACGAGGGCGGCGAGGGTGGTGCCGAGGGCGTCGGCGTATTCGCGGGCGCGTTGGACGGCTTCTTGGACGGCGGTGCGGCGGGCTTGGCGGTGGGCGGGTGAGTCGGGGCGGAGGTCCCACCAGGGGCCGTCGACGTGGGTGAGGTCGAGGTCGGCGAGGCGGGTGGTGAGTTCGCCGAGTGCGGTGAAGTCGGTGAGTTCGGCGGTGAGGTGGACGCGGCCGTGGTAGGCGCGGATGCGTTCGCCGCGGCCGTGTTTGGTGAGTTGGGGGCTGATGGAGAAGGCGCCGGTTTCGAGTTTTTCGACGGCGTCTCCGTAGGTTTTGACGAGGTCGAGGACGGTGGTGTTGCGGCGGGTGAGGTCGGTGAGTGCTTCGCGGCGGTCGGTGCCGCGGGCGGTGACGGTGATGGCGATGCGGGCGATTTCGGGGTCGACGTCGAGGTGGGCTTGGCCGCGGACGGCGATGCGGGGGGCGTCGGGGGTGCCGTAGGGGACGGGGGGTGGGGGTTCGTGGGTGGTCATGTCCCCACTGTGGCATCGGGGCCGGGGCCTTTGGGTGGTCGGCGGCTTGTCATCCGATGGAAATGTGTGGGGGGTGTTGCGGGAGGGCGTGGGTGGTCCAGAATCTACGCGCGTTGTGTCTCGGTCCATCGGCGGCACGCGCCACCCCCACGCGTGCGCGGTCGCCGACCGTGTCCACTGGTTTCGAAGGTGTCAGGGAGTAGAAATGCCGCTCGACAGAAGGTCGTTCCTGGGTCGGACCGCTGCGACGGGGGCGGGGGTCGCGCTGGCGTCCTCGGTGGCCTCGCCCGCGGTGGCGTCGGGTTCCGGGGGCGCGCATCAGGACCGGGCGAAGCGGTATTCGTTCACGGTGCTGGGGACGACGGATCTGCACGGCAATGTCTTCAACTGGGATTACTTCACGGACAAGGAGTTCGACGACGCGGCGCACAATGATGTGGGCCTGGCGAAGATCTCGACGCTGGTGGAGCAGATCCGTAAGGAGAAGGGGCGTGGGAACACGCTGCTGATCGATGCGGGTGACACGATTCAGGGTACGCAGCTGTCGTATTACTACGCGAAGGTCGATCCGATCACGGCGAAGCGTGGTCCGGTGCATCCGATGGCGCAGGCGATGAACGCGATGCGTTATGACGCGGCGGCGCTCGGTAACCATGAGTTCAATTATGGGATTCCGGTGCTGCGGAAGTTCGAGGAGCAGTGCTGTTTCCCGCTGCTGGGTGCGAACGCGCTGGATGCGAAGACGTTGAAGCCGGCTTTCCCGCCGTATGTGATCAAGAGCATGCGTACGCCGCATGGGCGGGATGTGCGGGTGGCGATCCTGGGGCTGACGAATCCGGGGATCGCGATCTGGGACAAGGCGAATGTGCAGGGGAAGATGGTGTTCCCGGGTCTGGAGGAGCAGGCGGCGAAGTGGGTGCCGAAGCTGCGGTCGATGGGTGCGGACGTGGTGATCGTGTCGGCGCATTCGGGGTCGAGCGGCACGTCGTCGTACGGGGATCAGGTGCCGTATGTGGAGAACGCGGCGGGTCTGGTCGCGGAGCAGGTGCCGGGGATCGACGCGATTCTGGTGGGTCACGCGCATGCGGAGATCGCCGAGAAGTTCGTAACGAACAAGCAGACCGGTAAGCAGGTGCTGTTGTCGGAGCCGGCCAAGTGGGGTCAGCGGCTGACGGTGTTCGACTTCGACGTGGTGTGGGAGAAGGGCCGCTGGACGGTCGAGAAGGCGGGGGCGAAGGTCCTCAACTCGAACACGGTGGCGGAGGACCCGAAGATCACTCGTCTGCTGTCGGACGAGCACAAGAAGGTCGTGGCGTACGTCAATCAGGTGGTGGGGACGAACGCGGTCGCGATGACGTCGGCTGAGGCGCCGTACAAGGATGTGCCGATCATCGATTTGATCAATCACATTCAGGCGGCGGCGGTGAAGGACGCGCTGGCGGGTACGGAGTATGCGGCGCTTCCGGTGCTTTCGCAGGCGGCGTGTTTCTCGCGGAGTGCGGTGATTCCGGCGGGTGAGGTGACGATCCGTGATGTGGCGGGTCTGTATGTGTTCGAGAACACGCTGGAGGCGCGTCTGATGACGGGTGCGCAGATGAAGGCGTATCTGGAGTTCTCGGCGAATTATTTCGTGCAGACGGCGGCGGGTGCTCCGGTGGATCCGGCGAAGCTGACGAATGCGAACAACACGCCGGACTACAACTACGACGTGGTGAGCGGGTTGTCGTACGAGGTGGACATCGCGAAGCCGGCGGGGTCGCGGGTGTCGAAGGTGATGTTCGAGGGTGCTCCGCTGGCGGATGGTGCGCAGTTCGTGTTCGCGGTGAACAACTACCGTGCGAATGGCGGCGGTAACTTCCCGCATGTGGCCGCCGCCAAGCAGGTGTGGGCGAATTCGGACGAGATCCGTAACACGATGATCTCGTGGGTGAAGACGAAGGGGGCCATTGACCCGGCGGAGTTCGCTTCCGTCGACTGGAAGCTGACGCGGGACGGTGTGCCGGTCTTCTAGGAGCGGGTTTCGCCGGGGGCCGGTGCGGAATCTGCGGGCCGTCTGTGGCTGGTCGCGCAGTTCCCCGCGCCCCTGCGGGCGCGGATCCCGCTCAACGCGGTTCCACCAGTGGTGTGAGGGTTTTGGCCGGTCCGGGTGTGGTGTGCTCGGGCCGGTCGAGGCCGAAGGTGGTGAACGCGGTGCGGTGGGGCAGTGGGTAGGGGTTCTTGCCGGTGAGGGTGTTGAGGATGGTGGCGCTGCGCCAGGCGGCGAGTCCGAGGTCGGGGGCGCCGACGCCGTGGGTGTGGCGTTCGGCGTTCTGGACGTAGATGTGGCGTCCGGTGCGGCTGATGGAGGGGTCGAGGGTGAGGCGGTAGTGCTGGTCGATGCGGGGGCGTTCGGATGCGTCGCGGCGGAGGTAGGGGGCGAGTCCGGCGAGGAGGTGGTCGAGGGGGCGTTCGCGGTAGCCGGTGGCGAGGACGACGGCGTCGGTGGTGAGGCGGGTGCGGGTGTTCTGCTGGGTGTGTTCGAGGTGGAGTTCGACGCGGGTGGTGGCGACGCGGCCTGCGGTGCGGACGGTGACGCCGGGGGTGAGGACGGCGTCGGGCCAGCCGCCGTGGAGGGTTCGCCGGTACAGCTCGTCGTGGATGGCGTTGATGGTGTCGGTGTCGATGCCTTTGTGGAGTTGCCATTGGCGGGGGACGAGGCTGTCGCGTACGGGTTCGGGGAGGGTGTGGAAGTAGCGGGTGTAGTCGGGGGTGAAGTGTTCGAGGCCGAGTTTGGAGTACTCCATGGGTGCGAACGCTTCGGTGCGGGCGAGCCAGTGGAGTTTTTCGCGGCCCGCGGGGCGTGCGGTGAGCAGGTCGAGGAAGATTTCGGCGCCGGACTGTCCTGAGCCGATGACGGTGACGTGGTCGGCGGCGAGGATGCTGTCGCGGTGGCGGAGGTAGTCGGCGGAGTGGATGACGGGGACGCCGGGGGCTTCGGCGAGGGGTTTGAGGGGTTCGGGTACGTGGGGTGCGGTGCCGATGCCGAGGACGATGTTCTTGGTGTAGGTGCGGCCGAGGGCTTCGGCTTCTCCGTCGGCGTCGGTCTGGGTGAAGTCGACTTCGAAGAGGGTGCGTTCGGGGTTCCAGCGGACGGCGTCGATCTGGTGGCCGAAGTGGAGTCCGGGGAGGTTTTCGCTGACCCAGCGGCAGTAGGCGTCGTATTCGGCGCGTTGGATGTGGAAGCGCTCGGCGAAGTAGAAGGGGTAGAGGCGGTCGCGGGTGCGGAGGTAGTTGAGGAAGGACCAGGGGTTGACGGGGTCGGCGAGGGTCACGAGGTCGGCGAGGAAGGGGACTTGGAGGGTGGCGCCGTCGATGAGGAGTCCGGGGTGCCAGTGGAAGGCGGGCCGTTGGTCGTAGAAGACGGTGTCGAGTTCGCTGAGGGGGTGGGCGAGGGCGGCGAGGGAGAGGTTGAAGGGGCCGATGCCGATGCCGACCAGGTCGCGGGGTGCGTCGGGTTCGTGGCGGGGTGCCGGGATGGTGGGTCGGGTCGGGCTCATCGGGGGGTGTGTCCTTCCACGAGGGTGAGGAGGGCGGTGAGGTCGGCGGGGCGGGTGTGGGGGTTGAGGAGGGTGACTTTGAGCCAGAGGCGTCCGTCGGCGCGGGCGCGGCCGAGTACGGCGTGGCCGTTGTCGAGGAGGGTGCGGCGTACGGCGGCGATGTGGGTGTCGTCGGTGTCGCGGGGGCGGAACAGGACGGTGCTGATGGTGGGTGGGGCGTAGAGGTCGAAGGCGGGGTGTGCGGCGGTGAGGTCGGCGAATTCGCGTGCGTGGGCGCACACTTGGTCGACGAGGGTGGCGAGTCCGGTACGGCCGAGTGCTTTAAGGGTGACGGCGATTTTGAGGATGTCGGGGCGGCGCGTGGTGCGGGGGGAGCGGCCGAGGAGGTCGGGGAGTCCGGCTTCGGTGTCGTCGTCGGCGTTGAGGTAGTCGGCCTGGTGGGCGAGGGTGTCGAGGTCGGTGGGGGTGCGGACGGCGAGGAGTCCGGCGGCGACGGGTTGCCAGCCGAGTTTGTGGAGGTCGAGGGTGGTGGTGTCGGCGTGTTCGATGCCGGTGAGGCGGGGGCGGAGGGTGTCGCTGAAGAGGAGGCCGCCTCCGTAGGCGGCGTCGATGTGGAGGCGGGCGCTGTGGGTGGCGCACTGGTCGGCGATGCGGGGCAGTGGGTCGATGAGTCCGGCGTCGGTGGTGCCGGCGGTGGCGACGACGAGTGCGGGTCCGTCGGTCTGTTCGAGTGCCTCCCCTACGGCGAGGGGGTCGAGTACGCCTCGGGGTGTGGGCACGATCAGGGGTGCGGGCAGTCCGAGGAGCCAGGCGCCGCGTACGACGGAGTGGTGGGCGTTCTCGCCGCAGACGATGCGTAGGGGGCCGAGGAGTTCGCGTGCGAGGAGCAGGGCGAGTTGGTTGGCCTCGGTGCCGCCGGTGGTGACGATGCCGCCGGCGGGCGCGGCGCCGGTCTCACTGGTCTCACTGCTCCCCCCGGTCTCACTGGTCCCGCCGGTCCCGTACACCTGGGCGGCGAGGGTGCGTACCACGAGGGTTTCGAGTTCGGAGGCGGCGGGTGCCTGGTCCCAGGAGTCGAGGGAGGGGTTGAGCGCGGACACGGCGAGGTCGGCCGCGGCGGCGACGGCGAGGGGTGGGCAGTGGAGGTGTGCGGCGCACAGTGGCTCGGCGGGATCGGCGGCGCCTTCGGCCACCGCGCGCACCAGTTCCCGCAGGGCGGTTTCGCTTCCGGTGCCCTGCTCGGGGAACAGTGGCTCGCAGATGTCCCGTACCCGCTGGGCGACGGCGTCGGGCCCGCCGCGTGGCAGTGGCCCGCCGCGTGCCTCGGCGCCGTCGCGCAGCGCGTCCAGCACGGTGTCGACCAGTGGGCGCAGCGCCTGCGGCCCGTGAACGCCCCCGGCGAGGGGCGGCAGACTGCTCATGCTGGTGGTGCCCTTCGGGTGCGTGAGGCCAGAGGGCACCAGCCTGGACCCCGTACCGGTGCGGAATCCGTCCGGTACGGGGAACCGAACCCGAAAGGGTGAGCGCGGGACGGAACGCCGTCGGGGGCGGCGCGGTGTCAGGCGCCGCGTACCCGCAGGGCCCGCGCCAAGTCGTCGAGCTGGTCGGTGAGTTTGCGGCGCAGGGCGGGGGTGGGCCCGGCGTCGCGGAGGCAGGTCTCGCCGAGGGCGAGGGTGTCGGCGTCGACGGCGTGGACGGGGAAGGCGTGCTGTCCGGCGGCTGCGGCGATGGCGGGTCCGCGGCGGGCGGCGAGGGCGACGGCGTCGGTGAAGAAGCGGGGTACGTACTCCCGTACGAGGTCGGCCTGTTCGGGTTTCCAGAAGCCCTGGGCGGTGGCGGTGAACAGGTAGTTGGACAGGTCGCCGGTGGAGTCGGTGCCGTCGGTGCCGTCGGTGCCGAACAGGGCGTTCCAGGCGGCTTGTTTGGCGGCCGGGTCGGGCAGGGCGGCGCGGCAGCGGGCGGCGCCTTCCTGGCCGGTGGCGCTGGGGTCGCGGGCGAGTTCGGCGTCGATGGCGGTGCCGTCGGTGGCGCCGAGTACGGCGAGCCGGGTGAGGATGCGCCAGCGCAGTTCGGGGTCGAGTTCGGGTCCGCCGGGTACGGTGCCGTCGGTCAGCCAGGCGGTGAGGGTGCCGGGGCGGGCGGCGGAGTCGATGAGGTGGCGTACGGCGAGGAGGCGCAGGCCGGGGTCGCGGCCGTCCTCGGTGCGGCGGATGAGGTCGCGGCAGAGGTCGGTGAGGGTGGCGAGCGCTGCTTCGCGGCCTGCGGGGTTCAGATAGCGGTCGGCGATCTGGGTGCGGGCGAAGCCGAGGACGCCTTGGACGAGTGCGAGGTCGGTCTCGTCGGGGAGGTGGGCGCGGGCGGTCTCCAGGTAGGCGGCGGGTTCGAGGTCGCCGTCGCGGACCATGTCGCGCAGGGTGTTCCACAGGACGGCGCGGGTCAGCGGGTCGGGGACGCCGGAGAGGGAGCGCAGGACCGTCTCGGCGGAGTGTTCGTCGAGGCGGATCTTGGCGTAGGTGAGGTCCTGGTCGTTGGGGACGACGAGGGCGGGGCGTACGCCGGGGAACGGTTCGGGGGTGGTGGTGTCGGGGATGTCGGTGTCGTGGCGGTCGCGCAGGACGAGGGCGCGGGCGTCGGTGAGGTCGCGGTCGTAGGTGCCGACGGTGACGCGGTGGGGGCGGCTGCCGGCGCGGTCGACGGTGAGGGTCCAGTGGCCGGGTTCGGTGGCGACGGTTGCGGTGAGGGTGTCGACGCCGGTGGTGCGCAGCCAGGCGTCGGCCCAGGCGTGGACGTCGCGTTCGGTGGCCGATGCGAGGGATGCGATGAAGTCGGCGAGGGTGGCGTTGGCGAATTTGTGGCGGGTGAAGTGGGTGTTGATGCCGGTGAGGAAGTCCTTCTCGCCGAGCCAGGTGGTGAGTTGGCGCAGGGCGGAGGCGCCTTTGGCGTAGGAGATGCCGTCGAAGTTGAGGAGTGCGGACGCGGTGTCGTCGACGGCGTCGGGGGCGACGGGGTGGGTCGAGGGGCGCTGGTCGGCGTCGTAGCCCCAGGGGTTGCGGACGGCGCCGAAGTCGACCCAGGTGTCGGTGAAGCGGGTGGCTTCGGTGAGGGTCTGGTAGCCCATGTATTCGGCGAAGGACTCGTTGAGCCAGATGTCGTCCCACCACTTGAGGGTGACGAGGTCGCCGAACCACATGTGTGCCATCTCGTGGGCGATGACCATGGCGCGGGTCTGCCGCTCGGTGTCGGTGACGGCGGAGCGGAACACGAATTCGTCGCGGAAGGTGACGAGTCCGGGGTTCTCCATGGCGCCGGCGTTGAACTCGGGGACGAACGCCTGGTCGTAGGAGTCGAAGGGGTAGGGCTCTTCGAACTTCTCGTGGTAGCGGTCGAAGCAGGCGCGGGTGATGTCGAGGAGTTCGTCGGCGTCGGCGTCGAGGTGGGGGGCGAGGGAGCGGCGGCAGTGCAGGCCGAAGGGCAGGCCGCGGTGTTCGGTGCGGAGGGAGTGCCAGGGGCCTGCGGCGACGGCGACGAGGTAGGTGGAGATCAGGGGGGTTTCGGCGGCTTTCCAGCGGCCGTCGCCGAGGTGTTCGGTGGTGCCGTTGGCGAGGACGGTCCAGCCTTCGGGGGCGGTGACGGTGAGGTCGAAGACGGCCTTGAGGTCGGGCTGGTCGAAGGCGGCGAAGACGCGTTGTACGTCGTCCATGAAGAGCTGGGTGTAGAGGTACGTTTCGCCGTCGGCGGGGTCGGTGAAGCGGTGCATGCCTTCGCCGGTACGGGAGTAGCGCATCGTGGCCTCGATGCGCAGGGCGTGTTCGCCCTCGGTGAGGGTGAGGGGGATGCGGTTGTCTTCGAGGGTTTCCGGGGGGAGGGGGGTGCCGTCGAGGGTGAGGGAGTGGATTTCGGCGGGCTTGATCTCTACGAAGGTGTCCGCGTCCGCGCGGGAGGTGAAGCGGATTTCTGTGCGGGAGACGAAGGTGGCGTCGTCTCCGGCTCCGTCTCCGTCTCCGGTGAGGTCCAGGTCGATCGTGTAGCGGTGGATGTCTAGGAGCTGGGCTCGGTTGTGCGCTTCTTCGCGCGTCAGTACGGACATGGGGGACATGGTGCCGGATCGCTGGGCGCTTGGCCTAGGCGGTGTCTTGGCGCGGGGGGTGTCTCGGTGCAGGGGCTGTCCGGCCCCCGGGGGGCACCTGCGGTGGGCCCTGCCTTGCGGGTGCCCTGCGTCTTGGGCTGTGCCCACCCGTTCCGCCGTGCGGAACGCCTGCCCACAGCGGGGCGGGTGGGGGTGCGGGGGCGGGTGCGGGTGCGGGTGCGGGGTGAGTGGGCGGGACGGCTGGCCGCAGCGGGGGCGGGTGCTGGTGCGGGAGCGGGTGCGAGGTGCGTGGGCGGACCGCCTGCCCGCAGCGGGCACGTCCCGGTGCGGGAGCGGGTGCGAGGTGCGTGGGCGGAACGGGTGCCCACAGCTGGTGCGGGGACGGGTGCGAGGTGCGTGGGCGGAACGGCCGCCCGCAGCGGGTCCGGGTGCGGGTGCGGGAGCGGGTGCGTGGGCGGAACGCCTGCCCGCAGCAGGTCCGAGTGCGGGAGCGGGTGCGTGGGCGGAACGCCTGCCCGCAGCAGGGCCGGGTGCGGGTGCGTGGGTGGAACTGCTGGCCGCAGCGGGTGCGGGTGCGTGGGCGGAACGGCTGCCCGCAGCGGGTCCGGGGGCGGGTGCGTGGGTGGAGCTGGTGGCCGTAGCGGGGGCGGCGGGTGGGCGGTGCGCATGGCCGCGCCGGGAGGGTAAGGGACGGTTGCAGGCGTGGAGGGGGTTACTGGGTGCCGTCTGCGATTTGTTCGTGGTGGCGGATTACCTCGGCGATGATGAAGTTGAGGAGTTTTTCCGCGAAGGCCGGGTCGAGTTTGGCGTTTTCGGCGAGGCGGCGTAGGCGGGTGATCTGTTCTGCCTCGCGGGACGGGTCCGCCGGGGGCAGTTGGTGGGCGGCCTTCAGGTGGCCCACCTGCTGGGTGCATTTGAAGCGTTCGGCGAGCATGTGCACCACGGCGGCGTCGATGTTGTCGATGCTGTCCCGCAGCCGGGCGAGTTCGGCGCGCACGGCGGGGTCCACGTCGTCGGTGTTGCTGGTGGTCATGGGGGATCACCCTACGGTGACCGGAGCATCGGGGGATCGTCGGGGTCGGGGACCGTGGTGCTCCAGCCACCGTGTACGGCGCGGCCCTGCTGTTCGCGGAAGCGGACCGGTGCCATGCCGACGCGGCGGGTGAACAGGCGCGAGAAGTACGCCGGGTCGTCGTATCCGATGCGGCGGGCGATGGAGGCGACGGGCAGTTCGGTGGCGACGAGGAGTTCCTTGGCGCGGCCGAGCCTGATACCGAGGAGGTAGTCCTTGGGGCTGCGGCCGGCGGCGCGGCGGACGACGGTGCGCAGTTCGGCGGGGGTCATGCCGTGCCGGGCGGCGTGTTCGGCGACGGACAGCGGCTGGAAGGCGTCGCGGGCGAGCGCCTTCAGGACGGGGTCGCCGTCGGGGGCGAGGTCGGCGCGGGCGCGGCGCAGGGCGACGAGGAGTTCATGGACGGCGGCGCCGGTCTCGACTTCCAGGAGCGGGTTGCCGCGCCGGGCGGCCCGTGCGATGCGGCCCACGGCGGCGCGGGCGCCGGTCGCGTCGGAGAGGGCGACGACCGGCCGGTCGGGCTCGATGTAGCCGAGTTCGGTGTAGGTGGTGGTGGCGGGTCCGGTGAAGTCGACGAAGCATTCGTCCCAGCCGGTGCCGGGGTCGGGTCCGTAGTGGTGGGGTACGCCAGGGGTGAGCCAGAGCACGGCGGGGGCCGTGACGGGGGTGCGGCGGCCGTCGGGGGCGCGGAACCAGCCGCCGCCGGCGCTGATGACGACGGCGACGTGGTGGTCGAGGGTGCGGGGGCCGACGGTGGGCAGGGTGCCGTACTGGAGGCCGACGCCGAGGCAGACGAGGCCGAGGCGGTGGTGGACGGGGCTCGGCGTGAAATACCGCATCCAGGTGTGGTACATCCGCTGCCGTCCTTTCCGTACGCGTCCGGTGCGTCATCGGGTCCGTCTGTCGGTCTGTCCGTCCAATCACCTCCGATCTTTGTCCATGGACCGTGCCGCCCGCCAGAGGTGATCGTGACGGCGGTATGTGAAGCGGGAGGACGCGATGGCCGAGTTCAGGGTGGGCGAGGACGACTTCGAGGTGGACGGGCGACCGGTCCGGCTGCTGTCGGGCGCCCTCCACTATTTCCGGGTGCACGAGGCGCAGTGGGGGCACCGGCTCGCGATGCTGCGGGCGTTGGGCCTGAACTGTGTGGAGACATATGTGCCGTGGAATCTGCACGAGCCGCGCCCCGGTGAACTCCGTGATGTGGCGGCGGTGGGGCGGTTCCTGGACGCGGTGCGTGCGGCGGGGATGTGGGCGATCGTGCGGCCGGGCCCGTACATCTGTGCGGAGTGGGAGAACGGTGGGCTGCCGCACTGGGTGACGGGGCCGCTGGGGTCGCGGGTGCGGACACGGGATCCGGAGTTCCTGGCTGCGGTCACGCGGTGGTTCGAGGTGCTGTTGCCGGAGATCACGCGGCGGCAGACGGGGCCGGGTGGAGACCGGCCGGGGCCGGTGATCATGGTGCAGGTCGAGAACGAGTACGGCTCCTACGGTTCGGACGGTGTCTATCTGCGGCATCTGGCGGGTGTGCTGACGGATCTCGGCGTGACCGTGCCGCTGTGCACGTCGGACGGGCCCGAGGATCACATGATCACCGGGGGTTCGGTCCCGGATGTGCTGGCGACCGTCAACTTCGGCTCGCACGCGGGGCTGAGCTTCGAGAGGTTGCGGCGGCACCGGCCCAAGGGGCCGCTCATGTGCATGGAGTTCTGGTGCGGCTGGTTCGACCACTGGGGTGCCGGGCCCGTCGTACGGGATGCGCGGGACGCGGCTCAGGCGCTGCGGGAGATCCTGGAGTGCGGGGCGTCGGTGAATCTGTACATGGCGCACGGCGGTACGAGCTTCGGTGGCTGGGCGGGGGCCAACCGGGGCGGCGAGCTGCACGAGGGGCCGCTCCAGCCCGATGTCACCTCCTACGACTACGACGCCCCGGTTGATGAACGCGGGCGCCCCACCGAGAAGTTCCGGCTGATGCGGGACGTTCTCGCCGAGTACGCGGACGGGCCGCTGCCCGATGTGCCGCCCGCACCGCCGGCGCTGGCCGCGCCGGTGACCGCTGATCTCGGCGGCTGGGCGCCGCTGGACGCGGTCCTTGATGCGCTCGGTGGTCCGGAGGGGCGGTACGCGGTGCCGCCGACGTTCGAGGAGTTGGACGTGGACCGGGGTCTGGTGCGGTACGCGGTGACGGTGCCGGGGCCCCGGGAGCCGTATCCGCTGCGGGTGCGGGGGCTGCGGGACCGGGCGGTGGTGACGGTGGACGGGGTGCGGGCCGGGGTTTTGACGGAGGAGTCGCCCGCCCTGGCGGCGCCGGTCGCGGGGCACGCGCGCGTGGAGCTGTGGGTGGAGTCGCTGGGCCGCGTCAACTACGGGCCGCGGACCGGTGAGTCCAAGGGCATCACCGGGGGCGTCCTGCACGAGCGGCAGTTCCTGCACGGCGTACGCGCGCGGGGGCTGCGTCTCGACGCGTTCGACGAGGGGGACCGGGTGCGCGGGATTCCGGTGGGCCCGGTGCCCGCGGACCGCTCCCCCGGGCTGTACCGGGGGGTGGCCGAGGTGCGCGGCGCGGGCGACGCGGCGCTCGAACTGCCGGGGTGGACACGGGGGTTCGTGTGGGTCAACGGGTTCGCGCTGGGCCGCTACTGGTCGGTGGGTCCGCAGCGGTCGCTGTATGTGCCGGGGCCGGTGCTGCGGGACGGCGTGAACGAGGTGTGGGTGCTGGAGCTGGAGGAGGCGCCGGAGGGTGGGGCGGCGCGGGTCACGCTGAGCTGAGGGACCTACGGTGCCCCGCGGGGCCGGAGTGCGCGACTCCGGCCCCGCGAGGGTCCTCACGTACGGGTGCTCAGGACGCCGACCGACCTACAGGGTGGCCGCCGCCGAGGCGATGTTCGACGCGAAGGTCGAGACCTCGCTGTAGACGCCGGGGTAGCCCGGCAGTGCGCAGCCGTTGCCCCAGCTCACGATGCCGACCTGGATCCAGGCGCCCGCGTCGTCCTTGCGGAACATCGGGCCGCCGGAGTCGCCCTGGCAGGTGTCCACGCCGCCCTGCTGCACGTATCCGGCGCAGATCTCCTCGCTCGGCACGAGGTCGGAGCCGTATGCCTGCTGACAGGTGGCGTCGCTCACGAAGGGCACGTTGGCCTTGAGCAGGTAGCGCTGCTGGGCGCCGCCCTGGGTCGCGGCGCCCCAGCCCGCGACGGTGAAGGTGCCCGAGTTGTACGCGGTGGTGGTGGCGATCTTGAGGGTGGGCAGGTTGATGGGCTGGGCGAGCTTGATGAGCGCCCAGTCCTTGCCCTTGCCGTTGTAGCCGGGGGCCTGGAGGACCTTGGTCGACTTGACCTTGATCGCGCTGGCGCTCTGCAGGTCGACGACGCCGGCCGTGGCGGTGATCGAGGTGTTGTTGCCGGATCCGCTCACGCAGTGCGCGGCGGTCAGGACTATCTGCTGGGTGTACAGGGCGCCGCCGCAGCCCATGGAGAGGCGCACCATGAACGGGAATTCGCCCTGGGCGGCACGGGTTCCGCCGACGACGGGCGCGGGCGCTGCCTGCGCGGTGGAGAGGGGCTGGAGCGAGACCGCGGCGAGGGCGACCGCGGTGACGGCGAGGAGTCGTCTCACGCCGCTGATCTTCTTGAGGAACTTCACCGTACGTCCTTTCGTGGGGGGTGGTGCGTGGGGGGAGCGTGGGGGTGGTGCGTGGGGGGTTGCGCGCCGTGGCCGGTCCCCGCCGTCCCCCGCACAGGAACCCGTGGGTGGCATGGACCCGCCAAAGCGTTGTTGGATTATCGAGATCGCCGGACGTCCACGGCAAGGGCCGGTTTCCGGTCACCTGCCGCGCCCCACCGGCGCGAATCCACCTACAGTGGAAATCGGTTCAGCGCCTTCAGGGGGTATGGACGTGGCGAACGGCGGAACGGTCGAGCACGGCTATCCGCATCTGGAGACGGTGCGGGCGGCGATCACCGCGCTGTACCGGCGGCTGTCCCCGGACACCGTCCAGACCTTCGCGACCAGCGTCGTCCCGTCCGACGTGGCCTTCTCCGACGAGGACGATCTCCATCTGGGGGCGCAGCGGGTGGCGCGCGAACTGGTGCGGCACTACCGGTTGCCGGACGCGCGCATGATCATCAGCTTCCGCGAGATGCACCATGCCGCGAATGTGGAACTGGCGGCGGGGCCCGAGTACTTCATCGAGTTGAACGACCGCTTCCGGACGCATCGGCGTGATATCGGGGCCGCACTCGCCCATGAAGTGATGCATGTGTACCTGCACCGCCTGGACCTGTCGTTCCCGGGAACACGGGACAACGAGATCCTGACGGACACGGCGGCGGCGTATCTGGGGGCGGGGTGGCTGCTGCTCGACGCGTACCGGGAGGACGCCACGTCGTCGCAGAAGCTGGGGTATCTCACCCCTGAGGAGTACGGGTACGTACTGGCGAAACGGGCGCTGGTCTTCGGTGAGGACCCTTCGCCGTGGTTCACGAGTCCGCAGGCGTATCCGGCGTACACACGGGGTCTTGCCCTGGCGCGGCGGGACGGGCAGCAGCCGCCGTTGACGGCCGCCGGGTGGGCGGGGCGGCGGCGGTACGCGAAGGACCGGCGGTACGCGCAGGACCATCCGGGTTCCGGCGTGCGGACGGGGCCGTACTCCTTCGACGGAGGTTCACCCCTGCGGGTGGCTTTCCCGTGCCCGACCTGCCACCAGCGGATCAGGGTGTCGGTCCAGGGTCCGGTGCGGGTGCGGTGTGTTTTGTGCAGGACGGTGCTGGACTGTACGACGTAGCCAGGACCCCGCGCCCCCTCCCTCGCCCCCTCTCCCCCGCCGACAAATGCGTTGCGGGCGGGGAGGAGGGGTGGGCAGGGTGAGGGGATGGGTGATCAGTTGGTCGAGGCCGTGTATCAGGGGGACGAGCGGGGCCTGGCGAGGGTGTTGGAGAGCGGCGTCGAGGTCGATTCGGCCGGGGACGACGGGCTGACCGCGCTGTATGTCGCCTCCGTGCAGGGCGAGGCCGCCCTCGTACGGCTGCTGCTCGCGGCCGGCGCCGATCCCGACCGACTGAGCGCGGACGCGGACCTTCCGCTCTGTGGCGCGGCCTGTGGCGGATACGCCGAGGTCGTCCGTGCCCTGCTCGGCGCGGGTGCGCGGCCCGACCTCCGTGAGGAACACGGGTTCACGGCGCTGACCTGGGCCGTCCGCCAGGGCCACGGCGAGACGGTGGATGCGCTGCTCGACGGCGGCGCCGACCCGGATCTGCCGGGACCGGACGGCGTACCGCCGCTCGTGGCGGCGGCCCGGCGCGGCGGCCCGGCGAGTGTGCGGGCGCTCCTCGCGCACGGCGCCCGTGACCGCGCCGCCGCCCTGGCCGAGGCCCGTGACTGGCGGGACCGGGATGTCGAGGCGGAGCTGCGGGCGGGCCTCGTGGAGGCGTACGGCCCGGACAAGGAGACGCGGACCACCCGTACGCGGCACGCGGACGGCACCGAGACCATCGAGGTGGAGGTCCTCCGGGACGGCACGCCGGCCGCGGGCAACAACCAGGAGAACGGGCACGCGGCGATCGTCGCCCTGCTGGAGACATCCGGCACCGGCCGACCCGAACCCTCCATCTGACCTGGACTCTCCACCTGGCCCGAACCCGCCCCCGCCCCCACCCTCCGCATCAGGCCCCGTACACCGCCCCCGGCGCCTCCGCCCGCGCCAGCAGTTCGCGCGCCGCGTCGCCCGCCTCCGCCGGGGTCCAGCGGGCGCCTTTGTCGACGGTCGGGCCGGGGCGCCAGCCCTCCATGACGGTGATCCGGCCAGCCTCGGTCTCGAAGACGCGGCCGGTGACCCCGTCGCTGGCGGGCGCGCCCAGCCAGACCACCAGCGGGGACACGTTGTCGGGGGCCATCGCGTCGAAGGAGGCATCGCCGGGCGCGGCCATCGTCTCGGCGAAGGTCCGCTCGGTCATACGGGTACGGGCGGCCGGGGCGATGGCGTTGACCTGGACGCCGTACCGGGCGAACTCCGCCGACGCGACGAGGGTGAGGCCGACGATGCCGGCCTTCGCGGCGCTGTAGTTGCCCTGTCCGACCGAGCCCAGCAGACCCGCTCCGGAGCTGGTGTTGACGACCCGGGCGACCGGCGTACGGCCCGCCTTGCTCTCCGCCCGCCAGTGCGCCGCCGCGTGTTTCAGCGGCAGGAAGTGGCCCTTGAGGTGGACCCGGATCACGGCGTCCCACTCGTCGTCGCCGAGGTTCACGAGCATCCGGTCGCGCAGGAATCCGGCGTTGTTCACGAGGGTGTCCAGGCGGCCGAAGGTGTCCAGGGCGGTCGCGACCAGGGACGCGGCGCCCTCCGTGGTCGCGATGTCTCCGCCGTGGGCGACCGCGCTGCCGCCCAGCGCCCGGATCTCCGCGACCACGCGGTCCGCCGGGCCCGCCACCCGGTCCCCCGCTCCCGCCCCCGTACCGTCGGGCGATCCGTCGGGCGACCCGTCGAGCGCGACCCCGAGGTCGTTGACGACGACGTGGGCGCCCTCGGCCGCGAAGGCCAGCGCGTGGGCGCGCCCCAGCCCCCGCCCGGCCCCGGTGACCACGACCACTCGCCCCGCGCACAGCCCGCCCCGGTCCGCCGATGCGTCCGTCACGTCAACTTCCGTCACGTCAACTCCCCTTTCCCGTAGGTCTCTTCGGCCCTGTTGACCGTGGCGGCGTCCAGGAACGCCGGCCGTTCGCCGCCGCCGTGCACCAGCAGGCTCGCCCCGCTGATGTACGCGGCCCGGGGCGACGCCAGGAACACCGCCGCGTCGCCGATCTCGTCGGGTTCGGCGAGGCGGCCCAGCGGTACCGTGCGGCCCACCGACGCGACGCCGTCCTCGTCGCCGTAGTGCAGGTAGGCGAGTTCGGTGCGGACCATGCCGAGGACCAGCGTGTTGACGCGGACCTCGGGCGCCCACTCGACCGCCATCGAGCGGGCGAGGTTGTCCAGGCCCGCCTTGGCCGCGCCGTAGGCCGCCGTGCCGGGTGAGGGCCGGGTGCCGCTGACGCTGCCGATCATCACCACCGAGCCGCGCGCGGCGCGGAGATGGGGGTACGCGGCGATGCTCGCCGTGAGGGGCGCGGTGAGGTTGAGCGCGATGACGCGCGCGTGCCGGGCGGCGCCGCCCTCGCCGAGCGGCCGGTACGGTGCGCCGCCCGCGTTGTTGACCAGGACGTCGATCCGTCCGTGTGCGGTGGCGACCGAGGGGAAGAAGGCGTCCACGGCGTCCGTGTCCCGCAGGTCCAGGGCGCGGAATTCGGCGGTCCGGCCGTGGGCGGTGACGGGCGTGTCCGGTGGGCGGCGGGCGCAGACGACGACGTGTGCGCCGGCCGCGAGGAGCGCCCGGGTGATGCCGGCGCCGACGCCGCGCGTGCCGCCCGTCACGACGGCGACCCTCCCCTTCAGTTCCATGCGGTGCTACCTTCCTCACCTGAACGGCTCACCTAACAAATGTTTGGTGGAAAGGTAGCTGATCCGCTCATGGGTGTCTCCACCACCGGCCCGGAAAAGGGCGTTTCCTTCGTCACCGTCGACCATCCACCCGTCAACGCCCTTCCCGTACAGGGCTGGTACGACCTGGCGGACGCCGTGCGCGCGGCGGGCCGCGACCCCGAGGTCCGCTGTGTCGTGCTGGCCGCCGAGGGGCGCGGCTTCAACGCGGGCGTCGACATCAAGGAGTTGCGGGACGATCCGGGCCACGAGGCGCTGATCGGCGCGAACCGCGGCTGTTTCGAGGCGTTCGCGGCGGTCTACGAGTGCGAGGTCCCGGTCGTCGCGGCGGTCGGCGGCTTCTGTCTCGGCGGCGGGGTCGGCCTGGTCGGCAACGCGGACGCGATCGTGGCTGCGGACGACGCCACCTTCGGCCTTCCGGAGCTGGACCGGGGCGCGCTCGGGGCGGCGACGCATCTGGCGCGGCTGGTCCCGCAGCATCTGATGCGGACGCTGTACTACACGTCCCGGACCGTCACGGCCGCCGAGCTGCACGCCCACGGTTCGGTGTGGCGGGTCGTGCCGCGCGCGGAACTGCTGGACGCGGCAAGGGAGTTGGCGTACGAGATCGCGGCGAAGGACGGGCGGCTGATCCGGCTCGCGAAGGCCGCGATCAACGGGATCGACCCGGTCGACGTGCGCCGCAGTTACCGCTTCGAGCAGGGGTTCACCTTCGAGGCGGGCCTCAGCGGGGTCGCCGACCGGGTGCGGAACACCTTCGGGGCGCCCGACGGAAGGAAGGAGGGCGGAGCGTCATGACGGACAAGACCATGTCCCCGCAGGACGTCGTCGCGCGGCTGCGCAGCGGGATGACGATCGGGATCGGCGGCTGGGGGTCGCGGCGCAAGCCGATGGCGCTGGTCCGGGCGATCCTCGCGTCGGAGCTGACGGATCTCACGGTGATCGCGTACGGCGGTCCGGACGTCGGGCTGCTGGCCGCCGCGGGGCGGATCCGCAAGCTGGTCACGGCGTTCGTGACGCTCGACTCGATCCCGCTGGAGCCGCAGTACCGGGCGGCGCGGGAGAGCGGTGCGTTCGAGCTGGCCGAGGTGGACGAGGCGATGTTCATGTGGGGGCTGCGGGCCGCCGCGCAGCGGCTGCCGTTCCTGCCGGTC
This sequence comes from Streptomyces sp. NPDC091292, assembly GCF_044757265.1. NCBI lineage: Bacteria > Bacillati > Actinomycetota > Actinomycetes > Kitasatosporales > Streptomycetaceae > Streptomyces > Streptomyces sp. NPDC091292. The sequence goes on along the minus strand of NZ_JBIVUQ010000001.1, from coordinate 1,420,744 downwards.
CGCGCGGGTCTCGGCTCGGACGTGATGCGGGTCAACCCGGGTCTGCGGACGGTGACTTCGCCGTACGAGGACGGTGAGGAGCTGGTCGCGATGCCGGCGCTGCGGATGGACGCGGCGCTGGTGCACCTCAACCGCGCCGACCGGCTGGGCAACGGCCAGTACCTGGGGCCCGACCCGTACTTCGACGACCTGTTCTGCGAAGCGGCGGACACCGCGTACGTGTCGTGCGAGCGGATCGTCGACACGGCCGAGCTGGCGAAGGCGGGCCCGCCGCAGAGCCTGCTGGTCAAGCGGCACACGGTGACGGGCGTGGTCGAGACCCCGAACGGCGCGCACTTCACGTCGTGCGCCCCCGACTACGACCGCGACGAGCCCTTCCAGCGGCTCTACGCGTCCACACCCTGGGAGGAGTTCGCGGAACGGTTCCTCCGGGGTGACGAGCGCGCGTACCAGTCCGCCGTGCGGGTCTGGCAGGAGTCCCGGCAGGAGGAGTCCCGATGACGAACGGTGGCGTGAGCCGCGCCGAGTACTGCGTGATCGCGTGCGCCGAGGCGTGGCGCGGTGGCGGGGAGATCCTTGCGAGCCCGATGGGCGTGATCCCGTCGGTGGGGGCGCGCCTTGCCCGGCGGACGTTCGCGCCGGATCTGCTGCTGACGGACGGTGAGGCGATGCTCGTCGGCGCGGACGGGGAGCGCGAGGGCTGGCTTCCGTACCGGCAGCATCTGGCGCTGGTGACCGGCGGGCGACGGCACGTGATGATGGGCGCGAGCCAGATCGACCGGTACGGCAACCAGAACATCTCCTGCATCGGCGACTGGCAGCGGCCGACACGGCAGCTCCTCGGGGTGCGCGGCGCACCCGTCAACACCCTCAACAACCCGACGAGTTACTGGGTGCCGAAGCACTCACGGCGGGTCTTCGTGGAGCGGGTCGACATGGTGTGCGGGGTCGGGTACGACCGGGCGGCGGCGGCAGGCCCGTCGGCGACCCGCTTCCACCGCATCCCCCGGGTCGTGTCGAACCTGGGCGTCTTCGACTTCGCGACCCCGGACCACGCGATGCGGCTGGCGTCGCTGCATCCGGGGGTGACGGTGGACGAGGTCCGCGCGGCGACGGCGTTCGACCTGGCGGCCCCGGACGACGGCATCCCGTACACGCGTGAGCCCACGGACGGTGAACTGCGGCTGATCCGCGAGGAGTTGGATCCGAAGGGGCTGCGGAACCGTGAGGTCGGGGGGTGAGCGGGCTCCTGGACACGGCGCTGACGCGGCTCGTCGGGGTCCGGTACCCGATCGTGCAGACGGGGATGGGCTGGGTGTCGGGCCCCCGGCTGGTGGCGGCGACCGCGAACGCGGGCGGCCTGGGCATCCTCGCGTCGGCGACGATGACGCCCGATGAGCTGCGCGCGGCGGTACGGAAGGTCAGGTCCCGTACTCAGGCGCCGTTCGGGGTGAATCTGCGGGCGGACGCGGGGGACGCGCGGGAGCGGGTGCGGATCGTGGTCGAGGAGGGCGTACGGGTCGCGTCCTTCGCGCTGGCGCCGTCGCGGGAGCTGATCGCGGAGCTGAAGGACGCGGGGGTGGTCGTCGTGCCGTCGATCGGGGCGCGGCGGCATGCGGAGAAGGTCGCCGCGTGGGGCGCGGACGCGGTGCTCGTGCAGGGCGGCGAGGGCGGCGGCCACACGGGCGAGGTGGCGACGACGGTGCTGTTGCCACAGGTGGTCGACGCGGTGGACATCCCGGTGATCGCGGCGGGCGGCTTCCATGACGGCCGGGGGCTGGTCGCGGCGCTGGCGTACGGGGCTTCCGGGATCGCGATGGGTACGCGGTTCCTGCTGACGTCGGACTCGGCGGTGCCGGACGCGGTGAAGGCGGCGTACCTCGCGGCGACGGTGCGGGATGTGACGGTGACGACGGCGGTGGACGGCATGCCGCACCGGATGCTCCGGTCCGATCTGGTGCGCTCCCTCGAACAGGCGGGCAGGACGCGGACGCTGGCGCGTGCGGTGCGGCATGCGGCGGGCTTCCGGAAGCTGTCGGGGCTGAGCTGGGCCCGGATGGTCCGCGACGGTCTGGCGATGAAACACGGCCGTGAGCTGACATGGAGCCAGGTGCTGCTGGCCGCGAACACGCCGATGCTGCTGCGGGCGTCGATGGTGGAGGGCCGGACGGACCTGGGGGTGATGGCGGCGGGGCAGGTGGCGGGCGTGATCGAGGACCTGCCGAGCTGCGAGGAGCTGATCAGCCGGATCGTGCGGGAGGCGGTGGAGGTACGGGACCGGTTGACGGGCTGACGGCGCCTCGGTCCGCATTCCGGTCAGTCCGATGCGGCGGTGGCGCCTGGTGTCGGGGCGAGGGCGAGGAACACCAGGACGGCCGTACGGACGATCATACCGCCGAGGAGCGCGGCGACGAACCCGTCGACGTCCACGCCGCCGCCCATGGTGCCGGCCAGCCAGGAGACGAGCAGCCACAGGAGCGTGTCCTGCACGAAGCCGATCAGGGTGAGGATCAGGACCACGAGCGGCGGTGCGGTTCTGATGGAGTGCGGGTAGCTGTAGATCAGTTGGTTGGCGGCGGAGAAGACGACGACGGCGAAGAAGACCGCGACGTAGGGGGAGACCCCGTCGACGGCTATCCCGGGCAGGAGGGCCACGGCGGCGCAGACCCCGGCCGTGGTGCCCAGGAGACGCAGTGGCTTGTTCGATGCGGTGTGAGTTCCCATGCGCGCCATTTTGACATCAGACTCACCACCTTTGCCTGTGAATTCGGTTCACAACTTCGCAACAACAGGCGCTACACCCGCTCCACGATGGTCACATTGGCCTGCCCCCCGCCCTCGCACATCGTCTGGAGTCCGAACCGGCCGCCCGTGCGCTCCAGTTCGTGCAGCAGTGTCGTCATCAGCTTCGCCCCGGTCGCGCCGAGCGGGTGGCCGAGGGCGATGGCGCCGCCGTTGACATTGACCCGGTCGGGGTCCGCGCCCGTCTCCTTGAGCCAGGCGAGGACGACGGGTGCGAACGCCTCGTTGATCTCGACCAGGTCCATGTCGCCGATGCCCATACCGGTCTTCTTCAGCGCGTGCGCGGTCGCGGGGATCGGCGCGGACAGCATCCGGATGGGGTCCTCGCCGCGTACGGACAGATGGTGGATCCGGGCGCGGGGCGTCAGCCCGTGTTCGCGTACGGCCCGTTCGGAGGCGATGAGGAGGGCGGCGGCGCCGTCCGACACCTGTGAGGAGCAGGCCGCCGTGATGGTGCCGCCGGGCATCACCGGGTTCAGGCCCGCCATCTTCTCCAGTGAGGTGTCGCGGCGCGGCCCCTCGTCCACGGCCACGTCACCGTAGGCGACGGTCTCGCGGGCGAAGCGGCCCTCGTCGACGGCGTGGATCGCCCGCTGGTGCGACCGGAGTGCCCACTCCTCCTGGTCGCGGCGGGTGATCCCCCACTTGGTGGCGATGAGTTCGGCGCCGTGGAACTGGTTCACCGGCTGGTCCCCGTACCGCGCCCGCCAGCCCTCGCTGCCCGCGTAGGGGCCGTCGGTGAGCCCCAGCGGCTCGGCGGCCTGCCGGGACGCGAACGCGATGGGGATCATGGACATGTTCTGGGTGCCGCCCGCGACGACCAGGTCCTGGGTGCCCGACAGGACGGCCTGCGCGGCGAAGTGGACGGCCTGCTGCGACGATCCGCACTGCCGGTCGACGGTGACGCCCGGCACCTCGTCGGGCAGTCCGGCCGCGAGCCAGCAGGTACGGGCGATGTCCCCGGCCTGCGGCCCGACCGTGTCGAGGCAGCCGAAGACGACGTCCTCGACGGCCGCCGGATCGACGCCGGACCGCTCGACAAGGGCCTTGAGGACATGCGCCCCCAGGTCGGCGGGGTGCACGGCGGCGAGCCCGCCCCTGCGCCGCCCGACGGGTGTGCGGACCGCTTCGACTATGTACGCCTCGGCCATGACCGATCCTCCGCTTCGTGCGCGCCCAGCGCGCTGCCGGTGGTACTCAGGTCGTGCTCAGGTCATGCTCAGCCCGGTGTTGAGGGGTCTCCCGTACGGCGATGCCGTCCAGGACCATCGACAGGTACTGGCGGGCGATCTCCTCGGGGCTGTGGTGCCCGCCCGGCCGGTACCAGGACGCGGCGACCCATACGGTGTCGCGCACGAAGCGGTACGTCAGACGGATGTCGAGGTCCTTGCGGAAGGAGCCGTCCACGACTCCGCGCTCCAGCGTGCCGAGCCATGCCTTCTCGAACTTCTGCTGGGAGTCGGCGAGGTAGGTGAAGCGGGGCTGCGCGGACAGGTGCCGCGCCTCCTTCTGGTAGATCGCGACGGCGGCGAGCTGCCGGTCGATCTCCCGGAACGACTCGGTGACCAGCGCCTCGATGGTCGCGCGGGGCCCGAGCCCGGCGGCGAGCACGGCGTCGTAGCGGTCCCACAGCTCGTCCAGGAAGGTCGACAGGATCTCGTCGACCATCGATTCCTTGGAGTCGAAGTGGTAGTAGAGGCTGCCGGCGAGCATTCCGGCCGCGTCGGCGATCTTGCGGACGGTGGTGGCGTTGTAGCCCTGCGCGGCGAACACCTCGGCGGCCGTATCAAGCAGTTCGCGGCGCCGCTCGGGCGACGGGGTCACCGGGGGCTTCTTCGGCTGGTTCTTGTGGTTCGTGGGCACCCGTCCATTGTCGGCCTACGCATGCTGGCTGCTGACGGAGACCGATTCGCCGGTCATGTACGAGGAGTAGTCCGAGGCGAGGAACACGATGACGTTGGCCACCTCCCACGGTTCCGCGTACCGCCCGAACGCCTCTCGTGCGGTGAGGTCGTCCAGCAGTTCGGCGGAGGTGACCTTCACCAGGTGCGGGTGCATGGCGAGGCTCGGTGACACGGCGTTGACACGTACCCCGTAGGCCGCGGCCTCGATCGAGGCGCACCGGGTGAGCGCCATGACGCCGGCCTTCGCGGCGGCGTAGTGCGCCTGCCCGGCCTGGGCGCGCCAGCCGACGACGGACGCGTTGTTGACGACGACCCCGCCGCGCCCGCTGTCGCGGAAGCCCCGCAGGGCGGCGCGTACGCAGCGGAAGGTGCCGTTCAGCGTGACATCGAGGACACGTGACCACTGGTCGTCCGTCATGTCGACCAGGTCCGCCGTACCGCCGAGTCCGGCGTTGTTGACGACGATGTCCAGGCCGCCGTGCACCCGTCCGGCCTCCGCGAACAGGGCGGTGACCTGGTCCTCGTCGGTGACATCGCAGGGCAGCGCGGTGACGCGGTCCGCGCCGAACGCGTCCGCGAGGTCCGCCCGCGTCTCCGTCAGCCGCCGCGCGTGGGCGTCGCTGAGGAGGACATGGGCGCCCTCCTCCAGGAACCGGCGGGCGGTGGCCCCGCCGATGCCGGCGCCCGCCGCGGCGGTGATGACGGCGGTGCGCCCGTCGAGGAGGCCGTGCCCATTGACGTACGACGGCTTGTTGTCTGTCACACCGTCAGGCTAACCTACCAAACACTTGTTAGGGAACCGGCGGACCACCGCGGGGTCCCGGTCGTCGGTGGAGGGAGTGGGTGGCGCGTGGATCTGGACGACACGCCGGAGGAGCACGCCTTCCGCGAGGAGGCGCGCGCCTGGCTGACGGCTCATGTCCCCGCCGCACCGCTGCCCTCGCTGGAGACGGAGGACGGCTTCGCCCTCCACCGCGCCTGGGAGGCGACCCTCGCCGCCGACCGCTGGTCGGTGGTGTCCTGGCCCGGGGAGTACGGGGGCCGGGGCGCCGACATCTTCAAGTGGCTGATCTTCGAGGAGGAGTACTACGCGGCCACCGCACCGGGTCGCGTCAGCCAGAACGGCATCAACCTCCTCGCACCGACCCTCTTCGACCACGGAACTCCCGAGCAGCGCGCCCGTGTGCTGCCTCCGATGGCGAGAGGTGAGGTGGTGTGGGCGCAGGCGTGGTCCGAGCCGGAAGCGGGCTCGGACCTCGCCTCGCTCACCTCGCGCGCGGTCCGCACGGACGGGGGCTGGCTGCTGCACGGCCAGAAGACCTGGTCGTCACGGGCCGCCTTCGCCGACCGCGCGTTCGGCATCTTCCGTACGGATCATCCGGATCGCACTGATCCGCAGGCGCCGAAGCCCCATCAAGGGCTGACGTATCTGATGTTCGACCTGCGTGCGCCCGGTGTGACGGTCCGTCCGATCGGGCGTCTCGACGGGAAGCCGGCGTTCGCGGAACTCTTCCTGGACGGTGTCTTCGTGCCCGACGAGGACGTGATCGGGCAGCCGGGCCAGGGCTGGCGGATCGCGATGTCGGCGACGGGCAACGAGCGGGGTCTGACGCTGCGTTCGCCGGGCCGTTTCCTCGCGGCGGCGGACCGGCTGACCGCGCTGTGGCGGGACGGGGGCCGCGATCCGGCGCTGCGCGACCGGGTGGCCGACGCGCGGATCGGCGCCCGCGCGTATCAGCTCTTCACCCGGGCCGCCGCGTCCCGCTTCGCCGCAGGTGAGCCGATGGGCGCGGAGTCGAGCCTGAACAAAGTGTTCTGGTCCGAGTACGACATCGCGCTGCACGAGACGGCGCTCGATCTGCTGGGCCCGGCGGCCGAGGTGGCGGACGGCGGCGACGGGTGGGCGGAGGGGTACGTGTTCGCGCTCGCGGGACCGATCTACGCCGGTACGAACGAGATCCAGCGCGACATCGTCGCCGAGCGGCTGCTCGGCCTGCCGAAGGGGCGCCGCTGATGGGGTTCCTGGCGACACCGGAGCAGCGCGATTTCGGGCGCACCCTGGACCGGATGCTGACGGCGGCCGACACACCGGGCGCCGTAAGGGCTTGGGCGGCGGGCGACCACGGACCGGGCCGGGCGCTGTGGTCCCGGCTGGCGGAGGCGGGCGTGCCCGCGCTGGCGGTTCCGGCGGCGTACGAGGGCGGGCTCGGACCGCTCCCGGTCGAACTGGCCATCTCCTACGTGGAGTTGGGCCGCCACGCGGTACCGGGTCCGCTGGTGGAGACGGCGGTGGCGGTCTCCCTCCTGGCCGACGCGGCGCCGGACGCGGCGAAGGTGTGGCTGCCGAGGGTGGCGTCGGGCGATGCGCTGCTGTCGGTCCGTTCGCCGGGGTCGCCGTTCGCGCTGGACGCGGAGGTGGCGGACGCGGTGCTCACGGTCGAGGGCGACACTCTGCGGATCGCGCCGATCGCGCCGGGGCACGGCGGCCCGGCCGAAGCGTCCGCCGACCCGGCGCGGAGGCTGTACCGGGTGGCGGCGGACGGCGAACCGCTGGCGCACGGCGGCGAAGTGGCGGAGGCGATGTCCCGCGCCATGACGTGGGCCCGGCTGCTGACGGCGGCCCAGTCACTGGGCGTGGGGCTGACGCTGCTGCACCGGACGGTCGCGTACGTGGGTCAGCGGCGGCAGTTCGGCCGGGAGATCGGCTCGTTCCAGGCGGTGAAGCACCGGCTGGCGGATGCGCTGCTGGCCCTGGAGTTCGCGCGCCCCCTGGTGCTGGGCGCTGCGGTGACACGGGACCCGGCGGATGTGGCGGCGGCCAAGGTGGCGGCGGGCGAGGCCGCGTACACGGCGGCCCGCACGGCGCTCCAGCTCCACGGCGCCATCGGCTACACGGAGGAGCTGGACCTCTCCCTCTGGCTGCGGAAGGCCCGCCCGCTGAGGGATGCGTGGGGTACGCCGGGTGAGTGCCGGGAGACGGTTTTGCGGGATGTGTGAGGGGGCGGCCCAGCAGGGTGGAGGGTGTCCGAGGACGGTCGCCGCCCGCTACTTCCCCGTCGCCCGCACGTATTTGACGAGCTGGCCGAGATCTTCCTCCGCCGCCCCTGGATCGGCGAGCAGTTCGTCCCGTACCGCACTCGCGACCGGCAGTGCGGTGCCGGCGGCGGACAGGGCCAGCGACACGTCCTTCGCCGCGAGCCGGATCGGGTAGTGGGCGCCCTGTCCGAACGCGCGGCCCGCGACCCCCGCCAGCGGGGACGCCGCCATCGCGCCCTTCACCAACTCCTCCGGCAGACCGAGCGCGTCCGCGAGGGCCATCGCCTCGGCGACGACGGCGACGCCGTTGATCACGCCGTTGATGAGGACGACCTTCAGGGCCGCTCCCGTACCGACCGGGCCGGTACGCGTCACCGTGCCGAACACCTCAAGGAGCGGCAGGACCGCGTCCGCGTCGCCGCCGACGAGCAGCGACAACTCCCCCGACGCGGCCCGGTCGGCGCTGCCCATCACCGGTGAGTCGATCAGCGTCACGCCGTCGGGCAGCAGGGCCGCGACCTCGCGCAGCACGTCGGGGCCGATCGTCGACGACTCGATGAGCCGGGCGCCGGGGCGCAGCGCGGGGGCGATCGCGGTGACCACCGCGCGGACCGCCGCCGGGTCGGCGAGCATCGTGACGACGACGTCCGCGTCCCGTACGGCGTCGGCGGGCGTGTCCGCGACGCGGGCGCCGCCCGCCGCGAACGGCGCCGAGCGCTCCGGGGAGCGGTTCCATACGGTCAGCGGGTGGCCGGCGGCCAGCACCCGGCGCGCCATGGGCGCCCCCATGGTGCCGAGGCCGAGGAAGGCGACCCGTACGTCCCTGGTCTGCCAGGCGTTCTCCGCGACCCCTGCGGTGTCTGTGTTCGCGCTGTCCACGTTCATGGCGTCCCTGTTCATGCCGTCCACGCTAGACACTCCCTTTGCGATGTGAAAAGCGAATGTCTAGCATGAATGCCATGCCCGCCTCGCATGACACGCTCAGATCCGCGCCTGGTTCCTCAACCGTCTCCTCGCCCGGAGCGCGGGATCTGTCCACGCCTCTGCTGCGCGTGTTCGTCGAGGTGGCCCGGCTGGGGTCGTTCACTGCCGCGGGTCCCGCGCTCGGGTACACGCAGTCGGCGGTCTCCCGGCAGATCTCCGCGCTGGAGGACGAGGCCGGGACGGCCCTGTTCGACCGGTTGCCGCGCGGGGTGCGGCTCACCGAGCCGGGGCGGCGGCTGCTCGGCCACGCGGAGGCCGTGCTCGACCGGCTCGACACCGCCCGCCGCGACCTGGCCGATCTGCGCGAACTGGCCACCGGGCGGCTGCGCGTGGGCGCCTTCGCCACCGCCGACGCGGCCCTCGTCCCACGGGCCGTCTCGGCGTTCCGCCGCAGCTACCCGGAGGTCACGGTCACGCTCAGGGAGGGGTTCACGCCGGAACTCCTCGCCCTCCTGGCCGCCGGGGACGCCGATGTCGCCGTGGTCAGCTATCCGGGGCCGCACCACATCGACGGCTTCGACCTGCGCAAGCTGTGCGACGACTACATGTACGTGGCCCTGCCCCCCGGCCACCGGCTCGCCGGGACCCGGCAGGTGCGGCTCGCCGATCTGGTCGCCGAGGAGTGGATCGCGGGGAGTTCACGGCCGGAGGACACCCTGATCAGCTCCTGTCTGCGGACCGGTTTCCAGCCGAGGATCGGTTTCGTCGCGCGGGACTGGATGGCCAAGCAGGGCTTCGTGGCCGCCGGGGTCGGCATCACGCTGGTCCCCTCGCTCGCCGCCGACGCCGTACGCTCCGACATCGCCCTGGCGCTGCTGCACCCCGACGACATCCCGCCCCGGCAGGTGTACGCGGCGACGGCGAGCGGCTTCACGCCCTCACCGGCGACCCGGGAGTTCCTGGCACTCCTGGGCCGCAGGCCCCACCGTCCGGGCGACCGGCGACCCAAGAGCTGACGCCTCCAGGAAGCCGGCGCCTCCAGGAACCGGAGGCTCAGGCGTACAGGCTCTCGCCCGTCTCCAGCAGCGACTTGAGGTCGCTGAGCGTCTCCGGCCAGCCGCCACCGGCACCCTCGGCCTCGCCCGCGACCTGCGCACCCGTCTGCGGTGCGTCCCGCACGTCATGGGTCAGGGTCAGCGAGCACACGCCGTTCTCGCCCTCCTTGATCTCGTACGTGAGCTTGGTGAAGGGCTCGTCCATCCAGGTCGGGCGCCAGGTCTGCACGAGGCGGTGGGGCGGGTCGACCTCGATGACCTCGCCCTCGACCATGCAGGCGTCCGCGGCCATGCCGGGCATGCCGTCACCGGCGAGGGCGCGGAAGCTGCCACCGGGGCGCAGGTCGTACTCGGCGACGGCCCGGTATCCGTAGCGCCGGGTCCAGTCGGGGTCGGTGATCGCGGTCCAGATCGCCTGCGGGGTCGCCTTGATGAAGACGCGGTGCACCTGCACGGTCGTCCCGGTCTTCTCGGTGGTCGTCATGGCTGTCTCCAACTCGTTCTTCAAGTCGACGAGCGCCGAGACTTGCGGCTCGGTGTACTTGTCGATCCAGCGGTCGTGGATGAGCCGGATGGGCACCGCGTTCAGGAAGTGCAGCTTCTCCCGGCCGGCCTTGCGGGTGACGACGAGCCCTGCCTCCTCAAGGAGCCGCAGATGCTTCATCACACCGAATCTCGTCATGTCGACATCGGATTCCAGCTCCGTGAGTGTCCGCCCGTCCCGCTCGAAGAGCCTGTCGAGCAGCAGCCTGCGGGTCGGATCGGACAACGCCTTGAACACGCGGTCGCCATCGGTCACACCAACGAAAATAGGTGACCAGAAGGTCACATGTCAAGAAAGCAAACCCTCGCCGTCCTCCCGCCGTCCCCTGCCAACTCCCGCCGAAGCCCCCCGTATCCTGCCGAAATGAAACGACCCGGACTGCTGCTCCTCCTCGTCGCGCCCCTGGCCACCGCAGGCGTCTTCCTGTACTCGACCGTCGTCGATGCCGGGGCCGGAAACGGAGGAGACGGGTCCGGGAAGCCGACCGGGGCGGCTCGTCCGGACGACCGGACACCGAGCGAGAAGAAGCGGGACGACGCGTACCTGAAGTCGCTCCCGCCGGGTCTCGAAGCGCCCGACAAGAAGGAACTCGCGCAGCGGATCGTCGCGAGCGCCGAGAACTCCTCGCTCGACTGGAAGGCGCAGTACGGCTATGTCGAGGACATAGGCGACGGCCAGGGCTACACCGCGGGCATCATCGGGTTCTGCACCGGCACCCATGACCTGTCGGCCCTGGTCGAGCGCTATACGAAGGCCCACCCGGACAACGGCCTCGCCCGCTATCTCCCCGCCCTGCGCGCGGTCGACGGCACCGACTCGCACGAGGGCCTGGACCCGGGATTCACGGCGGCCTGGAAGAAGGAGGCCGAGGTCCCCGCCTTCCGCGCGGCCCAGGACGCCGATCGTGACCGCTTCTACTTCAACCCGGCGGTCCGCCTCGCGAAACTCGACGGCCTGGGCACCCTGGGCCAGTTCATCTACTACGACGCGATGGTCCTGCACGGCCCCGGCTCGGAGCCCGGCGGCTTCTACGGCCTGCGCGAGGCCGCGATGGCCGAGGCGGACACCCCGGCGGACGGCGGCAAGGAGAAGACGTACCTCGACATCTTCCTGGACGTCCGCAGCAAGGCGATGAAGTCCGACAAGAGCCACCAGGACACCACCCGCATCGACACGGCCCAGCGCCAGTTCCTCTACGACGGCAACCTGACCCTGCGCACCCCTCTGGAGTGGAAGGTCTACGGCGAAACCTTCCGCGTAGACCACGTGAACTGACCGCCCCCGGACACGTCACGGCATGCCCCCAACTCCGTTTCCCCGCACGTCACTTCTGGGAAGATGACCCGAACTTCCCGGCGACGAGAGGGACCGCAGGCGTGGAACCGGTACCGGACGGGCCGCCGCCCGAAGGGCGCAGACGCGCCCTGCTCATCGGCGTCAAGGACACCCCGTATCTGGCCCGGCACCCCGAACTCGCCGCGCGCTATCCCCGGCTCGACTTCGCGGAGTGCGACGTCTCGCTGATCCGGACCGCGCTGGGGCACTCGGACTACACGGTCGACGTCGAGCACGAGGACACCGGGGGCGGCCCGCTGGCCGGCCGGGTGAGCGAGTTCCTGGCGTCCTGCGAACCCGGCGACACCGCGTTCCTCTACTTCTCCTGCCACGGCGAGACGGTGAACGGGCGCGACCACCTGGTGCTCTCCGACAGCCAGCCCGGCCGCCCCGCACCCGACGGCAGCCGCGGCCTTCTCGCGAAGTCCCTCCTTAGGGCGGATCCGAGTGGACTCCTCGACGCCCTGCCACCGGGCGTCACGGCCGTGGTCTGTCTCGACACCTGCCGTACGACGAGTCCGGAGCCCGATCGGTCCCCGGACGGCGTCTGGTCGCGCAAGCACGACGCGTACTGGCTCTACAGTTGCGGCGCCGGACAGCGGTCGTACGCCGACCCGGTGGAGGGAAGCTGGTTCGCCCGCGCCCTGGCCAAGGCGCTGTCGCCGGGGTCGCCGCCGACGACGTTCCACGAGGTCGCCCAGTACACGCAGGGCGAACTGCTGCGCATCGCGGACCAGAACCCCGAGGTCGAGCCGCCCGGCGTGGACACCGTGCTGCCCGTGCCGGCACAGCAGGAGGAACACCGCGACCCTCTCCTGTGCGAAGGCTCACGGCAGACCCTCGACTGGACTCGGACCATCCGCGAGTCGGGGCTGTGGGACCACACGTCCGGCACCCCGGCCGCGCACGAACGCGTCAAGGACCGTCTGACCGAGCTGGTGCACTGGATCGCCGACAGTTGTGTCGGCACCGGAGGACACCGTGACGACCCGTGGGCCGACGCGCTGTATCCCGCCCGGGTGGAGACCCGGCTCACCGATCTGGTGACACGGGCGGCGCCACAGGGCGACGAGCGGCTTTCGCCCGCCGAGACGGCGTGCCTGCTGTCGGCGGCGATCGTGCACGAAGGCATCGTCGCCATCGCCCTGGACGAACTCCGCACGCTGCTGCCGGGACGGCTCGACCCGGGTCCGCGCGGCCGGGACGAACGCGAGGGGGACCACTCCTGGCTGGTCCGCAACGCGGCACGTGACGTGTGCCGCGCGCACTCCCTCGTCCTGCGCGCCCTCGACACCTTGCGAGTGCGGTCCCTCACCGACGCCACGACCGCGGCCGACCACTGGCTGCGGCACCGGTTCATCGCCGACTGGGACCGCCTGTGGGAACGCACCGGCGACTATCCGCTGGTCGACGAGGTGATCAACCTCGTGGTGCGGGCGATCGAAGCGGCGGCCGACGACCCGGCGGCCGGACCGCGCACCCAGGAGACCCGGCGCAACATCGACAGCCAGGTCCGCCAGGTGCTCGGACACCTCACGGTCAAGCCCGGCCGCAGCCCTCGTATCGACGACCCAGAGCACGGCGACGACACCTGGACCAAGTACCCCCCGGTGCGCGGCAACCAGTGGCGCGGACAGCAGCTCGCGAAACTGCTGTGGACGGCCGGGCTGCTCGCCGCCGACCCGCGCCGGCTCTCCAGCGTCCTCGTCGACCACCTCGGCGCGCACGAACCGCTCCGCGCGACGGACGTCGTGGGCGCGCTCGGCGCGGAGCTCGACTACGACGACACCGCGGGCCGCGCCCGGGACGCGTACGGTCTCGCCGTCCGGTTCACCTGCCCCCACCCCGCGCTGCACGCGGCCGTCGAGGAACTGGCGCTCCAGGCCGACGCGACGGTACGGCAGTTCCGCGAGCCCGCGGTGAACGATGCGCTGCTGCGGGGGCTGCCCGACCGGGTGACGACGGAGCAACTGCGGGCGCTGCCCGGCCGGTACAAGGAGCCGCTGGAGCGCTTCCGGCTCGCCGAGGACGAGATCCGCCCGCTGCTGATGGGCACCCAGTTGTACGGGGACCGGATGCTCGCGGTGCGGGAGCTGTACCAGAACGCGCTCGACGCGTGCCGGTACCGCGACATGCAGCGGAAGTATGGCGGCGACCGGTCCTCCGGGACGCAGGGAGAGATCCACCTCACCCAGGGCTCGCACCAGGGCCGGCCCTACATCGAGTGCGAGGACAACGGCTCCGGCATGACCCGGACCAGGCTCACCACGATGTTCGCGCGGGCCGGGAAACGCTACGAACAGGACCCGGAGTTCGTCCTGGAGCGGCGCAACTGGCGGCGCCGGGGCCTGGTGGACCGGCAGATGAACTCCCGTTTCGGCATCGGCGTGTTCAGCTACTTCATGCTCGCGGAGGAGGTCGTGGTGTGGACGCACGCCGTCGACCAGAACGGCCGGGCGGGCAAGGAGCCGCCGCTGCGGGCCGACATCCAGTCGGGTTCCGGGCTGCTCCAGATCAACCAGTGCCGCGACTCCGAGGTCCCCAAGGACGGCGGGACGCGGGTGCGGCTGTATCTGGCGGAGCCCCGCGAGGGCGAGAAACGGCCGTCTCTGGTGGAGACACTGCGATCCCTTTTGTGGGTGACCGAACATCCCGTGCATGCCGTGGAGTTGAACGAGGACGAGCGGGTGCTGCGGGAGTTCGCATGGAAACCCGACGTACTGAAGCACCGGGACGGGTGGCACGGGGAGCCCGTGCCCCTGGGCCATGACGCGTGGCTGGTGCAGGGCGAGGGACAGTTCCTCCTCGACGGGGTCGCCATCCCGAAGGGGCCGGAGGTGTACGGACGGGTGATCAACCTCCGCGAGCGGCACAGCCCGGTCCCGAGCGTGGACCGCAACCAGCTTCTGAAGTACGACAAGGATCTGGTCCTCCACGAACTCCTGGAGTTCGTGGAGGACGCGGCGCGACGCATGTCCGAGGTGTCCCTGCGCTGGCTGTGGCGGCTGGCCGAAGAAGCACCCCGCGTCGCCGTGGGCCTGCTGAAGGCTCTGCCCGAACGGACCGTCGCGGTGCTCGGCTACGAGGAAGGAGAGCATTGGGGACTGGGGCGGCTGGAACTCGCCACCGTGGGGTGCCTCCCCTACGACGCACAGGTGCTGCACTCCTCGCACCGCACGCTCCTGCTGGGCCGCGGCCGGCGTGCGGAGGGCGCGCTGTTGACGAGCTGGCGGTTCACCAGGCTGGGTATCCAGCAGGGGCATGAGGACTTCGCGCCCGAGGGATATCCGGCGCCCAGCGGTCTCGACGCCCTGCTGTACCTCACAGGTACCCCCGCCGGGTGGGTCGCGGTGCTCCAGGCGTCCGCCCAGGCAGAGGTGTCCGTGCGGAAAGCATTGCAGGCCATACGCCGCCATGCGATCACTGGCGTCGTGGTGCCGGAGGTGCGGGACATCCGGTCCCTGGACGGGCACACGGTCGATCGGCCGGCCGCCGACTTGTACGCCGCCTACGCGGATCTCGCCGAAGACGCTCGCTCCGCCCCGGCGGGCGGCACTCCGCCGTTGCGGAGCCAGGACACCGGATGGACCAGGGAACGGACGCCCGCGGTGCACGCACCTCTGCCGCTGGTGTCCGCCCTGCACAACCTGACGTTGGGGCGAGCCGCCGAACTCCTGGGCCGTCTGAGGGTGTGGGACCCCGCACTGCCGCCCCCTCCGGAACTCGACCCCGCACTCGCCGCCGAGAAGATGACAACGGGCGAGGTCGAACGGTTGGTGGTCAAGAAGGGGCAGCGGGCTCCCTGGAACTCCGGTGGTGTGTGGCGCGCCGGAGCCGTGGGCCCCGTCGACCTCCTCAGCAGGGCGGAACCGCCGTTCTCACTCAGTGAACTGGCCCTGCGCATCGAGCGGTTGGCGCCGTTCGGTCTGACGCTCGACGCTCCTCCCACGCCTGCCGCGCTTGAGGCCGGGGGGCTCACGGACGAAGAGCGGGTGATGCTCTCCGCGGATGGGGACCGTGAAGCGCCCTGGCTGGAGGGCGAACTCCCCGTGCCGTTGTTCCTCACCATGTCCCAGCGGCTCAAAGCCCGAGTCGGTGACCTGGCCGCGCGGATGAACGCCACCTCGCGGATCACCGGGGTCCGCGCTCCCGAGATTCCGGAGACGGCCGTGGCCTGGTCCGTGCCCGACTGGATCCCCGTCACCTCGTCCGCCCCGCGTCAGCGGCTGATGCCCTGGGAGTTGACCGGTGCCGCGAGCCGCCGCGCCCGCAACCAGGACCGGGACGGCCTCGCCCAGGACCTCCGGCATCTGGACGCCTTCGGGGTGATCGACTGGCGCGGGACGGACGCCGACGCCGTCGCGGCACAGATCACCCTGCCGCACCGGCTGCTGGTCCCGTTCCCGCACGGCATCCCCCTCACCGACGACGTCTACCCGCAATTCGGCGGCGACCTGGACCGCGACGGCATCACACCCGCGTACGTCATGCTCCTCGCCGCCCGGGACGACACCCGTCTGGGCCGTGTCGTGGATCAGTTGGCCGGTCTGTCCACGGCGCTGCCTCTCACTTTCACGGAGCTGCCGCCCGAGATCCGTCCCCTGCGCCCTTCCGCGTCCGATCTGGTCGCCCTGACGTCCGCGCCCGCCGGCTCGCGGCCCATTCGCTTCAAGTCCGCACTCTCCCTCTCCGATCTCTTGGAGCACGCCGATTCCACCAGGAACTCTCTCGCCGCCACCGTCACCCGCCTCGCCCGGTTCACCCCGCTCGGCGCCGCCGCCCCGCCCGGCGACTTCACCGGCCCCGACGCCGAGGCCCTGGAGGACTTCCACCCCGACCGGTTCGACCACGCGGCGTTCGACAAGGGGCTGCTCGGGCCCGGTCGGCTCGGCGCGCTCGAACTGGTGCTGGTGGCCGGGCGGTTCGGGTGGAGCCTGGGGCGTACGTACGAGCGCTATGCCCCCTTCCGGTGTCTCGGGCTCGACGTCGAGGTACGGGCGCCGAAGGCGGAGGACGAGAGCGAACTCGTCCCCGACTGGCGGGACGTCATCCTGCTCACCGAGCGGCTGACCGGCCGGGCCCCCGCCCTGTCGGGGCAGGTCGATCCGGACCACATCGCACTGTGCGCGGAGGAGACCGACCTCGACGAGGACGCCGTCCACGACCGGCTCACCCGCTACGCCGACCTGTTCGGGCTGAAGCTTCCGGACCGCCCCGCAAAGGAGACCGACCAGCCGTGAGTGCGCCCGTCGCCTATCGCACCGTCCGTCACGAGCCCGTACTGACCTTCCAGTGGGAGGACCTGTCGGACGAGGACCTCGTCCAGTACCGCGCCACGGGAGCGTGCCCGGTCTGCGGGTGCCCCATGACGCACGTCTACGGATTCGGGCAGCCCCTCGTCGGCAAGGGAGGGTTCCTGGGCCGCCGCGAGGACCCGGGTCGCGGTGTCTACCACACGCGGTGCCGGTGCGAGAGCCTGCACATGCCCCGGCCTGCCGATGTGCCATCCGGCTGCGGCGCATGGCTGAGGATCGCCGCTCCGCCCGCCGGCTTCACGGCGAACGGCGGGGGCACACCGTGACCTTCACCGATGAGCAACTGCGGGACGCCGACCGCCGGGGCGACGCCCTGCTCGACCCGCATCAGCAACTGCGCCTCGCGCTTCAGCAGGCGGAGGGCTACCGCACCTTCCTGTCGTCGCTGACGGGCCTGCTCACGGCGGTGTTCGTCCTCAAGGGGCAGGAGAATCTGAGCAAGCTGCCCGACGGTCCGCGGTGGACGGTGGTCGCGCTGCTCGCCGCCGGGTTCCTGGCGCTGATCGCCGCGTCCTGGCTGAGCGTCACCGCGGCGCACGGCCGACCCGGCGTCCAGGTCAGCTCGGAGCCGGAGCGCCTGCTGCGGTACGAGGTGCGGCGCACCCGGACCATCTGGCGGCTGGTGGAGTGGGCGCGGTGGCTGGCGCTCGCCGGGGTGGTGTCCGTGGCCGGCGCGGTGATCGTCACCTGGGTCGCTCCCGGAAGGTGACACGTCACGGCGCCTGCCAAGTCGTCCGGTCGGGGACAGGGAGGCAGGCGCCGCGCTGTGTTCCGTACGCCTTTGTACGGGACGTTCATGAGGGACCGTCAGGTCCGGTTGTCCGTTACGCGTTGTCCGGTCAGACCGTCAAGGCGCGGTCCGTGGGGCGGATCGGGGACGGCAGGTCGCTGGCCCCGGTGAGGAAGCGGTCCACGCCGCGCGCCGCGGAGCGGCCCTCGGCGATGGCCCACACGATGAGGGACTGGCCTCGTCCCGCGTCACCGGCGACGAAGACACCGGGGACATTGGTGTGGAAGTCGCCGTCGCGGGCGATGTTCCCGCGCGCGTCCAGTGCGAGGCCGAACTGCGCGACCAGACCGTTCTCCTGGTCGGTGCCGGTGAAGCCCATGGCGAGGGTGACGAGCTGCGCGGGGATCTTCCGCTCGGTGCCCGGCTTCTGTGTGAGCTTGCCGTCGGTGAACTCGACCTCGACGAGGTGCAGGAACTGGACGTTGCCGTCCTCGTCGCCCTCGAAGTGGGTGGTCGACACGGAGTAGACGCGCTCGCCGCCCTCCTCGTGCGCCGATGTCACCTTGTAGAGCATCGGGAACGTCGGCCAGGGCTGGCCCGGCGCCCGGTCGTCACCGGGGCGCGGCATGATCTCCAGCTGGGTGACCGAGGCGGCGCCCTGACGGTGGGCGGTGCCCACGCAGTCCGCGCCGGTGTCGCCGCCGCCGATGACGACGACGTGCTTGCCCCGGGCGGTGAGCGGGGGCGCCACGTAGTCACCCTCCTGCACCTTGTTGGCGAGCGGCAGATACTCCATGGCGAAGTGGATGCCGTTCAGATCGCGGCCCGGCACCGGCAGGTCGCGCGAGACGGTGGCACCGGCCGCGACGACCACCGCGTCGTAGCGCTTGCGGAGCTTCGCGGCGTCGATGTCACGGCCGATCTCCACACCCGTACGGAACTTGGTGCCCTCCGCGCGCATCTGCTCGATGCGCCGGTTGATGTGCCGCTTCTCCATCTTGAACTCGGGGATGCCGTAGCGCAGCAGGCCGCCGATGCGGTCGGCGCGCTCGTAGACGGCGACGGTGTGGCCCGCCCGGGTGAGCTGCTGGGCGGCGGCGAGGCCCGCGGGGCCCGAGCCGACCACGGCGACGGTCTTGCCGGACAGCCGCTCGGGGGCCTGCGCGGCGACGCTGCCGCTCTCCCAGGCCTTGTCGATGATGGCGACCTCGACGTTCTTGATGGTCACGGCCGGCTGGTTGATGCCGAGGACGCACGCCGACTCGCAGGGCGCGGGGCACAGCCGCCCGGTGAACTCGGGGAAGTTGTTGGTGGCGTGCAGCCGCTCGGACGCGGCGCTCCAGTCCTCGCGGTACGCGAAGTCGTTCCACTCGGGGATCAGGTTCCCCAGCGGACAGCCGTTGTGGCAGAACGGGATGCCGCAGTCCATGCAGCGCCCGGCCTGCTTGCTGATGATCGGCAGCAGGGAGCCGGGGACGTAGACCTCGTTCCAGTCGCGTACGCGCTCGTCGACCGGGCGGGTCCTGGCGACCTCACGGCCGTGGTTCAGGAAGCCCTTGGGATCAGCCATTGGTCGCCGCCTCCATCATCTTCTCGGTGATCTCGGACTCGGAGAGTCCGGCTCGCTCGGCGGCGTCCTTGGCGGCGAGCACGGCCTTGTACGTACTGGGGATGATCTTGGTGAAGCGGTCCACCGCGGTGTCCCACTCGGCGAGGAGCTTCTCGGCGACCGTGGAGCCGGTCTCCTCCTGGTGGCGGCGCACCACGTCGTGCAGCCACTGCTTGTCGGTGTCGTCCAGGGGTTCGATCGCGGCGAGGTTGCCCGCGTTGACGTGGTCCCGGTCGAGGTCGACGACGTAGGCGATGCCGCCGGACATGCCGGCCGCGAAGTTGCGTCCGGTCTCGCCGAGTACGACGGCGTGCCCGCCGGTCATGTACTCGCAGCCGTGGTCGCCGACGCCTTCCGCGACGACGGTGGCCCCGGAGTTGCGGACGCAGAACCGCTCACCGGTCCGGCCGCGCAGGAACAGCTCACCGCCGGTCGCCCCGTACGCGATGGTGTTGCCCGCGATGGTGGAGAACTCGGCGAGGTGGTCGGCGCCCCGGTCCGGGCGGACCACGATCCGGCCGCCGGACAGGCCCTTGCCGACGTAGTCGTTGGCGTCGCCCTCCAGGCGCAGGGTCACGCCGCGCGGCACGAACGCGCCGAACGACTGGCCCGCCGAGCCGGTGAAGGTGATGTCGATGGTGTCCTCGGGCAGACCGGCGCCGCCGAACTTCTTCGTCACCTCGTGGCCGAGCATGGTGCCGACCGTGCGGTTGATGTTGCGGATGGCGACCTGGGCGCGTACGGGCTGCGCGTCGGCCTGGGCGTTCGCGGCGAGCGCGTCGGCGGCGAGCTTGATCAGCTCGTTGTCGAGGGCCTTCTCCAGGCCGTGGTCCTGTGCGACGACCTGGTGGCGTACGGCGCCCTCGGGCAGTGCGGGGACGTGGAACAGCGGTGCCAGGTCGAGGCCCTGGGCCTTCCAGTGCTCTATGGCGCGGGCCACGTCGAGGTGTTCGGCGTGTCCGACGGCTTCCTTCAGGGTGCGGAAGCCCAGCTCGGCGAGGATTTCGCGGACCTCTTCGGCGATGAACTCGAAGAAGTTGACGACGAACTCGGCCTTGCCCGCGAACCGCTCCCGCAGCACCGGGTTCTGTGTGGCGATGCCGACCGGGCAGGTGTCGAGGTGGCAGACGCGCATCATGACGCAGCCGGAGACGACGAGCGGCGCGGTCGCGAAACCGAACTCCTCGGCGCCGAGCAGCGCGGCGATGACGACGTCGCGGCCCGTCTTGAGCTGGCCGTCGGTCTGGACGACGATCCGGTCCCGCAACCCGTTGAGCAGCAGGGTCTGCTGGGTCTCGGCGAGGCCCAGCTCCCAGGGGCCGCCCGCGTGCTTGAGCGAGGTGAGCGGCGAGGCGCCCGTACCGCCGTCGTGTCCGGAGATGAGGACGACGTCCGCGTGGGCCTTGGAGACGCCCGCGGCGACCGTGCCGACGCCGACCTCGGAGACCAGCTTGACGTGGATGCGGGCCTGAGGGTTGGCGTTCTTCAGGTCGTGGATGAGCTGGGCGAGGTCTTCGATGGAGTAGATGTCGTGGTGCGGCGGCGGCGAGATGAGCCCCACGCCCGGCGTCGAGTGCCGGGTCTTCGCCACCCACGGGTACACCTTGTGGCCGGGCAGCTGGCCGCCTTCGCCGGGCTTGGCGCCCTGGGCCATCTTGATCTGGATGTCGTCGGCGTTGACGAGGTATTCGCTGGTCACGCCGAAGCGGCCGGAGGCGACCTGCTTGATGCTGGAGCGGCGCGCCGGGTCGTAGAGCCGGTCGGCGTCCTCACCGCCCTCGCCGGTGTTGGACTTGGCGCCCAGCTGGTTCATGGCGATGGCAAGGGTCTCGTGGGCCTCGCGCGAGATGGAGCCGTACGACATGGCGCCGGTGGAGAACCGCTTGACGATCTCGGAGACCGGCTCGACCTCGTCCAGCGGGACGGACGGCCGGTCGCTGGCGAAGCCGAACAGGCCGCGCAGGGTCATCAGCCGCTCGGACTGCTCGTTCACCCGGCTCGTGTACTGCTTGAAGATGTCGTAGCGGCGGCTGCGCGTGGCGTGCTGGAGCCGGAAGACGGTCTCCGGGTCGAAGAGGTGCGGCTCGCCCTCGCGGCGCCACTGGTACTCGCCGCCGATGTCGAGGGCGCGGTGCGCGGGCGCGATGCCGGACGCGGGGTACGCCTTGGCGTGCCGGGCGGCGACCTCGCGGGCGATGACGTCGATACCGACGCCGCCGATCTTCGTGGCGGTGCCGTTGAAGTACTTCTCGACGAAGCCCTCGTCGAGTCCGACGGCCTCGAAGACCTGGGCGCCGCGGTAGGACGCGACGGTCGAGATGCCCATCTTGGACATGACCTTGAGTACGCCCTTGCCGAGGGCGTGGATCAGGTTGCGGATGGCGGTCTCGGACTCGGTGCCGGGCAGGAAGGTGCCGGCCCGGACCAGGTCCTCGACGGACTCCATCGCGAGGTACGGGTTGACGGCGGCGGCGCCGAAGCCGATGAGCAGCGCGACATGGTGGACCTCGCGGACATCGCCCGCCTCCACGACCAGGCCCACATGGGTGCGCTGCTTGGTGCGGATGAGGTGGTGGTGCACGGCGGCGGTGAGCAGCAGCGACGGGATCGGCGCGTGCTCGGCGTCGGAGTGCCGGTCGGACAGGACGACGAGCCGGGCGCCGGCCTCGATGGCCGCGTCGGCCTCGCCGCAGATCTCCTCGATCCGGGCGGCGAGCGCGTCGCCGCCGCCGGAGACCCGGTAGAGACCGGAGAGGGTCACGGCCTTCATGCCCGGCATGTCGCCGTCGGCGTTGATGTGGATGAGCTTGGCCAGCTCGTCGTTGTCGATCACCGGGAAGGGGAGCGTGACGCTGCGACAGGACGCGGCGCTGGGGTCCAGAAGGTTGCCCTGCGGGCCGAGCGAGGACCGCAGCGACGTGACGAGTTCCTCGCGGATGGCGTCCAGCGGCGGGTTGGTGACCTGCGCGAACAGCTGCGTGAAGTAGTCGAAGAGCAGCCGGGGGCGGGAGGACAGGGCCGCGATCGGGGTGTCCGTGCCCATCGAGCCGATCGGCTCGGCGCCGGCCTTGGCCATCGGCGCGACGAGGACGCGCAGCTCCTCCTCGGTGTAGCCGAAGGTCTGCTGCCGGCGGGTGACCGAGGCGTGGGTGTGCACGATGTGCTCCCGCTCGGGCAGGTCCTCCAGCTCGATCTCTCCGGCCTCCAACCAGTCCTGGTACGGCTGTTCGGCGGCGAGCGCTTCCTTGATCTCGTCGTCCTCGATGATGCGGTGCTCGGCGGTGTCGACGAGGAACATCCGGCCGGGCTGGAGGCGGCCCTTGCGGACGACCTTGGCGGGGTCGATGTCGAGGACGCCGACCTCGGAGCCGAGGACGACGAGGCCGTCGTCGGTGACCCAGTAGCGCCCGGGGCGCAGGCCGTTGCGGTCGAGGACGGCGCCGACCTGGGTGCCGTCGGTGAAGGTGACGCAGGCGGGGCCGTCCCAGGGCTCCATCAGCGTGGCGTGGAACTGGTAGAAGGCGCGGCGGGCCGGGTCCATGGAGGCGTGGTTCTCCCAGGCCTCGGGGATCATCATCAGCACGCTGTGCGGCAGGGAGCGCCCGCCGAGGTGGAGCAGCTCCAGGACCTCGTCGAAGGTGGCCGAGTCCGACGCGTCGGGCGTACAGACGGGGTACGTGCGCTCCAGGGCGTCCTGGGTGCCGAACAGGTCGGAGGCGAGCTGCGACTCGCGGGCCCGCATCCAGTTCCGGTTGCCCTTGACGGTGTTGATCTCACCGTTGTGCGCGACGAAGCGATACGGGTGGGCGAGCGGCCAGCTCGGGAAGGTGTTCGTGGAGAACCGGGAGTGCACCAGGGCGATGGCGCTCGCGAAGCGGCGGTCCGACAGGTCGGGGAAGAAGGGCTCCAGCTGGCCGGTGGTCAGCATGCCCTTGTAGACGAGGGTGCGCGAGGACAGCGAGGGGAAGTACACCCCGGCCTCACGCTCGGCGCGCTTGCGCAGTACGAAGACCTTGCGGTCCAGGTCGATGCCGGTGCTGCGGCCGTCGGTGACGAAGAGCTGCCGGAAGGCGGGCATCGTGGAACGGGCCGTGGCGCCGAGGAGTCCGGGGGCGACGGGGACCTCGCGCCAGCCGAGGACCGTCAGCTCTTCCTCATGGGCCAGCGTCTCGATGCGTGAGACGGCGTCGGCCGTGCCGTCCAGGGGCAGGAAGGCGGTGCCCACGGCGTACGCGCCGGCCTCGGGCAGATCGAATCCGGCCACCTCGCGGAGGAACGCGTCGGGGACCTGGGAGAGGATTCCGGCACCGTCGCCGGAATCGGGTTCGGAGCCGGTGGCGCCGCGGTGCTCCAGGTTCCGCAGAACCGTGAGCCCCTGCTCGACCAGCGTGTGGCTCGCCTCGCCGGTGAGGGTGGCCACGAAGCCGACGCCGCAGGCGTCGTGCTCGTTGCGCGGGTCGTACATCCCCTGCGCGGCAGGGCGAGCATCCATGTATGACCAGTTCTGGCCGGTCATGGAGTGCTGGGACGGCTGGCGCGGCGTACGCATCGGCTCTCCCGTCGTCGTCGGTGGCATATAGCAGGTGCCGAGGGACGACGTTGGCCCTCTGCGAGAAATTTCGTGCAGGTTACATGATGGAATGGTTCTCGGAAAGTGGATACTTCATTCCAGCATGCGGACACTGCGGGTGCGGTCGCAGTGTGGTCGCTGTGCGGTCGCGGCGCGGTCGCATGGGGGGTGGCGGTGCGACGGCGGTGCGGTGACGGCGGTGACGGCGGTGGTGGTGCCGTGGGTGACGGCGGAGCCCAGGGGCCTACGGATCACTTTCGGGGACCGTGACGGACAGATCGATGACCGCTGGTCCGGGGTACTGCGAGATGACGGAGCAGGCGTCATTGCCCACGGCGCTTACGGCTCATGCCCCGCCGTCAAGGACTCGAAACCGCCCCGTAACAGCTACCTATACGGTCCCTCGTATAGGTGAGCACCCGGAGAGAGCCGGAATGGGGCGAACGGTGTGGCGGGTCACCCTAGCGCCGTACCGAACAGCGTGCCCAGGGCGTACGTCACACCGGCCGCCGCGCCGCCCAGGGCGAGCTGCCGCAGTCCGCTGTACCACCAGGACCGCGCGGTCACCTTGGCCACGACGGCGCCGCAGGCGAAGAGTCCGGCGAGGGCGAGGAGCACGGCGGGCCACATGCTGGTCGCGCCGAGCAGATAGGGCAGGACCGGGAGCAGGGCGCCCAGCGCGAAGGAGCCGAACGACGACACGGCGGCCACGGTCGGCGAGGGCAGGTCGCCCGGGTCGATGCCCAGTTCCTCGCGGGCGTGTATCTCCAGCGCCTGTTCCGGGTCCTTGGACAGTTGCCGGGCGACCTCGCGGGCCAGCTCGGGCTCGACGCCGCGCGCCGCGTACAGCTCGGCGAGTTCCTGCTCCTCGTCCTTGGGGTGCTTCTTCAGCTCGCGGCGCTCGACGTCCAGCTCGGCCTCGACGAGTTCGCGCTGCGAGGCGACGGAGGTGTACTCGCCGGCCGCCATCGAGAAGGCGCCGGCGGCCAGGCCCGCGAGGCCGGTGATGACGAGGGTCTGCTGCGAGACGGCTCCGCCGGCGACACCGGTCATCAGGGCGAGGTTGGACACGAGTCCGTCCATGGCGCCGAAGACGGCGGGGCGCAGCCAGCCGCCGTTGACATCGCGGTGCGTGTGATTGTCACGATGCGCCGCGTGCAGGCTCGCCTCGGTGTCGATGATCGCCATGACTCTCCGTACTCCTCACTCCAGCGCCCGCTTTCGCGGAACACCGTCGAACCTACGCACGAAAAACCCCTCCCGCCAGCAAGGAAGGCCGTACTTACCAGCGCCCCTCGCGGGACCCCGCTCACCACCGGGCAGGGTCAGTGGCCCTGCGGACCGGCCCGAACACCGCCGGGCGGGTGGGGGGTGGTTACTCGCCGTCGCGGCGGATCTTGGGGGCCGAGCCCCCACCTGAGCCACCCGCTCCGAGGGGCGCGGATCCGGGTCGGAGAACGGGGCAAAGGAGCGCAGCCCCTGGAACCGAGAGCGGGCGAAGGGGCGCAGCCCCCTCAAACTCCGCCGCGACGGCGAACAACCACGACGGCGCAAACCGGCGGCGCCAAGCCACCCGAACGACCGGGACTCAAGGGCGCAGCCCTTGGAAGCGAGGCGGGTCCGAGAGGCGCAGCCCCTGGAACCGAGAGCGGGGCGAAGGGGCGCAGCCCCCTCAAACCCCGCCGCGACGGCGAACAACCACGACGGCGCAAACCGGCGGTGCCGAGCCGCCCGAACGACCGGGACTCAAGGGCGCAGCCCTTGGAAGCGAGGCGGGTCCGAGGGGCGCAGCCCCTGGAACCGAGAGCGGGCGAAGGGGCGCAGCCCCTTCACAACCCCGCCGCGACGGCGAGCAACCACGACGGCGCAAACCGGCGGTGCCGAGCCGCCCAGAAGGCCGGGTCCCGAGGGCGCAGCCCTTGGATCCGGGAGCAGGGCGGAGGGGCGCAGCCCCACAACCCCGCCGCGAC
Organism: Streptomyces sp. NPDC091292; assembly: GCF_044757265.1. NCBI lineage: Bacteria > Bacillati > Actinomycetota > Actinomycetes > Kitasatosporales > Streptomycetaceae > Streptomyces > Streptomyces sp. NPDC091292. The sequence goes on along the minus strand of NZ_JBIVUQ010000001.1, from coordinate 1,394,950 downwards.
GGCGAGGCAACCCCCACGGCGCAAACCGGCGGAGCCAATGCTCATCCGAACACACCCCCGCACATATGTCGAAGGGGTGACACTCCCCCCCGCCAAGGTCCAGCGACAGCGCAACGTGGGACAGATCCAGGAAGCAGACCCGGCCTCGGTAAGGCGGCACTTCCATGGCGTCCACTGCCCGCACACCCTCGATCCCGGCGCCCCCGGACGCCCGCGAACGGGCCCGAGGCGCGCTGCTCGGCCTCGCCGTCGGCGACGCGCTCGGGGCACCCGCCGAGAACATGCGGCCCTCGGAGATCCGCGCCCGCTGGGGCCGTATCACCGGATACGTGGTGGACAGCCCGGCCGGCACCGACGACACCGAGTACGCGATCTTCTCGGGCCTGCTGCTCGCCCGGCACGGCTCCGCCCTCACCGTCGCCCACGTCGAGGCGGCCTGGCACCAGTGGATCGCGGACCTGGACGAGGGCCCGTTCCGGGGCGCGGGCTTCAGCGAGCGCGGCACCCTGGAGAACCTGCGGCGCGGCCTCGCCGCCCCCATCTCGGCGCAGCACCGGCACGCCTGGAGCGACGGCCTCGCGATGCGGGCCGCGCCGTTCGGGGTGTTCGCGGCGGGCCGCCCCGCCGAGGCGGCCCGGCTCGTCGCCATCGACGGCACCGTCAGCCACGACGGCGAGGGCATCTACGGCGGCCAGGCGGTCGCGGCCGGGGTCGCCGCCGCGATGGCCGGCGCACCGCCGGTCACGGTGGTCGCGTCGGCCCTGTCGGTCATCCCCGACGACTGCTGGACGGCCCGCTCGCTGCGCCGCGCGGTCGGGGTCGCGCACCTCGGGGAGCGCGCGGTACGCCGGGCCGTGGTGATCGGCGGCTATCCGTGGACGGACCTCGCGCCGGAGGCGGTCGGCCTGGCCTTCGGCGCGTACGCGGTCGCCGACGGCGACTTCACCGATGCCGTTCTGACCGCGGTCAACATGGGCCGCGACGCGGACACCACGGCGGCCGTGGCCGGCGCGCTCGCGGGCGCGACCCGGGGCATCGCCGCGATCCCACCGGCCTGGACCACCCCCATCGGCCCCTGCCGGGGCAGTTGTCTCCCCTCGATGAAGGGCCACCACATTCTCGACATCGCGGACCTCCTGACCCCGGACGAGGACGGCCCGGCGACCCGAATCGCCCGTCACGGGGTGATCGCGTGAGCCCGGCGTACGTGGCCTCCGGACAGGGCGAACCGGAGGGCCCCGCGAACCCTCAGACCGCAGCCGAGACCCCCCTCGACACCACCACCACGGCCACAGCCACCACGGCCATCACCATCACCACCGCCACCACCCCCGCACCCCTCACCCACACCCGCCCACCCCGCCGCATCGAAGGGCTCCTCCTCGGACTGGCCGCAGGCGACGCCGCCGGATGGCCCGCCGCACGGCACCGCGCCGCGCGGATGCCCGAGTGGACCCGGCGCCTCACCCGGGAGCTGGACACCTTCGCCGAACAGAACGCGACCACCACCCTGCCCGTACCGATCGCGCTCAACCAGCCGCCCGAACCCCTCCGCCTCGGCCCGTCCGACGACGCCGAATGGGCCGTGTTCACGGCGGAGGCCGTCCTGCGCGCGGCCGGCGCCGGACCGCTGGACGACCTGAGCCGAAGCCGCCGTACCCGCTCCGCGCTCGACCTGTCCTGGACCTGCCTCGCCGCCGAGATCGCCGCCGCGGCGGACCGCGCCCCCGAGGTCGAGTCGGCCGTCCTCCCCCTGCGCGCCCGGATCTCGGTCCGCGCGGGGCTCGGCAACCTCGCCGCCGGACTGCGCCCGCCCGCCACCGGCCACGACAACCCGCACTACTTCGACGACGCCGCCTGTGTACGGGCCTGTGTGCTCGCCGTGGTCCACCCGGGCGACCCCGGACAGGCCGCGGAGCTGGCCGAGTTCGACGCTCGGTACACCCAGGACGGCGACGGAGTGCACGGCGCCCGCGCGATGGCGGCGGCCGTCGCGGCGGCGCTCGGCGGCGCGGACGTCGACACCTGTGTGAACGCGGCCCTCGCCCAGCTCCCCGAGCCCACCGAGATCGGCCGCAACGCACGGCACGCGATCCGGCTCGCCCGCGACACCGACGGCGCCTTCGCCCTCGTACCCCTCCTCGAACACCAAATCGTCGACCACGTCTACAGCTACGGCATCGCCGCCGCCGAGACCGTCCCGGTCGCCCTCGCGCTCGCCGTCGCCGCGCGGGGCCGGATCGCCGAGGCCGTGCCCGCCGCGGCCTGTCTGTCGCGGGTCGCGGACTCAGCGCCCGCACTCGCAGGAGCGCTCACCGGCGCGCTCGGCGGCGGTGACACGCTGCCCGCCACCTGGCGCGCCGCCTGCCGGACCCTGTCGGGCTGTGCGCTCCCCCGTCTGACGGGTACGGACCTCGTGGAACTCGCCGCCCACCTCACCGCCACGGAACCCACCGCACCCACCACGCCCGTACCGCCCACACCAGGAGGCTGATCCGGCATGACGCTCACCGACCCCGAGACGGACCCGGAGCCCGCGACCGGAACCCGCCACGCAGACCCCGACCTCACCGACCCGGGGCCCACCGACCCCGACCTCTCCGCCCGCATCGCCGGCGCACTCGCGGGCGCCGCCGTCGGCGACGCGCTCGGCGGCCCGGTCGAGGGCTGGACCCCCGAGCAGATCGCCGAACGGCACGGCGGCCGGGTGCGGGGCGTCGTCGGCCCCTGGCACGGCGACGACTGGCGCACCGCCCGGCCGATCGCCCCGTACCACAAGGGCGACGGACACGTCACCGACGACACCTTGATGACACACGCCCTGATCCGCGTGTACGGCAAGGTCCGTGACCACCTCGACGCGTACGCCGTCGCCGAGCACCTGGTCCCCGAGCTGATCACGAACCCGGTCTGGATCCCGGAGCTGGAGGCCGAGGCGCTGCCGCTGCAACGGATCTTCCTCGCCGAGAAGTGGCTGGTCGCACGGTTGCACTACGGGCATGTGGACCCGCGCGAGGCGGGCACCGGCAACATCGTCAACTGCGGCGCCGCGATGTACATGGCCCCCGTCGGCCTGGTCAACGCCGCGAATCCGCGCGGCGCCTACGCCGAAGCCCTCGACATGGCGGGCGCCCATCAGTCGTCGTACGGGAGGGAGGCGGCCGGTGTGTTCGCGGCGGCCGTCGCCGCGGCGTGCCGACCCGGCGCGACGGCCGAGTCCGTGGTCGACGCCTGCCTCGGCCTCGCGAAGGACGGCACGCGGACCGCGATCGAGGCGGTGTGCGAGGTCGCCGCGCGGCACGACGACTTCGAGTCCGCGCTCGGCCCGCTGCGGACCGCCGTCGCACCGTACGACACGGTCGGGCCCGACTACCGCGCCCCGTCCCTCGGCGCCCGCCGCCCGTCCCGGCTGCACGCGATCGAGGAACTGCCGATCGCGCTCGGCATGGTCCTGGTGGCCTCCGGCGACTGCCGTCAGGCGGTGCTCGGCGCCGTCAACTACGGCCGCGACTGCGACTCGATCGCCACCATGGCGGGCGCGCTCGCGGGCGCCCTGGGCTCACCGGTCCCCGAGGAGTGGACGGACACCGTCCGCACGGCCAGCCGCCTCGACCTGCACGGCCCGGCCACGACGCTCACGGAGGTCACGTACGAGATCGCGGCCCGGGACCGTGAGCGGCACCGCGCCCGGGACGAGGAGTTCGCCCACCTCACCCGGACCACCCCGGCCACCAACGCCCCCACGGACCCCCGATGACCGGCCCCGCGCGCCCGGCGGCCGACCCGCTGCGGCTCACCTGGGTGCAGCCCGAGGACCTGGTCGGGCACGAGCTGCGGCAGGCCACGCAGGACGGCCGGGACGCATCGGCGGTCGCGGCCCGCTGGCGCGCGGCGGGCGGCCCGGCGGCGCCCGACCGGGCCGGCGCGTCCCCCGTACCGGCGCCGCCGGACCTGCGGGCGCTCGCCGTCGAACTCCTAGACGAACTGGACGCGTTGCCGTGTCCTTCGGCCGCCCACGAGCCCACCGACCTCGCCGAGATCAAGGCGCTGTGCGCCCACTGGCCGGCCCCACCGGCCGACACCGGAAGAGCCGGTACCGGGGCCGGTACCGGAAGGGCCACCCCTGGAAGGGCCACCGCCGGCGGCGCCGTCCCGGTCGCCCGCCTTGAGGCCGCCTGGCTCGGCCGCGCCGTCGGCTGCCTCCTCGGCAAACCGGTCGAAAAGCTGCCGCTCGCCGGAATCCGCGCGCTCGCCGGGGTCACCGGCAACTGGCCGCTGCACACCTGGTTCACGGCGCGCGGGGTCCCCGCCGACCTCGCCCGCGCCCACCCCTGGAACCGGCGCTCCGCCACCACCTCGCTCGCCGAGAACATCGACGGCATGCCCGAGGACGACGACCTCAACTACCCCCTCCTCAATCTGCTGTTGCTGCGCCGCCACGGCCCCGGCTTCAGCACCGCGGACCTGGCCCGGCTCTGGCTCGACGAACTCCCCGCGGGCCGCACCTTCACCGCCGAGCGCATCGCGTACCGCAATCTCCTCGACGGGATCGAGCCGCCGGAGACGGCCCGCCGCCGCAATCCGTTCCGGGAGTGGATCGGCGCGCTCATCCGCGCCGATCTGCACGGCTGGACCCATCCGGGCGACCCGGCCGCCGCCGCCGCGCAGGCCCACCGCGACGCGACCCTGACCCACACCGCGAACGGGGTGTACGGGGCGATGTTCACGGCCGCCGTCATCGCCACGGCGGCGGGCGGAGCGGCGCCCGGCGCGGCGGGGCGCCCCTCCAGTGACGTGCACGCCTGTCTGCGGGCGGGGCTCGCCGTCGTCCCACCGGAGTCACGGCTCGCCCGCGCGGTGCGGCAGGGCATCCGGCTGGCCCGGCAGGAACGCGACTTCGACACCGTCGTGGACCAGCTCCACCTCCTGTACGGCGACCACCACTGGGTGCACGTCCTGCCCAACGCCGCCCTGGTCGCCGCCGCGCTCACCCACGCCGACGGCGACTTCGGCGGCTCCATCTGCCGTGCGGTGTCGGGGGGTTGGGACACCGACTCGAACGGGGCGACGGCTGGTTCGATCGCCGGTCTGATCGCCGGTCACCCCGACGCGCTGCCGTCGCGCTGGACGGCGCCGCTGAAGAACCGGCTCGCCACCTCGGTCGCGGACTTCGACGGCATCGGCTTCGACGCGCTGGCCGCCCTCACCCACGACCTCACGGCGGCGCGGCCCGCGGCCCCCGCCCCCGACGCACGCACAGGAGCCGACACCTGATGACCGACGCGACGACGACCCCGGCCACGGCCCACCGGGCTGCGCCTCGTACCGCTCCCCTCTCCGGCCTGCGCGTCCTCGACCTCGCGACCCTCTTCGCGGGACCGCTCGCCGCGACGATGCTCGGCGACTTCGGCGCCGAGGTGATCAAGGTCGAGCATCCGCGCAGGCCCGACCCGTCCCGTGGCCACGGCCCCGCGAAGGACGGCGTGGGCCTGTGGTGGAAGCTCCTCGGCCGCAACAAGCGGCCGATTACGCTCGACCTGTCGGCGGCCGGCGGACGCGCGACGCTGCTGCGCCTGGTCGCCGACGCGGACGTGGTGATCGAGAACTTCCGCCCGGGAACCCTGGAGAAATGGGACCTGGGCTGGGAGGAGCTGTCGGCCGCGAACCCGCGCCTGGTGCTCGCGCGGGTCACCGGCTTCGGCCAGTTCGGGCCGTACGCCCGCCGTCCCGGGTTCGGGACGCTCGCCGAGGCGATGAGCGGCTTCGCCGCCGCGACCGGCGAGCCGGACGGCCCACCGACACTGCCGCCGTTCGGCCTCGCCGACTCCATCGCGGGCCTGGCGACGGCGTACGCGGTGATGACGGCGCTCGCCGCCCGGGACCGCACCGGGCGCGGACAGGTCGTGGACCTCGCGATCATCGAGCCGATCCTGCTGGCGATCGGCCCGCAGACCCTCTGGTACGACCAGCTCGGCCACGTACAGCCCCGCACCGGCAACCGCTCCACGAACAACGCGCCGCGCAACCTCTACCGCACGGCGGACGGCGCCTGGGTCGCCGTGTCCACGTCGGCGCAGTCCGTCGCTGAGCGGGTGATGCGTCTGGTGGGCCGCCCGGACCTGGTCGACGAGCCGTGGTTCGCGACGGGCGCCGACCGCGCCAAGCACGCGGACGTCCTGGACGCGGCGGTCGGCGACTGGATCGCCCGGCGCACCCGCGACGACGTGGTGGCGTCGTTCGAGAAGGCGGAGGCGGCGGTGGCCCCGATCCAGGACGTACGGGACGTCATGACGGATCCGCAGTACGGGGCTCTGGACACGGTCACCACCGTGGACGACCCGGATCTCGGCCCGCTGCGGATGCAGAACGTCCTCTTCCGCCTCTCCGAGACGCCCGGTGCGATCCACTGGGCGGGCCGGGCGCATGGCGCCGACACGGACGAGGTGCTGGGCGAGCTGGGGCTCACCGGCCCGGAGATCATGGCGCTGCGCGCGGAAGGTGCCGTATGACGGACCCGAGCACGGTCGCCCGTACGCCGCTGACCTGGCTCTATGCCCCCGGGGACCGGCCTGATGTGGTGGCGAAGGCGTTGGTGGCGGGCGCCGATGTGGTGGTGATCGACCTGGAGGACGCGGTCGCCCCCGACCGCAAGGAGTACGCCCGCGCGGCCACGGCCGAACGTCTCACGGCGCCGCAGCCCCTGCCGGTACACGTCCGCGTGAACGCGGTCGACGGGCCGCTCGCCGCGGTCGATCTCGCCGCGATGGCGGGCCTGGCCGGGGTGTCGGGGCTACGGCTCCCGAAGGTGACCAGGCCCGCCCAGGTCCGCACGGTGGCCCGGCAGTACGCCCCCGTGCCCCAGGGGTGGGCCGGCGCGGACCCCCGCACCGGCGAGTGCTGCGGCCCTGGCGACGGCGCGGGCACCCCCGAGGTACCGGCGCTGCACCCCCTGCTGGAATCCGCCCTGGGCATCGAACAGGCTTTCGCCATCGCAGAGGCCCATCCGGCGGTACGGGGCCTTGCCCTCGGCGAGGCGGATCTACGGGCCGATCTGGGCGTACGCGAGGATTCGGCGCTGGACTGGGCGCGGGGCCGGGTCGTGGTGGCGGCCCGCGCGGCCGGGCTCGCGGCGCCCCCGCAGTCGGTCTTCCCCGATGTACGGGACCTGGACGGCCTGGCGGCCTCCTGCGCGCGGGGCCGTGCCCTTGGCTTCTTCGGCCGGATGGCGATCCACCCCCGCCAGCTCCCGGTGATCGCGAAGGCGTTCCTGCCGTCCGACGAGGAGGTGGCCAGGGCACGGGAGGTGCTGGCGGCGGCGGCCGGGAACGAGGGCGCCCAGGCCCTTCCCAACGGCCACTTCATCGACGCGGCCGTCGTCAGAGCGGCCCATCACACTCTGACGACGGCCGACCCGGCCTGCTGACGGATCAGCGCACGGGTGTCAGACCTTCTTGGCGTCTTCTGCCGGTTTCGTCAGGTCCGGAACCGGAGCGCCGACCGCCTCGTCAAGGGCCTCCGCGTCCGCGGAAGCCTCCGGGGAATCGGAGGACTCGGTTGCCGTGGCGGACTCGGTCGCGTCGTCGGCCCCGGGCTCCACGACCTCTTCCCGGCCCGGACGGGACCGCGCCGAGAGGACGAAGTAGAGCACCGCGAGGAGGAAGACGCCGAGCGCGGTCCAGTTGTTGAGGCGCAGGCCCAGGAAGTGGTGGGCGTCGTCCACCCGCAGGTACTCGATCCAGAAGCGGCCTACGCAGTACGACGCGACGTACAGCGCGAACGCCCGCCCGTGTCCGAGGTTGAACCGCCGGTCCGCCCAGATCACGAGGACCGCGACGCCGATGCACCACAGCGACTCGTACAGGAAGGTCGGGTGGTACGTCCCCGGCACCCGCCCGTCCGTCGCGGATGTGATCTTCACGGCCCACGGCAGATCGGTCGCCTTGCCGTACAGCTCCTGGTTGAACCAGTTGCCCCAGCGGCCGATGGCCTGGGCGATGGCGATGCCGGGGGCGACGGCGTCGGCGTACGCAGGGAGCGGGATACCCCGCCTGCGGCACCCGATCCAGGCACCGACCGCGCCGAGCGCAATGGCACCCCAGATACCGAGGCCGCCCTCCCAGATCTTGAAGGCGTCCACCCAGTCACGGCCGTCGCTGAAGTACAGCTGGTAGTCCGTGATCACGTGGTAGAGCCGGCCGCCGACGAGGCCGAAGGGCACCGCCCAGACGGCGATGTCGGCCATCGTGCCGGGCCGTCCGCCGCGGGCGACCCAGCGCTTGTTGCCGAGCCACACCGCCACGAAGACGCCGATGATGATGCAGAACGCGTAGCCGCGCAGCGGAATGGGGCCGATGTGCACCACACCGCGCGAGGGGCTGGGGATGAAGGCAAATTCCATGGCAGGGTCGACGCTACCCTGCCGGATGGGAGGGGCGGCAACCCCCACGGCTACGGCTCCATAACGGGAGCCCCGCACCCGCCCCCGGCACGGCCCTATTTGTTCGCCGCGTCCACCATCTGCGTCAGCTTCTGCGGGGTCAGTGGGTTCTGCTGGTCGCCGTAGACATTCTTGCCGTCGAGCAGGATCGTCGGGGTGCCCTGGAATTTGCCGGCCTGGAAGGCCTTGTTGGACTGGGCGACCCAGCTGTTGTGCGTCCCGTCGTTCACACACTTCTTGAACGTGTCCGTGTCCAGCCCCGGCACCTTCCCGGCCAGCTCGATCAGCTTGGGGTTGCTGGCGAAGGCGTCGTCGGTCTCGGCGGGCTGGTTCTCGAAGAGCACGTCGTGGTACTCGGTGAACTTGCCGGCCTCCTGCGCGCACGCCGCCGCGTTCGCCCCGTGGAGCGAGCCGCTGCCGCCCAGATTGCCGTCGATGAGGGTCGCGAAGTGGTACTCGACCTTCAGCTTTCCGCTGCCGGTCAGCTCATGGATCGTCGAGCGGTACATGTCCTCGAACTGTTTGCAGACGGGGCAGCGGAAGTCCTCCCAGATCGTGAGGGTCGACTTGGCGGTGTCCTGGCCGACCGGAATGGCCAGCGAGTCCTTGCCGGTCGCCCCCTTGGGCGCGACCACCGGCCCCGAGGTGTTGCCCTTGCTGCCGCCGGTGTTCGCGGCGATCACTCCGATGACGGCCGCCAGCGCGAGGACGCCGACGACGGCTCCGCCCACGATCAGGCCCCGGCGCCGCTTGTCCCGGCTCTTCTCGCGCTGCCGCTCGGCGGCCAGCCGCTCACGCGCAGTGCGCTTTCCCTCACGGTTCTTCTCACTCACACCCCGCCAACGAACCGGGGAGGCACCAGCGTGCCTCCCCGGTCCCAGGTCCACTCGGACGAGTTACGCGCCCCGTGAGGACTACACGCCGCGCCGCACTCCCCGCCGCACGCCTCGCGCGAGATCCCCCGCCAGCGCCCGCACCGCGTCGAGGCCCGCCGCGGCGTCCGGCGCGTCGAGCATGCGCTTGACGAAGGCCGAGCCGACGATGACGCCGTCCGCGAAGCCGGCGACCTCGGCGGCCTGGTCGGCGTTGGAGACGCCGAGGCCGACGCAGACCGGCAGGTCGGTGGTGGCGCGGGTGCGCCGCACCAGGTCCTGCGCCTGCGCGCCGACCGACTCCCGGGTGCCGGTGACGCCCATCAGGGACGCCGCGTAGACGAAGCCGGAACCGGCGGCCGTGATCTCCGCGAGCCGCACGTCCTTGCTGCTGGGCGCGACGACGAAGACGGTGGTGAGTCCGTGCTTCTCGGCGTGTTCGCGCCAGTGCGCGGACTCCTGGACGGGCAGGTCGGGCAGGATGCACCCGGCGCCGCCCGCCTCGGCAAGCTCGGTGGTGAACCGCTCGACGCCGTACCGGTCGATCGGGTTCCAGTACGTCATCACGAGGACCGGCTTGCCGGTGGCCTCGTGGGCCTCGCGGACCGTGCGCATCACATCGGCGATCTTGACGCCGCCGCGCAGGGCGATGTCGTCGGCGGTCTGGATGACCGGCCCGTCGAGCACCGGGTCGCTGTGCGGAAGGCCGACCTCCACGATGTCGGCGCCGCCGTCGAAGACCGCCTTGACCGCCTCGATACCGCCGTCCACCGTGGGGAAACCGGCCGGGAGGTAGGCGATGAGGGCCGCGCGGTTGTCGGCCTTGGCGGCGGCGAGGGTGTCGGCGAGCAGCCGTCCCTGGCCACCGCCGGAACGCGCCCCGCTGGAAGATGCCCCGCTGGAAGGTGTCCCGCTCACTTCGCGTCCCCCTGGATCTCGGCGGAGCCGCCGTTCGCGTCCGCCTCGACGGCGGCGTCCGTGTCGTACAGGCCGAAGTAGCGCGCGGCGGTGTCCATGTCCTTGTCGCCGCGTCCGGAGAGGTTGACCACGACCAGCCCGTCGGGGCCCAGCTCGCGGCCCACCTCCAGGGCGCCCGCGAGCGCGTGGGCGCTCTCGATGGCCGGAATGATGCCTTCGGTACGGGACAGCAGCCGCAGCGCCTGCATGGCCGCGTCGTCGGTGACGGCCCGGTACTCGCCGCGCCCGCTGTCCTTGAGGTACGCGTGTTCGGGGCCGATGCCCGGGTAGTCGAGGCCCGCCGAGATCGAGTACGGCTCGGTGATCTGGCCCTCCTCGTCCTGGAGGACGTAGGACCGGGAGCCGTGCAGGATGCCGGGCTCGCCCGCGGTGAGGGTCGCCGCGTGCTCCCCGGTCTCGATGCCGTGCCCGGCGGGCTCGCAGCCGATGAGGCGTACGGAGGCGTCGGGGATGAAGGCGTGGAAGAGGCCGATGGCGTTGGAGCCGCCGCCGACGCAGGCGACGGCCGCGTCGGGCAGCCGCCCGGCCCGCTCCAGGATCTGGCGGCGCGCCTCGACACCGATGACCCGGTGGAAGTCCCGGACCATCGCGGGGAAGGGGTGCGGCCCGGCCACGGTCCCGAACAGGTAGTGCGTACGGTCCACATTGGCGACCCAGTCGCGGAACGCCTCGTTGATGGCGTCCTTGAGGGTGCGGGAGCCGGACTTCACGGCGATGACCTCGGCGCCGAGCATCCGCATCCGGGCGACGTTCAGCGCCTGCCGCTGGGTGTCGATCTCGCCCATGTAGATGGTGCATTCGAGGCCGAACAGGGCGCAGGCGGTGGCGGTGGCCACGCCGTGCTGTCCGGCGCCGGTCTCGGCGATGACCCGGGTCTTGCCCATGCGCCGGGTGAGCAACGCCTGCCCGAGCACATTGTTGATCTTGTGGGATCCGGTGTGGTTGAGGTCCTCACGCTTGAGGAACATCCGTACGCCACCGGCGTGTTCGGCGAACCGGGGCACTTCGGTGAGCGCGCTGGGCCGCCCGGTGTAGTGGACGAGCAGGTCGTCCAGCTCGGCGGCGAAGGCGGGGTCGGACTTGGCCTTGTCGTACTCGACGGCGACCTCGTCCACGGCGGCGACGAGCGCCTCGGGGATGAACTTGCCGCCGAAGGCGCCGAAGTACCCCTCGGCGCTGGGAACGGTCCCGTCGGGATCGGGAAGGAAGAACTCACTGGACATGCGGTACCTCACGGGGTGCGTCGGGGCACCCTGGGTCTAGGTCTGACGGAGGTCGTGGAGGGGTGCCGGGGCGGTGCCCCGGCGCCGGCGCCATCGCTGACCGTTGACCTGACCTGGCTCGTCCCCGATCACGTACCGCACGCGCCGCCCGTGCACGCGCCTCGCGGGGGCGCGGCAGCCGCGGGGGCGGCAGCCGCGCGCGAGGCGGGACGAGATCGGCATGGCGGGATCAGCTCCTGCCGTGCCGGAGTGCCGGGTGGGCGCCCGCCGCGACGAGGTCGGAGACGGCGGCCCTGGGGTCCTTGCCGGTGACCAGGGACTCGCCGACGAGTACGGCGTCGGCACCCGCGTTGGCGTACGCGATCAGGTCGTGCGGCCCGCGGACGCCGGACTCGGCGACCTTCACGATCTCGTCGGGGATCTCAGGGGCGACCCGCTCGAAGGTGGAGCGGTCGACCTTGAGGGTCTTCAGGTCGCGTGCGTTGACCCCGATCACGCGGGCGCCCGCGTCCACGGCGCGCTCGACCTCGTCCTCGTCGTGGACCTCGACGAGCGGGGTGAGCCCGATGGACTGGGCGCGCTCGATGAGGGATTCCAGGGCGGGCTGGTCGAGGGCGGCGACGATCAGCAGGGCGAGGTCGGCGCCGTACGCGCGGGCCTCCCACAGCTGGTACGAGGTGACGATGAAGTCCTTGCGCAGGACGGGGATCGCGACCTTGGCGCGGACGGCCTCCAGGTCGGCGAGCGAGCCGCCGAACCTGCGCTGTTCGGTGAGGACGGAGATGACGGCGGCGCCGCCCGCCTCGTAGTCGGCGGCGAGGGCCGCGGGGTCGGCGATCGCGGCGAGGGCGCCCTTGGAGGGGCTGGAGCGCTTGACCTCGCAGATGACCTTGACGCCGTCACCGCGCAGCGCGGCCACGCCGTCCTTCGCCCGGGGAGCCTTCGCGGCGCGCTCCTTGAGTTCGTCGAGGCTGACGCGCGCCTGTCGTTCCGCGAGGTCGGCACGGACTCCGTCGATGATCTCGTCGAGCACACTCACGCGAGCGGACCCCTTTCCCTGACGGTGAACTGTGAAGCTGTCGAACCGGACGGGACCGAAAGCGGTTCCGGCGGTCCTTGCGATGGTATCCGCAGGACGCGGCCTGCCTCGCATCTGGTGGCGCGTGGTCCCATTACCTGGACGTTCTCCTGGTGATCAAGGATGCAGCCAGCCACCGAACGGCAGGTTCCGGACAATGGTGAAGAGCAGCACGAGGGCGCCCGCGCTCCACAGCACCGCCGGGCGCGGCACGATCCTCAGGGGCTGTCCCCGGGCCGCCCGGACGGCCCAGACGACCCACAGGACGGCGAAGAGTCCGTAGCCGATGACGGCGGGCGCGTTGGCGCCGAGCGCGGTCACCAGGTCGCCGTGGATGAAGGCGTGCGCGCTGCGCAGACCGCCGCAGCCGGGGCAGTAGATGCCAGTGAGGCGCAGCAGGGGGCAGGCCGGGTAGTGGCCGGGCTGGTTGGGGTCGACGCTGCCGACGTACGCGAAGGCGGCGGCGACCGAGCCGAGCACACCGACGGGGGTGAGGAGCCGCCGGGCGAGGTTGCCCCGGGGCGGGGCGGGGGCGAACGCGAGGTACGGGCCCTGCGGAGGCGGGAGCGCGTACGGGTGGCCGGGGGCCTGGGCGCTCTCGGGTTCGGCGGTCACGCGAGCATTCTGCCCCGGGGACGCACGGGGCGCGCGACGGGTGGGGGTACGGGTGTCGGTGCGGCGCGTGGGGCGGGTTCCGTACGCGCGGGAGGCGGGCGCCGGCGTGCTGCCGGGGCCCGCCTCAGGTGCGGTCTGCGGGTGTGCCGGGGGCTCAGCTCTCGGAGCCGGCGGGCTGCTGCGGACGGCGCTGGCCCATGCCCGCCAGGCGCATGGCACCGCCGACGAGGCCACCGACGGCGATGACGGCCATACCGACCCAGAAGCCGATCGCGTTGGCCATGACCATGAAGGCACCCGCGACGCAGAAACCGATGAAGACGATGATGACACCGGTCCAGGCGGCCGGGGTGTGACCGTGGCTGCTGCCCGCCATGGCTTGCTCCTCGTTGCTGTATGTGTGCTGCGTGTGTGCTGCACGTTTGGTGAGCCGGATGCTCGTCGCCCATTGTCCCGTACGTGGTCGCCGAGGGTGAGCGCGGGGTGGGGCCGCCGCGCGTCGTCAGCCCGTGGGGTCCTCGCCGCGGTCGAGGGCTTTCCAGATGTCCTCGGGGCGGTCGGGGTCGACGGTGGGGGCCTTACGGGGGCGGGGGGTGCCGTCGCGTTCGTAGCGGCCCGACATGGCGGGCCACCCGCTGCCGTAGCGCAGGGCGAGCAGGCCCGCGAGCAGGATCAGGAGGCCGCCGAGCGCGGCGACGTAGGGCCAGGCGGTGTGGCTGAGGTCGCTGATGCCGGCGATGCCGCCGCCGGCCACCTCCTCGGCCTTCCCGTCGAGTCCGGCGCGGTCGGCCGCGCCGATCAGGGCGGCGGCGATGGTGCCGGCGCCGCTGAGCGCGAGGAGCGCGGAGACCAGGAGGCGGCCGGAGCGGCGGACGGCGAACACGGCGACCAGGGCGGCGAGGCCGACTATCGCGAGGGCCGCGGGGACACCGGTGACGTCGCTGCCCTTGACGGTCAGCGGGAACGTTCCGCCCGGCACGATCGCCTTGCCGGAGGCCCAGCCCTGCCGCGAAGCGAGCAGCACGACGGCCGAGCCGACGGCACCGAGGAGGAGGGCGGCACCAAGTGTCCGTCCGACGGTGGACCGGCTTCGGGCGCCGGCACTCACACCGAGAGCGGCGTCGGTACCGGGGACGGAATGGGGCGGCACGGCAGAAGTCACCTCCCCACTATCCCGCAAGGACCGGAATGCCAGGAGACCGGGGGCAGAGGCAGAGGGACACCGCCGCTGACCCCGGCGGGGGGCTGAGCACCGCTGCGGCGGAATCCAACCCCGGCGGAGCCGGGACCCACACGGAGGTGGCAAGGCGACTCGGCACCGCCGATGACCCGACCGGGGGCTGAGCACCGCTGCGGCCGGAAGAGGATGTGCGTGCCCGGATTCGCCGGGAAAACAATCCCGCCGCAACCCTGCTCAGCCCACGGCGTGGACCCCGGCGGTGCCAAGCCGACAGAAGTGGCGGTGGGGTCGGTGTCGGCTACAGGCGGTTCGCTGTGTGGACCGCCCTCAGCACCGCCGCCGCCTTGTTGCGGCATTCCGTGTCCTCTGCCTGGGGGTTCGAGTCGGCCACTACCCCCGCGCCTGCCTGGACGTATGCCGTGCCGTCGCGCAGGAGGGCCGTGCGGATGGCGATGGCGGTGTCCGAGTCGCCGGCGAAGTCGAGGTAGCCGACGCAGCCGCCGTACAGCCCCCGGCGGGACGGTTCGAGTTCGTCGATGATCTGCATCGCGCGGGGCTTCGGGGCGCCGGAGAGGGTGCCTGCGGGGAAGCAGGCGGTCAGGACGTCGTACGCCGTGCGGCCGTCGGCGACGCGGCCGGTGACCGTGGACACGATGTGCATCACGTGCGAGTACCGCTCGACGGACATGAAGTCGACGACCTCGACGGAACCCGGCTCGCAGACGCGCCCCAGGTCATTGCGCCCGAGGTCGACCAGCATGAGGTGTTCGGCGCGCTCCTTGGGGTCCGCGAGGAGTTCCTCGGCGAGGGCCTGGTCCTCCTGCGGTGTCGCGCCCCGGGGCCGCGTACCGGCGATGGGGTGCACCATCGCGCGGCCGTCCTCGACCTTGACCAGGGCCTCGGGCGAGGACCCGACGACGTCGAAGCCGTCGAAGCGGAACAGGTACATGTACGGCGAGGGATTGGTGGCCCGCAGGACGCGGTAGACGTCGAGCGCGCTCGCCGTGCAGGGCGTCTCGAACCGCTGCGACGGCACGACCTGGAACGCCTCGCCCGCGCGGATGCGCTCCTTGATGTCCTCGACCGCCACCTGGTAGTCCGGGCCGCCCCACAGGGCGGTGAACGGCGGCAGTTCGGACGGCGGGAGCGCGGCGGCCGGCTGGGCGACCGGCCGCGACAGGTCGGCCTCCATGGCGTCGAGCCGGGCGACCGCGTCCGCGTACGCCTCGTCGACGCCCGTGTCGAGGTCGTTGTGGTTGATGGCGTTGGCGATGAGCAGCACCGAGCCGTCCCAGTGGTCCAGGACGGCCAGGTCGGACGTGAGCAGCATCGTCAGTTCGGGGAGCTTCAGGTCGTCGCGCTCACCGGGGCCGATCTTCTCCAGGCGGCGCACGATGTCGTACCCCAGATAGCCGACCATGCCGCCCGTGAAGGGGGGCATCCCGGAGGCCAGGTCGCGGGGGGTGTGCAGGGCCTCGACGGTGGTGCGCAGCGCGGCGAGCGGGTCCCCGTCGACGGGGACGCCGACCGGCGGGGTGCCCAGCCAGTGCGCCTGGCCGCCGCGCTCGGTGAGGGTGCCTGCGCTGCGGACGCCGACGAAGGAGTATCGCGACCACGACCTCCCGTTCTCCGCGGATTCCAGCAGGAACGTGCCGGGGCGCTCGGCGGCGAGCTTGCGGTAGAGCCCGACGGGCGTGTCCCCGTCCGCGAGGAGTTTGCGGCTCACGGGGATCACACGGCGGTCGCCGGCCAGCTTGCGGAAGGTCTCCAGGTCCATGGCCGGTGACCCTACTGGCCCAGCGGCAGGTCGCCGGAGTCGAAACAGGTCCGGTCGCCCGTGTGGCAGGCGGCTCCGACCTGGTCGACCTTGACGAGGACGGTGTCCGCGTCGCAGTCGAGGGCCACCGATTTCACGTACTGCGCGTGGCCCGATGTGTCGCCCTTCACCCAGTACTCCCGGCGGCTGCGGGACCAGTAAGTACAGCGGCCCGTCGTCAGGGTGCGGTGCAGCGCCTCGTCGTCCATCCAGCCCAGCATCAGCACCTCCCCCGTGTCGTACTGCTGGGCGATGGCGGGGAAGAGGCCGTCGGCGCCGCGCTTGAGGCGGGCGGCGATCTCGGGGTCGAGCGGACTGGGCGCGGCGGGCGTGCTGGTCATGTCTGCCATTGTGCGCGACGGGTACGACATCCCGGCGCCGCCGTCCGGTCGCTGGACGCCCCACCGGACGCCGCGGGTCGTGTCCTGACGGCGTACGTCCCGTGGCAGCGCCGGAGGCGTCGCCGTAGGCTGACGGCATGTCGACCCATGCCAAGCGTGAACGACTGCTCCTCGCCGACCTGTTGGAGGGTGCGGGCCCCGACGCGCCGACCCTGTGCGAAGGGTGGCTCACGCGCGACCTGGCCGCGCATGTCGTGGTGCGTGAGCGCCGCGCGGACGCGGCGGGCGGAATCCTTATCAAACCGCTGGCCGACCGCCTCGCGCGCGTGCAGGCCGAATTCGCCGCGAAGCCGTACGAGGAGCTGATCCAGCTCATCCGTACGGGTCCGCCCCGGTTCTCGCCGTTCGCGCTGAAGCAGATCGACGAGGTGTCGAACGCGGTCGAGTTCTACGTCCACGCCGAGGACGTACGCCGTGCCCAGCCGGACTGGACCCCGCGCCCTCTGGACCCGGTCTTCTCGGACACCCTGTGGTCACGCCTTGAGCGGGCCGCCCGGATGCTGGGCCGCAAGGCGCCGGTCGGTCTCGTGCTGCGGCGCACGGACGGCCAGACGGTGGTGGCGCACAAGGGCGCCCCGGTCGTGACGGTGACCGGGGAGCCGGGCGAGCTGACGATGTTCGCGTTCGGCCGCCAGGACGTCGCGGACGTGCAGGTGGAGGGCGACCAGGAAGCCATCGAGAAGCTCCGCGGTACGAAGCAGCTCGGCCTCTGAGCCGGGGCCACCGCCATAAGGCCGCCCCAGGGACCCTCCCGGGGGTCAGCGCGGTAGCTCCGCCCTGCGCACCGGCCCGCGCAGCAGCCCGTACACCCCGCCCAGGCAGACGAAGGCGGCGCTCGCCGTGAAGACCGGGCCGGTGCCCCACAGGCCGACGGCGGCGCCCGTCATGGGGAAGGTGAGCGGGGCGATGCCGAGGCTGAAGAACGTCGACACGGACATCACGCGGCCCACGAAGGCCGGATCGGACTCGGTCTGGACGAGGGCGCCGCACAGGGCGCCGCTGAGCCCGGCGAGCAGACCCACGGCGACGGCCATGGCGACGGCGGACCACACGGCCGTGGCCTGGGCCAGGCCCGCGATGGAGAGCGAACCGGCGACGGCGGTCAGGGACAGGACGAGCCCCGCGCGCGGGACACGTCCCCACACGGCCAGCGTCAGGGACGCGGCCCCGGCGCCCACGCCGAACCCGGCGAGGATCAAGCCCATGCCGGACGCGCCCCAGCCGCGCTCGTCGGCGAGGAGGGTGAGGCCGACGTTCAGCGGGCCGACGAAGCCGAGGTCGCTGAGGGCGATGACGACGAGGAGCGGGGCGAGGACGCGGCTGCGCCGGATGTGACGCATGCCGTCCGCGAGGTCCCCCCAGGCACCGCCGGGGCGCGTGTCGTCGGTCTTGGCGGGGAGGTCCCGGACGCGGAGGGACATCAGCAGGGGCAGCGAGGCGGCGAAGAGCAGCCCGGCGATCCCGAAGGCGGTGGCGGCGCCGCCGAGTGCGACGCAGAGGCCGCCCAGGGGCGCCCCCAGGACGTGGGCGACGCGTACGGCCATCCCGCGCAGACCCTGGACGCGGGCGAGCTGGTCGCGGGTGGTGATGCGGACCGGGAGGGCGCCGACGGCGGGCAGGAACACGGCGTCGACGATGCCGAAGACGATCGCGAGGGCGGCGAGCAGCCAGAGCGCGGGGCTGGTCGCGAGCAGCACGCCCGCGACCGCGACGACGGCGGCGCAGCGGACCGCGTCGGACGCGATGACGACCCGGCGCGGTCCGAACCGGTCGGCCAGCACGCCCCCGAAGAGCATCAGCAGGGCCCGCGGCACGGCGCTGACGGCCATGACGAGACCGGCCTCGGCGGGGGTGCCGGCGCGGACGGCGGCCCAGGACAGGGCCAGGTAGTAGATGTTGTCGCCGATCATCGACGAGGCGTAGGCGCCGAGCCAGCGCAGGACGTTGCCGTCGCGGTGGGCGGGGCGCGGAGACTTGCCTTCCCCCGCCTCCAAGTCCACGGGACCCGCCCCGACCCCGCTCCCGATCCCGTCCTCGGTCCCTCCCCCGATCTCGCCCTCGGTCCCTGTTTCCGTCCCCTGCGGCACGTGTGACATCCCCGTCCCCCCTCAGGCCCGGAACGGGAAGCCGTACACGTGGACCGCGACGTTCTCCCGTCCCTCGGTGTCGCCCGCGGCCTCGGCGGCCCTCGCGCGCTGGTCGGAGCGCCTGATCACGGCGTCGATCTCGGCGTTCAGCTCGGCGAGTTCGGTGGCGGTCAGGCGCTGCATGTACTCGGAGGCCGTGGCTGCGTTGCTCCACTCGGTGGGCCAGACACCCGTCTGGTCCAGATAGGAGCGGTACAACTCGGCCTGCTGCTCGAAGAAAAGGCGGGTGACGGCGGCCTTCACGGCGACCTTCTCGGGGGCGTCGCTGAAGTCCTCGTCGCGGAAGCTGAGGCCGTGCGAGGCCGGCTTCCACCAGCGCTCCCGGCCGTCCGTGCCCTCCCCCTCGGCCTCTTCGATCAGACCGTGCTCGGCGAGTTTGCGCAGGTGGTAGCTGGTCAGGGAGACCGCTTCACCGACCCCGTCGGCGAGTTGGGACGCGGTGGCGGTCCGGGCGATGAACAGCGCCCGGTACAGCCTCATCCGCAGGGGATGCCCGAACGCCTTGAGCGTTTCCAGGTCGGTGATACGTCGATTTCCCTCGCGTTCCGTCATGCGGGCAGCCTAGTTAGGAAAGAAATCTTGCGCAATATAAGTTGCGCAACTTTCCTTGCGGAACTGCTGGGCCGAACCCTGGACGGACCCTTCGGACGGACCCCGCCGGGCGTCCCGGAGTACCGTTGAACGCAAGGGATTGGTGGTCGTCGGCTGCAGAGGGCCTATGCGCGAGGATGATGCGGCACAGACCCCGGTCGGGGCGGTCGGCACAGTGACCGTGCCGATCCCTCCGGACGGTCCGGGTGAGGTGCTGGTGAGCGTGCGCGGCGGTTCGGAGGTCTACGCGGCCTGGTCGGTGACGCCGATCGGCAGAGGCACCCGTGTAGTTGTCGTCGACATGATCTCGGCGCGGTCGGTGAGGGTCGAACCGCTGCCGACGTGAGGGACGCCCGCAGGGCGTGTTCCCACCACGAAGCCATGAAGCCATGAAGCTTTGAAGCAGGTCAGGTGGTCTCCCATGTTGTTCTGGCAGGTTCCCGCACCGAATGAGGCGATGCTCATCTCGGGTTCCAAGCGGCAGGTGCAGGACACACAGTTCCGCATCGTCACCGGGCACGGCAGCTTCGTCATGCCCGTCAAGCAGAAGGCCCGCATGCTGTCCCTGGCGCTGCGTGAGGCGGAGATCGCCGAGGACTGCGTCACGCAGCAGGGCATACGCCTCGCGGTGCGCGCGGTATGCGTGTTCAAGGTCGGCGACGACGCCGTGTCGATCGCCAACGCGGCCCGGCGCTTCCTGTCCGAGCAGAACCGGATGGACGAACTGGTCGGCCGTATCTTCGCCGGACACCTCCGGTCCATCATCGGCGGGCTGACCGTCGAACAGATCATCCGCGAGCGCAACCGCGTGGCCCAGGAGGTCGTCGCGGGCAGCCACGGCGAGATGGAGAAGCTCGGCATCGTCGTGGACGCCCTTCAGATCCAGGAGATCGAGGACGCCACCGGCTACATCAACAACCTCGCGGCTCCGCACGCGGCGGCGGTCGCGAGCCAGGCGAGGATCGCCCAGGCCAGGGCCGACCAGGAGGCCACCGAGCGCGAGCAGCAGGCCGCCGCGCTGAAGGCCGAGTACGAACGGGACACCGCGATCAAGCGGGCCGGTTTCCTGGCCGAGACCGAGCAGTACAACGCCCGTGCGGCGCAGGCGGGCCCGCTCGCCCAGGCCAAGGCGACCCAGCAGGTCATCGAGGAGCAGACGGCTCTGGCGGAGCGGCAGGCCGGGCTAGCGGCGCAGCGTCTGGAGGCCGAGGTCAGGCGTCCGGCGGACGCCGAGGCGTACCGGCAGCGCACGCTCGCCGAGGCCAAGCGCGACCAGGTCAAGTTCGAGGCGGACGGCGGTGCCTACGCCGAGCGGACCCTCGCCCAGGCCCAGGCGGACGCGAACTCCGCGCGCGCGGCCTCGCTGCGCGACGGCAACCAGGAGCTGATCGCGGCCAACCGGGTCGTGGAGAACCTGCCGGCGCTCGCCGAGGCGGCGGCCCGCGCCATGTCCGGCGCGACGCTCACCGTCCTCAACGGCACCGACGGTGTGAACGAGGTGGCGGCCGGCGTGGTCGGGCAGGGCCTGGCGATCCTGCACTCGCTCCAGCCGGCGACTCCCCCGGCGGAGCCGGCGGACCCGGCGGTCAACGGCCGCCCGTCGCTCCGCGCGGCGGACAAGGCACCCGAGAAGAAGTGAAGAACGAGGAGGACCGGGCATGGACGAGCAACGGGCGGGCCGTCTGGTCGCGGCACTGCGGGCGCGGAACGTGATGGCGCACGTGGTCGACGCGGGGGTCTACGAGTTCGGCGTACGGGTGGTCCTGGACGAGGACCTGGAGGCCCTCTGGGACATCGACGGGGCGGCGGGACTGGACGCGGAGGTCGTCAGCGAGGGCACCCTGGTCGGCTTCGTCCCGCACATCCCCGGCTCGGAGGACTTCACGGACGACCAGATGGTGGAGGCGATAGCCCGAACGGACTACTCAACAGAGGGCCTACACCCCCCAACAGACACCCCACCCAAGACAAACCAACAACCCCCCACCCCCCGCAGATCCCACTGGCTACACCGCTCATAGCCAACGGCACACACACAAGGGGCGCGGGGAACTGCGCAAAACCCCAGCCCCGCACGGCCCGCACTGCACAACGATCCGCACCCCCCGACAAGGGGCGCGGGGAACTGCGCAAAACCCATCCAACGGCTACCTCACAGGATGCCCAGCCTCCCGCAACACCCTCTTCACATCCCCAATCCGCAAATCCCCAAAATGAAAAACAGAGGCAGCAAGCACCGCATCAGCGCCGCAGGCAACCGCGGGCGCAAAATCCGCGAGGCGCCCCGCACCGCCGGACGCGATGACCGGAACGGAAACATGCTTGCGAACCGCCGCGATCATCTCCAGGTCGTACCCGTCCTTGGTCCCATCGGCGTCCATCGAGTTGAGCAGAATCTCCCCGGCCCCCAACTCGGCGGCCCGGTGCGCCCACTCCACGGCATCGATGCCCGTACCCTCACGCCCTCCGTGCGTCGTCACCTCGAACGTCCCGGCAGGGGTCCGGCGGGCGTCCACGGACAGCACGAGGACCTGCCGCCCGAATCGCTCCGCGATCTCCCGGATCAGCTCGGGCCGCGCGATAGCCGCGGTGTTGACGCCGACCTTGTCCGCGCCGGCCCGCAGCAGCTTGTCCACGTCGTCGGCGGTCCGTACGCCACCGCCGACGGTGAGCGGGATGAAGACCTGCTCGGCGGTCCGGCGCACCACGTCATAGGTGGTCTCGCGGTTGCCGGACGAGGCGGTGATGTCGAGGAAGGTGAGTTCGTCGGCGCCCTCGGCGTCGTACACCTTGGCCATCTCGACGGGGTCGCCCGCGTCGCGCAGGTTCTGGAAGTTGACGCCCTTGACGACCCGGCCGTTGTCCACGTCCAGGCAGGGGATGACCCGGACGGCCAGGGTCATGTCACCCTTCGTCATCGGCTCTCCTCCGCCGTGTCTCCGGCGGGGGCTCCCCGGAAGGCTTCGATCTCCACTTCGACCAGGATGCGCGGGTCGACGAAGCCGGTCACGACGACGAGGGTCGCCGCGGGGCGGACCGCGCCGAACAGCTCCAGATGCGCGCGGCCCACCGCGTCCACGTCCCGTACATGCGTGAGGTACATCCGCGTACGGATCACGGAGTCGGCACCGAGGCCGAACTCGCCGATCGCCGCGAGGGCGTTGGCGAAGGCGACCTTGGCCTGCTCGTAGGGGTCGCCCTCGCCGTGCAGCACGGGACCCCGGAACGAGGTGGTGCCGGCGACCAGGACCCGGTCGCCCGCCGCGACGGCGCGCGCGAAGCCGATGGAGTCCTCCCACGGGGACCCGTTCTGCACCCGCCGGACGGCCTCGGTCATGACGCGACCGCCTTCAGCGCCTCTTCCAGCGTGAACGCCTTGGCGTACAGCGCCTTGCCGACGATGGAGCCCTCGACGCCCTGCGGGACCAGTTCGGCGATGGCGCGCAGGTCGTCGAGCGAGGAGACGCCGCCGGAGGCGACGACCGGGCGGTCCGTGGCCGCGCAGACACTGCGCAGCAGGTCCAGGTTGGGGCCCTGGAGGGTGCCGTCCTTGGCGATGTCGGTGACGACATAGCGGGCGCAGCCCTCGGAGTTGAGGCGCTCCAGCGTCTCGTACAGATCGCCGCCGTCGCGGGTCCAGCCCCTGCCGCGCAGCGTGGTGCCGCGTACGTCGAGGCCGACGGCGATCTGGTCGCCGTGCTCGGCGATGACCTTGGCGACCCAGTCGGGGGTCTCCAGGGCCGCCGTGCCGAGGTTGACGCGGGTGCAGCCGGTGGCGAGGGCGGCGGCGAGCGAGGCGTCGTCGCGGATGCCGCCGGACAGTTCGACCTTGATGTCCATGGCCCGGGTGACCTCGGCGATCAGCTCCCGGTTGTCGCCGGTGCCGAACGCGGCGTCCAGGTCGACCAGGTGCAGCCACTCGGCGCCCGACCGCTGCCACGCGAGGGCCGCCTCCAGCGGGGAGCCGTACGAGGTCTCCGTACCGGACTCGCCGTGCACCAGGCGGACGGCCTGGCCGTCGCGGACGTCTACGGCGGGGAGGAGTTCTAGCGTCTGAGCCATGATCAGAGGGTCTCGATCCAGTTGGTGAGGAGCTGGGCGCCGGCGTCACCGGACTTCTCGGGGTGGAACTGGGTGGCCCACAGGGCGCCGTTCTCGACGGCCGCGACGAAGGGATCGCCGTGGGTTGCCCAGGTGACCAGCGGGGCGCGTATCGCCGGGTTCGTCGTCTCCAGGGTCCAGTCGTGGACCGCGTAGGAGTGCACGAAGTAGTAGCGGGCGTCCGTGTCGAGGCCCGCGAAGAGCCGTGAATCCGCGGGGGGTACGACGGTGTTCCAGCCCATGTGGGGCACGATCTCGGCCTTCAGGGGCGTGACGGTGCCGGGCCATTCGTCCAGGCCCGCCGCCTCGACGCCGTGCTCGATGCCGCGCGCGAAGAGGATCTGCATACCGACGCAGATGCCGAGGACGGGCCGGCCGCCGGAGAGCCGACGGTCGATGATCCAGTCGCCGCGCGCGCCGAGCAGGCCCTTCATACAGGCGGCGAACGCGCCGACGCCGGGCACGAGGAGTCCGTCGGCGTTCATGGCCTTGTCGAAGTCGCGGGTGATCTCGACGTCGGCGCCCACGCGCGCGAGGGCGCGTTCGGCGGAGCGCACGTTCCCGAAGCCGTAGTCGAAGACGACCACCTTCTTGGGCGAGGTGCTCATCGGCGGCCTCCTCAGTTCCAGTAGTCGAGCCGCAGCACACCGGCGACCAGGCACATGCCGGCGCCGATGGACAGCAGGGTGATCAGGGACCGGGGCATCCCCTGCTTGAAGAAGGAGATGATCCCGCCGACGAGGAAGAGCCCGACGACGATGAGGACGGTGGCGAGTCCGTTCATGGGATTACAGCGCGCCCTTCGTGGAGGGGAGGATGCCGACGGCGCGCGGGTCGCGCTCACTCGCGTACCGCAGGGCGCGGGCCAGGGCCTTGAACTGGCACTCCACGATGTGGTGGGCGTTGCGCCCGTACGGCACGTGGACGTGCAGCGCGATCTGCGCCTGCGCGACGAAGGACTCCAGGATGTGCCGGGTCATCGTCGTGTCGTACGCGCCGATCATCGGCGCCATGTTCTCGGGCTCGGTGTGCACGAGGTAGGGCCGCCCGGAGAGGTCGACGGTGACCTGGGCGAGCGACTCGTCCAGCGGGACCGTGCAGTTGCCGAAGCGGTAGATGCCGACCTTGTCGCCGAGCGCCTGCTTGAAGGCGGCGCCGAGCGCGAGTGCGGTGTCCTCGATGGTGTGGTGCGAGTCGATGTGCAGATCGCCCTCGGTCTTCACCGTGAGGTCGAACAGGCCGTGCCGGCCGAGCTGGTCGAGCATGTGGTCGTAGAAACCGACCCCGGTCGACACCTCGACCTTGCCGGTGCCGTCCAGGTCGATCTCGACCAGGACGGAGGTCTCCTTGGTGGTGCGTTCGGTTCGGCCGACGCGGTTCATGCGCTCTGCTCCTTCTTCAGTTCACGTACCGCGTCGAGGAACGCGTCGTTCTCGTCGGGGGTTCCCGCGGAGACCCGCAGCCACCCCGGTACGCCGTTGTCCCGGACCAGGACGCCCCGGTCGAGGATGCTGCGCCAGGCCTCGTGCGCGCCGCCCTCGCCCTCGAAGCGGCCGAACTGCACGAAGTTGGCGTCGGACTCCACGACTTCGTAGCCGATGGCCCGCAGTTCGGTGACGAGCCGGTCCCGCTCGGTCTTCAGCTGCTCGACATAGCCGAGGAGCGTGTCGGTGTGCTCCAGGGCGGCCAGCGCAGTCGCCTGGGTGACGGCCGACAGGTGGTACGGCAGCCGGACGAGCTGCACGGCGTCCACGACGGCGGGGTCCGCGGCGAGATAGCCGAGGCGCAGCCCGGCCGCGCCGAACGCCTTCGACATGGTCCGCGAGACGACGAGATGCGGCCGTCCCTCGATGAGCGGCAGCAGCGAGTGGCCGTGGCTGAACTCGACGTACGCCTCGTCCACGATCACCATCGACGGCTTCGCGGCCTGCGCCGCCTCGTACAGCGCGAGGACCGTCTCGGGCGGAACGGCGTTGCCCGTGGGGTTGTTGGGGGTGGTGAGGAAGACGACGTCGGGCCGGTGCTCGGCGATGGCGCGCCCGGCCGCCTCGGTGTCGATCGTGAAGTCGGGGCGGCGCGGCCCGGAGATCCAGCCGGTGCCGGTGCCGCGCGCGATGAGGGCGTGCATGGAGTACGACGGTTCGAAGCCGATCGCCGTGCGTCCGGGGCCGCCGAAGGTCTGGAGGAGCTGCTGGATGACCTCGTTGGAGCCGTTGGCCGCCCAGACGTTCTCGCGGGTGACGGGGTGCCCGGCGGTGCGGGTGAGGTAGGCGGCGAGTTGGGTGCGCAGCTCCACCGCGTCCCGGTCGGGGTAGCGGTTGAGGTTCCGTGCGGCCTCACGGACCCGCTCGGCGATCCGCTCGACCAGCGGTTCGGGCAGCGGGTACGGGTTCTCGTTGGTGTTCAGCCGCACGGGGACGTCGAGCTGGGGCGCCCCGTAGGGCGACTTGCCGCGCAGCTCCTCGCGGACGGGGAGGTCGTCGATGCGTACGCCGGTCGCGTGGGGTACGCCAGTCTGGTGCACGTCGCTCACTTGCTCTCGGGAACCTTCCATCCGAACCTCGCCTTGACCGCCGCTCCGTGCGCGGGCAGGTCCTCCGCGTCCGCGAGCGTCACGACATGGTGGGCCACGTCGGCGAGCGCGTCGCGGGTGTAGTCCACGATGTGCAGGCCGCGCAGGAAGGACTGTACGGACAGGCCCGAGGAGTGGCAGGCGCAGCCCCCGGTCGGCAGGACGTGGTTGGAGCCCGCGCAGTAGTCGCCGAGCGAGACGGGCGAGAAGGGGCCGACGAAGATCGCGCCGGCGTTCTTGACGCGGTCGGCGACGGCGGCGGCGTCGGCGGTCTGGATCTCCAGGTGCTCGGCGCCGTAGGTGTCGACGACACGCAGGCCCTCGTCCACTCCGTCGACCAGGACGATCGCGGACTGGCGGCCCTCCAGGGCGGGCACGATCCGGTCCTCGACGTGCTTGGTCGCGGCGATCTGCGGTTCCAGCTCCTTGGCGACCGCGTCGGCCAGCTCGGCCGAGTCGGTGACGAGGACGGCGGCGGCGAGCGGGTCGTGCTCGGCCTGGCTGATCAGGTCGGCGGCGACGTGCACCGGGTCGGCGGTGTCGTCGGCGAGGATCGCGATCTCGGTGGGGCCCGCCTCGGTGTCGATGCCGATCCGGCCGGTGAAGTACCGCTTGGCGGCGGCGACCCAGATGTTGCCGGGGCCCGTGACCATGTTCGCCGGGGGGCAGGACTCGGTGCCGTACGCGAACATCGCGACGGCCTGGGCGCCTCCGGCCGCGTACACCTCGTCGACGCCGAGGAGGGCGCAGGCGGCGAGGATCGTGGGGTGCGGCAGCCCGCCGTACTCCTTCTGCGGCGGCGAGGCGAGCGCGATGGACGCGACGCCCGCCTCCTGCGCCGGGACCACGTTCATGATCACGGACGAGGGGTAGACGGACCGGCCGCCCGGCGCGTACAGGCCGACGCGCTCGACGGGGACCCACTTCTCGGTGACCGTGCCGCCCGGGACGACCTGGGTGGTGTGCGGGGCGCGGCGCTGGGCGCGGTGCACGGTCCGGGCGCGGCGCACGGACTCCTCCAGGCTCGCGCGGACCGCCGGGTCGAGCCGGTCCAGCGCGTCAGTCAGCGCGGCGGCCGGCACCCGGACGTGGTCGAGCTGGACGCCGTCGAACTTCTGCGCGTACTCGATGAGCGCCGCGTCGCCGCGATGATGCACGTCCTCGCAGATGGGCCGGACCTTCTCCAGGGCGGCTTCCACGTCGAACTCGGCACGGGGCAGCAGATCGCGGAGCGCTCCGCCCTCGGGGAGGGCGTCGCCGCGCAGATCGATTCGGGCCAGGGAAAGAGAGTGCACGAGCCCAATTCTCGCAGACCGGCCGAGATCGCCGGGCGCCCGTATCAGTGGCTGATACACCACCCCTCGGACCCCATGGACGCACTCAGCGTGAAACCATCCTCACCTTTCGTGTTCGGACAGTGACTGAGCGGGCATCCCGACTATGGCGAACCCGTGAGTAGGTGAGTCACGCGGGGCGCGGACAGCACGGGGAGCCACGGGGAGCACGCACAGCAACAAACGATCAACGACGACGAACAACGGGGACAACACGGAGAGTCACGGAGCGCACGGAGAGGGCGAGTGTGGTGATCGACGGCACCGGGATCGGCATCGGGGACCCGCCGGACGGGCTCACCGCCACCGAGATCGGCATGTGGCAGGCGTTCCGCAACGGCAGTGTGTACGACCTGCGCAGAGGTGACCCGGCGGCCGACGACCCGCACGGCGGCCTCCCCTGGGGTCCCGAGCGGACAGTGCGGGCGCGCGTGATGTGCATGCTCCTCCTGGACGGACCGCCACCGCTGTCCGGCCGCGTCGCGTCCCTGAAGCTGACGGGCCTGCGCATCACGGACGTGCTGGACCTGGCGGGCGGACAGATCGTGCCGTATGTCGAGCTGAAGTGGTGCCGCTTCGACCACGAGGTGCTGCTGCCTGAGGCCCGGTTCACCACGCTGCGCCTTGTCGACTGCTCCGTGCCGCGCCTGGAGGCGGCCCGGGTGCACACCGAGGGCGACCTCCATCTGCCGCGCTGCCGCTTCCGCCACGGCATCCGCCTCACCGACGCGCACATCACCACGGACCTGCTGCTCAACCAGGCCGTGGTGCACGGCGACCGGCGCGGCAAGGCGCTCATGGGCGACGGAATGAGCGTGGGCCAGGACCTCCAGGCCGAGCTGATGGAGGCGCACGGCGAGCTGAGCCTGCGCGGCGCCAAGGTCGGTGTCTCGCTCAGCCTGCGCGGCAGCCGGCTCAGCCATCCGTACGGCAGGCAGGCGCTCAACGCCCCGCAGCTGACCGTCGAGCGGTCCCTGTATCTGACCCCGGCGAGCGTCGGCGACCCGCTGTTCACCAGCGGCACGACGCCCGCGCGCGGGACGCTTGTGCAGCGGTTCGAGTGCCAGGGCGGGATCCGGCTCGACGACGGGCGGTTCGGGGACGCGCTCGACCTGACGCACGCCCGGTTCACCCTCAAGGACGACCAGGAGCTGTCGCTGCGCCGGGTGCAGACCCCGGAGCTGCGGTTTCTCGG
Organism: Streptomyces sp. NPDC091292; assembly: GCF_044757265.1. Classification (NCBI taxonomy): domain Bacteria; kingdom Bacillati; phylum Actinomycetota; class Actinomycetes; order Kitasatosporales; family Streptomycetaceae; genus Streptomyces; species Streptomyces sp. NPDC091292. The sequence goes on along the minus strand of NZ_JBIVUQ010000001.1, from coordinate 1,366,410 downwards.
CGAGCGGCCCCCGCACGGCCGGGTCGTCCTGTCGGGCGCCCGCGTGGTCAACCTGGTCGACAAGTCCACCAGCTGGCCGGGCCCCGGCAGCCTGCAGATGGGCGGCTTCAGCTACGAGAACCTGGTGCCGGTCGGCAGTTTCCCGCTCACCCGGCGCCTGGAGTGGATCGCGGCGGCGACCCCCGAGTACAGCCCGGAGCCGTACGAACGCCTCGCGGCCGTGCTGCGCGACAGCGGCGAGGACGCCGACGCGCGCGAGGTCCTGCTCGCGAAGCAGCGCCGCCGCCGCGAGACCCTGCCGCCCGCCGCGAAGCTCTGGGGGTACGCCCAGGACTGGACCGTCGCCTATGGGTACCGGCCGGGCCGGGCCGCCGTATGGATGGCGGTGCTCTGGGCGGTGTCCGCGATCGCGTTCTCGCACGCGGACCACCCCCCGGTGAGACCGGGCGAACACCCCGAGTGGAACGCGCCACTCTTCGCCCTGGACCTCCTGGTCCCGGTCATGAACCTGGGCCAGGACGGCTACTGGAGACTGACGGGCACCTGGCAGTGGGCGGCGACGGCGGTCATCATCCTGGGCTGGATCCTGGCGACGGCGGTGGCGGCGGGCGCGACGAGACTTCTCAGCAGGGGCTGACACCGGGGCTCACGGAGGCCGACGGGACGCCTGGGGCAGCCGCCCCGGATCCCGCCAGGCCCGGAGGCCATTAGGCTTGCCCGTCGTGACCACCGTCCGGCTCCCGCTGTTCCCGCTCAACTCGGTTCTGTTCCCGGGGCTCGTTCTCCCGCTGAACGTGTTCGAGGAGCGCTATCGCGCCATGATGCACACCCTGCTCAAGACTCCGGATGGGGAAGCGCGCCGGTTCGCCGTCGTCGCGATCCGCGACGGCCACGAGGTCGCGTCCACCGCTCCGGGGCTGCCCGACCAGACGGCCGTACCCGAGCGCGGCCCCACGGCCGGCTTCGGCGACGACCCGATGGCGGCGTTCCACACCGTCGGCTGCATCGCCGACGCGGCCACGCTGCGGGAGCGCGCCGACGGCGGCTTCGAGGTCCTGGCCACCGGCACGACCCGGGTGAAGCTCCTGTCGGTCGACGCCTCGGGCCCGTTCCTCACGGCCGAGTTGGAGGAGCTGCCCGAGGAGCCCGGGGACGAGGCGGGCGCCCTGGCCGAGGGCGTGCTGCGGGCGTTCCGCGCCTATCAGAAGCGCCTCGCGGGCGCCCGTGAGCGTTCGCTGTCGACCAGCGCGGACCTGCCGGACGAGCCGTCCGTGGTGTCGTACCTGGTCGCGGCGGCGGCCGTACTCGACACGCCCACGAAGCAGCGGCTGCTCCAGGCCCCGGACACGGCGTCACGCCTCCGCGACGAACTGACCCTGCTGCGCGCCGAGACGGCCGTGATCCGCAATCTGCCGTCCCTCCCCGCGATCGACCTGACCCGAGGCCCCACCAGCCTCAACTAGTCCCCACGAGAGTTCCGAGAGTTCCTTCACCCATGGCCAAGAAGTCCAAGAAGCAGCAGCAGTCCGGTGGTACGCCCGCCACGGTCGCCCTCACGGCGGCGGGTACGGACTTCACGGTCCACGCGTACGAGCACGACCCGGCGCACCCCTCGTACGGCGAGGAGGCGGCCGAGGCGATGGGGGTCTCTCCGGAGCGGGTGTTCAAGACGCTCGTCGCGGACGTGGACGGCGAGCTGACGGTGGCCGTGGTGCCGGTCGCCGGTTCGCTGGACCTGAAGGCGCTGGCGGCGGCGGTCGGCGGCAAGCGCGCCACGATGGCCGACCCGGCGGCGGCGGAACGGGTCACCGGCTATGTGCGCGGCGGTATCTCCCCGCTCGGTCAGCGCAAGAAGCTGCGGACGGTCCTGGACGAGTCGGCGGGGACGCATCCCACGATCTGTGTGTCGGCGGGCCGCCGGGGCCTCGAAGTCGAGCTGACCCCGGGCGACTTGGCGGCCCTCACGGACGCGGTACTCGCCCCGGTGGGACGCGGCTGACGCACGCCCCTGACCGCCGCGCGACCCCTCGACGGCGACGCCGTCTTCGGTTAAGTACCGAGGACATGTCGAAGAGGACGCGGAAGCGCAAGTGGCGGATCAGGAAACGCCGGGCGAACCATGGACGGCGCCCGGCCTGAGAACGTGAGCACGGCCCCGTCGCGTACCCGCGCTACGGCTGATCGCGTGGCGGTCGCGCGTCGCGCGGGGGCGGCTGCTTCCCGTAGGGCCCGACCGGCGGCGCGGGGGGACGGCCGTCCTGGGGGCCGTAGGTGAAGGGGTGCGGGCCCTGCGGAACGTACGGGCTGGGGTACGGGTACGGATCGGGGTCGCGCGGTCCGAACAGGCCCGTCAGACCGAGGTGCACCAGAAGGGCGGCGACCGGCCAGGCGAGCAGGGCGCCCTTCGCCTTGAGTTCCAGCGGGGCGTCGAAGGTGATGCCCTTGCCGACCTCCTTGGCGTGCGCCACGACGTCCTGCGTGGGACCCAGCCAGACACCGAAGCGCCAGGCGACGACCGAGCCGAGCAGTCCGCCCAGCGCCAGCGCGGCGACCAGCGGGATCCCGCCGCGCCTGCGCACCAGGAACACCACCAGGGCGGTGACGGCGCCGAACCCCAGGCCGAGCAGGGTAAACGTTCCGTCGATGGCGATGGCCTGCTCGCCCTCGGTGTCCTTGAGGTACACGGCGTCGGCGGACGCGATCAGCGGCACGCGCGGGGACAGCCAGAGCCACAGGAGCCCGAGGAGGAGTCCGCCGACGGTGATCGCGAGGGTGATCACGGCGGCCTGCCGCAGTTCGGTCTTCATACCGGGGCCGTCCTCCTCGTACGCCGTAGGGGGTACCTGCCCACCGGTGTACGCGGCCCCCCAGGGCTGGTGCGGCGGCTGGTGGTGCGGCGGCGGAGTCAGCGGTGCGGTCACCCTGACATCGTGCCAGGCCCACCGCGCCCGCGCGTCACCGGACGGCTGCCCGGCGGTACGCCCAGGTGGCCGCCGCCAGGGAGACGACGCCGACGGCGGCACAGACCCCCAGGTCGACCGCGACGGCCGCCCAGTCCGGGTCGGGTCCGAAGGTACGGGCGAACGCCTCGACGCCGTAGGTCGAGGGCAGGAGGTCACGGGCGTACTGCACCGCGACGGGCAGCCGGTCGGCCGGCAGCACGCCGAGGAGCAGCGCCGCCGACATGCCCAACTGGCCGAGGAGCGTTGCCAGTTCGGGCCGGGGTGCGAGCAGGCCGAGGGCGGCGCCGAGCCCGGCGAGCGCGGCCCCCGCGAGCGGGACGACTGCGGCGAGGATCCACAGATGCGTGAGGGGCAGTTGGAAAAGAGCGCAGCCGACGACGGCGGTGGCGAGGGTGCCGGGCACCGTGAAGGAGGCGTACGCGGCGGCGGCGCCGAGGACGACGGCGGCCGGGGGGACCGGGAGCGTGGCGTAGTGGTCGAGGCCGCCGTCGGCGCGGAGCCTGCCGAAGTACTGGGCGAGCAGGTTCAGGGCGACGAAGGCGACGACCAGGACGCTCGATCCGGCGACCACGGCGCGCGCTTCTCCCCCGCCGTCGACGACGCCCCGCATCAGGACCATGATCCCGACGGACTGGAAGGTGGCGACGAACAGCAGCGGGATCCTGGCGACGCGGGCGCGGGAGAGCTGGGCGCGGTAGACGGCGGCGAGGGCCGGGCGGAGCCGGGTGCGGGGCGCGAGGGGCGCGGGGCCCTCCGGGGCGGCCGGGTGTCCGTGCTGCGTCCGGCGGGCACCGGACAGCGCCTCAGCGGGTACGACACTCACCGTGCGAGGCTCCTGTCTCTGCGAACGTCTGTGCGGCTGACCGTGTGACCGTTTGTGCGGCTGTCGCTGACTTCGCGGCTGCGGGTGGTCGAGGTGATCGAGGTGGTAGGGGTGGTCGGGATCACGCCTTCACCAACCCCTTGGCGGTGCTGTCGCTGCCGCCGAGCGCCAGGTAGACGTCCTCCAGGCTGGGGGTGGTCAGTGTGAAGTCGTCCAGGGCGGCGAAGGCGGCGCCGCCGGTGACGGCCGCGACGGCGGCGCGGGCCTCGTCGGGGGCGAGCCGCATGACCCAGCGGCGCCCCTCCTCGACGGCGGACGACCGCAGCGCGGCCACCTCCGGGATGTCCAGCGGCGCGCGCTCGCGCCAGACCAGGTCGACCCGTACCTCACCGGCGACCTGCTCCTTGAGCCCGGCCGGGGTGTCGCAGGCGATGACGCGGCCCCGGTCGAGTACGGCGACGCGGTCCAGTACGGTCTCGGCCTCGATGACGTTGTGCGTGACCAGCAGGACCGTGGTGCCGTGTTCGGCGCGGCGCCGGTCGACGGCGGCCCATACGGCGCGGCGGGCGACCGGGTCCATCGCGGTGGTGGGCTCGTCCAGGACGAGCAGCGACCGCTCGCCGACGAGGGTCGCGGCGACGCAGGCGAGGCGGCGCTGTCCGCCCGAAAGCTTGCTGAGGGGGCGCCCGGCGAGCGGGGTGAGGGCGAGTTCGTCCAGGACGGTGTCCCGTGCCCTGCGCGCCGCCCGGAGGTCGAGCCCCCGCAGCCGCGCGGTGGTCTCGGCGGCGAGCGAGACGGTCAGCTCGTCAAGGGCGCTGGACTCCTGCCCGAGGTAGGCGAGGATGCGGGCGGCCCGGTCGGGGTGGCGGACGATGTCGTGGCCGAGGATCTCGACGCTGCCGGAGTCCGGCCGCATCAGACCGGTCAACTGGCGTACGAGGGTGGACTTGCCGGCGCCGTTGGGGCCGAGCAGGCCGAAGATCTCGCCCCGGCGGATGTCGAGCCGTACACCGTCGTTGGCCCGCACCTCGGGCGCCGCGGGTGTGCCGCGCCGGCCACGGGTGGCCGGGTAGGTCTTCACCAGATCGCGCACCGCGCACACCACATCGCCGTCTTGTCCCGGATGTGCGGTGCGCGTACTCACGGGCAGAGAGCCTACGGGGTCCCGCCGCCCCGGTAGGGCTCCGGGGTCGGCGTCACCCTCCTACCGCTGGGGACACCGGCTGGGTACGCCGGTGGGGACCGGTCAGTTTCCAGGCACCGGTGCGGCCGGTTCCGCCGTGCTGATGTCGATTTCCCGCCAGAATCCGGCTCTGATCGCATACCGGTCGTGCTCGTCGATCTGGTCGTCCTTGTGCGCGAGCAGACCGAACCGGGCGGCGTACCGCAGCAGTTCACCGTCGATGCGGTGCGGGATACGCGGATACATGGTCGACAGCTTCTGGAGGACCGCCGGGTCGGGCATCCGTGCCATCCAGCGCCGTGCGAACACCTGCCCCACCTCGTAGGGGTCGCCGCCGACCGTGGTGATGTCCTCCTCGCGGTCGGCCCAGCGCTGTTCCGCGGTGGTGAGCTGCGCGAGCGTCGGCAGGGACGCGGCGTCGGCGGGCTCGGTGGTCAGCCCAGGCCGGTCCACCCAGCCCTTGTCCGACGACCACCGGAGGGTGGCGCCGGCCGGGTGCTGGGCGGGGTGCTGCTGGGCGGGCTGTGCCCCGGGACCGCGCAGGGCGGCGAGGTCCTTGGGGGTGGGTACACCCTTGGCGGCGGCCCCGCGCTCCCCCGAGCCGTTCTCCGTACGGGCCGCCGACTCGTGCTGCACCCCGGCCTGCTCCTCGATCCCGGCCCGCTCCACGGCGGCGCGCTCGACGGCGGCGCGCTCGGCTGCGGCGGCGGCCATCGCGGACTCGGGCAGGGGCGCCGACAGGATCGCCGCGATCTCGGGCCGGGGCGCGGGCGGCGGCGCGCACACCCCGCCGAGGTCCTTGGCGCGGACGGCCTTGGTGATCCAGGCCCGGTCGAGCACCCGCCGCTCGTCGGCCTCCGCGACCAGGTCCTCGGACTGGTTGTAGTCGCCGTCGGCGGCCTGTACGGCCCACAGGTGGACGGCGACGCCGTGTTCCTTGGCGGCCATCATCCCGGGCAGCAGATCGCCGTCGCCGGTCACCAGGACGACATCGGAGCACGCTCCGTTACGGGCGAGTTCCGTCAGCTCTGCGTGCATGGCGGCGTCGACGCCCTTCTGCGCCCACCGTCCGTCGCTCCGGGTCAGCGCACCGAGCCGTACCGTCACGCGCGGCATCACGCGCAGCCTGCGGTGCTCCGGCTGCGGCACCCGGTCCGGGGCGCCGTCGAACCAGTAGATCCGCAGCAGCGGGCGCTCCGTGTCGGACTCGGCGCGCTCGCGCAGTCCCTGGATCAGGGCGGCGTGATCGACGGTGATGCGTGAGCGGGACGGCTCCCCGGCGAGGAGACTCGCGGCGGCCCCCAGCAGATACCCGGCGTCCACCAGGACGATGCAGCGGTCCACGCGATCCACCCTCTTTCCCTGATGAGGTGTCCTGAAGGACCCCTCCAGGACAGTCGGAGGCCCGCACAGGTCAACGCATGCGGGTTCGCTTCGGGTTTCCTTCGAGTCTGCCCGACCGTGCGGGGCTTAACGGCCCGAACTCGATCTTCGGCGTGGCGGATCCGGAGTTCACTCTCCGACAACCCCTGTTTCGCTCTCCGACAACCCTTATTACGCACGGTAATTCTCCGAAATGCGCTGCTTGTCATCGTATGTGAGTCTGGTCGCGGTCCTGGAGCCCAGATCCACCTCAGGAGGCAGATCACCATGGCCAAGAACAAGAACCGCAAGCAGGGCAGTGAGCAGAAGCGGGCCTCGCAGGCCGAGCGCGCCGCCGAGCGGGCGCAGTCGGCCTCGACGGAGTCCCGTTCCGAGTCGCAGTCGATGGGACAGGGCACGCCCTCGGACGTTGCCCGCAAGCACCAGCGCCGCTTCGGCCACAACTGACCTTGCCGCCACAGAGCGCGCACCTTTCACCTGTGCATCACGCGGAGGGGCACCCGGATCACCGGGTGCCCCTCCTGCATGCCGGGCGTGTGCCGGGCGCGGGCCTGCCGCGCGGGTCGGTCTCAGCCCGCCAGGCAGGACGGGCCGAGCAGCACCTTGAGGTCGCCGAAGAGCGCGGGGTCGGGCTGCACCCGGTGCCGGTCGAGCCGCAGCACCGTGGTCTTCCGGACGCCCTGGAGCTTGATCCGTACCTCGCTGTTGCCCTTGTGGTGGCTGAGGATCTCACCGAGGCGACTGACCATCGGCGGGGTGACCTTGACCGTCGGAATGGTGATCACCACGGGCGCGTTGGTCCCGGCGTTCGACAGGTCGGGGACCTGCATCTCCATGGCGACGAGCCGGGGCACGTCCTCGCGCTTGTCGAGCCGGCCCTTCACGAACACGACCGCGTCCTCGACGAGTTGCGTCGACACCAGTTGATACGTCGCCGGGAAGAACATGCACTCGATGGAGCCCGCCAGATCCTCCACCGTGGCGATGGCCCACGCATTGCCCTGCTTGGTCATCTTCCGCTGAAGCCCCGAAATGATGCCCCCGATGGTGACCACGGAACCGTCCCCGTAATCACCCCCGGTCAACTGCCCGATTCCCGCGTCCGCCTTGTCGGAGAGCACATGTTCCAGACCGAACAGCGGATGATCGGAGACATACAGGCCGAGCATTTCCCGCTCCTGCGCGAGGAGATACGTCTTCTCCCACTCGTCCTCGGTGAATTCGACATCGAGCCCGAACCCCGGCTCACCGTCCGCCTCGTCGCCCGCACCGCCGAACAGGTCGAACTGACCCTCGGCCTCCTTGCGCTTGACCTGCACCACATTGTCGATCATCGGCTCGTACTGCGCGGTCAACCCCTTACGGGTGTGCCCCATCGTGTCGAACGCACCCGCCTTGATCAAGGACTCCGTCGTGCGCTTGTTGCACACGACCGCCTCCACCTTGTCGAGATAGTCCGGGAACGACGCGTACTTCCCCTTCGCCTTACGGGACTTGATGATCGACTCGACCACGTTCGTACCGACATTCCGCACCGCCGACAGACCGAACAGGATCACGTCGTCACCCTGCGCCGCGAAGTTCGCCATCGACTCGTTCACATCCGGCGGCAACACCTTGATCCCCATACGCCGGCACTCGTTCAGATAAACGGCCGACTTGTCCTTGTCGTCCTTGACCGAGGTCAGCAGCCCTGCCATGTATTCGGCGGGGTAGTTCGCCTTGAGATACGCGGTCCAGTACGAGACGAGTCCGTACGCGGCGGAGTGCGCCTTGTTGAACGCGTATCCGGCGAAGGGGACCAGGACGTCCCACAGGGCCTGGATCGCCTCGTCGCTGTAGCCGTTGTTCTGGGCGCCGGCCTGGAAGATGGTGAAGTTCTTGGCCAGTTCGTCGGGCTTCTTCTTGCCCATCACACGGCGCAGGATGTCGGCCTCGCCGAGCGAGTACCCGGCGATGATCTGGGCGGCCTTCTGCACCTGCTCCTGGTAGACGATCAGGCCGTAGGTGACGTCCAGGACCTCCTTGAGGGGCTCCTCCAGCTCCTTGTGGATGGGGGTGATCTCCTGCTGGCCGTTCTTGCGCAGGGCGTAGTTGGTGTGCGAGTCCATGCCCATCGGGCCGGGACGGTAGAGCGCCGAGACGGCGGAGATGTCTTCGAAGTTGTCCGGCTTCATCAGCCGCAGCAGCGAGCGCATGGGGCCGCCGTCGAACTGGAACACGCCGAGCGTGTCACCGCGCTGAAGGAGTTCGAAGGTCTTCGGATCATCGAGCGGGAGACCCAGAAGATCGATGTCGACGCCCTTGTTGGACTTCACCATCTTGACGGCGTCGTCCATGATCGTCAGGTTGCGCAGGCCGAGGAAGTCCATCTTCAGCAAGCCGAGCGATTCACATTGCGGGTAGTCCCACTGTGTAATCGTCACGTTGTCCGTGTGCCGCACCCAGATCGGCGCGTGGTCCACGATCGGTTCGCTGGACATGATCACGCCGGCCGCGTGCACGCCCATCTGCCGGACCAGGCCCTCGACGCCCTTGGCGGTGTCGATGACCTTCTTCACGTCCGGCTCGTTCTCGTACATTCCCCGGATCTCGCCCGCCTCGCTGTAGCGCGGGTGCGTGGGGTTGGTGATGCCGTCCAGATCGATGCCCTTGCCGAGGACGTCGGCGGGCATCGCCTTGGTGAGCCGGTCCCCCATCGCATACGGATAACCCAGCACGCGCGCGGAGTCCTTGATGGCGTTCTTCGCCTTGATCTTTCCGTAGGTGCCGATCATGGCGACCTTGTCGGCGCCGTACTTCTCGGTGACGTACCGGATCACCTCGACGCGCCTGCGCTCGTCGAAGTCGATGTCGACATCGGGCATCGAGACGCGCTCGGGGTTGAGGAACCGCTCGAAGATCAGACCGTGCGGGATGGGGTCGAGGTCGGTGATGCCCATGGCGTACGCGACGATCGAGCCGGCCGCCGAGCCGCGCCCCGGGCCGACCGCGATGCCCTGCTTCTTGGCCCACATGATGAAGTCGGCGACCACGAGGAAGTAGCCGGGGAACCCCATCTGGATGATGACATCCATCTCGTAGTCCGCCTGCTTCTGGCGGTCGTCGGGGACTCCGCCGGGGAAGCGGCGCTCCATACCGAGCCGGACTTCCTCCTGGAACCAGGTGACTTCGGTGAAGCCGTCCGGGATGTCGAACTTCGGCATCAGGTTCCGCGACTCGAACATGCCCGACGTGTCGACCTGTTCCGCCACCAGGAGCGTGTTCGCACACCCCTCCTGCCAGGCATCCGACGCGTCGACCGCGTACATCTCGTCCGTCGACTTCAGGTAATAACCCGTACCGTCGAACTTGAACCGGTCCGGATCCGACAGGTTCTTGCCCGTCTGGATGCACAACAGCGCGTCATGCGCCGTCGCCTCATGCGCATACGTGTAATGCGAGTCATTGGTGACCAGCGGCGGAATCCCGAGCTTCTTGCCCACGCGGAGCAGGTCATCCCGGACCCTGCGCTCGATGTCGATGCCGTGGTCCATCAGCTCCAGGAAATACCGGTCCTTGCCGAAGATGTCCTGATAGTCGGCGGCGGCCTTCACCGCCTCGTCGAACTGGCCGAGCCGCAACCGGGTCTGAAGCTCACCCGAAGGGCACCCGGTCGACGCGATCAGCCCCTCGGACCACTGCGCGATGGTCTCCTTGTCCATCCGCGGCCACTTCTGCAACCAGCCCTCGGCATACGCGTCCGACGACAACCGGAACAGATTGTGCAGACCCTTGCTGTTCGCCGCCCAGATCGTTTTATGCGTGTACCCACCCGAACCGGACACGTCGTCCCGCTTCTGGTGCGGCTGCCCCCACTGGATCTTCCGCTTGTTGCGCCGCGACTCCGGCGCCACATACGCCTCGATCCCGATGATCGGCGTCACCCCCGCCTTCTTCGCCGTATGGAAGAAGTCGTACGCCCCGTGCAGATTGCCGTGGTCGCTCATGGCGATATGGGACATGCCCATCTCATTGCACGCCTTGAACATGTCCTTCAGCCGCGCGGCACCGTCCAGCAGCGAGTACTGGGTGTGGACGTGCAGGTGCGTGAACGGCGGTTTCGACACGGTGCGGCCTCCAGCGGAAAACGGTCGGCGACAGTCTGGGGGAACAGCGTGGAAGTCTACGTCTCCGCACTGACAACGGACGGGCGGTCGGGGGTACGGTCGGCCCCGCGCCCGGATGCGCCGAGGGGCGTCCGGGGAGTATCCGGGGACTACCCGCGGGAGTACCGTCACCGGGCACTGACGGACGGTCTCGTCCGTTGGACCGGTAGGGCGGCTGTCACGGGCGCCCTCCCCCATGCCGCGCGTCACCCACCACGGTCCCGCACGATCCGCACCACCAGGAGGCACCCAGCGATGTCGGTCCCGCAGCCCAGCGCCGAGCAGCGTGGCGAAGAGATACTCGCCGTTTTCGACACCGCCTTCGGTGAGCTGCTGGCCGCCGATCCGGCCGCGTTCCGGGTGAAGTTCCGCAAGATGGCGTCCTCGGCGTTCGCCTTCTACCGCGGCACGGCCTGCCTCTTCTACCACGACCTGGACGCGGCGGGCCCGGAGCGTTCCGACGGCGGCGCCGTCGGCGGTTCCTACCTGGACGACCGCACCGCGCGCGTATGGATCCACGGCGACCTGCACGCGGAGAACTTCGGCACGTACATGGACGCCCAGGGCCGCCTGATCTTCAATGTGAACGATTTCGACGAGGCGTATGTCGGCCCCTTCACCTGGGACCTGAAGCGCTTCGCCGCGTCGGTCGCGCTCGTGGGGTACGGCAAGGCGCTGAGCGACGAGCAGATCACCGAGCTGGTGCGGATCTACGCGGGTGCGTACCGCGAGCGCATCCACGCGCTGGCGACGGGCGCGAAGAGCGACGAGGTGCCGCCGTTCACGCTGGACACCGCCGAGGGGCCCCTCCTGGACGCGCTGCGGGACGCCCGCTCGCTGACCCGGTTCGGGCTGCTCGACTCGATGACGGAGATCCGTGACTTCGAGCGCCGTTTCGCGCCGGGCGGCGGCTCCATCGAGCTGGACGCGGCCACGCGGTACAAGGTGCTCGCGGCCTTCGACGGCTATCTGGAGACGCTGCCGGACTCGTCCCTGGATCGCCCGGACTCGTATCGCGTGAAGGACGTCGTGGGGCGGCGCGGGATCGGGATCGGATCGGCGGGGCTGCCGTCGTACAACATCCTTCTGGAGGGCAACAGCGACGCCCTGGAGAACGATGTGGTGATCTACCTCAAGCAGGCCCAGACCCCGGCGGTCTCGCGGCATGTCACGGACCGCGCGATCCGGGAGTACTGGCAGCACGAGGGGCACCGCACGGTCATCTCGCAGCGGGCGCTCCAGGCGCACGCCGACCCGTGGCTGGGCTGGACCGAGCTGGACGGCGCGGGACAGCTCGTCGCGGAGGTGTCGCCGTACGCGGTGGACCTCGACTGGTCCGACATCGACGACCTGGAGGAGATCGCGGCGGTCGTCGCGGACCTGGGCCGGGCGACGGCGACGATGCACGCGGCGGCGGACGACGAGAGCGGCCACTCGGAGCTGGTCCCGTTCTCCACGGAGCGCGCCATCGACGCGGCGATCGCCGCCGACGAGGACGGCTTCGGCGACCTCCTGGTGGACTTCGCGCACAGCTACGGCGCCCGCGCGCGCAGCGACCACCAGACCTTCGTGGACCTCTTCCGCAACGGCCGGATACCGGGCCTGTAGGACCGGTCGACCACCGGGGCCCAGGCCCCCGACCCCGACCTCCGGCACCCACAGGAACCCTTTAGGGGTCTCTTATGGGCGGCCATGGGACACTCCTCGGCGATGGACATATCAGGGACGCAGCTCAGGGCCGTGCGCGCGGCGCTGTTCACGGCGGTTGTCGTGACGCTCTCCACCGCGTCGCACGTCCTGCTGTCCCGGGCCCCGCTGCCGCTGGCCACGGTCGGCGTGATCGCGGCGGCCGTCTTCGTCCTCGCCTTTGTGCTCGCCGGGAGCCGTGAGCGCGGCTTCGGCCGGATCGCGGCGCTGCTGATCCCCCTTGAGCTGGCCGCCGACACCGTGTTCACGACCGGGCAGCACGTCTGTTACGGCCCGGCGGGCGGCCCGGTCGCGGGCCCGCTGCGCTCGGTCGGCCTGGACGTGCTGTGCGGTGGTACGAGTGTGGGCGCCCCGCTGGCCCGGATGACGGGCGGCGAGGACAGCCGAGCGGCGGCCCTTCTCGCGCAGGCCCAGCCGGGCACCGCCTGGCTGCTGCTCGGCGCGCATGTCGGCGTCGGACTGCTCGCCGCGGCCTGGCTGCGGCGGGGCGAGCGGGCGCTGGCCCAGCTCATCGGCGCGGTGGCCGCGAGCACGTTCCGGCCGCTGCTGATCGCGGTCGCCGCGGTCACGGCGCGCCGGGAGCCGGTGCGCCGCGTGCCGCGCCCGGCGCTCACCGCGCGTATCGCGCGCCCCCGGCTGTGGGCGCACTCCGTGGGACGCCGGGGACCACCCCGCGCACCGGCCTTCGGCTGAGCAGGTTCCGCCCGAGCGGGATCCAAGGCCCGTCGGCCGAGCAGGAGCAGTCCCCCACCCCGTACCCCGCCCCGGGCGGGTGCGTCATCACGTCATCACACGGAGAACCCCATCATGAGCAAGAGGAACAGCCAGGCAGCGAAGTCGGCGGCGCGTGAGCGGCTTCGGGTCGAGCGCGAGCAGCAGGCGAAGCGGGCGAAGGCCAAGCGCCAGGTGGTCGTGGCCCTGTCGATCGTCGGTGTGCTGGCCGCCGCGGGCGGTATCTCGTACGCGGTCGTGCAGGCGAACAAGCCGACGTACTGGGAGTCCGCGAAGAACGCCAAGCTGGTCGAGCCGGCGAACACCTCCGGCAAGAACGGCACGACCGTGATCATCGGCGAGGACAGCGCCAAGAAGACGCTGAAGGTGTACGAGGACGCGCGCTGCCCGGTCTGCGCCCAGTTCGAGCAGACCGTGGGCTCCACGGTCGAGAAGGACCTCAAGGACGGCAAGTACAAGATCCAGTTCGTGGGCGCCACCTTCCTCGACCGCACCGGTGAGGGCTCGCGGAACGCGCTCAGCGCGCTGGGCGCCGCGCTGAACGTCAGCCCGGACGCCTTCCTCGCCTACAAGACGCAGCTCTACTCGGCGAAGTACCACCCCGAGGAGACGGACGACAAGTTCAAGAACGACGCGTACCTCATCGAGATCGCCGACCAGGTGCCCGCGCTGAAGGGCAACGCGAAGTTCGAGTCGGCGGTCAAGGACGGCACGTACGACCGCTGGGCGCTGGAGATGTCGAAGGTGTTCGACGACAACAAGGACGGTGTCCAGGGCACCCCGTCCTTCGTCATGGACGGCAAGAAGGTCACCGACTCCGGCGGGCAGAACGCGCCGATGACGGTCGAGGAGTACAACACCGCGATCGACGCGGCGCTCAAGGGCTGAGCCACCGCCCGGCGGTCCGGCGGGCCGGGCGGCCGATAGCCGGGGGGACCCTGCGGGGCGACGTACGGCGAAAGGGCGGGCGAACACTTCTACGTTCGCCCGCCCTTCGGCTCTACCCACCAGTAATGTCATCGTCCGTGACTCACGGACCTCACGGACACGACACATCCAGCAGCCCCAACTCCCTTGCGCCGCGCCGTCGTACGGTCGTCAAGGCCGCCGCCGTGACCGCCGCGCTCGCCCCGCTCGCCCTCCCCGCGCAGGCGCGTGCCGCCGCCGACGGGCCGGCCTTCCTGCACGGCGTCGCCTCCGGCGACCCCCTGCCCGACGGCGTCCTGCTGTGGACCCGGGTGACCCCGGACCCGGACGCCGTGCCCGGTTCGGGGCGCGGCGCGGACACCGAGGTGCGGTGGGAGGTCGCGGCGGACCGGGACTTCACGCGGCTCGTGGCCGAGGGCACGACGACCGCGCGCGCCGCGAGCGACCACACCGTCAAAGCCGATGTACGGGGTCTTGCGCCGGCCACCGTCCACTGGTTCCGGTTCCGCGCCGGGGACGCCGTCTCACCGGTGGGGCGCACGCGCACCACACCCGCGTACGACGCCTCCGCTTCCGGGGTGAGGTTCGGTGTGGTCTCGTGCTCCAACTGGGAGGCGGGCTGGTTCTCCGCGTACCGGCATCTCGCCGCCCGCGCCGACCTGGACGCGGTCCTCCATCTCGGGGACTACCTCTACGAGTACGCGTCGGGCAGCTATCCGGCCCAGCCCGTGCGCCGGCACGAGCCGCGCCACGAGATCCTGACGCTCGCCGACTACCGCACCCGGCACGGCGCCCACAAGACCGACGCCGATCTCCAGGCGCTGCACGCCGCGCATCCGGTGATCGCGATCTGGGACGACCACGAGTTCGCGAACGACGCCTGGTCGGGCGGCGCCGAGAACCACAGCCCGGACACCGAGGGCGACTGGGCGGCGCGCCAGGCGGCGGCCAAGCAGGCGTACTTCGAGTGGATGCCGGTGCGGCCGTCGATCGCGGGCACCACCTACCGGCGGCTGCGGTTCGGCAGGCTCGCCGATCTGCACCTGCTGGATCTGCGGTCCTTCCGCTCGCAGCAGACGACCGTCGGCAACGGCGCGGTGGACTCGGCGGACCGCACGATCACCGGCCGGGCGCAGCTCGACTGGCTGAAGTCGGGCCTCGCGTCATCGGACGCGGCCTGGCGGCTGGTCGGCACCTCGGTGATGATCTCGCCGGTCGCCTTCGGTGCGCTGCCGGCCCATCTCCTGGGACCGCTCGCCGAGTTGCTGGGCCTGCCGCAGGGCGGACTCGCGGTCAATGTCGACCAGTGGGACGGCTACACCCACGACCGTACGGAACTGCTCACGCATCTGCGGGACCGCGCCATCCGCAACACGGTGTTCCTCACGGGCGACATCCACATGGCGTGGGCCAACGACGTGCCCGTGAAGGCGGCGACGTATCCGCTGACGCCGTCCGCCGCCACCGAGTTCGTGGTCACGTCGGTGACGTCGGACAACCTCGACGACATCCTGGGGGTGGCGCCCGACACGGTGTCGCTGATCGCGGAGACCGCCGTGAAGGCCGCGAACCGGCATGTCAAGTGGGTGGACATGGACGCGCACGGCTACGGCGTCCTCGATGTCACCGCCGAGCGGGCGCAGATGGACTACTACGTCCTGTCGGACCGCACCGACCCCCGGGCGACGGCCTCGTGGGCCCGCTCCTACCGGACGCTGAACGGCACGCAGAAGGTGGAGCGGGTGGGGGCGCCGGTGCGCTGAGCCCGGCAACGACTGAGTCTCCCGACGGCTACAGGGTCTCCAGGAAGCCGAGGGCCGTGCGCCACGTGGCCTCGGCGGCCTCCTCGTCGTAG
This sequence comes from Streptomyces sp. NPDC091292, assembly GCF_044757265.1. Classification (NCBI taxonomy): domain Bacteria; kingdom Bacillati; phylum Actinomycetota; class Actinomycetes; order Kitasatosporales; family Streptomycetaceae; genus Streptomyces; species Streptomyces sp. NPDC091292. Next base: position 1,350,689 of record NZ_JBIVUQ010000001.1, on the reverse strand, counting down.
TCCGGGAGGTCCGGGTCGGTGTAGAGGTGTCCCGCTCCCGCGTAGCGGTACACCTCCACGTCGGCGCCCGCCCCGCGGATCTGGAGATACCAGGAGCTGAGCCAGTCGTCGGTCTCGAAGGGGTCCGGCTCGGCGACATGCAACTGCACCGGCAGGTCGTCGACGTGGGCGCCCTCCGCGATGTCCGAGGTGCCGTGCAGCAGGAGCAGGCCCTTCGCGCGGTCGTCGCCGAGGGCGAGGGTCTGTGCGATGGAGGCGCCGAGCGAGAACCCGGCGTACACCAGGCCCCGCTCCGAGTAGGGCGCCGCGGCCAGGACCGCGCGCTTCAGCAGCTCGTCCTTGCCGATCTCGTCCTTGAAGACCATGCCGTCCTCGACGGTGTCGAAGGTGCGGCCGTCGAAGAGGTCGGGGGTCCACACCTCGTGTCCGGCCGCCCGCAGCCGGTCCGCCGCCGCGCGCACCGCGGGCCGCAGTCCGAAGGTCGAGTGAAAGAGCATGATGTTCATGGCGCCCATGGTGCCAGCCACCAGGAGCCATGTTCATGAGGGGCAGGGTCCGGTTACGGTCTGAGGCATGGAGAACGTCCTGCGTCCGCTGATCGTCATCGGTGGCTCGGTCGTGCTCACGCTGCTGGTCGGCTGGGCGGTGGACCGGCTGCTGCGCCGCACCGACGCACGCCACAGCGAGACCCCGCTGTGGGGCCTGCTGCGCCGCTGCCGGCTGCCCTTCCACCTCGTGCTCTGCGCGGCCCTGCTGAGAGGGTCGTACCGGGAGACGGGTCTCGCGGACGGGCATGTGGCGGGTGTGGGCCGGGCCCTGACGCTGGTGCTGATCGGCGCCGCGGCGTGGCTCGCGGTGCGGATCGCGAACGCCGTCGTGGACGCCACGTACACCCGCTACGCGAGCGCGCACCGCGATCCCGCGCGCGTGCGCCGGGTGCGGACGCAGGTGACGCTGATCCAGCGGGTGGTTTCGGCGGTGGTCGGCGTCGTGGCGGTCGCGTCGATGCTGCTGACCTTCCCGGCGATGCGGGCGGCCGGTGCGTCGCTCCTCGCGTCGGCGGGGGTCCTCGGGGTGGTCGCCGGTATCGCCGCGCAGTCCACGCTCAGCAATCTCTTCGCGGGGCTCCAGATCGCGTTCGGGGACATGGTGCGGCTCGGGGACACCGTGGTGGTGGACGGCGAGTGGGGCACGATCGACGAGATCACGCTGACGTTCCTGACGGTACGGACCTGGGACGAGCGGCGCATCACGATGCCCGTGTCGTACTTCACCAGCAAGCCGTTCGAGAACTGGTCGCGCGGGGGCGCCGAGATGACCGGGACCGTCTTCCTGCATCTCGACCACAGCGCCCCGGTCCACGAGATGCGTGAGAAGCTGCGGGACATCCTGCGCGCGTGCCCGGCGTGGGACGGCCGTGACTACGGGCTCGCGGTGACCGACACGACACCCACCACGATGCAGGTCCGCGCGCTGGTCACGGCGAAGGACGCGGACGACATCTGGACGGTACGGGTCACGGTCCGCGAACAGTTGATCGGCTGGCTCGCGGAACACCATCCGTATGCGCTGCCCCGGGTCACCACGGCCCTGGCGATCCCCTCGCCGAACGGCGTCCCGCACCCGGGCCACGCGCCGGAGCAGGCGCCGGACGGTGAGGTTCCACGCCGGGGCCGGGGCTGACACCCCGAGCCGCACCGGACACGCCTCTGATCACCGCAGGCTGCGCACATCCAGATGCCGCAGTACCCGGTCCACGACCTCGGGGTCCGCGCCGGGCTCGCTGCGCGCCGCGAGCACCTCGTGGCGCGCGGCGGACATCATCTCGTTCTGGATCCGCCGGGCCTTCTTGATCCGCTGGATCCGCTGGGCGTGCGCCTCGCGCCGCTCGTCGTCGCCCAGGTCGGGGCTGATGCGTACGCCGATCTCGTAGGCGCGGCGCAGCAGTTGTTCGGTGAGTTCCTCGGGAAGCTCCTCGACGTCCTCGATCTCCTTGAGGCGCCGGCGGGCGGCCCTGGCGGCGCGGACGGCGAGTTCCTTCTCGAACGCGGCCTCGGCGTCGGTGTCGGCCCGGACGTCGAGCTTCCGTACCAGCCAGGGCAGGGTGAGCCCCTGGACGACGAGGGTGGCCATGATCACCCCGAAGGCGATGAAGACGATTTCGTCGCGGTCCGGGAACGGCGATCCGTCGTCCATCTTGAGCGGAATGGCGAGCGCGAGGGCGACCGAGGCGACACCGCGCATTCCGGCCCACCACATGACGACGGTCTCGCGCAGGCCCGTCGGGATCTCCTCGTCGACGTCCCTGCGCGCGTGCAGCCGTTTCGTCAGCCAGCTCGCCGGGAGGAGCCAGAGGAGGCGGACGACGATGACGACGGCGACGATCGCCCCGGCCCAGCCGAGCATCTGGCTCCAGTGGCCCTGGGCGGTCCTGATGGCGTTGTGCAGTTCGAGCCCGATGAGTCCGAACGCGACTCCGGTGACCAGGGTGTCGACGATCTCCCAGAAGGTGTTGCCCGCGAGCCGGGCCGTGACGTCGTCGGCGCCGAGCGCGTACTCGGCGAGGAACAGCGCGGTGACCAGGACGGCGAGCACGCCGGAGCCCCTGAGTTCCTCGGCGAGCACGTAGGACACGTAGGGCACCAGGAGGGTGAGGCCGATCTGGAGCGTCGGGTCGTCCAGGAAGCCCATCAGTTTGTTGGCGGCCCAGCCGAGCCCTAGTCCGACGGCGAGGGCGACGACGGCCGACAGGACGAGGGCGAAGGCGGCGTGCGGGAGCGAGAAGCTGCCGCTGACGGCTGCGGCGATGGCGACGTGGTAGAGCACGATCGCGGTCACGTCGTTGAACAGCCCCTCGCCCTCCAGGATCGACACCAGTCGGCGGGGAAGGCCGAGTTGTCCGGCTACGGCGGTCGCGGCGACCGGGTCGGGCGGGGCGACCAGCGCGCCGAGCGCGACGGCGGCGGCCAGCGGCAGTCCGGGCACGATCAGGTTGGCGACGAAGGCGACGGCGGCCGTGGTGACGAAGACCAGGGCGACGGCGAGCAGCAGGATCGGCCGCAGATTCGCCGTGAACTGCCGCCAGGAGGTGCGCTGTACGGAGGCGTAGAGCAGCGGCGGCAGGACAGCGGGCAGGATCAGCTCGGGCGGGATGTCGACATTCGGGACGAACGGGAGCAGGGCCAGGACGATACCGGCGAGCGTCATCAGGACCGGCGCCGGCAGTCGGAGCTTGTCGCCGAGCGGCACGCTCACCACGGCCCCGAGCAGCAGGACGAACAAGAGGGCCAACTGAGTCACAGGGTGCGCTCCGACGACGGTTCGAGGATCAACGGGTTCAGCCTGCCACGCGATTGGGCGGTAATCGGACCAAGGGTGGGCGAATTCTTGGGCCGGGTGGCGAACTGACGGTGACTTTCATCCGATGTCTGTGGCGCACAGGGGGTTCCGGTCCGGGGCCGGTACGGGCACTATGCGGGGTGCACCGATCAGGAACCAGAACACTCACCACATATGTGACCAACACCTTGAGCCGAGCCGTCGACCGCTGACTGGAGTGCGTATGCCCACCGCAGGCCACCCCGCGACGCCCGCCCGCCCCGAACCCCCCGCGCCGCCCACCCGGCGCGCCTTCGTCACCGCCGCCGCCGCGACGACGGGCGCCGCCCTCTGGTCGGCCTCCTCCGGCACCGCGTGGTCCGCACCGGGCCGACCCGTCGACCACCCCGCCACCGCCGCCCACGGCCATGAAGTCCACGCCCCCGACATCCACGCCCCCGACATCCACGAACAGATCGCCCGAGCCGCGTCCCCCCTCTGGCGGCGCCTCCCCACCAGCTGGCAGGACGGCCCCTTCCTCGGCAACGGCCGCCTCGGCGCCCAGCTCTACGCGGGCAAGGAGCCCCGCACCCTGAAGCTGATGCTCAGCCACACCGAGGTGCAGGACCAGCGCGGCCAGTGGCGCGGCGGCATCGGCTACTCACGCCTGCCCATCGGGTACTTCACACTGACCCTCGCCGGCGCGATCACGGGCGTCGACTGGACGCTCGACGTGTACGACGCCGAGCTGCGCGGCACGGTCACCACGACGCGCGGCAGCCTGGCGTTCACGGCGCTGATCCACAACGACACGGGCGCCCTCCTGGTGGCGACCCGGCCCAGCGCGGGCGAGGAGTCCGCCGCCTGGACGTTCACCTGGCTGACCGCCGCGACCACCCGCACCTCGGGCAAGCCCCCCGAGTACACCCCGAACCCGGACCCCGAGGTCGGCGACGGCTACGTACAGCAGCCGCTGCTCGCGGGCGGCGGCTGGACGACCGCGTGGCGCGAACGGCGTGAGGGCGGCGGCCGGTTGCTGGCCGCGCACCTCGTGTACCGCTTCCCCGGCGAGGTCACGGAGGCGACCCGCGCGGCCCGCGGCGCGGTGGACCGGACCCTCGGGCAGGATCTGGAGGCGTCGGTGGCCCGGCACCGCCGCTGGTGGCACGGCTTCCACCACCGCAGCCTGCTCTCCGTACCGGACAAGCGACTTCAGTCCTTCTACGTCGTCCAGCTCTACAAGCTCGCCTCGGCGACCCGGTCCGGCGGGCCGACGATCTCCGAGTGGGGGCCGTGGTTCCCGGAGGTCGGCAACAACTGGACGGCCGTGTGGTGGAACCTCAACGTCCAGATCGGTATGGCGCCCGTACTCGGCTCGAACCATCCCGAACTCGACTCGGTCACCAGCACGTTCGCCCGCTTCGAGAAGAACCTCCCGACCTCCGTCCCGGCCGCCTACCGCGACGGCGACACCTACGCGCTCGGACACCCGTCCGACTGGCAACTGCGCGCCGGCGACACGTACGACGTGGGCACCCCGGGCGGCGACCGGATCTCGGACAACTTCGGCAATCTCACCTGGGCCCTGCACAACGTGTGGCAGGCGTACCGGCATTCGATGGACCGCGCGGTCCTGCGCGATGTCGTCCTGCCCGTCCTGGCGCGTGCGATCAATTTCTACGCGCACTTCCTGCACGAGGGCCCCGACGGAAAGCTGCACCTCCTGACGACCCGCTCCCCCGAGTACGCCAACGCCGCCGACTGCACGTACGACCTCTCGCTGATCCGCTGGGGCGTCCGCACCCTCCTCGACGCGGCGCGGCTGCTGCGGACCGACGACCCGCGGGCGCCGCGCTGGCGGGACATCGCCCGGCGCCTCACCCCGTACGCCGAGGACCCGACCGCCGGGGTCATGATCGGCAAGGAGGTGCCGCTCGCCGACTCGCACCGCCACCACTCGCATCTGCTGTGGCTGTATCCGCTGCGCGAGCGGAGCTGGGACCGGCCCGGCGACCGTGACGTGATGCGCCGCAGCATGGACCACTGGGTGTCGATGCAGGACCTGTGGCACGGCTACAGCTATGCGACGGCGTCCTCGATGTACTCGGTGATGGACCAGCCCGAACAGGCCCTCGACTACCTCACCTTCTTCACGGATCTGAAGGTGGTCGCGGACTGCGCGATGACGCGGAACACCATGTACCGCGAGGGCCGGAACTTCGCCCTGGAGAGCCCGCTCAGCGCGGCCCAGTCGCTCCTCGACATGGCGGTGCAGGGCCATGACGGCGTGGTGAAGGTCTTCCCGTCGGTCTCGGCCCGCTGGCCGGACGCGTCGATCGCGTCCCTGCGCACACCGGGCGCCTTCCTGGTCGACGCGGACCGCCGTGGCGGTACGACGCGATGGGTCCGGGTGCACAGCGAGGCGGGGTCACCGCTGACGCTTCAGCACGGGATACCGGGCACGGTGACGGTACGGGACGAGCGGGGCCGTGCGCTGCGGTGGCGCGAGACCGGGCCGGGCCGGGTGGGCGTCGACCTGCCGAAGGGGCGCACCGCGGTGATCACCCCGAGGGGCGGGACGGCCGGCAGCGGCCCTCGGGACGTGCCGTCGCTGGGGGCGTGGACGGGGTGGGGCCTGCCGGACTGACAAGCCCTTCCATGATCGCGGGGTGAGGTCAGAGCGGCTTGCGCATCGCCCGGTGCGGCATCCCGGCGTCCGGGAACTCGGGCCCGTACGCCTCGTACCCCAGCCGTGCGTAGAAGCCGAGCGCGTGGGTCTGCGCATGCAGGTCCACCGCGCTCAGCCCGGTCTCCCGGGCCGCGTCCTCTATGCCCCGCACCAGCGCGGCCCCGATCCCGAGGCCACGGGCGGCCCCGACGACGGCGAGCCGGCCGAGCGAGCCGACGGCGGGGTCGCCGCCGGTCCTGCCGAGCGCCGCGGGGCCGTGCAGCAGCCGTCCCGTGCCGAGCGGCACCCCGTCGGCACGGACGGCCAGCAGATGCACCGCTTCGGCGTCGTACGCGTCGTACTCGATGTCCTCGGGGACCCGCTGCTCCACGACGAAGACCTCTTTGCGGACGGCGAAGCACGCCGCGCGGTCCGCTTCGTCCCGGGCGACCCGCACCACGAACCGGCCGCCGGAAGCGCCGGGCGCACCGGTAGGGGCACCGGCAGCCGGGGCGCTCACGCGCTCTCCGCGCGGACCCGGTCGAGCGCCTGCTGAAGATCGTCGGGATAGCCGCTCTCGAACTCCACCCAGCGGGCCTCGCCGGGGTGCTCGAAGCCGAGCCGCTTCGCGTGCAGCCACTGCCGGGTCAGGCCGAGCCGCTTGGCCAGCGTGGGATCGGCGCCATACGTCAGATCGCCCACGCACGGGTGCCGGTGGGCCGCCATGTGCACGCGGATCTGATGCGTACGGCCCGTCTCCAGCTTGATGTCGAGCAGCGAGGCCGCGCGGAACGCCTCGATCAGGTCGTAGTGCGTGACGGACGGCTTGCCCTCGGCGGTGACCGCCCACTTGTAGTCGTGGTTCGGGTGCCGTCCGATGGGGGCGTCGATGGTGCCGCTGGTCGGGTCGGGGTGGCCCTGCACCAGCGCGTGATAGCGCTTGTCGACCGTCCGCTCCCGGAACTGCTGCTTCAGCGAGCTGTACGCGTACTCCGACTTGGCCACCACCATCAGGCCCGAGGTCCCGACGTCGAGCCGGTGCACGATGCCCTGGCGCTCGGACGCGCCGGAGGTGGAGATCCGGTACCCGGCGGCGGCGAGGCCACCGATGACCGTGGGGCCCGTCCAGCCGGGGCTGGGGTGCGCGGCGACACCGACCGGCTTCACGATGACGACCACGTCATCGTCGTCGTACACGATCTCCATGCCCTCGACCGGCTCCGCGACGATCTGCACGGGCGCGGGGGCCCCCGGCATCTCGACCTCCAGCCAGGCACCGCCGTGCACCCGCTCGGACTTCCCGACCGCCGCGCCGTCGACCAGCACCTTGCCCGCCGCGGCCAGCTCGGCGGCCTTGGTACGGGAGAAGCCGAACATGCGGGAAATGGCGGCGTCGACGCGCTCGCCTTCCAGGCCGTCGGGCACGGGCAGGGTTCGGATCTCGGGAAGCGTACTCACCTGTCGAGTATGCCGGACGCCTCCGACACCGCCGACCGCCGGTCTTGCGGGGGCTCAGTCCTTGTGGACCGTGCCGTCCGGGTCGAGACCGCGGAAGGAGAGAATGACGATCAGGATGCCGCCGCAGACGATGGCCGAGTCGGCGAGGTTGAACACGGCGAAGTGCTTCGGCGCGATGAAGTCGACGACCGCGCCCTCGAAGACGCCGGGCGCGCGGAAGATCCGGTCGGTGAGATTGCCGAGCGCCCCGCCGAGGAGCAGTCCTAGCGCGACCGCCCAGGGCGTGCTGTACAGCTTGCGCGCGAGGCGGGCGATCACAATGATCACGGTCGCGGCGATCGCCGTGAAGATGACGGTGAACGCCTCACCGATGCCGAAGGCCGCACCCGCGTTACGGATCGCCTCGAAGCGGAGCCAGTCGCCGATCACGTCGATCGGCGCGTGGTGCTCCAGTTTGGCGACGACGAGCATCTTGCTGCCGAGGTCGAGCGCGTACGCGAGGACGGCGACGGCGAAGAGCACGGCGATACGGCGCTTGCCGCGGGGCCGCTCCTCGCTCTCGCCTTTGTTCTCGTCCCGCTCATCGGCGCTCTCGTGCCGCTCGTCGGCGCTCTCGTCCCGCCCGTCGGCCGGGTCCGGCCCGGCTCCGGCGATGTCGGGGGTGTCCGGCGTACCGATGATGCGCTCCGCCTCTGCCACGTGAGTCCCTCAAGTTGGGTACCTGACTGAGGACGAGGGTACGGCACGGGTCCGCGGCCCCCGGCGCCTCACCACCCCTGTCAGGTGCCGCTGCTTGGGTACCCCCGATCTCTGGCCGGCGCGCCCGTTCAGTACCTGCGTTCCTGCTTCTGCTTGCACTCCACACAGAGGGTGGCGCGGGGGAACGCCTGCATGCGGGCCTTGCCGATCGGGTTGCCGCAGTTCTCGCAGATGCCGTAGGTACCGGCGTCGAGGCGTTCCAGCGCGCGTTCGCTCTGTTCGAGCATTTCGCGCGCGTTGGCTGCGAGGGCCATCTCATGTTCACGGGTGATGTTCTTGGTGCCCGTGTCGGCCTCGTCGTCGCCCGCGCCGTCACCGGAGTCCCGCATCAGGCCGGCGATCGACGCCTCGGACGACGCGATCTCGTCGCGCAGGCGCTGGGCCTCCGTGAGGAGCCCCGCGCGGGCCTCCTCGACCTCTTCCGGGGTCCAGGGGTCCTCGCCCGGTCGGACCGCGAGTTCGCCCGGCACGGTGGCGACGCGCGCCTTGGGCACGGGGGTGGGCTTCTTGGCCGCAGTGGCCGTGCCCCGGGTCTTCTTCGCAACCACCGTCGTGGCTCCCGTCATCTTCGCAGCCGATTTCTTACCAGACGCCTTCACACCGCCGGAGGCCCGACCTCCGGTCACCTTGAGACCTTCGCCACCAGCGGGAACAGCCTCCGTGCCGTCAGCGGGGACGGCAACGGATTTCTTCCCGCCGACCGCTTTCCTGCCACGGACGGCCTTTTTCGCGGGCACAGCTTCGCCGGACGCCGCTTTCTTGGACACGGCCTTCTTGGACGCCGCCGCCTTGGACGCCGCCGCCTTCTTGGCGGGCGCCTTCTTGGCGGCACCCCCACCACCGGCGGCCTTCCGAGCGGCGGCCTTCGCGGGAGCGACCGTCGGCGCCACGGCTTCCTCACTCTCGGCCACGACCCCGACCTCACTCTCAGCCACGGCCCCGACCTCCGCAGGCGGCCCGGCCCGCCCCGCACCCGCCTTCGTACCGGCCGACGGCCTCTTGCCGGTGGTCTTCCGACCAGTGGCGTTCCGACCAGCGGCCTTCCGACCAGTGGTCTCACGAGCGGCTGCCCCGGCCTTCGCCCCCGGCGCAGCCGCCTCACCGTGCGCGACGCTCTTCTTCGTGGCGGGCTTCTTCACGGCGGGCTTCTTCACGGCGGGCTTCTTCACGGCCGTGCCGCCGGCCGGCGCCGCCACCGGCCGGGTGGATCTGCTGGACGCCGAACGCTGTACGGCGGTCTTCTTCGCCACCATGGCCGCGGCCCCTTCACATATTGTGATCTTGCACGCGAATCGTGCTGGGACGATAAATCGACAACAGCGCGGCGGCAACGGGGCACGCCGCCCGATTCGCCCGCCCCACGGGTTGTGCCCCGCTCCCCGCCGGGTAATCCGCCCGGTAATCGAACGGGTCCCCGCACGGACGGCCGCGTGCCCGGATCCCGTACCGCATCTGTGGCCATTCGAGTCACACCGGTCGCACCGGTCACGCCGCAGCCCGCCCGGAAAACCGGAGCGCCGCGCACTCGCGGGCCCCGTACACTGGGCAGAGCGAAAAGCGTGGATGGGGACGAGTAGCGCCGTGAGCGGCCAGGAGCGACCCGGGGACGGTGAGAGCCCGGGGGCGAGCGCGACGTGAAGATCACCCCGGAGCCGCCGGAAGAAAGCCGCAGTCCCTGGCGAGTAGACCCGGATTCGCGACCCCAATGAGGGGGCTCCCCGGCGAGCGCGCCGGAGGGCCAAGGAGGGTGGTACCGCGGGAGCAGCGCCGCACGGCGACCGGCTCTCGTCCCTCCGACGGAAGGAAGCAGTCCGTTGGAGGAGCCGTCGATGACGCCGCCGCAGTACCGCCAGGTGCCCGCCCAGGTAGACCTGCCCGCCCTTGAGCATGCCGTGCTCGACTTCTGGCGCGAGAGCAAGATCTTCGCCAAGAGCCTGGAGCAGTCCGAGGGCCGCCCCGAATGGGTGTTCTACGAGGGCCCGCCCACGGCCAACGGCATGCCGGGCGCCCACCACATCGAGGCCCGCGTCTTCAAGGACGTCTTCCCGCGCTTCCGCACCATGCGCGGCCACCACGTAGGCCGCAAGGCCGGCTGGGACTGCCACGGCCTCCCGGTCGAGCTGGCCGTCGAGAAGGAACTGGGCTTCAACGGCAAGAAGGACATCGAGGCGTACGGCATCGCCGAGTTCAATGCCAGGTGCCGTGAGTCCGTGACCCGGCACACCGACGCCTTCACCGAGCTGACGACCCGCATGGGGTACTGGGTCGACCTCGACGACGCCTACCGCACGATGGACCCGGAGTACATCGACTCCGTGTGGTGGTCGCTGAAGGAGATCTTCAGCAAGGGCCTGCTGGTCCAGGACCACCGCGTCGCCCCCTGGTGTCCGCGCTGCGGCACGGGCCTGTCCGACCACGAGCTGGCACAGGGCTACGAGACGGTGATCGACCCGTCCGTCTTCGTCCGTTTCCCTCTCACCTCCGGTCCACTCGCGGGCGAGGCCGCCCTGCTGGTCTGGACGACCACGCCCTGGACCCTGGTGTCCAACACGGCGGTCGCCGCGCACCCCGACGTCACCTATGTCGTCGCTACCGACGGCACCGAGAAGCTGGTCGTCGCCCAGCCGCTGGTCGAGAAGGCGCTCGGCGAGGGCTGGGAGACCACGGGCGAGACCTTCACCGGCGCCGACATGGAGCGCTGGACCTATCAACGTCCGTTCGAGCTGATCGAGTTCCCGGCCCCGGCGCACTACGTGGTGAACGCGGAGTACGTGACGACGGAGGACGGCACCGGCCTCGTCCACCAGTCCCCCGCCTTCGGTGAGGACGACCTCAAGGTCTGCCGGGCGTACGGCCTGCCGGTGGTCAACCCGGTCCGCCCCGACGGCACCTTCGACGAGGACGTCCCCCTCGTAGGCGGCGTCTTCTTCAAGAAGGCCGACGAGGCCCTGACCAAGGACCTGCACGACCGGGGCCTGCTCTTCCGGCACGTGCCGTACGAGCACAGCTATCCGCACTGCTGGCGCTGCCACACGGCGCTGCTCTACTACGCACAGCCGTCGTGGTACATCCGCACGACCGCCGTCAAGGACCGCCTCCTCGAAGAGAACGAGAAGACGAACTGGTTCCCCGACTCCGTCAAGCACGGGCGGTACGGGGACTGGCTGAACAACAACATCGACTGGGCCCTGTCCCGCAACCGCTACTGGGGCACGCCGCTGCCCATCTGGCGCTGCGACGACGACCACCTCACGGTCGTGGGCTCCCGCGCGGAGCTGACCGAGCTGACCGGCACCGACCAGTCGGCCCTGGACCCGCACCGCCCGTTCATCGACGAGGTCACGTTCCCCTGCCCGCAGTGCGCGGCCACGGCGACCCGGGTCCCGGAGGTCATCGACGCCTGGTACGACTCGGGCTCGATGCCGTTCGCGCAGTGGGGCTACCCGTACAAGAACAAGGATCTGTTCGAGAGCCGCTATCCGGCGCAGTTCATCTCGGAGGCCATCGACCAGACCCGCGGCTGGTTCTACACGCTGATGGCGGTCGGCACCCTGGTGTTCGACAAGTCCAGTTACGAGAACGTGGTGTGCCTCGGCCACATCCTCGCCGAGGACGGCCGGAAGATGTCCAAGCACCTGGGCAACATCCTTCAGCCGATCCCGTTGATGGACCAGCACGGCGCGGACGCGGTCCGCTGGTTCATGGCGGCCGGCGGCTCCCCGTGGGCGGCCCGCCGCGTGGGCCACGGCACGATCCAGGAGGTCGTCCGCAAGACCCTCCTCACGTACTGGAACACGGTCGCCTTCCAGGCGCTCTACGCCCGCACGTCGGGCTGGGCACCGTCCGCCGCCGACCCGGCGCCCGCCGAGCGCCCCCTCCTGGACCGCTGGCTCCTGTCCGAGCTGCACGCCCTCACCGACCAGGTGACCCAGGCCCTTGAGGGGTACGACACCCAGCGCGCCGGCAAGCTCCTGTCGGGCTTCGTCGACGACCTGTCGAACTGGTACGTACGCCGGTCCCGGCGCCGGTTCTGGCAGGGCGACAAGGCGGCCCTGCGCACCCTGCACGAGGTCGTCGAGACGGTGACCCGGCTGATGGCGCCGCTCACCCCGTTCATCACCGAGCGGGTCTGGCAGGACCTGGTGGTGCCGGTGGTCCCGGACGCCCCCGAGTCGGTGCACCTGTCGTCGTGGCCGGAGGCGGACCTGTCCGCGATCGACCCCGAGCTGTCCCGGCACATGGTCCTCGTCCGGCGGCTGGTCGAGCTGGGCCGCGCGACCCGCGCCGAGTCGGGCGTCAAGACCCGCCAGCCGCTGTCCCGCGCGCTGGTCTCCGCTGCGGGCTTCGAGTCCCTGTCGCCGGAGCTGCACGCCCAGATCACCGAGGAGCTGAACGTGTCCTCACTGGCGTCGCTCTCCGAGGTGGGCGGCTCGCTGGTGGACACGACTGCGAAGGCGAACTTCCGGGCGCTCGGCAAGCGTTTCGGCAAGGGCGTCCAGGCGGTCGCGAAGGCCGTCGCCGATGCCGACGCCGCCGCGCTGTCGATCGCGCTGCGCGACGGCACCGCCTCCGTCGAGGTCGACGGCGAGACGGTGGTGCTGGCCCCGGACGAGGTGATCATCACGGAGACGCCGCGCGAGGGCTGGTCGGTGGCGTCGGACGCGGGTGCCACGGTCGCCCTCGACCTGGAGATCACGGAGGAGCTGCGCCGCGCGGGGCTCGCCCGTGACGCGATCCGGCTGATCCAGGAGGCCCGCAAGAACAGCGGCCTGGACGTCGCCGACCGCATCGCCCTGCGCTGGACGTCCACGGACCCGACGGTCATCACGGCCCTCGCGGACCACGCGTCCCTGATCGCGGACGAGGTCCTGTCCACGGACTTCGCCCAGGGAGAACCGGACGCCACATACGGCCCGCCCTTCACGGACGAACCCCTGTCCCTGACCTTCCACCTGCGCAAGGCGTAGCAACCCCCCACCCGCGCCCACCCACCCCCGAACCCGTTGTGGGCAGGCGTTCCGCACGGCGGAACGGGTGGGCACAACCCAGGGCGCCGGGCACGCAGAAATGAAAGTCCTGCCCAGCACCGTAAAAAGCAGTGGACCAACGCAAAAGGGCGGGGCCCCGGAAATCTCCGGGGCCCCGCCCTTTAGGCTGCCGACGCCTACGACCTACTGGCGCCGCTCAGTTGTCATCCTCGTCGATGAGGAATCCCCGCATCGGCGAAGGAGCCTGCTGCATCGGCTGCGGAGCCTGAGGCCGCACCGGCGCCATGGGCTGCGTCATCGCAGGCGACATCTGCTGCTGCCCACCGTACGAAGGCGCACCGGGCGGGTTGCCGCCCATGCCGCCGCCCATACCGCCACCCATGGACGGATTCCCGCCATAGGACGGCGCACTCGCACCGGCCGGCGCCATCGAGGGCGCGGGCGACGGCGGCAGAGAGGCCGCGGCAGGCGCCCGCGGCGGAGCCAGCGAGTCATCGGCCTGGGTCTCCAGCTGACGAAGCTGCGACTCCAGGTACGACTTCAGCCGGGTCCGGTACTCACGCTCGAAGCCCCGCAGATCCTCGACCTTGCGCTCCAGGGTCGCGCGGGCGGACTCCAGGGAGCCCATCGCGACGCGGTGCTTCTCCTGGGCGTCCCGCTCCAGGGCGTCGGCCTTGGAACGGGCGTCCCGCTCCAGACCCTCGGCACGGCTGCGCGCCTCGCCGACGATCTTGTTGGCCTCGGAACGGGCCTCCGCGATCGCCTGGTCGGCGGTCTGCTGCGCGAGGGAGAGCACCCGGGCGGCGCTGTCGCCACCGGGGCCGCCCTGACCGGGCTGCTGCTGCTGTTGCATCGGGTGACCCATGGGACCGCCCATCGGGCCGCCCATCTGCTGCCCCATCGGACCCTGACCCATGGGGCCCTGACCCATCGGACCGCCCTGACCCATCTGCTGGCCCATCGGACCGCCCTGACCCATGGGGCCCTGGCCCATCGGACCCGGGCCGTGGCCCTGCGGTCCGTGGCCGCCGGGGCCTGCGGGAAGCTGCGGAGCGCCACTCGGGAGCTGGGGCGGGCCGCCCATCTGATGCTGCTGCGGCGGGCCCCCCATCTGGTGCTGCTGGGGCGGTACCGGCTGCGGTCCGGATATGGCGGCGGGGACGGGAGCCCCGGGCCGGTCCTGCTGTTCTGGCGGCTTGCGCATACCGCCCTGTTGCTGGTTCTGGGCGGCGGCGCGCGTCGCGGCGGCCAGCTTCGCCCGCAGGTCCTCGTTCTCCCGGAGCAGGCGGGTCAGCTCCGCCTCCACCTCGTCGAGGAAGGCATCGACCTCGTCCTCGTCATAGCCTTCTCGGAGGCGGACGGTCGTGAACTGCTTGTTCCGCACGTCCTCGGGGGTCAATGGCATCTCTTCACCTCAACGTAGTCGTCGGCAATCGGCAAGACCGTATCGGGATACCCCTGGACACGAGGGACCCCATCATCGTTCACAGCCGGATCACCACGGAGATCAGGATGTAGACGATGATCATCAAGACGAAGAAGGACAGGTCGAGCGCCACGCCCCCGAGACGCAGCGGCGGGATGAACCGCCGCAGAAGCTTGAGCGGTGGATCAGTGACAGTGTAGGTGGCCTCCAGAATGACCACCATCGCCTTGCCGGGTTGCCATGAGCGGGCGAACTGGAACACATAGTCCATGACCAACCGGAAGATGAGCACGATGAGGAAACACATCAGCGCGATGTAGACCACATCCAAGAACACGCGCATCTCGTGCGTCCCTCTCCCCTGTTTCGCGTCTGCTGACCGGTACTGCGTCTCAGCTCTGGTTGAAGAACCCGCCCTCTGCGATGCGAGCCTTGTCCTCCGCCGTGACATCGACGTTAGCAGGCGACAACAGGAACACCTTCTGCGTCACCCGCTCGATGCTCCCATGGAGACCGAAGACGAGGCCGGCGGCAAAGTCGACAAGTCGCTTCGCATCCGTGTCGTCCATCTCCGTCAAATTCATGATCACCGGGGTGCCTTCGCGGAAGTGTTCCCCGATGGTACGGGCCTCGTTGTAGGTCCGTGGGTGAAGCGTGGTGATCCGGTAGGGCTCCCGCTCGGACACGACCTTGGGCATGATCACCGGTGCGTTCTTCTCCAGGCTCTGACGTTCAGGTGTGATGGATGCCACGGGGGCGATTCGCGCCGGACGCCCTGATTCCGAGGGCAGCGCGGTGGCGCGGGGAACTGGATCACGCGGGGCGGGCGGCTGCACCACTCGTACCGATTCGTCCCGTTGGGGCTGATGGGACTGGTGGGACTGGTGGGGCGGTTCGTGCCGCCGGCGGTCCCGTTCGGGCTCCGGATCCAGCTCGGGTTCGAAGTCGTCGTCGGGGTCGAAACCCCGGCCGTCGTACCCATCGTCCTCCACGAGGCCGAGGTAGACCGCCATCTTGCGCATCGCGCCGGCCATGCTCTGAGTCCTCCGCTCTGTGGTGGATCGGCGTGGTGGATCGGCTGACGCCAACCAAGCTTCCGCGATCCACGAGGCCCGCCCCGCCGATCAGCGGGAATGACCATATTTTCTGCTGTGGTCCGACTTCTTGGCGACGTTACCCGAGCCCGGGGCGGACTC
This sequence comes from Streptomyces sp. NPDC091292, assembly GCF_044757265.1. Lineage (NCBI taxonomy): Bacteria > Bacillati > Actinomycetota > Actinomycetes > Kitasatosporales > Streptomycetaceae > Streptomyces > Streptomyces sp. NPDC091292. Next base: position 1,334,876 of record NZ_JBIVUQ010000001.1, on the reverse strand, counting down.
CGAGTACCGCAGTGCCGACGCGCACATGTGTCGCTCCCGCCGCCACGGCCTGTTCGAGGTCCGCACTCATCCCTGCTGACACCATGTTCGCAGCAGGATGGTCCGCGCGCAGGGCAGTCGACAAATCCATCAACCGCTCGAACGCAGCCTGTTGCCGACCGGCGTACGGACCCGTGAGCGGCGCGACCGTCATCAGCCCGCCGAGCCGCAGCCCGTCGGCCCCGGCGACGAGCCCTGCCAACTCCCCGATCCCTTCGGGTCCGACGCCGCCGCGCTCGCCGCGTCCGCTCTCCCCGGCGTCCAGCGCCACCTGGAGGAGACAGGTGATCTCCCGCTCGGCGCGTACCGCTTCCCTGGAGAGCGCGGTGACGAGCCGGGCCCGGTCGATGGACTGCACGAACCGGGCATAACCCGCCACGGAACGCACCTTGTTGGTCTGCAACTGACCGACGAAATGCCACATGAGGGGCAGATCGGCGCAGGCGGCGGCCTTGGGGGCGGCATCCTGGTCACGGTTCTCGGCGACATGACGTACACCGAGTTCCGACAAGATCCGCACATCGCTCGCGGGGTACGTCTTGGTGACCACGACGAGGGTCACTTCTTCACGATCGCGTCCCGCCGCGGAGCAGGCCGCGGCGATCCGGTCCTCCACTTTCGCCAGATTCCGGGCGAGTTGTTGCCTACGGTCCGTCATGCCCCATCAGTCCAGCCAGACATAGCCCGCGAGGCGGCCGGTGGTCCGGTCGCGGCGGTACGAGAAGTGGTCGTGCGACTCCCGCGTGCAGACCGGCGAACGCTCCCGGTCGCGCACCCCCAGCCGCTCCAGTTGCGCGTGCACCCCGGCGGCGACATCCACGGCGGGGGTGCCCCAACTCGTCTCGGCGTACGCCGCGGGCTCCACGGCGGCGACCTCGGCGCGCATCGCGTCCGGCACCTCGTAACACCCGCCGCAGACGGCGGGTCCGGTGCGGGCGACGATCCGTGCGGGGTCGGCGCCCAGGGACTTCATCGCGTCGACGGCGGCGGGCACGATCCCGGCGACCATGCCGGGCCGTCCCGCGTGGGCGGCGGCGACGACTCCGGCGACCGGATCGGCGAGCAGGACCGGGACGCAGTCGGCGGTGAGCACGGCGAGGGCGAGTCCGCGCCGGGCGGTCACCAGTCCGTCGACCTCGGGGGTGAGCCGCGTGGTCCACGGCCCCTCGACCTCGGCGACCTCGTTGCCGTGCACCTGGTTCATCCAGACCACGCGCCCCGGTTCGAGCCCGAAGGCCCGTGCGGCGCGCTCCCGGTTGGTCCGTACGGCGTCCGGGTCGTCGCCGACCGCTCCGCCGAGGTTCAGCTCCTCGTACGGAACGGCGCTCACCCCGCCCCACCTGTCGGTGAAGGCGAAGTGCGCGCCGCTCTCGGAGGTCACTGCCGCATGCCGGGCTATCACTTGAGGAAGTCCGGCACATCCAGCTCTTCGGCGGCGCTGTCCTGGAAGCGCGCGGGCGGAACCTGCGGCGAGGAGTGCGGGCCGGAGGGCAGTTCGCTCGCCGAAGAGGTCTCGGCGGGCTCGGACTTCACGGGCTCGTCGCGGGTGACGCTGCCGAGTCCGCCGAAGGACGGACGGGCCTCGGTGCGGCTCGGGGTCGGCTCGTCGCGCTTGGCGGACGCGGACCCGAGGACGGTGTCCCGCTTGGCCGGCGGCTGGCCGCCGTCGAATCCGGCGGCGATGACGGTGACCCGGACCTCGTCGCCGAGCGCGTCGTCGATGACGGCGCCGAAGATGATGTTGGCCTCGGGGTGCGCGGCCTCGCTGACCAGTTGGGCGGCCTCGTTGATCTCGAAGAGACCGAGGTCCGAACCGCCGGAGATGGAGAGGAGCACGCCGCGGGCGCCGTCGATCGACGCTTCGAGCAGCGGCGAGGAGATCGCCATCTCGGCGGCGGCCACCGCGCGGTCGTCGCCGCGTGCCGAGCCGATGCCCATGAGCGCCGAACCCGCCTCGGACATCACGGACTTGACGTCGGCGAAGTCGAGGTTGATGAGGCCGGGTGTGGTGATGAGGTCGGTGATGCCCTGGACGCCGGAGAGCAGTACCTGGTCCGCGGACTTGAACGCGTCGAGGACACTGACCTGGCGGTCCGAGATGGACAGCAGCCGGTCGTTGGGGATGACGATGAGGGTGTCGACCTCTTCGCGGAGTTCCGCGATGCCGTCCTCCGCCTGGTTGGCGCGGCGGCGGCCCTCGAAGGTGAAGGGCCGGGTGACCACGCCGATGGTGAGGGCGCCGAGGGAGCGGGCGATGTTGGCCACGACGGGGGCGCCGCCGGTGCCGGTGCCGCCGCCCTCTCCGGCGGTGACGAAGACCATGTCGGCCCCCTTGAGGACCTCCTCGATCTCCTCGCGGTGGTCCTCGGCGGCCTTGCGGCCGACGGCCGGGTTGGCGCCGGCCCCGAGGCCGCGGGTGAGTTCACGGCCCACGTCGAGCTTGACGTCGGCGTCGCTCATCAACAGGGCTTGCGCGTCGGTGTTGATGGCGATGAACTCGACGCCCTTGAGACCGACCTCGATCATCCTGTTGATGGCATTGACACCACCGCCGCCGACACCGATGACCTTGATGACTGCGAGGTAGTTCTGCGGTGCTGCCACGTCGAGAGCCTCTCGCCTCGATTACGTGTCGTCGCTCGCTCTGTCGCGGTGCGACGACTTGATGCCGAATGGGACGGTCCGAACGCCGACCCGAACCCTAACGCTGAAGTTTAGGGTTACCAGTGTGTCCGTTGCTGCGTTTCTTCTCACGCTTCCGAACAGGACACTAAGTCGACAAGTGGCGCACGTTCAACGAACACGCCGAACCTCCCGTTTTTCTTTTCACCCTATGTGATCAGCCGTTGCGCTGCCCAGCCAGGGGGTTGGCCTGCGCAGATGTGCGTCAACTCCCCGATGACGCAGGGGCGGTGGGAACGCTCACGTCGAAGTGCCTGGCCTTCGGAGCGGCTTTCATGAGTGCGGTGAGGGTGGCCCTCTTCGCCTCACCCTTCTCGCTGCTTCCCCAGTCGATGGTGCGTCCTCCGTTCAACTCCAGGGAGAGGGAGTCGTATGAACGGACTTTGATGTTCAGGGTGTCGCGGGCGACCCCGGCCGGAAGGTCACCGGCGACGCGCACGGCGGCGAGCACCAGACGGTCGGTCCCGAATCGGCGCAGACTCGGCGATCCACCGGCCGCCAATTCCAGTGTCGGCACCCCCTTGGGCGGTTCGGATACGGTCGCGAACCGTACCCCGTCGGCGTCCACTTCGATGAACTTTCCGCCCTTTTCGACAATCAGCACCGGAACCCGCTCGACCACTTTCAGTCCGATTCCCTGAGGCCAGGAACGGACGACATCAACCGAGTCAATTCGGGGCAATTTCTGCCGAAGTCGTTCTTCAATGAGACCGGTGTCGACGGAAATCAAAGGCGAGCCGACCGGTACGGCAGCCGCCGTACGGACCTCGTCGGCCGTCAGGACGCGGGCGCCCGACACGGTCACCCGGTCCACGCGCAGCCACTGCGAGCCGTAGAGGAGCCAGGCGCCGCCCCCGGCGAGCAGGGCCGTGCCGGCGAGCAGGACGAGCAGCGCGCGCCCGCGCGGCAGCCGGGGGCGGGGAGGCCGCAGGCGCCGCAGCAGCGGGCGCCGGGGCGGCCCGGGTGGGCCGGACTTCGACTGCTGCCGTGTGCCGCGCTCGGCGGTCGTCGGTCCGGCCACGCTCCCTGCCTTCTGTCACACGCGCTGGTGTGACGCGCCCTGGGTCACGCCCTGGCGCGTGACGCGATCGCTTCGTAGACCATGCCGACCAGGAGGTCGTCGGCGTCCCGGCGGCCGAACTCCGACGCCGCGCGGGACATCTCGTACAGCCGGTGCGGATCGGCCAGCACCGGCAGGACGTTGCCCTGCAACCACTGCGGCGTCAGCTCGGCGTCGTCGACGAGCAGTCCGCCGCCCGCCTTCACCACCGGCTGGGCGTTCAGCCGCTGTTCGCCGTTGCCGATGGGCAGCGGGACATACGCGGCCGGCAGCCCGACGGCGGAGAGTTCGGCGACGGTCATCGCGCCCGCACGGCAGAGCATCATGTCCGCCGCGGCGTACGCGAGGTCCATCCGGTCCACGTACGGTACCGGGACATAGGGTGGCATCCCGGGCATGTTGTCGATGTGCGGCAGTTCGTTCTTCGGTCCGACCGCGTGCAGGATCTGGATTCCGGCCTGCTGGAGGTAGGGCGCGGCCTGCTGGACGACCTCGTTGAGGCGCCGCGCGCCCTGCGAGCCGCCCGAGACCAGCAGCGTCGGCAGGTGCGGGTCGAGCCCGAAGGCGGCGCGGGCCTCGGGGCGTACGGCGGCCCGGTCGAGGGTGGCGATCGAGCGGCGCAGCGGGATGCCGATGTAGCGGGCGCCGCGGAGCTTGCTGTCCGGGGTCGAGACGGCGACCTGGGCCGCGTACCGGGAGCCGATCTTGTTGGCGAGGCCGGGGCGCGCGTTCGCCTCGTGGATCACGATCGGTACGCCGAGCCGCTTGGCCGCGAGATAGCCGGGCAGCGCGACATAGCCGCCGAAGCCGACGACCGCGTCGGCCTTGGTGCGCTCCATGATCTGCTCGGCCGCCTTGATCGTGCCGCGCAGCCGCCCCGGCACGGTGATCAGCTCAGGGGTCGGTTTGCGGGGCAGCGGGACGGCGGGGATCAGCGCGAGTTCGTAGCCCCGCTCGGGAACGAGCCGGGTTTCGAGGCCGCGTTCCGTGCCGAGGGCCGTGATACCCACGGTGGGGTCCTGCCTGCGCAGGGCGTCCGCGAGGGCGAGCGCGGGCTCGATGTGGCCGGCGGTCCCCCCACCGGCGAGTACGACATGCACCGAAATTCACCGCTCTCCGGACGAACGCGTACTGACGCGCCGTCTCATCGTGTTCCATCTGCGAGGTCCCCGCTCCGTCCGGGACCCTCTCACCGCGGCCCGCTTTCTGGCAAAGGCGGACTGCCTCATCGCGAGCGCCGCCCGCGCGGCGGGTTCGTCGCGCGCGAAGGCGATCAGCAACCCGACGGCGAACATGGTCGGCAGCAGGGCGGATCCCCCGTACGAGAACAGCGGGAGCGGGACTCCGGCGATCGGCAGCAGGCCGAGCACCGCACCGATGTTGATCACGGCCTGGGCCGTGATCCAGGTGGTCACGCCACCCGCGGCGTACCTCACGAAGGGGTCCTCCGTGCGTCCGGCCACGCGGATACCCGCATAGCCTAGAGCCGCGAAGAGGGCGAGCACCGACAGCGTCCCCGCGAGACCCAGTTCCTCCCCGGTGATGGCGAAGATGAAGTCCGTGTGCGCTTCCGGCAGTTGACCCCATTTTTCCACACTCGCACCGAGCCCGGAACCAAAGAATCCGCCGGACGCCAGGGCGTAGATCCCGTGGACGGCCTGCCAGCACGAATCGCCGGGTCCCGGCTCGGTCGCGCCGAGGCAGGCGAGCCGGGACATCCGGTTCGCGCTGGTCTTGATGAGGATGACGCCGATCAGCGCGGCGACCGAGAGGACCCCCGCGAACAGCCGGGTCGGCGCGCCCGCGAGCCAGAGCAGCCCGAAGAGGATCGCCGTGAGAATGATCGCGGTGCCCATGTCGCCGCCGAGCATGATCAGCCCGAGCAGCAGGAACGCCATCGGCACGAGCGGCACCAGCATGTGCTTCCACTGCGCCAGCAAGCGCTTGTCCTGCTTGCGGGCGAGGAGATCCGCGCCCCACACGACGAGGGCCAGCTTGCCGAACTCGCTCGGCTGGAGCTGGAAGGGCCCCACGAGCGCGATCCAGTTCTGGTTGCCGCCCCGGGTCATCCCTATCCCGGGCACCTGCACCAGGACCATCAGGAACACGGACCCGGCGAGCATCGGGTACGCCAGCGCGCGGTGCAGCTTCACCGGCATCCGGGAGGCGAGCAGCAGCAGGGCGGCGCCGAGCACGGCGGCCACGAACTGCTTGCGGAAGAAGTAGGAGGCGGGCAGCGAGAGCTGGAGCGCCTTGATCATCGAGGCCGAGTAGACCATCACCAGACCGAGCACGATGATCAGCAGAGCGCTGCCGAGGATCAGGTAGTACGCGGTCAGCGGCCGGTCCCAGGCCCGTTTGACCTGCCCCCGCAGCCGGCGCAGCGGATTGTCGCGCCGCTGCCGGGGCACCCGTACGGCGGGCCGCCCGACGGTCCGGGCGGAGGACCGCCCACTAGCGCCGACCACGGCCACCTCGCCGGTACGGCGCCCTGCCACCGGCGGACAGCCGCCCACGGAATCCTGGCCACATCGCGGTCACCGCGTCCCTCCCGGAGGGCTCAGGCGTCGGCGGCGCCCAGCGCACGAACCGCGTCCGCGAAAGCCTCACCGCGCCGGTTGTAGTTGGTGAACATGTCCATCGAGGCGCACGCCGGAGCCATCAGCACCGTATCGCCCGGCCGCGCAAGCCGCCGCGCGGCCCGGACCGCCTCGGACATCGCCCCAGTGTCGGTCCGGTCGAGGTCGACCACCGGGACCTCGGGCGCGTGTCGCGCGAGCGCTTCACGGATGAGGGCACGGTCGGCGCCGATCAGCACCGCGCCGCGCAGCCGCTTCGCCGACTTGGCCACCAACTCGTCGAAGGTGGCGCCCTTGGCGAGCCCGCCGGCGATCCACACGATCGACTCGTAGGCGGCGAGGGACGCCTCGGCGGCATGGGTGTTGGTGGCCTTGGAGTCGTCGATGTAGGCGACCTGGTCGACATCGGCGACGTGTTCGATCCGGTGCGCGTCGGGGCGGAAGGCCCGCAGTCCGTCCCGTACGGCGGTGGCGGGCACCCCGAAGGCGCGGGCGAGCGCGGCGGCGGCGAGGGCGTTGGCGATGTTGTGCGGCGCGGGCGGGCGGACGTCCGCGACCTCCGCGAGTTCCTGCGCCTGCCGCTGCCGGTCCGCGACGAACGCGCGGTCGACCAGGATGCCGTCCACGACGCCGAGTTGGGACGGTCCCGGCGCCGCGAGGGTGAAGCCGATCGCCCGGCAGCCCTCCTCGACGTCGGCGGCGCGCACCAGGTCCTCGGTGGCCTTGTCGGCGGCGTTGTACACGCAGGCGACCTGGTTGCCGTGGTAGATACGGCCCTTGTCGGCGGCGTACGCCTCCATCGAGCCGTGCCAGTCGAGGTGGTCGGGGGCGAGGTTGAGTACCGCGGCGGAGTGGGCGCGCGGGGACGGCGCCCAGTGCAGTTGGTAGCTGGAGAGTTCGACGGCGAGCACGTCGTACGTCTCGTCGCCGGTGACCACGTCGATGATCGGCGTCCCGATGTTGCCGACGGCGGCGGTACGCAGTCCGGCGGCGGTCAGGATCGACGCGAGCATCTGGGTGGTCGTGGTCTTGCCGTTGGTGCCCGTGATGGCGAGCCAGGGCGCCGCGTCGGGGCCGCGCAGCCGCCAGGCGATCTCCACGTCCCCGACGACGTCGACGCCCGCGCCGGCCGCCGCCGCGAACAGCGGTGAGGAGGGCTTCCAGCCGGGTGAGGTGACCACCAGATCGGTGCCGTCGGGCAGGGTGTCCGCGTCCCCGAGGCGTACCGCGATGCCGTCCGCCGCCAGGGCGTCGGCCCGTTCCCGGTGGGCCGGTGAGGAGCCGCCGTCCACGACGGTGACCGATGCGCCGAGGCCGGCCAGGGCGCGGGCGGCGCTGATGCCGCTCACCCCCAGACCGGCGACGGTGAGGTGCCGCCCCGCGAACTCCGACGGTCCCCCCGGGGACGAGTGCGTCACTTGTCGGCCGCCCACCCTGCGTAGAAGAGGCCGAGTCCGACGATCACGCACATGCCCTGGATGATCCAGAAGCGGACGACGACCAGGACTTCGGACCAGCCTTTGAGTTCGAAGTGATGTTGCAGCGGGGCCATACGGAAGACCCGCTTGCCGGTGAGCCGGAAGGAGCCGACCTGGATGACCACCGACATGGTGATGAGGACGAACAGGCCGCCGAGGAGCGCGAGCAGCAGTTCGGTGCGGGAGCAGATCGCGAGACCGGCGAGCGCGCCGCCGAGCGCCAGCGAACCGGTGTCGCCCATGAAGATCTTCGCCGGCGAGGTGTTCCACCACAGGAAGCCGAAGCAGGCACCCATCAGGGCGGAGGCGACGACGGCGAGGTCGAGCGGATCGCGTACCTCGAAGCAGGCGGCCGGGTTGGTCAGGGTCGCCGCGTTGGCGCAGGACTCCTGGAACTGCCAGACACCGATGAAGGTGTAGGCGCCGAACACCATCACGGACGCGCCGGTCGCCAGACCGTCCAGACCGTCCGTCAGATTCACGCCGTTGGACATCGCGAGAATCATGAACAGCGCCCAGACCACGAAGAGTACGGGTCCGATGTGCCAGCCGAAGTCCGTGATGAAGGACAGCTTGGTGGACGCGGGGGTGTTGCCGCGGTTGTCCGCGAACTGGAGCGCGAGGACCGCGAAGGAGATGCCGACGATCAGCTGTCCGGCCATCTTCGCCTTGGCCCGCAGACCGAGCGACCGGCGCTTGACGATCTTGATGTAGTCGTCGAGGAAGCCGACCAGACCCATGCCGGTCATCAGCCCGAGGACCAGCAGGCCGGAGAAGGTGGGCGGTGCGCCCGTGATCACCTTGCTCATGAAGTACGCGATGATCGTCGCCAGGATGAAGGCGATACCACCCATCGTCGGCGTACCGCGCTTGGCGTGGTGCTCACGCGGGCCGTCGTCGCGGATGTACTGGCCGTACCCCTTGCTGGCAAGGAGTTTGATCAACAGCGGGGTGCCCACGAGAGTCAGGAAGAGGCCGATGACTCCCGAGAACAGGATCTGCTTCATCATCGGGCGGCAACCTCACCCTCGCCGGTCGCGTCCGCGTCGAGCAGCGCCATGGCAACCCGCTCCAGACCGATCGACCTGGATGCCTTCACGAGAACGACGTCCCCCGGGCGCAGCTCGCTGCGCAACAGGTCGATCGCCGCCTGTGCGTCGGACACGTGCACCGACTCCTCACCCCACGAACCCTCGTTATAGGCGCCCATGCGCAACCAGGCCGCTTCCCTGCCCCCGACTGCCACGAGCTTGCTCACGTTGAGCCGGACGGCGAGCCGTCCGACCGCGTCGTGTTCGGCGAGCGCCTCGTCGCCCAGCTCGGCCATCGGGCCGAGCACCGCCCACGTACGTCCCCCTCGTTCCCGTGCGCCGCCCATCGCGACCAGCGCGCGCAGAGCGGCCCTCATGGACTCGGGGTTCGCGTTGTAGGCGTCATTGACCACGGTGACGCCGTCCCGGCGCTCGGTGACCTCCATCCGCCAGCGGGAGAGGGTGTCCGCCTCGGAGAGCGCGAGAGCGATCTCCGAGGCGGACATGCCCAGCTCATGGGCGACGGCGGCTGCTGCGAGCGCGTTCGACACGTGGTGCTCACCGTACAGGCGCAAGGTCACGTCGGCGTACCCGGAGGGTGTGTGAAGGCTGAAGGCCGGCTGTCCGGTGCCCGTGAGCCGGACGTTCTCCGCACGTACGTCCGCTTCGCCGGATTCCCCGAACAGGACGACACGTGCCTTGGTGCGGGTGGCCATCGCGCGGACGAGCGGATCGTCCGCGTTGAGGATCGCGACACCGCCGTTCTCGCCCTGCGGGGGAAGGGATTCGACGAGTTCGCCCTTGGCCTCGGCGATCTGCTCCCGGCCGCCGAACTCGCCGATGTGCGCGGTCCCGACATTCAGGACGAGGCCGATGCGTGGCGGGGTCAGTCCGGTGAGGTAGCGGATGTGGCCGATGCCGCGCGCGCCCATCTCCAGGACGAGGTAACGGGTTTCGTCGGTGGCGCTCAGCGCGGTCAGCGGCAGCCCGATCTCGTTGTTGAACGAGCCGGGTGTGAAGACCGTGGGCGCCCGGCGCCGCAGCACTTGTGCGATGAGGTCCTTGGTACTGGTCTTGCCCGCGGAGCCCGTGAGCGCGACGAGGGTCGCGCCGAGGCGCTCCACGACGGCCCGTGCGAGGGCGCCGAGCGCGGTCTGCACATCGTCGACGACGATTGCGGGGACGCCGACGGGCCGCGCGGCGAGGACCGCGACGGCGCCCGCCGCGACCACGTCGGCCGCGAAGTCGTGGCCGTCCACGCGCTCGCCCGCGAGGGCGACGAAGAGGCTGCCGGGTACCACTTCACGGGAGTCCCGCACGACCGGCCCGGTGACGCGCACCGACGGATCCGGTATGTCGTGGGTCTGCCCGCCGACGACTGTGGCGATCTCGGCGAGAGAGAGGGCGATCACAAGTTCATCCCTGGGTCTTCTGGATTGCTGCGCGCAGCACCTGGCGGTCGTCGAAGGGACGGACCACCCCGGCGATGTCCTGGCCCTGTTCATGGCCCTTGCCGGCGACGAGCACGGTGTCGCCCGGCTCGGCGCGGGCGACGGCGGCGGCGATGGCGGCGGCCCGGTCCTCGAACACCTGGACCTCGCCGCGTTCGTGTGCGGGTACCCCCGCGGCGCCCGCGAGCATCGCGGCGAGGATCGCGAGGGGGTCTTCGGAGCGGGGGTTGTCGGAGGTCAGTACGGCGGTGTCGGCGAGCCGGGCGGCGGCTGCGCCCATCGGTCCGCGCTTGGTGATGTCCCGGTCGCCGCCGCAGCCGAGCACGATGTGCAGTCTGCCCTCGGTGACCTTGCGCAGCGCCCGCAGGACCGATTCGACGGCGTCCGTCTTGTGGGCGTAGTCGACGACGGCGAGGTAGGGCTGGCCCGCGTCGACGCGCTCCAGGCGGCCGGGGACGCCGGGGACCGCGGCGACGCCGTCGGCGACGGTCTGCGGGTCGAGTCCGGCGGTGGCGAGGGTGACGATCGCGGCGAGGGTGTTGGCGACGTTGAAGGGGCCTGGCAGGGGCGCCCTGGCGGTGATCCGTTCGCCCCGGGGGCCGAGGACGGTGAAGGTGGAGCCGAGCGGCCCGACCTCGACGCCGTCGGCGCGCCAGTCGGCGTCCGGGTGGCCTTCGGCGGAGAAGGTGGTGACCGGGACGGACGCCTCCTTGACCAGCCTGCGGCCGTACTCGTCGTCGTAGTTGACGACGCCCTGTTTGCTGCGTTTCGGCGTGAACAACTGCGCCTTGGCCCGGAAGTAGTCCTCCATGTCGGAGTGGAACTCCATGTGTTCCGGGCTGAGGTTGGTGAAGACGGCGAGGTCGAAGACGCAGCCGTCGACGCGGCCGAGCACCAACGCGTGGCTGGAGACCTCCATGGCGACGGACCGTACGTCCCGCTCGCGCATGACGGCGAACAGCGCCTGGAGGTCGGTGGCTTCGGGCGTGGTCCGCTCGGACTTGACGCTCTCGTCGCCGATCCGGGTCTCGACGGTGCCGATGAGCCCGGAGACACCGCCCGCCGCCGCGTCCAGGCCGCCCTGGACGAGGTACGCGGTCGTGGTCTTGCCGGAGGTTCCGGTGATGCCGATCTGGAGGAGCCCGTCACCGGGGTGGCCGTAGACCGTCGCGGCCAGCTCGCCCATCCGGCCGCGCGGGTCGTCCACGACGAGGACCGGCAGTCCGGTGGCGCCCGCGCGGGCGGCGCCCGCCGGGTCGGTGAGGACGGCGGTGGCGCCGAGGTCGGCGGCCTGCGCGGCGAAGTCGGCGCCGTGTACGCGGGCGCCGGGCAGGGCGGCGTAGAGGTCGCCGGGGCGTACCGCCCGTGAGTCGTGGGTGACGCCGGTGACCTGGCCCGATCCGGGGGCGGCGATGCCCAGCTGATCGGCGAGTTCCACGAGCGGTGTCGCGGAGACGTGAACCGGTCGTGGCGGTCCCGGGTAGGTCACGGAAGCGCCCTTCTGGGTGGTTTGGGAGTGATCAGCGTGTGGCACGGCGGTGAGCGTACCGGGCGCGGCGGCCCGGGAGCGAAGTGAGGGGCGTGGCGCGGGGTGGCCGTCGGGCGGGTTCCCCGAGCCGGGAGTGATCATGGTCACGGGCGGTTCCTGAGCGGTTCCTGTGGGTCCTCGGTGGTCACAGCGTGTAGGCGGTCACGGGGTACAGGTGGTCACGGGGTGTAGGTGACGGGGAGCCGGGCGGGCTGGGTGCCGGTGGGCGGCACCTGGAGGGTCTTCAGGGCGAACTCCATGACCTGCTTGTAGATGGGTCCGCAGATCTGACCGCCGAAGTAGCTGCCCTTGGTGGCGTTCTGGATCGCGCAGTAGACGGTGATACGGGGGTTGTCGGCGGGGGCGAACCCGGCGAACGACGAGGTGTAGCCGCGGTACTTGCCGGTGGCCGGATCGACGCGGTTGGCGGTGCCGGTCTTGCCCGCGACCCGGTAGCCGGGGATGCGGGCCTTGACGCCGGTGCCCTCCTCGTCGTCGACCACCGACTCCAGCATCCGGGCCAGGGTCTTGGCGGTCTCCGCGCTGACCACCCGGTTCTTCTCGGGCTCGGGCGCGGGGGTGAAGCGGCCGTCGGGGCCCTTCGTCCCGCGCACCAGGGTGGGTTCGACGCGGACGCCGCCGTTGGCGATGGTGGAGTAGACGGACGCCGCCTGCATCGCGTTGATCGACACGCCTTGGCCGAAAGGGATCGTGTACTGCTGCGAGGTCGACCACTTGTCGGGGGGCGCGAGGATGCCGGGGGTCTCGCCGGGGAAGCCGAGCCCGGTGGGGCTGCCGATGCCGAACTTGCGCAGATACGAGTAGAGGACGCGGTTGGCCTCGGGCTGGGTCTTGCCGAGCTGTCCGGTGGCGAGGATCGTGCCGATGTTGCTGGACTTGGCGAGGACGCCGTTGAGCGTGAGGTACCAGGTCGGGTGGTCGATGTCGTCCTGGAACAGCCGGTCGCCGCGGTGCAGCCGGTTGGGCACCGTGACCCGGGTCGCGGGCGTCGCCGCCTTCTCCTCCAGGACGGCGGCCATCGACATGACCTTGGCGGTGGAGCCGGGTTCGTAGGCGTCCTGGAGCGCCGCGTTGCCGAGCGAGCCGGCTCCGGCGCGGGACAGGTCGTTGGGGTCGAAGCCGGGCGCGCCGGCCATCGCCAGGACCTCGCCGGTACGGGTGTCCTGCACTATCACGTACCCGCGGTCCGCCTTGGACTCCTTGACCTGCTCCGCGATGGCGTTCTGCGCGGCCCACTGGATGTCCCGGTCGATCGTCAGCTCGACCTCGGAGCCGGGCACGGCGGGCGTCTCGGTACTGCCCGCGGTGGGCACCTGACGGCCGCCGGACTGCGCGTAGGTGATCTCGCCGGCCTTGCCTGCGAGGTCCTTCTCCCACTGCTGTTCGACCCCGCCGCCGCCCTTGCCGTCGGCGTTGACCCAGCCCAGTATCCCGGCGGCGAGGTCCCCGTTCGGATAGACGCGTTTGCTGCTGGGGTCCTGGAAGACGCCGGCGAGGACGTTCGGCGCGGTCTTGTCGCTGCGGGCCTTGTCGGCGAGCGTGCTCTTCAGGTCCTTGATCTGCTTCCAGACCTGCGGGGTCTGGCGGCGGGCGAGCATCACGTACCGCGTCTTGGGCGTCCTGAGCTTCTTGGCCACGTCGCCGGGGTCCTGGCCGAGGATCGGCGCGAGCAGCGCGGCGGCCTGCTCGGGCGCGTCCTCGGTCTTGGTCTCCTCGCGCGTGAACATCGTCGGGTCGGCGGTGATGTCGTACGCGTCGACGCTGGTGGCGAGGGCGACACCGTTGCGGTCGGTGATGCCGCCGCGCTCGGCGGCCAGGACATGGGTGAGATAGCGGTTCTTCTCGGCCTTGCCCGCGTAGGCGTTCGCGTCGACGGCCTGCACCTGGAGCAGCCGTACCACGAAGACCATCAGGACCAGGGTGAGGCCGAGGCTGATCATGCGCAGGCGGGGCCGGGGGCTGCCCAGTCGCAGGGTGCCGGGCTGTGAGGGCGCGGCCGGGCGGGGGCGGCGCGGGGGCCGGGCGCCGGGTCCGGGGCGGCGGGCGGCGGGGCGGCCGGCTCGGTCGCGTCCGGGGCGTTCCGAACGGTCGGGCCTGGCGGGTCCTGGCACCCGGCGACGTGGCGGTTCCCTGTCGGTCACGGCGTCACCTGCCGGAGGTCGTCGGGGCGGGGGCGGAGGCGGGCGGCGCCGCGGGGGCGGGGGTGCCGGAGCCCGGTGGGGGTGCGGCGGGCGCAGCGGGTGCGGGGGATGCGGCGGGCGGGGAGCCGCCGGGGGTGCCGCTCGGCCCGGGTGCCGGGGGTTCCGGCGACGGGGACGGGGCGGGCGGCGGTCCGAGCGGCGCCGCGGGCTCGCCGAGCGTGGAGGGCGAGGCGGCGCCCGGCACGCCGCGTACCTTCCCGTCGGGGCCCAGGAAGACGGGGTCGCCGCCGGGGACCATGCCCAGCTCACGGGCGCGGCGCTCCAGCGCGTCGGGCGCGGCATAGGCGTCCACGTCGCGCTGGAGCGCCTGTTCCTCGTCGGTGAGTTCGGTCGTCTCCCGCTTGAGCGCGCTCAGCTGGAACGACCCTTCGTTCAGTGAGGAGTTGAGCATCAGCAGCGTGATGAGACCGCCGCCGAGCAGCAGCACCACGAGCAGCACGAAGGGGGTACGGGCGGCCTGGCTGGGCCCGGCGGGCAGCAGCCGCGCCAGCCGCGCGGCCCGGCCCCGCAGCCGCGGCTTCCCGCTCATCCCGGCTCCTCCTCGCGGATCCGTTCGGCGCCGCGCAGCCGCGCGGGGGCGGCCCTGCGGTTCGCGGCGACCTCTTCCTCGGTGGGCAGTTCGGCGCCGCGGGTCAGCAGCCGGAGGCGTGGCTGGTAGCGCTCGGGCACGACGGGCAGCCCCGGCGGCGCGGTGGTGGCGGCGCCCGCCGCGAACACCTGCTTGACGAGCCGGTCCTCCAGCGAGTGGTACGAGAGCACGGCGATCCGGCCGCCGACGGCAAGCGCCCCGACGGCGGCGGGTACGGCCCGTTCCAGGACGGAGAGTTCGCCGTTGACCTCGATGCGCAGCGCCTGGAAGGTGCGCTTGGCCGGGTTGCCGCCGGTGCGCTTGGCGGCCTGCGGCAGGGCGTCCCTGATCAGGTCGACGAGCCGGCCGCTGGTGGAGAACGGTTCCTTCTCACGGTCCCGCACGATCGCGCTGACGATCCGCTTGGCCTGCTTCTCCTCGCCGTACTGGCGCAGGATCCGCACCAGCTCGCCGGGCGGATAGGTGTTGAGGACCTCGGCAGCGCTGATCCCGGTGCTCTGGTCCATGCGCATGTCGAGGGGGGCGTCCTGGGCGTACGCGAAGCCGCGCTCGGCCTCGTCGAGCTGCATGGAGGAGACGCCGAGGTCGAACAGGACGCCCTGGACCTTGGGGGTGCCGAGCCGGTCGAGTACGTCGGGCAGCTCGTCGTAGACGGCGTGCACGAGGGTGGCCCGGTCGCCGAAGGGGGCGAGGCGTTCACCGGAGAGCCGCAGGGCCTCCTTGTCGCGGTCGAGTGCGACGAGACGGGCCTCGGGGAAGGCGGTGAGCAGGGCCTCGCTGTGGCCGCCGAGCCCGAGGGTGCAGTCCACGACGGTCGGCGGCGCGCCGCCGGCGGCGCGGTGGTCGAGTGCGGGGGCCAACAGGTCCAGGCACCGTCGCAGCATCACCGGGACATGTCGGGTCTGGCTCAAGGCGCCCTCTCAGGTCCGGCGCGGCGCACGCACCGCCGGGTCCCCGCCCGCTCGTGAAGGGGATGGCCGACCGGCGCCGGGAATGGCGTCAGCCGACCGGGAGCGGGAGGAGGCCGAGCCGTACGTACGCGACCGCGCGCGCGGGGAGATCGCCAGATCTCCGGGAACAACAGTCCAGCGGGGAGCGTGTCCGGCCTCCCACTTCGCGTCACTTTAGTCCACGGTGTCGCACGGTCAATCAACCGGCGTGCGCGGCGCGGCTTCCCTTCGTCCGAAGCCGTAAACCCGGCGCGGCCACCCGTACGGGTGAGTCCCTGCCCTCCTTGTGGGTTACCTCACAACAAGGCTCATTGACCTTCTTTGTCCACTCTCGCCCCCTGCCCGGACCGCCTCTGACCACTACCGTCGTACCCATGACGACTTCTGCATCCCTCCCCGCAGGCACCGAAGGCGCCATACGAACCGGTGGCACGGTCACGGACCGTCTCGTCGATGCGAATCAGCGCTACGCCTCCGCCTTCTCCGATCCCGGCATGGACGCCCGTCCTGTCCTCCACGTCGCCGTGGTGGCCTGTATGGACGCCCGGCTCGACCTGCACGACGCGCTCGGCCTGGAGCTGGGCGACTGTCACACCATCCGCAACGCGGGCGGTGTCGTCACCGACGACGTGATCCGCTCCCTCACCATCAGCCAGCGCGCGCTGGGCACCCGCAGCGTGGTGCTGATCCACCACACGGGCTGCGGCCTGGAGAGCCTGACCGAGGAGTTCCGCCACGATCTGGAGATGGAGGTCGGCCAGCGCCCCGCGTGGGCCGTCGAGGCGTTCCGCGACGTCGACCAGGACGTACGGCAGTCGATGCAGCGGGTACGGACCAATCCGTTCCTGGTGCACACCGACGACGTCCGGGGTTTTGTCTTCGACGTGAAGACGGGACTGCTGCGCGAGATCGACCCGGCGTGAACCTGGCGTGTGCGGCAGCCGCGAACCTTTGAGAATCCTCTGAGAACCGTCTGAACAAGCCCTCACGCGTGCGGACCGCCTACCCTGAGATCACCGGAGCGATCAACAGAGCGAGCGTTCAACGGAACGCCGGGAAGCTGGACATATCACCGCCAGTTGTCCACAGCGAGTGACACGAACCGGTAACGGCAACAAGAATGCGGAGGGGACGGCACGCTGAACGATTCGCGCGTGGTGTCCGTTGTTTCGGGGTGGGCCGGTCCGCATCGCAGCGCACCGGCCCGGAAGTTGGGGTATCCCCCGCTCCTGACCGAGCGCGGGGAAGGGCCGAGGAGGGCCGGGTGACGACGTATGACGATCGAGCGAGCCTCACTGATCTGACCACCACAGCGGAGCGTGTCCGCAGGTCGGTGGAGGGTGTGATCGAGGGCAAGCCGGAGGTCGTACGGCTTTCGCTGACCGTGCTCCTCGCCGAGGGGCATCTGCTCATCGAAGATGTACCGGGCGTGGGAAAGACCATGCTCGCCAAGGCGCTCGCGCGGTCGATCGACTGCTCGGTGCGCCGCATCCAGTTCACGCCCGACCTGCTGCCTTCGGACATCACCGGTGTGTCCATCTGGGACCAGCAGCAGCGGGACTTCGAGTTCAAACCGGGCGCGATCTTCGCGCAGATCGTGATCGGCGACGAGATCAACCGCGCGTCGCCCAAGACGCAGTCGGCGCTCCTGGAGTCCATGGAGGAGCGCCAGGTCACCATCGACGGGCAGACGTACGAACTGCCGAGCCCCTTCATGGTGGTGGCGACGCAGAACCCGGTCGAGATGGAGGGCACCTACCCGCTGCCGGAGGCGCAGCGCGACCGTTTCATGGCGCGAGTGTCCATCGGCTATCCCAGCGCGGAAGCCGAACTCCAGATGCTGGACGTGCACGGCGGTGCCTCGCCCCTGGACGACCTCCAGCCGGTGGCGCACGCGCACGACATGGTGAAGCTGATCGACGCGGTCCGTACGGTGCATGTCGCGGACCCCGTCCGGCGCTATGCCGTCGACCTCGTCTCGGCCACGCGCAGCCACCCGGACCTGAGGCTCGGCGCCTCCCCGCGCGCGACGCTGCATCTGCTGCGCGCGGCGAAGGCGGCGGCAGCGCTCGCCGGCCGGGAGTACGCACTGCCGGACGACATCCAGGCCCTCGCCGTCGCGGTCCTGGCGCACCGCCTGCTGCCGACGGCCCAGGCCCAGCTCAACCGCAGGTCGGCCGAGCAGGTCGTGCAGGAGATCCTTCAGCGCACCCCGGTGCCCGCCGCGCCCCAGACGAACTCCCACGGCGGCTACCCGGGCCGTGCGCCGAACGCGTCGGTCGTCGGATTCGGTGAGCGTCAGCCGGGCACCCGGAGGCTGTGATGACGGCACCCGGCGGCCCGGCGGCGACGCGGGCCGACGAGGATCACGGGACCGGCGGGGACGCGGGGGACAAGAGCGGGCTGCGGACGGCGCTCGCGGGGCTGACCACCCGGGGCCGTTCCTTCCTGGCGGCGGGCGTCGCGGCGGCCGTGTGCGCCTATGTGCTCGGGCAGAGCGATCTGCTGCGGGTCGGACTGCTGCTCGCCGCGCTGCCGCTGGTCTGCGCGGCCGTCCTGTACCGCACCCGCTACCGCGTGGCCGGCAGCCGCCGCCTCGCGCCCGCGCGGGTGCCCGCCGGGTCCGAGGCCCGGGTCCATCTGCGGATGGACAATGTCTCGCGGCTCCCCACGGGCCTGCTGATGCTCCAGGACCGGGTGCCGTACGTACTGGGGCCGCGCCCCCGGTTCGTCCTGGACCGGGTGGAGGCGGGCGGGCGCCGTGAGGTGTCGTACCGGGTGCGCTCCGATCTGCGCGGCCGGTACCCCCTGGGCCCGCTGCAACTGCGGCTCAGCGACCCGTTCGGCATGTGCGAACTGACCCGCTCCTTCTCGACGTACGACACGCTGACCGTCGTCCCGCGCGTGGAGCCGCTGCCGTCGGTGCGGCTGAGCGGCGAGGCGAAGGGGTACGGCGACGGGCGTCAGCGCTCCCTCGCGCTCGCGGGCGAGGACGACGTCATCCCGCGCGGATACCGCTACGGCGACGACCTGCGCCGCGTCCACTGGCGCTCGACCGCGCGGTACGGCGAGTTGATGGTGCGCCGCGAGGAACAGCCGCAACGCGCGCGGTGCACGGTGCTCCTGGACACCCGGTATCTCGCGTTCCACGGCGCGGGCCCCGACTCGGCCTTCGAGTGGGCGGTCTCGGGCACGGCGTCGGTCCTGGTGCACATGCTCGAACGGGGCTTTTCGGTACGGCTGTTGACGGACACCGGCACCTCCGTACCCGGCGAGGGCTCCGACGGCTTCGCCGGGGTGAGCCAGGAGTCGGCGGACTCGGCCGGAATCATGATGGACACACTCGCCGTCGTGGACCACTCGGACGGCGCGGGCCTCTCGCGCGCGTACGACGTGCTGCGCGGCGGGCACGAAGGTCTCCTCGTCGCCTTCCTGGGCGACCTGGACGAGGAACAGGCCGCCGTGGTCGCCAAGATGCGGCAGCGCAGTGGCGCGGCCGTCGCGTTCGTGCTCGACAGCGTGGCGTGGGCGCGCGGGGCGGACGGCGGCGCGCCGGTCCAGCGGACCGAGGAACGGCTGCGGATGCTGCGCGAGGCGGGCTGGACCGCGGTCGCCGTGGCACCGGGCAGGTCGGTCGCCGCGCTGTGGGAGCAGGCGGACCGGGAGCGCACCGCGGTGGGCCCGGCGCCGTCGACGGGGACGACAGGGGGTTGGTCATGAGCGGGCGCGCACGGCTGGCGCTGTGCTCGGCGGCGGCGACGCTGCTCGCGGCGACCGCGCTGCTGCCGCTGGTCAAGCCGGCGACCTGGATCCTCCAGGCGGCGATTCTGCTGGCGATCCAGACCGCGGTGGGCGCCGCCGGGCGGCGGGTGCCGCTGGCCCGGCCGCTGACGGTGGCCGTGCAGGCCCTGGTGACGCTGCTGCTGCTGACGCTGGTCTTCGCGCGCGAGCAGGCCGTCGCCGGGGTGGTCCCGGGCCCCGACGCGATCCGGCACCTGGGCGAACTGCTCCAGGCCGGCGGGGACGACGTGGGCCGGTTCGCGATACCGGCGCCGCTGTCCCCCGGGATCCGGCTGATGCTGGTGGGCGGCGTCGTGGTGATCGGTCTCGCGGTGGACGCGCTCGCGGTGACGTTCCGCAGCGCGGCCCCGGCGGGCCTCCCGCTGCTCGCGCTGTACTCGGTGGCGGCGGGTCTCGGCGACGGCGGCACGGGCTGGTTCTGGTTCCTGCTCGCCGCGGCCGGCTATCTGGTGCTGCTCCTCGCCGAGGGCCGGGACCGGCTCTCGCAGTGGGGACGGGTCTTCGGCGGCACCCCACGCCGCCCCGGCAACGTCGCGGGCGGCCTGGAGAGCGAGCGCGGCGGAGCGGTCGCACCCGTACGCACGGGACGCCGTATCGGCGCGCTCGCGCTGGGGATCGCCCTCGTGGTGCCGCTGGCGCTGCCCGCCCTCGACGGCGGACTCCTCGACGGGACGGGCGGCGGCGCGGGCACCGGGCCCGGGGGCGGCGGCACCATCTCCGCGGTGAACCCACTGGTGTCGCTCCAGAACAGCCTCAACCAGCCCGAGGACCGCGAGGTCATGTCGTACCGCACGGACTCCGAGGAGAAGCAGGACCTGTATCTGCGGATCGTCTCGCTCGACGAGTTCGACGGCACCGCGTGGAAGCCGTCCGTACGGCGCATCAGCGATGTGCCCTCACCCCTGCCGGAGCCTCCAGGGCTCAGCGGGGACGTACGCCGTACGGAGGTCACGACGCGGATCTCGGCCGCCGACTGGTACGCGCAGGACTGGCTGCCGATGCCCTATCCGGCGAGCCAGGTCCGGATCGACGGCCGCTGGCGGTACGAGCCGGTCGGCCGGACCCTCGTCGGCGACCACGGCCAGACCACGCGGGGCGCGAACTACCAGGTGACCAGCCTGATCGTGCAGCCGACCGCCGACCAACTGGCGAACGCGCCCGAGCCGTCACGGGACTTCGCGCGCGAGTTCACGCGGGTGCCGGAGTCACTGCCCCCGGTGGTCGCGCAGACGGCCCTCAGGGTGACGGAGGGCTCGGCGAACGACTACGAGCGCGCCGTGAAGCTTCAGGACTACTTCGCGCAGAACGGCGGCTTCACGTACAACACGGAGGTCTCGGCGGGCAGCGGTTCGGCGGCGATCGCCCGGTTCCTGGAGCAGAAGGAAGGCTTCTGCGTCCACTTCTCGTTCTCGATGGCGGCGATGGCGCGGACGCTGGGGATCCCCGCGCGCGTGGCGGTCGGTTTCACACCGGGCACCCCGCAGGCCGACGGCACGATGTCGGTGGGCCTCAAGGACGCGCACGCATGGCCGGAACTGTACTTCGAGGGCGTGGGCTGGACCCGTTTCGAGCCGACGCCGAACCGGGGCACGGTGCCCGACTACACCCGGGCGGACACCCCGGCCGGTACGCCCAGCGATCCGGCGGCGCCCTCGCAGTCGGCGAGCACCGCGCCGTCCGCCGCGCCCTCGCAGTCCGAGAGCTGCACGGCGCAGCAGAAGAAGCTGGACGGCTGCGGCAGTACGCCACCTTCCGACGCGGGCGGCTCGGGCAGCGGCGGCCCTCCGCTGAAGACGATCTTCCTGATCGCGCTGGGTGTGATCCTGGCCGTGGGGCTGCCGCTGCTGCCGATGCTGGCGCGGCTGCGGACCCGGTCCGTACGGCTCGGCTCGCCGGGTCGTACGCAGGCGGACGCGGCGGCGAGAACGCTGGCGGCCTGGCTCGAACTCACCGACACGGCCTGGGACTTCGGCATCGCCCCCGACGGTTCGCAGACGCCGCGCGGGACAGCCGCGCGGATCATCCGCCTCGGCCGGCTCGACCCACCGGCGGCGGAGTCCGTGCAGCGCCTGGCGGCAGCGGTGGAGCAGGTCCTGTACGCGCCGCAACCGCAGCCGGTGGCGGGCCTCGCGGAGGACGTACGGCGGGTACGGGCAGCCCTGAGCGCGTCGGTCAGCCGCCGCACGCGTCTGCGCGCCCTGCTCCTCCCCCGGTCGACGGTCCGCATCGTCTGGGCCGTGTCGGACCGCCTGACGTCCCTCCGGATCCGGGCCACCGCCGCCTGGCCGAGGCCGGGGAAGCAGCGCCCGAGCGAATCGGGGTGACCAGGGCAGGGCCCCGGTCGGGTACCCGACCGGGGTGTTCCCGGCCGTCCTCGTGCAGCGGAAATCGGTCCACCCGTCCGCCCTGGCAAACGAAAAGGGGCGACCACTCTCGGTCGCCCCTCGGTACAGCTTCGGTTATGGATGGCCCACACACATGGGCTGGGCACGTGGAACTAGCCCGTGGGTCTAATGGCCACCCTGTTCATCACGCCGTCGCTGCCAGCGCTGCTCGATCCGGTCCATCATCCCCTTGCGCTGACGGCTCTGGCGCCGGGGTGACGGCGGAGCACCTGGCGCCGCACCCGCGGCGCTCGGCTGCTCACCTGGTTTCGGGGCTTTACGCCAACCGGTGACGGCAAGTACCGCGCAACCCAGCATGACGAGGAATCCCACCACGCTGACCCAGATCTGCTGGGCGACCATTCCGGCCATGAGGAGCGCGATACCCACCAGGAAGCCTGCGACCGCCTGGTATACCCGTCGCCGGGTGTACGTACGCAGCCCGCTTCCCTCAAGCGCTGTCGCGAACTTGGGATCTTCGGCGTACAGCGCTCGCTCCATTTGCTCGAGCATTCGCTGCTCGTGCTCCGAGAGCGGCACGGAGTCCTCCTCATCGTGCAGTCGCCGGGGCGACCGGGGGGTTCCCTTCAGGATAGGCAGGGAATCGCCCCCGTGAAACCCGCCCCTCTACGCCAATTCGCCAGTCAGAACCCGCCATGGCGCTCCGGCTCGCTGAGGCGTCCATTCCCCGGCGGGCCGTCCGTCATGCCGAACCTTCCCCCTCGATCATACGGCGAGTAGCGCCCGATCGGGGTGCCTGTGGCGTACTCCATGTGCTGCTGCGCCGCTGATCAGCGGCTGACTCCCGGGGCGCCCCGGGAGTCGACTCACGCCTCGGCCGTTCCGCGCTTCTCGCCGAGGACGTGGAGCTGTGTCGCCACGGAGTGGAAAGCGGGCTGTTCCGCAGCCGCTGCCTCCAGTTTCAGCAGCGCTTCCAGCGCCCCCGGTTCGGTGTCGACCAGCACTCCGGGGACCAGGTCCGCGAAGACCCGTACGCCGTGTACGGCGTCGACGCGGACGCCGGCGGCCTCGACGAGACCGGTGAGCTGCTCGGTGGTGAAGCGCCGGGGCACCGGGTCGCCCTCGCCCCAGCGCCCGTCGGGGTCGGTCAGCGCGTGCCGGGCCTCCGTGAAATGACCGGCGATGGCGCGCGCGAGGACGGCGCCGCCCAGGCCCGCGGCGAGCAGACTGAGGACGCCGGACGGCCGGAGCGCGCCGATGGCGTTGCGGATGCCTTCGGCCGGGTCGTCCACGTACTCCAGGACGCCGTGGCAGAGCACCGCGTCGTACCCTCCGCGCTCGACCACGTCGAACAGGCCGAGTGCGTCGCCCTGGACGCCGGTGACGCGGTCGGCGACGCCGGCCTCGGCGGTCCGGCGCTCCAGCGCGAACAGGGCGTTCGGGCTGGGGTCGACCACCGTGACGCGGTGGCCGAGCCGGGCGACGGGCACGGCGAAGTTGCCGCTGCCGCCGCCCGTGTCGAGGACGTCGAGCGCGTCGCGTCCCGTGGTCTTGACCCGGCGGTCGAGGGCGTCCTTGAGAACGTCCCAGACCACGGCGGTTCGGAGAGAAGCGCGGGGGCGCATCGGGTCCGACACGGCAGTTGACTCCTCGGCGCGGCACCGCCTGTCGTGGGGCGGAGCGATGGGCGTCCTCCGTCGTCCGGCGGATGGTCCGGGGCGGACGGGGAGGTTCAGGCTTTCCCACCCTATTGCCTCGGACCGGCTGCCCCGCGCTCCGTCCCACCTGGGGCTCTCGTTTCGGATCAGGCCGCGCCCGGCCCGCCCTCCCCCCTGGCCGTGCCCGGTGGCCCTTCCTCGGCGCGTGGCGCGGGCAGTACCGGCTGGAGGACGAGCATCCGCTCGACCAGGCGCAGGAACATCGCCACGTCGCGCAGCAGGTCGTCGGCGTCGCGGGTGGTGGCCGCGCCCCGGATGCCCGCCTCGGCGCGGGCGCGGCGGCTCGCTCCGGAGGCGAACAGGGCGCTCCACTCGGTGAGTTCGGGGGCTATCTCGGGGAGGACTTCCCAGGCGCTGCGGATCCTGGCGCGGCGCCGCTCGCCGATCTCCGGGCGGCCCCGGGCCGCGAGTACGGCGGCGGCGGTGCGCAGGGCGGCTAGGTGGGCTGTCGCGTAGCGCTCGTTCGACGTTTCGAGCAGGCCCGCCTCCTCCAGGCCCGCGCGGGCCTGGGCGAGCAGATCGAGGGCGGCGGGCGGTGCCGTGGCCCGGCGGAGCACGGGGTGCACATCGCTCGGCGGGCCGGTCAGTGAGGGGGCAGGGCCGCCGGTGCGGCGCCGGTGGGCGGCGGCTGCGGATGAGCTGGCCATGACGAACCTCCTGTCGTCTGTGTGACGGCGCGGTGGCCGTATGTGCCCATAGTGGACGACGCCACTGACAATGCGGGCTGACCTGCGGTTTTGATTCGATCGCACATTCGAGGTGGCCAAGCCTGTGAGAATCGGGGCCATGGACAGCAGCAGCACCCGCCGTCAGGCGACCCGGCAGAAGCTGTACGAGGCGGCCGTCACGCTCATCGCCGAGCAGGGTTTCTCGGCCACGACGGTGGACGAGATCGCCGAACGCGCCGGGGTCGCGAAAGGGACGGTCTACTACAACTTCGCCAGCAAGTCGGTTCTCTTCGAAGAGCTGCTGCGGCACGGCGTCGGCCTGCTCACGGCCTCGCTGCGCGACGCGGCCGAACGCACCGCGCGCGGGGGCGGCGGCATGGTCGACGCGCTGGACGCGATGATCCGCGCGGGACTCGTCTTCATGGACCGCTATCCGGCCTTCACACAGTTGTACGTCGCCGAGTTGTGGCGCACCAACAGGGCCTGGCAGTCCACCCTCATGGTGGTGCGCCAGGAGGCCGTCGCGGTCGTCGAGGACGTCCTGCGCGAGGGTGTCGCGAACGGCGAGCTGAACGAGGAGATCGACATCCCGCTGACGGCCGCCGCGCTGGTCGGCATGGTGCTGGTCGCGGCCCTGGACTGGCAGGCGTTCCAGCCGGAACGCTCCCTCGACGACGTCCACGCGGCGCTGTCACGGCTGTTGCAGGGGCGCGTGAGCGGAGGGAGCTGAGCGGAAGGTCAGGAAGGCGCCGGCCCGGCGCGGCCTCATCCCCCTGAGACCCCACCGGACCGGCGTATCCCCCGTTTCGTTCCCCCGTCGGGCCCGTGCGGTCCTTCTCCGGGCCCGTCGGTCCTCGTTCCCGTGGTCACCGGGACGAGCCGGCCAAGGGCGCCCGCGCCGTTCCGCCGCCCCGTGCCGGCGGTACCGGCGGGGCGCCCCTTTCCGTGCCACCACTCTTCCGTCCGCGCAGGTCGGGCCCCATCCGCGCGCGTACTCATCTCCCCTACTAGGTACGCGTACTCAGACCTGCGCACGCATCCTCAGGACGCGCCGCCGCCCACTGGTTACGATCGCGTCCGTGTCCGTACTCCCCCTGGTCTTCACCAGCGGCTGGGCGAGCGGGATCAACGCGTACGCGGTGGTCCTGCTGCTCGGCATATTCGGCGCGACCGGTGTCACCGACGAGGTGCCCGCGTCGCTCCAGAGCACTCCCGTCCTGATCACCGCCGGAGTGCTGTTCCTGTGCGAGGCCGTCGCCGACAAGATCCCTTATGTCGACTCGGTCTGGGACACCGTGCACACGGTGATCCGCCCGGCGTCGGGCGCCGTCGTGGCGGCGCTCCTGGCCGGGCAGAGCGGCTCGCTCCCCGACATCGCGGCCGGTGCCATCGGAGGGTCGACGGCGCTGGCCAGTCACGCCGTCAAGTCCGGTACGCGGATGGCGATCAACTCCTCGCCCGAGCCGTTCAGCAACTTCATCGTGAGCACGGCGGAGGACCTGGGCGTCGGCGGGCTCGTGACGTTCGCCATGTTCTATCCCCGGACCGCCGCCGTCATCGCGGCCGTGCTGCTGCTCCTGGGTTTGGTTCTCACGGTGTTCCTGATCTCGCGGATCAGACGGTTCCTGCGGCGGCGCGCGCAGCGCCGCGAGGAGCGCCGCCGGGGGCCACTGGGCGCACCACCCGGGGCGGGTGCGCCACCCGGCGAACCGGGTCCCGTGCGCCGCTGGTAGGCGGTGGATGCGGGCCCGGATCGGCCCCGGCAAGGGCTCAGGGCGTGACTGTCAGTGGTGGCCGATAGAGTCCCTGACATGGCACGGATTGCGGTGATCGGCGCGGGGATGGGCGCCCTGGCGACCGCCGCCCGGCTGGCCGTCGCGGGCCACCGGGTGGTGGTGTTCGAGCGCGCGGAGACCTATGGCGGGGCGGTGGCGGCCGTCGAGCGGGACGGTTTCGTGTTCGACACGGGACCGGGGCTGCTGCTCCTGCCCGCCGTCCACCGGGACCTGTTCCTCAAGACGGGCAAGGAGCCACTGGAGAGCAGCGTCGAGCTGTCCCAGGTGGAGCCGGCGGCGCGCCATGTCTTCGCGGACGGCAGCGAGGTCTCCTTGCCCAACGCGTCCCGCGCGGGCGTCGGCGAGGCCCTGGACGCGGCGCTCGGCGCGGGCAGGGGCGCGCTGTGGGCCGCTTTCATGAACCGCGCGCGGGAGGCATGGGACCGCTCGCGCCGCCCGCTCCTCGAAGAGCCCCTGTGGCCGAACTGGCAGGTGCTGGCCGACCGTGAGCCCTATCCGGCGGTGCCGCACCGCAGGCTCCTGCGCAAGGACCGGGTGGCGACGACGCTGAACGAGGTCGCCGAGCTGGAACTGGACGGCGACCCGGGGCTGCGGGCGCTGCTTGAGCAGTACGCGGTGGCGTGGGGCCTCGACCCGCGCACGGCACCGGCGAGCGCGGCGGTGCTGCCGTATCTGGAGCAGACGTTCGGGGTGTGGGCGGTGCGCGGCGGGATGCGGTCCCTCGCGCGTGCCGTGTACGAGCGGTGCCTCGCGCGCAGGGTCGAGTTCCGGTTCGGCGCGGCGGTGGTGCGGATCGTCGAGAAGGACGGGCGCGCGGCGGGCGTGGAGACGGCCGAAGGCACCGTGGAGGAAGCCGACTTCGTGGTGGCGGGGATCGCGCCGGGCCCGCTCGCCGCACTGCTGCCGGGTACGGACCCGCGCGCGGGGGACGGTGTCGCGCCGCAGTCGGGGATGCCGAGCCGGCTGACCGTCCTGCTGGCGCTGCGCGGCGCCCGGCCCGAGGGCACCCCGCATCGCACGGTGGTCCACGCGGCGGACCGCGACGCCGAGTTGGACGCCGTCTTCGGGACCGCGCCGAGCCTGCCGGAGCGTCCCACGGTCACGGTGCTGCGCCCCGGTGACCCCGCGGGTGTGCCGGACGCCGAGCACGAGGCGGTCACCCTGACGGCGACGGTCCCGGCCCACCGCGCCGGGTCCACGGGCGCCGGCCATGACGCGGTGGCCGACCGGATGATCGAGGCGGCCGGGCGGGCGATACCGGGGCTGCGCGAGCGGCTGCTCTGGCGCGAGGTGCGGACCCCCGCGGACATCGAGGCGACCACGGGCGCGCCGGGCGGGGCGGTCCCCGCGCCCGCGCTGGCGGCGGCCGGGGGCCGGCTGCTCCATCCGTCGAACAGCACGTCCCTGCCGGGCCTGTTCACGGTCGGCGGCTGGTCGCACCCGGGCGGCGGGCTGCCGCACGCGGGCATGTCGGGCGCGCTGGTGGCCGGACTGATCGTGGAGGGACCGGAGTTCCGCGGCTCACGCTGAGCGCGGGGCGACGTCGGCGCTGAGTTCCTGAGTCCGGGACGTGGGAGGGGTCAGTACCGGTACTGCTGCTGTCCGTCGTACCCGGCGCCCGGGTCGGCGGCCGGATAGCCGCCGTTCTGGTACGGATATGGCTGCGGCTGCGGCTGCTCGGGCGGGAGTTCGCCGCCGTACTCGCCGGGCTGACCGGGCTGGCCGTCGACGCCGCGCTGCTGCGGGACCCAGACACCGCCGGGCGGGGTCTCGCCGTAGCCATGGGGCGCGTAGGGGTCCTGGGGGTACGCCTGTTGGGCGTACGGATCGTAGCCCTGGCCGTCGTACGACTGGGTGCCGGTGTACGGGTCGGAGTAGGCCGCGTACTGATGCGGGTCCTGGTTGTATGCGGGCTGCTGCTGGTCGTAGCCGGCGTAGGAGTCGTAGCCGTAGTCCGGGGTGCCCTGGTTCTGCGGGTAGTCCGGGGTGTCGGGCCGGCCGTGGGTGGAGGCAGCCGCGTAGGCCGTGTCGCTGTATATGCCGTACTGGCCGGTGTCGTCGGGCAGGGGCTCCGGCTCGTAGATCGTGGTGGCCGGGCCCGCGCCTGACTGGTCGTACGCGTAGGCGGCGGTCCCGGGGTGCGCGGCTCCGGAGGCGTAGGCCGGGTCGCGGTCGTTGCGGAAGACGTCGTCGTCCGCGTAGGCGGTGTCGGCCGCGTAGGCACCGTTGTCGTGGTGGGGGGCGTCCGGGTGCTGGGCGTCCGGCGGGTAGGGGTCGTCGGCGGACTCCAGGTCGGAGACCTGGAGGGTGGGCTCCTGGCGCCCGCCCGAGCCGGTCCTGCGGCGCTTGCTGCCGCCCGGCCGACCGCCGATGGCCCAGCCGGTCGAGAACCCTCGGCGGAACGACAGCGTGACGTACGTCTGACCCACCGCGAAGGCGATGGCGCCCAGCGCGATCACCGGGACCGAGGGGATCAGGACGCCGAGGACGACGCCGAGGAAGCCGCAGAAGGCGAGCGCGCGATAGCGCAGTCGCGCCTTGTACTGGAGCAGCACCTCACCGAGCAGCCACAACGCGACGATGCCGAACGCGATGTACAGGACCGTCCAGCCCATGTACGCCCCTCTCCTGCGGTCGGTGCCCCACCGCGTACGGCCGGTCTAGACCTGCGGGTGATGCAGCCCCAGATTTTCGTAGATCTCCAGTGTCGCCGTCGAGTTGTTGAGCGTGATGAAGTGCAACCCGGGGACACCTTCGTCCAGCAGCCTCGCGCAGAACTCGGTCGCGAACTCGATGCCAATGGAGCGTACAGCGGCCGGATCGTCCCGCGCCGTGAGGATCCGCTCTTTCAGCGCGGCGGGGAAGGAGGCGTTGCTGAGCTGCGCCAACCGTTCCAACTGCTTCACGCTGGTGACGGGCATGACCTCGGGGATGATCGGGGTCGCGCAGCCCGCTTCGGTGACGCGGTCGCGGAGCCGGAGGTATGACTCGGGGTGGAAGAACATCTGCGTGATCGCGTAGTCGGCGCCCGCGCGGCACTTGTCCACGAAGTGCCGTACGTCGGACTCCTCGTCCGCCGAGCGCGGATGGGTCTCGGGGAAGGCCGCGACGCCGACGCAGAAGTCGCCGGACTCCTTGATGAGCCGGACCAGCTCGGCCGCGTACGTCAAACCCTCGGGGTGCGCGATCCAGTCGCCCATCGGGTCGCCGGGCGGATCGCCGCGGACAGCCAGCATGTTGCGGATCCCGGCGTCGGCGTACTGGCCGATGATGTTGCGCAGCTCGGCGAGGGAGTGGTTCACGGCGGTGAGGTGGGCGACCGGCGTCAGCGTCGAGTCCTCGACGATCTGCTCGGTGGCCTTCACGGTCCCCGCGCGCGTGGAGCCGCCCGCGCCGTACGTCACGGAGACGAAGCTCGGGGCGACCGCCTCGACCCTGCGCAGCGCGTTCCACAGGTTGCGCTCGCCCTTCGGGGTCTTGGGCGCCCAGAACTCGAAGGAGTAGGTGGTTTTGCCCGACGCGAGCATGTCGCGCACCGTGGGTGCGCGATCCGTCCTGGTGGAAGCTGTGCCGAAGGCCATACCGGCAGGTTAGCCAGGTGACGGGAGTCCCCCAACCGGGCGCATGGCTTTTGTCGCGAATGCCGGACTGTTGTCCACGCCTCGGACACCCGGCCGGCGAGGGCCGGACGGAGGGGGAAGGTCAGCCGGCTGCCCGGAGGCGCTTGGCGAACTCCGCCGCCGCGGCTCCCGGGTCGTCCGCCTCGGTGATGGCCCGTACGACGACGACCCGGCGGGCGCCCGCGTCGAGCACCTGGTCGAGGTTGCCGAGGTCGATGCCGCCGATGGCGAACCAGGGGCGGTCGGTGCCCAGGGACGCCGTGTGGCGGACGAGGTCGAGGCCCGGGGCGTGCCTGCCCGGCTTGGTGGGGGTGGGCCAGCAGGGGCCCGTACAGAAGTAGTCCATGCCGTCCTGGGCCGCGGCGGCGTCCGCTTCGGCGGGGGCGTGGGTGGAGCGGCCGATGAGGATGTCGTCGCCGAGGATCGCGCGGGCGGCCGGGACGGGGAGGTCGCCCTGGCCGAGGTGGAGGACGTCGGCGCCGATGGCGTGGGCGATGTCCGCGCGGTCGTTGACGGCGAGGAGGGTGCCGTGGCGCCGGCAGGCGTCGGCGACGACCTGGAGGTGTTCCAGCTCCTCGGCCGCCTCCATGCCCTTGTCGCGCAGTTGCACCACGTCGACGCCCTGGGCCAGGACGGCGTCCAGGAACTCCGGGAGGTCGCCGCGGGTCGTTCGGGCGTCCGTGCAGAGATAGAGCCGGGCGTCGTCGAGACGGTTGGACATGGCGAGGTCCCCCCTGGGCGGTGTACGGCGTGTCAGTGGCGTACGGAACCCGGCCACGACGGCGAGGGCCGTGGTCCGGGGTCCGTACGCGTACGGTTGTGCGTTTGTGCGTTTGCTCAGACGGCGAGCGCCTGGGCGCGGCGCTTCACCTCCGTGCCACGATTCTCGCTGAGCGCCTGCGCGGGGGTGCCGGGCAGGGTCGGGTCGGGGGTGAAGAGCCACTCCAGCATCTCTTCGTCGCTGAAGCCGTCGTCCCGCAGGAGCGTCAGGGTGCCGGTGAGGCCCTTGACGACCTTGTCGCCGTCGATAAAGGCGGCGGGCACGTGCAGCGCCCTGTTCTCGCCACGGCGCACCGCGATCAGCTGGCCCTCCTTGACCAGCTGCCGGACGCGCGTCACCTCGACGCCGACCTGTTCGGCGATGTCGGGGAGGGTGAGCCAGGCGGGGACGAGAGCATCGATCTTTGCGTCAATCTCGGTCACGTGTCCAAGGTTGCCATCTAGCTCTGACAGCGGAAAGCCGGACGCCGTCCCGGCGGGGTGACGGGAACCCTGGCATGGGCCCCACCGACCCGCCCTCCGTACGGGTGGGGCACCGCCTGGCTGCACCGCGCACCGCGTCCCGCTGCGGCGGCGGAGACAGAACGCGGCTGCCGCCGGGGTCGCAGCAGGCGGCCGGGCCGGCTCGGCACTGCCGAACCACCACATCCGCGTCCCGCCATCGCGGCGGAAACGCAACCCGGCTGCCGCCGGGACCACGGCAAACGGCTTGGGCACGCTTGGCACCGCCGGACACCATGTCCCGAGTCCCGCCACCGCAACTGAGAGAGAACCCGGCTGCCCCCAGGGACCACACCGAACAGCCCTACCAGCCCGGCACCACCGAAATGCCACCGCCGCGACGGACACAGAACCCGGCCACCGGCAGGCCGCACCGAACAGCCAGCCGACTCGGCACCGCCGGAACGCCACATCCCACTTCCCACCATCGCGGCGGAAACAGAACCCGACCGCCGCCGGGGACCACACCAATCAGCCGGACCGGCCCGGCACCGCCGCACCACGACAACCCGTGCCCCGCTACCGCGGCGGAGACAGAGCCCGGCCACCGCCGGAACGACCTCAGAGCCGCCAAGGTGGTCCGGCGCCGTAGGGCTGCGCTGCTCCACGGCCCGCCCTCTCGGCGGACGCAGCACCACACAGCCATGCCCGCCCGGCACTACCGGAACACGACATCCCGCCTCCGGCGGGGCCGTGACGCCAAGCCGAGGCCGCACCAAACCGTCGCGTCGACTTCCGCGCCGCCCGCGCACGGCATTCCGGCGTCGTGGCGGAAGGAGGCTTCGGCCGGCACCCGGACCCTTGCCAGTCCACCCGGCACTCACACCTGCGCACCGGGCATCGCTGCGGGCGGATGGGTGGGCGGATGGGTGGGTGGGTGGTCTTCAGCAGAGCTATCTCGTCGCTGATTTCAAGGGGCGCGACGCGTCCGGGAGGAGGGCTGTGTTCATCAGCGTCGCTGATTCGATCAGCTTTCGGCCCTGGGCCAGGTCTCGGGGGCGGCCCACCGCCAGGACCGCGATCAGGCGGTCGTCACGGAGCCAGCAGACCGACCATGCCGCGCCGCTGGGGCTGCCCCGCCATACGGTCGTGTCGGCGCCCCCGTGATGTCCGGCGTACTGCACGAAACGGCCGAACTGCTCCGACCAGAAGTACGGCACCGGGTCGTACACGGCACGTGTCTCGCCGATGATGTCGGCGGCGACCGTGCGGGGGCCCTGGAGGGCGTTGTCCCAGTGGTGGACGAGGAGTCGCGTGCCGTAGCGCGCGGAGGGGAACGAGGCGCAGTCGCCGACCGCGTACACATCCGGTACCGACGTCCGCAGCCGGTCGTCCGCGACGACCTCCCGCTGCGCGCCGAGCGCGATCCCGGATCCGGCGAGCCACCCCGTGGCGGGCCGCGCCCCGATACCCACGACGACGGCGCCCGCGCGCAGCGCCGTGCCGTCGTCCAGGACGACCGCCCCCGGCTCGATGCGCGCCACGCGCGCGTGGGTGCGCAGTTCGGCGCCGGCGTCCGCGTACCAGTCGGTCATCGGCTCGGCCACCTCCGCCGGCAGCGCCCCGGCGAGCGGGCGCCCGGCCGCCTCGACCACGGTCACCGCGCACCCCGCCTCGCGCGCGGCGGTGGCGAACTCGGCGCCGATCCAGCCGGCGCCGACGACCACGATGTCGTGCTGCGCGGCGAGTACGGGCCGCAGCCGCTCGGCGTCGTCCAGCGTGCGCAGCAGATGCACCCCGGGCACCCCCTCGGCGCCGGGCAGCTGAATCGGTTCGGCGCCGGTCGCGACGACCAGTACGTCGTACGGGACGGGCCCCGACTCGGTGTCCAGCTCGTGGTCCCCGGGGCGCACCCCGGTGACCTCCAGGCCGAGCCGCAGCTCCACGCCGAACGCATCGAAGTCGATGTCGAAGGCGGAGCCCTCGGCCTTGCCGAGCAGGACCGCCTTGGACAGCGGTGGCCGGTCGTACGGCTGATGCGGCTCCGCGCCGATCAGCGTGATGCTCCCGGTGAACCCCCGCTCGCGCAGCGCCACCGCCGTCTGCACCCCGGCCATGCCCGCGCCCGCGATGACGACGCGTCCACCCACGCGCGGGCGCCCCGCCGTCCCGTCGTCCACCTGCGTCTGCTCGCTCACGCGATCACCATAAACAACTGACGTTCAGTCAGTCAGGTGGTCGGGCCCGTGACCTCTTGCACACCACGGGCTAGGGTGGCCATGTAGCACTCGCGGGAGCCCGGACGGACCGGGCTGAGAGGGAGGCTGGGCGGCCTCCGACCGTACGAACCTGATCCGGGTCATGCCGGCGAAGGGAGGGGCTGGACGCCCATGTCGCGTACCTCCGACACCCCAAGCGACACCTCAAGCAACTCGAACCCCATAGAGAACAGCACCGAGAGCAGCACCGAGAGCAGCACCGAGAACACCAGCGACGGAAACGCCTCGGACGTACTGGTCGTCGGGGGCGGCATCATCGGGCTCGTGAGCGCCTGGCGGGCCGCCCAGCGCGGACTCCGTACGGCGGTCGTGGACCCCGAACCCGGTGGTGGCGCCGCCCAGGTCGCGGCCGGAATGCTCGCCGCCGTCACCGAACTGCACTACGGCGAGGAGACCCTGCTCGGCCTCAACCTCGCATCGGCGCGCCGCTATCCGGAGTTCGTCGCCGAACTCACCGAGGCGACCGGACTCGACCTCGGCCACCGCGTCTGCGGCACCCTCGCCGTCGCGCTCGACGCCGACGACCGCGCCCACCTCCGGGAGCTGCACGCCCTCCAGAGGCGCTGCGGCCTGGAGTCGGAGTGGCTGTCCGGGCGCGAGTGCCGGCGGCTTGAGCCGATGCTCGCGCCGGGCGTACGCGGCGGCCTGCGGGTCGACGGTGACCACCAGATCGACCCGAGACGGCTCGCCACGGCCCTTCTGACGGCCTGCGAGCGCGCCGGGGTGGTCTTCCGCCGTCAGTGGGCCCGACGGCTCTCAGTGGTACGGGACCGGGCCGCCGGAACCGTCCTGGCCGACGGCTCCCGGCTCACCGCGGATCAGGTGGTCCTCGCGGCGGGCAGCCTCAGCGGCCGGCTCGCGGGCGTACCCGCCGCCGTCCTGCCGCCGGTGCGCCCCGTGAAGGGCCAGGTGCTCCGGCTCACCGTGCCGCGCCGGTACGCGCCGTTCCTGAGCCGGACCGTACGGGCCGTCGTCCGGGGCAGCCACGTCTACCTCGTACCGCGCGAGAACGGCGAACTGGTCGTCGGCGCCACCAGCGAGGAGCTGGGCTGGGACACCACGGTCACCGCGGGCGGTGTGTACGAGCTGCTGCGGGACGCGCACGAACTGGTGCCCGGCATCACCGAACTGCCGCTGACCGAGACCCGCGCGGGCCTGCGCCCCTGCTCACCGGACAACGCGCCCCTGCTCGGCCCGACCGATCTGCCGGGCCTGCACCTGGCCACCGGCCATTTCCGCAACGGCGTCCTGCTGACGCCCGTCACCGGCGACATCGTCGCCGAGGCCCTTGTCACCGGTGAACTCCCGGCCGAGGCAAGGCCCTTCGCACCCCAACGCTTCGGCGCCAGCGCGCCCGTACCCGTGGAGCTGCCCGTATGACCGCGTCGGTACCACCGTCGACCTCCCCCTCGCTCCCCGCCTCCGCCTCCGTCTCCGTCTCCGTCAACGGCGAGGCGCGTGACGTGCCGGCCGGCACCACCCTCGACGTGCTCGTCGCGACGGTCGCCCCGGCACCGTCCGGTGTCGCCGCGGCCCTCAACGAAACCGTTGTCCCCCGCGCGCGGTGGTCCGCCACCACGCTCGCCGACGGCGACCGCGTGGAAGTCCTCACCGCCGTCCAGGGAGGCTGACCGCCATGGCCGACGATCCGCTTGTCATCGGCGGTACGTCCTTCACGTCCCGGCTGATCATGGGTACGGGCGGTGCGCCCAGCCTCGACGTCCTGGAGCGGTCCCTGATCGCGTCCGGCACGGAGCTGACGACGGTGGCGATGCGCCGCGTCGACCCGGGCACCCAGGGCTCGGTGCTCTCCGTGCTCGAACGGCTCGGGATCCAGGTGCTGCCCAACACGGCGGGCTGTTTCACCGCCGGTGAGGCCGTGCTGACGGCACGCCTCGCGCGCGAGGCGCTCGGTACGGAGCTGGTGAAGCTGGAGGTGATCGCCGACGAGCACACGCTGCTGCCCGATCCGGTGGAGCTTCTCGACGCGGCCGAGACCCTGGTCGACGACGGGTTCACCGTGCTGCCGTACACCAATGACGATCCCGTGCTGGCGCGGAAACTGGAGGACGTGGGGTGTGCGGCCGTGATGCCGCTGGGGTCGCCCATCGGGTCCGGGCTCGGGATCCGGAATCCGCACAATTTCCAGTTGATCGTGGAGCGGGCCGGGGTGCCGGTGATTCTGGACGCGGGGGCCGGGACGGCGTCCGACGCGGCGCTCGCGATGGAGTTGGGGTGTGCCGGGGTGATGCTCGCGTCGGCCGTTACGCGGGCTCAGGTGCCGGTGTTCATGGCGGAGGCGATGCGGAAGGCCGTCGAAGCGGGCCGGCTCGCCTCCCGGGCAGGGCGGATTCCCCGGCGCCTGTACGGCACCGCCAGCTCTCCCACGGAGGGCCTGGCCTCCCTCGACCCGGAGCGCCCGGCCTTCTAGGTCGCAGGCGTCACAGGTGTGCTTCAGTCGTGGACCCGTCCCGCCACTGTCCGGTCAGGCCGAGCGCGGCGCCTCGTAGACTCGCGGGCGTGGACACGACCCTTCAGGACCCGCTTGTCGGGCAGGTGCTCGACGGCCGGTACCGCGTCGACGCACGTATCGCGGTCGGCGGGATGGCCACGGTCTACCGGGCCATGGACACCCGCCTCGACCGTGTGCTCGCGCTCAAGGTGATGCACCCCACGCTGGCCGCCGACGTCTCGTTCGTCGAGCGGTTCATCCGTGAGGCCAAGTCGGTGGCGCGGCTGTCGCACCCCAATGTGGTCGGTGTCTACGACCAGGGCGCCGACGGGGCGTACGTGTACCTGGCCATGGAGTACGTCGCCGGGTGCACCCTGCGGGACGTGCTGCGCGAGCGCGGGGCGCTGCGGCCGAGGGCGGCCCTCGACATCCTGGAACCGGTCCTGGCCGCGCTCGGCGCCGCGCACCGGGCGGGGTTCGTGCACCGGGACATGAAGCCGGAGAACGTCCTCATAGGGGACGACGGCCGGGTCAAGGTCGCGGACTTCGGTCTCGTACGGGCCGTGGACACCGTGACGAACACGACCGGCGCCGTCCTCGGCACCGTCTCCTATCTCGCCCCGGAACAGATCGAGCACGGCACCGCGGACCCCCGTGTCGACGTGTACGCGTGCGGGGTGGTCCTCTACGAGATGCTGACGGGCGCCAAACCGCGCTCCGGCGACTCCCCCGCGCAGGTGCTCTACCAGCACCTCAACGAGGACGTACCGCCGCCGTCGGCCACCGTGCCGGGGCTGCCGTACGAGCTGGACGACCTGGTCGCGGCGGCGACCGCCCGTACCCCCGAGGTCCGGCCGCACGACGCGGTGGCCCTGCTGGCGCGGACCCGTGAGGCGCGGGCCGGGCTCACCGACGCGCAGTTGGACGCGGTGCCGCCCCGGGCGCGGGCCGAGGACGGGCGGGACATCTCCGACGACCGTACGAGCGTCATCCCGCGCGCGTTGGCGTTTCAGATGCCGTTGCCGGTGAACGAGGACGACGACGCGGACGGATTCCACCGCACCAGCCGCCTGGAGATGCCGCCGCCGTCCGGTCCCGCGCCCCGCTACCGGCGCTCCCGGCGCGGCCCGCTCGCGGCCGTGGTCGCCGTGCTCCTGGTGCTCGGTCTGGGCGCCGGTGTCTGGTACATCAACTCGGGCCAGTTCACGAAGGTCCCGGCGCTGCTCACGCAGTCCGAGGCGGACGCCAGGAAGCGGCTCGCGGACGCCGGTCTCGACGTGGGTGAGGTCAAGCGCGCGTACAGCGACACCGATCCGAAGGGCACCGTCGTCGCCACCGACCCCGCGGCGGGGACCCGTATCCGCGACAACGGCAAGGTCGGGCTGACGCTCTCGCTGGGCCCCGAGACGGTGAAGGTGCCCGATGTCGAGGGCCTGCCGCTGGCCGGCGCGCGGACCCGGCTCAAGGACGCCGGACTCGAACCGGGCATGGTCACGCAGGAGTTCAGCGACGCGATCGACCAGGGCGCCGTGATCCGTACGGACCCGGCGGCCCGGGAGTCCCGCAGGGCCGGCTCGGCCGTGGCCATCACCGTCAGCAAAGGCGCCCCCGTGGACGTCCCCGATGTGACGGGCGAGTCCGTGGACGACGCGACCGAGGAGCTGACGGACGCGGGCCTCAAGGTGGAGATCGCCACCGAGCAGGTCACGTCGGAGTTCGACGCGGGCGAGGTCGCCCGGCAGTCCCCCGGCGCCGACAGCCAGGCCGCCGAGGGCGACACGATCACGCTGACGGTCTCCAAGGGGCCCGAGATGGTCGAGGTCCCGGACGTCGTGGGACAGAACGTGGACGACGCCAAGCGGACGCTGGAGAGCGCGGGCTTCAAGGTCAGCGAGGACCGCGGGCTGCTGGGGCTGTTCGGCGACACCGTGAAGAGCCAGTCCGTGGAGGGCGGCGACGAGGCGCCCAAGAACTCCACCATCACCCTCACGATCCGCTGAGGTACGCGCGCGTGACACCCTGAAACGTGTGACCAGCACCCAGTCCCGTAACCCCGTCGGCGGCCATGTCCCCGTGGCGGGCGGCCTCGCGAAGGTCGGCATCGGCTACGCGCGCGAGATGGGCGACGAGACCATTCAGGTCTTCGTCGCCAATCCGCGCGGGTGGGCGACCCCCGCGGGCAACCCCCGGCAGGACGAGGAGTTCCGCGCGACCTGCGCCGCCGAGAACATCCCCGTGTACGTCCACGCGCCGTATCTGATCAATTTCGGCTCGCACACCGAGGCGACCGTCGACCTGTCCGTGGAGTCGCTGCGGCACTCACTGCGCCGGGCCCGCGTGATCGGCGCACTGGGCGTCGTCGTGCACACGGGCTCCGCGACCGGCGGCAGGCCGCGCGCGGTGGCCCTGGCGCAGGTACGGGAGCGGATGCTGCCGCTGCTTGACGAGCTGACGCACGACGACGACCCGTATCTGCTCCTGGAGTCGACGGCGGGTCAGGGCGCCTCGCTCTGCTCACGCACCTGGGACTTCGGGCCGTACTTCGACGCGCTGGACGCCCATCCGAAGCTGGGCATCTGCCTGGACACCTGCCACATCTTCGCCGCGGGGCACGACCTGACCGGCCCTGACGGCATGGCGCAGACGCTCGATCTGCTGGTGGACACGGTCGGCGAGGGGCGGCTGCGGCTGATCCACGCCAATGACTCGCAGGACGTGGTGGGCGCCCACAAGGACCGGCACGCGAACATCGGCGCCGGGCAGATCGGCGAGGAGCCGTTCCGGGCCCTGATGCGGCATCCGGCGACCGAGGGCGTGCCCCTGATCGTCGAGACGCCCGGGGGCAAGGAGGGCCACGCGACGGACGTGGCGCTCCTCAAGAAGCTCCGGGGTACCCCATAGAGGTATACGGCATCACAGCTCGGGGCCGTCCCCTGGCTCCTCCTGATAGGAGTAGCGCTGCTCGCGCCAGGGGTCACCGATGTTGTGGTAGCCCCGCTCCTCCCAGAAACCCCGGCGGTCGGCGGTCATGTACTCGATACCCCGGACCCACTTCGGGCCCTTCCAGGCGTACAGATGGGGCACCACGAGGCGGAGCGGGAAGCCGTGCTCGGCGGTGAGCAGCTCGCCGTCCTTGTGGGTGGCGAACATCGTCCGCTCGGTCAGGAAGTCGTCGAGCCGCAGATTCGAACTGAAGCCGTACTCGGCCCAGACCATCACATGGGTGACGCTCGGCGCGGGGGGCGCGAGTTCCAGGACCGTGCGGGCCAGGACACCGCCCCACTCGGCGCCGAGCATGCTGAATTTGGTGACGCAGTGCAGATCGGCCACCACCGTGGCGTACGGCAGGGCCGAGAACTCGTCGTGGTTCCAGCAGTGCTTGTCGCCGTCGGCCGTCGCACCGAAGACCCTGAACTCCCATCGCTCGGGCCGGAACTTGGGCACCGGGCCGTAGTGCGTCACGGGCCAGCCGCGCTGGAGCCGCTGTCCCGGTGGAAGCTCCGACGCCCCTGCCTGTCCAGATTCGCGCCCCACCGGATGACCCATGTCTCCATCCTGACAGACCCACGACAGTGGCCGTGACCAGCCCGGTCCGGCCCACCGGGCACCACCCGGCCCCGCCCGCACCACAGCCTCGACCCGTCCGCACCACCGCCTCGCTCCGCCCTCACTCCGCCCTCACTCCGGCTTCGATTCGGGCAACTCCTACTAAGCATGCACTTACTGGACGGCCCCCGGTGCCGATGCGAGGATGCGCCCACCTGCCCCCGACCCCCGTCCCCGTCCGGAAGGAGCCTCTGCGATGCAGGGCGACCCCGAGGTCATCGAATTCCTCAATGAGCAGCTCACCGCCGAGCTGACGGCGATCAACCAGTACTTCCTGCACGCGAAGATGCAGGAGAACTTCGGCTGGACGAAGCTCGCCAAGTACACCCGGGCCGAGTCGTTCGACGAGATGAAGCACGCGGAGGTGCTGACCGACCGGATCCTGTTCCTTGAGGGCCTGCCCAACTATCAGCGGCTCTTCCATGTCCGGGTCGGGCAGACGGTCACTGAGATGTTCCAGGCGGACCGGCAGATCGAGGTCGAGGCCATCGACCGGCTGAAGCGGGGGATCGAGGTGATGCGGGCCAAGGCGGACATCACATCGGCCAAGATCTTCGAGGACATCCTCAAGGACGAGGAGCACCACATCGACTATCTCGACACCCAACTGGAACTGGTCGAGAAGCTCGGCGAAGCGCTCTACATCGCCCAGGTCATCGAGCAGCCGGACAGCTGAGCCGGGGTCGACGGCCCACCCGGACGGCCGACCGCGCCGGCGGAACGTTCAGGCGGCTTCGGCGGGCTCCGAGGCGGACAGCTCCGCGAACGCCGGGCGCCCCTCGTCGGCGGCCACCCGGCTGGGGCACGCGCCACGGCCGAGCAGCGCCTGAATGCGGCGTACGCACGAACCGCAGTCCGTGCCCGCTTTGCAGGCCGAAGCGATCTGGCGCGGGGTGCAGGCACCCGACTCCGCATGCCGCTTCACCTGCGCCTCGGTGACTCCGAAGCAGTTGCAGACGTACACGCGGGTTCACCTCCCGGGCGGGATCGCTGATCAGGGGCCGCCCCGAAGAGTCGGTGAGGCTAACCTAACCTTACCCGCCGTCCGGGGTGGGCAAAAGTCCCCTTGACGCAGGTGGGGCGCGGATCACATCGATCCGCGCCCCACCCGCGTCTGTGCGCCGGTGTCACTGGTCCCGGTACATCTCCGCGACCAGGAACGCGAGGTCCAGGGACTGGCTGCGGTTGAGCCGGGGGTCGCACGCCGTCTCGTAGCGCTGGTGGAGATCGTCGACGAAGATCTCGTCGCCGCCGCCCACGCACTCCGTGACGTCGTCGCCGGTCAGCTCGACGTGGATGCCGCCGGGGTGGGTGCCGAGGGCCTTGTGGACCTCGAAGAAGCCCTTGACCTCGTCCAGTACGTCGTCGAAGCGGCGGGTCTTGTGGCCGGACGCGGCCTCGAAGGTGTTGCCGTGCATCGGGTCCGTCACCCACGCGACGGTCGCGCCGGAGGCCGTGACCTTCTCGACCAGCTCGGGGAGCTTGTCGCGGACCTTGTCGGCGCCCATGCGGACGATGAAGGTCAGCCGGCCGGGCTCGCGGTCCGGGTCGAGGCGGTCGATGTACGTGAGCGCCTCGTCCACCGTCGTCGTCGGGCCGAGCTTGATGCCGATCGGGTTGCGGATCTTCGACGCGAACTCGATGTGCGCGCCGTCGAGCTGCCGGGTCCGTTCACCGATCCACACCATGTGCCCGGAGACGTCGTACAGATGGCCCGTGCGGGAGTCGACGCGGGTCAGCGCGGACTCGTAGTCGAGGAGCAGCGCCTCGTGCGAGGCGAAGAACTCGACGGTCTTGAACTCCTCCGGGTCCGTGCCGCAGGCCCGCATGAAGTTCAGGGCGTTGTCGATCTCGCGGGCCAGCTGCTCGTACCGCTGGCCGGACGGGGACGACTTCACGAAGTCCTGGTTCCAGGCGTGCACCTGGCGCAGATCCGCGTATCCGCCCGTGGTGAAGGCGCGCACCAGGTTCAGCGTGGAGGCGGACGCGTGGTACATCCGCTTCAGGCGCTCGGGGTCCGGGACGCGCTCCGCCTCGGTGAAGGCGAAGCCGTTGACGGAGTCGCCGCGGTAGGTCGGCAGCGTGGTGCCGTCGCGGGTCTCGGTCGGCTTGGACCGCGGCTTCGAGTACTGCCCGGCGATCCGGCCCACCTTCACGACGGGCACGGACGCGGCGTACGTGAGGACGGCGCCCATCTGGAGGAGGGTCTTCAGCTTGGCGCGGATCTGGTCGGCGCCGACACCGTCGAAGGACTCCGCGCAGTCCCCGCCCTGGAGCAGGAACGCCTCGCCCCTGGCAACGGCTCCCATCCGGGCACGCAGCTGGTCGCACTCCCCGGCGAAGACGAGCGGGGGATAGCTTTCGAGCTCGGCGATCACATCGCGCAGAGCCTCGGCATCGGGGTACTCGGGCTGCTGCGCCGCGGGCAGGTTCCGCCAGGTGTTGCCAGCGCTCGCGCTGGGCTTAGCGTTCACGGTCACCTCGCCCACATTACGGGGTCGTGTCGGGCGTCCACCCCAGCGCTCACGTTGTGAGACAAGATGTCCGTGGGACGGGCCGGGCGTCGCGTGGTCGGGCGGCGGACGTCGGGTAGGGTGCGTGACATGTTCGCGCACTCGCTCCCCAGCTCCGTTCAGAACTGGTGGTGGACCGCTCATCCGGCGGCCCACTGACTGCGCGTACCCGATCACGCGAAGGCCGCCCGAGGGGCGGCCTTCTTCCGTTTCCGGGGCCGTTCCTCCTCCGATCCACCCGTACGCGATGCGCGTACGGACCCAACCGGAAGGAACGAACCCATGGCCCCCATGGATCTGCGCCGCCTGCTCGACGCCGACTGCCCCCCGTTCGCGCTGCTGCGCCGCCGTACGCCCGGCCATGACCACGACACTGTGGAGGTGCTGCTCGGGCCGGTGCGGAATGTCGAGCGGCTGGCGGACATCCCGGTGGGCGACCGGCCGTCGCTGGCTCTCGTGCCGTTCCGGCAGATCCGGGAGCGCGGCTTCGACGTCCGCGACGAGGGCACCCCGCTGGCCGTCCTGACCGCCGACGAGACGTACGAGCTGCCGCTCGCGGACGCCCTGGCGCAGTTGCCGGCGCACGGGGTGCGGGTCGAGGGCGGCGGGTTCGACGTGGCCGACGACGCGTACGCCGAGATCGTCGGGCGGGTGCTGCGCGAGGAGATCGGGCGGGGCGAGGGCGCCAACTTCGTGATCCGGCGGACGTACACGGGGGAGATCCCCGGGTTCGGGCGGGCGGACGCGCTGGCGCTGTTCCGGCGGCTGCTGGTGGGCGAGCAGGGCGCGTACTGGACGTTCGTGGTGCACACCGGGGAGCGGACGCTGGTCGGCGCGAGCCCGGAGGCGCATGTGCGGATGAGCGGCGGCACGGTCGTGATGAACCCGATCAGCGGGACCTACCGCTACCCGGCGGGCGGCCCGACCGCCGAAGGGCTGCTCGGTTTCCTCGCCGACGGCAAGGAGATCGAGGAGCTGTCGATGGTCGTCGACGAGGAGCTGAAGATGATGTGCACCGTCGGCGACATGGGCGGGGTCGTCGTCGGTCCCCGGCTCAAGGAGATGGCCCATCTCGCGCACACGGAGTACG
Organism: Streptomyces sp. NPDC091292; assembly: GCF_044757265.1. Lineage (NCBI taxonomy): Bacteria > Bacillati > Actinomycetota > Actinomycetes > Kitasatosporales > Streptomycetaceae > Streptomyces > Streptomyces sp. NPDC091292. The sequence continues at coordinate 1,292,158 of NZ_JBIVUQ010000001.1, read as the reverse complement.
AGTTGCGGGGCCGCTCCTCGCTGGATGTGCGCGAGGTGCTGAAGGAGACCATGTTCGCGGCGACGGTGACCGGATCCCCGGTGCAGAACGCGTGCCGGGTCATCGAGCGGTACGAGCCCCTGGGACCCGACGGCGCGGCACGCGCGTACTACGCGGGCGCGCTGGCGCTGATCGGGCGGGACGCCGGGGGCGCGCAGACCCTGGACTCCCCCATCCTGATCAGGACCGCCGACATCGACGCGGCCGGGCGGCTGCGGGTGCCGGTCGGCGCGACGCTGGTGCGCGGCTCGGACCCGCACGGCGAGGTCGCCGAGACCCACGCCAAGGCGGCGGGCGTCCTGACCGCCCTTGGGGTGCTGCCCGCACGGCCCGGCACGGCGGACGTACGCCCAGTCCTGGCCGACGATGCCCGGGTGCGGGCCGCGCTGGACGGGCGGCGGGCGGGGCTCGCGCCGTTCTGGCTGCGGATGCAGGAGCGGACGGACGGGCTGCGGGGGCATGCGCTGGTCGTGGACGGCGAGGACACCTTCACGGCGATGCTCGCGCATGTGCTGCGCTCGTCGGGGCTCGACGTGACGGTACGGCGGTACGACGAGGAGGGGCTGCGCACGGCGGTCGTCCGGCACCCGGGCCCGGTGGTGATCGGCCCGGGGCCCGGCGATCCGACGGACACGGCCGACCCGAAGATGCGGTTCCTGCGGTCGCTGGCGGCCGAGCTGATCAGGGGGCACGCGCACGGGGTCCTGGGCGTGTGTCTGGGGCATGAGCTGATCGCGGCCGAACTCGGGCTCGACCTCGTCCGCAAGGAGGTGCCGTACCAGGGCGCGCAGACCGGGATCGAGCTGTTCGGGCGGACGGAGACCGTCGGCTTCTACAACAGTTTCGTGGCGCGCTGCGACGACGACACGGCCCTGGAGCTGGCCGCGCACGGGGTCGAGGTCAGCCGGGACACCCGCACCGGCGAGGTGCACGCGCTGCGCGGACCGGGGTTCACGGGCGTGCAGTTCCACCCCGAGTCGGTGCTGTCGCTGCGCGGGGCGGGGATCGTGCGGGAACTGCTCGGTCAGCTGGTGGGGGCGGCCGGTACGAGGACGTTCTCGGAGCGGCGGCCCGCGCGGTAGTCGAGGATGTTGTGCAGGGTCGTGTCGATGATCTGCTGGACGGCGTCGCGGGTGTAGTACGCCTGGTGCGAGGTGACGACGACGTTCGGGAAGGTGACGAGGCGGGCCAGGGTGTCGTCCTCGACGGCCTCCAGGGACTTGTCGAGGAAGAACAGCCCGGCCTCCGCCTCGTACACATCGAGCCCGACGCCCGTGAAGCGGCCCTCGCGCAGTTCGGCGACGAGGGCCCGGGTGTCGATGAGGCCGCCCCTGCTGGAGTTCACGAGGACGGCGTCGTCCTTCATCGCCTTGAGGGCGGCGGCGTCCACGAGGTGGTGGGTGTCCGGCAGCAGCGGGACGTGCAGGCTGATCAGGTCGGACTCGGCGAACAGCCGGTCCTTGCCGGTGTACTCCATGCCGAGCGCGGTGCAGGCCGGGTTCTCGGCGATGTCCCAGCCGAGCAGCCGCATCCCGAAGCCGTGGGCGATCCGGGTGAACGCCTCGCCGATCTTGCCGGTGCCGACGACTCCGGCGGTGCGGCCGTGCAGATCGCGGCCCATCAGCCCGTCGAGGCGGAAGTCGAAGTCGCGGGTGCGGTTGGAGGCGCGGACGATACGGCGGTTGACGGCCATACCCAGGGTCCAGGCGAACTCGGCGACCGAGTACGGCGAGTAGAAGGAGACGCGGGCGACGGTCATGCCGAGGCGTTCGGCGACGGGGAGGTCGATGTTGTTGAAGCCGGTGGAGCGCTGGGCGATCATCTGGGTGCCGCCGGCCGCGAGGGTCTGGAGGACCCGGTGGCCGAGGTCCGCGTTGACGCTGGTGGAGATCGTCTCGTAGCCCGCCGCGATCGGGGCGGTGTCCTCGTTGAGGAAGACGTCCAGACACCGCACCTCGTGGTGGCCGGCGAACGCCTGCTCGATGAGGGGCCGCTCGTCGGACTGCACACCGAAGGCCAGGATTTCCATGGGCGCTCCCGTCACTCCCGCGAGGGGTGGTCACCGCCGAATATAGGGCGGTGACCACCTGGCCGCGCGGTACGGGCCCGGTGCGTCGGTCGGCCGGTGGGCCGGCCGAGCCGTCAGGTCAGCCGAAGAAGACGCCGACCTCCTTGTACAGCTCCGGGTCGACCGTCTTCAGCTTGGCCGTGGCCTCCGCGATCGGGACGCGGACGATGTCCGTGCCGCGCAGGGCGACCATCTTGCCGAAGTCGCCGTCCCGTACGGCGTCGATCGCGTGCAGCCCGAAGCGGGTGGCGAGCCAGCGGTCGAACGCGCTCGGCGTCCCGCCGCGCTGGACGTGCCCGAGGACGGTGGTCCTGGCCTCCTTGCCCGTACGGGACTCGATCTCCTTGGCCAGCCACTCGCCGACGCCCGACAGCCGCACATGCCCGAAGGAGTCGAGGGTGCCGTCCTTGAGCACCGCGTCCCCGTCCTTGGGCATCGCGCCTTCGGCGACGACCACGATCGGGGCGTACGAGGCCTTGAACCGTGACGTCACCCAGGCGCAGACCTGGTCGACGTCGAAGCGCTGTTCGGGGATGAGGATGACGTTGGCTCCGCCGGCGAGGCCCGAGTGCAGGGCGATCCAGCCGGCGTGCCGGCCCATCACCTCGACGACGAGGACCCGCATGTGCGACTCGGCGGTGGTGTGCAGCCGGTCGATCGCCTCGGTGGCGATGCCGACGGCGGTGTCGAAGCCGAAGGTGTAGTCGGTGGCCGACAGGTCGTTGTCGATGGTCTTGGGGACGCCGACGCACGGAATTCCGTACTCGTCGGACAGGCGCGCGGCGACGCCGAGGGTGTCCTCGCCGCCGATCGCGATGAGGGCTTCCACCTCCTGCTTGGCGAGGTTCTCCTTGATCCGGCGGACGCCGTTCTCCACTTTGAAAGGGTTGGTGCGCGAGGAACCGAGGATGGTGCCGCCGCGCGGCAGGATGCCACGCACCGAGGGGATGGCGAGCGGAATGCTGTCCCCCTCCACGGGACCCCGCCAACCGTCCCGGAAACCGACGAAGTCATAGCCGTACTCCTGCACGCCCTTGCGGACGATGCCCCGGATGACGGCGTTGAGCCCGGGGCAGTCGCCGCCTCCGGTCAGTACTCCGACGCGCATGGAAGTGTCCCTTCGCTCTGGGATGAGCCGATGGGGGCCACGCTAGTAGTGATCCACGTCACTCCGGGATGGGTCGCATGGTCAATTCCGGGGCGATTGTGGGGAGTTGATCACTGGGTGTTCACTCGAAGGAGGGGTCGGCGAAGGAAGGCTGACGGGCAACACCGCTGACCGGGGCGGCGGTCATGGGGCGGTCACGCGGCGGTCACGCGTCGTCGAGGCCGCGCTCTATCGCGTACCGCACCAGCTCGACGCGGTTGTGCAGTTGGAGTTTGCCCAGGGTGTTCTGGACGTGGTTCTGCACGGTGCGGTGCGAGATGACCAGGCGCTCGGCGATCTGCTTGTAGCTCAGGCCCTTGGCGACCAGCCGCAGCACCTCCGTCTCACGGTCGGTGAGCTGGGGCGCCTTGGGCTCGTCGGGCGCCGATGGCGCGGGGTCGGACGCGAGCCTGCGGTACTCGCCGAGGACGAGACCGGCGAGGCCCGGTGTGAACACCGCGTCGCCGACGGCGGTGCGGCGCACGGCGTCGATCAGCTCCTCGGTGGACGCCGACTTCAGCAGATAGCCGGTGGCGCCGGACTTGACCGCCTCCAGGACGTCCGCGTGCTCCCCGCTCGCCGACAGGACCAGGACGCGCAGCGCGGGGTTGGCGCCGACGAGTTCCTTGCAGACCTGGACGCCCGGCTTGGCGGGCAGGTTGAGGTCGAGGACGAGGACGTCGGGTCCCGCGGCAGGCGCGCGGCGCACCGCCTGCTCGCCGTCGCCCGCGGTGCCGACCACGTCGAACCCGGCCTCGGCGAGATCGCGTGCGACGGCGTCCCGCCACATCGGATGGTCGTCGACCACCATCACCTTGATCGGCCCGCCCGGCTCCTGGTGCTCGCTCACGGTCATCCCGCCGCCCCCTTCTCGTTCCGGCTCTCGTACCGGCCCACTCCTGCGCCCTGCCGCACCGTCATCGGTCCGCCTTCCCCCGTGGAACTCTCAGCTCTACTTCCGTGCCCTGGCCCGGTACCGACAGCAGTTCGGCCGTGCCGCCGATGTCCCGCAGCCGGCCGCGGATCGACAGGGCGACACCGAGGCGCCCCTCGCCCTCGGCCTGCGCGAGCCTCCCCTCGGGGATGCCCGGCCCGTCGTCCCGCACGGTCACGATCACCTCGTCCGGCTCGTCCTCGACCAGGATCCACGCCCTGGCACCGGCACCCGCGTGTCTGTCGACATTGTCCAGGGCGGCACTGACAGCGGCGGCCAGCTCCCGCGCCGCGACCGGTCCGAGCAGCACCGGAGCGCCCGGCTCCGACAGGGTTACGCGGGATCCGGCGTGCCGGGCGAGCAGCGACCGCAGATCGCGCGGCCCGTCGCCCTGCTCACCGTCGGGTTCCTCGACGGCCCGCACCAGGGCGCCCTGCGAAGCGTCCTCCGACGCGCGCGACGCGGGCACCATGCCGCCGGCGACGAGGGTGCGCAGCGCGACCTCCTGCTCGCCTGCCATCCGGCCCAGCTCGGCGGCCTCACCGCCCAGCGCGCTGCCGCGCCGCTGCACCATCGCGAGGACCTGGAGGACGCTGTCGTGGATGTCGCGCGCGAGGCGCTCGCGTTCCCGGGTCGCGGCCTCGATCTCCAGGGCGCGCGCGAGGGTGCGTTCGGAGGCGCGGGCCAGCTCCACGACGTAGCCGATGGCGATGGCCGCGACCCAGACGAGGAGGACGTTGTGCAGGGTGTCCCGGGTGATGTCGCCGCGCTGCACGATGTTGGCGACCCCGACGAGCGCCGACGCGCCGGCCGCCCAGCGCCAACCGCCCTTCAGCGCGTACGCGAGGACGGCGCCCGCCGTCCATATCGACGGGAGCGTGGGACCGCCGGAGGCGATGCGTTCGCCGGTGGCGGCGACGGGGGTGAGGAGGATGCCTGCCAGCGCGATGGTCAGGTCGGCGGCGAGGAACCGCTTGGTGCAGCGCGCGGCGCTCGCGACCTTGCCGAGCGTGGTGAGGGTCCAGACGACGAGGACGGCGTAGAAGGCGATGGCGACCGAGGGGCGCTCGAACTCGTCGTACGCGGAGATGAACAGGGCGATGGCGTACACCATCGTGAGGACGCGGTACGCGGTGAGCGCGCGCCACAGCGGCTGCTCGACCGACATCTTCATGACGCGTTCACGCCTGGCCATGTCCCCCACCCCTTGGGCGCCCTCCTGGACGCCCCTCTGCCCGGCGGGCCCGCCGCCGCTCAGCGGCCGGGCCGCTCCTGCCCGTCGCTGTCACCGTTCTGACCGGCCTGATCGGCCTGATCGGCCGCCGCCCGGTCCGTCTTCTGGGCCTTCGCGGCCTTCTCCGCCTTCGCGGCCTCCGCGATCTGCCGCTTGGCGGCGGTCGCGTAGATGTCGACGTACTCCTGACCCGAGAGCTTCATGATTTCGTACATGACCTCGTCGGTCACGGCCCGCAACACGAACCGGTCGTGCTCCATGCCCTGGTAGCGCTCGAAGTCGAGCGGCTTCCCGATCCGGATGCCGGGGCGCATCAGCTTCGGCATCACCTTGCCCGGCGGCTGGATCTTCTCGGTGTCGATCATCGCGACCGGGATCACCGGCGCGCCCGAGGCGAGCGCCACGCGCGCGAGGCCACCCGGTTTGCCACGGTAGAGACGGCCGTCGGGCGAGCGGGTGCCCTCCGGGTAGATGCCGAACAGCTCCCCGCGCTCGAGGACGTCGACACCGCTCTTGACGGCGGCCTCGCCCGCGCCGCGCGCGCCGGAGCGGTCGACGGGCAACTGTCCGACGCCCTTGAAGAAGGCGGCCGTCATGCGGCCCTTGATGCCAGGCGTGGTGAAGTACTCGGCCTTCGCGATGAACGTCACTTTGCGGTCGAGCACCGCGGGCAGGAAGAAGGAGTCGGAGAACGACAGATGGTTGCTCGCCAGGATGGCGGGACCCTCGGCGGGGATGTTCTCCAGGCCTTCCACCCAGGGCCTGAAGGCGAGCTTCAGCGGCCCTCCGATGGAAAACTTCATTGCGCCGTAGATCAACCGACTGCCTCCTGTGTCTGTCGGTCAGACCTTAACCCGCAGGGCGCGTGCGGGGCCCGACGACCCTGGTCGGTGTCAGTGCGGTCGCGTACGGTGAAGTACGCCGCTTCGCCGCGGCGCATCCCGAACGCCCCTCGCGTGCCGTGCGACCACGTCAGCCGCTCCCTTCACACGCGCACGTCCCGATCACCCGCACACGCCCCGATCACCCGCACACCCCCCGATCCCTTACACGGATCCCTTCACCCGGATCCCTTCACACGAACAGGAGACCGAAGGTGCCGGTCCTCCCTGGAGCCGAGCCGTACCGCCACGAGGGCGGCGAGGTCGGCGTCCTCCTCTGTCACGGATTCACCGGTTCCCCGCAGTCGCTCCGCCCCTGGGCGGAACATCTCGCCGAGCACGGTCTGACCGTTTCACTGCCGCTGCTGCCCGGACACGGCACACGCTGGGAGGACATGCAGGTCACCGGCTGGCAGGACTGGTACGCGGAGGTGGACCGCGAACTGAGCGCCCTCCGTGAGCGCTGCGACCAGGTCTTCGTCTTCGGCCTCTCGATGGGCGGCGCACTGACCCTGCGGCTCGCCGCGCGGCACGGAGACGCGGTCCGGGGTGTCGTCGTCGTCAACCCGGCGATCCAGATGCACGGGCTCGCGGCGAAGGCACTGCCCGTCGCCCGGCATCTGGTGCCCTCGATCAAGGGGCTGGTCAGCGACATCGCCAAGGAAGGCGTCGAAGAGGTCGGATATCACCGGGTGCCGCTGCACGCCGCGTATGCCCTGTCCAAGCTCTTCGGTGTGGTCGACGCGGAGCTGCCGCAGGTCACGCAGCCGATGCTGCTGCTGCACAGCGTGGTGGACCATGTGGTGCCGCCCGCCGACTCGGCCCGGATCCTGAGCCGCGTGTCGTCCACGGACGTCACCGAGATCCTGCTGGAACAGAGCTACCACGTCGCGACGTTGGACCACGACGCGGACCGGATCTTCGAGGAGAGCCTCGCGTTCATCGGCCGGCTCGCTCCCAGTGTCGGCAAGGAAGGGACGGCCACCGGTGGCTGAGCACGACGCGGACCGCGACGAAAGCCGCGACCCGGACAAGCGCCCGGTCCCCGGGGACCAGGACCCGGGCGGCGAAGCGGTGCCCATCGACGAGACGGCGGCCTGGGAGGCGATCGTCGCGGGGTACGGGACGGAGCCCCCGGACCCGCCGGGCGCCAAGCCGTTCAAGTCGATCGAGGACCTGGCCCTCCTGGAGGCGGAGCCGAACGGCACGGGGGACGACAGACCGGCGAAGGGCATGTCGAAGGACGCGGGACCGGGTGCCGAATCCAGCGCCGGCCCCGCCTCGGACTCCGGTTCCGGGCCCGGCTCGGGTTCCGGTTCCTCGGATGACGCCTCCGGCCCCGGCAAGCCCCTCGGCAGCTCGGTCGCCTTCGCCCCCGGCGTGGGACCGCGTGACTACACGGCGCCCGAACCCTCCGACGACGACTTCGACAGCGACGACGAAGGGCACTTCGTACCGCCCGAGCCGCCGCCGCTGCCCCCGGCCGACGTCACGGCCAAGTTCGCGTGGCTCGCGGTGCTCGGCGGGCCGGTCCTGCTGCTGCTCGCGGTGCTGCTCGGCTGGGAGATGACGTGGTGGCTGGCCACCGTCGGCATCGGCGGCTTCCTCGGCGGCTTCGGCACCCTGGTGATGCGGATGCGCCCGGACGACGAGGACGACGACCCGGGACGCGGCGCGGTGGTGTGACCCGGGGCGCGGCGGCACCAAGAGAGCCATGCCGCCGTAGACGCCATGACGCTATGACGCCATGACGCTATGACGCGGGGATTCTGAGGGCGGCGAGCACCGGCAGATGGTCGGTCGCCGCCCTCAGATCTGCCCGGGTGACCCCCGGCTGCTCGGTCGGCACCCCGCAGCCCAGCACCTCCACACCCGCCGTCGCGAAGATCGCGTCGATCCGCCGCCGGGGGTCGTCGGGGCTGAAGGTCTGTTCCGTACCCCACGGCTTCGTGGCCCAGCAGTCCTGGAGCGCGGCAGCGAGTCGGCGGAACGTATGGCCGTGGGGGCGCTCGTTGAGATCGCCGCCCGCGACGGCATGGTCCACGCCCAAGCCCGCGAGCCGGTCCAGGAGCATGCCGCCCTGCTCGTACCGCTCGTCCGCCCGCAGGGACAGATGGCAGCTCACGACGCCGAGCCGGGCCCGGCCGAAGCGGACCACGGCGGTGGCGAAGCCGCGGCGGTGCTCGCCGGGCGTGAGGGGCAGCAGTACGTCCTCGGTCCGCTCGACCGTGGCGCGCAGCGAGCACAGCAGCGCCGGTCCCGCCGAGGTGCCACCGCCGGAGAGGACGACCAGGTCCGTGGCCGAGGCGAGGCGGGCCAGCTTCTTCCGCCAGCGGAAGAACCGGGGAGCCTCCTGGAGCAGCACCAGGTCCGGGGCGCAGGCACGGATCACCCGGGCGAGCGCCTCGGTGTCGTCCCTCAGGGAGCGGATGTTGTACGACAGTACGCGGACTACGGCCGAACCATCGGGTTCCGCCGAGGAGTTGGGGAGCATGGGGTCAACGTACGCCGCCCCGGCACCGGCACCTGTGAAGGCACCCGGCGCCGGGGCGGCGGAAGGTCGAACGGGTCAGCCCTGGCGGGCCAGGTCGGCCGCGCCCACCAGACCGGCCTTGTTGCCCAGTTGGGCGGCGAGCACCTGGGCGTGGGGGCGCCACTGGCCGCCGATGAGCCAGCGGCGGAAGGACTTGCGGATCGGGTCGAGCACCAGCTCGCCCTCGTCCGACACTCCCCCGCCGACGATGAACGCGGACGGGTCGAACAGCGAGGCGAGATCGGCGAGTCCGGCACCGGCCCAGCGGGCCAGTTCGCGGAACGAGTCGATCGCGACGAGATCGCCCTGACGAGCGGCCTGGCTGATGTGCTTGCCCTCGATACCGGCGGGCGTGCCGTCGCCGAGGCCGAGCAGCACGGTCGCGTTCTCGGGTGTCGCGTTGGCCCGCTGGCGTGCGTACCGCACGAGGGCGCGGCCCGACGCGTACTGCTCCCAACAGCCCTGGCTGCCGCAGCCGCACAGGAGTCCGTCGGGTACGACGCGGATGTGGCCGAACTCGGCGGCCACGCCGAACCGGCCGCGGCGCAGCTTGTTGCCGATGATGATGCCGCCGCCCAGGCCGGTGCCGAGCGTGATGCAGATGACGTCCTCGTGGCCCTGGCCCGCGCCGAACTTGTACTCGCCCCACGCCGCCGCGTTGGCGTCGTTCTCCACGACGACCGGCATGCCGACCCGCTGCTCGACCTTGTCCTTCAGCGGTTCGTGGCGCCAGTCGATGTTGGGCGCGAACAGCACCGTGGCGCGTTTGTCGTCCACATAACCGGCGGCGCCGATGCCGACGGCCTCGATGTCGTGCCCCGAGCCGGCGCCGGCGACGGCAGCGCAGATCGCGTCGACGATGCCCTCGGCGGTCGCCGGAGTGGGCACGGTGTGTGTCTCCAGGATCGTGCCCTCTTCGTCGACCACTCCGGCCGCGATCTTCGTACCGCCGATATCGACGCCGATGGTGAGTCCCATGTGTCCCTCAGTTTCGGTCGAGCCCCGCTACGGCCAACCGTACCCGAGGGGGCATCAGTCGAGGTCGATGTGTTCCCCGGGACCGGGGCCCTCGTCGCGCGGATCGCGGGGGTCGCGGGACTCCCGGGTGTCGCTGGGGTCCCGGCCGTCCTGCGCGGCGCCGGACCCTCGGGTCCAGCGGCGCTCCTGCGCCTCGACCGCGGAACGGTAGGCGGCGAGGAGTTCGGAGCCCGCGGCGGCGAGGTGGTCGAAGACGTCGGGGTTGCGCTCGATGACCGGTTCGACGGCGGCCTTCGCCTGCTGCACGACCTGCTGGACGGCCTGCTGCGCGGCGCCCTGGGCCAGTCCGCCGAGGAGCGGCGACTGGAGCCCGGAGAGCTTTTCGGCGACGGTGTCGACCAGTCGGCGCAGCTCTTCGGCGGCCGAGCCGGGCTGCGAGCCGTACTGGGTGCGGCGGCGGGCCTTCTCGGCGGCCAGGTCCTCGGCGCAGGCCGTGGACCACGCGTCGGCGTCGAAGGCTCCGGGCTGCTGGGGCTGCTCGGGCTGTGTGTCTCCGCCGGATTCGGGAACGGGGCGCTCGGTGGCATCGCTCATGGCGGTCAGACTCCTGCGGCAGGCGGGCGGGTCGTACCTTCGACGGTACCCGAACGCGGCCCGGTGTTTCATGCCCGAGGCCACAGCTCCGGATCCGGTACGAAACGGATGCGCAGCTCGCCCTCGCGCAGCCCGGCCCCGGCGACCGTGCAGCGGCGCAGCGCGGACGGCAGCTCGACGACCCGGCGGAACTGCCCCGTGGTGACGACGAGTTCGTCCCCCCGCCGCACCAGATCGAGGGTGTCGCGTACCGCGCCGGGCAGCGGGATGTGCCACACGTAGAGGCCACCGTGGCCGCCGCCCTCCTCGGAGCTGTGGTCGGTGAGCGGCCAGGTGACGCGGTGCCGTGGCGCGGAGATCAGGGGTACGCGGAGGGCGGCGAGGTCGTCGGTGCCGCGCGGTTCACGTCCCAGGTGCGGAATCTCGTACACCGAATGCGCCCCGCCGGTCCCGCCGGCCCCACCGGCCCCATCGGCCCCACCGACCCCATCCCCGGCGGACGCCCACTCCTTGAGCGTCTTGCGCTGCTGGGCCACGAGTCCGGCGAGCCAGGTGTCGGCGGTGTCGTCCGGCAGGACGCGGTTCGCGAGGAGCGCGTCGACCCGCAGGCCGTGCAGGGCGAGCCCGGCGGCGGTGGTCCGCAGCAGGTCGCTCGCGGCGGGGCCCGGTTCGGCGACCAGCCGGACCGTGGTCTCCGGGTCCTCGACCACGGCCTGGACGGCGGCCAGGGCGACGTCCCAGCCCTCGGCGGTCTCGTACAGACCGGCCGACGGCATCGGGACCCCGGCGAGGCGGCCGAGCAGGGGCCGCAGGGCGCGGGCCGCCTGCCGTTCGGGCGGCAGGAGCCGGCGCAGATAGCGGCGGAGTTGCTCGGGCAGCGCGAGCAGAGGCAGGGCGGCCGGAAGCGGGGGGAGGTCGACGACCACGACGTCGTACGGGCCGTACGCGGCCGTGGACAGGGCGCCGAGCAGGGCGAACTCCGCGCCGCCGGGGAGCAGGGTGAGTTCCTCGTCGTCAAGGCGGGCGGCGCCGAGCAGGCCGAGGGCAGGCGCGAGACGGTCCTGAAGGCTGACGAGGCCGTGGCGGAGTGCGGCGGAGGGGTCGGGGCGGACCGCGGTGAGGCCGGGTTCGACGGTCACGGGGGTGGCGCCGGTGGGGGTGCCGAGCGCGGTGCCGAGGGTGTCCGTGGGGTCGGAGCCGAGGATCAGGGTGCGGTTGCCCTGCCGGGCTGTTCCCAGTGCGGTGGCTGCCGCCGCCGTGGTCTTTCCGGTGCCGCTTTGACCTGTGACGAAGATGGTGCGCATTGCTTACGGTCCCTTTGAGGCGGGCGGTACTTGGCGTTGTGCCCACCCTCCCCCAGTCTCGGCTTCGCTCGACAGGGTGGTGCCCCCATCGCCGTGCGGAACGCCTGCCCACAACGAGGGCGGGTTCACTGAGGACAGGGGGCGGGCTCGCCTATGAGCCGACTGGGATCAGGAGCCCGTTTCCACTCGCTTCTTCAAGCCCGCCAGAGCCCGGTCGATGATGACCTTCTCGGCCTTGCGCTTGATCATGCCGAGCATGGGGATCTTGACGTCGACCGTGAGCTGGTAGGTGACCTCCGTGCCGCCCGTGCCGGCCGGCTTGAGGAGGTAGGAGCCGTCCAGGGAGCGCAGCATCTGGGACTTGACCAGGGTCCAGCTCACCTCGTGGTCACCGGTCCAGGTGTACGCGAGGGTCTGGTCGTCCTTGATGGCGCCCGCGTCCATGACGAGGTGGACCTGTTCGGCGCGGCCCTGGTCGTCGGTGGCCAGGATCTCGGCCTCCTTGACCTCGCCGGTCCAGTCCGGGTAGCGCGCGAAGTCGGCGATCACTCCCATGACGTCGGCCGGTGCCGCCTCGATCGTGATGCTCGAACTGGTGTGTTCCGCCATCGCCGTGGCTCCTCCAGATGCGGTCCGGTCGGGGTGCGCTGTGAAGGCTACCGCGCAGCACGCCGTCACCGTCCCAGGCCCCGGCCCGTCACCACTCCAGCGCCCACGGCCTGCCCGCCGACGCGAAGTGCCCCACGTTCACGCACTCCGTGGCGCCGATCCGCATCCGCCGGACCAGCGGCTGGTGGACATGGCCGAACAGCGCGTACCGGGGCCGGGTGCGGTGGATCGCGGCGAGGAGGGCGCGGCTGCCCCGCTCGAAGCGGCGCGGCACGGTGTCGTAGCAGAGTTCCGGAACGTCCGGCGGGATGTGGGTGCACAGCACGTCGACCTCGCCGACCGCCTCGATCTTGGCGGCGTACTCCTCGTCGCTGATCTCGTATGGCGTGTGCATCGGGGTGCGCAGTCCGCCGCCGACGAAGCCGAAGACCCGGCCGCCGATCTCGGCCCGCTGCCCGTCGAGGACCGTCGTACCGGGGCGGGCGTACTCCGGCCACAAGGTCGGGATGTCGACATTGCCGTAGGTGGCGTACGTCGGTGTCGGGAAGGCCGCGAACATCTCGGCGTACTGCCGGCGCACCGCGTTCTCGATGGCACCGGCGCGGTCGCCGATGCCCGCCCACAGGCTCGCCCCGAAGTCGCGGGCCTCCTCGAAGCGGCGGGCGGTGCGGAGTTCGACGATGCGGTCCGCGTTCTCGGTGCCGAAGAGGTCGGGGAAGATACCGCGCGAATGGTCGGCGTAGTCGAGGAAAAGCACCAGGTCACCGAGGCAGATCAGGGCGTCGGCGCCGTCGCCCGCACGGGCCAGGTCACGGGTGTTGCCGTGCACGTCGCTGACCACATGAACGCGCGTGGAGCGCGCTTCCGCTCGCCTACCTGCCATGGCGATCACCCTAGATCCGGCGGACGGCGGAAGGTAGGGGCGGCCGGACCTGCGGTGACTTCCTAGTCATGAAGCGGGTGGACTACTGTGCGCGCAGGAACTCCATGACATGTGACGCAGCGAACATCTGGCCGGAACCCTCTATCGAAGGAGCCGTACCGATGGGTAACGTCCGGGCCGTCCAGTAGTGCTCACGGTTTCATCGATCCGGTCTCCAGGAACCCCGATCCCTGAACCCCGAGCACCTGCCCGAGCCGTTGGACCGCACCGCCGCAGCAGCACACCGTCGTGGCGCCGGCGCCGTATGAGGAGCAGCAGTCTTGCGCGAGTTCAGCCTTCCGGCCCTGTACGAGGTCCCCGCGGACGGCAATCTGACCGACATCGTCCGCAGAAACGCCGCGCAGCATCCGGATGTCGCCGTGATCGCCCGGAAGACCGACGGCGCCTGGCGGGACGTCACGGCCACGGCCTTCCTCGCCGAGGTCCGAACGGCGGCGAAGGGTCTGATCGCCTCGGGCGTGCGACCCGGCGACCGGGTCGGCCTGATGTCGCGCACCCGCTACGAGTGGACGCTCCTCGACTTCGCGATCTGGAGCGCGGGCGCCGTGACGGTCCCGGTGTACGAGACCAGCTCGCCCGAGCAGGTGCAGTGGGTGCTGTCCGACTCGGGCGCGGTGGCCTGCCTGGTGGAGCAGGACGCGCACACCAAGATCGTCGAGGCGGTACGGGACCGGCTGCCGGCGCTCACCCAGGTCTGGCAGATCGACGCGGGCGGCGGCGCGCCCGGCGCCGTCGAGGAGTTGGGGCGGCTCGGCGCGGACGTCGATGACGCGACGGTCGAGGAGCGCTCGTCGCTCGCCAAGGCCGACGATCCGGCGACCATCGTCTACACCTCGGGCACCACGGGCCGCCCGAAGGGCTGTGTGCTGACCCACCGCAGCTTCTTCGCGGAGTGCGGCAACGCCGTGGAGCGGCTGCGTCCGCTGTTCCGTACGGGCGAGTGCTCGGTGCTGCTGTTCCTCCCGATCGCCCATGTCTTCGGGCGGCTGGTGCAGATCGCGGCGATGATGGCGCCGATCAAGCTGGGCCATGTCGCGGACATCAAGCATCTGACCGATGAACTCGCCTCGTTCCGGCCGACGTTGATCCTCGGGGTGCCGCGGGTCTTCGAGAAGGTCTACAACTCGGCGCGGGCCAAGGCGCAGGCCGACGGCAAGGGCAAGATCTTCGACAAGGCGGCGGACGCGGCCATCGCGTACAGCCGCGCCCTCGACGCGCCGTCGGGTCCCTCGCTCGGGCTGCGGATCAAGCACCGCGCCTTCGACAAGCTGGTCTACGGCAAGCTGCGCGCGGTGCTCGGCGGGCGCGGCGAGTACGCGATCTCCGGCGGCGCCCCGCTCGGTGAGCGCCTGGGTCACTTCTTCCGCGGTATCGGCTTCACGGTTCTGGAGGGCTACGGCCTGACGGAGACGTGCGCGGCGACGACGTTCAACCCGTGGGACCGGCAGAAGATCGGTACGGTCGGCCAGCCGATGCCCGGTTCGGTGGTGCGGATCGCGGACGACGGCGAGGTGCTGCTGCACGGCGAGCACCTGTTCGCCGGGTACTGGAACAACGAGGCCGCGACGGCGGAGGCGCTGGCCGACGGCTGGTTCCACAGCGGCGACATCGGGACCCTGGACGAGGACGGGTATCTGCGGATCACCGGCCGCAAGAAGGAGATCATCGTGACGGCGGGCGGCAAGAACGTCGCCCCCGCGGTGATCGAGGACCGGATCCGGGCGCACGCGCTGGTCGCCGAGTGCATGGTCGTCGGCGAGGGCCGCCCCTTCGTGGGCGCGCTCATCACTCTGGACGAGGAGTTCCTGGGGCGCTGGGCCCGGGAGCACGGCAAAGCGGAGGGAACGGCCGCCGCGCTGCGCGAGGACCCGGATCTGCTTGATGCGATCCAGAGCGCGGTGGACGACGGCAACGCGGCGGTGTCCCAGGCGGAGTCCGTCCGTAAGTTCCGGGTGCTGCCGTCCCAGTTCACCGAGGACTCGGGGCATCTGACGCCCTCGCTGAAGCTCAAGCGGAATGTTGTGGCGAAGGACTTCGCGGACGAGATCGAGTCGATCTACCGGGGCTGACACCCCGATCCACGGAAGCCGCCACTCCGGCGCCGACTACCCCGGGCCGCCCGTCACAACAGCTCCTTCAGGCGCTCCGCCAGCAGATCCCAGCGCCATTTCTCCTCCACCCAGGCGCGCCCTCGCTCGCCCATGCGGGCACGGAGTTCCGGGTCCGCGAGGAGGGCGAGGACGCGGTCGGCGGTCTCCGGTGCGTCCCCGCCGCGTACGACCCAGCCCGTCTCCCCGTCGAGCACGGCGTCCGGGGCGCCGCCCGAGTCGCCCGCGACGACGGGCAGTCCGGTCGCGGACGCCTCCAGATAGACGATGCCCAGGCCCTCGACGTCGAGGCCGCCCCTTCGCGTACGGCACGGCATGGCGAAGACGTCACCGGCGCCGTAGTGCGCGGGCAGCTCCGACCAGGGGACGGCGCCCGTGAAGCGGACGGAGTCGGCGACCCCGGTGCCTCGCGCGAGGGTGCGCAGGTCCTTCTCGTACGGGCCGCCGCCCACGATCAGCAGCACGGTGTCGGGGCGGGCGGCCAGGATCCGGGGCATCGCCCGGATGAGGGTGTCCTGGCCCTTGCGCGGGACGAGCCGCGAGACGCAGACCACGACGGGCCGGTCCGCGAGGCCGAGCCGGGCCCGGACCGCGGCGCCGCCGGAGTCCGGGTGGAAGGTCTTCTCGTCGACGCCGGGCGGGAGTTGGACCATCCGCGCGGCGGCTTCGGGCGTGAGCGCGGCGGCGATCCGGGAGCGGGTGTACTCGCCCAGGTAGGTGAGCGTGTCGGTGTGCTCGCCGATGCGGCGCAGCAGTTGCCGGGACGCGGGGAGCTGGGCCCAGCCGGCCTCGTGCCCGTGGGTGGTGGCGACCAGCCGCCGCGCTCCGGCGGAGCGCAGTGCGGGCGCCATCAGACCGAGCGGTGCCGCGGCCCCGAACCAGACCGACGTACAGCCGTGCTCCCGCAGCAGCCCGACCGCGCGCCGGGTGGTCCGGGGGGTCGGAAGGAGCATCGTCGTACGGTCCCGTACGACCGTGAAAGGCTGTTCGGCGTCGAAGGCCGCGGTGGCCTCGGCGCCCTCGTGGCCGCGCTTCCAGGTGGAGGCGTAGACGACGATGCGGTCCGGGTCGAGGCGCAGCGCCATGTTGTGCAGGAACGCCTGGATTCCACCGGGCCGGGGCGGGAAGTCGTTCGTGACGATCAGGGTCTTGTGCATCGCCGCCGACAGTACCGAACGGCACCGCGCCCGCCGAACGCCACCGGCCGGACGGCACCGCACCGGCCCCGCCTGATGGCACGGGCGCGGCGGTGCCCTGCATGATGGAGACCCCGGACAAATAGCGCAAACAGCGAAAAACTGACCAAAGGGCTATGAGAACGAGGTGGGTATGACGGGCGCATGGGGGAAAAGGGTCCCCGAGTACGGCTGGATCCTCACGACGTGGCTCGCGACGAGAGCCATGCTCCTGTTGCTCGTCTTCAAGGTCATCGGCTTCCCCGGCCCCGATGTGACCAGCGATGTCTCAGTGATCTACCAGGGCTGGTTCGAGATCCTGCGCCACGGCACCTTCCCGCTCGACGACGTCACCTGGCAGTACCCGCCCGCCGCCGCCTTCGCGATCCTCTCCCCCGGTCTGCTGCCGTTCCTGGACTACGCGTCGGCGTTCTTCGTGCTCGTCCTGTGCGCGGACGCCGTGGTACTCGGACTCCTCCAGTACGCGGGCACCCGCCCCGGCAAGTCGGCGCGCGGCGCCTGGGTGTGGGTCGTCGGAGTCCCGCTGCTCGGCCCGACCGCGTACGCCCGCTACGACCTGATGGTGACCGCGGTCGCCGTCACGGCCCTGCTCGCCGGGGCACGGCACCCGCGGATGATGGGCGTCCTCGCGGGCCTGGGCGCCATGCTCAAGGTGTGGCCGGTGCTGCTGCTCACCGGCACCCCGCGCGGCCGGGCGACGCTCCGGTCCTGGACGGCGGCGCTGGTGACGGGCGCCGCCCTGCTCGCCGGGTTCGCGGTGACGATGCCGGGCGCGCTGTCGTTCCTCGGCTTCCAGCGGGACCGGGGCACCGAGATCGAGTCGCTGGGCTCCCTGGTCTTCCATGTCGCCCGGCACTTCGGCTGGTCGGGGCACGCCCAGCTCAACTACGGCTCGGTGGAGTTCCTGGGCCCGTACGTGCCGCTGGTGAGCTTCCTCGCGCAGGCCCTGTCGGTGCTCGCGCTCGGCTGGCTGGTGCTGTGGCGGCTGCGGGCGCGTGCCTGGACGGCGAGCACGCCCGCCGACGCGGCCTTCGTCGCGGTGCTGCTGTTCACCACGACGAGCCGGGTGATCAGCCCCCAGTACATGGTGTGGCTGGTGGGTCTGGCCGCCGTGTGTCTCGCGTTCCGTGGCACCCGGATGGGGGCGCCCGCCCTGCTGGTCCTGGCCGCGACGCTGGTCACGACCCTGGAGTTCCCGGTCTGGTTCTCTCATGTCGTCGCGAGCGACTGGCTGGGTATCGCCCTGCTCGGCGCCCGCAACGCGCTGCTGGTGGCCGCGACCGTCCTGGCCTCGGTGCGGCTGTGGCGCCGTACGGTCACCGAGCCGGCGCGGCGGCAGAAGCAGGGCCCCGCCGCGCCACCACGGATCAGCCGAGTTCCGTCCGCAGATACCGCTGCCAGCGCTCGGTGAACTGCTCCGGGGTGGTGTCCAGGACGTCCCGCAGCGCCGTCTCGACCGCGCCCGCCCGCTTCCCGTGGGCGCCGACCGCCCGGTAGAAGGCGTTCAGCTCGGACTCGCCCCATTGCTCGGCGATCATCCGGCAGGCCAGCCAGCCGCCCTCGTACGCCTGGGCGAGCGCGTCGGCGTCCCGGCCGAAGCCGAAGTCCTCGTCCTTCGGCAGCGCGGCGGGCACCCGCCCGGCGACCACCGCCGCCTCCAGTTCGGGCGCGGCCTGGGCCGGGGTGCGCCCGGTGTCCCGGTAGCCCACCCAGTCGGCGTAGCCCTCGGAGAGCCAGAGCGGGGTCGCCGCCGATGTCCGGGCGCGGGTCGCCACATGCGTCGACTCATGGGTGAGGACGACCTGCTTGCCGAAGTCGCCGAGCGCGCCGTACGCCTCCGGGTTGAGGATGATCCGGTCCGCGGGCGCCCGCGCCGATCCACCGGCTTCCCCGGTGGTGACGGCGGCGATCCCCCGGTACCCGCTCGCGGGCGCCCCCAGGAGCCCCGCCATGTCGTCCAGGGTCTTCGGTACGAGGACGACGACCTGCCGGGTCCAGTCCTCGCCCCACGCGGCGCTCACCTGGGGCACCGCGCGGTCGGCGAGGCGCGCGAAGCCGCGCAGCCCCGCCTCGTCCTGCCCGACGCCCAGGACCAGGCTGTGCGCACCCCGCGCCACCCCGACCGGACCCTGCTCCCAGAGCTGCCGTCCCGCCTTGCCGGCGGGGCGGTCCCCGGTCACGTACCAGCGCCCGTCGCGCTCACGGAGGTCGAGGGTGCGCGGGGTGACGACGGGGGCGCGGTCGTAGCCCTCGATCCGGTAGGCGAGGTCGGCGTCGGCGGTGGCGCGGGTGCCCGAGCGGTGGACGGCGGTCACGCGGTACGTCCAGGCGGCCAGCGGGACGTCGCGGAGGTTGCGGAAGGTGTCGCCGCCGGCTGCCGGGGCCGGGTCACCGGTGGCGCGGTACGCGGACGCGTCCTGGGCGAGCACCGCGCGCGCCCGCCGGTCCAGGAGCCGCTGGATCTCACCGGTCGCCGTGTCGGGCGCCGGGGACCCGCCGCAGCCGACGAGGACGGCGCCCAGGGCTCCCAGTACGAGCCACAGAACCGCCGTCCGTCCGCTCTGCCGTCCCTGCCGTCGACCCGCCACCCGGCCGATCGTACGAGGTGACGGGCGCGGCGCGAACGGGGCGCGGTCGGGATCCGGCCGCGCCGGGCCGGACCCGGGTTACGTCGGACCGGGTGACCTCAGACCCGGGTGACCGACGAGACCGGCATCATCCCGACGGGGTCGTAGCGCACGGGGGCGCCCGGATAGGGCGCGTGGATCACCTGGCCGTTGCCGACGTACATCCCGATGTGGCTGGCGTCGCTGCGGTACGCGACCAGGTCGCCGGGGCGCGCCTGCGAGAGCGGCACCTGATGGCCCGCGTACCGCTGGGCCTGCGAGGTGCGCGGCAGTCCGACACCGGCCTGGCCGTACGACCACTGCGTCAGGCCCGAACAGTCGAACCCGGAGGGGCCGTTGGCTCCCCAGACGTACGGGCGGCCGACGGCCGAGCGGGCCGCGGCGACGGCCGCCGCCGCGCGCGCCGACGGGGCGGCGGAGCCGCCGAGGTCGGGCAGCGTGTCGCGCCCTGAGCGGGATGCCCGGTCGTAGGCGTCGCGCTCGCCGGGCGGCAGCGCCGCGAGGAGACGGCGGGCCTCGCCCAGCTTCCGTTCGACGACCCGCTTGTGGCGGGCCACGGCCTGGCGGCTGCGCTCCAGGTCGGCGAGTGTGCGGGTGGCGTCGGCGCGCTCCTGGGTGAGGTCGCGCTGCGCCGCGAGGAGTTCCCTCAGCTCACCCGCCTGGCGGGCGCTGACGCGGTCCAGGGTCGCCGCCCTGTCGAGGTATCCGGCCGGGTCGGAGGAGAGCAGCAGCGCGAGCGAGGGGTCGACGCCGCCCGCCCGGTACTGCGCCCCGGCCAGTGCGCCGAGGGCGCCGCGCATGGTGTTGACGCGGTCCTGCCCCCGGGCGATCCGGTCCTGCGCCGTGGACACCTTCTTGCGGAGCCGGTCCGCGCGTTCGTCCGCGCTGTTGAACGCCTCGGTGGCCTGTTCCGCCTGCGTGTACAGCCGGTCCACCTCGGTCCTGGTGTCGGCCGGTGTGTCCCGGGGCGCGGCGCCCGCGGGTGCCGCTCCTAAGGCGGCTGCCGCGGTGGCCGCGGCGGCGGACAGGACGGTGACCCGGGTGCTCCGGTCGAGACCGGAGGCTGCGGGACGGCGATGGGACCCCACGGGTAGCCGCTCTCCCTTCCGCTGACGGACCCCCGGATTCGGGGGAATGCGCGGCAGACAGTAGCCGTGTGATCACCCGGGGGCCAAAGACCGCGCCGTGCACGCACGGTGACGCCCCGCCGGAGACGCAGGTCACCGACGGGGCGCGGGGTCAGCGGGACGCACCGGAATTCGCCCGATCGGGCGGTACCGGCACGGGCGCCGGAGGTCAGATACGGACGCCGAACTGGTACGGCATGTTGTTGATCGACTCGTAGCGCACATTGGCGCCGGTGCGCGGGGCGTGCAGGACCTGGCCGCCGCCCGCGTAGAAGCCGACGTGGTGCAGGTCGCTGTAGAAGATGACCAGGTCGCCGACCTGGAGATCGCTCTGCGAGTAGATGCGCGTACCGGCGTTGGCCTGGGCCTGCGAGGTGCGGGGAATCGTCACGCCGGCCTGGGCGAAGGCCCAGGAGGTGAGGCCCGAGCAGTCGAAGGAGCCGGGGCCGCTGGCGCCGTAGACGTACGGCGAGCCGATCTTGCTCTGCGCGGCGCCGTAGGCGGAGCCGGAGAAGCCGCTGGCGGGCTTGCCCGAGCTGAGGGCGGAGCGCTCGCTGGCGCGGCTGGCGCGCTGGTCCTCCTCGGCGAGGGCCGCCTTCTCCTGCGCGGTCAGGGTGTTGAGGAGCTTCTGCGCCTCACCGAGCTTGCCCTGGACTTCCTTCTTCTTCTTGCCGAGTTCGGTCCGGGTGTCGGCGAGGTCGCCCAGCTTGTCGGAGGCTTCCTGGCGCTGCTGCGAGAGCGAGCGCTGCTTCTCCTGGATCTTCTTCAGCGCCTCGACCTGCTGGCCGCTGAGCTGGTCGAGCGTGGACGCCTTGTCGAGGTAGTCGTCCGGGTCGGCGGAGAGGAACAGCTGGACCGAGGGGTCGATGCCGCCGGTGCGGTACTGGGCACTGGCCATCGAACCGAGGCCGCCGCGCAGGTCGTTCAGCTCGTCCTGGCCGCGGGCCACCTTGTCCTGGAGGTTGCCGATCTGCTTTTCGAGCTTTTCCTGCTTCTCCTTGGCCCCGTTGTACTTCTCGGTGGCCTTCTCCGCCTCTTCGTAGAGCTTGTCGACCTTGGACTTGACCTCGTCCTTGCTCGGCTTGGCGCTCGGGGCGGCCTGAGCGGCCTGGGAGGTCAGTGCCACGGCTGCGGCGGCGGTCGCGGTGAGCACAGTCACGCGGGTGCGGCTCGGCTGCTTCGGTCGACGGTGGGACGCCACGGAGGCGAGCTCCTTCTTCCCTCAGCCGCCTGCCGAGAACGCCGGCGGGCGGTGCCCCTCCACCGTCACTCCTTATGAGTGATCACCCGAGTGGAGGTTCGACGCCTGACCTTAGTGACCTTCTTGTGATCAGTTCAAATCCTCATGAGAAAAAAGTCGGTCTCCCGGAGGTTTCTTTGCCGACAACACACGTGCAGTGATGCTCGATTGACCCTATGTCGCGATCAGAACACGCCAATTCGGGCATGCGGAACAGAGGTTACGGAGGGGATGGGGGGAGACTTAGGGTGCCTACGGGCCTTATGCCGCGCGCATCGACGGCACCACGCGGGGCAGGACGCTCAGCCGTGCGAGAGGCGCTTGAGCAGCACCACGGAGGCGACCGGACGCGCGCCCGCCTTGGCGACCCCGTCGGCCACCTCGCGGTCCGTCGACACGACGATCACGGGCCGCCCCGGCGGTTCGGCACGCACCAGCCGGCGGATCAACTCGTCGGCGGTGACCCCGGGTTTCGAGAACAGCACCCGCACCCCGCGCGGCGGCGCGAGCAGCACGGGCGCGGCCAGTTCGGCGCCGTCGAAGACACAGGTCACCTCGGCACCGGTCTGCGCGGCGAGCAGCGACAGCTGCCCGAGGAGCCGCAGCCGCTGCTTCTCCAGCGGCATCTGCGGATAGCCGGTCTTGGTCACGTTGTAGCCGTCGACGACGAGATGGGCCTGCGGCAGGGCGAGCAACTGGTCGATGATGGCCGGGTCGTGCTCGGACAGGGCGCGCGCGGCGATGTCCTTGGGGGTCATCCGGCCGGGCTCGACGGCGTCCACGGTCTCGGCGGGCCGTACCGACACGGGCGGCAGCGCGAGTTCCCTGCGCAGCCCCTGGGCGGACTCCAGGACGGTGTCGAGGAGCAGCCGCACCCGCATGTCCTCGACGCTGCGGCCCTCGCGGGCGGCCCTGCGGCTGGCCTCCAGGGCGGCCTCGGCCTCCCCGAGCCGCGTCCTGAGCCGGCGGCTCTCGCTCTCGGCCGCCGACACCTGCGCCTGCGTCTCACCCCGCAGGGTGTCGCTCTCGGCGTGCGCCTTGCGCAGCGCCGCCTCGCCCCGCTTCACATCGCTGAGGGCCCCGCGCAGCTTGCGGTGAAGCGATTCGGCTTCCCGCTTCGCCGCGTCGAGTTCGGTGCGCAGCCGTTCGGTCTCGGCCCGGGTCTGCGCGCGGGCGCCGGCCAGTTCGTCGCGCAGCCGCTCCAGCTCCTGCCGGGTCTCCTCGTCGACCCGCTCGGCGTCGGCGCGCTGCGCCTCCTCGCCCGCGGCGGCGACGAGCTTCACCCAGCCCGTCGGGCGCAGGACGTACGCGGCGGCGGCGACGTCCAGCGGATCGGCGGCGGGCGGCGGCGCCCCGGAGTCGAGCGCGCCGGCGATCTCCGGCTGGGTCTCGCGCAGGCGTTCGGCGATGCGCTGCCGGAACAGGGTGTCGTTCTCCAGCGCCGCGGCCATGGCGTTGCCCGCGAACTTGACGCGCCGGGTCGGGGTGAAGCGCGCGTACTGCCGCAGAGGTGCGGGCAGTTCGGCCACGGTGAGTCCGCCGAAGCCGTCCGACACGATCTGGACGACCCGGCGCCGCACACCTTCGGGCAGCGGGCGGTCGAGCACCTCAGCGGCGCCGTCCTCCGGCCCCCCGCCTCCGCTCTCCACCATCGGTCACCCCACTAGCTGTGCGGGGCCCGCTCCGTCAGGAGCCGGCGCCCGGCCTGTCCACGAGTTCCACCTGATCCACGGCGTTGCACCAGCGGCATCGCACGGACTCGATGGTCTCACTGACGACGTCGCGTTCCTCGATCTTCGGCTCACCGGCCAGGTCGAGATGGACATACTCGACGACCTTCGACGAACGGGTCACGTCGAAGCGGGTGAGGTTGCCGCAGAGCGTGCACCGCCAGCGGGTGCGGTCGGTCGGCAGGGGAACCGTCATCGGGGCCGTCGCTTCCTTCGTCACCGGGGGCGCGCCGTGGCGCACCCGTCTTCTCCATGGTGCGCCCGTCCTTCCCGGCGCGTGTGGCCGTAACCCTACGGCCTGCCCGGGGGCCCCCGCTCCGGCATCGGAACCGGCGAGGCGATCTGTCAGGTATGGCCGCTTTCCGCCATGATCTGGTCATGATCGGGACTCGGGGTGGCAAGACGGGAACGACGATCGGACGCATGCCGCGCGGCCTGCCCACCGCCCCGGTGACCTACGCGCTCGTCGCCGCCTGCTGTCTGGTCTTCGTCTTAGGGCCGGGCTCGGGGCTGAACCCGGTGTACGGGACCGGGGACGAAATCCTTGTGGCGCAGCGGGCGTACTTCGCGCGCTGGGGGGTGATTCCGGCGGACCTGTTCAGCGGTGACCCGGGCGCCGCGGTCACCCCGGCGACCGCCCTGTTCATCCACGGCACCTGGCCGCACCTGCTGGGCAACATGCTCTTCCTGTGCGTCTTCGGGATCATGGCCGAGGAGCGGATGGGCCGGTTCCAGTTCGCGCTGTTCTATCTGTGCTGCGGCTACTTCGCGCTGTTCGGGTACGCGCTGGTGCACGCCGATTCGACGCAGACCCTGGTGGGCGCGTCGGGGGCGATCGCGGCGGTGCTCGGCGCCTTCCTCTATCTCTTCCCCAAGGCACGCGTCACCAGCGTGTTCCCGTTCCTCTTCTTCCTGCCGCTGCGCTTTCCCGCGTGGATGGTCCTGCCGTTCTGGGCGTTACTCCAATGGCTGGCCACGGGCCAGGACAGCCAGGGTCCCGGGGTGGCGTATCTGGCGCACCTGATCGGCTTCTTAGTGGGGTTCGTCTACGCGTGGGGGCGTTGCGGGCGGACGGCTAGAGTGAGGCAACCAGCCACGGCCACCGAGGGAGACAGCAAGCCGTGATCACCGCGATCGTGCTCATCAAGACCAGCGTGGACCGCATTCCGGAGATCGCGGAGTCGATCGCCGCGCTGGACAGCGTCAGCGAGGTCTTCTCGGTCACCGGCACCTATGACCTGATCGCCATGGTCCGGGTGCGGTCCCATGACGATCTGGCGGATGTCATCCCCGGCCGTATCAGCAAGATCCCGGGCGTCGAGGGCACGGACACGCATGTGGCGTTCCGTACGTACTCGCAGCACGACCTGGAGGCCGCTTTCGCGATCGGCCTGGACTCCTGATTCCTGCTGCCTGCTGCCTGATTCCTGATTCCTGATTACTAGCGGGACCCTTCGCTTCCGGTGGCCGGGACGCAGCGGCCGTCCTCGGTGCGGTAGGTCCACCGCGCGCCCTCGGTGACCAGCTCCCGGACGGCCCGTACGAAACGCTCCACATGCTCGTCGGGCGTGCCGGCACCGAAGCTGACCCGGATGGCGTTGAGGGACGGCTCCCCCGGCGCCGCCTCAGGCGCCCCGCACTCGCCGGTGTCGCCCGGCTCCGCGCCGAGGAGGGTGCGGACCAGCGGGTGGGCACAGAACAGACCGTCGCGTACGCCGATGCCGTACTCGGCGGAGAGCGCCGCCGCGAAGTGCGAGCTGTTCCAGCCGTCGACGACGAAGGAGAGGACGCCCACGCGCGGGGCGTCGTCGCCGAACAGCGACAGGATCCGCACCTCGGGCACCTCGGCGAGGCCCGTGCGCACGGCGTCGATGAGCTGCCGCTCCCGCGCCACGAGCGAGTCGAAGCCCGCCTCCTGAAGGGCCGTGCAGGCGGAGGCGATGGAGTAGGCCCCGATCACATTGGGCGAGCCGGCCTCGTGCCGGGCGGCGCTGTCGTGCCACTCGACGTCCACTCCGCCGTCGGCGCGGCGCGCGACCTTCCGTGAGGCGCCGCCACCGGCGAGGTACGGCTCGGCGTCCCGCAGCCAGTCGGCGCGCCCCGCGAGCACACCGGAGCCGAACGGCGCGTACAGCTTGTGTCCCGAGAAGGCGACCCAGTCGACGTCCAGTTCCTGGACGGAGACGGGGTGGTGGGGCGCGAGCTGGGCGGCGTCGAGGACGATCCGGGCGCCGTGCGCGTGCGCGGCGGCGGCCAGCTCCCGCACCGGCCACAGCTCGCCGGTCACATTGGAGGCGCCGGTGACACAGACCAGGGCCGACCCCTGCGGATCGCGGTCGGCGAGGGCGCGCTCCAGGGTGCGGACGGCGTCGGCGTGGGTGCGGGGCGCGTCGAGGTAGGTGGTGCGGGCGTCGCGCCAGGGCAGCAGCGAGGCGTGGTGCTCGGTCTCGAAGACGAAGACCTCGCAACCGGCGGGC
This sequence comes from Streptomyces sp. NPDC091292, assembly GCF_044757265.1. Lineage (NCBI taxonomy): Bacteria > Bacillati > Actinomycetota > Actinomycetes > Kitasatosporales > Streptomycetaceae > Streptomyces > Streptomyces sp. NPDC091292. Next base: position 1,266,389 of record NZ_JBIVUQ010000001.1, on the reverse strand, counting down.
AGCGCTGCGGCGAGCAGGTTCAGCGAGTCGGTGGTGGAGCGGGTGAACACGACCTGGTCGCCGTCGCGGCAGTCGAGGAAGTCGGCGACGGTCTTCCGGGCGTTCTCGAACAGGTCGGTGGAGAGCTGCGAGAGGTATCCGGCGCCGCGGTGGACGCTGCCGTAGTACGGGGCGTAGGCGGCGACGTCGTCCCAGACGCGCTGGAGGGCGGGGGCGCTGGCGGCGTAGTCGAGGGCGGCGTACGTGACATCGCCGCCGGTGACGAGCGGGACGCGGACGTCACGGCCGAGGACGGGCAGCGGGGTACAGCCGGCTTCGGCGGAAGGGGCAGTGGCGGTGGCGGTGGCGGTGGCGACGGCAGTGGTGGCGACGGACATGGCGAACTCCCGTGAGTGGCAAGCGAGATGACCGCGCCGTCGGGGGCCGCGCGAAGACGCGGGCCACACCAGGACGGCACGGGAAGGGGGGGACGATCACACCGGACGGGGGTGTGTGCGGAGGCGGGGCTCTGCGCCCTATCGCATTCGCTTGCTCACGAGACTGCTCCCTCGACGACCAGGACCCCTGGTGGAGCGAGGGGTCCGCGCTTGCCGTAGACCTCGCTGCCTACGACCTGGTCTTCACCCGGGGCACCCCGCCACGGACGGAGGGTTGCCGGACAGCGGGCCGGGGCCGATTCGCTGTCACTCATGACCTGCCGAAATTATGACAGACACCCGGAGGCCGGGCCAACGGGCGTCCAGATAGCGGACCCTGCGGGCCCCCGGGGGCCGTCCGTCACTTCGAGGTGGCGTTCACCCAGCGCTCCAGGGTCCGCCGCGCCGATCCCGAGTCGATGGACTCGGCGGCACGGGCCAGCTGGGCGCGGATCTGTTCGGTGAGAGGCCCGTCGCCCGGTGCCAGGGCGACCAGCGCGGCGGCCGAGTTGAGCAGCACCGCGTCCCGTACGGGCCCTGTCTCGCCGGCGAGCAGCCGCCGGGCGACCTCGGCGTTGTACGAGGCGTCGGCTCCGCGCAGCGCCTCGACGGGCACCAGCTCGATCCCCACGTCCCGCGGGTCGAACGCCTGCTCGCTCACCGCGCCGTTCCGCACCACCCACACCTTCGATGTGGCGGTCGTCGTCAGCTCGTCCAGTCCGTCGTCGCCGCGGAACACCAGCGCCGACGAGCCGCGCTCGGCGAGCACCCCGGCCATGATCGGCGCCATCCGGGCATCCGCGACACCGGTCGCCTGGGCCTTCACACGGGCCGGATTGGTCAGCGGGCCGAGGAAGTTGAAGGTGGTCCTGATGCCCAGTTGACTGCGGGCAGCGGCCACATGGCGCAGCGCCGGGTGGAACTTCACCGCGAAGCAGAAGGTGATCCCGGCCTCCTCGGCGACCTCGGCGACCCGCTCGGGCGTCAGGTCCAGATTGACGCCGAGCTTCTCCAGGACGTCCGACGCGCCGCTCGCCGACGACGCGGCCCGGTTGCCGTGCTTGACGACCTTCGCCCCGGTCCCGGCGACGACGATCGCCGACATCGTGGAGATGTTGACGGTACGGGCGCCGTCCCCGCCGGTGCCCACGATGTCGACGCTGGGCCCCGGCACCTCGATCACCCGGGCGTGCTCGTACATGGTGCGGACGAGTCCGGAGATCTCCTCGACGGTCTCGCCCTTGGCCCGCAGCGCGACCGCGAACCCGGCGATCTGCGCGTTGGTGGCCTCACCGCGCAGGATCCGGTCCATCGCCCACGCCGTGGCGTCCGCGCCCTGGTCCTGCCCGGACAGAAGCGCGTCCAGGACCCGGGGCCAGGAACGGCCCGCCGTGGTGTCGCCTCCAGCGGGGGTCACAGCGCTCATGGTCGCTCCTGGGTCGTAGACATGCGTACCGACGTACCGACAGGGCCACCCTATCCAGCCGTGGGGACAGCGAAGAGCCCCGTCCGGGCTGTGGACGGGGCTCTCGCTGTGGCGACCTGATGGCGACCAGGGCGTCAGTGGTGACCGTGACCGCTGGTGATCTCCTCGTACTCCTCGACCGTCGGCTTCGGGATCTGGCCGTCCTCGCCGTAGTAGCCCTTGGACAGCTTGGCCCGCAGCTTCTGGCCGCGCGAGATCTTGCGCTTGACGCCGTTCTCGTCGACCTCGGGGCCGATCTCCTCCGGCCGGTACTGCTCGTGCGCGGTGAGCGTGTGCAGCGCCTGCTGGTTGAGCGGCTCGTGGACCTCGATGAACTCACCGTGCGGCAGGCGCTTGATGATGCCGGACTCGCGTCCGTGCAGCACCTTGTCCCGGTCCCGGCGCTGGAGGCCGAGACAGATCCGCTTGGTGATGAGGAACGCGACGACCGGCGCCACGAAGAACGCGATCCGTACGAACCAGGTGATGACGTTGATCGACAGATGGAAGTGCGTGGCGACGAGGTCGTTGCCACCGCCGATCAGCATGACCACGTACCAGGTGATCCACGCGACACCGACACCGGTACGGGTCGGGGCGTTGCGCGGGCGGTCCAGGATGTGGTGCTCGCGCTTGTCGCCGGTGACCCAGGACTCGATGAACGGGTACACCGCGATGGCGACCAGGACCAGCGGGAAGATCATCAGCGGGATGAACACGCCCAGGGCGAGCGTATGGCCCAGGAAGTTGATCTCCCAGCCCGGCATGGTGCGGATCAGGCCTTCGGAGAAGCCCATGTACCAGTCGGGCTGTGCGCCGGTGGACACCTGGTCCGGGCGGTAGGGGCCGAGCGCCCAGATCGGGTTGATCGTGACGAGCGCCGAGATGACCGCGATGACACCGAAGACCAGGAAGAAGAAGCCTCCGGCCTTGGCCATGTAGACCGGGAGGAGCGGCATGCCGACGACGTTCTTGTTGGTCCGGCCGGGGCCCGCGAACTGCGTGTGCTTGTGGTAGAAGACCAGGATCAGGTGGCCGACGACCAGGCCGAGCATGATGCCCGGCAGCAGCAGGACGTGCACCGAGTAGAACCGGGCCACGAAGTCCCCGCCGGGGAACTCTCCGCCGAACAGGAAGAACGACAGGTACGTGCCCACGATCGGCACGGACAGGACCGCGCCCTCCATGAAGCGGACGCCGGTGCCGGACAGCAGGTCGTCGGGGAGCGAGTAGCCGGTGAAGCCGGTGAACATGCCGAGGACGAACAGCAGGAAGCCGAACATCCAGTTGATCTCACGGGGCTTGCGGAACGCACCCGTGAAGAAGACGCGCATCATGTGGACGAACATGCCGCCCAGGAAGATCAGCGCCGCCCAGTGGTGGATCTGCCGGATCAGCAGACCCCCGCGGACGTCGAAGCTGATGTGCATCGTCGAGTTGAACGCCTCGGACATCAGCTGGCCCTGGAGCGGGATGTAGCTGCCGGTGTACTCCACCTCGTTCATCGAGGGGTGGAAGAACAGCGTCAGATACACACCGGTCAGGATGATGATGATGAAGCTGTAGAGGCAGACCTCGCCCAGCATGAAGGACCAGTGGTCCGGGAAGATCTTGCGCATGTTGGCCTTGGCCAGGGAGTAGATCCCCAGCCGGCCGTCCGCCCAGTCGGCGACGCGCTCACCCGCGGGTGCCTCGCGGCGCGCGCTGCCGCTCTCGTTCGTCTCGTTCTTCTCAGTACTCATCCGCGCTCCCAGAAGGAAGGACCGACGGGCTCTGCGAAGTCGCGGAGCGCCTCAAGGTATCCGTCCGCGTTCACTCCGATTTCCAGCTGCGGCAGGGCGTGCCCGGCCGGGCCGAAGATGACCCGGGCGCCGTCGGAGAGGTCGAAGGTGGACTGGTGGCACGGGCAGAGGACGTGGTGCGTCTGCTGCTCGTAGAGGCTGATCGGGCAGCCGACGTGGGTGCAGATCTTGGAGTACGCCACGATGCCCTCGTGCGACCAGGCCAGCTCCTGCTTGTCCTTGATGTTCTGCGGCTGGATCCGCACGACCATCACGGCGGCCTTGGCGATCTCGACCTGGAAGTCGTGGTCGTGCTCCTCCAGGCCCTCCGGCTTGACGAAGGTGAGCGAGCCGACGGCGATGTCCTCGGGACGCAGCGGCTCGTTCGTGTTCATGTTGACGAGCAGCTTGCCCTTGCGCCAGGCGGTGTGCCGGAGCTTGGTCCCGGGCAGCGGGCCCAGGTCGCGCAGCAGCACCACACCGGAAAGCGGTACGAGGGTCAGCGCGCCGAACATGGTGTTGCGGATCAGCTTGCGCCGGCCGAGCGCGGACTCCTTGGCGCCCTGCTTGAAGTCGGCGAGGACCTTGGCCTTGACCTCGGGCTCGGCCGCGATCGGGTGCCGCTCGTCGGCGATCTCCACGTCGGACATCAGGGTGCGGGCCCAGTGGACCGCGCCCGCGCCGATGCAGAAGAGGGCGACGCCGAGGGTCATGCCCAGCGCGAAGTTCAGCGCGTTGATGTGGCCGAGCGGCCACACGTAGATGGGCTTGTCCTTGGGGATGCCCACGTAGGAGGCGATGAAGCCGACGGCGGCCAGCATCGACAGCGTGAACAGGAAGGCGACGACGCGCTCGGAGCGCTTGGCGGCCCGGTCGTCGATGTCCTGGACACGGTGCTCGTGCGGCGGCAGTCCGGGGTCCGCGAACGGGTTGTCGGTGTCCGCGAGGGCGACGGTCCCGTGGGCGGTGTCCTGCTCAGCGGGCAGGTTCTCTTCTGGAATGTCTTGGCTACTCATGACTTCTTGGCCTTTGCGGTCCGAGCGGCGACCCAGACGGCGACGGCGATCAGCGCGCCGAGTCCGAAGATCCAGGCGAACAGGCCCTCACTGACCGGCCCGAGGCCGCCCAGGTTGAGACCGCCGGGGCTCACGGTCTTGTCACCGTTGACGGCGTCGACGTACGCGATGATGTCCTTCTTGTTCTGCTCGGTCATCGTCGTGTCCGGGAAGGACGGCATGTTCTGCGGGCCGGTCTGCATGGCCTCGTAGAGGTGCTTGGGGCTGACGCCCTCCAGGCTCGGCGCGTACTTGCCGTGGGTCAGCGCACCGCCCTGGCCGGTGAAGTTGTGGCACTGCGCGCAGTTGGTGCGGAACAGCTCACCGCCCTTGGCGGCGTCCGCTCCGGCGGGGTCGTACTGCTGCTTGGTCGGGATCTCCGGACCGGCGCCGAGCGACGCGACGAACGCGGCGAGCTGGTCGATCTCGGCCTGCGAGTAGATGACCTTCTTCTTGGGCGCCTGCGCGCTCTGCTGCTGGAGCGGCATACGCCCGGTGCCGACCTGGAAGTCGACGGCGGCGGCGCCGACACCCACCAGGGGCGGGCCGTCGGTACTGCCCTGACCGCCGGTGCCGTGGCAGCTCGCGCAGCCCACGGCGTACAGCTTCTTCCCCTCTTCGATGGCGAGGGACTGGGCGGTTGTGTCGGCCTGCGCCTTGTCCGCCGGGGCGAACACGGCGTACAGCCCCCCGGTGGCCGCCAGCGCGAGGAGTAGGACGACGACAGCAGCCAGCGGATGGCGTCGTCGTGCGGAGAGCTTTTTCACGGATTACCCCGGTGTCAGGATCTTCTGCGTCGATGCTTCTGGGTGTCGGGCGGGCGGCTTCCGGGCCGCCACCCGATTACTTGATCAAGTAGATCGTGGCGAAGAGGCCGATCCACACGACATCGACGAAGTGCCAGTAGTAGGACACGACGATCGCGGCGGTCGCCTGCTCGTGGGTGAACCTCCTGGCCGCGTAGGTGCGGCCCAGGACCAGCAGGAAGGCGATCAGTCCGCCTGTCACATGCAGTCCGTGGAAGCCGGTGGTCAGATAGAACACCGAGCCGTACGGGTCGGAGGAGAGCGAGAGCCCGTCCTTGATGACCAGCTCGGTGTACTCGAATACCTGACCGCCGATGAAGATCGCACCCATGATGAAGGTGACGATGAACCACATCCGGAGCTTCTTCACATCACCGCGCTCGGCGGCGAACACACCGAGCTGGCAGGTGAGGGAGGAGAGCACCAGGATCGTGGTGTTGGTCGCCGAGAAAGGAATGTTGAGGCTGTGCGCCATTTCCTTCCAGTGCGCGGGACCGGTCACCGATCGCAGGGTGAAGTACATCGCGAAGAGGGCCGCGAAGAACATCAGCTCGGAACTCAACCAGATGATGGTTCCGACGCTGGTGAGGTTCGGTCGGTTGACCGACGGGTGCGCGGGCCCGGTGTCTACTGTCGTTGCTGTCGCCACGACCGACATTATGTCGGTCGCTTATCTTGCGCTCACTCCGGGGGTGCCGTTCGGCGCGTCCATCGCGTCTGCCCAGCCCGGATGGCCCATCGAAGCGGTGTCCGAACCGGTGTTGACGCGGTGGGTGAGGGAGTAGCATCCGCGGCATCGGATCCGATCAAGGCCCAGCGACACGGAGGAACCATGCAGCCGACCGCCACGGTGCTGGTGTACAGCGATGACGCGAACACCCGCGAGCAGGTCCGGTTGGCGACCGGCCGCAGGCCCGCGACCGACGTTCCCGAGGTCGAGTTCATCGAGTGCGCCACCCTGCCCGCGGTGCTCAAGCAACTGGACCGCGGCGGCATCGACGTGTGCGTGCTCGACGGCGAGGCGGTGCCCGCCGGCGGGATGGGTGTCTGCCGGCAGATCAAGGACGAGGTCTTCAACTGCCCGCCCGTGCTGCTGCTCATGGGACGGCCCCAGGACGCCTGGCTGGCCACCTGGAGCCGCGCAGAGGCCGCGGTGACCCTTCCGATCGACCCGGTCGAGTTCGCCGACGCACTGGCCCGCCTGATCCGCGGCCGGCTCTCCCTGGACGTCTGAACGGGTCGTACGGGCGGTCCAGTGCCGCCCGTACGTGTCACCCCGTACGTGTGACCCGGTGTCAGACCTGGGGGCGCAGCCGGGCGATCTGGGCGGCCGGGGGCCTGCGGTCCTTGGCCTTGCCGATCAGCGAGCTGCCCTCTTCCCAGTCGCCCCAGTCCAGGTTCCAGTCGCCGTAGCCGTTCCCGAACGCGTCCATGTCCTCGCCGTTGCTGTTGATGACCTTCACCAGGTCGCCCTCCTTCACGGTCTCGAAGAACCATGCGGCGTTCCCGGTGCTCATGCCGGTGCATCCGTGGCTGACGTTGGCGGCTCCCTGGGAGCCGACGGACCAGGGTGCGGCGTGCACGTACTCACCGCTCCAGGTGACCCGGGTCGCCCAGTACACGGGCAGGTCGTAGGAGTCGGAGCTGCTGCTGGAGATGCCGATGCTGGTACCGCGCATCCGTACGAAGTATTCCTTGCCGAGGATGACCTTGATTCCGTTGCGGGTCTCGTAGCCGGGCTTGCCGGTGGTGACCGGGATCTCGTTGATCTCCTCGCCGTTGCGGTACACGGTCATGGAGTGGGCCGAGGCGTCGGTGACGGCGATGATGCGGTCGCCGATGGTGAGGTTCAGGGGCTTCGTCTCCTCGCCCCAGAGACGGTCGGCGACCTTGATGCCGTTCAGATTGGAGCGGACCGTGATCTTCGAGTCGGCGGGCCAGTACTCCTTGGGGCGGTAGTGCAGGGTCTGGTCGTCGATCCAGTACCAGGCGCCGTCCACGACGGGCTTCGACTCGATCTTGAGGCCGCGCTCCACGATCTTGCGCGACGCCGCGTCCTTGACGGGCTCGCTGAGTTCGGCGATGACGGGCTGTCCGACACCGTAGGTGCCCTCGTCGGGCCCGAAGCTGACCTCCAGGGTGTTCTTCTGCTTCGGGGTTCCCGTGTCGAAGGTGATGACCTTGTTGCCGGGGGCGCCCTCCTTGTCCTCGGTGCTGACGTGGAGGGTGTAGTGGGCCGCCGCGGCCAGCGGGACGGTGGTGTGCCAGCGGGTGCCGTCGGCGGAGAGTTCTCCCGCCACGTAGCGGCCCACGGCGTCGGTCGCGGTCACATCGGTGATGCGTCCCTCGCCGCCCTTCGACGTGACTTCGAGGGGCTTGTCGGGGTCCGCCTTCTGGTTGCCCGTGGGCCCGTTGAAGACGATCTGGCGCGCCGCGTCGTACGGCTTCGCCGACAGGGGATGGTCGTCGGATTCGCCGCAGGCGGTGCCGCCCACGCAGAGGGCGACCACCAGCAGACTGCAGCTCAGTACCGTACGGGTACGCGGTGTGTGGCTCATGTAGCTCACGGTAAGAAGCTTCGCGCGCGCCAGCGCGGCGGGTGAGCCGTCCGAGGGGGGACCTTTACGGCAAAGGGGGAACCCTTGAGGCAAACGGCGGACCCGGACCCTCCAGGAGGAGAATCCGGGCCCGAGTGCCGTGCTGGAAAAAAGCGTCCTACTGGTTCTGGTTCTCGCCGTGGTAGTACTCGAAGACCCAGCCCCAGAGCCCGACCAGGATGAACGGGAGCGAGAAGAACAGCAGCCACCAGCCGAAGACGATGCCCGAGAAGGCGAGCGCGCCACCGGTGGCGAGCGTCAGGGGCTGCCAGCTGTGCGGGCTGAAGAAGCCCACCTCGCCGGCGTCGTCCGCGACGTCGGCCTCCTTGTTGTCCTGCGCGCCCACGTCGACCCGCCGGGCCGTGAAGGCCAGGTAGTAGCCGATCATGATGCACAGGCCGAACGTCAGGAAGAGCGCCGTGGTACCGGCCGGCTCCTTCGACCACACGCCGTAGACCACTGCCATGGCGAGGACGAAGACACTCAGCCAGATGAACATCTTGCCTTGGATCTTCACTTGCCGGCCTCCTTGCCACCCGCGGTGAGGGCGTCACCGGTGGGGCCGTAGCCCGCGTTCTGGAGCTGGTCCAGCGCCGCGATCTCCGGGTGGTGGAGGTCGAACGCCGGGGATTCGGAGCGGATCCGGGGCAGCGTGAGGAAGTTGTGCCGCGGCGGCGGGCAGGACGTGGCCCACTCCAGCGAACGGCCGTAGCCCCAGGGGTCGTCGACCTCGACCTTCTTGCCGTACTTGGCGGTCTTCCACACGTTGTAGAAGAACGGCAGGACGGAGAGTCCGAGGAGGAACGAGCTGATCGTGGAGATGGTGTTCAGGGCGGTGAAGCCGTCGGCCGCCAGATAGTCGGCGTACCGGCGCGGCATGCCTTCGGCGCCCAGCCAGTGCTGGACGAGGAAGGTGCCGTGGAAGCCGACGAACAGCGTCCAGAACGTGATCTTCCCGAGGCGTTCGTCGAGCATCTTGCCCGTGAACTTGGGCCACCAGAAATGGAAGCCCGAGAACATCGCGAACACGACGGTGCCGAAGATGACGTAGTGGAAGTGCGCCACCACGAAATACGAGTCCGAGACATGGAAGTCCATGGGCGGCGACGCCAGGATCACGCCGGTGAGACCGCCGAAGGTGAAGGTGATCAGGAAGCCGACCGCCCACAGCATCGGTGTCTCGAACGACAACGACCCCTTCCACATCGTGCCGATCCAGTTGAAGAACTTCACACCGGTCGGTACCGCGATGAGGAATGTCATGAAGGAGAAGAAGGGCAGCAGCACACCACCGGTGACATACATGTGGTGCGCCCACACGGTCACGGAGAGACCGGCGATCGCGATCGTCGCGCCGATCAGACCCGAGTAACCGAACATCGGTTTCCGCGAGAACACCGGGATCACTTCCGAGATGATCCCGAAGAACGGCAAGGCGATGATGTAGACCTCTGGATGCCCGAAGAACCAGAACAGGTGTTGCCACAGCAACGCGCCGCCATTGGCCGGGTCGAAGATCTGCGCACCGAACTTCCGGTCCGCCTCAAGTGCCAGCAGCGCCGCCGCGAGCACCGGGAACGCCAGCAGGACCAGCACACCGGTCAGCAGCACGTTCCACACGAAGATCGGCATACGGAACATCGTCATGCCCGGCGCCCGCATGCAGATGATCGTGGTGATGAAGTTGACCGAGCCCAGGATCGTGCCGAAACCGGAGAACGCCAGACCCATGATCCACATGTCGGCGCCGATACCCGGCGAGCGCACCGCGTCCGACAGCGGCGAGTACGCGAACCAGCCGAAGTCCGCCGCGCCGCTCGGCGTCAGGAACCCGCCCACCGCGATCAGCGAGCCGAAGAGGTACAGCCAGTAGGCGAACATGTTCAGCCGCGGGAACGCCACGTCCGGCGCGCCGATCTGCAGCGGCATGATCCAGTTCGCGAAACCGGCGAACAGCGGCGTCGCGAACATCAGCAGCATGATCGTGCCGTGCATCGTGAACGCCTGGTTGAACTGCTCGTTCGACATGATCTGCGTACCCGGCCGGGCCAGTTCGGCGCGCATGAACAGCGCCATGACTCCACCGATGCAGAAGAACGCGAATGACGTGACCAGGTACAACGTACCGATGGTCTTGTGGTCCGTGGTCGTCAGCCACGAGACCACGACACTTCCTGGCCGCTTACGCCTGACCGGCAACTCGTTCTCGTACGAGTCGTCGGCCTCGGCGGCACCCTGGGATTCGTTGAGGATGCTCACAGGTTCGTCGTCTCCCGGTTCTTTTCGTGGGTCGTCTGCGCGATGCCGGCCGGGACGTAACCGGTCTGACCCTTGTCCGCCAGCTCCTTGAGGTGCTGCCGGTAGCGCTCGGGCGAGACGACCTTCACGTTGAAGAGCATGCGGGAGTGGTCGGTGCCGCACAGCTCGGCGCACTTGCCGAGGAAGGTGCCCTCCTTGTTGGGGGTCACCTGGAAGGCGTTGGTGTGGCCCGGGATGACGTCCATCTTCATCAGGAAGGGCACGACCCAGAAGGAGTGGATGACGTCGCGCGACGTGAGGACGAAGCGGACCGTCTCTCCCTTGGGGAGCCAGAGCGTCGGGCCCGGGTTGCCCGTCTGCGGGTTGCGGTCACCGGGGACACCGACGTCGTAGACTCCGCCGGCGTTGGCCGGGTAGGCGTCCTCGAACCGGTCCGGAATGGCCGCCAGGTTCGGGTCCGTCTTGGCGTTGCCCGTCGAACCGGGCACATCCTCGATGTAGTTGAACCCCCAGCTCCACTGGAAGCCGACCACGTTGATCGTGTGGTCGGGCTTCTTGCCGAGGTCGAGGAGCTTCGACTCGTCGCGGGCCGTGAAGTAGAACAGCACCGAGACGATGATGATCGGGACCACGGTGTACAGCGCCTCGATCGGCATGTTGTACCGGGTCTGCGGGGGAACTTCGACCTTGGTGCGGCTGCGCCGGTGGAAGAACACGCTCCACAGGATCAGGCCCCACACCAGTACGCCCGTGGCGAGCGCGGCTGCCCAGGACCCCTGCCACAACGAGAGGATCCGCGGAGCCTCTTCTGTGACCGGGGTGGGCATACCGAGGCGGGGAAAGTCCTTGTATGTGCAACCGGTGGCGGTCGCCAGGACCAGGCCCGCGGTCAGTGCCTGGACCAGCTTTCGCCGCATCGGGCGCCGCAACTTGGGGGTACCTCCCACGCCCTTCAGGCAGTGGGGGAGGTCGGAGCCGTTGGGACTCACGTAGCGCCTTCCCGAGAGTCTCGCCCGCGCGGTCGGCTGCGGCCTCCACGCTGGTCGGTCGCCGCCCCCTGCCGCGGGCAGGGGTTTGGATGTTTATGCGGGGCAAACCCTACTGGACGCTATTTGGGGTCGCGCGGGGAGGGTGCCCAACGCGCCGTCCGACTCCCCGAAGGGGTGGCCAGGGCTGGTGGGAGCCGTGCGGAACGGCCCGGATCGGGCGCTTGATGTGCCGTTCTGACGGCCCTTCCGACGCCTCTCGCGACGCCCCTTCCGAAGCGCTGCGCGGCCCGCGGGTTAGCGTACTGACGTGGTCTATTTCGATGTCGCGTCCTCCGCTCCGCTGCATCCCGTCGCCCGGCAGGCGTTGCAGGCGTCGCTCGACGAGGGGTGGGCGGACCCGGCGCGGCTGTACCGCGAGGGGCGGCGCGCCCGCATGCTGCTCGACGCCGCGCGCGAGGCGGCGGCGGAGGCCGTGGGCTGCCGTCCGGACGAGCTGGTCTTCACCTCTTCGGGTACGCGTGCGCTGCACTCCGGCATCGCCGGGGCGCTCGCGGGCCGGCGCCGCACCGGACGTCATCTGGTGGTGTCGGCGGTCGAGCACTCCGCGGTGCTGCACTCCGCCGAGGTGCACGCGGCGGCCGGCGGTGAGGTGACCGAGGTGCCCGTGTCACGGTCGGGCGCGGTCGCGGTGGACACGTACGGCGGCGCGCTGCGGGCGGACACGGCGCTGGCGTGTCTCCAGTCGGCGAACCACGAGGTGGGCACCGAGCAGCCGGTGGCCGAGGTCGCCGAGGTGTGCGGCGCCGCGGGGGTGCCGCTCCTGGTGGACGCGGCGCAGTCCCTCGGGTGGGGGCCGGTGGCCGGGGGGTGGTCGCTGTTGACGGCGAGCGCGCACAAGTGGGGCGGTCCGGCGGGTGTCGGGCTGCTCGCGGTGCGCAAGGGGGCGCGGTTCGCGCCTCAAGGGCCCGCCGACGAAAGGGAGTCGGGGCGGGCGGCCGGCTTCGAGAACATCCCCGCGATCGTGGCGGCGGCTGCCGCGCTGCGGGCGGTACGGGCCGACGCGGCGGCCGAAGGGGCGCGGCTGCGGGAGCTGACGGAGCGGATCCGGGCGCGGGTGCCCTCGCTGGTGCCGGATGTGGAGGTGGTGGGCGACCCGGTACGGCGGCTGCCCCACGTCGTCACTTTCTCCTGTCTCTATGTCGACGGGGAGACCCTGCTGCACGAGCTGGACCGCGAGGGCTTCTCGGTGTCGTCCGGCTCGTCCTGTACGAGCAGCACGCTGACGCCGAGCCATGTGCTGAAGGCGATGGGGGTGCTGAGTGAGGGCAATGTCCGGGTGTCGCTGCCGTTGGGCGTGACCGGTGCGGAGGTGGACCGGTTCCTCGGGGTGCTGCCGGGTGTGGTCGCCTCGGTCCGCGAGCGGCTGGGCGCCCCGGTGTCCAGGGCCGAGGTGTCCGGCACGTCCGTGGTCGTCGACTCCTTGGGCAAGCGCTGCCCGATCCCGGTGATCGAGCTGGCCAAGGTGATCGGGGACGTGCCGGTCGGCGGCACCGTGACGGTGCTCGCCGACGACGAGGCGGCCCGGCTCGACATTCCGGCGTGGTGCGAGATGCGGGACCAGGAGTACGTGGGCGAGCGCCCGGCGCCCGTGGGTGCGGCCTACGTGGTCCGCCGCACCCACTGATCCCGGGGGGTCAGCCGAAGTGGGCCCGGATCTCGTTGCCCGCCTCGTCCCCGTACGCCTTGACGAAGCGCTCCATGAAGTGGCCCCTGCGTACCTGGTACTCCTGGGTGCCCAGGGTCTCGATGACCAGGGTCGCGAGCATGCAGCCGACCTGGGCCGCCCGCTCCAGGCCGACGCCCCACGCCAGGCCGGACAGGAATCCGGCGCGGAAGGCGTCACCGACACCGGTCGGGTCGACCTTGGCCTCCTCCTGCGCCACTCCGACCTCGATCGGGTCGTCGCCGGTCCGCTCGATACGGACGCCCCGCGCGCCGAGGGTGGTGACCCGGTGCCCGACCCGGCCGAGGATCTCCTCGTCGGACCACCCGGTCTTGGACTCGATGAGCCCCTTCTCGTACTCGTTGGAGAAGAGGTAGGTCGCGCCGTCGAGCAGTATCCGGATCTCGTCGCCGTTCATCCGGGCGATCTGCTGCGAGAAGTCGGCGGCGAACGGGATCGACCGGGTGCGGCACTCCTCGGTGTGCCGGAGCATGCCCTCCGGGTCGTCGGCGCCGATGAGGACGAGGTCGAGACCGCCCACGCGGTCGGCGACGGCCTTGAGTTCGATGAGACGGGCCTCGCTCATCGCGCCCGTGTAGAAGGAGCCGATCTGGTTGTGGTCGGCGTCGGTGGTGACGACGAAGCGGGCGGTGTGCAGCACTTCGGAGATACGGACGGAGGCGGTGTCGACGCCGTGCCGGTCCAGCCAGGCCCGGTACTCGTCGAAGTCGGCGCCTGCCGCGCCCACCAGGATCGGGGTCGCGCCGAGCTGTCCCATTCCGAAGGCGATGTTCGCCCCGACACCACCCCTGCGGACATTGAGGCTGTCGACGAGGAAGGAGAGGGAGACCGTGTGCAGCTGATCCGCGACGAGCTGGTCGGCGAAACGGCCGGGGAAGGTCATCAGATGGTCGGTGGCGATGGAGCCGGTGACTGCGATACGCACGGCGAGGCTGCTCCTGGGTGGACGGCGCTGACATCTCACGCTATCGGGTCGCCGCGCCACCGGTAACAGCGCCGAAGTGGGAAAACTACCCGATAGTAGGTCTTTTTTGCCGGGGTCCGGGGTGCTTACGGTGCCCGTATGACGAACTTCCGGTTCCGGGATTCCGCTCCGCTCGACCTCGAAGGCGGGCTCGCCTCACTGCGCGGCGACTGCGCCCGGATGGCGCCGCACTGGAGGGCGCCGCACGATGCCGCCCCGCGACCGGTGCCGTCGTCCTTCGCCCCCGGGATCCACGGCGTGGTCGTCCCCGCCGCGTCGGCGAAGCTGCTCGACGCCATGTCCGAGTACGGCGACTGAGACGCCCGTACCGGAAACCCCCGTACCTCCTGGGGCGCGCGGGGGAACCGTGCGCTCCCCCGGTGCGTCCCATCGCTGTCCCCCGCGCGGGGGACATGGGCAATGAAGGGGCGATGCGGTGAGCACCGAGCGGGACGACCACGACACGACCGGGCAGCGAGCGCGCCGTTCCCCGTGGACGATCGTCTCCGTCGCGGCGGCGGTGCTGCTGGCCGGGGGCGGCGGCGCGTATCTCGCGACCGCGTCGGACAGCGGCCCTGGCGACGACAAGTCCGCCGCGCCGAGCGGCCGGGGGGCCACACCGCCACCGCTCGCGCTGGACGGGTACGCGGGTGTACCGGCGGATGCGGGGAGTTCGGCACCGGGCATCGCGCCGGGTGAGCCCGATCCGAACGGGACGGCGTACAGGGCGGTGGGTCCGCTGCCGGACGGGCCGGGCAGCGCGGCCGTGTACCGGCCGGACGGCGAGGTCGGCGCGGGTGAAGTGGGGCGGCTGGCAAAGGCGTTGGGCGTGGCGGGCACGCCTCAGCGGTCCGGTGGGGCATGGGTCGTGGGTGCCGCAAAGGACGGCTCGGGTCCGGTACTGCGGGTGGACACGAACGCGCCGGGCACCTGGACGTTCTCGCGGTACGCGCAGGGCACCGACAACTGCGAGTCCGCGACCACCTGCACCTCGACCGCCCCGAAGGGCACGGACACCGCGAAGCCGGTGACCGAGCGGACCGCGAAGGCCGCCGCCGCTCCCGTGCTGAAGGCCCTGGGCCAGGACGACGCGAAGCTCGACGCGGGTCAACTCATGGGTGCGGTACGGGTGGTGAACGCGCAGCCGACGGTGGGCGGGCTGCCCACCTACGGGTGGACGACCGGGGTGCGGGTCGCGGCGAGTGGTGAAGTCGTCGGCGGGAGCGGCCAGGTGAAGGCGCCGGCGAAGGCGGCGACGTATCCGGTACTCGGTGCCCGGGAGACGCTGGAGCTGCTGAACAAGGAGGGCGGTTCGCGCGTCGGTATCGGTGGCTGCGCGACGCCCGTCCCGCACAAGGACCGGCTGGAGCAGCCGTGCGGCGACGGGTCGGCCACCGACCTGCCGAAGCGGGCGCCGCTCGACGTCAAGGGCGCCACCTTCGGCCTCGCGGCCCAGTCGGTCGCCGGGCGGCAGGCGCTCGTACCGTCCTGGCTGTTCGAGGTGCGGGCGCCGGGCGCGGGGGACGCGTTCACGGTGACGTATCCGGCGGTGGACCCCGCGTATCTGGCGGTGCCCGAGACGGTTTCGCAGCCGCCGTCCGGTGAGACGGTCACCCGTAGCGTCCCCGTCGACTGGTACCAGGCGTCCGGATCGGAGCTGACGGTGCACTTCACGGCCGGGGTGTGCAGCACGTACGAGGCGTCGGCGAGCGCGAGCGGCGACGAGGTGACCGTGAAGGTGACCGAGACCGGGGAGAAGGGGCAGCTCTGCGTCGCGATGGCCAAGTTCGAGAAGCGGACCGTGCGGCTCGACGCGCCCCTCGGTGACCGGACAGTCGTGGACGCGCACGGCAAGGCGGTGTCGAAGACCGCACCGAAGGGCACGCCCCAGGAGCGCTGAAAAGGCATCGGGTACGACGGTGGCGGCGCCCCTGTGTGATGCGGGGCGCCGCCACCGTCGTACCCGCGAGTCAGACCCGCGAGGGTGCTTTAGCTGAAGGAGTCACCGCAGGCGCAGGAGCCCGTGGCGTTCGGGTTGTCGATCGTGAAGCCCTGCTTCTCGATGGTGTCGACGAAGTCGATGGAGGCGCCGCCGAGGTACGGGGCGCTCATCCGGTCGGTGACGACCTTGACGCCGTCGAAGTCCTTGACGACATCGCCGTCGAGGGAGCGCTCGTCGAAGAAGAGCTGGTACCGCAGGCCGGAGCAGCCGCCGGGCTGGACGGCGACGCGCAGCGCCAGGTCGTCCCGGCCTTCCTGGTCGAGCAGGGCCTTGACCTTGCCCGCGGCGGCGTCGGACAGAACGATGCCGTCGGTGGTCGTGGTCTCGTCCGATACGGACATCTACATCTCTCCCGGGTTGTACGGAGACTGCTTGCCGACGTGTGCAACCGGCGGGGCCGCGGATTCATTCCGGGCCTGGGGTGTCTTTCCGCTCGCTTTTCGCGTGCGCTTCCATGCTCGCACATGGGCCCGCGGACCGGCATGGTCGCGGCTGCCGGTGATGCGTCACATCGACGCGATGGCCATCGTCAAAGTGACGTGAAGCAGTTATGATAGATAGCGTCAAATAGACGAAAAGGGGGGCCGGGGCACGAGCCCGCGGGCCGCCCGAGAGCCCCGAGCGGCGCGGAGCAGCGCCCCGGGGCCATCCCTCGCAGAGAAGAAAGGGTGCGTGACGTGACCACCGCCCAGCCCTTGGATGTCCAGCCGACCCCGCTCGCCCTGCTGCTGCTCGGCCGCGAGGCCGACCCGCGCAGCGAGCGGGGCGTGGAGTGCCCCGGAGACCTGCCGTCACCGTCCGACCCGGACCTGGTGGAGCGCGCCCGCGCGGCCAAGGAGAAGCTCGGGGACAAGGTCTTCGTACTCGGGCACCACTACCAGCGCGACGAGGTCATCCAGTTCGCGGACGTCACGGGTGACTCGTTCAAGCTGGCCAGGGACGCCGCCGCGCGCCCGGAGGCCGAGTACATCGTCTTCTGCGGTGTGCACTTCATGGCCGAGTCCGCGGACATCCTCACAGGCGACGACCAGAAGGTCGTCCTGCCCGACCTCGCGGCCGGCTGTTCGATGGCCGACATGGCGACCGCCGAGCAGGTCGCCGAGTGCTGGGACGTGCTGACGGACGCGGGCGTCGCCGAGCAGGTCGTGCCCGTCTCGTACATGAACTCGTCCGCGGACATCAAGGCGTTCACGGGCCGGCACGGCGGCACGATCTGCACCTCGTCCAACGCGCGCCGCGCCCTGGAGTGGGCCTTCGCGCAGGGTGAGAAGGTGCTCTTCCTGCCGGACCAGCACCTCGGGCGCAACACCGCCGTCCGCGACCTCGGTCTCTCGCCGGCCGACTGCGTCGTCTACAACCCGCACAAGCCCGGCGGCGGTCTGACCGCCGAGCAGTTGCACGACGCGAAGATGATCCTGTGGCGGGGCCACTGCTCCGTGCACGGCCGCTTCTCGCTGGAGTCCGTCGAGGACGTACGGGCCCGGATCCCCGGCGTCAACGTCCTGGTGCACCCCGAGTGCAAGCACGAGGTCGTCGCGGCGGCGGACCAGGTCGGCTCGACGGAGTACATCATCAACACGCTGGAGGCGGCGCCCGCCGGTTCGAAGTGGGCGATCGGTACGGAGCTGAATCTCGTACGGCGCCTGGCGAACCGTTTCGCCGACCAGGGCAAGGAGGTCGTCTTCCTCGACAAGACGGTCTGCTTCTGCTCGACCATGAACCGCATCGACCTCCCGCACCTGGTGTGGACCCTGGAGTCCCTGGCCGAGGGGAACCTGGTCAACCGCATCGAGGTGGACCGCGAGACGGAGAAGTACGCGAAGCTCGCGCTGGAGCGGATGCTGGCTCTTCCGTAACGGACTCTTCCGTGGACAGAACCTGAGAGGGGCCCGGGGTACGTGCGTACCCCGGGCCCCTCTTGTGCGCTACCGGTGGAACCCGGCCGTCAGACCTGTGCCGGCTCCGGTGCCTCCGTCGCCTGCGGCGGGACGCCCCCGTCGCCGCCCGCCCGCTTCGCCTCGCGCTTGGCGCGTCGCTTGTCCTTGCGGAGTTCGACGAACGCGTACAGCGTCGGGACGAGGAGCAGGGTCAGCAGCGTCGACGAGATCAGTCCGCCGATCACGACCACCGCGAGCGGCTTGGCGATGAATCCGCCCTCGCCCGTGACGCCGAGCGCCATGGGCAGCAGCGCGAAGATCGTCGCCAGCGCCGTCATCAGGATCGGGCGGAGCCGGTGCCGGCCGCCCTCGATGACGGCCTCGACCGTGCTGTAGCCCTGGCGCCGGTACTGGTTGATCAGGTCGATCAGCACGATCGCGTTGGTGACGACGATGCCGATGAGCATCAGCATGCCGATCATCGCGGGCACACCCATCGGCGTACCGGTGAGGAGCAGCAGGCCGATCGCGCCGGTCGCCGCGAACGGGATCGACACCAGCAGGATCAGCGGCTGGATCAGCGAGCGGAACGTCGCGACCAGCAGCATGAAGACGATCGCGATGGCCGCCAGCATCGCCAGGGCCAGGTTCTTGAACGCGTCGTCCTGGTCCTCCGAGACACCGCCGATGGACGCGGTGGCGCCGTCGGGCAGCTTCAGCGAGTCGATCTTCGACTGGAGTTCGGTGCTGACCGCGCCGGTGTTGTCGCCGGTCGGCCGGGCCGTGATGGTCGCGGCCCGCTGACCGTCGATCCGGGTCATGGAGACCGGACCGTCGACCAGCTTCACGGTGGCGATGTCACCGAGCTTCACCTGACCGAGCGGCAGCGCCTTGAGCTGGTCCAGGGTCTCGGCGGGGTTCGCGGACCGGACGACGATGTCGCGCTCGGTGTCGTCGAGGGTCGCCTTGCCGCTGACCGAGCCGCCCACCGCCTGGGTGACGGCGGCGCCGAGCGTGGCATCGTTGAAACCGGCCGCCGCGGCCTTGTCGTTGGCGGTGACGGAGATCCGCGGGACGGACTGCGACAGGTCGCTCTGGACGTCGGTGACGTCGTCCAGCTTCGCGACGGTGTCCCGGACCTCGTCGGCCGCCTTGCGCAGCACGTCGCCGTCCGCGGCCTTCACCACGACGCTGAGGTCCTGGCTGCCGAACCCGTCACCGGCGGAGAGCGTCGTCTGACCGATGCCGGAGAGCTTGCCGAGCCCCTCCTCGATCTGGTCCCGGGTCTTGTCGAAGGTCGCCTTGTCCTCCAACGTGACCTGGAACGAAGCCTGGTTGGTGTCCGTGCCGCCGCCGAAGGCCGCCATGAAGCCGGACGAGCCGATGGTGACCTGGTAGTCCTTGACGTTGTCGATGCCTTCGAGCATCGTCTCGATCTTCTTCGCGGACGCGTCGGTCGCCGCCAGGCTGGTGCCCGGCTTCTGCTGCTGCTTGATCGTCACGATCTCCTGCTCGCCCTGGTCGAAGAAGTTGGTCTTCAACAGGGGCGCCATCGCGAAGGTCGCGACGAGCACCAGGATCGCGATGGCGAGGCTGGTGAAGCGGCGGCGGGTGGCGAACTGCAGCACCGGCACGTACACGCGCTGGAGGCGGCTCTTGGCCTCCTTCTCCTCCGCCAGGCGGCGCGCCTCGTCGGGGTCGACGCCCCGCGCGGCCTTCGGGGGCCGCAGGAACCAGTACGAGAGCACCGGGACGACGGTCAGCGAGACCAGCAGGGACGCGAGGAGCGCCGCCGTCACGGTCAGGCTGAACGAGCCGAACAGCTGGCCGACCATGCCGCCGACCAGACCGATCGGCAGGAACACCGCGACGGTGGTCAGGGTCGAGGCGGTCACGGCGCCCGCGACCTCCTTGACCGCCTTGAGGATGGCCTCCTCGCGCTCCTCGCCGTAGCCGAGGTGGCGCTTGATGTTCTCCAGGACCACGATCGAGTCGTCCACGACGCGGCCGATGGCGATGGTCAGGGCACCGAGGGTCAGCATGTTGAGCGACAGGTCGCGGGTCCACAGGACGATCAGCGCGAGGACGATCGAGAGCGGGATGGAGACCGCGGTGACCAGCGTCGAGCGGATCGACGCCAGGAACACCAGGATCACGAGGACCGCGAAGAGCAGACCGAGCGCGCCCTCGGTGGTGAGGCCGTCGATGGACTTGGAGACCGCGGGGCCCTGGTCGCTGACGACGGTGAGCGTGGCGCCGGAGCCGAGGTCCTTGCGGAGGTCGGGCAGCTTGTCCTTGACCGCGTCGGAGATGGCGACGGCGCTGCCGTCCTGGTCCATGGTGAGCGCGACCGCGAGGCTGGGCTTGCCGTTGGTGCGGGTGAGCGAGGTCGCCTTCGACGGCTCCTGCTTCACCGAGGCGACATCACCGAGGCGTACGGGCGGCGTGCCGCCCTGGCCCGTGATCATCAGGTCCTCGATCTGCTTCAGCGAGGTGAAGCCGCCGCCGACCTGGACCGTGCGGTTGCTGCCGTCCTGGTCGAAGGAGCCGGCCGGGACGGTGGCGCCGCCCGCCTGGAGCGCCGGGCCGAGCGCCGCCGATGTGAGACCGGCCTGCGCCATCTTCTTGTCGTTCGGGGTGACGGTGACCTGGAGGTCGCGGACGCCGTCGATGGTGACCTGGCCGACGCCGTCGATGTTCCTCAGCTCGGGTACGACCGTACGGTCGAGCTGGTCCTTGAGCGCCTGCTGGTCCTTGTCCGAGGTGACGGCGAGGACGACGGTCGGGATGTCGTCCGTCGAGCCGGCGATGACCTGCGGGTCGACCGAGTTGGGCAGTTGGGCGCGGGCGCGGTTCACGGCCTGCTGGACATCGGCGACGAGCTGCTTGGTGCCGCCGCCCCCGAAGTCGAACTGGGCCATGATCACGGCGCTGCCCTCGCTCGCCGTGGAGGTGACACCGGTGATGCCGTCGACCGCCTTGATGCTGTCTTCCAGCGGTTCGACGACCTGCTTCTCGACCACATCGGGAGACGCACCCTGGTACGGGGCCAGGACGGACACCATCGGAAGTTCGATGGTGGGCAGCAACTGCTGCTTGAGCTGGGGTATCGCGATGGCACCGAAGACGATCGCGATGATCGACATCAGTCCTATCAGGGCCCGCTGGGCGAGGCTGAATTTCGACAGCCAGGACATGGGTGCGGTCTCTCTTCTGTGGCTTGCGCGGCAGGAGGAGGGATATCTGAACCCCCCGGGATACACCTTGCGCCATGCCCGAACCCGTCTTCCTCGCCCCCAGGTCCCTTTCCCTTATGCGGCGCATACTGCGGGCGGAGTACGCGCCATACACCTTCGGGTCTAGTGGTCTTTCGTTTGGATCAGGCCGGATCAGGGAGCGGGGTCTGGTGCCGTGCATCGCAAGGCGGAGGAGGGAGTCAGGGCGGCGCCCTGGCGACCGACGACAACGCGGCGAGGTGCGGCGCCAGGGCCCGCGAGCCCGGCCTGATCCAAACGAGAGGCCCTTGGCCGTCGGGTGGACGAATGGACCCGTGGTTCTGTGGGCGTCAGTCCGTGCGGGGGCGGACGAGTCCCGACTCGTAGGCGATGACGACGAGTTGCGCGCGGTCGCGGGCGCCGAGCTTGGCCATGGCCCGGTTCACATGCGTTTTCACCGTGAGCGGGCTGACTTCGAGGCGCTCGGCGATCTCGTCGTTGGAGTGGCCGCCGGCGACCTGGACGAGGACTTCGCGCTCGCGCACGGTGAGGGCGTCGAGCCGTTCGGCGCGGGCCGGGTCGCGGTCGTCGGCGCCGTCGCTCTGGGCGAGGAACCGGGCGATCAGGCCCTTGGTCGCGGCCGGGGACAGCAGGGCCTCGCCGCCCGCGGCGACCCGGATCGCGTTGAGGAGTTCCTCGGGCTCCGAGCCCTTGCCGAGGAATCCCGAGGCGCCGGCCCGCAGCGACTGGACCACGTACTCGTCCACCTCGAACGTCGTCAGCATCACCACCCGGACCCCGGCGAGGGCCGGGTCGGCGCAGATCAGCCGGGTCGCGGCGAGGCCGTCGGTGCCGGGCATCCGAATGTCCATGAGGACGACGTCGGCCCGCTCGGTGCCGGCGAGGCGTACCGCTTCGGCGCCGTCGGACGCCTCGCCGACCACCTCCATGTCGGGTTCGGAGTCGACGAGGACCCGGAACGCGCTGCGCAGCAGTGCCTGGTCGTCGGCGAGCAGCACCCGGATGGCGGTCATACGCGGTCCCCCGTCTCCTTCGTGCCCCGGCCGGCACGGGTCTTGACCGGCAGGATCGCATGGACCCGGAAGCCGCCTCCGTAACGGGGTCCCGCGGCGCAGCTACCGCCGAGCGCGCCGACGCGTTCGCGCATGCCGAGCAGTCCGTGCCCGCCGCCCTCCTCCAGCGGCCGGTCCGACTCGGGCGGCGGTGCGTCACCGACCGCCGCGGTCGCTCCGCCGTCGTCAAGGACGGTGATCTCCACCCGGGGGCCTACCCGGACGACACTGACCTCGGCCTTCGCACCCTCGCCCGCGTGCTTCTGCACATTGGTCAGGGCCTCCTGGATGATCCGGTACGCGGCGAGGTCGACGGCGGCGGGCAGGGCGGTGCCGTGGTCGCCGCGGGCGACCTCGACGGGCAGCCCGGCGTTGCGGAAGGTGTCGACCAGCTCTTCCAGGCGGTCCAGGCCCGGCGCGGGTTCGGTGGGGGCCTCGGGGTCGCCGGACTGCCGGAGCAGGCCGACGGTGGCGCGCAGCTCGCCGAGCGCGGAGCGGCTGGCCTCCCGGACGTGGGCGAGGGCTTCCTTGGCCTGGTCGGGGCGCTTGTCCATGACGTGCGCGGCGACGCCCGCCTGGACGTTGACGAGGGCGATGTGGTGGGCGACGACGTCGTGCAGGTCGCGGGCGATCCGGAGGCGCTCCTCGGCCACCCGGCGGCGGGCCTCCTCGTCGCGGGTGCGTTCGGCGCGTTCCGCGCGTTCGCGTATGGCGTGCACGAAGGCGCGGCGGCTGCGGACGGCGTCGCCCGCCGCCGCTGCCATACCGGTCCAGGCGAAGATGCCGAGGTATTCCTGCGCGTACCAGGGCAGGGGTCCGGCGAGCATGGCGGCGGCGGTCAGGGCGGTCATCGTGGGCAGGCCGGCCCGTGCGGTGGTGGGCCGGTCGGTGGTGGCGGCGACGGTGTACAGCGCGACGACGACGCTCATGACGACGGGGGCGCGGGGCTCGCCGCTGACCAGTTCCACGAAGGAGAGGGCGCCGGTGGCGCAGAGAACCGGCACGGGGGCGCGGCGCCGGAAGATCAGCGCGGTGGCGGCCAGCACCATGAGGACGAGGCTGAAGGCGCTGGGGGTGTGGGTACCCCATTGGTCGGGGCCGTGCTTCTGCGGGTCGACGAAGGCGCCGGCGATCATGCAGACGAGGACGCCGGCGGCGAGCGCGGCGTCCGGTGCCAAAGGGTGCTCCTGGAGCCAGGAGCGGGCGGCTTTCGCCCGGTGATGCACGGCCGTGCTCCTCCCGCGTGGGACGTGACCCGACCACGGCCTGATCCGTGGTCGGCCCTCGGCCCTGCGGCCGTTCGATATATCCGTCCGACGCCGTCCGACGCCGTCCGACCCGGTCCGCAGGGGAGCCCGCAGGGCCGGTCAGTCAGCCGGTCAGCCGGGGATCAGACCCTCGTCCGTCAGCAGGTCGCGGACCTCTTCGATCGTCGCGTCCGGGGACGGAAGGATCAGTTCCGACGGTTCGAGGGAGTCGTCCGGGAGGGGCGTGCCCAGCTCCCGGACCTTGTCCAGGAGTGTGGTCAGGGTGAGCCGGAAGCCAGGACCGTCGCCGTTCTCCACCTCGGCCAACAGTTCGTCGTCCAGCTTGTTCAGTTCGGCGAGGTGGCTGTCGGCCAGCCTCACCTGCCCCTCCCCCATGATCCGTACGATCATGACGCCCTCCTCGGCGTGGGCCACTGCTTCTCGGGGTTACTGCCCGACCGATTACTGCTCGACCGATTACTGCTCGACCGGTTACTGCTTGTCGAAGCGCGGAGTGTCCTGCGGCTGCTGCGCCTGGCCGGACTGCTGACCGGACTGCTGACCGCCCTCGATGGCCTGCTGCGACGACGAGGTGCCGCCCGCCAGCTCGGCCTTCATGCGCTGCAGCTCCAGCTCTACATCCGTACCACCCGAGATGCGGTCCAGCTCGGCGGCGATGTCGTCCTTGGCCATGCCGGACTGGTCGTCGAGGGCGCCGGACGCCAGCAGCTCGTCGATCGCGCCCGCGCGGGCCTGGAGCTGCGCCGTCTTGTCCTCGGCGCGCTGGATCGCCAGGCCGACGTCGCCCATCTCCTCGGAGATGCCGGAGAACGCCTCGCCGATCCGGGTCTGCGCCTGGGCCGCGGTGTACGTGGCCTTGATGGTCTCCTTCTTGGTGCGGAAGGCGTCCACCTTGGCCTGGAGCCGCTGGGCCGCGAGGGTGAGCTTCTCCTCCTCGCCCTGGAGGGTGGTGTGCTGCGTCTCCAGGTCGGTGACCTGCTGCTGGAGCGCGGCGCGCCGGGACAGCGCCTCACGGGCCAGGTCCTCGCGGCCGAGCGCGAGCGCCTTGCGGCCCTGGTCCTCCAGCTTGCTGGACTGGCCCTGGAGCTGGTTGAGCTGCAGCTCAAGGCGCTTGCGCGAGGTCGCCACGTCGGCGACACCGCGGCGCACCTTCTGGAGCAGCTCCAGTTGCTTCTGGTACGAGTAATCGAGGGTCTCGCGCGGGTCCTCGGCCCGGTCAAGGGCTTTGTTCGCCTTCGCGCGGAAGATCATCCCCATACGCTTCATGACACCGCTCATGGGCTTCGCGCGCCCCCTTCTGACGGACTCCAGCTCAAGCTCTCCAACAGGTCCCACAGTACGGGTCCTGCCTCTATTACCGCACTGTTCGGGGACGGATGCGGTCATCCCCAAGGACGACTGCGTCCGACTCCGCTCCGGCGTAGGGAGTAGGTGTTCCCCGAGGCCCACCGGAGGAACCGTCGGCAACGTCCGGTCTGTCCCTAGAAGGACGACCGGTGTTGCCGGATCGTTCCCCACCTGACCGGTGTCCATACCTCGGCACCCCGTACCCTTGGGTTTTGTGTTCCGTAGCCGTGCCAAGGAAGAGAAGGCCACCGCCGCCAAGGCGGCCGTGACCGACTCCAAGCAGCCCCGTGACCCGCAGGCCCCGAAGGGCCGCCCGACCCCCAAGCGCAGCGAGGCCCAGACGCCGCGCCGCTCCGTGGCGAACACGAAGCTCACGCGCAAGGACGCATCGAAGCGTCAGCGCGACGAGCGGCGTACCGCGATGGAGCGCCAGCGCCAGGCGCTGGCCAGTGGCGACGAGCGTTATCTGCCCGCCCGCGACAAGGGCCCGGTGCGGAAGTTCGCGCGTGACTTCGTCGACTCGCGCTTCTGCATCGCGGAGTTCTTCCTGCCGCTCGCCGTGATCATCCTCGTGCTGAGCATGGTCCGGGTGCCGCAGCTCCAGAACATCGGGATGCTGCTCTGGCTCGCCGTGATCGTGCTGATCATCCTGGACTCGGTCGGCCTGGTGATCCGCCTGAAGAAGCAGCTGAACGCGCGCTTCCCGGACCAGTCCAAGAAGGGCGCCACGGCCTACGCGCTGATGCGCACGCTCCAGATGCGCCGTCTGCGGCTGCCGAAGCCGCAGGTCAAGCGCGGAGAGCGGCCCTGAATCCGGATCCTTTCCCGGACGGTGCGGCGGCCTGGCTGCAGGGTCTGGGCGGGCTGCGTGACGCCGTACGGCAGGAGCTGGTGGCGCGGCAGCTCGACGAGCAGATAGCCGGCCGGTTCCGGGTGGGACGGCGGCTGCGCGTGCTCGACGTCGGCATGGGGCAGGGCACCCAGGCGCTGCGCCTGGCGCGCGCCGGGCACGAGGTGACGGGTCTGGAGCAGGACGCGCGGATGATCGCCGCCGCGCGGGACGCCCTGGCCGCGGAACCGGAGGGCATCCGGCAGCGGGTGCGGCTGATCGAGGGCGACGGCCGGGACACGGGCGTCCACTTCCTTCCCGGCAGCTTCGACGTGGTGCTGTGCCATGGCGTGCTCATGTATGTCGAGGAGCCGGATCCGCTGGTCGCGGGCCTGGCCCGGATGCTGGCCTCGGGCGGTCTGCTGTCCCTGCTGGTACGGAACGCCGACGCACTGGCGATGCGGCCCGGCCTGAACGGGGACTGGGCGGGGGCCCTGGCGGCCTTCGACTCGACCGCGTACCGGAATCGGCTCGGGCTCGACGTGCGGGCCGACCGGCTGGACGCGCTCACCGCCACGCTCGCGGGGATCGGGGCGCCCCTGCACGCCTGGTACGGCGTGCGCGTCTTCACGGACACCGCCCCCGACGGGACCCCGCCACCGCCCGACACGGCGGCCCTGCTCGACGCGGAGGAGCGCGCGGGGCGGACGGATCCGTATCGCGGGGTCGCGGCGCTGCTGCATCTGTGCGGGGTGCGGGGCTGAGGCAGGTGCCGACAGGGGTTCTGACGCGGGGTACCTGATCGGACCCCCACCGGAAGCCGGACATACCTGTCCGAAGTGATACTCCGGACATGGACATAACCCCCCGTACCCATCGCCGTACCCGTGGCCACCGGCTGCTGCTCCCCCTGGCGGCCTCCATGGCCTGCGTGGTCTCCGTGGCGCTGATCGGTGGCTGCTCCGATGCCGGTTCATCGTCCGGGAAGACCGACACGACCACCCGGGCCGCCCCGCCGGTCAAGGCGTCGAACAGCCTCCAGGACGACTACGAGAAGGTCATCAAGGACGTCCTGCCGTCCGTCGTACAGATCCAGGGCTCCAAGGACCTCGGCTCCGGTGTGGTCTACGACGGTCAGGGCCACATCGTCACGAACGCGCACGTGGTCGGCTCCGACCGGACCTTCAAGGTGACCACCGCCAACAACGAGACGGCGCTGACCGCCAAGCTGGTGTTCGCCTACCCGGAGCAGGACCTCGCCGTGGTCAAGCTGGACAGTGTGCCGTCGGGTCTGAAAGCGGCGTCGTTCGCGGACTCCTCGCAGGTCCAGGTCGGGCAGATCGTGCTGGCGATGGGCTCACCGCTCGGGCTGTCCTCCAGCGTCACGCAGGGCATCGTGTCGGCGGTCGGGCGGACCGTCAGCGAGGGCAACGGGGGCGGGGGCACCGGTGCGACCATCGCCAACATGATCCAGACGTCGGCCGCGATCAACCCCGGCAACAGCGGGGGCGCCCTGGTCAATCTGGACAGCAAGGTCATCGGTATCCCGACGCTCGCGGCGACCGACCCCCAGTTGAGCAACAGCGCGGCGCCCGGGATCGGCTTCGCGATCCCCGCGAACATGGTGAAGACCGTCGCGGACCAGATCATCAAGCAGGGCACGGTGACCGATTCGGGACGGGCCGCGCTCGGCATCACGGGGCGTACGGTCGTCGGGCCCAACTACCAGCCGGCCGGGGTCGCGATCGTGGCCGTGACGAACGGCGGGGCCGCCCAGAAGGCGGGGCTCCGGGCCGGGGACATCATCACCAAGCTGGGCGGGCAGCAGATCACCACGATCACCTCGCTGTCCGAGGTCCTGGCCTCCGCCAAACCGGGCGACAAGGTGCAGGTGACGTACGAGCGGGACGGGAACCAGAGCACGGTCGACGTGACGCTGGGCGAGATGTAGCGCGTGGGTGGGGCGGGTGCGCCCGGCCGTAGGTGTGTACGGCCGGGCGCGGGCGGTGCGGTACGCGGCGCTCAGGACGCGGCGTCCTCCGTCTCGGTCTCGGTCGCCGTCTCCGCGTGCAGGCTCATCGGCCCGTAGATCTCGGTCGCGTCCTCGAACAGGCGGACCTGGTCGGCGCCGCCCGCGACGAGCGCCTTCCACTCCTCGCCGATCCAGGACTCGGCGTCGCCCTGCGTGGTGAACTCCTCGGGCTGCACCGCGGGCGGGACCTCGGTCCCGTCGGCCTTTTCGAACCGCCACGTCCACGCCGCCATGCCAGCCTCCTGGGGGTCGATCACGCTGTTCACCACCCCGAAGCCTATGCGCTCCGCTTGGTTACCGGTTCGGAATGCGGGGGTCGTTCGTGGCAGCGGGGTTCGCCGTCGGGGTGATGCCGGTGGGGACGTGCGGGTCGTCCGTGGCCGGGTGCGCAGTTCCCCGCGCCCCTGAAAGGCGGGCGTTGCCCGCCACCTCGAAAGGCGGGTGCTGCCCGTCATCCGTTCGCTGGCCGTCTGTCGGCGTTCGCCCTCCTCTCCTGGACGCGGGAAGATCTTTCCGTGGAACTCACACTGCTTGGTACCGCTGGGCCCGACGGGCTGCCCCGGGGGGGTTGTCCCTGTGCTGTTTGTGCTTTGGCGTTGCGGGATGCTGCTCGGCGGCCGACTGCTGTGCTCGTGGACGGGACGTTGCTGCTCGATCTGACGCCGGGCGCGGCGTTCGCCGCTGCTCGGGCGGGTCACTCGCTCGGGGGCGTGCGGCAGGTGCTGCTGTCGCATCCGCACGACGGGCCGGCCGTCGACGTGCCCGCCGGGCTGCCGCAGCCCGGACGGGTGCCCGACGGGCGCGAACTGGCGCTGCTCACCGGGCACCGGGTGCGCGCGGTGCCGATGGACTCCCCCGGTACGGGGTACGCGGTCACCGGTCCCGACGGGCAGCGGCTGCTCTATCTGCCGCCGGGCGCGGCGCCCGCGGGGCTCGCCGACGACGGCCCGTACGACCTGGTGCTCGCCGATGTCGTGGGGCGGCCGGACGGGGTTGCGCGGCTGCGGGCGGCCGGGGCCGTGGGGCCGACCACCGATCTGATCGCCGTCCATCTCGACCACGACGTGCCGCCGGGCCGTGAGCTGCGGCGCCGCCTCGCGGCGGCCGGGGCGCGGGCCGTCCCGGACGGTACGACGCTGGTCGTGGGCGCCTACGAGGACGTACCGGACGTGCCGCGCCGGACCCTCGTACTCGGCGGCGCGCGGTCCGGGAAGTCGGTGGAGGCCGAGCGGCGGCTCGCCGCGTTCCCCGATGTGCTGTACGTGGCCACCGGCGGGGCGCGCGACGGGGACGCGGAGTGGGCGGTACGCGTGGGGGCGCACCGGGAGCGGCGGCCCGGGTCGTGGCGTACCGCCGAGACCTGTGACCTGGTGCCGCTCCTCGATGAGGCCGGGCCGCCGCTGCTCATCGACTGTCTGTCGCTGTGGCTCACCGACGCCATGGACTCCGTGAACGCGTGGGACGACGCCGAGTGGGGCGGGGGCGGTGAACGGGAGTTGCGGCGCAGGGTCGACGAACTGACGTCGGCCCTGCGGCGGACTCGCCGTACCGTCGTCACCGTGTCCAACGAGGTCGGCTCCGGCATCGTCCCCGCGACCGCCTCCGGCCGCCGCTACCGCGATGAACTCGGCCGCCTGAACGCTGCGTTCGCCGCCGAGTGTGAACATGTCCTGCTTGTCGTCGCCGGTCAGGCCCTTCGTTTGCGCTAGGCCCGAGTGTCCTTGCGGGCGATCACCCGGTACGCGTTCGTGAAGGTCGTCCTGGAGGTCAGGGGGGTCAGCGCGTGGTCCGTGGCCTGGGCCGCTGTGGTCAGGGGGATGGTTGCCCGGGTGAGGAAGGTGCGCGCCCTGCGTTGGGCGGAGGTTGGCGGGTGGGTGCGCCAGGGGGTGTCGGGGCGCGGTAGGTAGTGGTCCAGAGCCAGGGTCAGGGCGCCTGAGAGGTCCAGGGGGGCGTGGGCCGCTCGGTGGTCCGTGAGGATGATCGTGAAGCCCAGGTGGCGGAGTTCGCGGGTGAGGTTGGCCGGCGGGATCAGGTGGAGGGTGCGGCAGTGGGACGGCCACCAGCGGCCCAGGAGGGCGGCGGCCCGGCTGTCGGGGTCCGGGGTCTCGATCAGCAGGTGTCCGCCGGGGCGCAGGACGGTGTGCGCGGCGACGAGTTCGGCGCGTGGGTCGAGGACGCGTTCCAAGTGGTGGAACATGCTCAGGACGTCGTAGCGATCCGTAAGGCGGGGCGCCAGTGTGGGGAGTGGTCCCCTGTGGGCCTCCTCGATCCGGCCCCGTTCCGCCGCTTTCTCGACAGCCGGGCCCGCGTCCAGGCCGTCGAAGGAGGTGTACGGGTGGATCTGCTGCGCGACCGCCGGGAACAGGGCGTCGCCTGTGCCCACGTCGAGCCAGCTCTCCGGCTCCCCGAACGGCAGCAGCGCGCGGGCGGCGGACCGGTGGCGCCGTACCCCGTGCCGGGCGGCGAAGACCCGCGCGGTCCTGGCCGCCGCGTCGCGCTCGTAGAACTCCAGGCCCTCGGGGGTCAGCAGCGGGTTCTGGAAGCAGTGGCCGCAGTCCCGGCACCGTTCGATGACGAAGGCGCCGGGTTTGTGCTGGAGGAGGTCGGGGGTGCGCAGGCGGACGGCGAGGGCCGTCGAGCCGCACCAGGGGCAGTCGGGGCGGCGGCGCTCGTGGAAGTGGTCGGTGCCGCGGGCGAGTTCGGTCAGATACGCGGGGCGCCGCTCGGCGACGGTCCGCTCGGCGACGGTCTGCTCTGTGGAGGGCACAAACCGGAACGTAAGGGATCATGCCGACGGGTTCAACGACAGAGCGGAACCGGTGCGTCACGTGCCGCCGCCAACGCGGGAGGCCGGGTACCGGACGCGGGCGCTGCCGGTACTGTTCGGCGAATGACGTCCCTCAATCTCGACGACTTCACCGACCTGATCGAGCGCCCCGACGGCGGTGTGCGCCGCGACGCCGAGGAGCGCAGGGAACGGCTCGTCGTGCCGCCCGGGGCGCTGGGCCGCCTCGACGAACTCGGCGAGTGGCTGGCGGCGGCGCAGGGCTCCGTACCGGTCCGGCCGATCGAGCGGCCCCGCGTCGTCCTGTTCGCCGGCGACCACGGGATCGCCGAACTCGCCGTCTCCGCACGGCCCGCCGGCACCGCCGACCGGCTGGTGCGCGCCGTCCTGGACGGCACCAGCCCCGTCGCCATCCTGGCCCGCCGCCTCGACGTGCCGATCCGGGTGGTCGACCTGGCGCTCGACTGCGACCGGGACACCCTGCCCGACGAGGTCGTACGCCACCGGGTGCGGCGCGGCTCCGGGCGGATCGACGTCGAGGACGCGCTGACGCCCGAGGAGGCGGAGGCCGCGTTCCGCACCGGGATGGCCGTCGCCGACGAGGAGGCGGACTCCGGTACGGATCTGGTGGTGCTCGGCGATCTGAGCGTGGGCGGTACGACGGCGGCGGCGACGCTGGTCGCGGCGCTGTGCGGCACCGACGCCTCCGTGGTGACCGGGCGCGGCGGCGAGACCATCGACGACCTGGCGTGGATGCGCAAGTGCGCGGCGGTACGCGACGCGCTGCGCCGGGCGCGGCCGGTGCTCGGCGACCAGTTGCAGTTGCTCGCGGCGGTGGGCGGCGCCGACATCGCGGCGGCGACCGGGTTCCTGTTGCAGTGCGCGGTCCGCAAGACACCGGTGATCCTGGACGGCGTGGTGTCGGCGGCGTGCGCGCTGGTGGCGCAGCGGGTCGCGTTCCGGGCGCCGGACTGGTGGCTGGCCGGACACGGCAGCGGGGAGCCCGCGCAGGCGAAGGCCCTGGACCGGATGGCCCTGGAACCCGTACTGGAGCAGGGCGTCAAGGTCGGTGAGGGCGTCGGCGCGCTGCTCGCGCTGCCGCTGGTCCGGGCCGCCGCGGCGCTGTCGGCGGAGCTTTCGGAGCGTACGGAGGCCGGGCCCGCGGAGACGGAGACGGACACGGAAGGGGCCACGGAGGCCGCTGAGTAGGACTCCGTCCGGGCGGAAGCGAACGGCGGACGGGTGGCACACCCAAGTGCCCCATATGATCCCTCATCATGGGAGATGTCCGTACGGCCGTGGCGCAGACGCAGGAGCAGGACCGGGACGAGGCCGTCCGGGACGGCACCCGGCCCCGCTCCACCGCCGCTCCACGGCGAGCCGCCGGGTTCGCGGTCTGGTACCTCCGGGCCGTCACCTTCGTCAACTTCCTGAGCGCCGTCTGGGTCTCCCTCGGCCAGGACCTGCGGCGGCACAACCAGGAGAACCTGTTCACGCCGTATCTGCTGACCGCGGGCTTCGCGTCCGGCGCGTTCACCATGTTCCTGGCGATCACGATGCGCCGCCGCAAACGGGCCGCGTGGATCCTCAACCTCGTGGTGAGCGGCCTGTTCCTGCTGCTCTTCGCCTTCGCGATGGTCTTCCCCGAGATCAGGGGATCCGTACAGAACTGGGTGTCGCTGCTCCTGACCGCCGCGTTCTTCGCGGCGCTCCTGGTCGGCCGCCGGGAGTTCTACGCCAAGGGCGACCGCTCCAACCCCCGGCTCGCGGCGCTCGTCGCGGCCGGCGGGCTGCTGGTGTCGTCGCTGTTCGCGGCGCTCCTGGTCACCCTCACCAACCACGCCCACGACGAGTACCGCTCGACCTTCCTGGACCGCTGGCGCTACGGCACCCTCCGGCTGATCTCGGTCGCCGCGAACGACGAGCGCTTCCCCGGCATCGAGACGTCGAACTGGGTCAACGTCGTCATCAACGTCATCAGTACCCTCCTCCTGCTCGCCGTCCTGTACGCCGCGTTCCGCTCCCGCCGCGCCGTCGACCCGCTCACCGAGGGCGACGAGGAGCGGCTGCGGGCGCTGCTCGACCGGTTCGGCGACCGTGACTCGCTGGGGTACTTCGCGCTGCGCCGCGAGAAGAGCGTGGTGTGGTCGCCGACGGGCAAGGCGGCCGTGGCGTACCGCGTGGTCGGCGGGGTGTCGCTGGCGTCCGGCGATCCGATCGGCGACCCCGAGGCGTGGCCGGGCGCGATCGAACCCTGGCTCGCCGAGGCCCGCGTGCACGGCTGGCTCCCGGCCGTGATGGGCGCGAGCGAGGAGGCGGGCACGATCTACGCCCGGCACGGCCTGGACGCACTCGAACTCGGCGACGAAGCGCTCGTCGAAACCGCCGACTTCACCCTGGACGGGCGGGCGATGCGGACCGTGCGGCAGGCGTACAACCGGGTCAAGCGCGCCGGGTACCAGGTCCGTATCCGGCGGCACGCGGACATTCCCGACGACGAGATGCGGCTGCTGCTCGCACGCGCCGACGACTGGCGGGACGGCGCGACCGAGCGCGGCTTCTCGATGGCGCTCGGCAGGCTCGGCGACCCGGCGGACGGGCAGTGCGTGATGCTCGAATGCACCGACGGGACCGGCGAGTTGCGGGCCGTCCTCTCCTTCGTGCCGTGGGGTCCGCGGGGGCTCTCACTCGACCTGATGCGCCGGGACCGCGCATCCGAGAACGGCCTCATGGAGTTCATGGTCATCGAACTCCTCCAGCGCGCCGACGAGATCAAGATCACCCAGGTCTCACTCAACTTCGCCATGTTCCGTTCCGTCTTCGAACGTGGCTCGCGTCTCGGCGCGGGCCCGGTCCTTCGGCTGTGGCGCTCCCTGCTGAGTTTCTTCTCGCGCTGGTGGCAGATCGAGTCGCTGTACCGAGCCAACGCCAAGTACCGGCCCATCTGGGAACCCCGGTTCCTGCTCTTCGAGAAGAGCGCGGACCTGCCCCGTATCGGCATCGCCGCCGCGCGCGCCGAAGGGTTCCTGGAGGCGCCGGGGTTGCCGAAGTGGCTGCACCGCAGGCATCTGGAGTCACAGCGCGCACCCCTGGAGTCACAAGAATGAGAACGCTCGCCCGTCTGGCACGCGCCGAGTGGGGGCCCCTGTGGGCGGCCGTGCGGGACGGGCTGGCGGAGCGCGGCTGGCGGGCCGCGCCGATGACACTCACGGCGGTCTGTCTGACGGCGGTGTTCCAGTTCGTGCAGAACCAGTCGTGGGGCTTCCAGTTCATCCAGAACCTGGGCTCCGTACGCGCCGACGAACCCCTCTGGCTCGCCCTCGTACGCACCCCGCTGTCCCTGTTCGTGCCCGCGCTCGACCTGCCCGTGTGGGGGGCGCTCGCCCAGATCCTGGTGGTGTTCGGGCTCGCCGAGATCTGCCTCGGCTGGTGGCGCACCCTCGTCATCGGGTACGCGGCCACCCTCGCCGGCACCCTCTACGCGCGCGTGGGCATCGCGCTCGGCCCCGACGGCTTCCTCGGGCTGCCCGCGTCGGACGCACAGATCGTCGACACGGGCCCGTCGGCCGCCGTCGTCGGGCTCGCCGTCTTCCTCGCCTGGCACTACCGCGCGTACGCCACCGGGGCCGCCGTCGTCGCCGCGATGATCGGCGAGGTGATCATCAAGGACAACCTCGCGGGCAAGGAACATCTGGCGGCCGTCCTCGCCGCGTTCGTCCTGATCGCGCTGTCGGCCGCCCGGCACCACCGGGCGGCGGAGGGCACGCTAGCCTGCGGGCGATGTCCGAGAGCGAGAGCGCGCCCCCGTCCGCGGCGCCGGGATGGCACGGGCCGAGGTTCGCCTTCGGCACGCTGACCGCGCTGCCCATACGGGTGACCCGCTGGGACCGGGCCGCCGCCCGCTCCGGCATGCTGTGGGCGCCGGTCGCCGGGCTCACCGTCGGCCTGTGCGCCGCCGCGCTCGGCGGGCTCCTGCTGCTGCTCGGCGCGGGCCCCCTGCTCGCCGCCGTCGCCACCGTCGCCGTCCCCGCCGTGCTGACCCGGGGGCTCCACCTCGACGGCCTCGCCGACACCGCCGACGGGCTCGGCAGCGGCAGACCGGCCGCCGAAGCCCTGCGGATCATGCGGCAGTCCGACATCGGCCCCTTCGGCGTCGTCACGCTCGTCCTCGTGCTGCTCGCCCAGGTCGCCGCCCTCGCCGGTCTCTACGCCGACTCGTGGGCGCGCGGAGCCGTCGCCGCCGCGCTCTGCGGGGTCACCGCCCGGCTGGCGCTGACCCTCGCGGCCCGTACCGGCGTACCGCCCGCGCGCCCCGAAGGACTGGGCGCCGCCGTCGCGGGGACCGTGCCCGTGCGGGCCGCGCTCCTGGTGGCGGCCGGGGCGGTGGGGCTCGCGGCGGGCGCGGGCGCGGCGGGCGGGCCGTACGGAGCGGTACGGTGCGCCGCCGCCGTGCTCGTCGGATGCGCGGCGGCGGAACTCCTGCTGCGGCACTGCGTCCGCAGGCTCGGCGGAATCACCGGAGATGTCTTCGGGGGGATCGCCGAGACGGCGGCGACGGTGAGCCTCGTCATGCTCACGCTCGGTGGATGAGAGGGGCCGATCCCGGCCCGCTCCCCGGCAGCCCCTCCCCTACAACCCCTTGGCGCCCGCACCGGTGGACCACCACGGCGTCACTGAGCGTAGGCTCCGGGTTGGCACTCTTCCGGCCCGGCCAACAAAGCTCGGGTCGGGCCCGGTCCAGGGCCTGTCGTCAGATCCCTGTCTGCCGTGCGACGCCTGGCACGCACGCTCGCCGCGTTGCCGAAAGGCCCCCGTAGCGCCGCTACGAAGACCTTCCGGCGCCTTGCGATCGCACGCACCAGACGCCGCACGGCACGCCCTGCCGGGCGAACGACAGGAATCTGACGACAGGCCCTGGCCCATCCGCCCTCGGCCATGAACTAAACGGAAGCGAGAATTCACCACCGTGACTGCTCTCACTCTCAGCACCGCAGCGGCAGCCGGCCTGCGCGCCGACGCGATCGTCGTAGGGGTCGCCAAGAGCCCCAAGGGCGGCGGCGGACTCGTCGTCGCGCCGGGCGCCGAGGCCGTGGACAAGGCGTTCGACGGAAAGCTCGCGGCCGTCCTGGAGACCCTCGGCGCCACGGGCGGCGAGGGTGAGGTGACCAAACTCCCGTCGCCGTCCGGACTGAAAGCGCCCGTGGTGCTGGCGGTCGGGCTCGGCACGGCGCCCGGGAAGGACGCGACCTACGCCGCCGAATCGCTGCGGCTGGCCGCGGGTACGGCGGCCCGCGCGCTGAACGGCGCGAAGAAGGCCGCGTTCGCGCTGCCCCTCACGGACGCCGAGGCCACCGGCGCCGTCGCCGAGGGCGCCCTGCTCGGCGCGTACGCCTTCGACGCGTACAAGGAGAACGGCAAGGACGCCAAGAACGGCAAGGGCCCCCTCGGCGAGATCGCCCTGACCGGCGGCAAGCCCCGCGACAAGGCGTACAAGGCGGCCGTCGAGCGCGCCCTCGCGGTCACCGAGGAGCTGAACCGCGCCCGCGACCTGGTCAACACCCCGCCCAACGACCTCGACCCGGAGGCGTTCGCGGCGGTCGCCGCCGCCGCGGCCAAGGAACACGGCATCAAGATCCAGGTCCTGGACGAGAAGGCGCTCGTCAAGGGCGGCTTCGGCGGCATCCTCGGTGTCGGCGCCGGCTCCGCCGCGCCCCCGCGCCTGGTGAAGCTCGCGTACACGCACGCCAAGGCCACCAAGCACCTCGCGTACGTCGGCAAGGGCATCACGTACGACTCGGGCGGCATCTCGCTCAAGCCGGCCGGGCACAACGAGACGATGAAGTGCGACATGAGCGGTGCCGCCGCCGTGTTCGCCGCGGTCGTCGCCGCCGCCCGACTCGGCCTTGAGGTCAATGTCACCGGCTGGCTCGCGCTCGCCGAGAACATGCCGTCGGGTTCGGCGACCCGCCCCGGTGACGTGCTGCGCATGTACTCGGGCAAGACCGTCGAGGTCCTCAACACCGACGCCGAGGGCCGGCTCGTGCTCGCCGACGCGCTCGCCAAGGCGTCCGAGGACAAGCCGGACGCGATCGTCGACGTGGCGACGCTGACCGGTGCGATGGTGCTCGCGCTTGGCAACCGCACCTTCGGGATCATGGCCAACGACGAGGCGTTCCGTACCTCGCTGCACGAGATCGCCGGGGAGGTCGGCGAGCCGTCCTGGCCGATGCCGCTCCCCGACCACCTCCGCAAGGGCATGGACTCGCCGACGGCGGACATCGCGAACATGGGCGAGCGGATGGGCGGCGGCCTGGTCGCCGGTCTGTTCCTCCAGGAGTTCGTCACGGACGGGATCGCCTGGGCGCACCTCGACATCGCGGGCCCCGCCTTCAACGAGCAGGGCCCCTTCGGCTACACCCCCAAGGGCGGCACCGGCTCCGCGGTCCGCACCCTGGTCCGCCTCGCCGAGCGCACCGCGGCGGGTGACCTGGGCTGACGCCCTCTCCCCACGTAACGGCCCCGGGCTCCGGCCCGGGGCCGTACGCGTTCCCCGGCCGGGTCCCGCGCATGGGACGTACGTCGCACTCGGCGGCCCGGCGTCCCGGCTGCCGCCGAGTAGTGCGAAGATGGGTTCTCGGCAGGACAGGGCCCCCACCACAGGGCCGAAGACAGAGCGGCCGAATACCAGCCGACCGACCGGTCGACCCCCCGGAATGGGGCCCGGCGCCCGGCGCACATGCATGGAGGACGTGACGTGGCGAACGACGCCAGCACCGTTTTCGACCTAGTGATCCTCGGCGGCGGTAGCGGCGGATACGCCGCGGCCCTGCGTGCCTCGCAGCTGGGCCTGGACGTCGCCCTGATCGAGAAGAACAAGCTGGGCGGCACCTGCCTGCACAACGGCTGCATCCCGACGAAGGCCCTGCTGCACGCCGGCGAGATCGCCGACCAGGCGCGGGAGGCCGACCAGTTCGGTGTCCTCACGACGTTCCAGGGCATCGACATCAAGGGCGTCCACAAGTACAAGGACGACGTCATCGCGGGCCTGTACAAGGGCCTCCAGGGCCTGGTCGCCTCGCGCAAGGTGACGTACATCGAGGGCGCGGGCCGACTGTCGTCGCCGACCTCCGTCGATGTGAACGGACAGCGCATCCAGGGCCGCCACATCCTGCTGGCGACGGGCTCGGTGCCCAAGTCGCTGCCGGCTCTGGAGATCGACGGCAACCGGATCATCTCCTCGGACCACGCGCTGGTCCTGGACCGGGTCCCGCAGTCCGCGATCATCCTGGGCGGCGGCGTCATCGGCGTCGAGTTCGCCTCGGCGTGGAAGTCCTTCGGCACCGACGTCACCGTCGTCGAGGGTCTGAAGCACCTGGTGCCCGTCGAGGACGAGAACAGCTCCAAGCTCCTGGAGCGCGCGTTCCGCAAGCGCGGCATCAAGTTCAACCTCGGCACCTTCTTCGAGAAGGCGGAGTACACGCAGGACGGCGTCCGCGTGACCCTCGCCGACGGCAAGGTCTTCGAGGCCGAGGTGCTGCTCGTCGCGATCGGCCGCGGTCCGGTCTCGGCCGGTCTCGGGTACGAGGAGCAGGGCGTCGCGATGGACCGCGGCTATGTCCTGGTCGACGAGTACATGCAGACCAATGTGCCGACGATCTCGGCCGTCGGTGACCTGGTCCCGACGCTCCAGCTCGCGCACGTCGGCTTCGCCGAGGGCATCCTCGTCGCCGAGCGCCTGGCCGGTCTCAAGACGGTCCCGATCGACTACGACGGCGTGCCCCGGGTGACGTACTGCCACCCCGAGGTCGCGTCGGTCGGCATCACCGAGGCCAAGGCCAAGGAGATCTACGGTGCGGACAAGGTCGTCGCCCTGAAGTACAACCTCGCGGGCAACGGCAAGAGCAAGATCCTGAAGACCGCGGGCGAGATCAAGCTCGTCCAGGTCAAGGACGGTGCCGTGGTCGGCGTCCACATGGTCGGCGACCGCATGGGCGAGCAGGTGGGCGAGGCCCAGTTGATCTACAACTGGGAGGCGCTGCCCGCCGAGGTCGCCCAGCTCATCCACGCCCACCCGACGCAGAACGAGGCGCTCGGCGAGGCCCACCTGGCCCTGGCCGGCAAGCCCCTCCACTCCCACGACTGACCTTCAGTCTCCGGGCGCGACGACCACAGACTTCCGCACTTTTCGTAAGGAGCAACCGAAACCATGGCGGTTTCCGTATCCCTTCCGGCGCTCGGTGAGAGCGTCACCGAGGGCACTGTCACCCGCTGGCTGAAGGCGGAGGGCGAGCGCGTCGAACTCGACGAGCCGCTGCTTGAGGTGTCGACCGACAAGGTCGACACCGAGATCCCGTCGCCCGCCGCCGGCATCCTGTCGTCCATCAAGGTCGCCGAGGACGAGACGGTCGAGGTCGGTTCCGAACTCGCCGTCATCGACGACGGTACGGGTGCTCCGGCGCCCGCCCCGGCCCCCGCCGCCGTCGAGGCCCCGGCGGCCCCGGCGCCGGTCGCCGAGGCCCCTGCCCCTGCTCCCGCTCCCGTACCGGCCGCGGCGCCCACCGCCCCGGCCGCCGGCGCGGCGCAGGGCACCGACGTGGTCCTTCCGGCGCTCGGCGAGAGCGTCACCGAGGGCACCGTCACCCGCTGGCTGAAGGAGGTCGGCGACTCCGTCGACGCCGACGAGCCGCTGCTTGAGGTCTCCACCGACAAGGTCGACACGGAGATCCCGGCCCCGGCGTCGGGCGTTCTCCTGGAGATCGTCGTCGCCGAGGACGAGACCGCCGAGGTCGGCGCCAAGCTGGCCGTGATCGGTGTCGCGGGTGCCGCTCCGGCGGCTGCCCCGGCTCCGGCTCCGGCCGCCCCGGCACCGGTCACTCCTCCGGCCCCGGTCCCGGCTCCGGCGCCCACCCCGGCTCCGGCTCCGGCTCCGGCTCCGGCTCCGGCTCCCGTCGCTCCGGCCGCTCCGGCGCCGGTGGCCGCGCCCGCCCCCGCTCCGGCCCCCGTGGCCGCCGCGCCCGCCGCACCGGCTCCGGCCGCCGCGCAGGCCGTGGACGACGGCACGTACGTGACCCCGCTGGTGCGCAAGCTCGCCGCCGAGCACGGTGTCGCGCTCGCGTCCGTCAAGGGCACGGGCGTCGGCGGGCGGATCCGCAAGCAGGACGTCATCGCCGCCGCCGAGGCCGCGAAGGCCGCGGCAGCCGCGCCGGCTCCCGCCGCCGCTGCCGCTCCGGTCGCCGCCAAGAGGGCTCCGGCCCTTGAGGTGTCGCCGCTGCGCGGTCAGACGGTCAAGATGACGCGGATGCGCAAGGTCATCGGCGACAACATGATGAAGGCCCTGCACTCGCAGGCCCAGCTGACCACGGTCGTCGAGGTCGACATCACCAAGCTGATGCGGCTGCGCAACCAGGCCAAGGCCGACTTCGCCGCGCGCGAGGGCGTCAAGCTGTCCCCGATGCCGTTCTTCGTGAAGGCGGCGGCCCAGGCGCTGAAGGCCCACCCGGTCATCAACGCCCGGATCAACGAGGACGAGGGCA
Organism: Streptomyces sp. NPDC091292; assembly: GCF_044757265.1. Lineage (NCBI taxonomy): Bacteria > Bacillati > Actinomycetota > Actinomycetes > Kitasatosporales > Streptomycetaceae > Streptomyces > Streptomyces sp. NPDC091292. Next base: position 1,226,352 of record NZ_JBIVUQ010000001.1, on the reverse strand, counting down.
CCATCACGTACTTCGACTCGGAGAACATCGGCATCGCCGTGGACTCCGAGAAGGGTCTGATGACGCCGGTCATCAAGGGTGCGGGCGATCTGAACATCGCCGGTATCTCGAAGGCGACCGCCGAGCTGGCCGGCAAGGTCCGGGGCAACAAGATCACCCCGGACGAGCTGTCGGGTGCGACCTTCACGATCAGCAACACCGGGTCGCGGGGCGCCCTGTTCGACACGGTCATCGTGCCGCCGAACCAGGTCGCGATCCTGGGCATCGGTGCCACGGTGAAGCGTCCGGCGGTCATCGAGACGTCCGAGGGCACCGTGATCGGCGTCCGGGACATGACGTACCTGGCGCTCTCCTACGACCACCGGCTGGTGGACGGTGCGGACGCCGCCCGTTACCTGACCACGGTCAAGGCCATCCTGGAGGCCGGCGAATTCGAGGTCGAGCTGGGCCTGTAAGGCTCACCACACCTGGGTGAACGCCCCCGTCCGGAGCATGTCCGGGCGGGGGCGCGGCCGTATTGTCTAGGGCCTGTCGTCACATTCCCGTCTGCCGTGCGACGCCTGGCACGCACGCTCGCCGCGTTGCCGAAAGGCCCACGTAGCGCCGCTACGAGGACCTTCCGGCGCCTTGCGATCGCACGCACCAGACGCCGCACGGCCCGCCCTACCGGGCGAACGACGGGAATGTGACGACAGGCCCTAGAGGTCAACGCCCTTGGGGTCACCAGGACACCCTGCCGAAGGAGCACCGCATGACCGCGCCCGTCGTCCACTCGCTGCGCGAACAGATCCGCGAGCACATCGTGGAGGGGATCGTCAGCGGGCGCTGGAAGCCGGGTGAGCGGATCGTGGAGCGGCGGATCGCGACCGAGCTGGAGGTCAGCCAGACGCCCGTACGGGAGGCCCTGCGGGAGCTGGAGTCGCTGCGGCTGATCGAGTCGGCGCCGAACAAGGGTGTACGGGTACGGAATCTGACGGCGGCCGATCTGGAGGAGAGCTATCCGGTACGGGCCGGCCTCGAAGCGATCGCCGCGGAGCTGGCGGCGGACCGGCTGGCCGAGGACTGCTCGGCCCTGGAGCCGCATGTGGCGGCGCTGTACGAGGCCGACCGGCTGTCGGACGGGACCGGGCAGGTGCGGCACACGGTGGCGTTCCACCGGGAGCTGGTACGGGCCGCGGGCAACAGCGTGCTGCTGCACACCTGGGAGGGCCTGGGCATCGAGGTGTTCACGGCCCTGTCGATCCGGTGGCTCGGAACGGTGCAGCAGTCGTACGCGGAGGAGCACGAGGCGCTGGTGGCCGCCTTCAAGTCCCGCGACCCGGCGATCGCGGACCTGGTCAAGTCCCACGTACTGGGCTGCGCCCCGCGCCCCGACTCCACCGTGGCGCTCTGAGAACACCGGTCCCCCTTCCGCCGGACCCTCAAGCGGGTCGCTGATCACCGCTGCGGCGGGAAAGATCTTCCGCTTACCAGCGGCCGGCCACACCAGGACGCGACACCACCACGCCCCAAGGTCAACCCGCTGACCACCAACACCCACCACACGCCACCAACCCGCACGAATCTGTTCCCGCCGCAGCGGCGCACCACCACCACGACCACCACCACGACCCAAGCTCAACCCCCGACAACCACCCACACGCCCACCACACGCCACCACCCGCACGAATCCTTTCCCGCCGCAGCGGCGGGACGCCACCACGGCGGGTGTCCGGCGGAATCATCGGCGGCAGGACCGGGATGGTCGGCCCCACTTCGGGAGGCGCCCCCGGCGGCCGAGCCGGCGTCCTGCCCCCCGCGCCGGGAAATCGCACCTGGAAACGGCTGCGGAGCCCATGTCATCCGTCGCCGCATCGCCGTGCCGCCGCGCCGTCCAGGCGCACGGCAGAACGGCACCCCGCACCGGAAATCTGCGGCCAGCGGCAGGGCACCCGGTGCCTGCCGCCAAGGCACTCCGTGCCGACTTTAGCCCTCCTCGCACCTTTTACCCTTCGACCCTTTGATCGATCATCGATCAGGGAGTTAAAGTCCCCGATGGGCTCTCACCCAGAGCCCACGCCCTGTCCTGCCAAAGACCTAGGGCACCCGAACCCTTACCGATGAGGGAACCCCCCTTCGACTCCGGAAGGCGGCGCACATGACCGACCCCGCAGCAATCCAGCCGAGCGAGCTGGACCAGCTCCCGGACCGCGACCCCGAGGAGACCGGCGAATGGCTGGCCTCCCTGGACGCCGTCACCAAGGCGGCCGGACCGCACCGTGCCGCGTACCTGATGCGCCGCACGCTGGAGCGCGCCGAGGGCGCGGGCCTTGCGCTGCCGAAGCTGCTGGAGACGGACTACGTCAACAGCATCCCGACCGCCGCCGAGCCCGCCCCCGAGGGTGACGAGGCGCTGGAGCGGCGGATCACCGCGTGGAACCGCTGGAACGCGGCGGCCATGGTCACCCGTGGCAGCAAGCACGGCGTGGGCGGCCACATCGCCACCTTCGCGTCGGCCGCCTGGCTCTACGAGACCGGCTTCAACCACTTCTTCCGCGGCAAGGAGGGCGACGGATCCGGCGACCAGCTCTACATCCAGGGCCACGCCTCGCCCGGTATCTACGCCCGCGCCTTCCTCGACGGCCGCCTCACCGAGGCGCACCTCGACCACTTCCGCCAGGAGGCGGGCGGCCAGGGCCTGCCCTCGTATCCGCACCCCCGCCGCCTGCCCTGGCTGTGGGAGTTCCCGACCGTCTCGATGGGGCTCGGTCCGCTCTCCGCGATCTACCAGGCCCGGTTCAACCGGTATCTGACGAGCCGCGGCATCAAGGACGTCTCGCAGTCGCACGTGTGGGCGTTCCTCGGCGACGGCGAGATGGACGAGCCGGAGGCCACCGCCGCGCTCGGGCTGGCCGCCCGTGAGGGCCTGGACAATCTGACCTTCGTCATCAACTGCAACCTCCAGCGCCTCGACGGCCCGGTCCGCGCGAACTTCAAGATCGTGCAGGAGCTGGAGGCCCAGTTCCGGGGCGCCGGCTGGAATGTCGTCAAATCGCTCTGGGGCTCCGCCTGGGACGAGCTGTTCCAGCTCGACACCACGGGCGCCCTGCTCCGCCGCCTGCGCGAAGTGCCGGACGCCCAGGTGCAGACGTACCAGACGCGTGATGCCGCGTACATCCGGCAGGACTTCTTCGGGAAGGACCCGGCGCTCGTCGAGCTGGCGAAGCTGCTGAGCGACGACAAGATCCTGGAGTGCTTCCACCTCTCGCGCGGTGGCCACGAGCCGCGCAAGGTGTACGCCGCCTACCGCGCCGCGGTCGCCCACAAGGGCGCGCCGACCGTGATCCTCGCGCAGACGGTGAAGGGCTTCACGCTCGGCTCCGGTTTCGCGTCGAAGAACGCCAACCACCAGATGAAGAAGCTGACGGTGGACGAGTTCAAGAGCATGCGGGACCTGCTCGAACTCCCCATCTCCGACGCTCAGTTCGCCGATGGCGTCGTACCTTACGGCCACCCCGGCGCCGACTCGCCCGAGGTCCGCTACCTCCAGGAGCGCCGCGCCGCACTCGGCGGCCCGGCCCCGGCCCGCCGTACGCACGCCGTCGCCCCGCTGCCCGCGCCCGCCGACAAGGCGTTCGCGTCCTTCGACAAGGGCTCCGGCACGCAGTCGGTCGCGACGACCATGGCGTTCGTGCGGCTCGTCAAGGATCTCGTACGCGACAAGCAGACCGGCCGCCGCTGGGTGCCGATCGTCCCGGACGAGGCCCGTACCTTCGGTATGGAGTCGCTGTTCCCGTCGCTCGGCATCTACTCGCCGAAGGGCCAGACGTACGAGCCGGTCGACCGCGACCAGCTCATGTACTACCGCGAGGCCGAGGACGGCCAGATCCTCAACGAGGGGATCACCGAGGCCGGTTCGATGGCGGACTTCATCGCCGCGTCCAGCGCGTACGCGACGCACGGCGAGCCGATGATCCCGTTCTACATCTTCTACTCGATGTTCGGCTGGCAGCGCACGGCCGACCAGATGTGGCAGCTCGGCGACCAGCTCGGCCGCGGCTTCCTGGTCGGCGCCACCGCAGGCCGGACCACGCTGACCGGTGAGGGCCTTCAGCACGCGGACGGCCACTCGCCGGTGATCGCCGCGACCAACCCGGCGGCCCTGTCGTACGACCCGGCGTTCGCGTACGAGATCGCGGCGATCGTCAAGGAGGGGCTGCGCCGGATGTACGGCGAGGCCGCCCCGGGCGAGGACCAGGACGTCTTCTACTACCTGACCGTCTACAACGAGCCGATGCCGCAGCCCGCGAAGCCCGCGGGCGTCGACGAGGGCATCATCAAGGGCCTGTACCGCTTCAACACGGCCGAGTCGGCGGGGCTGACCCTCCCGGTGAACGCCGCGCGGATCCAGCTCGTCGGCTCCGGCACCGCGATCCACTGGACCCTCCAGGCGCAGAAGCTGCTCGCCGAGGAGTGGGGCGTGGGCGCCGACGTGTGGTCGGCGACGTCCTGGACCGAGCTGCGCAGGGACGCCCTGGAGGCGGACGCGGCGCTGCTGCGCGGCGAGGACCGGGTGCCGTACGTCCGCAGGGCGCTGGCCGGGGCCGAGGGTCCCGTCCTGGCGGTCAGCGACTACATGCGGCAGGTCCCGGACCAGATCGCGCAGTGGGTCGAGCAGGACTGGACGTCGCTCGGCGCGGACGGCTTCGGACTCTCGGACACCCGGGACGCGGCCCGCCGGCACTTCGGTGTCGACGCGCGGTCGATCGTGGTGGCGGCGCTGGCGCAGCTCGCGCGGCGCGGCGAGGTTCCGGCGGCGGCCGTGAAGGAAGCGCGGGAGCGGTACGGAGTGTAGGGAGCGGGCGGAGTGATCCGTACGGGGCGTGACGGTGGATACCGTCGCGCCCCGTCGCTCATCATGGGCGCATGCGTGCTGCCCGGCTGATCAAGATGGTGCTCCTGCTCCAGTCCCGCCCGTCGATGACGGCGGCCGAGCTGGCCCGGGAGCTGGAGGTCTCCGAGCGGACCGTCACGCGGGACGCGCAGGCCCTGTCGGAGGCGGGTGTCCCGGTGTACGCGGACCGGGGCCGCACCGGCGGCTACCGGCTGATCGGCGGCTACCGCACCCGGCTGACCGGCCTGGCGCGCGGCGAGGCGGAGGCGCTGTTCCTGTCCGGGGTGCCGGGCGCGCTGCGCGAGATGGGTCTGGAGGACGCGGCGTCGGCGGCCCGGCTGAAGGTGTCGGCGGCGCTGCTTCCGTCGATGCAGGGCGCCTCGCGTACGGCGGCGCAGCGGTTCCATCTGGACGCGCCGGGCTGGTTCCACGAACCGGCGCCGTCCGAGCTGCTGCCGGCGGTCGCGGACGCGGTGTGGGACGACCGGCGGATCACCGCGCGCTACCGGCGGCCGGGCGGCGGCGGTGAGCCGGAGCGCGACGTGGAACGGGAGCTGGAGCCGTACGGGCTCGTCCTGAAGGGCGGCGTCTGGTATCTGTGCGCCCGGGTGGAGTCGGGCACTTACCGCGTGTACCGCATCGACCGGTTCACGGCGGTCACGGCCGGCGAGACCCGCTTCGCACGGGACCCGGAGTTCGGGTTGCCGGAGTTCTGGGAGGAGCGGGCCGAGCAGTTCGCGCGGGCGATCCTGCGGACGGCCGTGGTCGTACGGCTGTCGGGGACGGGGGCGCGGCAGTTGCGGCACGCGGTCGGGCGGGCGTCCGCCGAAGAGGCGCTCGATGCGGCCGGGCCGCCGGACGGCGAGGGCCGCGTGACGGTGACCGTGGCGGTCGAGTCGGAGGACGTCGCGTACACCCAACTGCTCACGCTGGGGCCCGAGGTGGAGGTCCTGGAGCCGCCCGGACTGCGCGCCCGCTTCACGGAGGCGGCGGCCCGGACGGCCCGTCTCTACGAGTGAGCCGGCCGACGGGTAGGGGTTGTGGGCTACCGGTAGTCGCTCACGGCCGGTGACTCCCCCGCGCGCTCCGCGAGCAGGTACCCCCACATGTCCGGGCGGCTCCCGTCCGTGTCGGTGAGGTCGTACTCCTGGGCGAGCTGTCCGCTGTCGAGGGACGTGCCGTTCCAGCGGGCCGCCTCCGGGTCGGCGGCGAGGGCCGCGACGCCTCGGGCGAGGTACTGCGGGGTTTCGGACAGCGCCCAGTGCGGCTGTTTGTCGATGCCGTCGCGCCAGGTGGCCTCGGTGAGTCCGAAGTGGTCGAGCATCTCCTCGGAACGGATGAATCCGGGGGTGACCGCCACGGCCGTACCGCCCACGGCCTTCAGCTCCTCGCCGAGGACGTACGCCATCCGGATCGGCAGGTTCTTGGTGAGGTCGTAGTAGAAGTTCTCGCGGTAGTCCTGGTTGCTCCTGGCCGTGCCGTCGGTGACCTCCACGACCAGGCCCCCGGGGCGCCGCACCAGCAGCGGAAGCGCGACGCTGCTGGTGATGATGTGGGTCCGGGTCCCCAGGTCGATCATCCGCAGCCCGCGCTCCAGGTCGACGTCCCACATCCGGGTGTCGAAGTCGAGCAGATGGTTGCCGCCCCAGACATCGTTGACGAGCACGTCGAGCCGGCCGTGGACCCGGTCGATCCGGTCGACCAGGGCCCGCACCTGGGCGGGGCCGAGGTGGTCGGTCGGTACGGCGATGCCCGCGCCCTCGGTGCCCGCCGCCGCGTCGACCAGTTCGGCGGTCTCCTCGATGGTCTCGGTGGTCCGGCCCATCTCGCTGACCCGGGTACGGGTGGTGCGTCCGGTGACGTAGACCGTGGCGCCCGCGCGACCCAGCTCGACGGCGAGGGCCCGGCCGGCGCCCCGGGTGGCGCCCGCGACCAGGGCGACCTTTCCCCGCAGGGGTGTGGTGTTCGTGGTGTTCATACGGGCGATCGTCGCGCCGAAAGCCGACATCCTCTGTCGGACTTTCCGCGGGCATGTGCGCGCATAACGAAAGAGGGGTGCATCCGGGGTACTCGGCGTGCGGGCGCCTGTCCGAAGGCCGATGCTGGTCCCGTGATGGACGAGACGGAGTTCTGGGAGCTGATCGACGGCACCCGCGAGGCCGCCGACGGCGACCCCGAGGACCATGCCGAGCTGCTCGTCGACCGCTTGACGCAGGCCGACCCGGAGTCCGTGCTCGACTTCGCCCGTCACTTCGAGTCCCGGTACCGCCGCGCGTACCGCTGGGACCTGTGGGGCGCCGCCTGGGTACTGCTCGACGGCGCGAGCGACGACGCCTTCGACTACTTCCGCTGCTGGCTGATCGGGCAGGGCCGCGACGTCTTCGAGGGCGCCCTGCACGACCCGGACGCCCTCGCCGACCTCCTGGACGACTTCGACGACGAGATCGACGGGGACGGCGAGGAGCTGGGGTACGCGGCGGACGAGGCGTACGAGACGCTGACCGGCACGGTCGCGCCCGACCTCGGCATCCCGCCCGCGCCGCCGGAGCCGGAGGGCACGGCGATCGACTTCGAGAACGACCAGGAGCTGGCGCGGCGGTATCCGAAGCTGTGGGAGCGGTTCGGGGTGGCCGGGGCCGGGGCCGGGGCCGGGGACTGAGACGCCCCGGAACATCCGGCGGCGTTCCCCGATCGCGCTGCTCGCTGGCGCTACTCGTTCGCGCGTTCTACCAGTAGGTGGCCGGTCCTGTGAGGACCCAGCCGGCGTCGGTGGGTCTGACCCGGAAACCTAATGCCACCTCGATCACCTGCGCACGGTAGGTGATCTCGACGTAGCAATTACTGCTGGTGTCGCTCCAGTGGAAGTCCGCGAGAGCGAGTTCGCCGAGCCAGGACAGGTCCTGCTCCCACTCGTCGGCAGAAGGGCTGCCGCTCGCCTCGTCCTCATCGGCGCTCGCTTCGACGGAGCCGGACCACAGCGACTTGAGCACATGCCGGACCGGGTAGTGATCGGTGAGCTGTTCGGCCTCAGGGATCCTCCCGGCTCGGAGCAGGCTGAAGTAGCCGCGAACGACCGCTTCGACGTCTGTCCTGGCAGGGTGCTCCGTCCAGATCTTCACCGCGAGATCGTATGAGTCCGCAGGGCTCGGACACAGCGCTTCTAGAGACTCCGGCCCATCATGACGTCGTCCACATACGCGCCGCCCAGGTAGAACTCCTCGGGCTGCACGCCCTCGACGACGAAGCCCTCGGACTCGTACAGCTTGCGCGCGGGGGTGTTGTGGCCGAGCACCCGCAGGGTGATCCGGCGCGCGCCCTGGCGGCGGGCCTCGTCCAGGACCGCGCGCAGGAGCGCCCGGCCGACGCCGCTGCCGCGCGCCGCGTCGGCGACGGCGAGGCCCTGGATCTGGCGGACGTGCGCGTTCGACGCGAGCGGGGTCGGGAAGCCGAGCCGGATGTAGCCGACGATCCGTCCGCCGGTCTCGGCGACCAGATGGTCCCTGGGACCGAACCGCTCGTTGAAGAAGGGTTCGTACGGCGGCTCGTCGGGCGGCTTCACGGCGTGCAGCGGGGACCAGGTCTCGCGGTCGAGACGGCCGAGCGCCGTGTCGTCGGCGGCCAGGGCGAAACGTATGTGCGGCTCGGGCATGAAGGTCATCGTACGGCGGACGCGGCGCCACGCCCCGGGGTTTTTCGGCGGGCAGGACGGGCGGGGCAGGATGGGGGCATGCAGCCCTCTCGGATCGCGATCGCCGGCTCGACCGGCCTCATCGGTACGGCACTCACCCGCTCACTGACCGCCGACGGGCACGAGGTGGTGCGGCTGGTGCGGCGCGCCCCGCGCGCGCAGGACGAGGTGCGCTGGGATCCGCTGCGGCGGCGAATCGATACGGCAGGCATCGCCGGGTGCGACGCCGTGGTGAATCTGGCGGGTGCCGGGGTCGGCGACCACCGCTGGACGGACTCGTACAAGCGCGAGATCCGGGACAGCCGGATTCTGGGGACCGGGACCCTGGCGCGGGCGGTGGCCTCGCTCGACGTGCCGCCGCGGGTGTTCGTGAGCGGCAGCGCGGTCGGCTTCTACGGCGAGACCGGTGACTGCGCGGTGGACGAGAGCGCGCCGGCCGGCGAGGGGTTCCTGCCGTCCCTGTGCCAGGAGTGGGAGGGCGCGGCGGGGGCGGCGGCCGACGCGGGCGTACGGACGGTGTTCGCGCGGACCGGTCTGGTCGTGGCGCGCGAAGGCGGCGCGTGGCAGCGGCTGTTCCCGCTGTTCAAGGCGGGTCTGGGCGGGAAGCTGGGGGACGGCGGGCAGTACTGGAGCTTCATCGCGCTGCACGACGAGGTGGCCGCGCTGCGCCATCTCCTGGCCACGGACGCGCTGTCCGGGCCGGTCAATCTGACGGCGCCCGAGCCGCGGACGAACCGTGAGGTGACGGCGGCGATGGGGCGGGTCCTCGGCCGCCCGACACTCTTCACGGCGCCCGCGCCGGTGCTGAAGGTGGTGCTCGGCGAGATGGCGGGCGATGTGCTGGGCAGTCAGCGGGTGGTGCCGAAGCGGCTGTTGGATTCGGGGTTCGTGTTCGCGTTTCCCGGGATCGAGGACGCGGTGCGGGCGGCGCTGTAGGGCGCGGTCCTCTTCTGGTACGGGGGCTCTTGAGGGGGCGTACGACGCGTGCGTGGGGGCGTGCGACCCGGCTGGGCGTGGTGTGCGACCGTCGTGCGACTGTGCCCGGTCGGTGCGCGAGTGTTCCCGGTCCCGCCGACTTCTACCCTCGTCCCGAACTCGGGTATTCCGGCCGTACGTTGGGGGCAAGAGGCCCCCAACAGCCGCGCGACCTCGGGAGGGGCACGTGCTTGAGCCCGCACGCCATGCGGACGTCGTCGTCGTGGGAGCCGGGGTCGCGGGACTCACGGCCGCCAAGGAGCTGATCAGGGCAGGAGTAACGACCGTGGTCCTGGAGGCCGCCCCTTACGTGGGGGGCCGGATGTCGACCGAGAAGGTCGACGGCTTCCGGCTCGACCGGGTCGGCCAGCTCCTGTCGACCGCGTATCCCGAACTGCGGCTCACACCGGGGCTCGAAGGGCTGGTGCTGCGCCCGTTCTCGCCCGGTGTGCTGGTCCACAGCGAGGGGCGGCACCACCGGGCCGGGGAACCGGGGATCACGCGGCGCGCGAGGGGCGCACTACGGGCGGCACGCGCCCTGGCGAGCGCCCCTCGGGGGGCGTACGGAGTGCGGGGTACCGGGAGGTTCGGGGCGCCGGGCGCCGGGCCCGTGGGCGGGCCGATCGACCAGGCGCGACTCGGGGCCGCGCTCGCCCGGCTCGGCGAGACGCCCGTGGAACGGCTGCTTGCGCGGCCGGAGTCACCGGCCGGGCAGGCCCTGCGGTCGCGCGGTCTGCCCGCGCGGACCGTCGACGGTTTTCTGCGTCCGCTGCTCGCGGCGCTGCTGTGCGACCCGGACCTGACGACGTCGAGCCGCTGCGCGGACCTCGCCCTGCACGCCTTCGCGCGCGGGCGGCTGTGTCTGCCGGAGGGGGGCGCGGAGGCGATCCCCGAACTACTGGCGGCGGGCCTGCCCCCCGGAACCCTACGAACCGGCGTACGCGCCACCGCCGTATCGACGACCTCCGTCGCCACCGCCGAACACGGAGAACTGCGGTGCCGGGCAGTCCTGCTGGCGACGGACGCGCGGTCGGCCGCGGAACTCCTTCCCGGGTTGCGCGTACCGGACTTCCACCCGGTGACGGTCCTGCACCACACGACGGATGAACCGCCGCTGACCGAGCCGGCGCTGCTGCTCGACGCGGACCGGTCGGGGCCGGTGGCCCACACGGCGGTGGTGAGCACGGTGGACCCGACCCGGGCGCCGGCGGGCCGCATATTGGTCTCATCCACGGTCCTGGGCCCCCCACCCCCCGCCCTGGACAAGGAGGTACGCACCCACCTGGCCGCCCTGTACGGCACGTCCACAGCGAACTGGGACCTCCTGTCCGTCCACCACACCCCGGAGGCGGTCCCGGCAATGCGCCCACCCCACGACCTGCGCCGCCCGGTCCGCGTCCTGTCGGGCCTGTACGTGTGCGGCGACCACCGCGACACGAGCACGGTCCAGGGCGCCCTGCATTCGGGCCGCCGGGCGGCGCGGGCGTTGCTGACGGACCTGGGAGCGGGGGCCGGTGCCGTCCGGCGGTCGGGCGGATTACGTCCGGCGGCGTAGCGCACACCAAAGACACCGGCACCTTCGGAGCCGGGGCCGGCGGACGCTGTCCCGAGTGACATGGACGAGTGACATGAACAAGGAGGGGATGCGGTTGACCAGTTCCGTGCCGTGGCAGGAGAGTCTTTCCACCGGTACCGAGGCGGTTCAGGACGAGGTGATCCGCTGGTACCAGGAGACGCCCGAGGGCAAGGGATACGTACCGACCATGATCTGGGGGACCCTCCAGACGGAGGCGTACGCCACCGTGATCCTGGGGCAGGTGGTCGACTTCCTCGGTGTCCCGAACGACGTGCCGGCGGGAGTGGCCAAGCGCATGCGGCGCCAGCAGGTGCTGTACGACGGTGAGCACCACTACGCCGTCGTCCTCGGCGAACAGGCCCTCTACACGAACATCGGCGGACCCGAGGTCATGCGGGAACAACTGGACCGCATCCTCCGCGACATCGACCTCCCGTCACTCACGCTGGGCATCATCCCCGCAACGGCACGCGTGAACATGCTCCCTGTCCACGCCTTCAACATGCACGGCGAACAGGTCCACGTAGAACTGGTCTCCTCGGGAGTGGACATCACCGACCCCGGCGAACTCGCGCTCTACCGGAAGGCGTTCGACAGACTGAGCGAAGCGGCGCTGTACGGAGACAAGGCCAAGGAACTCCTACGGAAGGCCCTCGCTTTCTGGACCGATTCCTCATCTGGCTGACGACACCAGGAACGGAGGTGGGAGCCTGGCAGCGCCCGGTCAGGATCCCGGGTGAGCCGCCGGTTCCCCTCCGTCGAAGTGGGCTGTTGCCGGACGCCTCGAAGACCCCTACGTCACCCCTACGTCAGCCCTGCCGCGCCCCCGCCAGCCGCCCCCGCGCGGCGGCCTGGATCTTGGAGGGGCCGAGTCCCCATTCGAGGGTGCGGCCGACGGCTGTTGCCAAGGGGCGGTCCCAGCCGGTGCGGACGGGGGGCGGGCGGTGGATGTCGAGTTCGGTGCGGGCCCAGTCGGGGAGGAGTCCGACCGAGGCGTTCATGAGCAGGCCGACGACCAGCCGCTCCCGTCGGGTGCGTCCGAAGCGGCGGAGGAACCGTACGGAGTCCAACGCGGCCGGGGTGGCGTGGAGTTGGGGGCGGAGGCGGGTCAGGTAGTCCTCGGCTTCGAGGGAGGTGCGCGGTACGTTCCGTGCGCCCAGCGCCTCAGCCACGGGGGCGGCCTGGCGGTAGTAGGCGTCGCACTCGGCGGGGGTCAGCCGGAGCGGCCGGGGCGCGTAGGTCTGATGGCCCGCGAGGAAGCTGCGTACCTCGGCAGTGTGCACCCACGTGAGCAGGTCGGGGTCGTCCGCGCGGTACGGCCGGCCGTCGGGGGCGGTGCCGTGCACCCGGGTGTGGATCCGCCGGACGAGGTCGATCACCTCGCGGGCGGCGGCCGACGAACCGAAGGTGGTCGCGGTGATGAACCGTACGGTCCCGTTCAGCCGCCCGACCGGATCCGCGCGGAAGTCGGAGTGCTGGGCGACCCCCGCCATGGCCAGCGGATGCAGCGACTGGAGCATGAGCGCGGCGAACCCGCCGGTGAGCATCCCGGTGGCATGCCCGTGCACCCGCCACACCGGGTCCCCCGGCGCGATCCCGAACAGCCCGGGATCACCGGGCGGCCCCGCGTACCGCTCCAGCTTCAGATCGCCGCCGTGCGTGGTCGCCGTGAGTTCCGCCGCGATCCGTTCCCGCAGTCCCACCAGCACCTCCAGGGTCCGTCTCCCTCAGCCGAGCGTACCGACCCGCCCGGCGAGCACGGCCGCGAGGACGAGCAGCCCGCACAGGGGGTTGGTGGCGAACACCCGCCCGCACGCTCCGACGTCCGAGGGATCGGCCCGCCACACCTGCCATCCCAACTGCCCCGCGACCACGCCCAGTCCGGGCCAGTACAGCGGCCCGAGCCCGGCCACGACCCCGAACCAGGCGAGCAGCACCACACACCCCGCGTACACACCGCCCACCAGCACCCGGCTACGGCGCCCAAGGAGCACGGCGGCCGACCTCACCCCGGCCCGTACATCGGCCTCCCGGTCCTGGCAGGCGTAGATCACGTCCGTCCCCACGGCCCAGCAGATCAGCGCCCCGTACAGCACCGCGCCCGCGAGCCCGAGCCCGCCGGTGAGCAGGCCGTACACCAACGGCACCGCCCAGTTCATGCTGATCCCCAGCCACACATGCGGCCAGTGGGTGATCCGCTTCATGTACGGGTACACCGCCGCGAGGGGCGCCCCGGCCGCCGCCCAGAGCACGGCCTCCACGCTCCAGAACGCCATCACCAGCGGAGCGACGGCCCCCACCACGACACACAGCACCAGTGCCCGCCCGGCCGACAGCCGCCCCGAGGCGACGGGCCGCCCCGCCGTACGCGGCACCTGGGCGTCGAACCGGGCGTCCAGCACATCGTTGAGCCCGGAGGCGGCCCCGCGCGACAGCACCCCGTACACCAGGAGCAGCAGCCCGAGCAGAACCCCGTCCCGGGGCCCAGCCATCGCCCCGAGGGCGATCCATCCGGGAACCACCAGCAGCCAGGCCCCGACCGGCCGGTCCAACCGCAGCAACTCCAGATACGCCCGCACCCCGACGGGCGCCCGCCCCACCAGCCGGGCAGCACGGCCCTGGGCCGAGGCTTGCGGAACGGCGGTCATACCGATTCAGGCCCCTCCCCAGAAGGATTGTGTGCTGATCGGTCCAACCTAGCGCCGCGCGTCCTACGTGGGTGTCAGATGGCTAAGCCTGCCCGTCTGGCCAACCTGGTCAGGCGGTTGTTCGACCGCTTGTGCTTGGACACCAGAACGCGGGTCAGTTCCAGGCTGGTCGGGTGTACGGCTGCCATCTCCGGTGCGACATCCCACGCCTTCTCCAGGCATTCCAGGGTTCCGTCCTGGTCGCCGAGCGCTAGGTGAGAGCGGGCAACGTTCATATACAGGGGACCCACGCGGGTTGCCGGAAGGGTCATTCCTCCGCTGATCAGGTCGTCCGCCGTATTCAGGGCCCGCCTGTGCTCGTCCATGTCCGACGCGGTGGCGATGACGTGCGTAGCCGTGTTTTCGGGGCCGAAGTGGAGTCCGTGCTCTGCGATGTCCTCGGGGAATTCTTCGGCCGCTTGCTGCGCCGCATTGATATGCCGGTTCGTCAACTGCCGGTCTTTGAGCCGACCGGCGAGAGTCAGACCCCGAAGGTGAAGAATTCCGAGAGCATAGGCCCGGTCTCGTCCGGCGAGAGTCGACTCTGCCTGAACAATGGACCGATCAATGATGGTGAGGCCCCCGGCGAAGTCACCGCTGTTGAGGAAGGTACCGGCTTCGTCCCGTGCGGCGACCATCGCCGCCACCGGATCCGCTCGCTCCGCCGCCAGGCGCTGCTTCGTGGTGGCCAGTTCGGCGAGGTGCATCCACCGGTGCCGGGCGGCAAGCCAGTAGACAACGCCGTAGACATCGGCTACCAGCGTCCATGCCTTCGGTTCTCCGGTCAGGTGCGCGTGGCTGGTTACCCGGTTGAGAAGACTTGGGAGGCGCAGAATAATTTTGGACAGCTCGGTATTCCATCGGAGCTGATTAAGTTCGTCCACTTCTTGTTGCAGCAACTCAGGATGGACCGGTGGTTCGCCGGGAATGTTGAATCGGCGGATGGCCCAGTCCAGGTCGCGCAAGTTCTGCTCGGGTGCGCTTCCCAGTAGTTCATCCAAGGTGATCTTCATGGCGTGGGCGAGAGCGGCGCCCACGCCTTGGGTGAGCGCCCGGTCCCCCACCTCGATCTTGCTGAGAAGAGAAACCGAAACACCTGCCCTTCGAGCGAGGGCGACTTGGCTGAGTCCGAGTTGTTTCCGGCGCACTGAGACGTTGGCGCCTGGTCCGGGTACCTGCGTAGCGCTCATACGTTGAGCCTTCCCCGCTCGGTGACGTCCTCCCTCACATGGTGGCCCGCCGTAACCGGGCGCCGTTGAGCGCAGCGTCGACTTACGCTCGAAGCATGAGTGCCAACCTGGGCAAGCGGCTTCAAGTAGTACGCAAGCGACGAGGCATGACGCAACGTCAACTCGCCGACGAGTCAGGCGTATCCCTGTCTCTGGTCCGAAAGCTGGAGCAGGGGGAGCGCGCGGATACGCGTCTGGAGACCGCGCGGCGGCTGGCTCAGGCGCTGCGGGTGCCGACCACGAAACTGATCGCCGACCATGTGGACGAGCCTGGGGCGGCGTCGGGGGTTGATGACCCCTGGAACGGCGTACGGCGGGCCCTTGTTGCTCCGGTGCGGACCGGAGAAGGGCCGGCCGAGGAGCCGACGGTGGACGGTGTCCGTGATGCCGTCGAATCGGCGCTGCCGCTCTTTTCCGGCGACCGCTGCGCGGAGCTGAGTGAGATCCTTCCGCCCTTGCTCCGGGACGCCGATCTCGTCGCCGAACAGGGTCCCGCCGGGCGGGCCGTCCGGGTCCGGCTGTCTCATCTGACGGGCTGGCTGCTCACGCAGACCCGGCAGTTCGAGTCGGCCGACATCGCGCTGTCCCGCTCGCTGGAGGAGTCCTCGGACCGGCTTCAGGCCGCCGCGACGGTGAGCACGCAGTGCTGGCTCCTGCTGCGGCTCGGCCGGCTGGCCGAGGCGCGGGAGTTGGCGATCCGATGGGCGGACGAGGTCGAGCCGCGTATCTCCCGGGCGACTCCGGCGGAGCTGAGCGCGTGGGGCTGGCTTCTCCTACGGGCATCCGCAGCCGCGATCCGCGACAACCGGCCGGGTGAGGCCGAAGAAGCACTGCGCTACGCCCACTCGGCCGCGGTCGCCATGGGCCGGGAGTTCGCCCCACGTGACGACTTCTTGCAGGCGTACGGCCCGGTGACCGTGGCCCTGAAACGGGCCGAGAACGCGATGATCGCCGACAAACCGGACCTGGTCCTCAAGCTCTCGGCGCGTATCCCGACGGGTGGCATGCGACCAACCTCCAACAACCGCAACCGCCACCTCCTGGATGTGGCCGAGGCACACGCCCGCGCGCGGGACTACACAAGCACGGTCGAGGTCTTGCAGCGCATCCACACGGACGCCCCACAGTGGCTGCCGAATCAGCGGTACGCGCGGGACATCTTCGGCCGGGTCATCGGGCGTCGCCGTCAGAGGGCTTCGCTGTTCTCCTGGCCGGTAGCGGCCGTACTCTCGGACCATGGCTGAGCACCTGGGAGACCGGCTGGTACGACTACGGCGGCTCGCCGACCTCACGCAAGAGGGGTTGGCGGAGAAGTCCGGTGTGTCGTCCGACGTGGTCAAACGGCTTGAGCAGAAACGCAAGCACAGCGCGCGCTTACCGACCCTGCATGCCTTGGCCCAGGGACTCGGCGTCGAGCTGACCTCCCTGCTCGGTGATCCGCCGGGGGTACCGTCCACGGGGGAGGTCGATCCGCCCCAACTCGTCGCCGTACGGCGCGCGATCATGCCGCCCCTGTTCGCCCCGCCACCCGACCCCAGCGGCGCCGAGCGGCTGACCGTACCGCTGCTCCGGCGCGAGATCGCCGACGCGTGGACGCTCTACCACGGCGCGGAGTTCGGTCGGCTGATGGAGGTACTGCCCGGCATCATCCATGACGCCCGCTTCACGGCATCCGTCGGCAGCGGGGACGAACGGGCGGCCGGGCAGGCGGCCTTGGGCAAGGCCCTCCAGTTGGCCGGCCACCTCGCCATCCGGCTCGGCAAGACGGACCTCGCACTGAGTGCGCTGGAGCGTGCGATGAACGCCGCCGAGCAGTCGTCCGATCCGCTGCTCGCCCCCATGGTCAGCAACTCGGTCGCCTGGAACTACCAGCGCCAGAACCGGTTGGACGACGCGGAGCGCCTCGCGGTGTACGCGGCCGACGGCGTCGAACGCGACCACGGTGACACCGCCGAGGGCGTCCGCGTATGGGGCGGCCTGCTCATGTCGGCGGCGACGAGCGCGGCCCGCTCGGGCGACTACGACACCGCGAGCGACATGATGACGACGGCCGAGAAGGCGACGACGCGGCTGGCCGCGCTTCCGCCCCCGGTCAACGGCCGCATGGTGTCGGTGTTCAGCCGCTCGTCCGTACGCATCGAGCGCGTACGCCTGGCCGTACAGCACGCCCGCCCCCAAGAGGCGCTGAACCTCGCCAAGGGCATGCGCCTCCGCGCCGACACCCCGCCGTCATGGCGTACATGGCTTCTGCTGGATGTCGCCCGCGCCCACACGGACCTCGGCAACGCCGAAGGCGCGGTGAAGGCGCTGACGCGACTCCGCGAGATCGCCCCGGCCTGGATGCGACACCACACCCTGGCCGTCTCGATAGTGAACGACCTGTGGGCCCTACCGAATCACCCGCCAGGGCTCCGCAAACTCGCGGAGTTCCTTGGAGTCACCAGCTAAGGCAGCAGAAGTGGGCCGTTGCGTCCCTGTAGCGCCGCGACAACTCTGCGTGACGATTGCCCTTCGTAAGTAGTCGACACGAGGGGTTGATCATGACGCGGCAGGTCGAGGCAAACACGACGGCCCCGCAGCGAGGGGCGCTGGTGTACGACCCGGTGAGGCGCAAAGTCGGTGAGTTTCAGGACCGAGCTGGGCCGTATGCCATGCTCCGCCCCGTCGGCGGCGGTCGCGAATGGGAAGCCGATCCTGCTCGCATCCGCCCCGCCACCCCCACCGAACGCCTCAGCGCCAACGTCAAAGCCGCCAACCAGCGGGCGGAGCGTGCCCTATGAGTACCCGCTCCGTCATCCGCCACGAGCGGTGGACCCTCGAACCCGACCTAGAACCGGACGCCGAAGCCACCACGTACGCCATGCAATGCGCCGTATGCGAAGCCGCCTCGGACACCGACGAAGACTTCGCCGACCCCCAGAGCTGGGCCCTCAAACACAGCGGGCGCAACCCCTCCCACCACTCCTACCGCGAAATCACCACCCAGCCCTGGCGCACCTGGATGCACACGGCCCCCGTGCGCTGGGGATTCGACGTGGGCGACGTCGTCTGGGACGACCACGCGCGCCGCCGAGGCATCGTCACCGTCCGCAACGGCGGCTCCGTACGCCTCTCCGGCGACTCCCGGCAGGAATGGATCACCGACATCGACTCGGTCGCCACCTACCCGACCGACCTCGACCCCGACTGCCCGCCAGGCGCCGTGGCGATGAAGGTCGGGCCGGACACTGTGCGGATCGGAGACCGCGTACGCGTACGCGGTCAGGTGTACGCCGTCCACGACCTCCGGCCCCCCGTCAACAACACCTCCCGCACCCTCGTACTCCCCGGCCACCCCATGAAACGCTGCACCAGCCAATTCGCACCCCCACCCGACATGCAGACCGAAGCCTGCCGCCTCGCAGGCGTCTACGCCGACGACGACGCCGCCCTCGTCCTCGAATGCGAACTCCACGAACACGACGACGAGCACGACGATCACCACGCCGCCGGCATCATCGAGGCCCAGGACGAGACCGGCCGTATGACCTGGGTCTGGTGGCGCGCCGGGGTCGAAATGCGCGACACCTGTCCGATCAGCTCCCACCCTGACCACCCCGACCACCCCGACCACCACGACCGCGTCGACCACGAGGCATGCGGGCTCTTCGCCGGTCATCCGGGCCCCCACACCTGGGAACAGCTCCTCTAGAACGGCCAAGGGCCGCCATCTCCAGCCCGGAGAATGGCGGCCCTCGTAGTCCGCTCAGGCACAGCGCCCAGCGTCACCGCATCTTCGGCCCACCCCGAGGCATCCGCATCCCCTTGGGCATCGGGCCCTTCGGCAACGGCATGTTGCTCATCAGGTCGCCCATCGCGCGCAGGCGGTCGTTGGTCGCGGTCACCTGGGGGCCCGTCAGGACGCGGGGGAACTTCATGAGGGTGGTGCGGACCTTCTTGAGGGGGATCTCTTCCTCGCCGGTGCCGACGATCACGTCGTGCACCGGAACGTCCGCGACGATGCGCGCCATCTTCTTCTTCTCGGCGGCGAGCAGGCCCTTCACACGGTTCGGGTTGCCCTCGGCGACCAGCACGATGCCCGCCTTACCTACCGCGCGGTGCACCACGTCCTGGCTGCGGTTCATCGCCACGGCGGGCGTGGTCGTCCAGCCCCGGCCGATGTTGTCGAGTACGGCCGCCGCCGCTCCGGGCTGGCCCTCCATCTGCCCGAAGGCGGCCCGCTCGGCCCGGCGCCCGAAGACGATCGCCATCGCGAGGAAGGCGAGCAGGAGACCGAGGATGCCGAGATAAATGGGGTGACCGATCAAGAAACCGATCCCGAGCGCGACACCAAGGGTGACGATGCCGACGCCCGCGAGCACCAGACCGATCTTGGAGTCGGCCCTGCGGGTCATCTTGTAGGTCAGGGCGATCTGCTTGAGCCGCCCGGGGTTCGCAGCGTCCGCTGCGGTTTCCTTCCTCGCCATGCCCCGAAGTCTACGTGGCCCACGCGGCGGCCACGACGCCCGGTCGGCCCCGGCTTCCGGGACCCGGCAAGGGGCACCTCACGGTGCGCGATACATCCGGTATGCGGTGTTACGGCCTACCGGATTACGACGTACGGGCGGCCAGTGCCTCGTCGAGCAGGCGCTCGGCCTCGGTGCGGTCCTTGGCGCGGCGGCGGTCCTCCAGGACGGAGGTCCAGGCGTTACGCCGGGCGGTGCGCTGGCCGCCGCTCATGAGGAGGGATTCGACGGCGCGCAGGGCGCCTGTGAAGGACGGGATGGCGGTGGCACGTACGGGTGCGGCCTGCATGGCGGTGGTTCCCCTCGGAGCGCTGGTTGGGCGTTGGGACGGGTCCGGCTCCAGGTCCGGGTACGGACGGGTACGTAGCGCCGACGTGCGACGGCGTACGCGGAGTGGAACCAGGGTCACTCACTGGTGTTACCAGGGCGTGACCGACCGGTCAAACGCCCATGAAGCCTGGACAGTGCCCCTCCGAACAGCCCGGGAACAGCGGAACGGCCCCGACCGGCCCGCTACCTGCGGGGACAGTCGGGGCCGCGCCGAACCGGCCACTACCGGCCGGTAATGTCATGTGCCCAGATTCACACGGGCCCCAGCACCGGCCCCAGCACGGGCCCCACGCCCAGGGCTCAGACCGCCTGCGAGGCCACGTACGCGCCCCGGTGCTCCACCGCCATCTGGTACAGCCGCCCGGCGCGGTACGAGGAGCGCACCAGCGGGCCCGACATCACACCGGAGTAGCCGATCTGCTCGGCCTCCTCCTTCAGCTCCACGAACTCGTGCGGCTTGACCCAGCGCTCCACGGGGTGGTGGCGCACCGTCGGGCGCAGGTACTGCGTGATGGTGATCAGCTCGCAGCCGGCCTCGTGCAGTTGGCGCAGCGCCTCGCTGACCTCCTCGCGGGTCTCGCCCATGCCGAGGATGAGGTTCGACTTGGTGACCAGGCCGACCGCGCGCGCCTCGGTGATCACCTTCAGGGACCGCTCGTACCGGAAGCCGGGGCGGATGCGCTTGAAGATCCGGGGCACCGTCTCGACGTTGTGCGCGAGGACCTCGGGGCGGGACGAGAAGACCTCGGCGAGCGCGTCGGGCTCGGCGTTGAAGTCGGGGATCAGCAGTTCGACCTTGGTACGCCCGGCCTCGCGCCCGGCGGTCATGGCGTGGATCTGGCGGACGGTCTCCGCGTACAGCCAGGCGCCGCCGTCCTCCAGGTCGTCGCGCGCGACGCCGGTGATGGTGGCGTAGTTGAGGTCCATCGTGACGACCGACTCGCCCACGCGGCGCGGCTCGTCACGGTCGAGCGCCTCCGGCTTGCCGGTGTCGATCTGGCAGAAGTCGCAGCGCCGGGTGCACTGGTCGCCGCCGATGAGGAAGGTCGCCTCGCGGTCCTCCCAGCACTCGTAGATGTTGGGACAGCCCGCCTCCTGGCAGACCGTGTGCAGTCCCTCGCTCTTCACGAGCTTCTGCATCTGCGTGTACTCGGGGCCCATTTTCGCCCGGGTCTTGATCCACTCGGGCTTGCGCTCGATGGGGGTCTGGCTGTTGCGGACCTCCAGGCGCAGCATCTTGCGTCCGTCGGGTGCGACTGCGGACACATCGGCTCCCTGTTGGTTGGCGTGATCTTCGCCGGTGGCGTGATCCTCGCGGGGTGGCGTGATCTTCGATTCTTCGGCGTACACCAGGGTACGCCCGTCATGTGTACGGTCCTGCCCCCGGGCCAACCTCCGGCTGCCGGGGTGCATTCCCCCGTTCGCTACGCGGTCGCGGGCACCACGGGGGCCGCTTCCAGCGGGCGGGGTCGCGGGTCGGCGTTCTCCAGGACCTCGGCGAGGTGCCGCTCGACCACCGGGAGGACATCGGCGATGGTGAGGTCGCGGCCCAGTTCGTTCGCGAGCGAGGCGACGCCCGCGTCCCGGATGCCGCAGGGCACGATCCGGTCGAACCAGGTGTTGTCGGGGTTCACGTTCAGCGCGAAGCCGTGCATCGTCACGCCCTTGGCCACGCGGATACCGATCGCGGCGACCTTGCGGTCCTCGCGGCGCTGGCCCGCGTTGGACGGGGCGTACTCCGGACCGTTGAGCCGGGGGTCGAACTCGTCGTCGTGCAGCCGGGGGTCGAGGTCGAGCGAGAGCCCGCCGAGCGCCGGGCCGCCGTCCACCTCTTGCCGGGGCTCCCCCAGCACCCACACCCCGCTGCGGCCCTCGACCCGGGTCGTCTCCAGACCGAACTCGGCGCACGTACGGATCAGGGCCTCTTCGAGGCGGCGGACGTGCGCCACGACATCGACCGGGCGCGGCAGCTTCATGATCGGGTAGCCGACGAGCTGCCCCGGGCCGTGCCAAGTGATCTTGCCGCCGCGGTCGACGTCGATCACGGGGGTGCCGTCGAGCGGGCGCTCGCTGTCCGAGGTACGGCGGCCCGCCGTGTAGACGGGCGGGTGTTCGAGGAGGAGGCAGGTGTCGGGGATCTCGTCGGCGAAGCGCGCCGCGTGGACGCGCCGCTGCTCGTCCCATGCCGCCTGGTACTCCACCCGGTCCGCGCCGAATCCGATGCGGACGAACCGCAACTCACTCACGGCAAGCGCCTCCCTCAAGGTTCACGGTGCATGCATCCCGCCCTCCGCCACTGTACGACTCGTCATTTCACGTCAGCGGTCCGGGCGATCCTCACACGATCGGATGAATGCAGGGCGAACCGGACTGCGGGGACTTCGCCGACCGCTACATTCGCGCCGTTCACAAGGCCATAAGGGCTGCTCAAGGCGTGGCCCGGAAGGCAGGAGACCGCACAGCTGATGACGGAACGACCTCCGCAGCGCACCCCGAACCGCCAGCTTGCCGCGCTCATCGCGGAGGCAGGGTTCTCCAACGCCGGTCTGGCCCGCCGTGTCGACCAGCTCGGCCTGGAGCATGGGCTGGATCTGCGGTACGACAAGACCTCCGTGACCCGCTGGCTGCGCGGCCAGCAGCCTCGCGGCACGACCCCCGCGCTGATCGCGGAGGTCTTCACCCGGCGCCTCGGCCGCCGCCTCTCCGCGCAGGACCTCGGACTCGACGCGTGCGCGCCCGTGTACGCGGGCCTTGAGTTCGCCCATGGGCCCGAGGAGGCCGTCGACATCGTCAGCGGCCTGTGGCGCAAGGACTCGGGCACCCACGCCGAACTCCGCAAGATCGCCTTCACCCCGGCGGGCCTCGTGGTCCCCAGCCGGGACTGGCTGATCGGCCGGGCGGACGACCGGGTGGGACGGACGGACGACGCGGCGCACGGTCAGGGCGAGGCGGGAGGACGAAGCCAGGGCGAGGCGGCTCGGGCACGGGCGGACGCGAGCCCCGAAACCTCCACGGCACCCACCCCCGTACCCCGCCCCTCCCCCGCCCCCAAGCCCACCGGCCCCAACAAACCCACCGTCTCGGGGTCCGCGTCTCCCGGGCGGATTCCGGCGCAGCGGCAGCGGGGTGCCGAGCGGGGGCCGGGACACCGGGTCACGGCCGGTGACATCTCGGCCCTGCGCTCCGTCGCCGACCTGTTCCGCACCCTCGACAACACCTACGGGGGCGGGCACGCGCGACAGGCCCTCGTGCGGTACCTGGAGCACGAGGCCGAACCGATGCTGCGGGGCGCGTACGGGGAGCAGACCGGGCGGCGCCTGTTCGCCGCCGCCGCGGATCTGACCCGGCTCGCGGGCTGGACGTCGTACGACATCGCGGCGCACGGCCTCGCGCAGCGCTACTTCGTCCAGGCGTTACGGCTGTCGCAGGCCGCCGGGGACCGGGCGTACGGGTCGTACGTGCTGGTGACGATGAGCCGACAGGCCGTGTACCTAGGGCACGGGCGGGAAGCCGTGCAGTTGGCCCGGGTCGCCCAGCAGGGCGTCGGTTCGTCGGCGCCGCCCGTCGTGCAGTCGCTGCTCCACGCGGCGGAGGCCCGGGGGCACGGGGTGCTCGGCGAGGTACGGGCGTGCACGGCGTCGCTGGTACGGGCCGAACGGGCGCTGGAGGCCGCGCGGCCCGGGGACGACGTACCGCACTGGGCGCGGTTCTTCGACGACGCGCAGCTCGCGGACGAGTTCGGGCACTGTCACCGGGATCTCCAGCAGTACCGGGCCGCCGCGCAGCACGCGGAACGGTCGCTTCAGTTGCGGGGGCCCGGGTTCGCGCGCAGCCGGGTGTTCTGCCGGGTCGTCCTGGCCACGGCCCGCCTCGGCCTCGGGGAGCTGGACCAGGCGTGCCTGCTCGGCGCCGAGGCCGCGAAGGAGGCCGCCGACATGCGGTCGGTACGGGCCCTGGAGTATGTCCGGGACTTCGAACGCCGCCTGGATCCGTACCGGGACACGGCACCGGCGCGTACGTACCGGGAGAAGGTGGCGGCGATCCCTTAGCGGGTGGCTGGGGCGGGGCGGCGGGCCGGGTTCAAGGGTGGAGTGCGCGGCGGGCGGCGGTCCAGGCGGCCTCCGGGTCGTACTCCTCCGCCTGCCAGGTGGTGGACGTCAGGCTGCCGCGCCCCCGGTACCGTCGCATGATCTCGACGTGCGGTGGCCAGGCTACGAAACCGCGCAGGGCGCTCTCGTCGCGCCATATCGCCACGGCACCGCAGCGGCGGGCCGTGGGCAGCGTCCACAGCCGGAGTCCGTACGCGCCGTCCAACTCGGGCCATTTCGCGGCGAGTCGGCGGGCGGCGCGGTATACGGCGGGCAGGTCCGTCGGCCGGTCGAGGGTGAAGTCGGTGACGCTGACCAGGACCGGGGCACCGTTTCCGTCGTGGGGCACGCCCGGTAGCCAGGACGATGTCAGCACGCCGTGTCCGGCCGCCAGTCGGGAGACCGGCCCAGGGCGGTCAGCATCCGATCCAGCTCGCTAGCGCCGGCGGTCGCGCTCAGGCCCGGCGCGAAGGGGCTGCCCGGGGAGAGCCGGGCGTCGCCGTCGGGTACGGCCAGGGCGATGGGCAGCGCGGCCCGGACGAGGTCGGGCCCCGGCACGTAGGGGACGCCCAGGCTTCTCGCCACATCCCAGGTGTGGGCCACGTAGTCCACCAGGTGGAAGGCGATGGCCCGGGTGGCGGGGATCGGTCGGGCGATGGTGAGTTCCGGGAGGGTGAAGGGGCGGTCCGGGGCCGCCACGGTCGCGAAGGCGGCGACGACCCGTTCGGCCGCTTCGCCGTAGGCCGCGATCGGGTCCTCGGTCGGCGGGGGTGGCGCCCAGTGGGTCAGGTCCTCGCCCTGGCCGAGGGCCGCCGCCGCGAATCCGCAGTGCTGGGCCGTCATATGGGCGAGCAGATCGGCCAGCGTCCAGGCCGAGCACGGGGTGGGCCGGGTCAGGTCGCCGGGGGTCACCCGGCGTATCAGAGTCAGGCTGTCCCGTACCGCCTCGGCGTCGAGGGCTCGGAGGTGGTCGAGGCGGTCAAGGTCCGTGGTGTCGCGAGAATTCGTACGCATACGCCTACGATCTGCTCACGCATACGAATTGTCAACCGGTCTTCGGGACGGCGGGTACTTTCGTGTCATGGCTGAGCATGTGGATCACGGCGACTCGCTCCCGGGGGACGACACCCTCCCGGGGGACGGCCCGGACCGGCCGGATCTCGCGGCGATGGTCGTACCCCTGGGCCGCGCCCTGATGGCGGCCGAGCAGCCGATTCTCGCCGCGCACGGGCTGACCATGTGGGCGTACATGGTGCTGCTGCACCTGGACGAGGAGCCGATCCGTACGCAGGCCGCTTTGGCCAAGGCCATCCAGGCGGACAAGACGCGGATCATCGCCGTGCTCGACGATCTGGAGGCGCGGGACCTCATCCGCCGGCGGCCCGACCCGACGGATCGGCGGGTGCGGCTGCTGTCGGTCACCGGTGGGGGGCGGTCGGTGCGGGACGCGGTGCGGGACGCTATTCGGGAGGGCGAGGAACGGCTGCTCGCCGGATTGCCGGCCGCCGATCGCGAGGGCTTCCTCAGGGGCCTGCGAGCACTGTCGGCCCGCCCGGAACTGACCCTGCTCCCGAAGTCCGGGCTTGACTAGAGACGGACCTCGACCGTGCGGGCGAGGCGGTCGTGGAGGCCGCGGCCGTCGCGGTCCCAGATGAGGGCCGGTACGCCGATGCAGAGCAGGACCGTCCGCAGCAGTGTGCGGAGCGGGGCGGGGGTACCGCCGTCGGCGGCGACCACGCGCAGCCCGAAGAGGCGCTTGCCGGGGGTGAAGCCGACCGTACCGACGGTGAGCAGGCTCAGTACGAAGAAGATGAGCAGGGCCCAGTTGCCGGTCGCCTGGTTGTAGCCGTCCGTGAGGAGCCCGTATGCGATCAGCAGGCACAGGCCCCAGTCGACGGCGATCGCTCCGATACGGCGCCCGGGGCGGGCGATGGAGCCGGGGCCCGACTCGGGCAGACCCAGTTGCTCGCCGCGGTAACCGAAGTCGGCTCCGGCGTCCTCCGCGGCGGCGCGGGGGCCGGAGAGCCACGATCCGATTGCTTGCCTCTTGTCCACCGGGCCACGGTACTGCGCGTCTCCCGGCCCCCGACCGGCCGGGGTGCGGAAGGGGTCCGCGCGGGGTACGCGAGGTGGCCGGAGGGGGGTGTTCGTACGGGATCCGGGGCCCGGGTCGGTTAACTTCGGCGAAACAAATGGGTCACGCTTGAGAAATCCCGCGTCCCTATCGTCAGCCCCAGCGTGTGCCACCGCACTGGCCGCACGACCGAGCTATAAAACCCCCGCCCCTCCCGGGGTCGGGAGGAGGAGGAGCTGGATGTTCCAGAACGCCGACGAGGCCAAGAAGTTCATCGCGGACGAGGACGTCAAGTTCGTCGACGTCCGCTTCTGCGACCTGCCGGGCGTCATGCAGCACTTCACGGTGCCTGCTGAGGCGTTCGACCCGGCCGAGGAGCTGGCCTTCGACGGATCATCGATCCGCGGCTTCCAGGCCATCCACGAGTCCGACATGGCGCTGCGCGCCGACCTGTCGACCGCCCGCGTCGACCCCTTCCGGCGCGACAAGACCGTGAACATCAACTTCTTCATCCACGACCCGATCACGGGCGAGCAGTACAGCCGTGACCCGCGCAACGTCGCGAAGAAGGCGGAGGCGTACCTCGCGTCCACCGGGATCGCCGACACCGCGTACTTCGGCCCCGAGGCCGAGTTCTACGTCTTCGACTCGGTCCGCTTCGAGACCTCCGCGAACCGTTCGCTGTACGAGATCGACTCCGAGGCGGGCGCCTGGAACACCGGCGCGGTCGAGAACAACCGCGGCTACAAGGTCCGTTACAAGGGCGGTTACTTCCCGGCCCCGCCGGTCGACCACTTCGCGGACCTGCGCGCCGAGATCTCCCTGGAGCTGGGCCGCTCCGGGCTGAAGGTCGAGCGGCAGCACCACGAGGTGGGCACCGCGGGCCAGGCGGAGATCAACTACAAGTTCAACACGCTGCTCGCCGCCGCCGACGACCTGATGCTCTTCAAGTACATCGTGAAGAACGTCGCCTGGCGCAACGGCAAGACCGCGACGTTCATGCCGAAGCCGATCTTCGGTGACAACGGCTCAGGCATGCACGTGCACCAGTCCCTGTGGAACGGTGGCGATCCCCTCTTCTACGACGAGCAGGGTTACGCGGGTCTCTCGGACACCGCCCGCTACTACATCGGCGGCATCCTGAAGCACGCCCCGTCGCTGCTGGCGTTCACCAACCCGACGGTGAACTCGTACCACCGTCTGGTCCCGGGCTTCGAGGCGCCGGTGAACCTGGTCTACTCGCAGCGCAACCGGTCGGCCGCGATGCGCATCCCGATCACCGGGTCGAACCCGAAGGCGAAGCGGGTCGAGTTCCGCGCGCCGGACCCGTCGTCGAACCCGTACCTCGCGTTCTCGGCGCTGCTCCTCGCGGGCCTGGACGGCGTCAAGAACAAGATCGAGCCGGCCGAGCCGATCGACAAGGACCTGTACGAGCTGGCCCCCGAGGAGCACGCGGGCGTCCCGCAGGTCCCGACGTCCCTCCCGGCGGTCCTGGAGGCCCTGGAAGCGGACAACGAGTACCTCCAGTCCGGCGGCGTCTTCACCTCCGACCTGATCGAAACCTGGATCGACTACAAGCGCACCAACGAAATCGCCCCGATCCAGCTCCGGCCGCACCCGCACGAGTTCGAGCTGTACTTCGACATCTAAGTCGGCATCACCATCGGCTTCTGAGTTGTCGGAGTCGGCAGTAGTGAGGGCCGTCACCCGTTTTGGGTGGCGGCTCTCAGTTGTGTGGGGTGGGGCGTGGGGGTGTTCGGCGGGTGAGTGCGGCGAAGGTCGCGGACAGCGCTGTGGTGAGGGTCAATAGGGCAGGGGCCAGGGTCCTCGCGTCCGTGTGGTGGATCAAAAGGCCTGTCAGGGCCGGAAATGTTGCCGCTCCCAGTTTTGACGCTGCTATTTGGATGCCGATCGTTCGGGGGGTTTCGGCGGGGCCTACTCGTTGTGCCGTGGTGAGGATCAGGAGGGGGAACATCGGGGCCGCTGCCGTGCCCAGGAGCAGCATTCCCGCTACGGCCAGGGGGGCCGGGGCCCCCGGGACCGTCATCAGGAGCGCTCCCGCCGTCATGCCCGTCAGCGAGGCGCGCAGGACCCGTGTCGCGCCTACGCGTTCCGCTACCGGGCCCAGGATCACGCGGGACAGGCACAGGACCGCCCAGTAGGACGAGACCGCGAAACCCGCGCTCCACGGGGTCAGGCCCTTGCCGTCCGTCAGATATACGTACGCCCAGAGGCTGATCGTCGCCTCGATGCCCAGGTGGAGCGCGAAGACCGCCGCGCTCAGGGAGGCGATCGTGTATCCGGGGCGGTGGCCGGGTTCCGCGGGGGTCGGCCGGGGGGATGCCATCTGGGGTGGCCAGGCTTTGGTGAAGGTCAGGGCCAGGGCCAGGAGCACCGTCGCCATCAGCCCGTACGTCCATCGCCAGTCGATCCCCGCGCCCAGCGCCGTCGTGATCGCCGCCGGGCCGATCACCGCGCCCAGGCCGTAGCTGGCGTGCATCCAGTTGATGTGCCGGGCGCCGAAGTGGCTCGCGGCGTAGGCGTTCAGCGCCGCGTCCATCGCGCCGAAGCCCAGGCCGAGGAGGACCGTCGCCGCCACCAGCGCCCCGAGGGAGGGGGCGAGGCTGTGGCCGAGCAGGGCCAGGGACGACAGGGCCGTGGCGGTGGACAGGAGGCGGCTCATGCGTACGCGGGTGAGCAGGCGGCCGGTCAGGGCGCTCGACACCACCGCCGCGCCGACACCGAACGGCAGGAGCACGCCCAACGCGCCCACCGGCTGCCGGAACTCGGCGCTCATGGAAGGCCAGGCGATGCCCAGCACACTGTCGGGGAGCGCGATGCCCGCGAAGGCCAGGCAGGCGAGAGCGACAAGAAACATGGGAGAGGCGAGCCCTTCGGGGCACGTCCAGGGGACGTTCAAAGAGAAACGGGATCAGGCGGCGTCCTCATCGCGGACGTCGCCTCGCCGTGCCACCGAACCGAAACGAACCGAAACGGTCAGCACGCGACAACAGTTCACAGTCGAACCACGTCACCGCGTGCGGTGCTGACCGGGTCCTCCATCTCCACCCATGTCCGAACCTCCGGGCACGGACCCTACGCCGACCCGCACCACCGCAGCGAAGGAATTACGCACGCAAGGGCTTCCCGGCGAGTGCAACGTCACACTCCGTAGCTCTGATGCGACTCAGGTGGCCTGTTCTAGCATCGGCGGCATGACGGTCCTGCCCGATGACGGGCTTTCGCTGGCCGCCCAGTTCCCTGATGCGACCCATGAGCAGTGGCAGCGCCTCGTGGAAGGTGTACTGCGCAAGTCGGGCAAGGAAGTCTCGGGCGACGCAGCCGAGGAAGCACTCTCCACGACGCTGGACGACGGGCTCGGCACCCGGCCGCTGTACACCGCGCGGGACGCGGTGGCCGGCGCCTCCGGGTACCCCGGGTTCGCCCCGTATGTCCGCGGTTCCCGTCCCGAGGGCGCGACCCCGGGCGGCTGGGACGTACGGCAGCGGCACACAGGTACCGACCCCGCACGCACCCGCGAAGCGGTCCTCGCCGATCTGGAGAACGGCACCACCTCGCTGTGGCTGACCGTCGGATCGCACGGCATCCCCGTCTCCGGCATCGCCACGGCACTCGACGGCGTGTACCTCGACCTGGCCCCCGTATCCCTCGAAGCGGGCGCCGAATACGGTGCCGCCGCACGCGAGTTGCTGCGGATCCACGAGGAGCGCGGCACGCCTCGTGCCGAGGCGAGGGGCACGCTCGGTGCCGATCCGCTCGGGTACGAGGCGCGTAGCGGACGGCCCGCCGACACTGCCGACGCGGTCGCCCTCGCCCGGGAGACCGTGAGCCGCTGGCCCGGCCTGCGCGCGCTCGCGGTGGACGCGCTGCCGTACCACGAGGCCGGCGCGTCGGCCGCGCAGGAACTCGGCGCGTCGCTCGCGACCGGGGTCGCCTATCTGCGGCTGCTCACCGACGCGGGCCTGTCCGCGGCGGACGCCTGCGGGCAGTTGGAGTTCCGGTACGCGGCGACCGCCGACCAGTTCCTGACCGTCGCCAAGCTGCGGGCGGCCCGGCGGCTGTGGGCGCGGGTCGCCGAGGTGTGCGGCGCGCCGGGCGCGGGGGCGCAGCGGCAGCACGCCGTGACCTCGTCGGTGATGATGAGCCGCCGGGACCCGTGGGTGAACATGCTGCGGACCACCGTGGCGTGTCTGGGCGCCGGGGTCGGCGGTGCGGACGCCGTGACGGTGCTGCCCTTCGACGACGCGCTCGGGCTGCCGGACGCCTTCTCCCGCCGTATCGCCCGCAACACCTCGACCATCCTCCTGGAGGAGTCGCACCTCGCACGGGTGATCGACCCGGCGGGCGGCTCCTGGTATGTGGAGCGGCTTACCGATGAACTCGCCCACGCGGGCTGGGAGTTCTTCCGGACGATCGAAAAGGCCGGTGGGCAGGGCGCGGCGCTGCGGTCCGGGCTCGTCCATGAACGGCTCGCCGCCACCTGGGCCGAGCGCAGCCGTGCGCTGGCGCGGCGCCGGGAACCGATCACCGGCGTCAGCGAGTTCCCGGACCTCGCCGAGCGGACCGTCGCACGCGACCCCGCCCCGGCCCCGGTCACCGGCGGGCTCCCCCGGGTCCGGCGCGACGAGGCGTACGAGGCGCTGCGCGCCCGGTCCGACGCGCATCTCGCGGCGACCGGCGCCCGCCCGAAGGTGTTCCTCGCGGCGCTCGGCCCGGCCGCCGCGCACACCGCGCGCGCGACCTTCGCGTCGAACCTGTTCCAGGCGGGCGGGGTCGAGCCCGTTCACGATCCGGTGTCCGTGGACGCGGCCACCGTCGCCGGGGCGTTCGCCGCGAGCGGGGCGTCGGTCGCGTGCCTGTGCTCCAGCGACGCGCTGTACGCGGAGGAGGCGCAGGCGGTCGCCGCCGCGCTGAAGGCGGCGGGCGCGAGCAGGGTGTTTCTCGCGGGGCGGCCCGGTGAATACCCCGATGTGGATGCCTATGTGTCCGCCGGTGGTGACGCGGTGGCCGTGCTCACGTCCGTACTCGAATCTCTCGGAGTGTCGTGATGGCGATTCCCGATTTCTCCGGCGTCGAGCTGGGCACCGGCCCTTCGGGCGGGTCCGACGACCAGTGGCGTACCGCCGTGAAGGAATCCACGGGCAAGGACGACGGCGATCTGCTCTGGGAGACCCCGGAGGGAATCCAGGTCAAGCCGCTGTACACGGGGCGTGATCTGGAAGGGCTCGACTTCCTCGATACGTATCCCGGCATCGCGCCCTATCTGCGGGGCCCGTATCCGACGATGTACGTGAATCAGCCGTGGACCATTCGGCAGTACGCCGGATTCTCCACCGCCGAGGAGTCCAACGCCTTCTACCGGCGTAATCTCGCCGCCGGACAGAAGGGCCTGTCGGTCGCCTTCGACCTGCCGACGCACCGCGGTTACGACAGTGACCACCCGCGCGTCACCGGCGATGTCGGCATGGCCGGGGTCGCCATCGACTCGATCTACGACATGCGGCAACTGTTCGACGGAATTCCGCTGGACAGAATGACCGTGTCGATGACGATGAACGGTGCCGTGCTGCCCGTGCTCGCGCTGTACATCGTCGCCGCCGAGGAACAGGGCGTACCGCCGGAGAAGCTGGCCGGGACCATTCAGAACGACATTCTCAAAGAGTTCATGGTCCGCAACACGTACATCTATCCGCCGAAGCCGTCGATGCGGATCATCTCCGACATCTTCGCCTTCACCTCGCAGCGCATGCCCCGCTACAACTCGATCTCCATTTCCGGTTACCACATACAAGAAGCCGGTGCGACGGCCGATCTGGAGCTGGCGTACACCCTCGCCGACGGCGTCGAATATCTGCGGGCGGGCCGGGACGCGGGGCTCGACGTGGACGCGTTCGCGCCACGGCTCTCCTTCTTCTGGGCGATCGGCATGAACTTCTTCATGGAGATCGCCAAGATGCGGGCGGCGCGGCTGCTGTGGGCGAAGCTGGTCAAGGAGTTCGGCCCGAAGAACACCAAGTCCCTTTCCCTGCGCACCCATTCGCAGACCTCCGGCTGGTCGCTGACCGCGCAGGACGTCTTCAACAATGTGACGCGTACGTGTGTCGAGGCGATGGCCGCGACGCAGGGCCACACGCAGTCCCTGCACACCAACGCCCTCGACGAAGCGCTCGCCCTGCCCACCGACTTCTCCGCGCGCATCGCCCGCAACACGCAGTTGCTGATCCAGCAGGAGTCGGGCACCACCCGGGTCATCGACCCGTGGGGCGGCAGCGCGTACGTCGAGAAGCTGACGTACGACCTGGCGCGGCGGGCCTGGCAGCACATCGAGGAGGTCGAGGCGGCGGGCGGGATGGCGCAGGCCATCGACGCGGGCATCCCGAAGCTGCGCGTCGAGGAGGCGGCGGCCCGTACGCAGGCGCGCATCGACTCGGGGCGGCAGCCGGTCATCGGCGTCAACAAGTACCGGGTCGCGACCGACGAGCAGATCGACGTACTGAAGGTCGACAACTCCTCCGTGCGCACCCAGCAGATCGAGAAGCTGCGGAGGCTGCGGGCCGAGCGCGACGAGGCGGCCTGCCAGGACGCGCTGCGGGCGCTGACCGCGTCCGCCGAACGCGGCGCGGGCCCCGGCCTCGACGGCAATCTGCTCGCCCTCGCGGTGGACGCGGCCCGCGCCAAGGCGACCGTCGGCGAGATCTCCGACGCCCTGGAGAAGGTGTACGGGAGGCACGCGGGCCAGATCCGTACGATCTCCGGTGTGTACCGCAACGAGGCAGGCGAGTCCCCGTCCGTGGAGCGCACCCGCGCGCTGGTGGACGCCTTCGGGCGGGCCGAGGGGCGCCGGCCGCGCATCCTGGTCGCCAAGATGGGGCAGGACGGGCACGACCGGGGCCAGAAGGTGATCGCGACCGCGTTCGCCGACCTCGGATTCGACGTCGACGTGGGCCCGCTGTTCCAGACCCCGGCGGAGGTCGCGCGGCAGGCCG
This sequence comes from Streptomyces sp. NPDC091292, assembly GCF_044757265.1. Lineage (NCBI taxonomy): Bacteria > Bacillati > Actinomycetota > Actinomycetes > Kitasatosporales > Streptomycetaceae > Streptomyces > Streptomyces sp. NPDC091292. Next base: position 1,193,320 of record NZ_JBIVUQ010000001.1, on the reverse strand, counting down.
TCGAGGCGGACGTCCACATCGTCGGCGTCTCCTCGCTGGCCGCCGGGCACCTCACGCTCGTCCCGGCGCTGCGGGAACAGCTCGCCGAGGAAGGCCGCGAGGACATCATGATCGTCGTCGGCGGCGTGATCCCCCCGCAGGACGTCGAGACGCTGCACGAGGAGGGCGCCACGGCGGTGTTCCCGCCCGGCACGGTCATCCCGGACGCCGCGTACGACCTGGTGAAACGGCTCGCCGCCCAACTGGGGCACGAGCCCGACGAGCTGTGAGCCCATGCCACGGACGATCGATCTCGACAGTTATGTGAAGGGCGTACTCGACGGGCGGCGCGCACACATCGCGCGCGCGATCACCCTCGTCGAGTCCACCCGGAGCGACCACCGCGAGCTGGCGCAGCGACTCCTCACCGCGTTGCTGCCGTACGCCGGGCAGGCCCGGCGGGTCGGTATCAGCGGCGTGCCGGGCGTCGGCAAGTCGACGTTCATCGACGCGCTCGGCACGATGCTCACCGCGCTCGGACACCGGGTCGCGGTGCTCGCCGTCGACCCGTCGTCCACCCGGACCGGCGGGTCGATCCTCGGCGACAAGACCCGGATGGAGCGGCTGGCGGTCGACCCGTCCGCCTTCGTCCGTCCTTCGCCGACGGCGGGCACACTCGGCGGGGTCGCCAAGGCCACGCGCGAGTCGATCGTGGTGATGGAGGCCGCCGGATACGACGTGGTCCTGGTGGAGACCGTCGGCGTCGGGCAGTCCGAGACCGCCGTCGCCAACATGGTCGACACCTTCCTGCTGCTCTCGCTGGCCAGGACCGGCGACCAGTTGCAGGGCATCAAGAAGGGCGTCCTGGAACTCGCCGACGTCATCGCCGTCAACAAGGCCGACGGTCCGCACGAACGCGACGCCCGGTCGGCCGCGCGCGAACTCGCCGGGGCGCTGCGGCTGATGCACGGCGCGGATGCCGTGTGGCGTCCGCCGGTGCTCAGTTGCAGCGCGCGCGAGGGCACGGGGCTCGACACCGTCTGGGAACGGGTCGAACAGCACCGGGCCCTCCTCGACTCGACCCGCCGGCTGGCCGCCAAGCGGCGCGACCAGCAGGTCGACTGGGTCTGGACCATGGTCCAGGACGAGCTGCTGGGGCGGTTGCGGGGGCATCCCGTCGTACGGGAGCTGACGGCGGGGCTTGAGGGGCGGGTACGGGACGGGGAGCTGACGGCTACGAGTGCCGCCGAACGGATTCTTCGGGCTTTCGAGGGCGGGGAGTAGGAGTAGGGCGAGGGGTAGGGGTAGGGGTTCGGTCGGGGGCTGGGGTCGGCTTTGATTCCGCCGGGCAGTCGCGTCGTGGGGGCTCACGGTGGCGGCGGGGAAAGGGGCTGCGCGTCTTCTGGGCGGTGCTTCTTCCTCAGCAGGACGGCTATGAGGACCGCGCCGAGTGCGAGGAGGACGGCAGCGACGGTGAGCGCGAGTGAGAAGCCCTCCGTCGCGGCGTGCAGGGGGTCGTCCTGTGAGGCCAGGGCTTCGCTGCGGCGCGTGGCCAGAGCGACAAGCACCGCCACCCCCACAGCGCCGCCGACTTGTTGAACGGAGCTGAGAACGGCTGAGCCGAGCCCGGCGTTCTCCTCTGTGGTGCCGGTGAGCGCGGCGACGGTCAGAGCGGGCAGACCCAGTCCGCATCCGAGGCTCGTGACGAGCATGCCGGGCAGCACTCCGGAGGCGTAGCCGTCGTCCGGTGCCACGCCGGACAGCAGCAGGAGTCCGGCCACGCTGATCAGGAACGAGAGGACGAGGGCCGGGCGTACGCCGAGCCTGATCACTGCTCGGGAGGAGAGCCACATGCCCGTCAGGATGCCTGCGCAGTAGGGCAGGTAGGCGAGGCCGGCCGTGAGGGGGCGGTAGCCGAGCACGGTCTGCAGGTGAACCATCAGCAGGAAGGCCATCGCGTACATCGCGGCGGAGAACAACAAGATCGCCCCATTGGCGACGGCGCGGAACCGGAAGGACAGGAACGACAGCGGTACGAGCGGCTCGGCGGTTCGTGCCTCGAACGCGACGAAGGCGACGGCCAGGAACACGGCCAGAACGAGGGGTCCGACAGCGGTGGTGTCCCCCCATCCCGACTCCCCGGTGCGGAGCAGTCCGTAGACCAGGGACACCAGGGCGCCGGTACCCAGTAGCGCACCGGGTACGTCGAGGCGTACCGCGCGCCCGGCCCGGCTCTCGGGGACCAGGCGCGGGAGGAGCACCAGGGCCGCGAGGGCCACCGGCAGGTTGATCAAGAAGATCCAGCGCCAGGACGCGAGGCCGGTCAGCGCGCCGGAGATCACCAGGCCCATCGTTCCGCCAAGCCCCGCGATGCCGCCCCAGATGCCGAACGCCTTGGTGCGCTCCTCGGTACCAGGGAAGAGGAGGGTGATCAGTGCCAGCGCGGCAGGGCTGGCCATGGCCGCTCCCGCGCCCTGGACGAACCGCCCGGTCACGAGCTGCCATGGCTCCTGCGCGAGCCCGCAGACGAGGCTCGCCGCACCGAACAGCGCCACACCGGTCAGGAAGACGCGTCTGCGGCCCAGCAGGTCGGCCATGCGGCCGAACAGCAGCAACAGCCCGCCGAAGGCGAGGAAGTAGGCGTTGACGACCCAGGCCAGGCCCGCGGTGCTGAAGCCGAGGTCGTCGCGCATGCTGGGGAGCGCGACGCTCACCACGTTGTCGTCCAGGACGAGCATGAACTGTACGAAGCACAGCACTACCAGGGCCGGTCCCCGGCGCCCGACGACGTGGGTCGCGGCTGCGGTTGACACCGACGTCATGCCGGGCGCCCTGTCCTCGTGAGCGGCCTGTGCGAACGGTGGTGGCGCCGGTGGCGCGGATGATTGCTCGGCATAAGCGGATGATTGATGGGCATAAGCGGATGATTGATCGGCATAAGAGGACGCTATGCACCGGCCGTGTTGGCCGCGATGCGCTACGGGGCCATGTCGTATCGCATGGGGGACATAGGCTGGGGAGCATGACCGATGCCGTCGTGGGGGCCGTCCCGGCCGGGGTGGGCGCAATCGTCGTCGGGAACTTCCCGTTGGCGTACGGGCAGTGGTTCGTCCCGCACAGCCACCCGCAGCACCAGTTGGCCTGGGCGCGGCGTGGGGTGCTCGGCGTCGCTGTCGACGACGCCTACTGGGTCCTGCCGCGTACAAGGGCGTTGTGGCTGCCCGCCGGGGTTGTCCACCGGACCGGTGCGACCCGCGACGCGGTGCTGTGCTGCCTCTACTTCGAACCGGACAGATGCGATCAGGACTGGACGGAACCCACGCCGGTCGGAGTCGACGGGCTGCTGGCCCACCTGATTGCCTACCTCAGCCGCGAGGAACTCCCCGATGACGCCCGGCTACGGGCCGAGGCTGTCGTGCTGGACCTCCTGCGCCCCTTGCCGGCCACGCCCATCGATGTGCCGGACCCCGCCGACGACCGCGTACGCGTCGTGGCCGACGCGCTGCTCGCCAACCCCGCCGACCCCCGAAGTCTTGAAGCACACGCACGGGCTGCCGGGGTGAGCCGACGCACCCTGACCCGGCTGTTCGTCCAGGACACCGGCATGAATTTCGACCGCTGGCGAACCCATGTGCGGCTGCGTGCCGCCCTTCCCCTCCTCGCCGAGGGCCAGCCCGTTTCCCGCGTCGCACATACCGTCGGATACGCGACACCGAGCGCCTTCCTCGCGGCATTCCGACGAACCGTCGGCACTTCCCCGGGACGCTACCTCCATGGCGACGCCTCGGTTGAGGCATCGGCCGCGAGCGCCGTCGATGAATGAGCACTGCGGGCGGTGTCAGCAAGTCGGCGTGGGCACCCCAAGAAAGGGCACCTCAAGATTGGGCACCCCGAGAAAGGGTGGCTGCCGCCCCCCTCCCTCCTCCACCCCCCTCAGACCCCCGCCGTCTCGCGGCTCGATGTCTCCTTCCGGGGGCGTGCGCCCAGCAGTTCCGTCGGGACCTTGTGGGTCTCGCGGTGGAGAACATCTCCCCTTGAAGTGCTCTCCCCCCTTCGCAAGCTCAGCAGGGAGATTCCCGCTTACTTTGCAGCAGCGGGCTTGACGCCACGAGTGCGCCTGGCGACTGCTCTCCCAGCAGCCGGGACCGCCACGATGTGGCTGATCCGGTATAGGTGCAAGATGTTCCGGGCCGCGTTCCAGTCGGCGTTGCCCGACCATCCGCAGTCCGGGTTCTTGCACACGAACGTGGCCTGATCTTCCCGGCTTCCGGGTGTGATGAAGCCGCACGTCGAGCACCTGCGGGAGGTGTTCGGGGCGGGGACCTTGACCAGGGTGCCGCCGTAACGGGCGGTCTTGTACGTCAGCAGCGTCACGGTGCGGCCCCATGCCTCTTGGCTGATGGAGCGGTTCAGGCCGGACTTCTGGGCGACGTTCTTCCCTGGCTCGTCCACGGTGCCCCTGGCGGACTTGACCATGTTCGTGATGTTGAGCTGTTCCACCACGACCGTGCCGTAGGTGCGGGCGATGGTCGTGGTGGTCTTGTGCTGCCAGTCAGCGGCGCGGCGCGTGGCTGTTGCGCGGAGCTGCTTGATCTGGTCGTAGGTGTTGCGCAACCGGTTCGAGCTGCGCTCTTTCGGCTTGCGGAAGCTCTTGCGGTGCGCGGCCCGCTGTTCCAGGCGCAGCAGCTTGGCCTTCTCGCCGGCCGTCAGCCACTTGTCCCGGTCGGCTTTGCCGTCCTCGGTGCGGGCGGGGCGGCCATGGTCCTGGTGGTTGCCGTCGCAGAGGGCGAGGGGCAGGTTCACTCCGGCATCGATGCCGACCTCGGGGCCGGTGTGCGGCTCGGGGGCCGGTTCGAGGGACTGGATGCGGAAGGCGATGTGCCAGCCCGAGGGCGTCTTTGACGAGTCGGGCCCCGGTGATGCGGTTCTCTTTGCCGGCGTGCCTGCCGACGGGGAGATCCCTGGTCCAGCGGAAGCGGACACGGCCGATCCTGGGAATGTTGGCCACGCCCCAGCGGCGGTGTACGCGCTTGATCTGCAAGTCCCTGCCCTGGGGGATGTCCACGGACATCACCGACCTGATGCGGGCCTTGAAGTTCGGTTCCCCGGCCCGCCCGTCCCAGCAGTTCTTCCACGCCTGGTGATACGTCTTGAGGACCGCTTGCGCGGCCTGCGCGGGCAGGACACCGAGCCAGTCGATCTCTTTGCGGGCCTGGCGTATCGCGGCATCCATGCGCGTGAGGGACCGCTGGCACTTCGGTGTCATGGTCCACAGGTCGTGCAGCAGGTTCCACGTCGTACGAGCGGCATGCGCCTGGTCGTCCATGAGCCGGGCCTGAGCGGGCGTCAGCGCCAGTCGGGCACGGTGCCCGAACTGCCGCTTCTCCCACGCCCGTCACGTCCACTTGGTTTTCGTCACCAAGTACCGGCGCAACGCCATGACCGGCGAGATACTGACGCGCTGCGAAGAGATCATGCGAGAGGTCTGCGAGGACTTCGAGGCCGAGCTGAAGCAGTTCAACGGCGAAGAGGACCACGTACACCTACTCGTGCACTACCCGCCCAAGGTCCAGCTCTCCAAGCTGGTCAACAGCCTCAAGGGCGTCTCCGCCCGGCTCCTGCGCAAGGAGTACGACACGCACATCCGCCGATACCTGTGGGGCGGACACTTCTGGTCCGGCTCCTACTTCGCCGGGTCCTGCGGCGGGGCACCGCTCACGGTCGTCCGCCAGTACATCGAGAACCAGAACCGGCCCACCTGACCGACCGCCCCGGAATCGCCGGCTGGACGGGCGACTTCGCGCCGACCACGGATACGCCGGCCACGGACACAGCGGGTACGGGGGACGTCACCGGCATCGACCACCTGGCCCTCACCCAGCCCTGGCACCAGTTCGACGAGGCGGCCCTCTTCCACCGCGGGGTGCTCGGCCTGGACGCGCAGGAGAGCGTCGACGTCGCCGACCCGTACGGTCTGCACCGCAGCCGCGCGGTCAGCAACGCCGACGGCAGTGTCCGTATCGCCCTCGGCGTCGGGCCCGCGCCCGGCGACGGCGGCGCCCGCGCCCAGCACATCGCGCTCGCCACCGACGACGTGGTCCGGGCGGCGCGCCGCTTCCGCGCGGTCGGCGGCCGGCTGCTGCGGATGCCCGCGAACTACTACGACGACCTGGCCGCCCGCCATGAACTGGCCGACGGCGAACTGGAGACGTACCGCGACCTCGGCATCCTCTACGACCGGGACGGCGGCGGCGCCTTCCGCCACTGCTACTCGGAGACGGTGGGCCGGCTGTTCTTCGAACTCGTGCAGCGCGATCCGGGCTACCGGGGGTACGGCGCCCAGAACGCACCGGTCCGGATGGCTGCTCAGAGCGCGTCATCGTCCCGGGCGCAGGTCCTCTAGGGCGGGTCACGGCTGTCACCCGTTCGGACGCACTCCGATCGCCCCGCCGATCGGGCGGGCCGATGCTCGGGGCACCGGGTCCTTCCGGCCGTGCGGCCGGAGGACCGAGCTTCGAGGGGAGACCCCATGAGCACCTCCACACCTCCGTCGGCCGGCGCTCCGGCGCCCGGCAGGACACCGCACGACCGGCGACCGACCGGCCGTGAGGGCTGGGCCACGGGCGGCACGGTCTTCGCCGGTGTCCTGCTGCTGGTCACCGGAGTCCTGGCCATCCTGAACGGCATCGCGGCGGTTGCCACGGACGACATCTACACGTCGATCGGCAACTACGTCTTCAAGTTCAGCCTGACCTCCTGGGGCTGGATCCACATCGTCCTCGGTGTCGTCGTGGCACTGGCCGGCTACGGCGTCCTCAAGGGCGCCGACTGGGGACGCGCCCTGGGCGTGGGCCTGGCGTCGCTGACCATCGTGCTCAACTTCATCTGGCTGCCGTACCAGCCGCTGTGGGCGCTCACCATGATCGCGCTGAGCATCTTCGTGATCTGGGCCCTGTGCTCGTCCTGGGGCCGCAAGAGCGCGTTCTGAGCCCAGCGGTTCAGCAGTCCGGCACCCGGGGCCGCGCGCCGGCCCCGGGTGCCGGCACCGGCTGAGAGGGGAGACCCATGGCACCCGTGCTGCCGTCCCTGGCCACCCTCCGGTCGCTCGCCGCCGAGGCGTACGTGTACGGCAGACCGCTGGTCGCGAACCTGACCACGGTCGACGGTTTCGTACGCGAGGGCCTGGGCCCGCTGCGGGCGCGCCCCTTCAACCGGTTCGCGCACGCGACCCGGCTCGCCGGCGCCGACACGCCTTTCGTGTCCGTGAACACCGACACCGTGTACTCGGTCGCCCAGCTCGACCTCTCCGGCGGACCGCTGCTGCTGCATGTCCCGGACACCAACGGGGCCTACTACGTGCTCCAGTTCGTGGACGCGTGGACGAACAACTTCGCGTACGTGGGGCGGCGGGCGACCGGCACCGACGAGGCGTCGTGGCTGATCGTGCCGCCCGGCTGGGCGGGCGTCGTCCCCCGGGAGGTGCGCGGGGTGATCGACGCGCCGACCTCGCTCGCGACGATCGTCGGACGCACCGCCTGCGAGGGGCCCGACGACATGGAGCGGGTCCGGATCCTGCACCAGCGTCTGACGCTGACCCCGGTCGGCTCACCGCACCCCGGCGGACTGCCCGCGCCGGACCCGGGCGCCGACGCCGGTCTGCGGTTCTTCGAGCGGCTGCGGTTGTGGACGGCCGCGTTCCCGCCTTCGGCGCCGGATCAGGCGTACCAGGAGCGGTTCCAGCCGCTCGGCCTGCTGGAGGAGGGCCCTTCGCCGTACGCGGACCCCGATCCGGTGGTCGTACGGGCGCTGCGGGAAGGGCTCGCCGAAGGGAAGGCGCTGGTCGAGGCGGCGAGCACGGCGGAGGAGTTCGGGGAGGCGTTCGGGGAGGCGGGCGGGGAGGCGGGCGGGGATGGTGAACGGCCGCCCGGGGCCTGGCATATGGACCCCCACCTCTTCGACTACAACCTCGACCACTTCGGCGTCGGCACGATCGACGCGCCGCGCTGGCGGGCCCCCGACCGCGAGGCGTCGTATCTGCGGCGCGCGGTCGCCGCGCGGCTCGCGCTGTGGGGCAACCACGGGTACGAGGCGGTGTACGCGCAGACCTTCCGGGACGCCGACGGCGAGCCGCTGACCGGCGGCCGGTCGTACACGCTGCGGTTCGACGTGCTGCCGCCGGTCGCCGCGTTCTGGTCGGTGACGATGTACGACGCCCCGGAGTACCACCTCGTCGCCAACCCCCTGGACCGGTACGCGATCGGGGACCGTACGCCCGGTCTGCGGTACGCCGACGACGGGTCGCTGACCCTGCTGATCCAGCGGGATCCGCCGCCGGACCCGGCCAACTGGCTGCCCGCGCCGCCCGGCCCCTTCCGCCCGGTGGTCCGCCTCTACCAGCCGGAGGACCCGGTCATCGACGGCGCGTACACGCTGCCCCGGATCGTCAGACGCCGTGCGCGGCGGTGACCACGCCCGCGGTGATGGCCGCCTCCAGGGCCTTGTGGTCGAGGGCGGTCCGGTCGGCGTAGCGGAGGGCGAAGTCGGCGACGGCGTGGTCGAAGCCGTCGCCCGAGCCGAGGTAGGCGGCGATCGCGATCCGGTCGCCCGAGCGGGCGTGGGCACGGGCCAGGGCCCTGCCGCAGAGGCGCGCGTACCGGACGAGTTCGCCGTGGCTCATGCCCGCTATGTCGGCGCAGCACTTCACGTCGCGTAGCTGGCGCCAGTAGTACGCGCGGCCCTGCGGCCCGGTCATCCAGCCGAGGAACATGTCGACGGACGCCTGGAGCAGCCGCTGCCCGGCGACGACACGGTGGGCCGGGTGGACGTACGCGCCGTTGGGCAGGTGCTCCTCCAGGACGGACCGGCCGGCCTCCTTGATCTGGAGGAACAGCGGGTCGCCGGTGTCGCGCCCTGTGAGCAGGGTGACGAAGCAGCGGGTGCCGACGCTGCCGACGCCGACGACCTTCCGGGCGGCGTCCACGAAGTGGTAGCGGTCCAGGAGCAGTCGGCGCTCCTCGGAGAGCGTGGAGCGGTAGTCGTTGAAGATCTTCCGCAGCGCCGCCATGTCCGGCTTCCCCACGGGGTCGAGGACGGGCGGGTCATGGACGAGGCGGCGCCCGCCGTCGACGGTCTCGGTGAGCCGGTCGAGGGCTTGCAGGCTGGTACGGCGGCGGGGGCGCGCGAGGCTTCCGGGGACCCGGCGGCGCCCGGCGGAGCGGGCCAGCGGGCGGATGTCGTCGGCGCCGATGCGGTCGTACCAGACGGCCAGTTCGCCCCGGTTCGCGAGGCGGCGCATCGTGGTGCGGTACGCGGTGGCCGCCTCCTGGGCGGTGCGGTGGGCCTGGGCGTCGGTGTGGCCGTTCTCGCGGGCGGCGACGGCGGCGCTCGCGGCGAGCCGCTTCACGTCCCACTCGAAGGGGCCGGGGTACGTCTCGTCGAAGTCGGTGAGGTCGAAGAGCAGGGCGCCCTGCGGTGACGCGAACGCGCCGAAGTTGAGCAGATGGGCGTCGCCGCAGAGCTGGACGGTGAGGCCGGAGTGCTGCTGCGCGGCGAGGTCGGCGGCCATCAGCGCGGCGGCTCCGCGCAGAAAGGCGAACGGCGACACGGCCATCCGTCCGTACCGGATGGGAAGCAACTCCGGTATGCGGTCGGCGGCCTGGCGCTCCAGGACGGCGACGGGGTCCGGACGCCCCGCGGCGGGAATCCAGGCCCCGTGCGAGCCGCGCGGAGCACGTTTGCGCGCCGCGCGACCGAGGGCGGCGCGTTCGGCGGGGCCGGCGGGGGTGACACTCATTACCGCACCTCCGGCCCTGGATCTGTCTCATCAGTGAACAGGCGGTGAACGGGGTCGGCACGTGGGGCTGGTCGAATGGGGTGAAGGTCCCTCCGGGGGAAGACCGGAATGAACGCGCACCCCCTCGAACCGGCCTTCGACACCGCACGGCTCGGCACCGCCGAAAGCCACCGCGGCGGCTGAGCGCCGCGGCGGCGGAGAAGAGGAAGGGGGCGGCGCCCCCTTCATCCCCGTTTCGTCAGCGGTTGTATCGCATGAAAGCGCGGACCATGTGGCACGTCGTGTCCGACGGGGGGTGGATGCCTATGCGGTGGGCCATGGTCCTGATGCGGTGGTTGTGGGCCTGGTCCGGGACGTGGACGCCCGAGTCGAGCAGGGCGATCGCGAGCCGCATGGCCTTGAGCCTGCGGTTGTGCGTGATGTACCACTCCCGCGGGCGTCCGGCGGGCAGCGGCTTCTTCTCCATCGGGGTGTACGGCAGGTCGATCAGCAGAGGCTGGTGCATGAGTGCGGCAGCGGGCACGGGCATCCTCCTGTCGCGAGCGGGGGCTCCCCTCGAACCCCTCGAACACTGCCTCCAGTTTACTGCCCGCCACTGACATCCAGGGAGTCCAAAGAGTCCGCCGAATGCCCAGGTGGGCAAGGGAATTGGCGCTGTGTAACACCAGGTCCGCAAGGGGTTTGCGAGGCGTCAGAAATTCGAACATGGCGGCGGATCACCGACGTGGGGTGCGGCCTCTGCCGCCTCATCGCCGACCTGACCGGCAACGGTCGGAACGCCCCTCCCGTTCAGTGCCTCGCCTGTGGTCTACGTAACTCCTGTTCCGGCTGGTGCCGTTGAGTCGAGGGTGGCTGTGGTCCGTACCTAGGGCCATCAGCCGCACCGGACCACAGGAGGTCGCGCATGTCGCGGAAGAAGTCCCTCAGCTCGAAGCGGAAGATCGCGCTGGCCGTGAGCGCGGCCGTCGTGGCCGGCGGTGGCGCGTTCGCGTTCGCGGCGAACAGCAACGCCGCCCAGTCCTCGACCGTGTGCGACGGGCTGAACACGGCGCTGGCGAACAATCAGAAGTTCATCGAGGGGCAGCGCGCCAACCCCGACGCGCAGTCGGCGGCCCGGATCGCCAACCGTGAGGCCGTCATCGCGCAGATCCAGGTGCAGCAGAAGGCGTCGGGGTGCGAGGTGACCGGTGGCGGGGACGGGCAGGCGGCGGAACCGGCGGCTCCGAGTGCGCCAGCCGAGCAGACCGGTGGCGCGGGCGGGGAGCAGGTGTGCAACGGGTCCACGGTCACCCTGTCCGGCGAGGGCGGCGCCCCGGCCGCGTCGAGCAATCAGTTCCCGGCCGGCACCAAACTCAAGGTCACCAACCTCGACAACAACAAGTCCACGACGGTGGAGGTCACCTCGGTCTCCGGAAGCTGCGTCCTGCTCAACAACGCCGCGTTCGAGCAGGTCCGCGAGCCGGGCAAGTTCCTCATCCGCCGCGCGGTCATCGAGAAGGTCGGCTGAGGGGCCCCAGGAACGCGGCCGTCCTGCCGTGCACATCGGCGTGCATCGCGTACGGGAGAACGTGGTGCGAGACGCCTGGCAGGACGGTCGCCGTCACCTCCGGCAGCACCGCGGACGCGCGGGCGGCCACCCGGTGAGGGTCGTGCGCCCGGCCGTCGCCCGCCAGGAGCAGCAGCACCGGACACCGCAGCCCGCGCAGCGCGGCCGGGTCCGGGCGCGGCCCGGTGACCGGCCGGACGGCAGGGAGGACCGCGGCGCGCTCCTGGAGGCGCAGCAGAGCGGGGTCGAGCGGCGCTCCCCCGGCGGTCTCCCACTCCAGGAAGCGGCGGACCCGGCGCGCGGAGGGCCGCAGCAGCATCGGCAACGCCCGCAGCAGATAGCTCGCGCGGAACCCGGCGAAACACCCGGTCGGATCGAGCAGCACCGTCCTCCGTACCCGCGTGGGCGCGTGCAGCGCGTAGTGCAGCGCGATCCACGCGCCGTACGAGTGCCCGCACAGGTCGACCGGCGGCCCGGACGGCAGACCGATCGACAGGCCGTCCAGGAGGGCGTCCAGCCATGCCGTGAGGTCCCCCACCGAGCGCACCGGCCGCTGCGGGTCCGGTGCGCTGTGTCCCGCGTCCCCGACCAGGTCGACCGCGAACACCCGGTGCGTTTTGGACAGTTCGGCGGCCAGGGCGTACCACCCGGCGGAGGTCGCGCCGCCGCCCGGCAGCAGGACGAGCGGCGGTGCACCACGCGGCCCGCACGCGTGCACCCGCGTCGGGCCGTACGGCGTGGGCACGGTCAGGGACTCCGTGCCGTCCGGCCAGCGGGCCATGATCGCGTCGTACGCCGTGTCGAACGACTCGTGGTCGGCGTCCCGCGTGGTCCGCCGCCGTCCTTTGGTCATCGTGGCCCCCTCACCCGTCGATACCTCGCCCGGCATTGTCTCGTTCAGCGACAATCTTGTCCGGGGGCTTCTGGAGGGCGTGCGGGCGGCGGCCGGGTAACACGGGGTTCATCGTCGGGCAACGACCGGGAAATCGCGGGTTGACAGGGTCGTCGTACCGCCGCACGCGCACCGCGCCCCTCGCGGGCACCGCGCCCCTTGCGGCGCCACCCGCGAAGACCGCGCCGCGCAGGCGCTCCCCGAAGGATGTGGCCCGTGACCTTCAAGGCTGAGTACATCTGGATCGACGGCACCGAGCCGACGGCCAAGCTGCGTTCCAAGACCAAGATCCTCACGGGCTCCCCGGAGTCGGTGCCGGCCGTCCCCGGGCTGCCGATCTGGGGCTTCGACGGATCCAGCACCAACCAGGCCGAGGGTCACGCGTCGGACTGTGTGCTCAAGCCGGTCTTCTCCTGCCCCGACCCGATCCGCGGCGGCGACGACATCCTGGTGCTGTGCGAGGTCCTGAACACGGACATGACGCCGCACCCCTCCAACACGCGCGCGCAGCTCACCGACGTCGCGGAGAGGTTCGCCGCGCAGGAGCCGGTCTTCGGCATCGAGCAGGAGTACACGTTCTTCGAGGGCGACCGTCCCCTCGGCTTCCCCGTCGGCGGCTTCCCGGCGCCGCAGGGCGGCTACTACTGCGGTGTCGGCGCGGACGAGATCTACGGCCGCGACGTCGTCGAGGCACACCTGGAGAACTGCCTCAAGGCGGGCCTGGGGATCTCCGGCATCAACGCCGAGGTCATGCCGGGCCAGTGGGAGTTCCAGGTCGGTCCGCTGGCCCCGCTCGACGTCTCCGACCAGCTGTGGGTGGCGCGCTGGCTGCTGTACCGCACGGCCGAGGACTTCCAGGTGTCGGCGACCCTCGACCCGAAGCCGGTGAAGGGCGACTGGAACGGCGCGGGCGCGCACACCAACTTCTCCACCAAGGCCATGCGCGAAGGACCCGAGGGCTATGCCGCGATCATCACGGCGTGCGAGTCCCTCGGTGAGGGCTCCAAGCCGCTGGACCACGTCAAGAACTACGGCGCAGGCATCGACGACCGGCTGACCGGTCTGCACGAGACGGCCCCGTGGAACGAGTACAGCTACGGCGTGTCGAACCGGGGCGCGTCGGTCCGTATCCCGTGGCAGGTCGAGAAGGACGGCAAGGGGTACATCGAGGACCGCCGCCCGAACGCGAACGTCGACCCGTACGTGGTGACGCGGCTGATGGTCGACACCTGCTGCACGGCGCTGGAGAAGGCCGGCCAGGCCTGACCCGTGCTCTCTCCGCTCCAGGGGCTGTCCCCGAAGGGGGCGTCCGCCGCATCCGGTGGGCGCCCCCTTCGTGCTGCGTCAAGTTCACGCCAAGGCTGCGTCCGACCCGTGAGAGGGCCCTCCTCGGTCCCGTACAGGTCTGGTTCAATGGGGCGCATGGCCAGCCAACGGAACGCAGACACGGGTCGCCCCGACCTGTATGACCTGGAGCCCTTCTGGCCGTCCCGTCAGCACCACGACTTCGACCGGGTGTGTTGCCGCGTGGTGAAGGCGCGGGCCCTCTAAAGCCGCTCACCCCGGCGTTCGGCCAGCGCGCACGACGTACGTCCCTCGACGACGCGACCCATGGATCTCGCCGTCATCGACGCCACCGACGACTCCTCGCGCGAAAGAGCTGACCTCTCATGGCGAACACCCGTTCCCCGCATTCGTCCCGTACCCCCCGCACTCCCCGTACGCCCAGTCCTCCGCTTCCTTTCCCCGCCTACTCCAGCGCCTCGACGGCCGCCGCCCCGGCCACCGGCTCCGGTCCCGCGCGGCACCGGCTGCGCGCCGTCGACCGGGACGAGGTGGTGAACGTCGCGGATCTGCTGCCGCCGGGCGCCACCTGGCTGCCCGCGCCGCAGCACACCCTGCCGACGCTGCCCGGCCAGCCGCCGATGGTCGGCTATCTGGTCCTGGTCCCGGCGGACCTGCACCCGCCACTGCCCGTCCCGGTCCCGGACCACCTCGCGCAGGAGCCCGGCGCCCGTACGGCCCCGGCCACCCCGCCCGGCGCCCCCGACGACGTACTCGTCCGGGTCGACACCGCCCAGCGCACCGCCTATATCGACGGCCGTCTCCTGGACCTCACGTACCTCGAATTCGAACTGCTCGCCCATCTCGTCGCGCACCCGCACCGCGTGCACACCCGCGACCAGCTCGTCACGACGGTCTGGGGCTACGGCCATGTCGGCGACGGCCGCACCGTCGACGTCCACATCGCCCGGCTGCGCCGCAAGCTGGGCGCCGAGCACCGGAAGGTGATCCAGACGGTACGGAGGGTCGGGTACAAGTACGCGCCGCCCGCGCATCGCCCGTAGTCCCACCGTCGGGGGGCGTCGCCGTCGGGGGTGGTGCTGGCCCCACCCCCCGACCCGGGGGCCGCCCCCCGTGACCCGCCGGATCCGGGCAGGGAGACTGGTGCCGGGGCCGGGGGCCGGCCCCGGGGCGACGGACGGAGCGGTCGGGTGAGTGCGGGCATGAGGGTGCGGGCGGCGGTGGTCGCCGGAGTACGCGGGCTGATGGTGTCGGTCATCGGGCTCGCCGGGTCGATCATCCTGTTCGTGCTGCTGGTCCTGTCGATCGTGCTCACCGTCGTGAGCGTCGGGTTCTTCACCCTCCCCACGGTGGTGGGCTGGACACGGGCGTTCGCGAACTGGCGGCGCCTGGTGGCGGCCGAGTGGTGCGGCGTACGGATCCCGGCCACGTACCGCCCCCTGCCGCCGGACCTGCCGCGCGGGCCCGCCGGGCAGATCCGGCTCAGTGTCCATCTGCTCAGGGACCCGGCGACCTGGCGGGAGCTGGCCTGGCTGCCGGCCGACATGACGGCGGGCTTCGTCACCGCGCTGGTGCCCGCCGCGCTGATCGTCTACCCGGTCGAGGGCATCGCGCTGGGCGCCGGACTGTGGCGGGTCTTCACGGACGGCTCCGAGATCGGCTACTGGTACGGCTTCGTGCCCATCGCCGGACCGGGCACCGGCCTCCTCGCCGCCCTCCTCGGCGTGACGCTCTTCACGGTCGGCGTGTTCACGGCGCCACGGCTGCTCACCCTGCACTTCCAGCTCGTGCGGACCTTCCTCGTACCGGACCAGGGCCAGCTCGCCGAGCGGGTCCGCGTCCTCACCGAGACCCGGCAGGACGCGGTCGACACCTCGGCGGCCGAGCTGCGCCGGATCGAACGCGATCTGCACGACGGCGCGCAGGCCCGCCTCATCGCGATGGGCATGGACCTCGGCACCATCGAGGCCCTGGTCGACAAGAACCCCGAGAAGGCCAAGGAACTCCTCACCCGCGCCCGCCGGTCGTCCGCCGACGCCCTCACCGAACTGCGCGACCTGGTCCGGGGCATCCACCCGCCGGTACTCGCCGAGCGCGGACTCGGCGACGCGGTCAAGGCGCTGGCGCTGCGGCTGCCGCTGGAGACCGAGGTCGACGTGGAGCTGCCGGAGCGGCCTGACGCACCGGTCGAGTCGGCGGCGTACTTCGCGATCAGCGAGGTCGTCACCAACGCGGTCAAGCACGCGGGCGCCGACCGCCTCTGGGTGGACGTGCACCACGCCGAAGGCATGCTGCGGATAGCGGTCACCGACAACGGCGGCGGCGGCGCGGTGGTCGGGGCGGGGTCGGGGCTCGTCGGCGTGGAGCGGCGACTCGGTACATTCGACGGCGTCCTGGCCGTCAGCAGCCCCGCGGGCGGTCCCACCATGGTCACCATGGAGATCCCTTGCGCGTTGTCCTAGCCGAAGACCTCTTCCTGCTGCGCGACGGTCTGGTCCGCCTCCTGGAGGCGTACGACTTCGAGATCGCCGCCGCCGTCGAGACGGGGCCCGAACTCTCGCGCGCGCTGGCCGAGTTGGCGCCCGACGTGGCCGTGGTGGACGTCCGGCTGCCGCCCTCGCACACCGACGAGGGGCTGCAATGCGCCCTCGCGGCCCGCCGCGCCCGCCCCGGTCTTCCGGTCCTCGTCCTGTCGCAGCACGTGGAGCAGTTGTACGCGCGCGAGCTGCTGGCCGACGGGACCGGCGGCGTCGGCTATCTCCTCAAGGACCGGGTGTTCGACGCCGACCAGTTCATCGACGCGGTACGCCGGGTCGCGGGCGGCGGTACGGCGATGGACCCGCAGGTGATCCAGCAGTTGCTGTCGCGGCGCGCGCAGGACAAGCCGCTCGGCAGGCTGACACCGCGTGAGCGGGAAGTGCTCGACCTGATGGCGCAGGGGCGGTCCAACGCGGCCATCGCGGGCCAACTCGTCGTCACGGAACGGGCGGTGGCGAAGCACACGTCCAACATCTTCGCGAAGCTCGGGCTGCCGGTCTCGGACGACGACAACCGCCGGGTGCTCGCGGTGCTCGCCTATCTCGACGGGGAGAAGTGACGCGGGAGCGGGCACCCGTGGGGCGTACGAAAGGTGACCCGTTGAGCGTGTGAAACGTGGCCCGTGGGGCGTTCGCCCGCAAGCGGGGAATGTGCGGGAGTTGAGGGAGTTGCGGAGGAATTGGTCACGGAGACTCCTACAAACTCCTGAGAGGTTTGAACACCAGCACCACCCGTCCCGTATGGAATGGAGCCGCTTCACCCCTGCCGTACGCCCCCGGCCCGGCAAGGAAGCAGAGGAGTTCCATGGGACGCACATCACGTAAACGGCGATCAACACTGGCCAATCGCGCAATAGCCGCGTCGGCCGCGTTGCTCCTGGGCGGAGGCGGGCTGATCGCTGCCAATGTCTATGCCTCGGCGCATGAGGAGAACGGGGGGCAGCAAGGCGGCGGCGCGAACGCCCGGCCGGTCGTGGCCACGATCGACTGCCCCGACATCGGCACCGAACTGAAGGACGTGCCGGACGCCGCGCGCGGGGAGGTCGACGGCGAACTGGCCACGCTGGACAGCCAGATCACCGAGTCGTACCAGCGGCTGGCGGCGTCCCGTGACGCCGCGGCGCGCGACCCCAACTTCGTGAACAACGCCATTCTCGGCCCGCTCAAGGACCGGCGTACGGCGATCATCCAGCGCATCCGTCTGGAGATCACCCGCCAGGGCGGACAGCCGCCACGGGACATCGACTCGATGGCGCCCTGTACGGGGCGCGCACCCGACGACACCGGGCAGAACCCCACCGACGGCTCGGGCCAGGGCAACGGCGGCAATCAGAACGGAGGCCAGAACGGAGGCCAGAACGGAGGCCAGAGCGCAGGGCAGGACGGAGGCCAGAACGGCCAGGACCCGAACGCGAACGGCGGCCAGGGAGCGAACGGCGGTCAGGGCGACGGCGGTCAGAATCCCGGCAACGGCGGTCAGGCCGGCAACGGCCCCTCCGACGCGGACTTCGTCGACATCAAGTCCGTCCAGCCCAATGTGAAGACGCCCCGCGCCAAGCGGAACGCCGCGCGCGGCACCTTCACCACCAAGTGCGGCACCAACCAGAACGGCAAGTTCAACCCGGACAACGTCATCGTCGCGCCGGGTGTGAGCAATGGCGCCCACCACATGCACGACTACATCGGCAACCAGGCGACGGACGCGTTCTCCAGCGACGACGATCTCGCCAACGGTACGACCACCTGCAAGAACCAGGGTGACAAGTCGACGTACTACTGGCCCGTGCTGCGGGTCCAGAACGGTCAGGCGGGCAATGACGCCGAGGCCGACGGTGGTGGCAAGGACAGCAACGTCGGTCAGATCCAGACGCCGTCGCAGGTCACCATCAAGTTCACCGGCAGCCCGGTCGGCAAGGTCGTCGCCATGCCGAAGTTCCTGCGGATCATCACCGGTGACGCCAAGGCGTTCATCAACGGCAACGCGAACGCCAACGCGTCCTGGAGCTGTACCGGGTTCGAGAACCGGCAGCTCAAGGACAAGTACCCGCTCTGCCCGCAGGGCAGCCAGGTGGTGCGGACCTTCCGCTTCCAGAGCTGCTGGGACGGCCAGAACACGGACAGCGCGAACCACCGTGCGCATGTGGCGTTCGCCGATCCCAACTCGGGCGCCTGCCCGCAGGGGTTCAAGGCGATCCCGCAGATCGTGCAGCGGATCGTGTACAACGTGCCGGCCGAGCGGAACTTCGCGGTCGACTCGTTCCCCGAGCAGTTGCACAAGCCGGTCACCGACCACGGTGACTTCATCAACGTCTTCGACGAGAACCTGATGAACAGGGCTGTGAGCTGCATCAACCGCGGCAAGAGCTGCGCCTGACGGCGGAGGCGGGCGGCCCCTGACGCCGGGGGCCGCCCGCCTTCCCTGTCCACGAGACCTGCGCGGTCAGCTCATCGGGTGACCCGAGTGCCCGGACGGGTGCTCGGAGGGGTGCCCGGAAGGGTGCTCGGAAGGAGTGTCCTCGCCACCCCCGCCACTGGTCCCCCCGTGGTGCGAGGACTCCTCCACGTCACCGCCGAGTTGGCCGCGCAGCGCCGTGACCACGTCGGACTCGCCGACGGCGACCCATTTGCGGCCCACGAGGTACGAACCGCCGTAGTCCTTGGCCTCGTTCAGCCACTCCCGCTGGCCCCGGTCGGTGGCGAAGGTGGCGAGGACGAAGCGGCCGTCACCGGTCCGGCAGTTCGCCTGCCGCAACTCCTGCGCGTCGGTCTGGAGATCGGGCTCGCACTTCACCTTCGACGCGAGCTGTTCCAGGCTGCCGGTCGCCGTCTTCGGCACCTCACCGCCCCGGTCGCCGCCGCATCCGCTCAGGGCCGCCATGAGCACCACCGCGCCCGCGGCCACCACGGCGTACTTCCCGTTCATCGCGTCTTCCTCTCGTCCGCGTACAGAGCCCCTCCTTCGATACGGCTCCCGCGCGCGCCGTGCTCAATCAGCCGACGGCGGGGGTGTTCGGGGCATGTGCGGGGCGTGTTCAGGGGGTGACCATCGCACGATTCGCTCGTTCTGCTGAACGTGCAGTCACAGGATGTCGCCACCCGCCGCCCCGACCACTCCTCCGGACCGGTCGTCGACGTGGAGCAGGCCGAGGCCGCCCTCGTCGAGCACTATCCGCGGCTCGTCCGGCTCGCCTATCTGGTCCTCCCGCCCGGCCTCGGCCGCAACCGCCGTGTCCTCACGGCGCACGCGCTGACTCAGCGGGCGCTCCCCCGCAGCCGGACGACGAGCGACGTGGCGGTGTCCGACGACCCCCGCCCGGACGACGCCCGCAACGCCGACCCCGCGTACACCTTCGTACGCGGGCGGGTGCTGCGGACCGCGCTGGAGGCCGGGCTTCCGCTGCGGCGGCTCGCGTGGCCGAAGCGGGCGCAGTTGCCGCCGGTGCTGCCGCACGTCTGGGGTCTGCGGCTGTTCCCGCGCTCCGGTGGCGCCGATGAACTCGCCCTGGACCAGCGCCTTTCGGGGCTGAGCGGCGCGGCGCGCGCGGCGTACGTGCTGCGCGGTCTGGAGCGGCTGCCGGACGACGAGGTGCGCGCGCTGCTCGCCGCCGCCGGTGCCGAGGACCCGGACGACGCGCTGGACGAGGCCGACGAGGCGGGCGGGGACGACACGTCATACGCGCTGCTCGCGTCACCGGAGTTCGACCCGTGTTCGCTCCAGGCGCGGCCGACGGATCTGATGCGCCGCAGGCAGCACATGAAGGCCGGGCTAGTCGCGGCGGTCGCCGCGCTGGTGTGCGGGGCGCTGCTCGGGCTGCCGGGCGACGGCTGGGGCCCGGACGGCGCGGCGGCCCCGCCGTACGCCCGCAACCCGGCCGGCCAGGCGGCCCTCGATCCGGCGCGGCTCACGAAGGTGGCCCCCACCGCGTGGAAGGACTCCGCGCGGACGGACTACTCGGTGTGGCCCGCGCGCGGAAGCCTCACCGGCGACAAGGCGCTGCTGCGCCGGGCGCTCGCCGTGTGGGCGCGGCCCGGCGGCTCGGTCCAGGTGTCGGCGACACCCGGCACGGCGGCCGGTGCGCCTCCGGGCCCGGCGCAGTTGCTGTACGCGGGCGAGATCGACCAGGCCCGTGTGGTGCTGCTGTACGACGGGCTGCGGATCGTGCGGTACGCGGAGCCGAAGGACGGCACGAGCGGCGCGGCCCTCGACTTCGCGCGGGTCGACGGGGCGACGGGGTCCGAGGCGAACGCGGTGGTCGCGGGCCGGGCCGATGGCAACGTCCGTTATCTGACGGCGCCTTGGGTGACGGGGACGTCGATGCGGGATCTGCTGAAGCCGGACGCGGCGCCGACGCCGCTGCGGCGCTCGGCGGACGGGGTCACGGATCCGCTCGCGGGCTCGGGGCAGGCGGATGCGTCGACGGGCGTGTGCGCGTCCTGGAACGCCCTGGAGATCAAGGACAACTCGGGGAACCGGCTGATGAGCGACCTCGGCGAACTGACGCCGGCGCATCTGACGGCCGGGAAGCCCGGCGCGCCGCGCGAGGCGACGAGTCGGGCCGCCCTCGCCTCCTGGGCGCAGACGGGCTGCTCCCTGGCGGCGGTACGCGGCCACGGCGTCCGCACCGTCAACGCCTGGGAGTACGCCCGGCAGACGCTCCCCGAGACCAATGGCACCGCGACCTGGCTGTGCACCCGCGCCGACACCTGGCGCGGCGTCGGCAGCCAGGTACTCGCCCAGGTCCAGGCCCCCGGCAAACCGGCCGCCGCGGTCGCGGCCCAGGCCGAGGACTCCCCCGCCTGCGGCACCCGCGACCCCAGGGTCCTCGCGGGCGTCCTGTGGAAGTCGGAGGCCGGAGCCTGGTACCTCCTGGCAGCGGCCACGGACGACGTCACGGACGTCACGACGACGGGCGACGTGAAATCCACGACACCGGGCAACACGGTGGCCCTCCCCACCAAACAGAACACCCAGGCCACGCTGGTGGCCCACTTGCCGGATGGCAGGGAGATCACGTCGTTGCATTAGGGGCCAGGGGCTGGAAGCTAGGGGCTCTCTGAACCCCCGCAACCAGGCCGGACGGCGCCACCCGCACCCCGCTCAGAATCCCCAGGGATTCGGGTGGGGTGTTGCCGTTGGGTCCTCCGACCAGACCAGGCGGATCTCCAGGTCGGGGCCGATCAGGGTGTGGAGGCGGGTGGTGGCCCACTGGGTCCAGTAGACGCCGCCCGGGTATTCGGGGAGGCGGAAGGCGGGGAGGTGGGTGGGGAGGGCTTCGGGGCGGAAGACCGCCTTCTTTACCTCGCCCGTCGTCTTCTTCGGCTTCGAGGAACGGCGGGTGTCCAGGCAGTCGACGATGCTCTCGACCAGGAAGAGGACGTAGGCGCCGGGGGCGGCACCGTCGACGTGGACCGGGACGAAGGTGCCGGCCGGGGCGAACTCGTCCCGTACGAGATCGGCGACCCGGCGGCTGAGGATCGGCGCCCCGGGATATCCCGAAGGGAACTCGGTCGGCCGCAGCTTCGGGTTCCCCTGCAACTCCGCGTGCAACTCCGGAGGCCGCTCGTCCAACGGCGAGCCCTTGATCTGCCAGCGGATGAGGGGGACGAGGGAGGAGCCGAGGAAGAGGGTACGGAAGTCGCCCATCACGGGGAGCAACCGGTACACAGCCTGCTTGTCGTTCGTCATGGTGCCGTCCAGTACGCCGTCGATGAAGGGGATCCGCCTGAGAGTTCACCCTCGACCTGACGGCCGATGCTGCGCAACTCGCGCCGGAGTTCGGTGCGGATCGCCCGGTCGCCGAAGCCCTGGGCGGTGCGGTCCGCGACGACCTGGTTGAGGCGCTGGTTGACCCGGTCGAGGAAGGGTTCCCGGTGGGTGAAGTTGTGGGGGCTGGGGTGGCCGAGGGGAATGCCGTTGGCCGCGTCGTTGATGTTGACGTTGTACCGGTCCAGGATGGCCCGGCTGCGGGCCCCGGGCACCCAGTGACCCATGGTGCCGCCCGACGGCACGATGTGGGCGGCGGCCTGACCGCGCGCGACCGGACGCCCTTCGCGCCGCATGTTCCTGCGCAGGCGCCGGGCGTTCTGGCGGCAGGTCAGCAGACCGAGGTAGTCGATCCACAGCAGCGGATTGATCACGTACGCCCGGGAGTTCGGGCCCGCGTCCATGCCCAGCGGGTCCGGGCTGACATAGGAGCCGGTCGCCGGGTCGTAGTGCCGGAAGTAGTTGTAGTGCAGGCCCGATTCGGGGTCGTCGTACTGGCCGGGGAAGCGGAGGGGTGTGGCGGTGTCGCCGGGTGCGTCCCAGGCGGTGAGGCCCCAGAGGGTCGGGGTGGCGCGCCAGGCGACCTCGCCGGTCTCGGTGACGAGTTCCGTCGGGGTGCCGACGAGGTCCGTGACGATCGCGAAGAAGCGTTCGTCGACGATGTCCTGGGGCGCGTCGGCCAGGGCGACCCGTTCGGTCTGGGCCACGGGCCGGGTGCCGTCGCGGTCCCAGGTGAGGGTGCGTTCCTCCGGGTCGCCGGGGGTACGGGTGGTCTGCTCCACCAGGTGCGGCCCGTCCCAGGTGAACCGGGTCTCGGACACGACGGTCCCGCCGTCGGCGGCGAGCCGCTGCTTGGCGGTGCGGCGGCCGAGCGGGTCGTAGAGGTAGCGCCAGACCGTACCGTCCGGGGTGGTCACGGAGGTGAGGCAGTCCTCGGCGTCCCACGTGTACCGCCAGATGTCGGGCTTGCGCGACAGCCGGGTCCTGCGCCGCAGGACGACCCGTCCGGCGGCGTCGTACTCGTAGTGGACCGCGCCGGCGCGGGTGACCCGGTTCCCTGCGTGATCACGGTCACCGCGCGCCTCGGTGTCGGGGCCCCGGTCCGGCCAGTCGGCGCGCGTCTGGTTGCCGGCCGCGTCATAGGCGTACGACTCGGTCCAGTCCCGGGCGCGGACGGCGGTGACCCGGCCCGCGTCGTCGGTGTCGAAGGCGCGGCGGCCGGTGCGCTGGTCGTCCCACGCGGTGAGGCCGCCGTCGGCGCGGTAGCTGAAGGAGTCCCGCTTGAGCGGCGATCCGGCTCCGCCCGCCCCGGTCAGCACCCGGCCGGTGAGCCGGTCGTCGGAGTCCCAGACCTGGGTGAGCGTGAGCCCGGCGCCGAACCGGCGGCTGGTCTCACGGCCCAGCGGGTCATGGGCGGATGCCAGGGTACGGCCGGACGCGGTGAGCGCGGTGCGGTTGCCCGCGGGGTCGTAGCCGTACGTGGTGGTGGCACCGGACGGCGTGGTGCGCCGGGCCGGGCGGCCGAGGGCGTCGTAGACGGTGGCGAGGGCGCGCCCGTCGATGGTCTCGGCGGTGACCCGGCCCGCGAGGTCGTAGCGGTAGGCGAGGGAGGCGTCGGGGCCGGACGCCTGGACCAGCCGCCCGGCCACGTCGTACGTGAAGTCGGTGGTGCGTCCGTCCACGGTCTTGGTGACCTGGTTGCCGACGCCGTCGTAGGTGTACGCGGTCGTCTGCCCCAACGGATTGGTACAGGACAGGAGTTGGCCGGCCGCGTCATAGGCGTAGGTGAGGGTGCGGCCGTCGAAGTCGGTCTCCGACAGCGGGTTGCCCACGGCGTCGTAGGTGTAGTCCCAGGTCAGTCCGCGCGGCCCGGTGACACGGGTGAGGCGGAGTTCGGTGTCGTGGACGAAGGTGTGGCGGACCCCGTCCGGGGTGGTCCGCCGGGTCAGCCGGTCGAAGGGGCCGTACGCGAAGCGGGTGACGCGGCCCAGCACGTCGGTGTGGGTGACGCAGTTGCCCTCGCCGTCGTACTCCCAGGTCTCCCGGGCGCCGTCCGCGTCGGTCCTGGACGCCTCGTACCCCTCGACGGTCCATGTCGTCCGGGTGGTGTGGCCGAGCGGGTCCGTGACGGCGGTGCTCCGGCCGAAGGCGTCGTACTCCACCAGGCTCACCGCGCCGAGCGGATCGGTCATCGACACCGGCTGGCCCGCCGCGTTGTTCTCGTACCGCAGGACCGCGCCCGTCGGATCGGTCAGCGCCGTCAGCGCGCCGGCCGGGTCGCGGGTGAACGTGACGGTCGCGCCTGCCGGGTCGGTCACCGCCGTGCAGTTGCCCCGCTCGTCCCAGTCCTGCCGTACGACGGCGCCGTCGTAACCGGTCAGCTCCACCGGGAGGTTCAGCTCGTTGAAGCGGGCCGACGACGTGGACCCGTCGGGCAGCGTGAACGAGACGAGGTTGCCCGCCGCGTCCCGCTCCATCCGGGTCGTACGGCCCAACGGATCGGTGGTGGAGAGGAGTTGGTCGCGCCGGTTCCACTCCTGGCGCACGGTGTGCCCGAGCGGATCGGTCTCGGCGACGAGTTGGAAGGCGTCGTTGAACTGGTACCGCGTCGTCTGCCCCAGGGAGTCGACGGCGGTGGTCAGATGCGTCTCGTCGTCATAGGCGAAGGTGTAGTCGAGGGTGCCGTCGGTGCCCCGGCCCGCCACACAGCGGTCGGCTTCGTCGTAGGCGAAGCGGTACCGGATGCCGTTGCGGTCCTCCCAGCCGGACAGACGGTGCCGGTCGTCGTAGGAGTAGGTCAGCGGGAGCCCGGAGGAGTTGCGGACCTCGGCGAGGTGGCCCTGTGCGTCGTACCCGTAGCGAAGGAGTACGGGCCGGTCGGGGGCGCTGGTCAGGGTGAGGGCGGTGACGTGGCCGTCCTCGCAGGTGACGCCGATGCGATAGCCGCCGTGGTGGACGATCTCGTCGGGTGTGCCGTCGGCACGGTAGGTGACGGTGATCGTGTTGCCGTTGCGGTCGCCGACGGCGGCGAGCGGCAGCTCCGTGGACGGGTGGCCGGGCAGCGGGCGGAAGGACAGGGTGTGCCCGGTCTCGGGCCGAAGTACGGTGATGTCGCCCTCGGGGGTGCCGTCCCAGCTCATCGGCCACGCCGGACCCTCGACCGGGAGGACGGTGAGGTCCGGCTCGGGTACGGGGTACTCCAGGACCATGCCGTCGTCGGCGACGAGCCGTACGCCGGTGGCGTCCAGGGTCAGCCGCTGGTCGAGCGTCGAGGTCCAGGAGCGGCCGAAGAAACGGCCGGTGCGGGTGCCGGTGCGGTAGTGGCGCTCCAGGACCAGAGGCAGGATGCCGTCGAGGCTGACGTCGGTCTGTGACATGACCATCTCGCCGGTCGCCATGTCGATCGGGTCGCCCCGGGTGAACAGCTTCTTCATCGAGCGGCCCAGGGAACGGGCGCCCTTGCCCAGGCCCTTGACGCCCAGGGCCATGCCCTTGAGGCCCGTCTTGCCGAGCCCTTTCAGCCCCTTCGCGAGCCGGCCGAGGCTGGTGAGGCCCTTGCCGCCGGGTATGCAGTCCAGCGCCGCGAACGCCACGTCCCACAACGACGCCTGCCCCTTCGCGTATTTGCTCAGGGTGTCCGCCAGGACGACGAGAGCCGCGATCAGGACGATCGCTCCCAGGATCGGCCCGCCGATGATCAGCGCGATGATGCCCACCACCGCCACGACTACCTTGCAGACCGCGACAATGGTGTCCCAGTTGTCGGTGAACCAGTCGCCGACCTCCTCCCACCACTTCCGGTTCTGGATCCCCGCGTCCGACGCGTCGCCGATCTTGTCCTTCGCCTCGCGCGCCGCGTCCTCCCGCATCTTCCGGGCGTCCGCGGCCATCTTCTTCGCCGCGTCCAGCGCGTTCGACGCCGACGACACATCCGACTGGGCGCTCGTACGCGCGTCCTTCGCGCTCTGCGCGTCCCGCGTTGCCGCCTTCACCTTGTCCGGATCCGGCTTCGGCACGTCCTTGCCGCCGGTCGGGTCGTCCTTGTACTTGTCCGCCTCCTTGCCCGCCCGGTCCACCCACGACTCGGCCGACGTGAGACGGGACTGGGCCGACGACAGGTCCGCCTGCGCCTCGCGGCCCTTCACCAGGGCCTTGTCCGCCAGCGCCTGGGCGCGTTCCAGTTTCGGCCAGTACGCGGCGAGCGCGTCGCCCGCCATCTCGTACGACTTCTTCAGCTTCCGCAGATTCTTCGGGACACCCGAGAACTCGTCCTGGAAGGCTTTGGCGGACTTGCCCGCCCACGTCAGGACCGCGTCCTCCTCCGCCATCCCCTTGACCAGCCGCAACGCCTCGGCGACGTCGTCCGCGAAGTCGTGCAGACTCTTCGCCAGCGTCCGCACCCGGTCCGGATCACCCGGCGTCGGATCCTTGTCCAGGTCAAGGACATGCCAATCCGTTGGCCGATATGCCGCCATCCCGTGCCCCCGTCACTCCCACGAACGACTATGGGAAGTCCCTTGCCCACCAACGAAGTTACTGGCGGGGCGCGCGTCCGGTAAACACGGCCCGCGGCTGCGCCTTCGGGGAGCGGTAGGTGATGGACATGTGAAGAGTCCGCTCCCGATAGGCTGTTCGTATGACTACCGGGGTGCGCCGCAGGATGGGTGTCGAGGAGCGGCGGCAGCAACTGATCGGGGTCGCCCTCGAACTGTTCAGCCGGCGCTCGCCCGACGAGGTCTCCATCGACGAGATAGCCGCGGCGGCGGGCATCTCACGGCCGCTGGTGTACCACTACTTCCCCGGCAAGATGAGCCTGTACGAGGCCGCGCTGACGCGGGCGGCGAGCGATCTCGCGGACCGGTTCCGTGAGCCGCACGAAGGCCCGCTCGGCACTCGGCTGCTGCGCGTCATGTGCCGCTTCTTCGACTTCGTGGACGAACACGGGCCCGGGTTCTCGGCGCTGATGCGGGGCGGCCCGGCGGTCGGCTCGTCGGCGACGAACGCGCTCATCGACTCGGTGCGGCAGGCCGCGTACCTCCAGATCCTCGCGCATCTCGACATCGACAAGCCGCCCGCCCGGCTCGAACTCGTCGTGCGGTCCTGGATCTCGCTCGCCGAATCGACCGCGCTGATCTGGCTCGACGGGCGGCGCATTCCGCGCGCCGAGCTGGAGGTGCAGCTCGTCCATGACTTCGCGGCGCTGACCGCGGTGAGTGCCGCATGCGACGACGAGATGGCGGGCATTCTCATGGCCGTCCTCGCCAAGGAGCCGGCCGACGGCCCGTTCAGCGAACTCGTGGGCCGGCTGGTCGCGCTGGCGCCCCGGGCGGCCTGAACCACCCGGGGCAGCACGCTCCCTACCGTTCGCCGGCGAACACCGCGACCGTCCTGCCGGGCACGGCAAAGGTGCCGCTCCCCCGGTCGTAGGACGCCGACTTCACGACCCGATCGGCGCCGGACGCCTGCACGGGATGCAGCCCGTACGCCGATCCGGCCGCCCCCGGCACCGTCTGCGTCTGCCGCTCCGGGGTCGCGTTGAAGACGACCACGAGCGACCCGAGCCGCATGGTGATGACACCGGGTGTCTCGTCCTTGCCCGACAGCGGGAAGGACAGCGCGTCCTTCACCTCACCGGCCGTCCGCAGCCCGAACCCCTGCTCGGTGGTCCGGATGCGCAGCAGATCGCGGTACGCGGTCGACGTGCCCTCGATGTCGGCGCAGCCGACCGCCGGAACCCCGGTCAACAGGGGCTTGGCGTAAGGCCACTTGGGCTGGTTGTCGGTGGCCGGGGGCAGGCCGCGCCCGAAGCCGTTGCCGTCCCGGCAGTCCCAGTGGATCGCGTTGAACCAGTCGCCGCTGTCGTACGAGTTGCGGTCCAGGGACTTGGAGCGCAGCAGGTCGGTGCCCGCCTGAGAGAGCGCGGGGCCCTGCGACAGGGCGGCCGTCGCCAGCGCGACGACCTGCATCCGCGCCCGGTCGGCGGCGCTCGCCGACACCGGCAGCTTGTAGGCGAGCGCGTCGTACAGGGACTCGTTGTCGTGGGCGTCGGCATAGGCGAGCGCGTCGCCGGGCGCGTCCGCGTATCCGGCGGGCGAGCCGTTGTAGTCGACCTCCGCGCCCGTGACCGTACGCCCGCTCGTGTCGGTGAACGCGTACGACGCGAGGTTGCCCGTCAGGCCGACCTTGATGAGGTCCTGGTAGTGCAGGAGGCGGGCCTTCTGTTCGGCGCGGGTGCCGTTCGCGGGCGAGGTGTTGGGGTCGGTGTAGAGGCCGGAGGCGAAGCCCTGGACGCGCGGGTCGTCGTCGAAGGGGCCGCCGCCGCGCACCGCGTCGCGTGCCCGGTCCGAGAAGGTGGCGATGCCCGTGCCGGCCATGTTCTTCTGCGTGGCCTGGAGGAAGCGGGCGTCGTCGGCGATCTCGCCGAAGTTCCAGCCCTCGCCGTACAGCACGATCTTCTTGCCGTCCACGCCGTCCTTGGCGAGGGTCAGCGCGTCGAGAGCCTTGCGTACGGCCAGGATGTTGGCCTTCGGGTGGTGGCCCATGAGGTCGAAGCGGAAGCCGTCGACCTTGTACTCCTTCGCCCAGGTGACCAGCGAGTCCACGACGAGCTTGCCCATCATGGCGTGCTCGGGCGCGGTGTTGGCGCAGCACGTCGAGTTCGCGACCGTGCCGTCGTCGAGGAGGCGCTGGTAGTAGCCGGGCACGATCCGGTCCAGAACGGAGGTGTTCGCCTGGCCGCTCGCGGCGGTGTGGTTGTAGACCACGTCCATCACGACCCGCAGCCCGTCCCCGTTGAGCCCCGACACCATCTCCCGGAACTCGACCGTGCGCCGTGTCCCGTCGGGATCGGTCGCGTACGAGCCCTCGGGGACCGTGAAGTGGTACGGGTCGTAGCCCCAGTTGTACGCGTCCTTCGCGGCGGTCTTCGCGACGCACTCCTGCTGCTTCTCGGAGTCGGCGGGGAAGGACGCCAGGTCGCAGTCGGGCCGCGCCTGGTCCTGCCGCCGCTCGGGGATCGTCGCGATGTCGAACGCGGGCAGCAGATGCACGTACGAGGTACCGGACTTCGCCAGCTCCCGCAGATGCTTCGAGCCCTTGCTCTCCTTGTCGGTGAACGCGAGATAGGTGCCCGGGTGCTTGGCCGTGCGGTCGCCGATGGAGAAATCCCGGATGTGGAGTTCCTGGATCTGGGCGTCCCGCAGCGGCACGGCGGCGGGCTTCTTCAGGGTGCGCCAGCCCTTGGGCGCGAGCTTCGGGTCGGCGAGGTCGACCACGAGACTGCGCGCGGAGTCGGCGGTGAGGGCGGTGGCGTACGGGTCGGTGACCAGGTTGGTCACCAGCTTGCGGACGGTCGGCGCCCAGACGGTCACCCGGTAGCGGTACGGCTTTCCGGACCAGCTCGCAGGGCCGGTGACCGACCAGACGCCGGTACGGTCGTCGCGGCGCATCGGCACCTTGCGCCCGTCCAGATCGAGGGCGACCTCGTGGGCGGTGGGCGCCCAGACGGACAGCGTGGGCCGTCCGGCACGGAAGACAGGGCCGAGGTCGGCCTTGGTCGCGGCGGATCCGTACACGGCGTCGAGAACACCGGGAATCTGGACGCCCGTCGCCGCGAGCAGGGCGCCGTTGGCGGCACGCTGAGTGGCGATGAGCTGGCCGCGCAGGGAGTCCGTGATCCTGTCCCGGTCCCTCGGGTCGACGGTGAAGGCGGGGTACTCCTTGAGGTGCGGGTAGGCCGCCTTCTGGGCGTCGGTGAGCGCGCCCGGGTTCAGGCGCAGCCAGTGGCCCTCGTCGGACAGGGCGCCGTCCTCGACGGTGATGCCGCCGTCGGGCGCGTACACGAGCTGCTGGCTGGTGGCCTCGGTGGCCTTGACCTTCCAGACGACGGTGTCCCGGTCGATCCACTGCGCCTCGGCCTTGCCCAGGTCGAGATCGGGCGCGCCGCCGGTGCCCGGCAGCAGGTACTTCGGCTGCCCGGCGAGCATCCACACCTCGTGCCCGTAGGTCGCGAGGTCGAGGGACTGGTCGCTGGGGAGGTCCTTCTCGTCGCCCTTGTGGAGGATGTAGCTGAGCGAGGTGGCGCCTTCGGTGAGCGGGACCTCGAAGGTGACGCCGTACGCGTCCTTCTTCACGGGCTGGAGCGGCTTGGTCCAGTCGGTGGGGTTCGCGGCGCCGGTCCAGGTGTGCAGACCCCAGCCGTCGTAGTCGCCGCCGGGCCGCTGGTAGTGCAGGACGGCCTTGCCCTTGTCCTGCGGCGGATAGACACCGTCGGGCCGGGTGTCGGCCTGCCCACCGGCGCCCTGCTCGATCCACACCTCACCGGTCTTCGCGAGGTCGACGGTCCGCTGCGGTCCGTCGGCGGTGCCGCCCTTCTCGACGGTGTACGTGAAGTCGGTGGCGCCGTCGTCCAGCTTGATCCAGGCGAAGGCTCCGAAGGCGTCGCGTCCGGTGAATTGGCCTGTCTTGCCTGCGGACTTGAGCTGCCAGCCGTCGTAGTCGCCGTCGGCTCGCTTGTAGTGGACGACCGCGTGGTCGCGCTCCACGGCGCTCGGCTTCTCGGGCGCGGGCGGCTGCCCGGCCGTCGTCTCCGCGCGGTCGCTCGCCGTCCGCCCGGCACCGTCCACCACGACGGCCTTGTACCGCAGCGGGGTCCCGGCCCGCACGCTCTCCGGGACGTACTGCGTGATGCGGTACGGGGCGTGGTCCACGGAACCGAGGGTGCGCCAGGGTCCGTCCCCGGTCTGCGCGGCGAACACGACCCGGTTCAGGCCGCCGCCGTCGAGGTCGGCGGACAGCTCGACGGTGCCGGTGGCGCCGGCGGCCGGGGCCTTGAGCGTGATCGCGGGCTTCGTCGCCGGGGTGCCCAGGGGCTTCGCGGCCTTGAGGACGAGGGACGACAGCGCGGGCACGGTCACCGTGATCTTCTTGCCGCTGTCGCTGCGCACGGTGCCCGAACCGCCGTACAGGGTACGGAAGTCGGTGGCGGCGGACCCGGTCGGGATCTCCACGGTCTTCGCGCTCGTGGCGTTGTTGACGGCGACGACGTACTCGGTCTGCTTGCGCCCGTCGGTGCGCGAGAAGGCGTACACGGAGCCCTCGGCGTACCGCTCGGTCTGCACACCGTCGGCGAGCGCCGGGTTGTCCTTGCGGAGCTGGGAGAGCGCGGCGATGTCGCGGTAGAGCGGCGCCTTCGTGTCGTAGGCGTCGCTCGCGTGGGTGCGGTCGGTGCCGAGCTGGTCGTCGTCCAGGTAGTCGGGGACCTGCGAGGCGAACAGGGTCTGGCGGGCGTCCTTGTCGCCGCCCGCGCCCGTGAAGCCCTGCTCGTCGCCGTAGTAGATCACCGGGTTGCCACGGCCGAGGAACATCAGCTCATGGGCGAGCCGGTCCCGCTTCAGCAGCTCGGCGTCGCCGGCCCCCGGGTTGTCCTGCTTGAGGAAGGTGCCGATGCGGCCCATGTCGTGGTTGCCGAGGAACGTCACCTGCTCATAGGCGTTGGCCTTGTCGGTGGCGTACCGGTAGTCGTCGGCGAAGACCTTCCCGAGGCGTTCGGCTCCCGCGCCCTGTGAGGCGTAGGCGCGGGCCGCGTCCTGGAAGGGGAAGTCGAGGGTCGAGTCGAGGCGTCCGCGCGTCACATAGGGCGAGGTGATCGCGGTGTCGGCGGAGTACACCTCGCCGAACATGAAGAAGTCGTCGCGGCCGTGGCGCGCCGCGTACGCGTCGAGCGCGGTGGCCCACTGTGTCCAGAAGTCCATGTCGACGTGTTTGACGGTGTCGATGCGGAAGCCGTCGATGTCGAAGTCGCGGACCCACTTCTCGTAGATCTTCTCCATGCCGCTGACGACTTCGGGCCGCTCGGTCCACAGGTCGTCGAGCCCGCTGAAGTCGCCGTACTCGGCGCTCTCGCCCGCGAAGGTCGAGTCACCCCGGTTGTGGTACATCGTCGGGTCGTTGAGCCACGCCGGCACCTTCTTCTCGCCCGTGCGGACGGTCGGCGTGTACGGGAAGGAGTCCGCGTCGACCTTGCCGATGCCGTCGCGGTCGTCGAAGGGGCGGCCCTGGGTGTCGAGGTAGGGGTACGCGCCCTTGGGGCGGTAGCCGTACTTCTTCTCGGCGTAGTCGACGGTGTCGGCGGTGTGGTTGGTGATGACGTCGAAGAAGACCTTCATGCCCTTGCCGTGGGCCTTGTCGATCAGCTTCGTCAGGTCGGCGTTGGTGCCGAAGTGCGGGTCGACCTGCGTGAAGTCGGTGATCCAGTACCCGTGATAACCGGCCGAGGCATCCTTCCCCTCCCCCTGCACCGGCTTGTTCTTGAAGATCGGGGCGAGCCAGATCGCGGTGGTGCCGAGGCCCTTGATGTAGTCGAGCCGCTGCGTCAGACCCTTGAGGTCGCCGCCCTGGTAGAACCCCTTGTCGGTGGGGTCGAACCCGGTCGCGAGCCGTGAACCGGTGAGTCCGCCCCGGTCGTTGCCCTTGTCCCCGTTGGCGAACCGGTCGGGCAGCACGAAGTAGAACTGCTCCCGGGTGAGGTCGTGGCGGGCGGGGGTTGCGGCCAGCGACTTGTCCGACGGGGGTGGGGGCGGGGGTTTGGGGGCCGCGGAGGCGGCGGGAGTGAGGGTCGCCGACAGCGCGATGACGGCTGCCGCGACGGTTGTTCTCCGTATGAGCACAGGTGACTCCTTCGAGGAGGCTGTGGGTTCTTACCGGCGCGCCCGCCCCTTCGAGGGGCGGGCGCGCGGGGACAACATCGCGCCGGAGGCGCGATGGACATCAGTCGGAGGAGACCGACCACCAAACAGTCACATCAGCCGACAACTCGGCCAGGCCGTCCGCCAGGACAACGCCCCCCTCAACACTGGCGAGCACCACATCCCCGTAAACAGGCACCCGTACGGCAGATCCGGTGGTGTTGGACGTGCAGACGAATCCGGCACCCCCGCTCTCCCGGCGGAACGCCAGCACACCGTCCGGCGCGTCGAGCCACACGACGGAGTCCCCGGCGCCCAGCGCCGCGTGCGAACGCCTCGCGGCGAACGCCGCCCGGTACAGCTCCAACGTCGACCCCTCCACCCCCGTCTGGGCCTGCACGCTCAACTCCCCCCAGCCCTCGGGCTGCGGCAGCCAGGACCCGCCGCCGCCGAACCCGTACGAGGGGCCGTCGACCGTCCACGGGATCGGCACCCGGCAGCCGTCGCGGAAGCCGTCCTGTCCGGCGGCGCGGAAGAAGGACGGGTCCTGACGGACCTCGTCGGGCAGGTCGACCACATCGGGCAGGCCCAGTTCCTCGCCCTGGTAGACGTAGACCGAGCCGGGCAGCGCCAGCATGAGGAGGGTGGCGGCGCGGGCGCGGCGCAGGCCGAGTTCCCGGTCCCCGGCGGTACGGATCTGCGTACCGAGTCCGGGCGGGTTGGCGAAGCGGGTCGCGTGCCGGGTGACGTCGTGGTTGGACAGCACCCAGGTCGCCGGGGCGCCGACGGGCCGCATCGAGTCGAGGGAGCGGTCGATGATCTCCCTCAGCTCGGTGGCCTGCCAAGGGGCGCTCAGGTACTGGAAGTTGAAGGCCTGGTGGAGTTCGTCGGGCCGGACGTACAGCGCGGTGCGTTCGACGGTCGGGGTCCATGCCTCGGCGACGAAGATGCGCTCACCCGCGTACTCGTCCAGGATGCCGCGCCAGGCGCGGTAGATGGCGTGGACGCCGTCCTGGTCGAAGAACGGCATCACGTCGTTGCCGAGCAGCCGAACCTGGTCGTGGGCGCCGAGGTCGGGCAGGCCCGGCGCCTTGACGAGGCCGTGGGCGACGTCGATACGGAAGCCGTCGACGCCCATGTCGAGCCAGAACCGCAGGATCGAGCGGAACTCGTCGCCGACGGCCGGGTGGTCCCAGTTGAAGTCGGGCTGCTCCGGCGCGAACAGGTGGAGGTACCAGTCCCCTGGCGTGCCGTCCGGATTCGTCGTGCGGGTCCAGGCGGGGCCGCCGAAGATGGACTCCCAGTCGTTGGGCGGGAGTTCACCGTCCGTGCCGCGCCCGGGGCGGAAGTGGTAGCGCTCGCGCAGCGGGGAAGCGGGGCCTTCGGCGAGGGCGCGCTTGAACCACTCGTACTGGTCCGACGAGTGGTTCGGTACGAGGTCGACGATGATCCGCAGATCCAGTGCGTGCGCGTCGCGGATGAGGGCGTCGGCGTCCAGGAGGTTGCCGAACATGGGGTCCACGGCGCGGTAGTCGGCGACGTCGTAGCCGGCGTCGGCCTGCGGTGAGGCGTAGAAGGGGCTGAGCCAGACGGCGTCGACACCGAGGTCGCGCAGGTACGGGAGCCGGGAGCGTACGCCCTCCAGGTCACCCATGCCGTCGGCGTTGCTGTCGGCGAAGCTGCGGGGATAGACCTGGTAGATCACCGCGTCGCGCCACCAGTCGGGGCCGGTCGCTGCGGCGAGGGTCGAGGTCTGCGGCTGGTCGGCGGTGTGCTGACTCATGACGTCCTTGCTGCGTAAGGGGGTTGCGTAGGAGGACTTGTTGCGTTGGGGGCTTGTCGCGTGCGGGCCTTGTCGCGTCGGGGGTGGGCGTCAGCCCTTGGTGCCGCCCGATGTGAGGCCCGTCACCAGATTCCTCTGCACAAGGTAGAAGAACGCCGAGACGGGCACGGCGATCAACACCGCCGTCGCGGCCATGTAGTTCCACTGTGCGTCGTGCTCGCTGATGAAGCTCTGGAGGCCGACGGCGAAGGTGTACTTCTGGTCGTCCAGCATGAACGTGGAGGCGAAGGCGACCTCGCCCCACGCGGTGATGAAGGTGTAGAACGCGGCGACCGCGAGGCCCGGCCGGGCCAGCGGCAGGATCAGGCGCCAGAACGTGCCGAAGGGCGACAGACCGTCGATGCGGCCGGCCTCGTCGATCTCGATCGGAATGGTGTCGAAGTAGCCCTTGAGCAGCCACGCGCAGTACGGCACCGCCGTGGAGCAGTAGATGAGGATGAGCGCGCCGTAGCTGTCGATGAGGCCGAGTTCGCCGAGGATCTCGTACATCGGGACGATGAGGACGGCGATCGGGAACGCCTGCGTGAGCAGCAGCAGCCACATCAGCTTCTTGTACCCGGGGAAGCGCATCCGGGAGACGGCGTACCCGGTGGTCGCGGCGAAGGCGACACCGATGACGGTGGTGCCGAGCGCCACGATGACCGTGGACTCCAGCCACTTGAAGAAGTTGGTGTGCTGCAACACGAACGAGTAGTTGGAGAACGTCATCTTGTCGAAGATGCGCCCCGGATGGAGGTAGTCGTCCTTGTCCGGGCCGAGCGACAGGAAGATCAGCCACACGATCGGGAACAGCGCGATCAGGCTGGCGACGGTCAGCAGGCCGTGCGACACGAGGGCGGTGGCGCGGCCCCTGCGGTCGCGGCTCACGGTGCGACGGGGCTTCGGCGCGGCGGTGGCGGGCGGCGTGGCGGGGGCCGTCGCCTCGGTGGTGGTGGTCGGGCTCATGGGGACGGCTCCTGCCTCAGACGGCGATCTGCTCATTGCGGGCCAGCCAGCGGCGGTAGACGGACGTGAAGACGATCAGGATGGAGAGGAGCAGCACGCCGTACGCGGCGGACTGGGCGTAGTCACGCGGCTGTTGGCCGAAGCCGAGCTGATAGGCCCAGGTGACGAGGATCTGGGCGTCGGGTGCGCTGTTGCCGAACAGCAGGAAGATGATCGTGAACTGGTTGAACGTCCAGATCACCCCGAGCAGCACGACGGTCGAGCTGACCGAGCGCAGTCCGGGCAGGGTGACATGGCGGAACCGCTGCCAGGCGTTGGCGCCGTCCATCTCCGCTGCCTCGTACAGCGCGGAGTCGATGGACTGGAGGCCGCCGAGGAGCGACACCATCATGAAGGGGACACCGCACCAGGTGTTGACGAGGATCGCGGCGGCCCGCTGGAAGGTGGTGTCCTCCAGCCACTGCGGCTGCGGCAGATGCAGCGAGCCGAGCATGCTGTTGATGAGCCCGGAGTCGGCGAGCATGATCCGCCAGGAGAACACGGTGACGAAGGTGGGCACCGCCCACGGCAGGATCAGCAGCAGCCGGTAGACGGTCCGGCCGCGCAGCTTCTGGTTGAGCAGCAGGGCGAGCCCGAGCCCGATGAAGTAGTGCAGGGCGACACACAGCACGGTCCACACGACGGTCCACACGAAGTGCGACCAGAACCGGTCGTAGGCGGTGGGGCCCCAGAGGATGTCCGCGTAGTTGTCGAGGCCGATGAACTGGTACGTGGCGTCGATGTGGTTGACGCCGATCGTGCGGGCCGAGTTGAGGCTGTTGGCGTCGGTGAGCGTGAGGTACAGGCCCCGCGCCAGCGGATAGCCCACGAGCACACCGAGCACGACGACGACCGGCAGGATCATCGCGTACGCGTACCAGTACTTCTGGTACGAGCGCTTCAGGCGCTCCAGTGGTCCTGGCCGCTGCGGTCCGCGGTCACGGCGGCTGTCGGCGGCCGTGGTCTCGACGGCGACTGTCATGGTTCGGGCACCTTCTGGGAGTTCTGCTGCGAGCGCGCGGGTCCGCCGGCGCCGGGGCGCAGGCGCGCGGGGGCCGCCGGATCCGACCGCCCCCGTCAGGGCGGACCCGGCGGCCTCTCAGGTCACTTGGTGAAGCCGGGCAGGAGCTTTTCCATCGCCAGGTCGGCGTTGTCGAGGCCCTTGGTCAGGGACTCCTTGCCGGAGGCGATCTTCGGCAGCTCGGTGTCGAGGGGGCCCCACAGGGAGCTGTACTCGGGGAGCGCCGGGCGCGGCTGGGCGATCGGGAGGACCGTCTGGTAGCCGGCGATGCCCGGGTCGGCCTTGACCTGCGCGGTGTAGGCGTCGTCGCGGGTCGGCAGCGTGGAGTTCTTGAGCGCGATCTGCTCCTGCGACTTCGCGGAGGTCATGAAGTTCACGAACTTCAGCGCGGCTTCCTGGTGCGCCTTGTCGGAGCCCGCGTACACGGAGAGGTTGTGGCCGCCGGTCGGGGCGCCCGCCTTGCCGGTGGAGCCGCCGGGGACGGGGGCGATACCGAGGTTGGCCTTGTCCGTGAAGGCGGAACCCTTGTAGAAGTTGGTGATCTCCCACGGGCCCTGCATGATCGCGGCGACCTTGCCGTTGACGAACGCGTCCTGGATGTGGGCGTACGCGTCGGCGGTGGTGTCGGCCTTGTGCAGGCCCTTGCCG
The DNA here is from genome assembly GCF_044757265.1 of Streptomyces sp. NPDC091292. NCBI lineage: Bacteria > Bacillati > Actinomycetota > Actinomycetes > Kitasatosporales > Streptomycetaceae > Streptomyces > Streptomyces sp. NPDC091292. The sequence continues at coordinate 1,156,323 of NZ_JBIVUQ010000001.1, read as the reverse complement.
TCGAACATGCCCTGCCAGGTGGTGAGGCCCTTGACGGCCGCGTCACCGGTGATGGTGCGCTTCTTGGCGTCCGCGTCGATGGTGTCGGTGCCCTCGCCGTAGAGGTAGGGCTGCGCGTAGTACGCCTGCGTGGAGCCCCAGTAGCCGTCGACTCCGGTCTTGGACTTGATGGTGGCGGCGGCGGCCTTCAGGTCGTCCCAGGTGGTGGGCGCCTTGTCGATGCCGGCCTTCGCGAAGAGTTCCTTGTTGTAGACCAGCGCGAGGGTGTCGGTGACGAACGGCACACCGTACGTCTTGCCCTCGAACTGCGCCTGCTTCAGCAGGTTCGGCTGGAACTTGTCCTGGTCGGCAAGGGCCTCGGTGCCGTCGAGCGGCAGCAGGAAGCTCTTCTTCGCGAAGGCAGGCGTCCAGCCGACCTCGGCGCGCAGGATGTCCGGGGCGCCCTTGCTGCCGGCGGCGGTGTCGAACTTGTTCTGCGCCTGGTCGAACGGCACGTTGACGTACTTGACCTTGATGCCGGAGTTCTGCTTCTCGAACTCCTTGGCCAACGCCTTGTAGGTCGGGGCCTCGTTGGTGGCGTTCGACGTGTCCCACCACGTGAGCGTCACGGGCCCGTCGGCCTTGCCGTCCTTGCCGCTGTCGCTTCCGCCGCAGGCCGTCGCCGTGAGGGCGAGGGACGCCGCCAGCGCGGTGGCCGCTATGCCACGCCGCATGAGATCTCCTTGAGGGTGAAGGCCCGTGGGGAGCGGTCCCGCCCGCCCCCCTTGGCCGACTTGCCGACCATGCCTTTTCGGCCGCCGGGCGACGTGAACGTAACAGCGATGCAACCGGTGCGAAAGACCTTGCAGCAAAAAAGTGCAAGTCGTTTCGCAAGTCGCTGCAAGGTCTTGCCATCCGCGCCGGGCCGGGGAATCATCGCTCGATGTCCGGTCTTACCTTGGCATTTGATACCCCGATGCCCTTGATGTCCGGATATTCCCCCCACTCGTCGCGACCACGGCGAGACGGCTCTACCGCAACAAGAGGAGCGCGATGACGCAGCAGCCCGCGGCGCGCCGTTCAACGCACGGCACCCGGCGCCCGGTTGGTGGGCAGTCCGTCACGCGGCAGGTACAGTCCACTCCCGTGACCGCACGCCTCGCCGACATCGCAGCCCAGGCGGGTGTCAGCGAGGCGACCGTCAGCCGGGTGCTCAACGGCAAGCCGGGTGTGGCCCCGACCACCCGCCAGTCCGTACTCGCCGCGCTCGACGTCCTCGGCTACGAGCGTCCGGTGCGGCTGCGGCAGCGCAGCGCGGGTCTGGTCGGGCTGATCACCCCGGAGCTGGAGAACCCGATATTCCCCGCGCTCGCCCAGGTCATCGGCCAGGCCCTGACCCGCGAGGGGTACACCCCCGTACTGGCCACACAGACCCCGGGCGGCTCCACCGAGGACGAGCTGACGGAAATGCTCGTCGACCGGGGTGTCGCCGGCATCATCTACGTCTCCGGGCTGCACGCCGACACCACGGCGGACACCCAGCGCTACGAGCAGTTGCGGGCGCAGGGGGTGCCGTTCGTCCTCGTGGACGGCTTCTCACCGAGGGTGCAGGCACCTTTCATCTCGCCGGACGACCGGGCCGCGATGCAGCTCGCCGTCACCCATCTGGTCTCCCTCGGGCACACCCGGATCGGGCTCGCGCTGGGTCCGAAGCGGTTCGTACCGGTGCAGCGGAAGATCGAGGGGTTCGTCCGCACCATGCGGGACCTGCTCGACCTGACGCCCGAGGACATAGGGACCCGGCTGGTCCAGCACTCCCTGTACACCCTGGAGGGCGGGCAGGCGGCGGCGACCGCGCTGATCGACCGGGAGTGCACGGCGGTCGTGTGCGCGAGCGACATGATGGCGCTCGGCGCGATCCGGGCCGCCCGGCAGCGCGGGCTTGAGGTGCCGGACGACATATCCGTCGTCGGATTCGACGATTCGCCGCTGATCGCGTTCACCGACCCACCGCTGACCACGGTCCGCAAGCCGGTGCCCGCGATGGGGCAGGCGGCGGTGCGGACGCTCCTGGAGGAAATCGGGGGGACACCCGCGCCTCACAGTGAGTTCGTTTTCATGCCGGACCTGGTGGTCCGGGGTTCCACCGCCTCGGCCCCTGGGGAGCGAAATCGTCCGCAGGGTGGAGAGAATGCGAGCGGGACCCGACCGGGGGATGATCGGGCGTAGAAGGGATTTCTCGTAGACTCTTTCCTTATGGGAGAGACGACCGTGACGACACTGGACGGCCAACGGGAGGCGACCAGCGGGGGTCCGGAGTCCGAACCGCGGGAAAGGGTCAACGCCCCGGTGGAGGGCGCGGGCGCCCCTGGCAAGTGGTCCCCTCGCGTACTGCTCGGCCGGCTGCGGACACCGCGCCGGCCCCGGCTCTGGTTCGAGATCCTGCTGATCGCCGTGAGCTACTGGACGTACTCACTGATCCGCAACGCGGTCCCCGAGCAGAAGGCGCAGGCCCTGCGGAACGCGGACTGGATCTGGCGGCTCGAACACGACCTGGGGATCGCGGTCGAACAGTCGGTCAATCACGCGCTGAACTCCGTGACATGGCTGATCGTCGGCATGAACTACTACTACGCGACGCTGCACTTCGTCGTGACGCTCGGCGTCCTGGTCTGGCTCTACCGCTCGCATCCCGGACGGTACGCGGCGGCGAGACTCGCCCTCTTCGCGACCACGGCGGTCGCCCTCGTCGGCTACTACCTGTATCCGCTGGCGCCGCCCCGCCTGATGACCGGCGGCCACTTCATCGACACCGTCAAGGTCCATGAGACGTGGGGCTCGATGGCGTCGGGCGACCTGAAGAACATGTCGAACCAGTACGCGGCGATGCCCTCGATGCACATCGGCTGGTCCCTGTGGTGCGGGCTGACCATCTTCGCGCTGGCGTCGGTGCCGTGGGTGCGGGTCCTCGGGCTGCTGTACCCGGTGGCGACCCTCGTGGTGATCGTCGCCACCGCCAACCACTTCTGGCTGGACGCGGTCGGTGGCATGCTCTGCCTGGCCTTCGGCTTCCTGGTGGCACGGACGTGGTACGGGGCATTGCCGTACCGCCTCCCGAGGCTCCCGGCGAGAGACCGCAGGGGTACGGGGAAGCCCGCACCGGAGCCGTCGAAGGCGTAGCGGTTCGACCGGCGGGGCACGGACGGGGGGTGCGGAAGGTCGGCACCGCCGGGGTGCGCCGTAGTGGCGCGGACGGGGGTTGCGGAAGGTCGGCACCGCCGGGGTGCGCCGTAGTGGCTGAGCGCCGTCGCGGCGGAGATGCCGACCCGGCAGGATCAGCCGGCGGCGCTCGACCCGGGCCCTCCTCCGTCCGCTGTTCGTTCCGCCGCGACGGCGATCAGCCACGACGCTCGTCGCCGGCGGTGTTCGAGCGCCGCTCGGGGGCCACTCAGGGGCCACTCGGTCAAGCACGGCATGCCATCCGGCCTCGCTCAAGCCCGGTGCGTCACCCGGCCCGCCACCACCGTCAGACGCACTGGCGCCTCCGTCACCTCGTCCGGGGACGCCGTTACCGGGTCCAGGGTCAGGGCCGTCAGGTCGGCACGGTAGCCGGGGGCGATACGGCCCGCCACCTTCGCTTCGCCTGCCGCGACCGCCGCGTGTGAGGTCAGGCCCTCCAGTGCCATGAGTCCCGTCAGCCCGGAGCCCGAAGACGCGCCGCGGGGCACTCGCGCGGTCGCGAGAACCGTGCGTGCGTCGTACCCTGCGATCGGCCAGTCGGAGCCGAGCGCGACATACGCGCCGGCGTCCCGCAGATCCCGGATGCGCCAGGCGCGCGCCGCGCGGTCGGGGCCGAGCCGTCGGGACCATTCGTCGGTGTGGTCCGCGCGGGTGTAGGCGGCGTGCTGCGGTTGCATCGACGCCACGACCCCGAGCCGCGCGAACCTGGTCACCGTGTCGTCCGGCACCGTCTCGATGTGTTCGATCCGGTGCCGCAGGAAGGCGTCGGCGCCCAGCGACTCCACCGTGTCCAGGACATGCCGTACCGCCGCGTCCCCGATGGCGTGCGTGGCGGTCCGGACGCCGGCCGCGTGGAGGTGCCGTACGGCAGCCGCGTACTGGGCCGGGTCCGGCCAGAAGGCGTCGGTGCCCTGGCCGTGGCAGTCGGCGTGTTCCAGCCAGGCCGTGCCGCCCTCGACGGTGCCGTCCATGAAGAACTTGACGCCGCCGACCCGCCAGTTCCGGCCCCGCCGCGCCTGGGTGGCGACCAGTTCGTCCAGGGTGTCGCGGTCCGCGCCCGGCATGCACCAGGGCGCGAACCGCAGCCGCAGCGGAAGGACCGTCTCCTCGGCCACCGCGGCCAGCAGGTCCACATCGCCCAGGTCCATGACATGGGCGCCGGTCAGCCCGGTGGCCGCCATCCCCGACAGCAGGTCGAGCAGCCGGGCGCGCCGGACCTCGTACGGGAGGCGGGGCAGCACCTCCCCGACCAGGTCCATCGCGGCGTGCTCGATCAGGTGTCCGGTGGGCCTGCCCTCGCTGTCGCAGACGACCTCCGAGCGCTGCGGGAAGTCGCGGGGGCCCGTGACGCCGGCCGCCGTGAGAGCCGCGCCGCTGACCAGCGCCGAGTGGCCGTCGTACAGCCGCAGGAAGGCGGGGGCGCCGCCGAGGGCGTCCTCGATCAGGGAGCGGTGCGGCGGCCGGCCGCCGAAGGCGTTGTGGTCGAGGCCCCAGCCGATGATCCAGCCGTCGACGCGTTCCGCGCCCGCGAGCGCCGCCCGCAACTCCGCGAGGTCCCGCACCCCCGACAGATCGGCCCCTGTCGCCATCTCCAGCCCCCACACGGGGTGGCTGTGGGCATCGGTGAGCCCCGGCACGAGGGTGGCGCCGCCGAGGTCCACGACCTCGGTACCGGCGCCGCGCCAGTCGCGTACGTCCCCTTCGTCACCGACGGCCACGATCACGCCGTCCCGTACCGCGACGGCGCTCGCCGAGGGGCGCGCGGGATCGAGGGTGCGGACCCGGGCGCCGGTCAGGACGAGATCGGCCACGGACGTGCCGGCCACGGACTTGCTGTGCTGCATCAGTTCGGTTCCTCAGGGAAGCGGGCGTAGATGTCGGGTCCCGGGGCTACGAACCGTAGAACAGCTCGTCCGTCACCGCTCTCGCGCGCCGCGTCACCCTGCGGTAGTCGTCCAGCATGTCGCCCACGTGCCCGGGGCCGTAGCCCAGGTAGCGGCCCACGGCGGCCAGCTCGCGGCCGTCGGAAGGGAAGGTGTCGCCGGCCCGGCCACGGACCAGCATCACCGCGTTGCGTACGCGCGTCGCGAGGACCCATGCCTCGTCCAGGGTCGCCGCGTCCTCGCCGCCGATCAGCTTCGCGGCGCAGGCCGCCGCGAGGGCGTCGCGGGTCCGTGTGGTGCGCAGCCCCGGCTCCGCCCAGCCGTGGCGCAGTTGCAGCAGTTGCACCGTCCACTCGACGTCGGACAGCCCGCCGCGCCCCAGCTTGGTGTGGAGTGTCGGGTCCGCGCCGCGCGGCAGGCGTTCCGACTCCATGCGGGCCTTCAGCCGCCGGATCTCGCGCACCGCGTCCTGGCCGAGCCCTTCGGCGGGGTAGCGGAGCGGGTCGACGAGGTCGATGAAGCGGGCGCCCAGCTCGGCGTCACCGGCGACATGTTCGGCCCGCAGCAGCGCCTGGGACTCCCAGACCAGGGACCAGCGGCGGTAGTACGCCTCGTACGACTTGAGGGTGCGGACCAGCGGGCCGCTCCTACCCTCCGGGCGCAGGTCCGCGTCGATGAGCAACGGCGGGTCTGCGGAAGGGAGTTGGAGGAGCCGCCGCATCTCGGAGACCACGGCGTTCGCCGCCTTCGCGGCCTCGTGTTCCACGACGCCGGGGCGCGGCTCGTGCACGAAGAGGACGTCGGCGTCGGACCCGTAACCCAGTTCGTGGCCGCCGAAGCGGCCCATGCCGATGACCGCGAAACGGGTGGGGAGTTCGTCGCCCCAGCCCGCGCGGACGACGGCCCGCAGGGTCCCGGCGAGTGTCGCCGCCGTGAGGTCGGACACGGCGCCGCCGACCCGGTCCACCAGCGCGCCCTGATCGGCCTCGACGGGGTTCTCCTCGGTGCCGTAGGAGCCGACGATGTCACCCGCCGTCGTACGGAACAGCTCGCGACGGCGGACTCCGCGCGCCGCGACGACGGCCTGTTCGGCGCCGTCCGCGCGGCCGACGGCGGCAAGGATCTCCTGCTCCAGATGGGCCCGGTCGCGCGGGACGAGTCCGCTCGGGTCGCCGAGCAGCGCGACCGCCTCGGGCGCCCGCATCAGCAGGTCGGGCGCGAGCCGCCCGGCGGACAGGACGCGGGCGAGGTTCTCCGCCGCCGCGCCCTCGTCCCGCAGCAGCCGCAAATACCACGGTGTCTTGCCGAGCGCGTCGGACACCTTGCGGAAGTTCAGCAGCCCGGCGTCCGGGTCGGCGGAGTCCGCGAACCAGCCGAGCATGACCGGCAGCAGCGTCCGCTGGATCGCCGCCTTGCGGGTCACCCCCGACGCCAGCGCCTCCAGGTGGCGCAGGGCCGCCCCCGGGTCCGCGTAGCCGAGGGCGACCATCCGGGCGCGGGCCGCGTCGGTGCTCAACCGGGCCTCGCCGGTGGCGAGTTGGGCGACGGCGTCGAGCAGCGGCCGGTAGAACAGCTTCTCGTGCAGCCGGCGGACGACGGAGGTGTGCCGGCGCCAGGCGCGGCCCAGATCGGTGATCGGCTCGGTGCGCATCCCCAGCGAGCGGCCGATGCGCCGCTGGTCGGCCTCGTCCTCGGGTACGAGATGCGTACGCCGCAGCCGGTAGAGCTGGATGCGGTGTTCGAGGGTGCGCAGGAAGCGGTACGCCTCGTCGAGCTGCGCGGCGTCGACCCGGCCCACGTATCCGCCGGCGGCGAGCGCCCGCAGCGCGTCCAGCGTGGTGCCGCTGCGCAGCGAGGTGTCGGCGCGGCCGTGCACCAACTGGAGGAGCTGTACGGCGAATTCGACGTCCCGCAGACCGCCGGGACCGAGCTTCAGCTCGCGGTCGATCTCGCCCACCGGAATGTTCGCGACGACCCGGCGGCGCATCTCCTGCACATCGGCGACGAAGTTGTCCCGTGCGGCGGCCTGCCAGACGAGCGGTGCGAGCGTGGCGACGTAGTCGTCGCCCAGCTCGGGGTCGCCGGCGACCGGGCGGGCCTTGAGCAGCGCCTGGAACTCCCAGGTCTTCGCCCAGCGCTGGTAGTAGGCGAGGTGGCTGGAGAGGGTGCGGACGAGTGGCCCGTTGCGGCCCTCGGGCCGCAGGTTGGCGTCGACCGGCCAGATCGTGCCTTCGACGGTCGTCTCGGAGCAGATCCGCATCAGGTGCGAGGCGAGGCGGGTGGCGGCGCGGAGGGCGGCGGTCTCGTCGGCGGGTTCGGTCGAGCCGTCCGCACCCGTGGGGAGGGTGCCGTTGGTGACGGGCTCCGCGACGAAGATGACGTCCACGTCGGAGACGTAGTTCAGCTCGTGGCCCCCGCACTTGCCCATCGCGATGACGGCGAGCCGGCACTGCGCGGCGTCCTCGGGCGCGGCGGCGCGGGCGATGGCGAGCGCGGCGCGCAGGGTCGCCGTGGCGAGGTCGGCGAGTTCGGCGGCGGTCTCGGCGACGTCGGTCGTGCCGCAGACGTCCCGCGCGGCGATGGACAGCAGACAGCGCCGGTAGGCGACCCGCAGCGACACGGGGTCGGTGGCATCGGCGAGACCCCGCTCGAAGTCCTCGACACCGGGGTGCAGATCCTGCGCCTCGTACGTGACGAGCGCCTGCCAGTCCTGCGGGTGCCGGGCCAGATGGTCGGCCAGCGCCTCCGACGCGCCGAGCACCCCGAGGAGCCGGTCCCGCAGCGGCTTCGCCGCGATGAGCGTGTCCAGGAGTACGCGACGGCCGTGCGCGTCCGGCTGCGCCTCGACCAGGCGGACCAGACCGAGCAGCGCCAGATCGGGATCGGCGGCGCCGCCCAGGGCGTCGAGCAGGACAGGGTCGCCGCGCACGGGTGACAGACACTCGCTGCCGAGCAGCCGCTCCGCCGTGGACGGGTCGGTGAAGCCGTGCCGCAGCAGCCGGGTGAACGTACTGCTCCTGCGCCCTTGCGGCACCGTCATGTCCGCCGCCCTCCTGATCGATCACAGCTGAAGCGAGCCTACGACCTGGCCGATGAATTCCGCGCGTGTGCGAGGTCTCCCTTTCGCAGGCACCATCGACGCATCGACAAGGAGGCACCCATGTCGCAGAAGGAGCCGGTCACGGACCGCACGGCACCGGTCACCGAGCTGGACGCCCGGTTCAGCAGCCCCGGAGCCGAGGCGCTGCCCTGGTCGCGGGGAGAGGAGCTGCTGACCGCCGCCGAGCTGTTCTGGATCTCGACGGTACGGCCCGACGGGCGCCCGCACGTCACCCCGCTGATCGGGCTCTGGTACGAGGGCGCGCTGCACTTCACGACCGGGGAGCAGGAGCGCAAGGCCCTCAACCTCGCCGCCAACCCGGAGGTCGTCCTCACCACGGGCGCCAACACCTGGGCCGAGGGCACCGACCTCGTGGTGGAGGGCGCGGCGGTCCGGGTCACCGACACGGCCCGGCTGCGGGACCTCGCCAAGGCGTTCGAGGAGAAGTACGGCGCCGTGTGGCACTTCGAGGTGCGCGACGACGCCTACTTCCATGGGGACGGAGGGGCCGCGATGGTGTGCGCGGTGGCGCCCCGGGTGGTCTTCGGCTTCAGCAAGGGCGAGCCATTTGGGCAGACGCGCTGGCGTTTCCGCTGAGGGGACGGGGAGACGTTCATCCGTTCTTTACGCGGGTTGGGGGGTGGCGGCACCAGAGTGGGGCATCTTGGCGTGTGCATGCTCTGTACGGCAACGCACACCCACGCCCCACCCCCGTCCCCCGTCCTTCTCTCCCCTCCCCATCTCCGTCTCCCCACCGGAGGTCCCCGTGTCCGGCAGTTCCGCGTCCGGCAGTTCCGCGTCCGGCAGTTCCCTGTTCAGCGGTGTCGGTTCCACGTTCCGCGGCGCCCGTTCCGCCGTCGTCTCCGCCGTGGCGCTCGTCGCCGCGTCCGTCGGGCTGTGGACGGCGGCGCTCGGCGACACACCGGCCGCGCGGGCCGCGGCCGGTGTCCCCACGCCGGACCACGTCGTCGTCGTGGTGTTCGAGAACCACGCGTACAGCCAGGTCATCGGCTCGTCGAGCGCCCCGTACATCAACTCCCTGAAGACCGGCGGCGCCAACCTCACCCAGGCGTACGCCGAGACGCACCCCAGCCAGCCCAACTATTTCGCCCTGTTCTCCGGCTCGACGCAGGGCATCACGGACGACAGCTGCTACACGCCCGGCTTCAGCTCCGCGCCCAATCTGGCGTCCGAGCTGATCGCGGCCGGCAAGAGCTGGGCCAGCTACAACGAGACGCTGCCGAGCCAGGGTTCGACCACGTGCAGCAGCGGCACGTACGCCCGTAAGCACAACCCGTGGTTCGGTTTCAGCAATGTGCCGACGTCGAGCGCGAAGACGTTCGCCCAGTTCCCCACCGACTTCACGGCGCTGCCGCAGGTCTCCTTCGTGGTGCCGAACCTGTGCAGCGACATGCACGACTGCTCGGTGGCGACCGGTGACACCTGGCTGAAGAACAAGCTCGGCGCCTACGCGACCTGGGCGAAGACCCACAACAGCCTGCTCGTCGTCACCTTCGACGAGGACAACCGGCTCAGCGGCAACCGCATCCCCACGGTGCTGTACGGCCAGCAGGTGACCGCGGGCACGTCGTCGGCGACCACGTACAACCACTACGACCTGCTACGCACCCTGGAGAGCATGCACGGGCTGCCGCACGCGGGCAACGCGGCGACGGCCAAGGACATCACCGGCATCTGGACGTCCTGACGTGTATGTGGCGGACAGCCGCGCCTCGCGCGCGGGGTCCGCGGACGGCTCCGCCCGGGACGCCTCGCGCCCCGGGCGGCGTGCCGCCCTCGCCCCGACGGTGTTCGCGCTCGGCACGGTCAGCCTGATCACCGATGTGTCGTCGGAGATGGTCAGCGCGATCCTGCCGCTGTATCTCGTTGTCGGACTCGGCCTGTCCCCGCTGGGCTTCGGGCTGCTGGACGGCGTCTACAACGGGGTCTCCGCGCTCGTACGGCTCGTCGGCGGGCATCTCGCCGACCGGGGCGACGGCCGCCACAAGACGGTCGCCGTCCTCGGCTACGGCCTGTCCGCCCTCTGCAAACCGCTGCTGCTGCTCGCGCACACCCTGCCGCTGATCGGCGCGGTCCTCGCGGCCGACCGGACCGGCAAGGGGCTGCGGACCGCGCCGCGTGACGCACTGATCTCGCTGTCGAGCGCGCCGGAGGCGCGGGGGCGCGCGTTCGGGGTGCACCGGGCGATGGACACGGCGGGCGCGCTGCTCGGGCCGCTCGCCGCGTTCCTGATCCTGCGGGCGACGGTGGACGGGTACGACGCCGTGTTCATGGTGAGTTTCTGTGTGGCGGCGGTGGGGGTGGTGGTGCTGGTGCTGTTCGTGCCCGGTCGGCGGGCGGTGGCGGTGCCCCGCGCGCCGGAACCGCATCCGGAACCGGAGAAGGCTCCCACTCTCCGTGCCGCGTTCCGACTGCTGCGGGAGCCGGGCGTCCGGCGGATCACGCTGTGCGCGACGCTGCTCGGCCTGGCGACGGTCAGCGATTCGTTCGTCTTCCTGCTGCTCCAGCGGCGGCTCGGCGTACCGGACCGCTGGTTCGCGCTCCTGCCGCTGGGGACGGCCGCCGCGTTCCTGCTGCTCGCGGTGCCACTGGGGTGGGTCGCGGACCGGATCGGGCGGTTGCGGGTGTTCCTCGCGGGGCATGGCGCGCTGCTGGTGGCGTACGGGCTGCTGCTCTGGTCCGGGTCCGGGTCGGGGTCGAGGTCGGGGGTCGTATCCGGGTTCGGGTCGGTGATCGCCGTACTGCTTCTGCACGGTGCCTTCTACGCGGCGACCGACGGGGTGCTGATGGCCGCCGCGTCGGACCAGGTGCCGGCCCGGCTGCGGTCCTCGGGGCTGGCCCTCGTCCAGACGGGGCAGGCGCTGGCGCGGTTCGTGTGCTCGCTGACGTTCGGCGCGGCGTGGACGGCGTGGGGCGACCGGACCGCGCTGACGGGATCGCTGGTGGCGCTGGCGGTGTGCGCGCTGTTCTGTCTGAAGGTGAACCCGTGGAGGGAGCCGGTATGACCGTACGGACCCGGCTGATCGTCCTGCTCTGCGCGCTCGCGCTGCTGGCCGGGGTGGCGACGGTGTCGGTGCTGCGCGCGGCGGACCGCGCGGAGCGGCGGGACCGGGTGGTGCCGGGTGGCCCGACGGTCACGTCGGGCCGGGTCGCGCTGAGCGGCGGTGACGGCGGGCTGCTGGTGTTCCGGAACATGGCGTGGGGCCCGCACCGCGACGAGCTGACGACGGTGCCGGCGGACCGCCCGGACGGCGAACGGACCGCCGGTGGCATCAAGTGCCTGCGCTTCTACGCGGCTTCGGGTACGGGCATCTGTCTCCAGGCGGAGCACGGGCCGGTGCAGGACACGTACCGGGCGGTCGTCCTCGACGCGCGGCTGCGGGTCACGGCCCGCTATGACGTGCCGGGCATCCCGTCGCGGGCGCGGGTGTCGCCGAGCGGCCGGTTCGCGGCGTGGACGGCGTTCGTCGGCGGCGACTCGTACGCGGGCAGCGACTTCTCGACCCGCACGGCGGTGGTGGACCTGCGCACGGGACGGCTGACCCCGTCCCTGGAGGCGTACCGGATCGTCCGGGACGGCCGTACGTACCGAGCCGCCGACGCCAACTTCTGGGGCGTGACCTTCGCACCGGACGACCGCACCTTCTACGCCACGCTGGGCACGGCGGGCCATACCTATCTGGTCCGCGGCGACCTCCAAACCCGCACGGTCACCACCGTCCGAACGAACGTCGAATGCCCGTCCCTCTCACCGGACGGCACCCGAATCGTCTTCAAGAAACGAGTCAAGGACCTCCCACCGGACGCCCCTTGGCACCTGTACACCCTGGACCTCCACACCCTGCGGGAGACGCCCCTGGCAGAACCCCGAAGCGTGGACGACCAGGCCGTCTGGCAGGACGACACGACGGTGACGTATGCCCTGCCGGGCGATTACGGGGCGGACCTGTACACGATCCGGACGGATGGCACGGGCACGCCACACCTGCTCACGAGGTCGGCGGTGTCTCCGACGTACCTGAACTGACCGACGCACTCCACCACCACGGAAACGTCGAGGACGGCAATGAAGTGTGCAGTTAGCATGAACGGGGCCAGAAGCGTCGACGGATAAGGCTTGTATCTTGATCACCACCGGATTAGCGGCAGCGCTACGGAGGCTTCGACGGGGCGGCGGCGAGGTCGGCAGATTCGGTGCCGTGGGCGCGGTCGGCTGGGTGGTGGACACCGCGGTGTTCAACCTGTGCCTGCATGTCGCACATCTGCAGTCGGTGCGTTCCGGACTCATCGCCACCAGCGTGGCGATCGGCACCAATTACATCGGAAACCGTTACTGGACCTACCGCCATCGCGACAAGAGCCGCCGCACCCGCGAGGCTGTCCTCTTCGTTCTTTTCAGCAGCGTCGGCATGGTCATCCAAAACGGCGTACTCGCCCTGTCGCACTACGGCTTCGGATACACATCGACCATGGCCGACAATCTGGCGAAGAACGTCATCGGCCTCGCTCTGGCAACGGCCTTCCGCTTCTGGTCCTACCGCACCTGGGTATTCCGCGCCAAGCCCCTGAGCCGATGTGAGCTGCGTACCGCCGAGCGCACCCTGGAAAATACGAGTTCGGGCAGGAACGCGGTTGGCGAGAGCTGATTCGAACCAGAGGAGTGACGTGTTGTGGGGCGCCGGGAGAAGGAACTCGACCCTGCTGAAGGGCCGGTTCAGCATCTGGCCCACGAACTGCGGCAGTTGAGGGATGCGGCGGGCAGCCCTACATATCGCGAGCTGGCCCACCGGGCCGGATATTCGGCGCCCACTCTTTCCGAGGCGGCTGCGGGCCGCAGACTTCCGTCGCTGTCCGTCACGTTGGCCTACGTCCGTGCCTGCGGTGGTGACGAAGAGGAATGGGCTCAGCGCTGGCATGCGGCGGCAGATTCCCCCGCGCGGCAGAATGCTCACGCCGATGACGACGCGTCTCCGTACCGGGGACTTTCTCGCTACGGCACGAGCGATCGACACCTCTTCTTCGGACGCCAACCGGAAGTCGAGCGTCTGGCACATATGATCGGCGAGCACCGCTTCGCCGCCCTTGTCGGCGCTTCGGGCAGCGGCAAGTCGTCGCTACTGCGAGCAGGTCTGGTCACCGAACTCCACGACGGAACCCATGAATTCCAGGGGGGACCAGGGGACGTTCACATCTGCACTCCCGGGCCGGATCCGGTGGCTGCCCTGCGTCCCCTTCTTGCTCTGCCTGGCCAGGGCGGCAGGGACACGGTCCTGCTGGTGGACCAGTTCGAGGAACTCTTCACGCTCTGCCAGGATCCGCAGGAGCGTCGCGAGTTCATCGAACTGCTGCTGACCGCGCGGGACGAGACGAGCCACCTGCGTGCCCTCATCGCGGTCCGAGCCGATTTCTACGGGCTCTGCGCCGACCATCAGGCCCTGGCCGAGGCGATGAGCAAGGCTCATCTGCTCCTCTCGCCGATGGCGCCGCAGCGGTTGCGCGAGGCGATCGTCGGGCCGGCGCGGCAGGCCGGACTCCTCGTGGAGCGCGCGGTGACCGACCAGATCCTCGGCGAGGTGACGGACGAGCCCGGTGGACTGCCGTTGATGTCGCACACCCTGCTTGAAGTGTGGCGTCGCCGCACCGGCCGGCGCCTGACCCTGGCGGCCTACGAGGCGATCGGCGGTGTCCGAGGGGCGATTGCCCATACCGCCGAGAGTGTGTTCGCCGGCCTCGGCCCGGAGCAGGCGGACACCGCTCGCGCCATGCTGCTCAGGCTGGTCTCTCCGGGAGATGGCGCTCCGGACACGCGTCGCCCGGTCTCCCTGGCGGAGCTACAGGCCGACGAGGTGCGGGCCGAGGTCCTGGAACGGCTCGCCTCGGCGCGCCTGTTGACGATCCATGACGACAGCGTCGAGCTGGCACATGAGGCCCTGATCGCCGAATGGCCGCGGCTGAATCGATGGGTGGACGAAGAGCGTGAGCGGCTGCACCTGCACCGCCGGCTGACCGAGGCGGCTCGTACCTGGCAGGCGCTCGGTGAGGACCCGGGTGCGTTGTACCGGGGAATACTCCTGAGCGCTGCGCGCGCGGAGTTCACGACAGCCGGGGATCAGCCGTCCACAGCGCTCAACGCTGTCGAAGCGCGGTTCCTCACGGCCGGCATCGCGGAGCAGGACCGTGCAGCCGCGGAAGCAGCGCGCACGGCTCGCCGCATACAGCTGCTGATGACCTTGCTCGCGGTGCTTGTGGCGAGCGGCCTCACCATCTGGCTGATGTGGTTCGTCAACCGCGAGCACCCGTGAGGCAACGGGTTGTCGGCTCCCGCTCGACTGCGATCTTGTAGCAGCCGCAAACATCGCCGCGCGCTCGCCCGCTCCAAGCGGAACGGTCCTGTCATTTGGCCAACCATGATCCGGAATTCTTCAATCCAGAATGCGTGAAGGGACGGTAGAGGTCCTGGCAGCACGTGTGCCGCACGGATCACTGACGTGGTCGTGAGGTACTGCCGATTCCGGCCATCGGCGCCATCGATCGTTGACGCGGCCTCGACTTTACCCTTGTATTACCTACGACAAGAAAGGGCCGCGCGACTACTCGCCTTCCGGTGAGGTTTTCACGTTGTGCCGTTGCGCGGTCATTGACCACGTCAATCGGAAACGGGAGAAACAAATGCGCAGAGCAATCATCGCCGGTGTCAGCTCGGTCGCACTCGCCGGTGCGGCACTATTAGGCGCTTCGCCGACGGCAACCGCCGGCGAGACGGGCACCCAGGCCACCTACTTCTGGCTCTTCCAGCACGACAACTACGGTGGCAGCAGTAAGAACTTCTCCGGTGACGACACCTACCTCAACAACACCTACTGGAACGGCACGAGCAACCTGGTCGACAACGGCGCCAGCTCGATGAAGAACCAGACCAGCAGCGACGTTGTGCTGTGGCAGAACAACGGCTGTTCAGGCGACCAGTACTTCGCGAATCCCAACTCGTCCGACTCGGACTTCAGCAACAACGGCTTCGACAACAGGGCCAGTTGCGTGGACTTCCGCTAGCACGACGCTTGCCTTGGGTGGTGCCGGCGCTCTTCCCGGCACCACCCATCCCCGCGAGAACGCCTGCCGGATCACGCGCGAGGTAGTCGATGAAAATGAGTTACGCGGCCCTGCCTGTTGCACTTCTCGTATTGGCGACGGGTTGCTCACCCGAGACCTCCACCCGTACCGGAGGACAACCGGCTGAGGCGCCGGACCCGACCGACCAAGTGCTCGCACTCGTTTTGCCGTTCGACAAGTATGAGCCGACCCAACAGGAATCCTACAGAGCAGCGAAGGCCCGCGACTTCCTCATCGAGGAGTGCATGGAGAAGCGAGGCCATGAATGGGAGATCCTGCGTTACCCCACACACGTGGACGAGATGAAGAACCGCCGCAGGTACGGTGTGATCGAGATTCAGGTGGCACGAGAATTCGGCTATCACGCGAACTCGGCGATCCTGTCCGGTGAAACCGATGTCCCCCGGCAGCGCGACGAGCGGGACAAGCGTCTGGACGCCGACGGAATACAGGCGGCCTACAACGAGAAGAGCGGCTGCGGGTACAAGGCGAATGACGTACTGGTACCTGCTGAAGCAGGCGTCGACCACGACCTGTTCAACCGCTTGAGTTCATCCCTCCTGACCAAAGCGAAGAAGGACACGAAAGTTGTGCAAGTCACCCGTAATTGGGCGAAGTGCATGCGTGAGCGCGGATACGCCTACAAGACGCCCGACGAGGCGATAGGCGACCCCCGCTGGTGGAAGAGGAAGTCGGACAAGCCCACATCCGACGAGAGAGAGGTAGCTGTCGCCGATGTTCAGTGCAAGAGCCAGGTGAGCCTGGTCGACACGCTGTTCACGACGGAGTCCGGAATCCAGGCGCAGGCGATCAAGCAGCACCACGCCTACTTCAGCAAGCTCTCGGCGGCACAGACCAAGTACCTCGCCCGTATCAATGAGGTGATCGAGGCCAAGGGCACACCGTAGAACCCTCTCGTCAGCAATACCCGTCGCGTGCGTGCACCTCGATGCGGGCGGTCCGCAGCTCCCGGCCGCCGCACGGCGTGAACCACTGCTCCAGCAGGCGCTGCTTGGCCTTCTCCCCCTCGGACGACTCCTCCCTCTCACGCACCGGCTCACGCAGCACGACAACGCGTGACACACGCGACATGCGCTGCCGCATCACGGCAGGAGACACCTCAGTGCCGTAGAGGTTGCGCGCGTCTCGTGGCGAGGCGGCCAGGGTCAGGTCGACGAGCCCGAGCGATGCGGGTGTCCGCTGCACCATCCACACGCGTCGGCTGCTGGGGAGGAAGAGCACTCCGTCGCCGGGTCCGGCCATCTGTTCCACCACCCGGGAAATGGCCGTGACATCGTCGGTACGGCTGGCCGGGCTCCGTAAATGCGTCGCGAGCGGTGCCTCCACGGCCAGGACGGCAGCGGCCACCACGGCAAGGACCATTCCTCGGCGACGGTGCAGAAGCCGCCACAGCGTTTCGAGCGCCGCACCCGCCAGTAAGGCCAGGCCGGCCTGGGCGTACAGCACGTACCGATCGACATAGAGGGGCTTCACCACGGACACCAGCAGCAGGAGTCCGGGCGGAACGACCAGCAGAGGCAGGGCGAGGGTCGGCAGGCTGAGGGACGCCTGCCGCACGCCGGGCCCACGGGCGCTGAACCGGGTCACCAGCGCCGCGCACCCGACTCCGGCAACGGCCAGCAGCGCGAGCCCCGCCACATCACCCGTGAGGGACAACTCGATCCAGGCGATCTGCTGCGACTGCCGCATGCTCAACCACACCAGCGGCGAAGCGATCGCGGCGGCACAGCAAGCGACGGCAGCCCATGCTCTCGCCACTGTCCACGGCACGCGGGCGGCAAGCAGCGTCGCACCATGCGCGGCCAAGGCCAGTACGGCGAATTCGTGCAGGAGGATCGACAGCGCGACCAGCACCCCGTAACCCGCCCACGTGGCAGGGCGGGGACGCGTACAGCCCTTCAACAGGACCCAGGAAGACGCGACCACCAGCGCTGTCACGAGGGCGTAGGAACGGCCCTCCTGCGCGTAGCGCTGCACTGCGGGCAGAAGGGCGAAGACGACACCCGCCACCAACCCGGCCCTGGGGCCCGCCAGTCGGCGCCCCAGGGCGGCGACGCCGGACGCGGCGCACGCCATGGCGATGGCGGACGGCAGCCGGAGGGCGACGACTCCGCCCTCCCACAGGCTGAACACGCCGTGCATCAGGAGGTAGTACAGACCGTGCACGGCGTCGTTGTTGCCCAGCGTCGCCCACAGGACGGGCAGCGGCCGATGGGCCATGTCGTACGTGACGGCCTCGTCCATCCACATCGAACCCTGCCGCCGGATCCCCCAGAGCCCACCGGACAGAGTCAGCAGAAACGGGATGAGGAGGTCCAGCCGCCGTGCGACGCGGCCACGGGGACGCGGCGCGGTCCAGCGGACGGCCGGGGGCGATCCGAAGACGGGGCGGATTGACTGCGAGACAGAGATGGCGAACCGGCTTTCATCGACGTCAGGTCGTTGCCGACCCGACGCAACCAGCCCGTTCGTTGATGGTCACCCCGGTCCCGAACCACCAATCAATTCCTGGCGGGGGCGACGGCACTGTGCCTGGGGATACGTGCGCCCCTTAAAACGTGCACCTGTGCAACCTGCGCCTCTCGGCCTCGGCCGCCCGGCTATGCTGCCCGCACCGTTCACGGCACGGGGAGGCGCTCGGCGCTCGGCGTTCGGCGGGACCAGGGGGGCACGTGGCTGAGCTGATATTTCCCGGGCTCGGGATATCCGGCTACCGCAGCTTCGGTGCGGGTATGCAGTACAGCGGGAAAATGGGTGCGGTCACCCTGCTTGCCGGGCAGAACAACACCGGGAAGTCCAATTTTCTGCGGTTCTTGAAGAAGGCGGCGTCGGGGAAGGTCGAGCTGGGTCGGCTGGACCATCCTCAGCAGGAGCCTTCCACTCCGTGCCGTTACTCCCGGGCGTTCTACCCCGGAAAGCTCCTCAACGGCCTCAACAAGCATCAGCGGTCGGCCAAGTCCGCGCTTGCGGACGTCCTCGCTCACCCCTCCCTGCAAAGGCAGGACGACCAGCTCATCTGGCTCGACCTCGATACGGAAGGCCAGCTTCACGACCCGCAGTTCGATGACATCATCGGCGCCTTCGGTGACTTGTCGGGCTTGGCCAAGGCGGTGGCCGGAATACACGCCGAAGGGTCCCCGTCGCAGGCCGGGCGGAGGAATGCGCGGACCATTTTCGAGGCGATACTGCACCCCCGCGACCTGCACATCCCCGTGGCCACCATCGAATCCTTCCGCCAGATCCAGCCGATCGCCCCTGGCATGACGGTGGAGGGCTCGCACGAAGGGTTCGGGCTGCTGGAGCGGCTACAGCGGCTGCAAAACCCTAGCGCGGAGCGGTACGCGGAGGACTCGGCGAGGTTCGCGGCCGTCAATCACTTCCTGCGGAACGTCCTCGATGACGATTCGGCCGAGTTGGAAGTTCAGCACGATGCCACCACGCTGAACGTTCATCACGCCGGGAAGATGCTCCCCCTCGATCATCTCGGCACCGGAATTCACCAGGTGGTCATTCTCGCCGTCGCCGCGACCGTGCTCGAACACACCGTGGTCTGCATCGAGGAGCCGGAAGTGCACCTTCATCCGGTTCTCCAGCGTAAATTCATCAGGTATCTGGCGAACGAGACCACCAATCAGTACGTCATCGCCACCCACTCCGCCCACCTGCTCGACTACCAGCGGGCTTCGGTCATTCACGTCCGGCATGACGGGGAACACACACGGCTCAGCCCCGCCATGAACCCGGCGGCTCTCTCCACCATCTGCTCGGATCTCGGCTATCGCCCCTCCGACCTTCTCCAGACCA
Organism: Streptomyces sp. NPDC091292; assembly: GCF_044757265.1. NCBI lineage: Bacteria > Bacillati > Actinomycetota > Actinomycetes > Kitasatosporales > Streptomycetaceae > Streptomyces > Streptomyces sp. NPDC091292. The sequence continues at coordinate 1,137,165 of NZ_JBIVUQ010000001.1, read as the reverse complement.
ACGCCGTCATCTGGGTCGAAGGACCCTCCGACCGCATCTACCTCAAGCACTGGATCGAACGGACCGAAAAGGATCTGATCGAGGGCATCCACTACTCGATCATGTTCTACGGCGGCGGGCTGCTGAATCAGCTGACGTCGACCGACGAGGAAGTCACCGACTTCATCAAGCTGCGCCGGCTGAACCGGCACCTCGCCATCGTCATCGACAGCGACCGCACCCGGGCCGACATGCCGATCAACGCGACCAAACAGCGGATGCGGGACGAGTTCGACACCGATCCGGCGGCGCAGGGATTCGCCTGGATCACTGACGGATACACCATCGAGAACTATGTCCCGCCCGCGATTCTGCGCGCCGCCGTCGCCGAGGTCCATCCGAAGGCCGCGCCCCTGGCGTGGGACGGAGAGCAGTGGGAGAACCCGCTCAGTCTCCGGAGCGTGACCTCCGGAAACCCCACCCCACCCGACAAGAACAAGATCGCCCGCAAGGTGTGCGAGAAATGGACCGACCCGCCGGCGCCCCGGAGCCACCTCGACACGATGGTGCGTGAATGCGTCGATTTCATCAGGGACGCCAACACGGGCGCGGACCGCGAATTCTGAACAGAGGAACCGACGAAACTCCGCCGCCCCTACAGCACCGGCAAATTCTTCCGCAGCTCGAACGCCGTGACCTCCGAGCGGTACTCCTCCCACTCCTGCTTCTTGTTGCGCAGGAAGAAGTCGTAGACGTGCTCGCCCAGCGTCTCGGCCACCAGTTCGCTGCGCTCCATCAGCGTGATCGCCTCGCCGAGGTTCTGCGGGAGGGGTTCGATGCCCATGGCGCGGCGTTCGGCGTCGGTGAGGGCCCAGACGTCGTCGTCGGCGCCCGGCGGCAGCTCGTAACCCTCCTCGATGCCCTTGAGTCCGGCGGCGAGCAGGACCGCGTACGCCAGGTACGGGTTCGCGCCCGCGTCGATGGAGCGGACCTCGACCCGGGCCGAGCCGGTCTTGCCGGGCTTGTACATCGGGACGCGGATCAGCGCGGAGCGGTTGTTGTGGCCCCAGCAGATGTACGAGGGTGCCTCGCCGCCGGCGCCCGCCGTGCGCTCCGAGCCGCCCCAGATCCGCTTGTAGGAGTTCACCCACTGGTTGGTGACCGCCGAGATCTCCGCCGCGTGCTTCAGCAGGCCCGCGATGAAGGAGCGGCCGACCTTGGACAGCTGGTACTCGGCGCCGGACTCGTAGAAGGCGTTCCGGTCGCCCTCGAAGAGGGAGAGATGGGTGTGCATGCCCGAGCCGGGGTGCTCCGAGAACGGCTTCGGCATGAACGTGGCCTGCACGCCCTGCTCCAGCGCGACCTGCTTCATGACCAGTCGGAACGTCATGATGTTGTCGGCCGTGGAGAGCGCGTCGGCGTACCGGAGATCGATCTCCTGCTGGCCGGGGGCGCCCTCGTGGTGCGAGAACTCGACCGAGATGCCCATCGACTCCAGCATGGTGATGGCCTGGCGGCGGAAGTCCATGCCGACGTTCTGCGGGGTGTGGTCGAAGTAGCCGGAGTTGTCGGCGGGGGTGGGGCGTGAGCCGTCGAGCGGCTTGTCCTTGAGCAGGAAGAACTCGATCTCGGGGTGGGTGTAGAAGGTGAACCCGAGGTCGGAGGTCTTGGCGAGGGCCCGCTTCAGTACGTACCGCGGGTCGGCGAAGGACGGGGAGCCGTCCGGCATGAGGATGTCGCAGAACATGCGGGCCGTGCCGGGGGCCTCGGCGCGCCAGGGCAGGACCTGGAAGGTGCCCGGGTCCGGCTTGGCGATCATGTCGGATTCGTACACGCGGGCGAATCCCTCGATGGCGGAGCCGTCGAAGCCGATGCCTTCGTCGAACGCCTGCTCAAGCTCGGCGGGGGCGACCGCGACGGACTTCAGGAAGCCCAGCACATCCGTGAACCACAGGCGTACGAACCGGATGTCGCGCTCCTCCAGGGTGCGGAGCACGAATTCCTGCTGCTTATCCATTGTCGACTTCCACCCATCCTTGCTGGTCAGGCCGCGTGCTCCGCTGCCGCGAGGGCAGAGCGGGGCTCATGAGCATCCCACCACACCGTTTCGGGCGCGTTGCGGACCTCGGTCTGAACGTCCCCGGTCCTGTGGATGTACCTCTGCTCACTGCCCATACTGCCTGCTGACCCGGGGTTCTGTAATGGCCGGGGCGGCCGGGGCGGCCATACGGAATGGCCGGGGGCCGTGTGGCGGGACGCCCCCCTGTCCCCATTACCATCAGCGGGCCCGCTCGTCCCTTTCCGCAGAAGGACACACCATGGGTTCCGCCAAGAACACGCCGACGCCGTCCCGCAAGGCGCGGATAGAGGAGATGCGCCGCGCCGAGCGCTCCCGCGACCGCCGCAACCGCGGCCTGGTGATCACCGGGAGCGTGATCGTCGTCGCGGCCCTGGTCGCCGGCGGCGCCTATCTCTTCTCCCAGAACTCCGGCGACGACGACAAGGCGTCGACCCAGGCGGACTCCAAGAGCGCCGGTACGGCGACCGTGGACAAGGACGGCGTCTCGTCGTGGGACGCGAAGAAGCTGGGCCGCACCCATGTCACCAAGACGGTCACGTACCCGATGACGCCCCCGGTCGGCGGTGACCACAACCAGGCGTGGATGAACTGCAACGGCGACGTCTACGAGAAGGCGATCCCGGACATGAACGCCGTGCACTCGCTGGAGCACGGCGCGGTCTGGGTGACGTACAACGACAAGGCGCCGGAGGCGGACGTGCAGAAGCTGGCGGAGAAGGTGAAGAAGACCCCGTACACGCTGATGAGCCCGGTGCAGGGGCAGAAGGACCCGATCATGCTCACCGCGTGGGGCAAGCAGCGGACCGTGACGGCGGCCGACGACCCGAACGTGGACGCGTTCTTCTCGGCGTACGTGCAGGGTTCGCAGACGCCCGAGCCGGGTGCGGCGTGCACCAACGGTCTGTCGCAGTGAGGCGGCGCGCGGGCCTGATCGCGGGGGCGGTCGCACTGGTGGCGCTCGCCGCGGGCGGTGGCTTCACCGTCGCGTCGGCGAAGGGCACGGACGCGCCGCGCACCCCGGCCGCGGACTCCGCCGACGCGGGCTTCGCGCGGGACATGGCCGTCCATCACCAGCAGGCCGTCGAGATGTCGTACATCGTCCGGGACCGCACCGAGGACGAGGACGTGCGCAGGCTCGCGTACGACATCGCGCAGACGCAGGCCAACCAGCGCGGGATGCTGCTCGGCTGGCTGGATCTGTGGGCGCTGCCGAAGGTGTCGTCCGACGGGCCGATGGCGTGGATGGGGATGGCGGGCATGCCGCCCGGTGAGGACGGCGCGCTGATGCCGGGCATGGCCACCGACGCGCAGTTGGACGAGTTGCGGAAGGCGAGCGGCAAGCAGGCCGAGGTGCGGTATCTCCAGTTGATGACGGCTCATCACAAGGGCGGCATCCATATGGCGCAGGGCTGTGCTTCGGCGTGCGAGGTGGGCGCCGAGAAGCGGCTCGCACAGGGCATGGTGGACGCGCAGCAGTCCGAGATCGACCTGATGGCGGATCTGTTGAAGGCGCGGGGCGCGAAGGCGGAGTGAGCGGCCTGGCAGGCGTACGGGCGCTCAATTCCGTTGCCTGGCAGGCGCCCTGACCATGCGCTGACGCTTCCTTGGCGCCTTCTTGGAACTCCCGTTCCCCTGGCATGAACGGTTCATCGCGAGAGTGATCTCTTACGTGTGCGCACCACCTGCCACACGCGACGAACCGCATCCCTGGGGGTTCCATGAGATCCGGCACGAGATCGGGCACGAGATCCAACCGAGCCGCACTGCGCGCCGGTCTGAGCCTGGCGGCGACCCTGCCGCTGCTCGCCGGAGCGCTCGCCCTCGGCACGACGGCGCACGCGGACCCGGACCCGGGCGCCCGGCAGGCGCTCCAGGGCACCAAGCCGGTGTGGGCCACCGGCTCCGCCGACCAGGGCGCCGCGGCGAGCGGCGGCAAGGTCACCGCCCGCGTGTATCTGGCGGGCCGGGACGCGGCGGGTCTGACGGCGTACGCGCGGGCCGTGTCCGACCCGGACTCGCCCTCGTACGGCGACTTCCTCACCGCCGCGCAGGCGCAGAAACGCTTCGGCGCGACCGGGCGGCAGGTCGCCGACGTCACGAAGTGGCTGAAGGGCGCCGGGCTGACGGTCACGGGCACGACCCGGCACTACATCTCCGTCACGGGCGATGTCGCCGCCGCCGAGCAGGCGTTCGGCACCCGGCTGCACACCTACCGCAAGGACGGCCGCAGTTACCGCGCGCCCGCGTCGATCGCGTCCGCCCCGGCATCCCTCGACGGCGCCGTCCTGACCGTCACCGGTCTGGACACCGCCCCGCACAAGGCGCGCCACCAGGACGAACTGCCGCCGCCGGACGCGGTGTTCCGCAACGCCGGGCCGTTCTCGTCGTACTTCGGCTCGAAGACCGCGTCGTCGCTGCCGAGCGCCTACGGGGCGAAGGTGCCGTACGCGATCAAGGGGTACACCGGGAAGCAGTTGCGGGCCGCGTACGGCGCGGGCAAGCAGACCGGCAAGGGGGTGCGGGTCGCGATCACCGACGCGTACGCCTCGCCGACGATCGCGGAGGACGCGGCACGGTACGCGCAGCGCAACGGCGACCCCGGCTACGGGCGCGGTCAGCTCAAGCAGGTACTGCCCGCCGCGTACACGCGGACCGAGGAGTGCGGGGCGGCCGGCTGGTACGGCGAGGAGACCCTCGACGTGGAGGCCGTGCACGCGCTCGCGCCCGCCGCCGACATCACGTACGTCGGCGCCGCGTCCTGCTACGACGACGATCTCCTCGACTCGCTCGGCAAGATCGTGGACGGGCACCTCGCGGACATCGTGTCCAACTCGTGGGGCGACATCGAGGCCAACGAGACGCCGGACATCGCCGCCGCCTACGACCAGGTGTTCAAGCTGGGCGCGATCGAGGGCATCGGGTTCTACTTCTCCTCGGGCGACGACGGTGACGAGGTCGCCAGTACGGGGACCAAGCAGGTCGACACGCCCGCCAACTCGGCGTGGGTGACGGCGGTCGGCGGTACCTCGCTCGCGGTCGGCAAGCGCGACACGTACCAGTGGGAGACCGGCTGGGGCACCCTCAAGGCCAATCTGTCCGCGAACGGCAGGAGCTGGTCGGACTTCCCCGGCGCCTACACCTCCGGCGCGGGCGGCGGCACCAGCGGGACCGTGGGCCAGCCGTACTACCAGCGCGGGGTGGTCCCGGACGCGCTCGCCAAGGCGAACGGCGGCGGTCGGCGGATGCGGACGGTCCCCGACATCGCGGCCGTCGCCGACCCCAACACGGGCTTCCTGGTCGGCCAGACGCAGACCTTCCCCGACGGGTCGCAGAAGTACAGCGAGTACCGCATCGGCGGCACCTCGCTGGCCGCGCCGGTGCTCGCGGGCGTGCAGGCGCTCGCGCAGCAGGCACGCGGCGGGCGCGCACTCGGCTTCGCCAACCCGGCGATCTACGACCGCTACGGCTCGGCGCAGTACCACGACGTGACGGACCACCCGCTGGGCAGGAACCGTGATCTCGCGGTGGCCCGCGTCGACTTCGCCAACGGCGTCGACGCGGCGGACGGGCTGCTCACCTCGGTACGCAGCCTCGGCAAGGACAGTTCGCTGAAGGCCGTGCGCGGCTACGACGTGGTGACGGGCGTCGGCTCCCCGGCGCCGGGTTATGTGACGTCGTACCGCCGCTGATGCCGTATCGCCGCTGATCGCCTGCCGCCGCTGTTCCGCGGCCCTGTACCGGCGCCCGTCCCCCTGTCCCGTGGGGGGCGGGCGCCGTCCTTGTGTGAGATCGGCGGGCGGGGTCATCCGGTGGCGAGGATCGCGTCGGCGACGTCCCGGGGGCGGTCCAGCATCACCATGTGTCCCGAGGGGGACGAGATCCAGTACGCGGCGTCCAGTTCGGCGGCGAGTGCGCGCTGCCGGGTCAGCCAGCGGGCGGCGCTCCAGCCGCCGGGGTCGGCGGCGAGGACGGTCACGGGCAGCCCCGGGGGCAGCGGGTCCGTGCGGCGGAGGGCGGCGAGGTCGGTGGCCTGGTCGTGGTAGCGCGCGTTCTCGGCGATGACCGTACGGAACACGCGGCCGGTCCCGTACACGGCCCGTACCAGCGCGTCCGGGGCCGGGTCGCCGCCCCCGTGGCGGGAGGCCCGTACGGCCGTGCGGCGCAGGGCGGGGCCGAGGGCACGGGGCACGCCCGCGCGGGCCAGCGCCGTGCCGCACGCGCGCGTGCAGGCGTCCCGGACCGCCGCAGCCCTGCGGGCGCGGGGCCGCTCCTCGATGCTGGTGTCGACCAGGACGAGTCCCGCCACGCGCGCGGGGTGGCGCCGGGCGAAGGCTTCGCAGTGGAACCCGGCGAGCGAGTGCCCCACGAGGGTCGCGGGTCCGTCGAGTCCGAGGGCGTCCAGGAGCTGCCCGATGCGTTCGGCCTCGCCCTGGAGGGTGGGCATCCCGCGCGCGGGCGCGCTGAGTCCGAGGCCCGGCCGGTCGAACCGGACAACGGTGCGGTGCGGCGCGAGCAGCGGCACCACCGGGTCCCAGTCGAACCAGCAGAGGCCGAGCCCCGCGCTGAGCACGCACACGGGTCCGCTGCCGTCGGTCTCGACGTGGTGGGGCACGCCCCCGATCCGTACGAAGGTCATGGGGCAAGCATCACGGATCGGCCGTCACGGATCCGTCATCACGGCTCCGTCAGGGCGCGGTGAGCAGGGAGCGCGGTCGGCGGGCGAGCGCGGCGGCCAGGACGAGCAGCCACGCGGCCAGGAACGCCACCTGGAGCCGCTGGGCGATCCCCAGGCCCCATCCGTCGTGCCCGGCGCCGAAGGCCGCGACGGCGGTCAGGGTCCAGACGGTCGCGGCGAGTTCGGCCGCCGCCAGGCAGGTGGCCGCGTGGCCGAGCGGGCCCGCTCCGCTCATGCGCAGCGCGACGGTCAGCGCGACGACGGCGACGAGGGCTCCGCACATCGCGGTGGAGCTGGTGACCAGGTGGGCGGTGTGCGTACCGGGGACCAGGCCCGCCCGCTCACGGTCGGCGCACACGGCGTCGGCGGTGGGCGCGCAGCTCAGCGGCAACCGTGAGTCCGCGACGGTGGCGAGCCCGTAGAGCGTGAGCCCCGACCAGCCCGCCGCGCCCCACCGCGCGCGGGGCCACGGCAGCCGGGGCCGCCATCGCAGCCCGCCGACGGCGGCGGCGCCGACCAGGAGCCCGGCGACGAGGTCCATGGTCCGGAAGAGGGTGCCGTACGGCTGGTTCGCGGCGGCCAGTTCGCTGACGTACGCGCGCGTGGGTGACAGTCCGGTCGGCAGGAGCGCCTCCAGGGTCCACGCGCTGTAGGCGAGGGCGCCGAGGGCGAGGAGGAGGGCGAGGGCGGGGGCGGGGACACGGGGCGGAGGCGGGGACGGCGGGCGTACGGCGGGGGCGCGCGGCACGGTCGTCGGCCCTGCTCCGTCCGCTCCGCCCTCGGTCGCCATGCGGCCATGATGTGTCGGCAGGGGCGGTCACGCACGTCACCACGCGCCGGGAGGGGCGCCGGGTGGGCTGGGCCACACCGCTCCCCCGGGACATCGCGTCGCTCTGACGATTACACTGGGCGGCGTGCCTCAACTACGTCTCGCCCTGAACCAGATCGACTCGACCGTCGGCGATCTCGCCGGGAACGCGGACGCGATCGTCCGCTGGACCCGGCACTCCGCCGAGCAGGGGGCGCATCTCGTGGCGTTCCCCGAGATGGTGCTGACCGGGTATCCCGTGGAGGACCTGGCGCTGCGTTCGTCGTTCGTCGAGGCGTCCCGGGCCGCGCTGCACGCGCTGGCGGGCCGTCTGGCCGACGAGGGCTTCGGCGGCCTCCCGGTGATCCTCGGCTATCTCGACCGCAGCGAGTCGGCGCGGCCCGCGTTCGGGCGTCCGGCCGGGGCACCGCAGAACGCGGCGGCAGTGCTGTACGAGGGCCGGGTGGCCCTCACCTTCGCCAAGCACCACCTGCCGAACTACGGGGTCTTCGACGAGTTCCGCTACTTCGTGCCGGGCGACACGCTCCCCGTCGTACGGGTGCGGGGTGTGGACGTGGCCCTCGCGATCTGCGAGGACCTGTGGCAGGACGGCGGCCGGGTGCCCGCCGCGCGCACCGCGGGTGCCGGGCTGCTGATCTCGGTCAACGCCTCGCCGTACGAGCAGAACAAGGACGACTCCCGGCTGGAACTGGTCCGCAAGCGGGCGCAGGAGGCCGGGTGCACGATCGCCTATGTCGCGATGACGGGCGGCCAGGACGAGCTGGTCTTCGACGGCGACTCGATCGTGGTGGACCGGGACGGCGAGGTGGTGGCGCGGGCGCCGCAGTTCGCGGAGGGCTGTGTCGTCCTGGACCTGGAGCTGCCGGCCGCCGCCGCCGAGCCGCCGTCGGGCACCGTGGACGACGGTCTGCGCATCGACCACGTCACGCTGTCCGCCGAGCCGCTGCCCGCGTACGGGGCCGAGCTGAGCGGGGGGTACGCCGACCGGCTCGGCGACGACGAGGAGGTGTACTCGGCGCTCGTGGTCGGGCTGCGGGCGTATGTCGCGAAAAACGGTTTCCGCTCGGTCCTGATCGGCCTCTCCGGCGGTATCGACTCGGCGCTGGTGGCGGCCCTGGCGTGCGATGCGCTGGGCGCGGAGCACGTGTACGGGGTCTCGATGCCGTCGAAGTACTCCTCCGGCCACTCCAAGGACGACGCGGCCGACCTCGCGGCACGCACCGGGCTGCATCTGCGTACGGTGCCGATCGAGCCGATGTTCGACGCGTACATGGGTTCCCTCGGGCTGACGGGCCTCGCGGAGGAGAACCTTCAGTCCCGGCTCCGGGGCACCATGCTGATGGCGATCTCCAACCAGGAGGGCCACATCGTCCTGGCGCCGGGCAACAAGTCCGAGCTGGCGGTGGGGTATTCGACGCTGTACGGGGACTCGGTGGGCGCGTACGGGCCCATCAAGGACGTGTACAAGACGTCGGTCTTCCGCCTGGCGGAGTGGCGCAACAGGGCTGCGGCGGAGCGGGGCCAGACCCCGCCCATCCCCCCGAACTCGATCACGAAGCCGCCCAGCGCGGAGCTGCGCCCGGACCAGGTCGACACGGACTCGCTGCCGGACTATCCGGTCCTGGACGGGATCCTCGCGCGGTACGTCGACCGGGACGAGGGCGCCGACACGATCGTCGCGGCGGGCTACGACCACGAGTTGGTCACCCGGGTCCTCCGGATGGTCGACACGGCGGAGTACAAGCGCCGCCAGTACCCCCCGGGCACCAAGATCTCCCCCAAGGGCTTCGGCAAGGACCGCCGCCTCCCGATCACGAGCGCATGGCGAGAAACGGTGTGACTGCCGCCGGCTGACCGGAATCAACCCGGGGGGGACTGCCGTCGGCTGAGCGGAATCAACCCGGGGGCTCCGCCCCCGACCCCCGGGACGGCCGGCTCGGCACCGCCGGCTTCCGCCGTGGGACTGCTCGCCGTCGCGGCGGAAATGGGTGGCCGGACACTTCCGGCACGACTGCCCCGGCGGGGCCCGGATACCAGGACACGCAAGACGTGATCACCAGCGAATCCGAGCTGTTGCGGGCGCTGTACGCCTACACCGCGATGGCGGCCCGGCTGATGGCGGGGACGGTGAGCCGCTTCCGCATGGTGGTCCACACCATCGTTACGGGGCACCTCATCGGGCACTACGAATGGGCGCGGAGCCCTGAGGCCGGTCGACTGGTGCCCGCCGTCGAACCGTGGACCTGTTGGGGTACGGACGTCGTCGCCGCATGAGTGAACGACGGTTCCTAGTGGGGCACAAGGAGAGGGCCGACGCGTTCGCGGCAGCGCACCGCCTCGCCGCTGTACTCGTACGCGCAGGCATCACAGATAGGTACGGCGTGAGCGTGCACCGGATCGCCGGGACTCGTAACGCGTGGGGTGTGTACCTGACCGACCGCATGCCCAAGCTGGAGCCGACCGAAGGGATGGTGCTCCGGGCGCCCGTTCGTTGCACGTCCCGACTCCGGGCGGCGTGAGCAAAGCCCCGCTGTACTTCCCGATGTGGGGGTACGGCGGGGCTTTCGTCTTGTGGGAATCGGTGCGCAAATCGGAGTATTCAGACTATGTCGAACTCTCCGGCCTTGACGCCTGCCACGAAGGAAGCGAACGTGCTGGCGGGAAATTCGAGAACCGGGCCACTCGGGTTCTTCGAGTCACGGACGGGGGCCATGCCGTGAGAGACGATCAGGTCGGCGGTGACCTCAATGCACTGGCCACCGTTGGCGCTGTAGGAGGACTTGAACCAGCGGAGTGTCACAGGATGCCCTTTCTTACCTGACTGATCATGGCTACGGACTCTGTCTGCGAGAGTGCCTCAGCCTCTAGCTGATGGTAGGCCGTGAAAAGAGGCCGGACCAACCGCGTATCACGCTCTAGGCGCCCGGAGTGCGCGGACTCCGCGTAGGCCATGCAAGACCCGTCAGGAAGCGTGACCAAGGTAACGGGCGTGTAGAAGGACCGGCGTTCCCCCAACTCGAACGGGGCGAGTTGTACAACGGTGTTAGGCATGTCCGCGACTTCCAGAAGCCGCCCCAACTGCTGCGCTAGGACGCGGGGTCCGCCTACAAGCTGCCTGATGCAGCTTTCATCCAGCACGACGTACATCTGCGGGGGCGGTGTCCGCGCAATCGACGCTTGTCGGCGAGCCAGGAGCGCAAGTCGTTCGTCTGCTTGCTCCTGCGTGATCGCGCCGCGTCGTACGGCACCCCTCGTGATGGCTGCGGCGTACTCCGGTGTCTGAAGCAAGCCGGGAACGATCCCCAGTTCGAACAGGCGGATCTCTGAGGCCATGGCCTCATATCTGACGAACTCAGGGAAGCCGTCGAGTATCGCCGATTCCCGGACGGCCGCCCCCTGCCGAGCTAGTGCTTCGCCAGTACCGAACGCCCTGTCGGAACGTGCAGTGAATCGGGAAGTTGGATTTCGTGCCCCAGTTTCCACGCCCGAAATATGCGAAGCGGAGTATCCGGTACGACCTGCCAAGTCATCCTGAGTCCATCCGCGCTCCTCTCGCAGCCTGCGTAGACGCTCTCCGAAGGCTGCGCGGGGCCCCTCGGCAGGGTCAAGCTCTTTGCGGTTGGTCACCCTGTACCCAACTTTCATTCAACTAGGGGGATGTTGAAGGTTCCTTGAGACTAGGTCACGCTGAACCTCCCGGTAGTGGATTCACTACAGAGAGGAGTGATCTGTGTCTGGCGATGGGCTTCCAGTCGAGCGGTATGAATCTCTCCAAGTCCCTCCCCCCGGCACGCTCTTGGTTGACGCGCACGAACGGGTCGGGGAGTTCCGCGGTGAGTGGTGCGGTCGGTGGTCCCTGCGTCCCGTATTAGGTGGTACCGAGTGGACCGTTGCCCCCGAGGACGCCCGGCAGCCGACTCCTGATGAGCGCTTGCGGGCCAAGACTGCCCGTGCGAACGCGCGAAGCCGGGGCGAGTACCTGTGACCGGCGTGACTCGCCGCGTATTCCGCTACGTCCGATGGACGTTACGACCCGACCAGGACGACGACGCCCCGCCCCTCACGTACGCCTTCCGCTGCCTCACCCTCACCGACGACGACACCGAATGCGACGCCAAGTCGCCCACCAGCACCGACCCCACCAAACCCCTGACCTGGGCGTTCGCCCACCTCCGCGACCACGCCGACCACACCAGCTACGCCGAAGTCATCGAACGGCCCTGGGTGATGTGGCGCGAGGGGACCGTATGAACCGCGCACCCGATCCGGAGGGCTACTGGTCCGAAGTGCGTGCCGAAGGACCGGTGTACGGCACCAGCGAAGCCGCGCAGTACGTCTTGGGCACCTTCCAGACCATCTCCCCGATACTCGCGCTCCGTTGGCTCCAGGGCGAAGCCCTGCGGATCGCGGACCGCCTCGACCCCGACCCCACCCACTCCCCGTGGGTGCAACCCGCCATGCGCACAGCGATCGTCCCCGTGCCCGACTGCCCCACGGACTTACGTGTGTGGGCCGAAGACCCGGAGGAGCAGCGGGCCGCCCGCGACCACATCAAGGCCGGGCACCCCCTGTTCGTCAAGGTCCCGGATGCGGACTGTACGTACACCCTCTGTGTCTGGCCGGTCCGGCTGCCCGCCGGCGAGCCCGAACCGGGGTTGCCCGAGCCGATACGGCAACGAATCGGTGGTCTCTCGCATCCCCTGTACGTGCTCGCGAAGAACCCGTGGCGCGTCCCCGGAATTCATCCCTGAGACTCCGCCCCCTGCCCCGACTGGATCGCTTCCCCAAACGTGATCACTCGCAGGGGGCGGGCACTACCCCCGTCGGCTGTCTGCGTGACGGTCGGCAGCCGACCGGGCCCACCCCATACCAACCAACGGAGAACGGTGCAATGAGCAAGGCGAAGAACACGGTTGCGGCTGCCGCGGCAGCCATCAAACGGGACACGAAGAAGAACCCGAAGCCCCGCCCCGACCAGACACAAGGAGCGTTGGCGGACCGGCACGTACGCAACCACACCCCGGAAATCCTGTACGGAGCCCCGGAAGACGACGAGTAACCGCCCTGCCGGACACGACAGTCCACGCCCTCAAGACCCCCCGAGGAGAAGAAATGCCGACCGCCGAACTCCCCGACGACGACACCGAGACCGAGACCGTCGAACCGATCAACCCGGACGACGACGAGCAGCAGTACGACACCGCCGCAGCGCTCGGCGGATACCTGCTGCTCGTCGCATAGCCACAGCCGACCCAACCCGAGGTACGCAACGTAAGGAGTGCAGTAAATGACCACTGTCGAACTTCCCAGCGCGGACCGCGTGGCCGAGCGCGCACGGGAGATCCTGACGGCTCTTGAGGCCGATCCGGAGTTCCCCGCGTTCAAGGCCGCGAGCCTCCGCTACAACGAGGACTGGACGTGCTTTTCCGGCGGACCGGTCATCAGCGAGTACGACCAGGCCGCCGACGCTGCACCGCTGTTCATCGAGGGTCTGCGGGCGCTCTGTCTCAAGGCCGCCGTGTTCGAGGCGACCGGCGACGAGCGCGCGGCGGAAATCCCTGTCGCCGTGCCCGTGGACGAGATGACGCACGCGATGATTGCTCAGCCGCAGATCCTCGCCCGGATCACGGCTCGGGTGGGCGCGCAGATCATCCACCAGACCGACCAGGAGCACACCGACTGGACGCGGGACGACTACACCCACCAGGCGTACCGCGCCGCGTGGGGCGAGCCGCCCTCCCGGTACTGGATCACGCACGACGAGGTAACCCGCCGGCTCGGCATCCTGCGCGAGAGGTACGAGGCAGCGGGGTTCCGCCGTATGGGGCTCGCGCACAACATCACCTTCGGGCCCGTTGCCGTATAGCGGCTACCCGAGGGCTCGCCGCATCACGGTGAGCGGGTCCAACTCGGGGAAGCGCTGCCGAACTTGCTGCTGTGCCTGAGAGATCAGGTCATCGAGCAGCACCGGTGCAGCGTTCCACAGCACATCGCGTAGGTACGGCACCACTTCGGAAGGGTCGGGCGGCAGGTCCAGTTCGACCACCAACGGGGCGCCCTCGCTCTTGTATCGGCCCGCAGGGAGCCCGACCTTTTCGGGGTGGACGCAAACCGGCGTGCCATCGGGCGCGTAGCGGTGCCCGTCCTCGGGATTGAACGGGCATTCTCTCGTCGGTCGTTGCCACACATCGAAACCCCCGACAGGCAACCGGCGGGAAGGGCAGATACCGCACGCACGGTGGTGTACATCGCCGTTCACGAAGGGCTCGGGCATGACCGGAGCCTAGCTTTTTGCCAGCACCACAGACGCCCGTTCCGGACCGCACCACCCCCTTCACGGGGACGAGCGCCGGACCGGGTTGCGAAACCCGTTGCGGGGCCGCTGGGCGTGTTCAGCAACGGATGAGGTACCGACCCACGGTGCGCACCGTGCAAGGTTCCGCCTGCCCCGTCCGTGTGCTGCCTCCGGAGCACACGGACGGGGTATCCCTTTCCGGCCCCTCCGTAGAAGGATCAGCCGTGCCCGCTCTCATCCCCTACGTCACCGCCTACAGCAACGAACTCGGGCCCCGTGAGTCGGACCTGTGTTTGGAAGTGCCGCGCAACGGTGTACCTCATCTCGCCTACATGCACCCCCGCCCGGATGACCGCGACGCGCACGGCAACCTGTGGGCCCGCATGACCAGGCCGCCCGAGGACGAGCGCGGACGTGCCCTCTGGGCCTTCATGGACCCGCTACGACAGCGCGAATGCATGGACCGACTGCTGTGTCAGGTGTGTGCGAAACCGGCCGAGACCGACGCGGGCACGGTGTTCATCGAGTGGCAGCGTCCGGGGGGAGGACCGAAACCGCTCAACAAGATCACGACCGACGCGCCCCCTGTATGTCTGACATGCCTTCCGGTGACGTTCCAGGCGTGCCCGTTCCTGCGGGACGAGAAGACCGCGCGGGTGCTGCTCGCCCGCAAGTCGGTGCTGAGTGGGGTGTCCGGCACCCTCTACCGCGTAGCCGCTGACCTACAAAGCTGGATTCCGTCCGAGCAAGACGCGTACTCCAGCTTCAATAAGCCCCGGTATCCCGGGATGCTCGCCCAGCGGCTTCACCGCAAGCTGCGGGGCGTGACCGTACTGGACCTGTGAGGGGGCAAGCCCCGGATGGTCCCTACCCGTCGTCCTGGTGCTCGTCCTCGCCGGACCGGCCGACCACGAAAGACCCTTTGCCCCACTCGGTGTAGACCATTCCGCGCGCCTTGAGTTCCCGCACCGCTCGGCGAGCAGTCATCGGCGCCACTTTGTGAGTCGCGCAGAGTTGCGATTCCGAGGGGATTCGGTCGCCCGGTCCGTATGTCCCCGCCTCAATCGCTGCGATCAGCGCATCGCGCACCCGCATGTACGGGGCGCGAGGGCCGTGCGGGCCGCTCGGGGTCTCAGGCATGAGGGGAAGCGTAGACACCCACTCATCGAATGTGCGACTTAGCGATGTTAGCGGTGTAGCTGAGTTAGCGGAGTTGGTCTACCGTTATGCGGAGCACAACAGAAACGCCCCGCCAGACCGGTCCTACGCGGTCTGTCGGGGCTTGCCGAAACAGCTTTAGGGAGCTGAAACGACCATGCGCGACTCTATCCCCCACACCCTTGTTTGGGTGCTCTCCGTCCTCATCCCTCGCCGGCCCGGACGACACACCGCCGAATACCTCGCCGCCCACACCCCCGAACCCGCCCCGGTCCCCGCCTCGCCCTGGTCCCGCCCGTGGACAGCTCCGTCCGCTCAGGAAGTGCGCGCCATCTTCCGGGACAAGCGCACACAGGAGCTTTCCGAGCTACAGCGTGAACGCGTCTGGGCTGCCGAGTTCGCCGCCCTCGGTCTCGACTACGACTTCCCGACCATGCCCCTCGGTAGCCTCGTAAAGCGGGAGCAGGTGGCAGCGTGACGCGCGACGGACTGACCACCGACCCTGCCGTGACGGTCGCCCTGTGCATTGAGTGCCGCACCCTCACCACCGCCCCCGTGGCAGTCCGCTGGATCCAGAGCAACAGCGGCCCCGGGACGACCCTCTACGCCTGCCCCGAGCACGCCATGAAGCTCGGGGCGGGCCCGACCCCAGAGGACGAGCTACGGGCCCCGTAGTCCCTCGCTCGGGACGGCCGGCTCGGCACCGCCGGCCACCACCGTGGGACTGCTCGCCGTCGCGGCGGAGATGAGGAACCGGACCTTTCGGGGGCAACGACGGCATCCCCCGGGGGCTTCGCCCCCTCCAACCCCGCACGCCACCACTGACCTGGAACTATCCATCGCGGCGGGGGGAGGGAAGGCCGGGCGCTTCCAGGGTTCATGGGATGTCTCGCCGTCGCGGCCGGGGGTGGGCGGCGGCCCGTCCCCTCAGTACCCCCGTTCCCGTTGTGGGCAGGCGTTCCGCTGGGGGTCCCCCCAGGCCCTTGAGGCACTGGGGGGAGGGACGGGTGGGCACAACCCGGTTCACGGGTTCCCCGAAGGGGACCGTCAGGGAGTGTGCGTAGGAGTCTGCTGTCGTGCCGGTGGGACATGGGCCGCGATCAGGCGGCCCGGCATGACGGGCAGATCCGACCGTCGCCGGTCAACCCCGTACGCCACCCCCGCCACCACGATCCCCAGCACCGCGAGCCCCACCCCGGCCACCGCCGGAGACGTCACGCCGAATCCGGCGGCCAGCACCAGACCCCCCACCCAGGCGCCGCCGGCATTCGCCAGATTGAACGCCGCCTGATTCGCCGAAGAGGCCAGCGACGGCGCAGCCGCCGCCTTTTCCATCACCATCAGCTGAAGCGGCGACCCGGTCGTGAACGCCGCCGTCCCCAGCAGCGTCACCCCCACCGCCGCACTCCACTCGGCCCGCATCAACAGCGGGAAGAGGGCGAGCACGGCCCCGAGCGCGATCAGCCCGCCGAACAGGGTGCCCCGCAGCGAGTGGTCCGCCAGCCGCCCCCCGAGCAGATTCCCGGCGGTCGCGCCGACCCCGAACAGCGCGAGCAGCACCGTCACACTGGCATCCCCGTACCCGGCGGCGTCCGTCAGCATCGGCGTGATGTAGCTGTACGCCGAGAACAGCGCCCCGAACCCGGCCACGGTCGTCCCGAGCGCCAGCCACACCGGCAGCCCCCGCAGCGCGGCGATCTCCCCGCGCAGCCCGCCGCTCTCGCCCCGGGTGTGGTCGTCCGGTACCAGCAGGGCGAGCGCGGCGATGGCGACGAGCCCGATCGCGCTGACGGCGAGGAAGGTGGCCCGCCACCCGAGGTGCTGCCCCATGAGCGTGGCGGCCGGCACCCCGACGATGTTCGCGACGGTCAGCCCGAGGAACATCAGCGACACGGACCGCGCCTTGCGCTCGGGCGCCACGAGCCCGGTCGCCACGACGGCCCCGACCCCGAAGAACGCGCCGTGCGGCAGCCCGCTGAGGAACCGCGCGGCGAGCAGCCAGCCGTGGTCGGGCGCGGCGGCGGACAGGGCGTTGCCCGCGACGAAGAGGACCATCAGGCCGACGAGGACGCGGCGCCGGGGCAGCCGCGCGGTGACGGCGGCGAGCAGCGGGGCGCCGACGACGACGCCGAGCGCGTACGCGGAGACCAGATGTCCGGCGGAGGGGATCGAGGTACCGAGGTCGCCCGCGACATCGGGCAGCAGCCCCATCATCGCGAACTCGGTCGTGCCGATGCCGAAGGCGCCCACGGCGAGGGCGAGCAGGGCCAGGGGCATGAGGAAGGGGCCTTTCACGGATGAACTTTCACGGAAGAAGGGGGCGACACGTTCGCGTACGACGCGTACGACTGCGTACGCACTATGTTCGCGTACGAAACAAAGTCTGCCAGGCCCAGTATTCCGTGAGGTTAATGCGTGATTGCGGGCGCCCTTCGAACAGCGCTCACGATGAGCGGAGCTGGATCCGTGCCGCCACCGGCAGGTGATCGCTCCCGGTGCGCGGCAGCGTCCACGACGCCACCGGCTCGACACCCTTCACCATGATCTGGTCGATCCGCGCCATCGGGAACGACGCGGGCCAGCTGAACCCGAACCCGTTGCCCGCCGCGCCCTGCGCGGACCGCATCTGCGAAGTGACGCCGTTCAGGGACCGGTCGTTCATGGTGCCGTTGAGATCGCCGAGGAGCGCGACCTTGGCCAGCGGTTCGCTGTCGATGGCCTCGCCGAGCGCGTCGGCGCTCTGGTCCCGCTGGCTCGCGGTGAACCCGGCGTTGAGCTTCACCCGTACCGACGGCAGATGCGCCACGTACACGGCGATCTTCCCGGTCGGCGCGGTCACCGTCGTGCGCAGTGCGCGGGTCCAGCCGAGCTTGATGTCGACGGGCGCGGTCGCACTCAGCGGGTACTTGCTCCACACCCCGACCGTGCCCTGCACCGAGTGGTGGGGGTACTTGGCGGCCAGCGCCCGCTCGTACACGGGCACGTCCCGCGCCGTGACCTCCTCCAGGGCGAGGACGTCGGCGCCGGAGGCGGCCAGGTCGCGTGCGGTGCCCTCGGGGTCCGGGTTCTCGGCGTTGACGTTGTGCGTCGCGAGGGTCAGATCGCCGGCCGTGCCGGCGCCGCCGCCCTTGTCGGTGAGCAGTCCGCCGAAGAGGTTGACCCAGACGATCGCCGGCACCATGACGGCGATCAGCGCGGTGCCCGACTTGCGGATCACGGCGAGGACGAACAGCAGCGGCACGAAGACGCCGAGCCAGGGCAGGAACGTCTCGTTGAGGCTGCCGAGGTTGCCGATGGTGTTGGGGATCTGCGCGTGAAGGATCGTCACCAGGGCGACGGCCAGGGCGAGTGCGGCGACGAAGAGGCCGCGCCGCCAGGGCCCTTTGCCCTCGCCCCAGCCATGAGTCAGACGTCGCAGGCCGGATCTCCGGCGGTCGGGGGAGCCGCCGCTGTCCGTGTCCATCGCGTACGTCTGCTGCGCCATACCGTCGCCTCACTGCCTGCCGTGCACTTCGTCTCCGCCCAAGACCCTAGGCGATGATCGCTGTTGTTCCGGCCGTTCCACGACGGCCGTACGGGCAGTGGGACGAGCGGCGCGGTACGACAAGTTCCGGGTAAGGGACCCACCGGGCGGTCTGTAACGAAACGCTCATATTCACTCCGGAGGGCGCAACCCGGCCAGAACGGCGTCCACGACGTCCGTCGGCAGGCTCTCCGGCAGGTCGGCGCCGGGGCGGATCACGGAGCGCACCAGGAGCGGGCCCACGAAGAGGTCGTTGACGAGGTCGACGTCCAGGTCGGCGCGGATCTCGCCGGTCTCCTGGCCCCGGCGCAACACCTCGTTCGTGCGCCGCCGCCGCGGCTCGATGACTGTCGCGTGGTACGCCTCCCAGAGCCTGGGCTGCGACTTCATCTGGGCGTGCACGTTGTGCAGGAGCGCCGAGGAACGGTTCACCACGCCCCTTCTGCGGACGGCTTCGAGGATGGCGATGAGGTCGTCGCGCACCGAGGTGCCGGGCAGGTCCGGGTCGGGGGCCTCGGCGGCGAGCAGGGCGTCGCAGAACAGGGCCTCGCGACCGCTCCAGCGGCGGTAGATCGTGGACTTGCCCACACCCGCCGTACGGGCCACGAGTTCGATGGAGACCTCGGCCAGAGGCACGCCGTCCTCGATGAGTTTGATCACACCTTCGAGGATGGCGCGCTCCACCGCCTCGCTGCGGGGGCGGCCCCTGAGGGCCTTTGCCGTGCTCAATTGCCTTCCCTTCGCTGCGTCCTCGCGGGAGGGGGGATCGGCGCGCCCGGTCCCGCACCGGCCGCCGTGCTCAGCTCCCCGTGGTCACAGTCTCCCCCGGTTCCTTCTGCGGCTCGGACAGCTTCGGGGCTCTGCCGGGCAGGAAGGCCGCCGTGACCAGGGCGCCGACGACCGCGACACCGGCTCCGCACAGGGCGGTGAGGTGCATCGCGTGCAGGAAGGCGTCGTTCGCCGGGGTGACGAGGTCCTGCCCCCGGGGGCCGAGCTTCGCGGCGACACCGAGGGTCGCTTCGATGGACTCGCCCGCCGCGTGCCGCATCCCGGCCGGGACGAGGGCCAGCTTGTCCTCGATGGACGAGCGGTACACGCCCGACAGGACCGAGCCGAGTACGGCGATGCCGAGCGCGCCGCCGACCTGCCGGAAGGTGTTGCTCAGCGCGGACGCGGACCCGGCCTTCTCGCGGGGCAGCGCCTGCATGATGACCACGCTGGTCGGCGTCATGATGTGCGCCATACCCGTGCCCATCAGGAAGAAGATGACTTCCAGGAGCCAGATCGGGGTGTCCGCGTCGAGCACCGTGAAGGCGGCGAGCATCGCGGCGAGCAGCAGCAGTCCGCCGGTGGTGACGGCGCGGTTGCCGAACCGGTCCACGACGAGCCGGGCGCGCGGCGCGAAGATCATCTGCGCGGCGGCGAGCGGCAGCATCAGCAGACCGGTCTGGAGGGGCGAGTAGCCGCGCACGCTCTGGGTGTAGAAGACCGAGAAGAAGGTGACGCCCATCAGCGCGAAGAAGACGAGCGCGATGGCGGCGATGGCGGCCGAGAAGACCTTGTTCCTGAAGTAGGCGATGTCGATGGACGGATGGTCGCTGCGCTTCTCGTACCAGACGAACAGGCCGAGGACGACGAGGCCCGCGGCGATGGTCAGCAGCACCTCGGCGTCGGTGAAGTCGGCGAGCTGGCCGCCCTTGATGATGCCGTACACCAGCAGGACCAGGCCGACGACGGAGAGCAGCACGCCGACGGGGTCGATCCGGCCTGGCTTCGGGTCGCGCGAGTCCGGGACCAGGACGAGCATCAGGGCGATGGCGATGGCGACGATGGGGACGTTGATCAGGAAGACCGAGCCCCACCAGAAGTGGTCGAGGAGTACGCCGCCGGTGATGGGGCCGATGGCGATGGCCAGGCCGACGCCTCCCGCCCAGATACCGATCGCCTTGGGCTGCTCGTCGCGCTCGAAGACGTTCATCAGGACGGCGAGCGTCGCGGGCATCACGAAGGCGGCGCCGAGGCCCATCACGGCGCGGAACGCGATGAGTTGGGCGGACGAGCCGGACTCGGCGGCGAGGGCCGAGCCGATGCCGAAGACGGCGAGGCCCGCGATGAGGACCTTCTTGCGGCCGAGGCGGTCGCCGAGGAGGCCCGCCGAGAAGAGGAGGCCGGCGAAGACGAGGGTGTAGGCGTTGATCGCCCACTCCAACTCGCTCTGGGTGGCGCCCAGGCCGGTGGGGGCCGGGGTGGAGATCGTCTTGATCGCGACGTTCAGGATCGAGTTGTCGAGGACGACGATCAGCAGGCTCAGCATGAGAACGGCCAGGATCGCCCAGCGCCGCCGGTGCACGGCTTCGGGTATGCGCGGGGCGCTGTCGGCAGGAGAAGTCATGAGGAGCAGCGTAGAGAATTTCCGATACGGGACCGTCTCGTATCGGAAAGCATGGAGAGAACTTTACGCGGCGGTGGGGCGGGCGGTCCGGCGGGCGGGCTGTATGGCGGGCGTCCGGGCGGTGTGACGCTCACCCCACCCCTGACCACCCCCTGCCCTAGCCGATCGGCGGCACCAGGTGCCACCATGGAGGCGGTCCAGGGACGCCGTCAGGGCGCCTTGAGATGACAGAAGGAGCCGTTGCGATGACGCAGCTTTCGGCTGCCGCCGAGCCCGGCCGGGATGCCGGTAAGACCCCCGACAGCAGCAAAGCGCTGTACGGAGGCAAGAGCACCCGGCGCATCACCGTACGCGACCTCACCGTCGCCAAGGAGCGGGGCGAGAAGTGGCCCATGCTCACCGCCTATGACGCGATGACCGCGTCCGTCTTCGACGAGGCCGGGATCCCGGTGATGCTCGTCGGGGACTCGATGGGCAATGTCCACCTCGGGTACGAGACCACCGTGCCCGTGACCCTGGACGAGATGACCATGCTGTCGGCCGCGGTCGTACGGGGCACCAAGCGCGCCCTGATCGTCGGCGACCTGCCCTTCGGGACGTACCAGGAGGGGCCGGTGCAGGCGCTGCGCAGCGCCATGCGGCTGGTGAAGGACGCCGGGGTCGGCGCCGTGAAGCTGGAGGGCGGCGAGCGGTCGCACCGGCAGATCGAGCTGCTCGTCGAGTCCGGCATCCCGGTGATGGCGCACATCGGGCTGACCCCGCAGTCCGTGAACACCATGGGCTACCGCGTGCAGGGGCGCGGCGAGGAGGCGGCCCAGCAGTTGCTGCGCGACGCCAAGGCGGTGCAGGACGCGGGCGCCTTCGCGGTCGTCCTCGAACTGGTACCGGCCGAGCTGGCCGCCGAGGTGACGCGGGTGCTGCACATTCCGACCGTCGGGATCGGGGCCGGGGCCGCGTGCGACGCCCAGGTGCTGGTGTCGACGGACATGCTGGGCCTGACGGGCGGGAAGATGCCGCGGTTCGTGAAGCAGTACGCACAGCTGCGGTCCGTCATGACGGACGCGGCTCGGGCGTTCGCGGACGAGGTGGTCGGCGGGACGTTCCCCGCCGAGGAGCACTCCGTCCACTGATCCGACCCGTGATCCCTCGCGGTACCGGCCACTGATCCACTGCGGCACCAGACAGCCCGCCGATCTTCCCCCGTCGGCGGGCTGTCCCGTGTCCGGAACCGGACCCCGAGCCGTCGCCACCTAGGAATTTGCCACCTAGGCATTTGCCTAAAGCTATTAGGCGTATGCATAATCGGTTCTGGCAAACGAGGGGACGATGATGGCGTACGCGGGACTCAACACGGAGCGGCTGACCCTGGCGGGGGCCGAACTGGCCGACGAGGTCGGCTTCGACCAGGTGACCGTCTCGGCGGTCGCCCGGCGGTTCGACGTGAAGGTCGCGAGCCTCTACTCGCATCTGAAGAACTCCCAGGACCTCAAGGTCCGGATCGCCCTGCTCGCCCTGGAGGAGATGGCCGACCGGGTCGCCGCCGCGCTCGCGGGGCGGGCCGGCAAGGACGCGCTGGCCGCCTTCGCGAACGTCTACCGCGACTACGCCCGGGAGCATCCGGGGCGCTACGCGGCGGCGCAGCTCCGGCTCGACGCGGAGACGGCGGCGGCCAGCGCGGGCGTACGGCATGCCCGGATGACCCGGGCGATCCTGCGCGGCTACGACCTGACGGAGCCCGACGAGACCCACGCGGTCCGGCTGCTCGGCAGCGTCTTCCACGGCTACGTCAGCCTGGAGCTGGGCGGCGGCTTCAGCCACAGCGCCCCGGACTCGGACGAGACGTGGACGCGGGTCATCGACGCCCTGGACGCCCTGCTGCGGAACTGGCCGGCACCGACCGGACCGGTCCCCCCATCCCGTACGACCGACACCACAGGCTGAGGACGATGAGCACCCTCGATCACGAGAACACCACCCGCTGGATCACGACCCCGATCACGGCCGACCTCCTGCGCGGCGCCCTCGATCTGGAGCGCACCGCGCACGGCGTGCTGCCGCACCGGCTGCCCGCCCGCGCCCGCGCCCAGTGCGCCGACCCGCAGCTCGCGATGGTGGAGTCGCAGCCCTCCGGCGTGCGGCTGGCGCTGCGGACCCGGGCCACCGCCGTGGAGCTGGACACCCTGCCCACCAAGCGGGTCTACGTGGGTGCCCCGCCGCGCCCGGACGGCGTGTACGACCTGCTCGTGGACGGCCGTCCGGCCGGTCAGGGCACCGTGGCCGGCGGCAACACGCTGACGATCGACATGACGACCGGGAGCGCCGAGCACCGGGCGGGTCCGGTCGGCACGGTCCGCTTCAGCGGGCTGCCCGAGGGCGACAAGGACGTCGAGATCTGGCTGCCGCACAACGAGACCACCGAGCTGGTCGCGCTGCGCACCGACGCTCCCGTCGAGCCCCTGCCGGACCGGGGCCGCAAGGTGTGGCTGCACCACGGCAGTTCGATCAGCCACGGCTCGGACGCCGCGAGCCCCACGACCACCTGGCCCGCGGTCGCCGCGTCGCTGGGCGGTGTGGAGCTGATCAATCTGGGTCTCGGCGGCAGCGCGTTGCTGGACCCCTTCACGGCGCGGGCGCTGCGGGACACGCCCGCCGATCTGATCAGCGTCAAGATCGGCATCAATGTCGTCAACGCCGACCTGATGCGGCTGCGCGCCTTCGGACCGGCCGTGCACGGCTTCCTCGACACGATCCGCGAGGGCCACCCCACGACGCCGCTGCTGGTCGTCTCGCCCATCCTGTGCCCCATCCACGAGGACACCCCCGGCCCGGCCGCCGTGGACCTCGGCTCCCTCGCCGAGGGCCAACTCCGGTTCCGCGCCACGGGCGACCCGGCGGAGACGGCGAACGGAAAGCTGACCCTGCGTATCATCCGCGACGAACTGTCCCGAATCGTGACACAACGGGCCATCGAGGACCCGAACCTCTCCTACCTCGACGGCCGCGCCCTGTACGGCGAGGCCGACGCCACCGAACTCCCCCTCCCCGACGCCCTCCACCCCGACGCCACCACCCACCACCGCATGGGCGAACGCTTCGCATCCCACGCCTTCACCCCGAACGGCCTCTTCGCGGACCGGACTGCCGTGGTGTGACTCGGGGCGGGGGCCGTCGGCGGGATGTCGGGTGGTGTCGGTCTTGCTGTCGGTCGGGTGTCGGGGGTTTGTCGGTGGGGGGTGGGAGCGTCTGGGGCATGACGCACACCGATTCATTCTCCGATCGGCCGGGAGCGGTCGCGGTCTCCGTGCGGGGACTCGTGAAGCACTACGGCCAGACCAAGGCCCTCGACGGAGTCGACCTCGACGTCCGTGAGGGCACGGTCCGCGGCGTACTCGGCCCGAACGGCGCCGGTAAGACCACCCTCGTCCGCATCCTGTCCACCCTGATCACGCCGGACTCGGGCAGCGCGACCGTCGCCGGGTACGACGTCGTCAAGCAGCCCCGCCAGCTCCGCCGCGTCATAGGTCTGACCGGCCAGTACGCCTCCGTCGACGAGAAGCTGTCGGGGCGCGAGAACCTGTACATGATCGGCCGGCTGCTGGATCTGACCCGCAAGGACTCCCGTGTCCGCGCCGACGAACTCCTTGAGCGCTTCTCGCTCACCGAGGCGGCCAAGCGCCCGGCCAACACGTACTCGGGCGGTATGCGCCGCCGGCTCGACCTCGCCGCGTCGATGATCGGCAGCCCGGCCGTGCTGTACCTGGACGAGCCGACGACCGGCCTGGACCCGCGTACCCGCATGGAGGTGTGGGACGAGGTCAAGCGGATGGTCGGCGACGGTGTGACCGTGCTGCTGACCACCCAGTACATGGAGGAGGCCGAGCAGCTCGCCGGTGAGCTGACGGTCATCGACCGCGGCAAGGTCATCGCGGGCGGCGGCATCGACGAGCTGAAGGCCCGCGTCGGCGGCCGTACGCTCCGCATCCGCCCCGCCGACCCGCTGGAGCTGCGCCCGACGGCGGCGGCGCTGGACGACTTCGGGCTGACCGGCCCGGCGAACGCGACCGTGGACACCGCGACCGGCACCGTCCTGGTGCCGATCCTCAGCGACGAACAACTGACGGCCGTCGTCGGCGCCCTCACCGCGCGCGGGATCACCCTCGCCGACCTCACCACCGAACTGCCCAGCCTGGACGAGGTGTTCCTGTCCCTCACCGGCCACAAGGCCACCGCGCCGCAGGACCAGCCCGCCCCCGCCCTTGAGGAGGTCGCCGTATGAGCGCCGCCACCGTCACCGCCGCACCCGCCCCCGGACGGGCCGACGGCCGGATCGGGCTGCGGGCGCACCTCCGGCACACCAGCGCCCTGGTCCGCAGGAACGTGCTGTGGATCCGGCAGGACCCGGAGTCGATGTTCGACGTCGTGCTGATGCCGATCGTGTTCACCCTGCTGTTCGTGTTCGTCTTCGGCGGCGCCATCGCCGGCAAGGGCAACCAGGACGCGTACGTCAACTACGTCGTGCCCGGCCTGATGGCGATGATGGGCATGAATCTCGCCATGGGCGTCGGCACCGGCTTCAACCAGGACTTCCAGACCGGTGTCATGGACCGCTTCCGGTCCCTGCCGATCGCCCGGTCGTCGGTCCTCATAGCGAAGATCGTCGTCGAGATCGGGCGGATGCTGGTCGCCTCGGCGATCCTGCTCGCCGTCGGGTTCATGCTCGGTATGTCCGTGTCGAACGTGCCGGGTCTGTTCGCCGCGATCGGCATCGCGATGGTCTTCGGCTCCTCGATCATGTGGATCTTCCTCACCCTGGGCGTCGTGATGAAGAACGCCCAGGCCATCCAGGGAATGGGGTTCCTCGTGCTGATGCCGCTCCAGTTCGGTTCCTCGATCTTCGCGCCGCCGGACTCCATGCCGGGCTGGCTCCAGGCGTTCACCGACTACAACCCGCTGTCGACGCTCGCGGACGCCGCGCGCAACCTGATGAACGGCGGCCCGGTCGCCCACGAGGTGACGATCACGCTGCTCTGGGCGGTGGCGATCACCGTGGTGATGGCGCCGATCGCGATCCACAAGTTCCGCACCAAAGCCTGACGCCCCGCGATGGCCCACGCGGACGCGGGACGGTACGCGCACACAACGGGGCAGGGCGGGAACGGTTCAGAGCAGGGCGGTGGCCTCCTCCAACGTGAGGCCGCCGCCCTCGGCGTACGCGGCGTCGTAGGCCGCGTCACCGAGGGCCCCGCGGGCGACCTCCTCCACCTCCGCGCGCAACTCCCGCTCCATCGCGGTGGGGAAGTGCTGGGGCGGCAGCAGGGCCGTCGCGGCGCCGAGGAGTCGGGCGGCGTCCCGGACCCGCGCCCCGCCCGGGTACGACACGAGCGCGAGGGAGCCGGTCAGCAGATGGATCGCCGGCATGTGCGGGGCGATCATCTTCGACATCGGGTCCGTGGTCAGCGCCATCGCGGCGCGCAGCTTCTCCAGGCCCTTGTCGGGGTGCCCGTCGGCGATGTCGAGCCATGCCTCCACGCCGGTCAGATACCCGTCGAAGAAGACGAAGTTCGCCGCGCTGAACTTCTGGCGCATCAGGCGCAGTTCCTCGTGCGCCTCCGCGAGCCGGCCGGTGCGGCCGAGCCGCAGGACGAGGAAGAGCCGGGCGGCGGGCATGCCCTCGTGGTGGGCGTCGCCGTCCGTCCGGATGATCTCGCGCAGCATCTCCTCGCCGCGCTCGGCCGCGCTCCCGCTCTCGATGAGGACGGCGGCGAGCCGGGCCGTCAGCACGGCGATCTGGGCGGTGGCGCCCAGCGCCTCGGCGTGCACGATCGCCGCCTGGTAGTCGTCGGCGGCGCGGGCGAATTCGCCCAGCCGCTCGTACGCCTCACCGCGCGCGGACAGCGCCTCCGCGGTGCCCCACGCGTCGCCGATACGGGCGAAGATCTCCAGCGACTCGTCGGCGTCCCGGGTCGCGTCGCCGGACCATTCGGTGCGGTTGGCGAGGATGTTGGCGCGCAGATGCAGGGCGGTCGCCAGTTCCCAGGTGTAGCCGAGGTCGCGGGCGGTGTCGACGGTCCCGTCGACGACCCTGCGCAGCGCCTTCAGGTCGCCGGTCAGCATGACGGCGTAGAACCAGAGGTACCCGGGGACACGGCAGATCTGCGGCAGTCCGGGCCGGTAGCTCTCGGCGATGGCCTTGAGTTTGGCCCGCGCCTGAGGGGTCTGCCAGGTGTCCAGCTCCATGTCCATGCAGGACACCAGGATCAGGTGGGCGCCGCGCCGCGCCTCGACCAGGACGTCCGGGGCCATCGGCGGTGGGTGCGCGGTGCAGCTCTCGTACATCGGGGGCGCCGGTCCGGCGGGCGGCGCGAAGGGGTCGGGTCCGAGCGCGGTGACGTCCCGCGCCCAGTTGCGGGCGTCGGTGCGCAGATCGCGGACCTGCCAGAACCAGCACAGCGACAGCAGGAGACACAGCGCCTCCTGTTCGTCGCGGGTGGCGACCGCGTACCGCAGGGCCGTACGCAGATTCTCGTACTCGGTGGTGAAGCGGTCGATGGCGGCGAGCTGTCCGGGGCCGCGCAGTTCGGGGTCGGTGGTGCGGGCGAACTCGCGGTAGTGGACGAGGTGGGCGTGCTCGGTGTCCCGGCGGTCGCCGGCCTCGTCCAGACGCTCACGGGCGTACTCGGCGACGGTCTCCAGGAGCCGGTAGCGCATCGCGCCGTCCGCCGCCGGGGCCGCGACCACGAGGGACTTGTCGACCAGGGAGCCCAGCGCGTCCAGGGCCGCCGGGCCGGACACGGCCTCGGCGGCGGCGAGGTCGCAGCCGCCCGCGAACACCGAAAGGCGGCGCAGCACGGTCCGCTCCGGCTCGTCCAGGAGGTCCCAGGACCAGTCGACCACCGCGCGCAGCGTCTGCTGGCGGGGCAGTACGGTCCGTGCGCCGCTGGTCAGCAGCCGGAAACGGTCGTCCAGGCGGTCGGCGATCTGCCGGGGCGTCAGCATCCGCAGCCGGGCGGCGGCGAGTTCGATGGCGAGCGGCAGCCCGTCGAGTCGGCGGCAGATCTCGGCGACGGCTTCCGGGGCGTCCTCGACCCGGAACCCCGGGTGCGCGGCGGCGGCCCGGTCGGCGAACAGACGCAGCGCCACGGGCTGCGGCAGCGGCTCGACGGGGCGCAGCAACTCCCCCGGTACGCCCAGGGGTTCGCGGCTGGTGGCCAGGATCGTCAGGCCGGGGCAGCGCTCCAGGAGGTGGGCCGCGAGGCGCGCGGCGGACTCCACCACGTGTTCGCAGTTGTCGAGGATCAGCAGCATCCGGCGCTGCGCGCAGTGCTCGGCGAGCCGGTCGAGCGCACTCTCGCCGTACCGGTCGGCGACGACGCGCATCTCCTCGGCGCCCGCGCCGCGCAGGACGGTCTCGCGGGCGCCGAGCGCGGTGAGGACGGCCTCGGGCACGTCGTCGGGGTCCTCCACGGGCGCCAGTTCCGCGAGCCACACCCCGTCCGACAGGTCACGCGAGTCCCCCGGGTCACGCGGGTCACGCGCGGCGCTCTCGGCGGCCTCCTGCGACAGCCGGGTCTTCCCGGCGCCGCCGGGCCCGAGCAGGGTGATCAGCCGGGCCCGCGCGAGGTCGTCACGGATCACCTCGATGTCGGTCTCACGCCCGACGAAGGAGGTGAGACGGGCGCGGAGGTTGCCGGGCGGGCGGGGCGCGGGGGCCGGAGCGGGGGCCGTCGTGGGAGGCGCGGCGGCGGGGGTGGAGAAAGTGGTGGGCCGGCCGGGTGCGGTGACGCCGTCGTACGTGCCGGGGGCGCGGTGGCCGTTGTGGGCGGAGTGGTCGTCGTACGGGCCGGGGGCTCGGTGGCCGTCGGGCCCGGGGCGGCCGTCGGCCGGGCTCAGCAACTCGCCGTGCAGGGCGCGCAGTTCGGGCCCCGGGTCGGTGCCGAGCCGGTCGGCGAGGGCGCGGCGCACGTCCTCGTACTGCGCCAGTGCCTCGGCCGGGCGGCCGGCGGCCCGCAGGGCGCGCAGCCGCAGTGCCTGGAGGGGTTCGTCCAGCGGGTGGGTGTCGCACAGGGCGGTGAGTTCGGGCAGGGCGCGCTCGGCGTCGCCCAGGGCGAGGGCGGCGGCGAGCCGGGTGCGCTGGGCGTCGAGGCGGCGGGCCTGCGCGCGGGCCGCCTCGGCGGTGTGGTCGGGGAGGTCGGCGAGCGCCGGGCCCTGCCACAGGGCGAGGGCGTCGTCCAGGACGCCCGCCGCCTTGGCCGCGTCCCCGTCGGCCAGCGCCCGCGCGCCCTCTCCCGCCAGCCGCTCGAAGCGGTACAGGTCGACGTCGTCGGTGCCCGCGCGCAGTCGGTAGCCGCCGTCCACCGAGGCGACGGCGTCCGCGCCGACGGCCCGGCGCAGGCGGCCCACGAGGGCCTGGAGGGCGCCCGGCGCGTCGGCGGGCGGTTCGGCGCCCCACACCTCGTCGACGAGCACGGACGCGGGCACGGTCCGGCCCGCCCGTAGCGCGAGGACGGTGAGCAGGGCGCGCAGCCGGGCGCCGCCGACGGGGAGCGGGGTGCCGTCGGGGCGCTGGGCCCGGGTGGTGCCGAGGATCCGGTAACGCACGGGGTCCATTGTCACCGGTCGCGCCCGCTGCCGTGCGGCCGGTGCCCCCGGCCGGAGCGGAGGCATGGGCTCCGCCGCCCCTGATCGCCCCGGAGGCGGGGACGGTGGCGGATACGGGGGCTGCGGTGTCATGAAGGCCACCCTCTCCGGAACT
Organism: Streptomyces sp. NPDC091292; assembly: GCF_044757265.1. Taxonomy (NCBI): domain Bacteria; kingdom Bacillati; phylum Actinomycetota; class Actinomycetes; order Kitasatosporales; family Streptomycetaceae; genus Streptomyces; species Streptomyces sp. NPDC091292. The sequence continues at coordinate 1,107,482 of NZ_JBIVUQ010000001.1, read as the reverse complement.
CCTGTCGTACCGCGAGACGTTTTCGGCGTGCGACCGATACGGTCGGCAGGCCCCGGCCCGCACCGAAGCCGCACGACACGGCCCGTCCCCGTACCCCAGCCCCGCACCCCAGCCCCGTACCCCAGGAGCACCGCGAGATGACCACCGCCTCCACCCGCCGCAGCGACCGGCGGGTCAGCCCCGTCTTCCTCGGGATCGTGGCCGTCACCGCCGTCTCCGGCTGGGCCGTCTGGACCGGGTATGCGAATCAGCCCGGATTCGCCGTCTTCCTGTTCGTGACGGCGGCGTGGATCGTCTCGCTGTGCCTGCACGAGTACGCGCACGCCCGCACCGCCCTGCACAGCGGCGACATCTCGATCGGCGCGAAGGGCTATCTCACGCTGAACCCGCTGAAGTACACGCACGCGCTGCTGAGCATCGTGCTGCCGGTGATCTTCGTGATCATGGGCGGGATCGGTCTGCCGGGTGGCGCGGTCTTCATCGAGCGCGACCGGATCCGGGGCAAGTGGAAGCACAGCCTGATCTCGGCGGCGGGCCCCCTGACGAACGTACTGTTCGCGCTGGTGTGCACGGCCCCGTTCTGGCTGCACGCGCTGGACGGCGTCCCGGCGACCTTCCGGTACGGCCTGGCGTTCCTGGCGCTGCTCCAGGTCACGGCGGCGATCCTGAACTTCCTGCCGGTCCCGGGGCTCGACGGGTACGGAGTGATCGAGCCCTGGCTGTCGTACAAGGTGAAGCGGCAGGTGGAGCCGTTCGCGCCGTTCGGGCTGCTCGCCGTGTTCGCGGTGCTGTGGATCCCCGAGGTGAACATCTGGTTCTTCGACGCCATCCACGCGCTGCTGCGGGGCATGGGCGTCGGCGAGGTGGACTCGTACTGCGGGCAGAACCTCTACCGGTTCTGGAAGGAGACCAACCCGGGCTGCGTCAGCGGGTGACCGGGGCGGACGCCTCGGCGGCGCGGAGCTTCGCGCGGCGGACGTAGTACCAGGTCATGTTGGACGAGAGGCCCGCGAGCAGCACCCAGACGACGCCGAGCAGCCAACTGCCCTGGACGAACGAGATCACGGCCGCGGCCACGGCGAGCGCGCAGACGGCGAGGGTGTAGAGGGCGAGGCGGGGCATCGGTTCGGCTCCTGTCGGGGGACACTGCTGCGCTCCCAGTGTCCCCCAGGCCCCGACCACACGGGCACGCCACCCGGCACCCGTGCCGAAGAACGCCCGTACCGAAGGACGCCCGTACCGAAGGACGCCCGTACTAGACGTCCGTGACCCGCAGGCCCGCGTGTGCCTTGTAGCGGCGGTTGACCGAGATCAGGTTGGCGACGAGCGATTCGACCTGGTGGGCGTTGCGCAGGCGGCCCGCGAAGACGCCGCGCATCCCGGGGATGCGGGCGGCGAGCGCCTGGACGAGGTCGGTGTCGGCGCGGGATTCGCCGAGCACCATCACATCGGTGTCGATCTGCTCGACGGACGCGTCCTGGAGCAGCACGGCCGACAGATGGTGGAACGCGGCCGTCACCCGGGACCCGGGGAGCAGCGCGGCGGCCTGTTCGGCGGCGCTGCCCTCCTCGGGCTTGAGCGCGTAGGCGCCCTGCTTGTCGAAGCCGAGCGGGTTGACGCAGTCGACGACGAGCTTGCCCGCGAGGTCGTCACGGAGGGCTTCGAGCGTCTTGGCGTGCCCGTCCCACGGCACGGCGACGATGACGATGTCGCTGCGGCGGGCGCACTCGGCGTTCTCGGCGCCCTCGACACCGAGGCCCAGCTCCCCGGCGGCGGTCTGCGCGCGCTCGGCGGCGCGGGAGCCGATGATCACCTTCTGGCCGGCGCGGGCCAGCCGGTACGCGAGGCCGCGGCCCTGGTCCCCGGTGCCGCCGAGGACGCCGACGACGAGCCCGGACACATCGGGAAGGTCCCACGGGTCCTTGGCGGGGGCCTTCTGCGGCCGGTCGGAAGCACGGTCGGAGGCGTCGGAAGCGGAGGAAGAAGTCATACGGCGACCTTACGTTCCGTCGACCGAACACGCCGTAGCACAAGCACGTGGCCACCGTCACTCGCCACCGCACCGGCCGTCGTCACGCCTTGAGGCTGCCGTCCGCCAACCCCCCGCGCCAGTACCGCTGGAGGACGCCCATGAGCACCATCAGCGGGACGACGGACAGCAGCGCGCCGCCCACCGTGTACTGGTAGAGCACGGGTTGCCGGTCGGCGTACCCGAGCCATTGGGTGAGGCCGAGCTGGATCGGGTACAGCGTGGAGTCGTTGAGCATGACCAGCGGCAGGAAGAAGTTGTTCCAGATGTGCACGAACTGGAACAGGAAGACGGTGACGAGCGCCGGGCTCATCAGCCGCAGCACCAGTCCGCCGAAGATCCGCCCCTCGCCCGCGCCGTCGAGCCGGGCGGCCTCCAGGAGGGAGGCGGGGACGGCGGCGTCCGCGTAGATCCGGCAGAGGTAGACCCCGAAGGGGCTGACGACGCTCGGGATCAGTACCGCCGCGTAGCTGTCCGCGAGGCCCACGGCCGCGAACAGGAAGTACAGCGGGAGCGCGAGCGCGGTGGCCGGGACGAGGACGCCCGCGAGGACGACGTTGAGGACGGCGCCGCGCCCGGGGAAGCGGAAGGTGGCGAGGGCGTATCCGGCGGCGGCCGACAGGAGGGTGGCGATGACGGCTCCGGCGCCCGCGTAGAGCAGGGAGTTGGCGAACCAGCGGACGAAGACGCCGTCCTGGTACGTCAGGACCGCCCGCAGATACCGGAGCGGGTGCGGGTCGTGGAACCAGAGGCCGAAGCTGCCGAACAGGCCGGGGGTGTCCTTGGTGGCGGAGACGGCGAGCCAGTAGACGGGGACGAGGAAGTAGACGGCGGCGACGGCGAGCGCGGCGGCGGTCAGGATCCGGTACCGGGCGGCGGGCCGGTTCGTGGGCGGTGTGCTGGGCCGGGTGGCCAGGGTGCTGCTCATCGGGTGTCGTCCTTCCGGCCGCCCGTGAGCTTCAGGAACCCGAAGCTGAGCACACACGCGACGCAGGCGAGGAGGACCGCCTCGGCGGCGGCGAGATACGGGTTGTCGGCGGTGAACGCCTGGTTGTAGGCGTGCAGGTTGGGCGTGTAGCCGGAGTCGATGGTGTGCGTCAGGGGGCGCAGGACCATCGGCTCGGCGAAGAGTTGCAGGGTGCCGATGATGCTGAACACGGCGGTGAGGACGAGCGCGGGCCGGATCAGCGGGAGCTTGATGTGCCGGGCGACCTGCCAGGCGTTCGCGCCGTCGATGCGGGCGGCCTCGTACAGCTCGGCGGGGACGGCCTTGAGCTGGGCGATCAGGACGAGCATGTTGTAGCCGGTGTACTGCCAGGTGACGATGTTGGCGATCGACCACAGGGTGGTGTGCGGGCCGAGGAAGTCGAGGTGCCAGCCGATGCCGTCGGCCAACTGCACGAAGGGGCTGATCCCGGGCACGTACAGGAAGCCCCAGAGGATCGAGGCGATCACGCCGGGGATGCCGTACGGGAGGAAGTAGGCCGTGCGGAAGAAGCCGATTCCGCGGGCGCTCGCCGCGTCCAGGAGCAGCGCGAGCCCGGCGGCGAGCAGCATCATCACGGGGATCTGGACGGCGCCGAAGAGCAGCACCCGGCCGAAGCCGGCGAGGAACGACGGGTCCTGGAGCGCGCGGGTGTAGTTGGCGAGCCCGGCGAAGATCTCGTGGCTGCCGCCGAGCCCGAGCGGCCCGGACCGCTCGACGCGCAGCACCGACTGGTAGGCGGCGTACGCGAGCGGGGCGAGGTAGCAGAGCGCGAAGAGGGCGAGGAAGGGGCCGAGGAAGAGGGCGGCGGTGCGGGTGTCGCGGCGGGTCCGGGGGGTGGTCCGGCCACGGTGGGCGCGGGGGCCGGGAGCGCGTGGGTCCGAGGGTCGGCCCGCAGGTTCGTCGCGAGGGCGGGTCGCGGTATCGGTCATACGGTGTCCGTATCAGGCATACGACATCGATACCGGTCATATATGTTCATGTCGGTCACATTATGCCTTTATTCGATCATGCGGCCTCCGCTTTGAGCCCCTTGGCCCGCAGGTCGGCGACGGTTGCCCGCTGGACGGTGCGCAGGGCGGCGCGGAAGCTGCCGCCGCCGTCGAGCGCGGCGGTGAGGGCGTCGCCGAGCTGCTGGTAGAGGACGTCGGTGGCGGGTCCCCAGCGCCAACTGGTGTCGACGGCCGCCGCCGACTTCCGGAACACGGCGCCGTAGTCCTGCCCGCCGAAGAAGTCCCGGCGGGTCTCCAGGGCGGCCGGTGCGTAGGCGCCGGGTGCGCCGGGGTAGCCGATGCCGCCCTCGATCAGGAGCGGTACGGACGCGGGGTCGGCGTTGAGCCAGAGGGCGAAGGCGAGCGCGTCGCGGGGGTAGCGGCACGCGGCGAAGACGGCGGTGGACGAACCGCCCCAGTTGGCTCCGGCGTTATCGCGCGCGGACCACTGCGGGAGAGGGGCGACACGCCACTTGCCGACCGTCCTCGGGGCGTTGCCCGCGAGCAGCGCGTCGCCCCAGCTCGCCCCCAGCCAGGAGGCCATGGCGCCGCTCTGGACGTCCTTGTACCACTCGTTCTGCCGGTCGGGCACGGTCTTGACCAGCTTCGCGCGGACCAGGTTCTCCCAGTAGTCGGCGACCCGGCGGGTGGGTTCGTCGTCGAGCGAGACGATCCAGGTGTCGCCCTCGGTACGGATCCAGCGGGCCCCGGCCTGCCAGGCGTACGCGGCGAACCGGTTGCCGTTGGTCGCGGCGAAGGTCTCGATCCATGCGCCGCGCTTGCGGATGGCGCGGGCGGCGGACTCGTACGCGTCCCATGTGGTGGGCACGGGGACGTCCCATGCGTCGAAGAGGTCCTGCCGGACGAAGAGGCCCATCGGGCCCGAGTCCTGCGGCACCGCGTACACGGCGCCCGCGTAGACGGACTGCTGCCACAGCCAGCCCTCGAATCTGCCCCGGTCGCGCGCGGCGCCGTACCGGGTGAGGTCGGTGAGCCCCTGGTCGAGGAGGAAGCTCGGCACGACGGAGTACTCGATCTGCCCGAGGTCCGGCGGGCCGCCCGCCCGCACGGCGGCGCGCATCTTCGCGTACTGCGCGCCCCCGACGGCGGACACTTTCTCCAACTTGACCTGCACGTCCGGATGCTGACGGTTCCACAGATCCACGGAGCGGTCGATGCCGGGCACCCAGGACCAGAAGCTGAGCGTGATCTTCTGCCCGGGGGCGCGGGCGGGCCGCTCCCCGGCTCCGGTGTCCCGGCCGCCGCCGCAGCCGCCGGTGGCGAGCGCGAGTCCGGTCCCGGCCGCCGTCGCGAGGGCGGCCCTGCGGCCGGGACGGCGGCTCACAGCAGGTCCGCGACGGGGATACGGCGGAAGGTGAGGGTGTCGTACGCGCTGAAGTCGCCCGTCTCGTAGAGCAGTCCGACGGTCCGGTCGTCCACGCGGACGAGGTCGGAGTACGCGGCGGGCAGTCCGTCGACCGTGAGCGCGGGCTGCCAGGTGGTGCCGCCGTCGGTGCTGCGGCGCAGGGTCATCACGGCGCGGTGCGGACCGGCGGGGCCCGAGTAGAGGAGTACGTCGGGTTCGCCGAGGTGCAGCAGGCTGCCCTGGACGACAGGGCCCGCGAGCCCCGCCTGCGGACGGAACGGCTTGACGAGTGTGGCGCCGCCGTCCGTGGAGTGGGCGTCGGCGCGGGTGCCGGGTGACGGCGAGTCGGTACGGGTGTTGAAGTAGAGCCGCCCGTCCGGGAGTTCGGCGGCGGTGGTCTCGTTGGCGTTGATGTATCCGCCGGGGTGGTCGTCGACGTAGCCGATGCGCCAGGTGGCGCCGTGGTCGTCGCTGAGGAGGCAGTGGCCGCCGTAGTAGCGGCCCTCGGTGCCGGTGTCGGCGTCCGCGGGCGGTGACGAGTGGTTGGCGGGGACGACGACGCGGCCGGTGGTGAGCTGGAGGGCGTGGCCGGGCGTGGTGGCGTACCAGCGCCAGTCGGGCCGCTTGACGCGGTCGGTGATCTCGCGGGCCTCGGACCAGGTGAGCCCGGCGTCGTCGCTGTGCCGCACCCAGACGCGGCGCCCGTCGGCCGCCGGGACCTCGCCGCGCCGGATGGCGTCCTCGGTGGCGCTCGCCTTGTTGCGGACGTGGACGAGCAGGACGCGGCCGGTGTCGAGGACGACGGGGGCCGGGTTGCCCGCGAGGTCGTGGCCGTTGCGGGCGACGACCTGGAGCGGGCCCCAGGTACGGCCGCCGTCGAAGGACCGTTTGAGGACGATGTCGATGTCGCCCGCGTCGGACCGGGAGGCGACGCGGCCTTCGCAGAAGGCGAGGACGAGGGCCCGGCCGTCGGTGGTGGTGGCGACGGTCGCCGGGATACGGAAGCCGGCGTAGCCCTCGTGGCCGGCGCGGAAGGGTACGGACACGTCGGTCGGGGTGGGGTCGGGCAGGGAGTCCGGTACGGAGTCGGGCACGGGTTCCTCGCTCGGCATTGCGGTCCCCCATGATCGCCGAAGGTAGGACGTCCGTTGTCCTCTGCGTGACCCTAAGGAGCACCCAGGGCAGCGTCAAGGCACGGCACGGGCCGGTTCGTACGCGTCCCCGGGCCGGGGGAATTCCCCTTGGTTTCCGCCTGACGGACCGTCCGGCTGGGGCAGGATGCGGGCCCATGGACGCCGTACGGGTTGCACTGCTGCGCGAAGTACTCGCCGGGACCGAGTGGCTGGGGGCGGCGCGCCGTTTCGCGGGCACCCTGCGCTCGTCCGTCGTCCCGCACGGGGGCGGGCTGCTGCTGGTCGGCACCGAGGAGTACGAGCCGTGGCATCTCGCCGCTCATCTGGTGGACGAGGCCGCGTGGTCGGGAACGCCCGAGCTGACGCCGACGCTGGTGCGCCATCGGGTGCCGGCCGGGGGTGCGGCGGCGCATCTGGCGGTCGGGCTCGGCCGGATCGAGGCGGCGCGGCGGGGCGAGACCCTGCTCGTGGTCGCCCCGGACGCACCGGGCGCCGCCCTGCTGGAGCGGGTGCATGACGCGCGGCGGGCCGGGGCGACGGTCCTGGCCCTCGACCACGGGGACCGCGAACTGCACTCCATGGCCCACGAGGCGCTGGCCGCGCCGGCCGAACCGGACCTCTCCCTGGACACCGTCCAGCACCTGGTGAGCGCGGCGACCGGAGAGAACAGCCTGCCACCGGCGGCGGGGGGCCGCCGCCGCTTCAGGGACCGCCTGTCCCGACTGGCGGACCAACTGACCACGCCACCGCCGGTCCGGTGGTGAAGGGCTCCGCGCCTGCGAAGAAATCAGTTGTCCGCGGGGTGGCGGCGGGGAAGTATCTCGGGCTGTGAGTGAAGAGGGCGGGCCGCGGCGGCTGTTGCCCGATCTGTCGCCGTTGCGGTCGACGCCGGATTTCCGGCTGCTGTGGGTGCAGGGGTTCGTCACCTACTGCGGCAGCGCGATGGCGATGGTCGCACTGCCCTTGCAGATCAAGCACCTGACCGGCTCACCGCTCGCCGTCGGCGCGATGGGCGCCGTGGAGCTGATTCCGCTGGTCGTCTTCGGCCTGTACGGCGGCGCGCTCGCCGACGCCGTGGACCGCCGCAAGGTCATCATCGGCACGGAGGCCGCCCTCGGCGCGCTCGCCGTCGTCCTCCTGGTGAACGCCCTCCTCCCCTCCCCCTTGCTCTGGCCCCTCTACCTCGTCGCGGCCGGCGTCTCCGCGCTCACCGGGCTCCAACGCCCCGCCCTGGACGCCCTGGTGGCCCGGATCGTCCCGCACGATCAGCTCACGGCCGCCGCCGCGCTGACCTCGCTGCGCTGGCAGGCGGGCGAGATCGCGGGTCCTTCGCTCGCGGGGCTCGTGGTCGCGTTCGCGGGCAGCGCGACGGCGTACGGGGTCACGGCCGTCACGTTCGCCGTGTCGGTGGTCATGTGCACCCGTCTCGCCCCCGCTCCCCCGGCCCGCGGCGCGCCGAAACCGTCGCTGCGGGGCCTGGCGGAAGGCGCCCGGTACGCCTGGTCCCGGCCGGTGCTGCTCGGTACGTACGCGATCGATCTGGCGGCGATGTTCCTGGCGTTCCCGCACACGATCTTCCCGTTCCTCGCCGACGAGCTGGACGCGACCTGGTCGCTCGGCCTGATGTACGCGGCCGGGGCGGTCGGTTCGGCGGCGGTCGGCCTCACCAGCGGCTGGGCGTCCCGGGTACGGCGGCACGGGCTGCTGGTCGTGTGCGGCGCCACAGTGTGGGGGGCGGCGATCGCGGCGGCGGGACGCCTCGACCAGGTATGGCCGGTACTGGTGTGTCTGGCGGTGGCCGGCGCCGGGGACATGGTCAGCGGTCTGGGACGCAGCACCATCTGGAACCAGACCATCCCCGACGAGCTGCGGGGGCGGCTGGCCGGGATCGAGGTGCTGTCGTACAGCGTGGGGCCCCAGTTGGGTCAGGTGCGGGCCGGGGCCATGGCCGGGTGGACCGGGACCCGGCCCGCGATCTGGTGGGGCGGGGCCGCCTGCGTGGGGGCCGTGGGCCTGCTCGCCGCACTCCTGCCACGCCTGCTGACGTACGACGCCGACACGGACCCCGACACCCGGCGCAACCGCACCGCCAAAATCTCCGACCCGAGCCCTGGGTGACGCGGGACTCCCCCGGGGGAGGGTTACTTCTCCTGGTCCGGGGAGCGGTCGTGCCACCTCGGGTCCGTCTCCCATTCGAGGTTCCGCTCGGCCGCCGTGTCCATGGCGTGCTGCGCCTCCTCGCGCGACGCGTACGGCCCGAACCGGTCCTTCGCGGGGCACTCCGGCCCCTCCTCGACCTTCTTGTGGACCAGGCAGTAGTACCACTCGCCCGGTTTCCCGACCGTCCGCTTCTTGAACAGGGCCATCACGGGCTCCTCACCCTCGGCGACCGGTACCTGCGGGTACCTACAGCGGCCATGCTGCCCCATCCCGGCTGGCTACACTCGCTGGCATGTCTGGCCAGTCACTGCTCGCACCAGGGCACCTCTCCCCTCCCCGCGCCGTCCCGGGCACCATCGTCCGCCCCGAGTACGTCGGCAAGGCCGCCCCGACCCCGTACACCGGGCCGGAGGTCCAGGACGCCGAGACGATCGAGCGGATGCGGATCGCGGGCGGTATCGCCGCACGGGCGATGGCCGAGGCCGCGAAGATCATCGCGCCCGGGGTCACCACGGACGCGCTGGACGAGGTCGCGCACACGTACATGTGCGACCACGGCGCGTACCCGTCCACGCTCGGCTACCGCGGCTTCCCGAAGTCGCTGTGCACCTCGCTCAACGAGGTCATCTGCCACGGAATCCCCGACTCCACCGTCCTGCGGGACGGCGACATCATCAACCTGGACGTCACGGCGTACATCGGCGGCGTGCACGGCGACAACAACGCCACGTATCTCGTCGGTGACGTCGACGAGGAGTCCCGTCTGCTCGTGGAGCGGACCCGCGAATCACTGAACCGCGCCATCAAGGCGGTCAGGCCCGGCCGGCAGATCAATGTCATCGGCCGGGTCATCGAGTCGTACGCGAAGAGGTTCGGGTACGGGGTGGTGCGGGACTTCACCGGGCACGGGATCAATTCGTCGTTCCACTCGGGTCTGATCGTGCCGCACTACGACAGTCCGCAGGCGACGACGGTGATCCAGCCGGGGATGACGTTCACCATCGAGCCGATGCTGACGCTGGGGAGCTACGAGTACGACCTGTGGGACGACGGGTGGACCGTCGTCACGAAGGACCGGCGCCGGACGGCCCAGTTCGAACACACGCTCGTGGTCACGGAGAGCGGGACCGAGATCCTGACCCTGCCGTAGCGGCCACCCCGGCCCAGTACCTCCACCTCCCACGGCCCGCCCCTTCCAGGGCGGGCTTTTCCCGGTACTCTTTTACCGACAGGATGTCGGGAAGCCATTGACTTAGGTTAGCCTAACCATAGATGATCGGGGTCCCGACCCCCTCGGCACCCGGAGGTCCCATGGACACGACGCCGTTCTCGACGCTCATCCGCACCGCGTCCCATGACGCGCACACCGAGGCGGAGACCTCGACGTTCATGAGCGATCTGCTCGGCGGAAAGCTCGGCGTGGGCGCGTATGCCCGCTACACCGAGCAACTGTGGTTCGTGTACCGCGCGCTGGAGGACAGCGCGGAGAGCCTGCGGGACGACCCGGTCGCCGGGCCTTTCGTCCAGCCCGAGTTGCTGCGGCTCGCCGCCCTGGAGCGGGACCTCGCCCATCTGCGGGGGCCGTCCTGGCGTACGGGACTGACACCGCTGCCCGCGACGGAGGCGTACGCGGGGCGGGTCGAGGAGTGCGTACGGGAGTGGCCGGCCGGCTATGTCGCCCACCACTACACGCGCTACCTCGGTGACCTGTCCGGTGGCCAGATCATCCGGGACAAGGCGGAGCGGACCTGGGGGTTCGCGCGCAAGGGCGACGGCGTCCGGTTCTACGTCTTCGAGGAGATCACCAACCCGGCGGCGTTCAAGCGGGGTTACCGCGAACTGCTCGACCAGGTGCGCGCGGACGAGTTGGAGAAGCAGCGGATCGTGGCCGAGTGCAAGCGGGCCTTCGCCCTCAACACGGCCGTGTTCCAGGCGCTGGGCGAGGAGTTCCCGCTCAGCGCGTAAGCGCTCCGCTGTATCTCCGGTGCATCTCCGGTGCATGGCGACTCCGGTGCGTTACCTGCGGGTCCGTCGTGGCTGGTCGCGCAGTTCCCCGCGCCCCTTCAGGGCGCTGCCGAGCCGTACGCCCGCCTGGGTCAGGTCGACCCGGCCGCCCAGCTCCACCCAGCCCTCCGGCTGCGGTGCCGTGAGCAGTTGGGAACCCTTGCCCTGGCGGATGTTGAGGGCGCGGCCGAGTGCGGCGGTGAGCAGGAGCGCGGCGGCGCCGGTCGCCTCGTCCTCGTCGATGCCGTCGCCCCGGCCGGGGAAGCCGCGGGCCCGTACGCGGCCCGCGGCCTCGTCCTCCCAGGCCCAGGCGTACAGCCACTCGCCCTGCGGCGGTACGTCGAGTGCGTCGACGTCGAAGGGTGACGGGTACTGGCGCAGGGTGCGCGGGGGCGCCCACTCGGGGCGGGCCTCGATCCAGCAGAACTCGCCGTCCTGGCGCGCGCCCACCGGGCCCGCCGGGGTGGCGAGTTCCGGCACGTCCAGGAGCCAGGCGGTACCGACGCAGGGGTGTCCGGCGAAGGGGAGCCGGAGGGTGGGCGTGTAGATGTCGATCACGCCGCGCTCGGGGTCGTCCACGAAGACGGTCTCACTGAAGCCGAGCTTCCCGGCGGTGGCCTGGCGGCCTGCCTGACCCGGGACTACGGCACCGTCGCGTACGACGCCCAGTTCATTGCCGTGGCGGCCGTCGGGGCCGCAGAACACCCGCAGTACGTCCAGTTGATTCACGCGCCTATTGAAGCGCGAGATGAGCGACCGGGGGCAAGCCCCCGAACCCCCCACCGACACCGCCAGTTCGGCACCGCCGGTCCGCACTCCCGTGGCTGAACACCACCGCGGCGGAAAGATCACGGCCACCGGCCGATTCGCCGAGCCCAAGAGACCTGGCCTGCGGCCGGCCGACGAGCCGAAGAGGACCGGGCCGTCGGCCGACCACCCAGCCCAAGAAACCTGGCCTGCGGCCAACCGCCCCGAGCCGAAAAAGACCAGGCCGGCGGCCAACCGCCCAGCCCAAGAAGCCTGGCTTGCGGCCGACCGCCCCGGACCGAAGAAAGCCGGGCCGTCGGCGGCCGACCGGCCGAAGGACACCGACTCGCCTGCCCGCCTGCCCGCCTGCCCGCCTGCCCGCCTGCCCGCCTGCCCGCCTGCCCGCCTGCCCGCCTGCCCGCCTGCCCGCCTGCCCGCCGCGAGGATCTCCTCCTCGCCCGCTGCAAAAGTGCCGCGCCATCCATCCCGCCGCAGCGGCGCCCAGCCCACACGGCGTAGACCGGCGGTGCCGAACCGGCTCAGGCCCCGCGAACCGGATCAAGCCCCGCGCAGCGACCCTCGGTCCCGAATCCGGCTCAGGCCCCGCGCAGCGGCCCTCGGTGCCGTAGCTGGCCAGACCCTGGCCGACTCGGCCCGAACCGGCCGTGGCCGGGCGTCCGCTCTGGGGCGCCCGGCCACGAATGCCTCTGGTCAGACTTCCTGCTGCGGTCGGCGTCGGCGGACCGACAGGAACACCGCCGCCCCCGCCGCCGCGATGGCGCCCGCGCCTGCCAGTAGGGCGGTCGAAGGGATGTCGGTGCCTGTCGATGCGAGGGAGCCCGAGCCGCCTGCCAGGCCGCCGACCGAGCCGCCGCCGCCCGTGGTTCCGCCGGAGGCGGAGCCGCCCGAACCGCCCGGCAGGACCGCGTCCTTGGAGAGGGCGAGCGCGATCGTCACGGGGTCGATGGCCTGGCCCTCCTTGTACAGGGACCCGGTGGTGTCGTTGGCGAACTGTTCGGCGCCCTCCGCCGTGAAGGCCGCCGGAACCTTGTCCAGTAGCACCACGTCGTCCTTGGCCGTGTACGACGCCTTCGACAGGTCGAGCGTGGCGAACGGCACGTCCTCGTTGGTGCCCTTGGCCGTCTTGACGTCCACGGTCAGCGTGCCCTTCGAACCGGACGCCTCGATCCGCACATCACCGAACGTCATGTCGATGCCGTGGCCGCTGTACACGAACTGCGCACTGCCGTCGAAGGCCGCGCTGAGCTTCTTCGCGTCGGAGTCGAGGTCGGCCTTGGCGTACGGGAAGTCGAAGCCGTTGCCGTTGTCCTTGGCGCCGCCCGCGAGCTTGATCTCGCCGCCCGTCCTGATGTACGTCCGGAAGGATTCCTTCAGGCCCCAGGAGAGGGTGCCGCCCACCACCGTACCGGGCGCGGGGCTCTCCGTACCGCTGGTCTCCGTCGGGGACGGGTCACCGGTCGGCGTCCCGCCGGACGGCGTCGTGCTGGGCTCTGTGCTCGGCGTCGCCGTGGGCGGCGGGGACGTCGGCGGCGGCGTGGACGGGCTCGCCGAGTCCGTGGCGGGCGGGACGGGTGTCACCGTCAGCGTCGCCGGGTCGAGCGCGGAGCCCGCCTGGTAGAAGTTCTGGAACGCGGCGGACCCGGCGGCCGTCAGCTTGGCGGGGATGTCCTTGAACACCATCGCGCCGCCCGCGCCCGTGCCCGGCCTGATGCCCGTGAGGTCGAGGTCGGCGATGACGAGGTCGTTCTGCGTGGTCGGGGTGCCGTCCTTGACGGTGGTCACGTCCGACGAAATCGTCCCGGTCGTCCCGGAGGTGGTGACCTTCAGGTCGGACAACTTGATGTCCAGGACACCCTCATGGCCCTCGAAGCGGACGCTGCCCTTGAAGGCGGTGTTCGTGCCGTGGGTGCCCGTGTCGTAGCTGCCGGCGCCGTCCTTGAAGGTGAACGGACCGTTGTCGGGAGCCTGTACGGCGCCGTCCCCGACCGTGATCTTCCCGTGCGCGATCGGCGACAGGAGGTACTTGCGGAAGGACTCCTTGAACCCCCAGTCCAGCGTGCCGTTCTTGAGGGCTATCGGCGGGGCGCCGGCCGCTGCGGGGCCCGCTGCGGGGGCCGCGAAGGCCGGCAGGGCGAGCGCGGTGGCGCCGAGCGTCACGGCCGTCGCTGCGGTGACCACGAGCGCGGTCGGGCGGCGGGTAGCTGCCATGGTCGTCGTTCTCCTTGAGATGAAGGGGTGAGGGGGAGGGAGGGGAGGGAGAGGGGCGGCCGGCACGTGGTTGCCCGGCTCGATCGCCTGGCTTTACCAGGTTTTATCCGGCTTTACCGGTCTCATCCTTGGTGCGCCGAGCGCGGATCACACCGAACGCGGCTCCGGCGGCGAGCAGGACGCCCGCGCCCACCGCGAGGGGCAGCACCGGTACGGACGACGAGTCCGTGGCGGACGCCGCCTCCCGGGGTTTCGCCGCCGGTTCGGCGGTCTTCGTGGGCGTGGGCGACGGGTCGCTGCCCAGGTCAGGCAGCGCGGGGAGGGCGGCGCCGGAGTCGAGGGCGACGGCAAGGGACACCGGGTCCATCGCGGTGCCCGCGCGGTACATCCCGCCGAACGCCTCGGCGCCCCGCGCGGTGAGTTCGGCCGGCGCCTCGACGACGGTGACCAGACCATCCGCGGATTTCAGCCCACCGGTGTCGAAGGTGACCAACGGCACCTTCTTCCCGCTGAACTCCTTGCTCGCGACGTCCGCGTAGAGCGTGCCCCGGTCGCCCTTGGTGGTGACGGCGACCTTGCTGAGCGCGAGGTCGAGCCCCTGCTTTCCGGTGAAGCGGACCGTCCCGGCGAAGCGCGCGTCGAGCGTCTTCTCCCGGTACGTGCCCTCTCCTCGCGGGAAGCGGAAGAGGGCGCCGCCGTCCTGGGCGCCGGCCGTCAGGGTCCACTTGCCGTCGGCGATGGACCCGGTGACGTACTCGCGGAAGGTGCGGCGCACGCCCCAGTCGACGGCCGCGTCCTCGATACGTCCGGCCGAACTCTTCGTCTCCGCATCGGCCTTCGGCTTCTCCGGCTTCTTCTGCTTCGGCGGTGGCGAGGACGGCTGGGTGTCCTGGCGTACGTCGGCCGAGAGGCTGACCGGGTCGAGCGGGGTGCCCGCCGTGTAGTACCCGGCGAACGCCTTGGCGCCCTGGGCGGTGAGCGTGGCGGGGATGCCGTTGAGGGCGACGGGGCTGGTGCCGCCCTTCATGTTGACGCCGGACAGGTTCAGCGCGGCGAGCGGGACCTGCGCGGTCGAGGTGACCTTGCCGGTGCCCTTCTCCTTGCTGACCATGTCGGCGTACAACGTGCCCGTACCGCCGGTGATGCGGACGGTGGGGCGGCCGATGGTGAGGTCGAGTTCGTACCCGCCGGCCTTCTTGTGTCCGACGAAGTGCACGGCTCCGGAGAATCCGGCGCGGAAGGCGCCGGTGTCCGGGTCGTAGGTGCCGGTCGCGGAGTGGAAGCGGAACTGACTTCCGCCGACGGTGGCGGCGCCGCCCTGGAGGCTGAAGCTCCCCTGGGCGATCGGGCCGGTCACATAGCTCTGGAACGAGGACTTGATACCCCAGTCGAGCCGTCCCCCGCTCACCGTCCGGTCCGCCGCCTGTGCGGTCGTCGCCGGGAGCGCGAGGGCTCCCACGAGAGTCGCGCACGCCAGCGCTGCGGCGCCTCCGGCACCTCTTGCGGACAGCATCGGTCCCCCCTCCTCGGGCTGGTCAATAAGGTAAGGCTAACCTAAACTATCCTCGGACCCGGCCGGAAGCCTCCGGCCGACGGAACGTCAACCGGAACCTCAACCGGAATCCCGACCAGCACCTCGACCAGACCCTCAACCAGCACGACAGGACGGTGAATTCGTGCGCATCCCACGACCGGCCGGCGTCCTCGCGGCCGTCCTCGCCCTGGCCCTCACCGGCTGCGGCGGCGCCCAGGACGGCGCGGGGGCGAAGGCCCGGACGGAGTCGGCGCGGACCGCCGCCGACCGGGTCGAACCCCTCACGGGGACTCCGGAGCCCAAGCTTCCGGTCACCGTCGCATCGGCGGACGGACAGCGGGTGAAGGTCACCGACACCAGCCGGATCGTGCCGCTCACGGGCAGCCTCAGCGAGATCGTGTTCACCCTCGGACTCGGCGGGAACGTCGTCGCGCGGGACATCACCGCCACCTTCGAACAGGCCGCCGATCTGCCCGTGGTGACCCGCGCGCACGACGTGTCCGCCGAGAGCGTCCTCTCACTGCGGCCGACCGTCGTCCTCGCCGACACCACCACGGGACCGGCCGAGGCGATCGACCAGATACGCGACGCGGGCATCCCGCTCGTCGTCCTCGAACCCGCCAAGAGCCTCGCCGACGTGGACCCCCGGATCACCGCGGTCGCGGAGGCGCTCGGGGTGCCGGACGCGGGCGGCAAGCTCGTCTCCCGTACCGAACAGCGGATCGCGAAGGCCAAGGCGGCGATCCCCGCGCACGCGGACCGGCCGCGCGTCGCCTTCCTCTACGTACGCGGATCGGCCTCCGTCTATCTGCTCGGCGGCCGTGAATCCGGGGCGAGTTCGCTCCTGGAGGCGGCCGGCGCTGTCGACGCGGGCAAGGCGTCGGGCCTGGAGAAGGACTTCACGGCGATCACCAGCGAGGCCCTGGCGAAAGCGGCGCCCGACGCGATCCTCGTGATGAGCAAGGGGCTCGCATCGGTCGGCGGCGTCGACGGGCTGGTGAAGATCCCGGGCGTCGCCGAGACCCCGGCGGGCGCGGACCGCCGCGTCGTCTCCATCGAGGACGGCGTCCTCCTCAACTACGGCCCCCGCACGGACGAGGTCCTGACCACGCTGGTCGACCAGTTGTACGGGGAGTCCGACGGCGGCAACGGCTCCAGCGGGAGCGGGAACTCCGGCGAGAGTGAGGGACGTTGACCACTCTGACGGGCCCCACCGACACCGCCGCCCCGGACGAACCACCGACCCCATCAACCCCGACCCCACCCGCCGCCGCCCCGGCCTCCGCACGCAAACACCGCACGACCGTCCCCCTCACCGCCGCCCTCGTCACCGCGCTCGCCGTCGTCGCCCTGGTCTCCGCCGGCACGGGCGCGTACCACATCCCGCTCGGTGATGTCCTGGCCTCCGTGCAGCACCGGATGGGGCTCGGCGGGCAGGCCCTGGACCGGGTCGGCGAGAGCGTCCTGTGGAACGTGCGATTTCCACGGGTCGTGCTCGCCCTGCTCGTCGGGGCGTCCCTGGGCTGTGCGGGCGCGCTGATGCAGGGCGTGTTCGGCAATCCGCTCGCCGAGCCCGGGGTCATCGGGATCTCGGCGGGCGCGGCGGTCGGCGCGGTGTCGGCCATCGCGTTCGGGCTGACCTTCCTCGGCAACTGGACGGTGACGGCCGCCGCGTTCGTCGCGGGCCTGGTGACCGTCCTGCTCGTCTATGTGCTGTCGCGGGCGGGCGGCCGTACCGAGGTCGTCACGCTGATCCTCACCGGGATCGCCGTGAACGCCTTCGCGGGCGCCCTCATCGGGCTCGCGATCTTCTTCGCGGACAACGCCCAGATCACCCAGATCACCTTCTGGCAGCTCGGCTCCCTCGCCCAGGCGACCTGGCCGAAGGTGCTCGCCGTACTGCCCTGCGCGGCCCTCGGCCTGCTCGTCGCGCCGCTGTCCGCACGGAAGCTCGACCTCCTGGCCCTCGGCGAACGCCCCGCGCGCCACCTCGGCGTCGACGTCGAACGGCTGCGGATCACCCTGATCCTCGTCGTGGCGCTGCTCACCGCGGCGGCGGTCGCGGTCGCCGGGATCATCACCTTCGTCGGACTGCTCGTACCGCATCTGCTGCGGATGGCCGCCGGACCCGGGCACCGTTTCCTCGTACCGGGCAGCGCGCTCGGCGGCGCGCTCGTCCTGGTCGGCGCCGACCTCGCGGCCCGCACGGTGGCCGCGCCCGCCGAACTGCCGCTCGGCGTCCTGACCGCCCTGTTCGGCAGCCCGTTCTTCTTCTGGCTGCTGCGCAGGACCCGTCGCAGGCAAGGAGGCTGGGCATGACGGACACGGACACCACCATCTCCCGCGTACGAGCCCTCCTGGGCGGACGGACCCGGACGCTGCCCGATCCCTTCGCGCCCGGGGACATCGTCGCCGAGGCGCGGAGCCTCACCGTCCGGCTGGGGACCCGTACCGTGCTGCGTGGGGTCGATGTCGCCGCGCGCGCCGGTGAGGTGCTGGCCCTCATCGGACCGAACGGCGCCGGGAAGTCGACGCTGTTGTCCGCGCTCGGCGCCGATCTGGCGCCGGCCGACGGCACCGTACACATCGCGGGCCGCGCCGCAGGCGATTGGACGGCGGCCGAACTCGCCCTGCGCCGGGCCGTGTTGCCGCAGTCCGCGGCGCTGTCGTTCCCCTTCCCGGTCGAGGACGTCGTCCGGATGGGGCGCGCGCCCTGGGCGGGCACGCCCCGCGAGGACGAGGACGATCCGGCCGTGCGCGCCGCGATGGCCGCGACCGAGGTGACCGGGTTCGCCGACCGGCCGTTCCCCGCGCTCAGCGGCGGCGAACGCGCCCGGGTCGCGCTCGCCCGCGTGCTGGCCCAGCGCGCGCCGCTGCTGCTCCTCGACGAGCCGACCGCCGCGCTCGACCTGCGCCATCAGGAACTGGTCCTGCGGATCTGCCGGGAGCGGGCCGCCGCCGGGGACGCGGTGGTGGTCGTCCTGCACGACCTGGGCCTGGCCGCCGCCTACGCGGACCGGGTCGCCGTCCTGCACGACGGGGAGATCGCCGCCGACGGGCCGCCCGCCGAAGTGTTCACGGACGAGTCCCTGAGCACGGTGTACGGCCACCGGATCGAGATCCTTCCGCACCCCCGCACGGGCGCCCTGCTGATCGTCCCGGAACGGACCCACGGGCAGACCCACGGACAGACCCACGGACGGCCGCTTGACCATCCCTTGACCCGCCCGTGAATTTCCTTTGGTTCTATCGTGATGCGGCCGTTTCCCCTGCGAATCCTTGAGAGGTGAATCACGGGAGCAGTGAAGACGGAGAAGGTAAGCCTCGGATAAGTTAGGCCAGCCTCACCTCCGCCCCACCTTCGACAAACCCCTCTTTTTGGAGCCCGTATGCGCGCCGTCAGACTCTCTGTCGTCACCGCCGCCGCCACCGCGGCGGCTCTGGCCGCCGTCACGGGCTGCACCGAGAAGAGCGACGCCAAGGGCGGCGACCGCGTGATCAATGTGACCGCCACCGACGACAAGTGCGACGTCTCCAAGAAGGAGTTCCCGGCCGGGCACATCGAACTGGCCGTGGAGAACAAGGGCTCCAAGGTCACCGAGGTCTATGTCCTGTTCCCGGACGACCGCATCGTCACCGAGCGCGAGAACATCGGCCCCGGCACCCGGCAGAAGCTCACGGCGGAGATCAAGGCCGGTTCGTACGAGATCGCGTGCAAGCCCGGCATGAAGGGCGACGGCATCCGGCAGAAGGTCACCGCGACCGGCGGCAAGGTCGCCCAGCGCGACCCCCGGCTCGACGCCGCCGTCGCCGCGTACCGCCAGTACGCGCAGGAGCAGGCCGACGAGACCCTGCCGAAGGCCCAGGAGTTCGCGGACGCGGTCAAGGCGGGCGACATCGAGGCCGCCAAGAAGGCGTACGCCACCTCGCGCATCGGCTGGGAGCGCACCGAGCCGGTCGCCGAGTCGTTCGGGGACATCGACCCCAAGGTCGACATCCGTGAGGACGGTCTGGAGGACGGCCAGGACCCGGTGAAGGACTGGACGGGCTGGCACCGCCTGGAGAAGTCCCTGTGGGCGGACAAGAAGATCACGCAGCGCGAGAAGGACCTCGCCGACCAGCTCATCACCGACCTGACCGACTGGCAGAAGCGGGTCGGCAAGGCGGAGATCACGCCGACCTCGATGGCCAACGGCGCCAAGGAACTCCTCGACGAGGTCGCCACCGGCAAGGTCACCGGTGAGGAGGAGCGCTACTCGCACACGGACCTGGTCGACTTCAAGGGCAATGTCGAGGGCGCCGAGAAGTCGTACGAGCTGCTGAAGCCGGTCGCCGCCGAGAACGACCCGGCGCTGACGAAGGAACTCGACAAGCAGTTCGCCGCCCTGAACACGCTGCTCGACAAGTACCGCGAGAACACCTCCTCGTACGACTTCACGTCCTACGAGAAGGTCGGCAAGGCGGACCGCAAGGAGCTGTCGGACGCGGTGAACGCGCTCGCCGAGCCGCTGTCCAAGCTCGCCGCCGCCGTCGTCACCAAGTAGCGGCAGGGGACGGCCATGCGGGACAAGGACAGTGCGACCGGCACGTCTCAGGACGGCGCGCCCTCGCGGCGGGTGCTGCTCGGCTGGGGTGGCGCGGGGATCGCGCTCGGCGCCGTCGCGGCCGGCACAGCCGTCGCGGCGGTGCGCGGTGACGACGCGGCGCCGGTCGCGGAGAGCGGCGCCGCCGTGCCCTTCCACGGCGCGGTGCAGGCGGGGATCGCCACCGCCGTACAGGACCGGTTGCACTTCGCCGCGTTCGACGTGAAGACCGACGACCGCGCCGAGTTCGTCCAGCTCCTCAAGGACTGGACGCGGGCCGCCGAGCGGATGACCGCGGGGCACCCGGTCGGCGAGGGTGCGTTCGGCGGGCTCGCGGAGGCTCCGCCGGACGACACCGGGGAGGCCCTGGGCCTCAAGCCGTCCCGGCTGACCCTCACCGTCGGCTTCGGGCCGTCCCTGTTCGACCGGTTCGACCTGCGCGACCGGCGGCCCGATGCCCTGGTCGACCTGCCGAAGTTCCCCGGCGACAACCTGGACGCGCACCGCAGCGGCGGCGATCTGTGCGTGCAGGCGTGCGCGGACGATCCGCAGGTCGCGGTGCACGCGATCCGCAATCTGGCCCGGATCGGCTTCGGCAAGGTCGCCATCCGCTGGTCCCAGCTCGGTTTCGGCAAGACCTCGTCGACGACGCCGGACGCGCAGACCCCGCGCAATCTGATGGGCTTCAAGGACGGCACCCGCAACATCGCGGGCACCGAGACCGACCGCCTGGACGAGCACGTGTGGGTGGGCGAGCAGGACGGCCCGGACTGGATGGCCGGCGGCTCGTATCTGGTGGCGCGGCGGATCCGGATGAACATCGAGACCTGGGACCGCGCCTCGCTCGGCGAGCAGGAGGACGTGTTCGGGCGCGACAAGGGCGAGGGTGCCCCGGTCGGCAGGGCGAAGGAGCGGGACGAGCCGTTCCTGAAGGCGATGAAGCCCGACGCGCACGTCCGGCTCGCGCACCCCGACACCAACGGCGGCGCGACGCTCCTGCGCCGCGGCTATTCGTTCACGGACGGCACCGACGGGCTCGGCCGGCTCGACGCGGGCCTGTTCTTCCTCGCGTACCAGCGCGATGTGCGCAAGGGGTTCATCCCGGTGCAGCGGAGCCTGGCGCGCGCGGACGCGCTCAACGCGTACATCCAGCACGTCGGTTCGGCGGTCTTCGCGATCCCGCCGGGCGTCCGGGACACGGACGACTGGTGGGGCCGGGCCCTGTTCGCCTGACCGGGCACGTCCGCCCGACCGCGCACCGCACTACCAACCGAGGGAAGAGAATGTTCGCCAACTATCTGATCGGGCTGCGTGAGGGCCTTGAGGCCAGCCTGGTCGTCTGCATCCTCGTCGCCTATCTCGTCAAGACCGATCACCGGGCGGCCCTGCGGCCGATCTGGATCGGCATCTCGGTGGCGGTGCTCCTCTCGCTCGGCTTCGGCTTCGCGCTGGAGTTCGGCTCGCAGGAGATGACGTTCAAGGCCAAGGAGGCGCTGGGCGGTTCGCTGTCCATCGTCGCCGTGGCGCTGGTGACGCTGATGGTCTTCTGGATGCGGCGTACGGCCCGGCATCTGAAGAAGGAGCTGCACGGCAAGCTCGACTCGGCGCTGCTGATGGGCACGGGCGCGCTGGTGGCGACCGCGTTCCTCGCGGTGGGCCGGGAGGGTCTGGAGACCTCGCTGTTCGTGTGGACGTCGATCCACGCTGCGGGCTCCGAGAACGGCACCTTCCAGCCGATGCTGGGCGCCTTCCTCGGCCTCGGCACGGCGGTGCTCCTGGGCTGGCTGTTCTACCGGGGCGCGCTCCGGATCAACCTGGCGAAGTTCTTCACCTGGACCGGCGGCATGCTGGTCGTCGTCGCGGCCGGTGTCCTCGCGTACGGGCTGCACGACCTCCAGGAAGCGGACATCGTGCCGGGCCTGACGAGCAAGGCGTTCGACATCAGTACGACCATTCCGCCGGACAG
Source organism: Streptomyces sp. NPDC091292 (assembly GCF_044757265.1). Taxonomy (NCBI): domain Bacteria; kingdom Bacillati; phylum Actinomycetota; class Actinomycetes; order Kitasatosporales; family Streptomycetaceae; genus Streptomyces; species Streptomyces sp. NPDC091292. The sequence goes on along the minus strand of NZ_JBIVUQ010000001.1, from coordinate 1,085,754 downwards.
TTGGTACGGGACGCTGCTGAAGGGTGTGTTCAACTTCCAGCCCGACCCGACCGTTCTTCAGGTCACGGTGTGGGCGCTGTACTTGATCCCGACGCTCGCCCTGTTCTTCGCCCCGGTAGGGTTCGGGGCCGGGAACGGGAAGGCGAAGGGGCCCGATGGAGAAGCTGCACAGGGTGAGCCGGCCGTTCGCGACGGCGGCGGCGCTGACGGTGCTGTCGCTGACGGCGAGCGGGTGCGTGACGGTGCACGGGGAGCGGGAGGTGCTGCCGGCCGCGACCAAGGCTGAGGCGGCACGTGCCCTGAAGGACTTCACCGCCGCCTACAACGCGGCGGACAAGGCGCTGGACCCGGCCCTGGACGCGGACCGGGTCACAGGCCCGCTGGGCGCCATCAACCAGGCCGGTCTCACGGCGCGCCGGGCGAGCAACCCGGACGGCAATCCGAACCATGTCCCGCTGACGCTGACGGACGCCCGGTTCACGATTCCGAAGCAGGCGGGCTGGCCCAAGTTCTTCCTGGCGGACACCGATTCGAACCGGGACCGTGACGACGACCCGAAGCTGGACAACCGCTGGGTCCTGATCTTCACGCGCACGGGCCCCGACGAGGTGTGGCAGGCCGCGTATCTGACGGTGATGGCGCCGGACAAGGTGCCGGAGTTCCGGCTCGACAAGGACGGCCTGGCGCGGCCCGTGCCGGTGGACTCCCCCGAACTGTCGCTCGCGCCGAAGGACTTGAGCAAGGCGTACGCGACATATCTCCAGGACGGCGGCGACGCGTTCGCGCCCGGTACGCACACCTCGGCGTGGCGTGAGCAGCGGCTGAAGAACGCGAGCCGACCCGGTCTGGCGAGGCAGTACGTGGACCGGCCGATGGTGTCGGGCGCGTACGCACCGCTGGCGCTGCGCACCAAGGACGGCGGCGCGCTGGTCTTCTTCTCGACGCACCACTACGAGAAGCAGACGGCGGCGAAGGGCCTGAACCTCACGATCGACCCCGATGTGAAGGCCCTGATGACGGGCGACGCCAAACAGTCGGTGACCCTGGAACGCGTCTCGAACCAGGCGGTCCTGGACCCGACCCGCACGGCGACGGACTCGAAGGTCCAGTTCCTGAGCAGGATTCAGGGGTTGACGGGGGCGAAGGGCGAATAGCGCCGAACGGCCCCGCCGAGGCTCAGCCGCGCAGCGGCCACGCCACCGACGCGTGGTCCTGGTCCGAACCGGCGTGCCGGGCGCAGGAGTCGGTGAGGACTTCGAGGAGGTTCAGCGGGTCGGGCAGCGGGTGCTCGGTGCCGCGGACCCACTCGACGGCCAGGTCACCGGGCAGGCGGGCGGGGGGCACCAGGACGTAGGAGCCGCGGCAGTGCCAGCGCAGGCCGGGGTGCTCGTCCATGGTCTCGGGGTGGCAGTCCAGCTCGCAGGGCCACCATTCGTCCTCGTCGTCGGGGGTGCCCCGGGTCGCGGTGAAGAACAGCATCCGGTCGCCGCCCGACTCGGCGACGGGCCCGACGTCGATCCCGGAGGCGAGCAGCCGCTCCAGCGCCTCGCGCCCGGCGTCCACGGGTACGTCGAGCACGTCGTGGACCATGCCGGTCGCGGTGATGAAGTTGGCCTGCGGCTGATGCCGGGCCCAGCGCTCGATCTGGGCGCGGTCGGTCGTGGACTGGGTCTGCCAGGCGAAGGAGACGGGGTGCTGTCCCGGGGTGGGACAGCCGACGCGGTCGCAGGAGCAGCGGTACGAGGAGGGGTGGGCGGCGGGGGCCAGCGGGAGTCCGGCGGCGGCGGCGCCGATCAGCAGGTCCTCGCGGGCGGAGTCGTGGGCGGTCGCGGCACCGTCGGACCCCTTGGGGCGCAGGCCGCGCAGCCACTGGGAGATCCTGCCCTCTCCGCCGGACCTGCGGTCGAACTGTCCACCGGACCTGCGGTCGAACTCCGCGCCCATCTGTCCCCTCACCCCGTCCCGAGTGTCGAGTCCCGAGTGCCGACTCGTCCGTCCATCGTCCCACCATCCTGCGCGCCGGGTGGCCGGAGCCCTCATCCGGGGTCCTTACGGGTCAGTAAGGGGCCGTGTCCGCAGCCTGAATACGGTGTCATTGCGGGGCATACCGGGATTTAGCGGCCTACCGTGGTCGCCATGGTCACCAGGACTCTGCTGACGGGCCTCACCTCGCTGGCCCTCCTCGGGCCGACCGGCGTGCTCACGCCTGTCGAGTGGGGCGCCGGACCCTTCACCCTGCGGGCGCTGCCGCCCCTCGTGTACACCGCGCACCGGGGCGGGGCCCTTGAGGTACCGGAGAACAGCATGTCGGGCCTGATGGCGGCGTACGACCGCTCCACCGCCCAGGTCCTGGACTTCGACACCCGGATGCTGCGGGACGGCACCCCGGTCGTGATGCACGACGCGACCCTGGACCGTACGACGTCGGGCACGGGCCCGGTCGAGCGGCTGTCACGGGCCGACTGGCGCGCGGTGCGGCTGCGGCCGGGCCCTGAGCTGCCGGGCAGGTGGCGGGCCGAGCGTCCGCCGACGGTGGCCGAGGTCCTGGACCGGCTCGGCGGCCGGATCGTCCTGACCCTGGAGGCGAAGGATCCGCGGAGCCTGCGGGCGCTCGGCGCACTGATCAAGGACCGGGGCCTGAGCCGCTCCGTCCTGGTCAACTCCAACCGCCCCGATGTGGCCGAGCGCGCCCACGCCCTGGGACTCCTCTCCCAACTCTGGCGCTCCGCACGGCAGATGCGTACCGACCGCCCGGAGCGGTGGGCGCCGTTCGTGGACGTCCTGGACGTGGACCACAAGGCCCGTGACACGGATCTCGTACGGGCGGTGCGCTCGGGGGTGCCCCGGGTGTGGGCGCACACGGTGAACTCTGCGCGGCAGCGGGACCGGGTGCTGCGGCTCGGCTGTGACGGTGTCCTGACGGACGCCCCGGGGCTGATGGCGCGGACGCCCGTGCGGGCGGGCACGCGGGCGGCCGAACCCCGGTGACCGGGTTCAGCGCGGGGTGAGGCCGCCGAGGGCGTAGTCGACGAGGGTGTCGGTGTACGCGTAGCTGAGGGGCCCGCTGTGCTGGAGCCAGCGCTGCGCGACGGGTGAGACGAAGAGTTCGAGGGCGATGCGCGGGTCGATGTCGGCGCGGATGTCACCGGCGGCCTGGGCGGAGCGCAGCCGCTCGACGTAGAGCTGGAGTTGGGGCTCCAGGAGTTTGGCGACGAATTCGGTGCCGACCTGGGCGTTGACGACGCCTTCGGCGGCCAGTGCGCGGGACGGTGCCTCGAACTTGGGGTCGTGGAGTTGGTCCACGGTGGCGCGCAGGACCAGCTTGAGGTCGGCCGCGAGGTCGCCGGTGTCCGGGAACGTGAACGGGGTGCCGCCCGCCGCCTCGGCGGCCTGGTCCTGGAGGTCGAGGAACGCTTCGAGCAGCACCTCGGCCTTCGACGACCACCAGCGGTAGATGGTCTGCTTGCCGACGCCGGCGCGTGCGGCGATGCCTTCGATGGTGGTCTTCGGGTACCCGGACTCGGCGACGAGGGAGAGGGCGGCGGCGTAGATGGCGCGGCGGGAGCGCTCGCTGCGGCGGGCGGCGTCGGGCGGGGGCTTGAGGCCGTCCTTCTTCGGGTCGGTCTTGGAGTCCGGCTTCGGGTCCGTGGCGTTTCTGGTCATGCGGGGAATGTACAGCGTGACGAGACGGAGCGTCTTGGGTGGGGCGACGGGCGACGGAAAAGGGGTTGAGCAAGACGATACGTCTCGTTCATAGTGAAGCCACGAAGTCGTACGCGAGTGCGCGAGTGACGGAGGTGACGGCGTATGAGCAAGGGATCGGCCGGAAACATGCTGGGGGTCGGTGGTACCCGCAGCAAGATGTCCCGCAAGGCGCTGCGCGGCGGTGGCCGTGGCGGCCAGGTCGGCGGGGGTCTCGATCCGCAGGCGCAGAAGCGGGAGCTGCTGCGCAAACTGAAGGAGGGCCGCCCGACATCCGGTGAATCGTGAGTGTCCGCGAACGGGCTGTCGTACAACCACCCGTTCGGTTTACTGCGGTGAGGGCTCCTCTGGGCGCACCATGGGCAGCGACTGACCCCACCCTGGGCAGTCTCTGATCCTGCGGTCGTGAGGAGCCCTCATTGCCTGGTCTGCTTGGTCGCCGCGCCACACCCCGGCGCTATCTCATGTGCTCACCGGCACACTTCAAGGTCACCTACTCCATCAACCCCTGGATGGACCCCGCCAAGCCGGTGGACGTCCCGCTGGCGGTGGCGCAGTGGGAGGACCTCCGTGACCGCTATCGCTCACTCGGTCACACCGTCGAGGAACTCACCCCCCGGGCCGGACTGCCCGACATGGTCTACGCGGCGAACGGCGCGACAGTCGTGGACGGACGGGTGCTCGGCGCCCGGTTCGCCTACGCGGAGCGGGAGGCCGAGGCCGAGGCGCATCTGGACTGGTTCCGCGCCCACGGCTACGACGAGATCCACGAGCCGCTGCACATCAACGAGGGCGAGGGCGACTTCGCCGTCACCGCCTCCTACGTGCTCGCCGGACGCGGCTTCCGCGCCAGCCCGCTGTCGCACGGGGAGGCTCAGGAGTTCTTCGGGCGCCCGGTGATCGGGCTCGACCTGGTAGATCCGCGCTACTACCACCTCGATACGGCACTGGCCGTCCTCGACGACGCCGGTGACGAGGTCATGTACTACCCCGGCGCCTTCTCACCGGGCAGCCGGTCCGTGCTGGAACGCCTGTTCCCGGACGCCCTCATCGCCACCGAGGCCGATGCGGCGTCCCTGGGCCTGAACGCGGTGTCGGACGGCCTGAACGTCCTGCTGCCCCACGCGGCGTGGGGCCTGTTCGACCCGCTGAGGGAGCGAGGGTTCACCCCGGTGGGGATGGACCTCTCGGAGCTGCTGAAAGGGGGCGGCAGCGTGAAATGTTGCACCCAGGAGCTACGCCCCTAGGGGCCTTCCGCAAGGGGGCTACTCCCCCGGAGGTGGCCAGGGCGCGCCCCAGCGTGTGTCCCTGGCCGCTCGGTACAGCGTGCCGTTGCGTTTGGTGACCGTGGATTTGTGCAGGGTGCCGTCCGGGTCGCAGAGGTCCAGGAGGACCTGGCCCTTGCGGATCTGGGGGTGGCGGACCACCCGGGACGCGGCCGGTGTCGCGGGCAGGCGGGTCGCCGCGACATAGCTGAACTTCTCGTCCTCGTACGGGAGTGAGCCGCCCTTGACCTGCCGGTGCAACGACGACCTACTGACCCGGGCGGCGAAGTGGCACCAGTCGGTCCCCGGCACGATCGGGCACGCCCCGCTGTGCGGACACGGCGCCGCCACCCGGAACCCCGCGTCGACCAGCCGCCGCCGCGCCTCGATCACCCGCCCGTACCCCTCGGGCGTCCCCGGTTCGATCACGACCACCGACTGAGCGGCCCCCGCCGCCACGTCGATCGCCGCCGCCCGGTCCGCCTCCGTCAGTTCGCCGAGTACGTACGACACCGTCACCAGATCGACCGGCGGCAGTGTCAGCGCCGGGCCCACCCGGGCGCGCCGCCAGGTCGCCGAGGACAGTACGGGGTGGTCCGCCGCGATCTCGCGGCCCAGCGCCAGGGCCGGTTCCGACCAGTCCAGGACCGTCACCGGGCGCGCCCCCGACCAGGTGGCGGCCACCGCCCAGGCCGCGGCCCCGGTGCCGCCGCCGATGTCCACATGCCCCTCGGGCGCCCAGCCCTCCGGCAGGGTGTCGGCGAAGGCCGCCAGGGCGGAGCACACCGCTTCGTAGGTGGCGGGCATGCGGTAGGCGGCGTACGCGGCGACATCGGCGCGGTCCCGTAGAACCGGGGCGTTGGTCGGGGTGCGGCCCCGGTAGTGGCCGATGAGCCGTTCGACGGACTGCGCGGCCTGGCGGGACGACATGCCGTCGAGGAGTCCGTCGAGCACGGCACGGAGGCTGTCGACGGAGGTGTGCGGGGCGTTCACCCCAGGATTCTACGAGGGTGGCGCCGCCACCGACGACGACGGCCGCCGGTCCGCCACGGCCCGCGCCAGACAGGTCGCCGCCGCCGCTCTCGGCGCGTTGTCGGCGGGGCGCCGCACGGGGTGGACCGTGTTCGCGAGGAGGATCAGGAAGGTGTCCGTGGCCGGGTCGAGGACGAGGGAGGTCCCGGTGAACCCGGTGTGCCCGGCGGCCCCGCGCCCCGCCAGCTCCCCCATGAACCACGGCTGGTCGACGGCGAACCCGAGCCCCGGCGCCGTCAGCATCAGCTCCACGTAGTCGGGCCCGAGGATCCGCGCCGTACCGTACGAGCCGCCCGCGAGCAGGGTGCGGCAGAAGACGGCGAGGTCGCGTCCGGTCGAGAAGAGGCCCGCGTGCCCGGCGACCCCGCCGAGCGCCCACGCGTTCTCGTCGTGCACGCTGCCCCGGACCATCCCCCGGTCCGCCTTGCCCCACGGCCGCCGCTGGTCCTCGGTGGCCGCCGCCCCCGGGCACGGCCCGAAACGCGTCGCCGCCATCCCGAGCGGCCGGGTGATCCCGTCCCGGACGAGCACGTCGAGGCCGCGGCCCGTCACCCGTTCCAGGAGGTGCTGGAGCAGCAGCATGTTCAGATCCGAGTAGACGTAGGCGCCGGGCTCCGTGACAGGGGCCTCCGCGCGCAGCGCCGCCCGGCGGGCCGCGGCGTCCCGGCAGTCGTAGAGCGGGAGTTCGGGCCGCAGCCCGGAGGTGTGCGTGAGGAGCTGGCGTACCGTGACGCGGTGTGCGGCGGCGGCCCTGAAGTCCGGCAGATACGCGCCGACCAGGGCGTCGATGCCGAGCGTGCCGCGCTCCAGTTGCTGCACGGCCGCGACCGTCGTGAACAGTTTGGTCAGTGAGGCCAGGTCGAAGGGCGTGTCGGTACGGGCCGGGACCCGCGCGTCCGGCGGCAGCTCCACACCCGCGCCGGCCTTCTCGTCGTACCCGGAGTACCGCACGGCCCAGCCCGCCGCCTCCTCGACCGCGACGACGGGTCCGCGTCCGGCGACGACGACCGCGCCCCCGCACCAGGGCCGCGCCCCGCCGGGCAGGGCACGCACCGCGCGGACGAGGTCGGCGAGCGGCCCGGGGTCGAGCCCGGCGCGCTCCGCCGAACCGGTCCTCAGCCGTGCGCTGCTCAGCTCGCCACCTCCTCCGTACGGCGTCCGCGTCCAGGTCGGCACAGTCCCACGAAGCAGCCGACGGCGACCAGCGACGACGCCAGTTGGACGACGGCCATCGGGACGGCGGTGTGTTCCCCGGCGATACCCACGAGAGGGGACGCGACTGCGCCGATGAGGAACGACGACGTACCGATCAGCGCGGACGCGGAGCCCGCGGCGTGCGGGGTGCGCAGCAGGGCGAGCGCATTGGTGTTGGGCAGGGCGAGGCCCATCGCGGACATCAGCACGAACAGCGCGGCGGCGACGGGGAACAGGCCGACCTCGCCGAAGACGCCGGTGGTCATCAGGAGCAGTGCGACCGACGCGGCGGTGACCAGGGCGAGCCCGGTGCCGAGCGCCTTGTCGAGGCTGACGCGGCCGATGAGGATCTTGCCGTTGATCTGGCCGACGAGGACGAGCCCGATGGAGTTGACGCCGAACAGCAGCGAGAAGGTCTGCGGGGACGCGCCGTAGATCTCCTGGACGACGAACGGGGACGCGGCGACGTACGAGAACAGGGCGGCGAAGGTGAAGCCGCCCGCGAGCATGTAGCCGCTGAAGACACGGTCGGCGAGCAGGCCGCGCATGGTGCGCAGGGCCGCGCCGACACCGCCCGCGTGCCGCTTCCCGGGGGCCAAGGTCTCGGGCAGCCGGAACCAGACCAGCGCGGTGAGCAGGATGCCGACGACCGTGAGGACGTGGAAGACGCCCCGCCAGTCGGTGACGCGGAGCACCTGGCCGCCGATGACGGGCGCCACGATCGGGGCGACACCGGAGATCAGCATCAGCGTGGAGAAGAACCGGGCCATGTCGACGCCGTCGTACAGGTCGCGGACGACCGCGCGGGCGATGACGATCCCGGCGGCTCCGGCGAGGCCCTGGAGGAGGCGGAAGGCGATGAGCGTGTTGAGGTCGGGCGCGAGCGCGCAGGCCGCCGTGGCGACGATGTAGACGAGCATCCCGATCAGCAGGGGGCGCCGCCGTCCCCACTTGTCGCTCATCGGTCCGACGACGAGCTGCCCGAGTGCCATCCCGGCGAGGCAGGCGGTGAGGGTGAGCTGCACGGTGGCCGCGGACGCGTCAAGGGCGCCCGTGACGTCGGGCAGCGCCGGGAGGTACATGTCCATCGACAGCGGCGGGACGGCCGTGAGCCCGCCGAGGATGAAGGTGACCAGGAGTCCGGTGCGGCGGAGGGCGGCGGGGTCAGGGGCGGCGGTCGTGGCGGCGGCCGGATTCGGCTTCGTGACCGGCATCACGGCCGGTGTCGCCGGCGGTGTCTTCGTAGGTGTCGTGGTCGGTGAGGGTCCCTGCCGGTGGTCCGGTATGTGGCCCTCTCGGTCCTCGCCGTCGCGTCTGGTGCGCCCGCGCTCGGGCATCTGCCCCTCCCCTTCATCGAATCCGGTCTCTATGCTCTCAGTTCGAACAGAGTGGTCGAGACCTCGCAGAAGGGTTCGCGATGACGGCGGAACGTGTGCGGTGGGGCGTCCTGGCTACCGGAGGGATCGCCGCCGCGTTCACGGGCGACCTGCTGGATCTGCCCGACGCCGATGTGGTGGCGGTGGCGTCCCGTACGGACGCGTCCGCGAAGGCGTTCGCGGAGCGGTTCGGGATTCCGCGCGCCTACGGGGACTGGGCGTCGCTCGCCGCCGACGACGAGGTCGACATCGTCTATGTCGCGACCCCGCACGCCGCGCACCGCAAGGCCGCCGGGATGTGCCTGGAGGCGGGGCGTGCCGTGCTGTGCGAGAAGGCGTTCACCCTCAACGCGCGCGAGGCGGGTGAGCTGGTCGATCTGGCGCGGGAGCGCGGCCTCTTCCTGATGGAGGCCATGTGGATGTACTGCAACCCGCTGATCCGCCGCCTCAAGGCGCTCGTCGACGACGGCGCGCTCGGTGAGATCCGTACCGTGCAGGCCGACTTCGGCATCGACGGTCCGTTCCCGCCCACGCACCGGTTGCGGGACCCCGCGCAGGGCGGTGGGGCGCTGCTCGATCTCGGGGTGTACCCGGTGTCGTTCGCGCATCTCTTCCTGGGTGAGCCTTCGGGGGTGACGGCCCGGTCGACGCTGTCGCCCGAGGGGGTCGACCTCCAGACCGGGATGGTGCTGTCGTGGGACAGCGGTGCGCAGGCCGTGCTGCACTGCGCCGTCAACAGCAGTACGCCGGTCGCCGCTTCGGTGACCGGTTCCGAGGGCCGGGTGGAGATTCCGGGGGGCTTCTTCCATCCGGAGCGGTTCGTGCTGCACCGGGACGGCCGGGAGCCCGAGGAGTTCCTGCTCGATCCGGCGGACGGGCCCCGGGGCACCCTGCGGCACGAGGCGGCGGAGGTCATGCGGTGTCTGCGCGAGGGTGCGACCGAGTCCCCTCTCGTGCCGCTGTCGTCGTCGCTCGCCGTGATGAGGACGCTGGACTCCGTCCGGGACCAGGTGGGAATCCGGTACCCGGACGAAGTCCGCTGATCCGACTCCGTCCGCATCAGGACGGGTTCGCGAGGGGCGGGTCGGTTCAGGACGGGTGCAGACCCGGGGCGCCCGCTTCCGTCGTGAACGAGGCCGCCGTGGTCAGCGCTGCCCCCGGGGTCGTCACCGCGTCGACCGTCTTGAAGGTCGAGCGGGCCGCTTCCCGGTCCAGGGAGACGGTCACATAGCCGCGGCGGCCGTTGTAGAACTTCAGATGCGGGTTGGCCGTCATGTAGGTGTTCCAGTTGGCCGGCTTCTCGGAGCCGTTCCGGCCGCTGGTGACGGACGTCGCCACGATCTCCGTACCGACCGTCCGTGACCCGGGGTCGTCGAAGTCCCGCTTGATCTCGAAGGCGTAGCCGACATGGACGTCGCCGGTGAGGATCATCAGGTTCTCCACACCGGCCGCCTCGGCCCCGGCGAGCACCCGCGCGCGGGACGCCGCGTACCCGTCCCACGCGTCCATGCTCACCTTGGACACGGGGTTGAGGTCGAACTTGCGCTGCGAGAAGACGACTTGCTGCGGTACGACGTTCCACAGGGCGTGCGACCGCCGCCAGCCGTCGATCAGCCACCGCTCCTGCGTGGCGCCGGTGATGGAGCGCGCCGGGTCCAGGGTCTCCGGTCCCGGCACATGGGCGACATCCCCGTACGCCTGGTCGGAGCGGTACTGGCGGGTGTCGAGGATGTCGAACTGGCCGAGGGTGCCCCAGCCGAGACGGCGGTAGAGCTGGGCGTCGGGCCCCTGCGGGAGCTGGGCGCGGCGCAGCGGTTGGTTCTCCCAGTACGCCCGGTACGCGCCGGCCCGGCGGAGCAGGAACTCCTCGGGCGGGCCGCCCTGTTCGTCGATGGCGCCCGCGTAGTTGTTCTCGGCCTCGTGGTCGTCCCAGGTGACGACAAAGGGGTGCGCGGCGTGCGCGGCGCGCAGGTCCGGATCGCTCTTGTAGAGCGCGTACCGCAGCCGGTAGTCCTCCAGCGTGACGGTCTCGCGGTTGAAGAGGTCGGGCAGGGTCCGGTCGGTGTAGGCGCGGGCGCCGCCCGCGGAGTTGACGGCGTACTCGTAGATGTAGTCCCCGAGGTGGAAGACGACATCGATGTCCTCGTCCGCGAGGTGCCGGTACGCGGTGAAGTAGCCGTCGTGGTAGGCCTGGCAGGACACGGCGGCGAAGGTGAGTGCGGCGGCGCGGGACCGGGTGGCGGGCGCGGTACGGGTGCGGCCGGTCTCGCTGGTCCACTCGCCGGCGCGGAAGCGGAAGTAGTACACGCGGTCGGCGTCGAGGTGTTCGACCTCCACATGGACGGCGTGGTGGTACTCGGGGTGCGCGGTGGCCGCGCCGCGCCGCACGACGCGGCGGAAGCGGTCGTCGTGGGCGATCTCCCAGTGCACGGTGACGCGCTGCTGGGGCAGTCCGCTGTCCGGCTGGTACGGGGCCGGGGCCAGCCGGGTCCACAGCAGGACGGAGTCGGGCCGGGGGTCGCCGGACGCGACGCCGAGCGTGAAGGGGTCGTCGGTGAGCTTGCGGGCGTCGAGTTCGGCTGCCGCGGCGGCGCCCGCGGTCGGCAGGTTGGTGGCGAAGGCGAGCGCGGCTGCCGCGCCGGTGACGGTGAGGAATCTTCGGCGGCCGAGGTGACGGGCGGCGGCGCGGAGTTCGGGGGCGTGCTGCGACGGCGGTGTACGACGTGCTGCGGGTGTCATCCGGTCCTCCCCTGACAGGTGATGTCATGGTCATTGGAGTGGTGGGGAACGACGCGATCCTGTCGCGTACACGGCACTCAGATGGCGGATGCATGAGTTCCGCATGAGGGACGCCCGTCACCGGTACGGATTCGGCCATGCCGCCGCGCGCGCCCGCTCCCGTACGCTGCGGGGCCATGACCGACGAGCGAACGAAGAGCGCGATCGTGACCGGCGCGGGATCCGGCATCGGCCGGGCCGTCGCCCTCGAACTGCTGCGTACCGGCTGGTCCGTGGCGCTCGCGGGCCGCCGCCCCGAGACCCTGGAGGCGACCGCCGCGCTGGCCGCCGACGGAGCGCGGACGCTGGTGGTCCGTACCGACGTGGCGCGGCCCGACGAGGTGGCGGCCCTGTTCACGGCGGTACGGGACCGCTTCGGCCGGCTCGACCTGCTGTTCAACAACGCGGGCACCTTCGGCCCCGGCGGCCTCACCTTCGACGAGTTGCCGTACGAGGCGTGGCGCCATGTCGTGGACACCAATCTGAACGGCGCCTTCCTCTGTGCGCAGGCGGCGTTCCGGCAGATGCGGGCGCAGGATCCGCAGGGCGGCCGGATCATCAACAACGGCTCGATCTCGGCCCACGCGCCGCGCCCGAACTCGGCGCCGTACACGGCGACGAAGCACGCCCTGACCGGTCTGACGAAGTCGCTGTCCCTGGACGGCCGTCCGTACCGGATCGCGTGCGGGCAGATCGACATCGGGAACGCGGCGACCGACATGACCGAGCGGATGCGGACCGGAACCCTTCAGGCGAACGGCGAGTCGGCGGTCGAGCCGGTGATGGACGCGGCGGACGTGGCCCGCACGGTCCGGCACATGGCGGAGCTGCCGCTGGAGGCGAATGTGCAGTTCGCGACGGTGCTCGCGACGACGATGCCGTTCATCGGCAGAGGCTGAACGGATCGCCGCCGGTGCCGGAGTGGAGATCTACACATCCGGAACGGATGATTCCGCACAGTACGCCCGCCTGCTCCCCCTAAGCTCGGCATCTCTTCTCGTAACTCTCCATCAAATATCCACACTTGGAGCACATGTTGCGTCTGCGTGCCGCAGCCCCGTCCGTCCTCGCCGCCCTCGCCCTCGCGGCCCCGCTCCTCGCCGCGACCCCGGCATCGGCGGCCACCGCCCCGGCCCACCAGGGCGGCCTGCACCTGGGCTACATCCAGTACGACAGCCCGGGATCGGACAACCGCTCCAACAGCTCCCTGAACGCGGAGTGGGTGAACATCCACAACAACACCCGCTCCGCGATCCAGCTCAAGGGCTACAAGCTGAAGGACAACACCGGCTACACGTACACCTTCGGCAGCTACAAGATCGGCGCGGGCAAGACCGTGAAGGTCCGCACCGGAAAGGGCACCGACGCGTCGGGCGTCCGCTACTGGGGCCGGGGCTCGTACGTCTGGAACAACACCAGCGACAAGGCCCGGCTGATCAAGCCCAGCGGCTCCTTGCTCGACTCGTGCGCCTGGACGACGTCCGACCCCGGGTACAAGAAGTGCCACTGAGCCACTCCTGAAGGGGGAGGGCAACCGCGCCGCGATGCCAGGGTGGGGGTGGGGGAATGACCCGGAGCGCGGAGCGGTTGCCCAGCACGTGAACCAGACCTCGAACGGTGCCTCATCCGCCGGCGTGCTGCGGTACACGGCCTTCGCCACCGACCCGGCGGGCGGGAACCCGGCCGGCGTCGTCCTGGACGCCTCCGCCCTGGACGACGCGGCGCGCCTCGCCGTCGCGGCCGACCTCGGCTACAGCGAGTCCGCCTTCCTGACCGACCCGCCGGCCGGTCTCGGGGAGCCGGGCCGCGCGTACACGCTGCGGTTCTTCAGCCCCCAGGCCGAGGTCTCCTTCTGCGGCCACGCGACCGTGGCGACGGCGGTCGCCCTCGCCGAGCGGCACGGCACCGGCGACTACGTCTTCGCCACCCCGGCCGGCACCGTCCCGGTGACCGTCGCGTCGGTCGGCGGGACCCTGCGGGCGACGCTCACCAGCGTCGAGCCGCATATCGAGGAGATCACGGACGACGACCTCGCGGAGGCGCTGGCCGCGCTGGACTGGCCGCCGGCCGACCTCGACCCGGCGTTCCCGCCGCGTATCGCCTACGCGGGCGCCCGCCATCTCGTCCTGGGCGCCGCGACCCGAGCCCGCCTCGCCGACCTCGCGTACGACGTACCACGCCTGACCGCCCTGATGCACGGCCTCGATCTCACCACCGTCCAACTGGTCTGGCGAGAATCCGAGTTCACCTTCCACGTACGCGACCCGTTCCCGGTCGGCGGCGTCTACGAGGACCCGGCAACCGGCGCCGCAGCAGCAGCCTTCGGCGCCTACGCCCGAACCATGACCCTGGTCCCACCCACCGCAGAACTAACCCTCCACCAGGGCAAAGACCTGGGCCGCCCAGGCGTCCTGACGGTAAACCTGAGGGAGGAAGACCCCCGGGTACGCGTAACGGGAGCAGCAGTCCCCCTACCCACCCCATAACCCAACCCCACTCCCGCCGGGCCAGGCCACCCGGCTCCCCGAACACCCCCACCCCCGCCGCAACGGCGAACACCCCCACGACGCACCCCGGCGGCATCACCACGAACCGCCACGGGCGGGGCCCGGGGGGTCCCGGTCACGTCGGCGGGCGGGGCGCGCCAGCGTGGTGGGGTGGAGGGGCGGAGCCCCTCCAGTTAGCCGGTCAAGCCCAGCGCAAGCGTCATGCCTGGCCGGTTTCGAACCGTGTGATCTTGCCGTTCTCCACCTCGAAGTTCCACCTGGTGCGCATCTCGCCCCAGGTGTCGTTGCGGTAGCTGACCAGCAGGGTCCGGCCGCCGGCCGTCTCCTTGTCGATGTCCATGTGGCCGTGCGAGGAGAAGATCTCCCGGTCGGTCCAATCGGCGACGTCCCGGTCGGAGCCGTCGTCGGACATCGTCGCGTCGGGCGCGAGTACGGCCTGAAAGGCGTCCCTGTCATGGGCGTTGACGGCCGATACGAAGTCCCGGACGGCGGGGTCGCTGAGCCGGGTCACCTGAATGGGCATGGGGTCTCTCCGTGCGTTGTTGGGCGGCCCCCGCGCCCAGACTCACACCGGCCCCGGGCGCCCGCCACCCGAACGGCGGCGGAACCCCGTACACGCGGCCCGACCAGTGCCACCGTAGAGAGAAGAACCGCAACCGTCCGTGCCCGAGAAAGGACCCCTCGTGAGCTGCTTCGACCGGCGTGACCTGGGCCTGCTGCTGCTCCGCCTCGGGGTCGGCGGCACCCTGGCCGCCCACGGTGCCCAGAAACTGTTCGGCTGGTTCGGCGGAGGCGGTATCGAGGCGACCGGCGCCGCCATGGAGTCCATGGGGTACGCGCCCGGCCGGCCCAGCGCCCTCGCGTCCGGCCTGGCCGAGGCGGGCGGCGGCACCCTCATCGCCCTGGGCCTCGCCACCCCGGCGGCGGGCGCGGCTGCGGCGGGCGGGATGGCGGGCGCGTCGGCCGTGCACGCCCCGAACGGCTGGTTCGGCCAGAACGGCGGCTTCGAACTCCCGGGCGTACTCGGCCTGGCCGCCGCGAGCATCGCCATCGCGGGCCCCGGCCGCCTCTCCCTCGACCACGCCCTCGATCACGCCCTCAACCGCGACTGGATGGTGCCGGTCGCCCTCGCGGTCACCACGGCCGCGGCCGTCCAGGTCATCGGCGCCCGCACCCGCCGCGTCCGGGCCGCCGCCGCCGAGCGGGAGGAGCAGGAGGAACGGGAGGAATGAGCAGGTCCGGCACCCGTTCGACGTAACTCCCGAGGAACCCCGAGGAGGCCCCCATGGCTACGAGCAAGCCCGACCCGTACGACGAGAAGCCCACCGGCGCGAAGGCGAAGGCGAAGGAGCAGCCGCGCCGGGTCTTCGAGGTGGACCGCTCCGGCACGGCCCGCACCTCGGACGAGGACGAGGGCAAGGACGAGGCGCAGACCGAGGCCGGCGGCGACCGCGACAAGGGCAGGCGCCGGAAGACGGACGACAAGTAGCGCCGAACCCCCACCCCGCCCCGCTCCCCCGGCCTACCGTGGCCAAATGCCCAACCGAATGCCCGGCGAGACCCCCGGCACCCCTGTCGAAAGCTGGGAAACAGCCGCCGGAATCCTGCGCCTCCCCTCCGGCCGCCTCGTCCGGGGCCGCGGTCTGCGACGCCCCCTCCCACCCGGCCCGACCCCCACGTACGCCGTGTACCTCCTCGGCAAGCAGCCCCCCGCCACCGACTGGGAGTCCCACTGGCTGCGCTGGCCCGACTTCCGGCTGCCCCGGGACCGTACGGAGGCCCGGACCGTCCTGACGGACGCGTGGCGGCGGTGCGCGGCCGAACGCGTCGAGATCGCCTGCGGCGGCGGCCGGGGCCGAACCGGAACGGCCCTGGCCTGTCTCGCGGTCCTGGACGGCGTACCGGCGGACGAGGCGGTCGCGTATGTACGGGAGCACTACGACCGGCACGCCGTGGAGACCCCGTGGCAGCGCCGCTACGTAAGGGAGTTCACGACGTAGGCTGCCGCAGACTCCCTCCAGCCGGCGTAGGGCGCCGCAGGCTCCCTCAAGGGGCGCGGGGAACTGCGCAACCAGCCACCGACGACCCGCAGCTCACAGCCCACAGCCCGCCCCCCCCACCGGTCATCCAGCGGAGCGCCCTTCGCCGATCAGCGACGCAAGCTGCGTCAGGCTGTCGACCTGCCAGTCCGCCGCCGCCAGCACCTCGGGATCGTCCGCCCACAGATGGCCCCAGGGGCCCCTGCGCAGATGGGCGACGCGCAGCCCGGCGGCCTTGGCGGGGAAGACGTCGTGGGCGGGGTGGACGCCGACGTGGACGGTCCGTTCGGGCGCGGTGCCGCAGACGCCGAGCAGCCGCTCGAAGAACTCGGGGCTCGGCTTGGTCACGCCCCACTCGCCCGAGGTGCAGACCTGGTCGGCGGGCAGGTCGAGCCCGCGCAGCAGCTCGCCCGCGCGGGCGGACCGGTTCCCCGCGACGACGACCCGTACCCCGCGCTCCCGCAGCCCCGCGAGGGCGGGCCGTACATCGGGGTACAGGTCGCTCTCGTCGAGGTGTTCGCCCCGGCCCGCCACGTCCCGGGCGCGATGGGCCGAGGTGATGTCCATGTCGGGGCTGATGAGGCGCAGGGCGTCCTCGTGGTCGCGGCCCTGAGCGACGACGGCGCCGACAAGGGCGGAGACGGTGTGGCGCGGGATGCGGAGCCAGTCGGCCCAGCCGGACCAGTACCGGTCGTCACGGATCACGGTCTCGCCGACGTCGAGCACAATGGTTTCGATCACCGTCCGAAGCGTAGGGCGCGGGGGGCCGGGGGCCCGGACGGCGGACCGGGGCGCGCGGAAACGGAACCCGTCTGCGGGGCAGACCGAGGGAACGGACCAGCCCTGCGGCCGACCACTCGATCGACCGAATTCAGGGGTCCTTGGGTGCGGCGGACGCGGGCGTCCTAGACTGCACCCCCTCACGGGTGATCGCGATTGATCGGGATCTGATCGCGATCTGTTCGAACAGGACCATTCCCAGGGCCAATCCCAGGGCCATCCCGGAGCTATCCCGAAGGGGTTCGACGCTTGATAGTCATCGAGGATGCCAGCAAGCGGTACGCGGACGGCACGGTGGCTGTCGATCGCCTGTCACTCGATATTCCGGACCACTCGATCACGGTGCTCGTCGGCCCCTCCGGCTGCGGCAAGACGACCACCCTGCGCATGATCAACCGCATGGTCGAGCCGACCTCCGGCACCATCCGCTTCAACGGCGAGGACATCACCCGCCGACCCGTCAACACCCTCCGCCGTTCCATGGGTTACGTCATCCAGAACGCCGGGCTCTTCCAGCACCGCACCGTCCTGGACAACATCGGCACGGTGCCCCGGCTGCTCGGCTGGAGCCGGCAGCGGTCCCGGGCCCGCGCGGCGGAACTCATGGAACGCGTCGGCCTCGACCCGTCAATGGCCGCCCGCTACCCGTACCAGCTCTCCGGCGGCCAGCAGCAACGCGTCGGTGTCGCCAGGGCACTCGCCGCCGATCCGCCGGTGCTGCTGATGGACGAGCCGTTCTCGGCGGTCGACCCGGTCGTACGGAAGGGTCTCCAGGACGAGTTGCTGCGGATCCAGAGCGAACTCGGCAAGGCCATCGTCTTCGTCACGCACGACATCGACGAGGCCATCACGATCGGCGACCGGATTGCGGTGCTGCGCACGGGCGGCAGGCTCGCGCAGTACGCGCCGCCGGACGAACTGCTCGCCGCGCCCGCCGACGCGTTCGTGGCCGAGTTCCTCGGCGCCGACCGGGGCATCCGCGGCCTGTCGTTCCTGTCCACGGACGGCCTGGCACTCGACCGGAGCCGGGTGTTCCCGGCCGGCGCCAACTGGCAGGAGATCGCGGAGCGTTCGGGCCCAGGGCCCGTCCTCGTGACGGACGCCGACGGCAGGCCGCTCGGCTGGGCGGACCCGGCGGTGTGGCGCGGCGACGCACAGGCACTCATCGCGTACGGGCAGACCTTCGAGGTGGGCCAGGACTCGCTGCGGGTCGCGCTGGACCGGGCCGTGCTCTCGCCCACCGGGCAGGCAGTCGCCGTCGACCGGGCCGGACGGGTCCTCGGCACCGCCGGACAGGACGCGGTCTCGGCGGCGGTCCGCGCCGCGCGCGGGCGGCCTGAAGCGGAGGCAGCGGCGGCGGTCCCCGAGGATGCTCCGCGGGCGAAGGCAGGCCGGTGAACGGGTTCTTCGACATTCCCAGCGACCTCCAGCACAGCTACCTGGGCCTGGTCTCCTGGCACTTGCAGGAGGCTTTGATCCCGGTGCTCGCCGGATTCGCCGCCGCGCTGCCGATCGGCGCGCTCGTCTTCCGCTTCAAGTGGCTCTATCCACCGGTGCTGTGGATCACGACCGTGCTGTACGCGATCCCGTCGCTCGCCTTCTTCGTGGTCCTCATCGACTACACGGGGCTGAGCCAGATCACCGTGATGATCCCGCTGGGCTTCTACAGTCTGGTGGTCCTCGTCCCGGCCGTGGTCGACGGTGTGCGGTCCGTGCCCGAGGAGACGAACCAGGCAGCCGCCGCGATGGGCATCGGACCCGTACGCCGCTACCTCACGGTCCAACTCCCCATCGCCGTACCGCCGATCATCGCCGGACTGCGCGTCGCCGCCGCCTCCAGCATCAGCCTGGTCAGCGTCGGCGCCCTGATCGGCAACCAGGGCGCGCTCGGCAATCTGCTCAGCACCGCGATGCTCTACGACCGTCCCCAGCTCGCGGTGACCTCCGTCGTCACGACGGCGGTCCTCGCGGTGATCGTGGACGCCCTGCTCGTCCTGCTGAGGCACTTCCTGACGCCCTGGCAGCCGCCCGCGTCCGGCGGGACCGGCTCCGGCGCCCGCCGGGCTCAGGCGCGCCACTCGAAGGCCGCCTCCAAGGCCGGCGCCGAGGCGGACTCGCCCCGGGCGACCACGCCTTCCTCCCGCGCACCGGAGCGTGTTTCGTGAACGTTCTCCACTACATCCAGGCGTTCTTCTCCGACGGGGCCCACTGGCAGGGCTACGACGGCATTCCGCAGCGCGTGTGGGAGCACGTGCAGTACTCGGCCGCCGCACTCGCCATCGCCGCGGCCATCGGCCTGCCCATCGGTCTGATCACCGGGCACACCGGGCGCGGCGGCAACACGCTCGCCCTGGTGGCGGCGGCGGGCCGCGCCCTGCCGACGTTCGGTCTCCTGGTGCTGATGTTCGTATGGCTCGGGCTGAGCGTGCTGCCGGTGATGATCCCGCTGGTCGTGCTCGCCGTCCCGCCGATCCTCGTCACCACGTACGAGGCGGTGCGGGGCGTGGATCCGGCGCCGGTCGACGCGGCCCAGGGCATGGGCATGCACCCGGCGAAGATCCTGCTCCAGGTCGAACTCCCGGTCGCGCTGCCGCTGATCCTCAGCGGCCTCAGGTCGGCGGCGATCCAGATCGTGTCGACGGCGACCATCGCGGCGTACGTGAGCCTGGGCGGGGTCGGCCGGTACATCGTGGACGGCCTGTACCAGCGGAACTACGAGAAGGTGATCGGCGGCGCGACCCTGACGGCGGTCCTGGCGCTCCTCGTACTCGCCGTGTTCTGGGCGGTGAGCCGGGTGTGGGTGTCTCCGGGGGTGCGGCGCCGGACGGCGTGAGCAGCCGGAGCCTGTGACGGCGTGAGCGGGCTTCTGACGGCGTGAGGGCCGGGTACGCGGTGGTGATGCCGCGTACCCGGCCCTCTCGTACGACCGGCCCGTCCGTGCCGTGCGTCACTGCTCCGCGGCGGCCAGGGCGTGTTCGAGTACGACGAGCAGCGCGTCCCGTACGGAGCCCCGCTCGCGGGCGTCGAACACGGTCAGCGGCACATGGTCGCCGACGTCCAGGGCCCACCGCACGTCGTCCAGGTCGTGTTCGACGGTGCCGTCGAAGGCGTTGACCGCGACGGCGAACGGGATCTCGCGGTGCTCGAAGTAGTCGACGGCCGCGTAGCAGTCGTCCAGCCGGCGGGTGTCCACGATGACGAGCCCGCCGAGTGCGCCCTCGACCAGCTGGTCCCACATGAACCCGAAGCGTTCCTGACCGGGCGTCCCGAACAGATAGAGCTTCAGCGTCGGGTCGAGCGTGACGCAGCCGAAGTCCATGGCCACCGTGGTGGTGGTCTTCTCGGGGGTGTGCGAGAGGTCGTCGATACCGGCGGCCACGGAGGTGATGGACGCCTCGGTGGTCAGCGGCTCGATCTCGGAGATCGCGCCCACGGTGGTCGTCTTGCCCACGCCGAAGCCGCCGGCGATCACCATCTTCACCGGCAGCGGCGGCCGGGTTCTGTCCGTGTCAGCCTTCACGGATGGCTCCCCGGGAGTCGGGGATAGCTCGGAGACCATCGATAACCCTTCGCAATACGGTGACGTCCCGCGCGGATGTGGCCTGCGGTGCGTACAGGGCCAGTTGTCCGTCGGCGCGCAGGTCTTCGGCGAGGACGCGGATCACATTCAGGTGCATGCGCAGCTTCGCCGCGATCTCCGCCAGCGACTGGGGCTGGCGGCAGACCGCGACGATGTCACGGTGCTGATCGAAGACGAAGGCGTCCAGCGCGGACAGGCCGAGCTTGGTCGCCACCACCTGCGTCTCGATCGGGATCGGCGGGACCAGACCGTCGCCCCCGGCGATCCGCCCGGCGGTCAGCAGGAACGGACGGACGACCGAGGCGGCGGGTTCGACGCCCCAGTTGCCGTCGGCGGCTGGCGTGTCACCGGCCGTCATCGCGGTCCTCCCTCTTCACCTCACGGGCCCTCACACATGGTCAACCGGTCGACCCGATACCCACGGTGTTCTTCAACTCCAGGACGAGCTGTGGGCTGAGCGCGGTGCCGGCGCGGTTGGCGAACAGCGTCATCTCGTAGGCGATGTTGCCGAGCTTCGCCTCCTTGGACGCGATGACGCCGAGAACGGCTCCCGCGCCGAGTGCCGACACCAGGAGGTGGCCGCCCTCCAGGTCGATGATGACCTTGTTGAGGCCGCCGAGGCCGTAGTTGCCCGACGCGCCCATGGCGAGGCTGGTGATGCCCGACACGATCGCGGCGAGCCGTTCGGAGTCGGCCTGGGCGCGGAGTTGGGAGACCGCGATCAGCAGACCGTCCGACGAGACGCCGATGGCGTCGACGACACCGGCCGTCTCGGTGGCGAATCGACTGAGCAGCCAATTGAAGTCGGCAGCGGCGGCTCTCATGTCCGTCACCGGTTCCGCGGCTCCGGACTCCGGCCCACCTGTCCACATGGTCACTGGCTCATGCCTTCCGGGAATGAGGGTCTGTTGTCGTCAAACGGGTGCGCGTTCGGCGCGCCGGGGGGTTCTGGGGACGGTCGGCCCGCGCCCGCGCCGCTCTCGCGGTTCGCCCGCTGCACGGCTGCCTCGAACTCGTCGATCTCGGTACGGGCCGCCTCCGCGTCGCTGGGCTGCCACGCCGCCAGCCGCTGGCTCGGGGGCCGTTGGGTGGTGGGCCGCTTGGACAGCACGCTGGAGGCGGTGGTGGCCTTCAGGGTCGCGCCGCGCACCCGACGCCGCAGCGGGCGCGGTGGCTCGCCGGGGCGGGGCGGGGCGTTGCCGTCGTCGGTCAGGGGCGGCGGGGGTGCGCCCGTACCGCCCCGGGGCGGTGGCAGGCCGGGGCCGCCGCCGCGAGCCGGGGGCAGGCCGGGGCCCGCGTTACGGAGCGGGAGTCCGCCGCCGATCCGGGGCTGGGCCTGGCCGGGGCCGCCGGGGCGGGATGTTCCGGGGCGCGGCGGGTACGGGGTCTGCGTGCCGGGCGGCGGGCCGCTCCTGGCGGGCGGCGGCGCCATGCCGCCGGGTCCGGCGCCCGGTCCGCGCGGCGGCACGGTGGGAGCACCGGCGCCACGACCGGGTGGCATCGCGGGACCACCGGCGCCACGGCCCGGCGGCATGCCGGGTCCGCCGCCCGCGCGGCCCTGCCCTGGCGCGCCCGGACCACCCGGGTGCTGACCACCTGAGCGCTGTCCACCCGGGTGCTGACCGCCCGGGTGATGCGTCAAGGCGTCCTCCCGGCCGATCCCGCCGCCCACGCCGATGCCGCCCGCCGGTTCCGACGGGCGTCCGTGGCCGCCGGTGCCCCGGCCCGAATCTGCGGGGATCCGGCGGGGAAGTGCCGAACGGCCGGGGGCCGGGTCGCGGGGCGGCTCGACCATCGCCGGTCGGGGCGACATGGAGGCACCGCGCCGGGCGGGCGGCAGCATGTGCGGGGCCCGGGACGCGGATCCGGAGGGGTCGGCGAGCAGCAGGTGCGAGGCGGGGATGCCGACGGTGGCGGTGACACCGCCGCCGGGGGTGCGGGACAGGACGACCTCGATGCCCCAGCGCCGGGACAGACCGCCGACCACGAACAGGCCCAGTACCTCGGTGGGCACCAGGTCGAGCCGTTCGCGGCGGACCAGCCGGGCGTTCTCCTCGTCCATCCGCTCGGCGTTCATACCGAGCCCGTGGTCGATGATCTCGATCAGGGCGCCGTCGCCGGTCGCCGGGTCGCGGCGGGGCCGCAGGACGACCTCGACACGGCTGGAGGCGGGCGAGAACGTCACGGCGTTCTCCAGCAGTTCGGCGAGCATCAGGGTGAGGTCGCCGACGATGTCGGGCGCGACCGTGACATCGCCCTCGGCGTGCGGGGTGACCCGCTGGTACGCCTCGATCTGGCCGAGCGCCGCCCGCACGATGTTGCTGAGCCGCATCGGTCCGGTGCCGAGTCCGGCCTCGCGGATGCCGGCGAGCAGCATCAGGCTGTCGGCGTTGCGCTGGAGGCGTACCGCGATGTGGTCGATGCGGTAGAGCCGGTCCAGGACGTCCGGGTCGGTCTCGCCGCGCTCCACGGAGTCGATCAGGGCGAGTTGACGTGCCGTCAGGTTGCTGACGCGGCGGCCGACGTTGCCGAACATCTCGGCGATGTTGCGCCGGCTGACAACCTGGCGTTCCAGCAGCGCGGTGGCCGTGACCTGCACCTGGTTGAAGGCTTCGGCGAGTTCGCCGATCTCGTCGCGTACCGGTACCGGTACGGCCTCCAGGCGCGGCGGTCCCGCGTCCTCGGAGTCGTCGTCCGCGACGCGGGCCAGCTCCTGTTCCGCCGCGGCGGCCACGTGCTGGGCCGCGCCGGTCAGCACCGTCACGGTCCGCACCACGGAGCGGCGGATCAGCACCGAGAACAGGAACCAGGCGACGAAGGCGACGAGGGCGCCCGCGATCAGCCAGACGGCGCGCCACCAGGCGTCGTTGGACTGCGCCTGCGTCTCGGCGGCGATCTGGTCGATCAGCGACTGGGTGATCTTCAGCCGGTTCTGCGCCTGGCGTTCATAGGTCGGGTCGGCGCGCAGGGCCTCGTCGAGCGCGGCCCGGATCTGTCCGGTGTTCTCCGCGACCAGTCCGCTGGGGTCGACCTGGAGCGCCGCGTAGTGCTGGGCGATGACGCCCTGGTACGGGCTGCGCTCCATCCCGGCGAGTTCGGCGCCCTGCGCCTGCGTCGCGAAGCGGGTGAACCGTTCCGCCTGGTAGGTGTACTGCTCGTAGTCGCCGACGGCGCCGGTGAACTCGATGAGCGCGTTCGGGTCGCGGGTCCTGGCCGAGAAGACGCTGGTCTCGAAGGAGGCGTGGGCGGTGTCGGCGCGCAGCAGGGCGTCGAGCAGATTGCCCGCGGACGACGAGGACTCGCTGCCGGACGAGCCGAGCCCGAGGCCGTTGATGAGTTCGTCGAGTACGGAGCTGTACGCCGGGTCGATGTTGTCGGCGGGGATCGGCCCCTTCTCGATGGTCTGGCGCAGGCTGTCCAGGCCCTCCAGCTCCTTGAGCGCCTGTGCCTCGATGGCGGGCAGCCGGGAACCGAAGGCCGCGCGGACCGCCTCGACCTGCCCGTTGGTCTTCTGCTGGGCCTGGAGGTACGAGGAGGTGTCGGGCGGGCTGGCTCCGGGAGCGGCGGCCTCGTAGCGCAGGGAGACCAGGAGCGCCTGCCGGTGCTCGGTCTCGACGGCGTCGATGAGCTTCGCCACCTGGGCGCTGTCGCGGACGAGTTGGGCGGTGTCGGCCTCGGTCCTGGCCTGCTCCACCTGCCCGTACACGACCCAGGCGAGCATCGCCGACACAATCGCCAGCGGGACGACGACAAGGACGTTGAGTTTCCTGCGGAAAGGCCAACGGTCGAGAAGGAGGGCTGCCGTCCGGCGTATTCGGGGAGCCGCGGACGGCTGTCTCCGGGCGGCTTTCCTGTGCGCGGGCACCAAACCTCCTTGGCTTCATTCCCATGGCAGCCCGCCGCCCGTGCCGGGTGGATTCTCGGCCGTGACAGCGGGTCAGGCTGGTCAAGCGGAGCGGGGCCTTCGGGGTGCCCACACTAGCGAGTGCCGGAACACCACGGCCATGAGTCAACCAAAAACCGACAACTCGTTACCCCTGGTCGCTCGCATCTTAGTCACGTAGCGCACTGAGTGAAGTCGGCCGGTGTCCATCAGTGATCTATTCGTGTCTTGACGGTGCGTAACTCGGCTCGCTTGGATCGACGCTACGCCGGATCCCGGCGCCGTCTGCCTAGACCGAGTCTGGATGAGACAGCATGAGAAGCAGGATGACCACCAGAACTGCCAGAACGACCGCCGCCCCCTTGCTGGTTCTGCTTGCCGCCGCACTGACGGGTTGCGGTTCCTCCGACGACACCTCCAGCTCCGACGACCCGCTGAAGAGCGACCAGGCCGCCAAGGGCGGTACGGTCGTCGTCGGTTCGAACAACTTCCCCGAGAGCATTTTGCTCGCCGACATCTACGGTGAGGCGCTCAAGGCCAAGGGGATCAAGGTCACTTACAAGCCGAACATCGGCAGTCGGGAGACCACGTACGGTCTGATCAAGAACGGCACCCTGACCGTTCTTCCCGAGTACAACGGTGCGTTGATGGCCTACCTCGACCCCAAGGCGCACCCGACGACCGTCGAGGGCACGGGCAAGGCCATCGAGGCCAAACTGGACCCGAAACTCGCCCTGCTCGAACCGTCCGAGGCGCAGGACCGTGACGCGGTGGCCGTGAACTCGGCAACCGCCGAAAAGTACAAACTCACGGACAAGTCGACCATCGCGGACCTTGTCGACGTAGCGCCCGAGATGGTCATCGGCGGATCGCCGGAATTCCAGACCAGGAAGCACGGCCTGCCGGGCCTCAAGGACCTATACAACGTCGAATTCAAATCTTTCAAGGCCCTTGACGCGGGTGGTCCGCTGACCGTGGCGGCCCTCAAGGGCAACCACATCCAGGCCGCAGATGTTTTCACGACGGACCCGGCTATCGGCAAGAACAAATTCATCGTCCTCCAGGATCCGAAGAATCTCTTCGGGTTCGAGAATGTCACCCCACTCGTGTACAAAAGCGACCTTCCGGAGACCGGCGTTGCCGCGCTGAACGCGGTGTCGGCGAAGCTCGACACGGCGACGCTGCTCAAGCTCAACAGCGAGGTGCAGGACGAGAGCAAGGACCCCCTGGACGTGGCCAAGGCATGGCTGTCCGAGCAGGGACTCGTCTGACGGACCGTCTGAAGCAGGGCGAAAGGCCCTGACGGTACGTGCCGTTCGCCCCGGTCGGATTCGCAGGCCGGGGCGGGCGGCTTTCCCTGTCGCCGTCCGCCGGGTCGGCATCCCGCGGGCCGGCGCCCCCCGGGTCGACACCCGCCGAGCACAGTCGAGGAGCGGCCATCCATGCTGACGCCCACAGCCGGTCCACCCACGGCCGGTCCCCCCGCCGCGCATCCACCCACCACGCATCCGACCACCGGCGCACGGCTCGACGGCCGGGGGCTCGACGTCGCCACGGTCGCCCGGATCGCCGACGGCGGCCCCGTACCGGAGATCGCCCCGGCGGCGCTCGACGCGATGGAGCACACCTGGCGGGCCGCCCGGCGCATGGCCGCCGAGGGCGCCCGGGTGTACGGGCGCAGCACCGGAGTCGGCGCGCACCGGGGCATGGACGTCCGGGACGGCGGGGAAGGTGACGGCGCCGGGCACGACCTGCGGCTGCTGCTGAGCCACGCGGGCGGCATCGGCGCCCCGCTGCCGTCGCGCGACATACGGGCGATGATGGCGGTACGGGTCAACCAACTGCTCGCGGCGGGTTCGGGGTTGCGCCCCGAGTACGCGGTGACGCTGGCCGGTGCGCTGCGGGCGGGGGTGCGGCCCGAGATCAACGAGTACGGGGCGGTGGGGACAGGCGATCTGACGGCGCTCGCGCAGACCGGGCTCACGCTGATCGGGCACCGGGAGTGGTACCGGGACGGGGGTCCCGAGGGTGCCGGGGACAGTGCCGTGGTCGCGCCCGCGCCGCTGACGCTCACGCTCCAGCCCGGCGAGGCCCTGGCCCTGTTGAGCAGTAACGCCCTCACCCTCGGCCAGTCCGCGCTCGCCTGTCACGACCTGGGCGTCCTGCTGCGCGCGTCCCACACCGTGACGGCCCTCTCGCTGCTCGCGACGGGCGGCTCGCTTGAGGCGTACGCGGCGGAGGTGCACCGGGCCCGCCCGCACCCGGCGACACTGGGCGCCGCGACCCGCGTACGCCACCTCCTCGGCGTTCCGGACGGACCGCTGCCGCCGTCGGCCCGGGTGCAGGATCCCTTCGGGTTCCGCTGTTTCCCGCAGAGTCACGGCCCGGCGATGGAGGCGCACGCGACGCTGGAGCGGGTGCTGTCGATCGACCTCAACTCGGCGTCCGAGAACCCTCTGATCGGCTGGGACGACACCGGATCCACCCCGGTCGCCCACCATCACGGCGGCTTCTTCGCGACCCCGCTGACCCTCGCGCTCGACCAGCTCTGTCTGGCGGTGCTCGGCACGGCCCGGCTGTCCACGGCCCGGCTCGCGGGCCTCGGCCGCCCCGAACTCACCGGTCTGCGCTCCTACTTGGCCGACGAGGCGTCGGCGAGTTCGGGGATGATGATCCTGGAGTACGGCGCGGCGGCGGCGGTCGCCGAGATCCACGCGTGCGCCACCCCTGCCGCACTCGGCCATGTGGTCCTGTCGCACGGCGTCGAGGAGGCGGCCAGTTTCGCCACGCAGGCGGCCCGCAAGGCGCTGCGCGCGGCCGACGCGTACCGCCTGGTGCTCGCCTGCGAACTGGTCACGGCGGTAAGGGCCCTGCGCCAGCACGGCACGACGCCCTCACCCGCGACCCCGGCGGGCCGCGCCTACGCCCTGGCGTCCGCCGCCCTCGACCCGGACATGACCGACCGCCCCTTGACGGACGACGTCACCCGGGCCACGGCCCTCCTCGCGGACCTGTCGACGCTGCCCGGCTGACACCCGCGCCCGGTTTTCAGTGGGAGTTCGGCGGCCAGGTGATGCCCGCCGCCGTGAGGACGCGTCCGTATCTGGTGAGGCGGCGGCGGGCGAGTGCCAGGCCCAGGGTCCACAGGGCCGCGAAGAACAGCCAGACGGCGCCGCAGACCAGCAGCGCGGTCGCGGTGAAACCCGTCTGGGACAGCGGGATGAGCATGACGAACGGGAGGACCACCAGGGCGGCCAGTCCACGCCTGCGGTGCGTGCGGTGGTAGTCGACCTGGATACGGGCGTGCAGCAGCTCGACATCGCGCCGGGCCTCGGGCAGCGGACGCAGCCGGCCCCCGCCCGGCCGCATCCCCGGCAGCGGACCGCCCTGGAGCGCCGCCGGATGCCGTGCGGCGGTGGCGGCGGCCCGCTCCACCGCGTCCGGGGCCCGGCGGAACGCGAAGTACGGGTTGGGGCTGCCCTTCGGTGAGACCGGCGACAGCCCCTCGTACACGTATCCGTACTGCTCGGCGACGTACGCGAAGGCCGCGAACTTCCGCCAGGAGCGCTGGAGATTGCGGGCGTCGTGCCGCTCGGCGCCCCGCGCCCCGTCCCGCAGCAGCGCGTCGAGCTGGGACCGCAGGAACATCTCCGCCTCCTCGGGGAACCACCCGCCACATCAACGGCTTCCTATTATCCGGACGGCTGACGGGTGGGGTCGGCCGGGAACGGACCTGTGGACGGCGAGGGCGAGAAGGGGGATGTGACGGTGGGTTCGACGGAGTATCCGCATCTGGGGTTCGATCCGGCGCCGGGCGATCTGGAGACCGTACGGCTGATGGTCGCCGCGGTCGGCCGGGTCAGCCGTGAAAGCGGCGGCGCCCAGACGCAGTTGAGCAAGATCGGTACGTCGGACGGCATCTGGGTGGGCAAGTCCGCCGACACCTTCGCGGACTCCGTCGCCAAGATCCCGCCGTATCTCAAGAAGGCGCTGGACTCGGTGGACTCCGCGCACCGGGCGCTGTCGGCGTGGGAGACCAGCCTGGACGGGTTCCAGTCCCGGGCCCGCACGCTGGAGGAGGAGGCCGCCGCGGCGGCCCGGAAGGTGAGCACCGCGCAGGGCGGCCTCGACGGGCTGCCGCAGGACACCGCCGGCATGTCCGACCAGGACAAGGAAGAACACGAGAAGGACAAGAAGGGCAAGGAGAAGGCCGTCGAGTCGGCCAACGGCGAGCTGGAGGCCGTACGCGGCCGGGCGCACACCCTGCACGCCGAGTACACGGGCGCGGCGGACACGGCGGCCCGGCAGATCAGGGACGCGGCGGACGACGCACCGCCCGAACCCGGCTGGTTCGACGATCTGGTCGACGGCATCACGGACTTCCTGTCCGACGCGTGGAACGTGCTCTCGGACCCCAACTTCTGGAAGCTCGTCGGGGACCTCCTCGCCGACATCGCCATGGTCATCGGCGTGATCTGTCTCGTCGCCCTCGCGCTGGGCACGGGTGTGGGCGCGCTCGGTCTGATCGGGCTCATCGTGGGCGTGGGCGCGCTGGCCGCGCACAGCGCCGCGATGATCGGCGGCGCCGAGGGCGTGACCTGGCAGACGCTCGCCTGGGACGCGCTCGGTGTCGTCGCCGGCGGTGTCGGTCTCGCGGGCGTCAAACTGGCCCAGGCCGGACGGCTCCTGGTGCAGTCCGGGCGGGCGCTCCGCGCGTCCGAGGGGTTCCTCGCGACGCTCGGCAAGATCGGTCCGGGGGCGTGGGGCAACATCCTGAAGATCCCCAGCGGCATGGCCAACACCCTGCGCGGATTCGCCATGTCGGGTCAGGGCTGGATGCATGTCGCCACCGGCAAGATGCTCGACATCGTCGGCACGGTCACCGGCGCGGGCTTCGCCATCGGCTCCAACACGAACGACGGCAGGTGGCTGGACGGCGACTGGAACATCTCCGACATCCCGATCGTCGGCCCCATCGCCGGCTTCACGCAGTACGACGCCCCGGACAACGACCCCAAGGTCATGGCACCCGGCCCGCTCGGCCCGGACTTCGACGCCCCCACCACCCTGACATCGGCGGGCGCCAGCTTCACCCAGGGCCTCCAGCAGTCCCAGTACGGAACCGTCGCGTGACGGGCGGCGACCCGATCGGGTCGGCGGCGGCGCGCGAGGTCGCGTACGCCTTCCGGTACCAGGTCCCGGACGAGTTCGTACGGCTGCCCGACCCCACCGCGTCGGAAGGCTGGCGCGAGGCACTGGCGAAGCTGCTGCCGGACGCGGACGAGGCCCAACTCGACTCCGCTTCCGACCAGATGCGGGCGAGTCTGCCCGGTCTCGCGGCGGGCGGCACGGAGAACGTCGTCCTGACGGCGATGTGTCTGGGCACCGAGTCCGTTGTCGGGCCCGACGGTGTCGCCGACGAACGGCTCTCCATGGGCCTGCTGGCAGTGACCACCCGGCTCAGCGACCACCGGGACCGGCTGCTCGCCGCCGAGGGCATCTACCGCGCCAAGGAACGGAAGTTCTTCGCGGGCGAGACCCGACTCCAGGATCTGGACTTCGACCTGGGCAAGGGCGTGCAGGGACGGCAGGACATGCTGCTCGCGGCCAAACTGCCGGCCGGGCCCGGCATCATGTCGGCGTCGCTGCGGATGCTGACGCTGCCGGCGGCGTTCGCGGCCGGGACGGGCATCGCGGACGTGACCGGCACGGACACGGAGACCGGTACGGGTTCGCGTACCGGCAGCGGCGAGCCCGTACGCCCGACCGTCCCCATGGCGTCGCTCCAACTGATCGTCCCCGCACCCCGCGACTACTGCGTGTACGTGACCCTCTCGACGCCCTCGGTCTTCCTGCTCGACTCGTACTGCGGGCGGCTCGCGCACATCGGGCGGACGTTCACCTTCGACGTACCGGACGACGAGAGCTGAGGCTCCCGTGCGGCGGGGGCTACTTCCGGCCCCCGCCCTCGCCCGCCTTCTTCAACTCGTCGTACAACTGCTGATCCAGCTTCACGAACTCCTCGGCCGCCTTGCCCGCGAACTTCGATACGCCCTTGGTGAGTTCGGAGAGCTGACCGAAGCCGTAGTCCCAGGAGTCCGCGAAGTCGTCGCACGCGGACTCCAGGCCGCGGTGCCCGATCTGCTTCGCGTCGGCGTGCTTCATCTCCTTGGACGCGGACTTCATCCGGCCGCCGCTGCTCTCCAGCGTCCCGGCCATCTCCTTCACCTCGTCACCCGCGAACCTCAAGAAGGACATCCGCTCCCCCACTCCCCCCACTTCGCACCGTCCACCGTCACCGGCAGCTCACCCGGACCGACGCTCCACGCCCCCTGGATGGTTTCACGCTCCCTCGACCCGCAGACGCGGGTATCAACCTGGCCTTACGCTGGTCGACATACCGAACTCGACGGCAGACAGCGGCGATCGGGAGGTCACGGGGGTGGAAGGGCGCAGCCCTGCGCGGGTTCGCAACGAGTTGGTGGCCGGAGTGGTCGACGTGCTCCAGGAGTCGGCCACCGTACGGCACACGAGCAGTGCCGATCTGTGGGTGAGCATGCTGGGCCAGGAGCTGGGCACGTCGGTGGAGCCGCAGCGCGCCGAGGCGCTGAGACCCTGGCTGCTGAACCTGGTGGAGACATGTGCGCAGGTCCCCGACGGCCTGCCCTGTCTGGTGCGCTGTCTGGGCTATGTGGAACAGCAGTCGGCCACCATCGCGGCGTTACGGCGCCTGGTGGACGAATGGGAGGCGATGGACTTCTTCGACGGCGCCGATCTGCATCCGTTACGGCCGATCCTGTTCGAGATGCGTTCGTCGGCCGGGCTCGCGACCCTGGCGCGGCGGGCCAGCCGGTCCCGGGTGCAGGAGCTGCCCGCGTGGTGCGACACGGGCTGGGCGGTCTTCCTGCGCCTGGCCGGGGAGAACTCGGGCCCGAAGGAGCTGCCGGCGAGCATGGCGTTCCTGGCCCTGGCCGCCGACCGTCTCGTGGAGGACGGGCAGGTGGCGGCGGCCGAGCGGCTGCGCCACTGGAACCGCCAGCAGGCCCGCACCTGGGGCCTGGAGGACACCATGACGGACTGGCAGCGCGGCGGTGTCGCCGAGGCGCCCCCGTCGATGGTCCCCGCGTATCTGATGATCCAGTTCGAGCCGGACGGGGTCGACCCGGAGCGGTACTACCTCACGCACTGGCGGCAGTCCGACGCGGAAGGCTGGCACCCGGTGCCGGGCGAGACCCTGCATCTGCACCGCGACGAACTGCCCGGCGAGGTCGAAGTCCTCATCGAGCAGACCGAGGAGCGGTGGGCGGACCTGCGGCAGCCCGTCGTCCTCGAATTCATCCTGCCGTGGGAACTCCTCGGCGAACCGGTCGAGTGGTGGCACAAGGAGTCCTCGTCGCCGTCCCCGACCCCCCTGGTCATGGACTACGCGGTACTCGTCCGCAGCTTCGAACGGCTGCGCAAAGCGGCCTGGCACCGGCCCTGGCACAACAAATGGCGCCAGCTCAAGGAGAAACCGGCGGACAGCCACTCGTACTGGAACCGTCCCGGCCGTTCGCACTTCCATCTGGAGCGCGAGCTGAAGGAGGACGAGCACGCGGTCTGCCTCGTGCTCAGTCAGCCGCCGGGCGGCGCGTCGCCGGCCGGCAACGAGGAGTACATGGCCGGGCTGCGCGCCGGGGTGCCCGCGATGATCTGGCACCGAGGTGACTGCGCCGACCCGGCGTTCAAGGAGGCGGTCGCCGACATCGTGCAGGACCGGGGCCTGGCCGGGCTGATGGAGCGGGCCGGGAAATGGCGCAGGGAGGCCCTGGCGATGGGGCCCGAGGGCTGGGACAGCCATGTGGGGCGCCATCTGGCGATCCTGCTCGACGATCCGGAGCGCAGACCGGGGCCCGCGGGGCCCGACCGTGCGCCGGTGAAGCAGTGAACCGGCGCACGCGCCGCACAGTCGGACACCGCCCGCACACGGCGAGAAAGGTGCGCCACGCCGTGACCCCGCCGGACCCCACCCCCGCACATCCGCAGCCCCGCACGTGTGTGCCCCCCGGCGTGCCGGTGCGCCCGGCCACCCCGGCCCGTACTGCGTACTTGCCCGGAGCGCCGAGGCACTGCCAGGCTTCGCATGTGGATGTCTCGCATGCCGGCGGTCTGCGGGATTCCGCGCAACTCTCACCGTCACACCGACGCCTTGAGAGCCCTTATGCATGATGACGACGGGCAGCGACCGGTACGGGCCACGCGGGCACGGAGAGACGCCGCGCAGGTCCTGAGCCGACTTGGACAGCCGGGCGGGCAGCGCCCCGCGGAGGCCGTCCTCGTCCTCGACACCCACCTGACGATGGCGGTCTGGGACCAGGCCGTCGACGAACTCGTCGGTGAGCTGGACCGCGCGGGCGACTTCACCCGGGTACGGGTGGTGCCGCTGCGGGGCACCGACGAGACCGATCCGGCCCTCGTACGCCTGGAGGAGCCGCTCGGCGAACCGGCCGACGCCCGCCGGATGGTCCTGTTCGTGACGGACGGCCTCGCGGCCGGCTGGACATCGGGCGCCGTCCAGCCCCTGTTACGCGCCTCCGGGCGCACATATCCCGTCGCGGTGGCGCACGTCCTGCCGCAGCAGCTCTGGTACCGCACGGGCCTGGACGTCTGCCGCGTACGGGTCCGTGCGCCCCACGCCTGGGCGGCCAACAGCGAGTTCGACTGGGAGCTGCGGGAAGCCCCGGTGGAGTCGGCCGACACCGACGACCCGGAGTCCGACGGCGACGCGGTCCTCGTACCGGTGCTCGCGCTGACCAGCCGCTGGGCGACGGCGTGGACACGGCTCGTGTCGCGGCCCGAGCCGCAGTGGCTCGATCTGTCCGCCATCCGGGCCAGGGAGTGGAAGCGCAGGCCCGACGCGGCGCGCGCGCTGCCGTGGCGGGACGACGTCCCCGACCCGAACAGCACGGTGCCCGCCGCCGAACGGGTCTCGGAGTTCCGGGCCGCCGCTTCGCCCACGGCGTTCGCGCTCGCGGCCCGGCTGTCCGCCGCCCCGCTGAGCCTGCCCGCGATCCGCCGGGTGGTCGGGACGACACCGGACGCGGGCCCGGTCCATGTGTCCGAGCTGCTGATGAGCGGTCTGGTCCGGGCGGCGGCCCGGGAGAGCGGCCGGGGCGCGGCCGACGTGGTGTTCTCGTTCGCCCCCGACATCCGCGAGGAGTTGCTCGCCCTGGGGCGGCGCAGCGAGACCGTGCGCACCTTGCGAGACGTACGCGCGCTGCTAGCCACCGACACCGGAGCCGCTGGTTCCGGCGGTGCCGCCGCCCTGCTGCCGCCGCCCACGGAGCCCCTGGACACCCTGGCCATGCCCCGGGTGACGAGCCGTAACATCGCGTTCCTCCGCGTGGAGCTGGCGGCGCTGCGCGCGCTCTCCGGCCGCTACGCGCAGCGTGCCGCGATGCTCGCCACGGTCCTCAGCTGGCACGATCGTCGCTACGCGGTGAGCCTGGACAAAACACCCCATACCTCGGCGGGCCGCACACCGTCAGGCCCGACCACCCCGGCATCCGGACACCGCGATGCCACGGATACGCACACAGTTTCTGAAGGAGCCTCGGACATGTCGACTTCGCCCCAGCGCACGGTGGAGGGGGACCGCACGTCACAGCCGCGCGTCTGGGGAAACCTGCCGCCCCGGAACCAGAA
Source organism: Streptomyces sp. NPDC091292 (assembly GCF_044757265.1). NCBI lineage: Bacteria > Bacillati > Actinomycetota > Actinomycetes > Kitasatosporales > Streptomycetaceae > Streptomyces > Streptomyces sp. NPDC091292. Next base: position 1,051,934 of record NZ_JBIVUQ010000001.1, on the reverse strand, counting down.
CTTCACGGGCCGCATGGAACTCCTCGAACTGCTAGACGAGCGGCTCCGCGAGGGCACCACCACGGTCCTGCCCGAGGCGATCCACGGCATGGGCGGCGTCGGCAAGACGCAGCTCGCCATCGAATACGCGTACCGGCACCAGTCCGAGTACGACATCGTCTGGTGGATTCCGTCGGAGCGCCCCGGCCAGATCGGGCAGGCGCTCGTGGAACTCGCCGGGCGCCTCGGCCTGGAGACCAGTACCGAGGCGAACATCGCGGGCCCCGCCGTCCGTGAGGCGCTGCGCGAAGGCCGGCCCTTCTCCCGCTGGCTCCTCATCTTCGACAACGCCGACAACCCCGAGCAGGTCCGCCACTACTTCCCCACGGGCGGCGACGGCACGATCCTCGTCACCTCCCGCAACCGGCGCTGGGGACTGGTCGGCGGCTCGCTCGAAGTCGACGTGTTCACGCGTGAGGAGTCCACCGAGCTGCTGCGCCGCTCCGGTCCGCCGCTCCAGGACGACGAGGCCGACCAGTTGGCCGAGGCCCTGGGCGATCTGCCGCTGGCCCTGGAGCAGGCCGCCGCCTGGCGCGCGGAGACCGGGATGCCCGCGTCCGAGTATCTGCGGCTGTTCGAGAGCAAGCGGACCGAACTCCTCGAAGTGGCTCCGCCGCCGGACTACCAACTGCCCGTCGCCGCCGCGTGGAACGTCTCCCTCGACCATCTGGAGAACCGCAGCCCGGCGGCGCTGCGCCTGCTCCAGCTCTGCTCCTTCTTCGCGCCCGACCCGATCTCCCGTTCCATTTTCTCGGGCCTCGGGAACAGCAGCATCTTCCCCGAGCTGGACGCCACGCTGAACGACCCGATCAAGCTCGCGCGCGCCATAAGGGAGGTGAACCGCTACTCGCTCGCCCGGATCGACTACCGCACCAACTCGATCGAGATGCACCGGCTGGTCCAGCTCGTGCTGAACAACCGTATGACCGTCGAGGAGCAGTCCCGCATGCGCCATGGCGCCCACACCCTGCTGGCCGCCTCCGACCCGAAATCCCCGGAGAGCCCCGGCAGTTGGTCGCGGTACGCGGAGCTGTACGGCCATGTCATCGCCTCCGAGGCGGTCAAGTCCGACCAGCCGTGGGTGCGCCAGCTCGTGATGAACATCGCCCGGTACCTGTACTACTGGGGCGACCACGACGTGTCGCTGGACTTCTCCGAGGAGGCGTGGGACTCCTGGCGGACCATCTTCGGCGAGGAGGACCAGCAGACCCTTCTCATGGGCCAGTTCCTGTGCTTCTTGTACCAGAAGGTGGGCCGCATCGACCGCGCGGCGGCACTGGTGGCCCAGCTCAAGGAGATCTACGAGCGCACCGCCCCCGCCGGCCGCGAGGACACCCGCGAGGACGCCCTGGACGCGATCCAGCTCGAAGCGGCGGTACGCCGAGTGGAGGGCCGCTTCAACACGGGCGCCGACCTGGACGAGACGGCGTACGAAAGGGCCCGCAGGGCGTTCGGAGAGGACGACCCGACCACCCTGAACATCGCCCACAACCTCGGCGTCAGTCTCCGTCTCACCGGTGACTTCCGCCGGGCCCTGGAGCTGGACCAGAACACCCTCGCCCTGAAGATGCGCCTGTTCGGCCGGGACGACCGGCGGACCCTGATGACCGAGAACTCGGTCGCCATCGACGTCCGCGAGACCGGGGACTACGTGGGCGCGCGCGCCCTTCAGGAAGCCGTGGTGGACGCGTACCGTGACGTGTTCGGCCGGGGCAATCCCACCACGATCACCGCGATGCGGCAGCTCAGCGAGGCGTGCCGCAAGGAAGGCGACCACGCGCGCTCCCTGGACCTGGCGACGCAGGCGCACAGCCGGTTCACCCGGCGCTACGGCGACGCCCACCCCCAGTCGCTGTCCGCCGCGCTGACCCTGTCGGTCGCGCTGCGCGAGAACGGCGACCTCCAGGCCGCGCGGGCCCGGGGCCTCAAGGCGTGCGAGGGCTACCGGCGGGTCTACGACCCGAGCCACCCGCACGTCCTGTCCGCCGATGTCGACCTCGCGGTGACGCTGCGGCTGCTCGGCGACCCGGACGAGGCGCGCCGGCTCGACGAGGCGGCGATCGGCACACTGACCCGGCGGCTCGGTCCCGGACACCCGCTCACCCTGGCCTGCGCCATCAACCTGGCCAGTGACCTGGCCGCGCTCGGCGAGCACCAGGAGGCGCGGACGAGGGGCGAGGAGACGCTGGCCCACTCCCGGTCAGCGCTCGGCACGGACCACCCGACGACGCTCGTCTGCGCGAGCAATCTCGCGATGGACATGATCACCATCGGCGAGGAGGCGGAGGGCGCTGCGCTGCGCGGCGACACGCTGGCGCGCATGGAGCGGGTACTCGACGCGCCCCGGCTGGCGGGGCGTCTGGCGGGGCCGCACCCGGCGACGGTCCAAGCCAAGGAGGGGCTGCGGGGGAACTGCGACCTCGACCCGATGCTGCTGTAGCCGACCGATCGGTGTGACGCCGGCCGGCCGACGGGCCGGTCCGCACGATCCGTACCGGGCGATCCCTGCTGGTGTCAGGCGTGGCTCAGCCAGGCCGCGAGGCGTACGGGGTCGGCGGGCCGGCCCGTTGTGGCGATCAGGGCGTCCTGTACGGCGCGGGCGCGCTCCGGGAAGCGGCGGAGGAGGCGGGACGCGGACGCCGTGTGGGCGCCTTCTTGGGCGCGGCTTTCTGTGGCGTGGTTTTCGTGGGCGTGGGCGAGGGCTCGGCCGAGGCCGGCCCAGGCTGACGCGAGGGCGCCCTTGTCCGAGAGTTGGGCGACGAAGGCGTCCCGTGCGGCGGCGTGTTCACCGAGGGCCAGCAGGACGTCCGCCTCGGTTGCGCCCTCGACCGTCCCGGCCGCGGTGTGCCGCCAGGCCCGGTCGGGCTCGGCGATGCGGTAACGGGTCAGGACGGCCGCGCAGTCCAGGAAACGGATCTCCGGGTCCGGGACGAGTTCGGGTGCGGCGGCCAGGGCGGCCGGGGGGCGCGGGTCGCCGCGCCGCCACGTGGTCACCGCCGCCGCGACGGCCGCGGCGGAAGGCCGGAGATGGTGGGCGCGCCACCGGGCGCGATGGTCGGCCGCCGCCTCCTCGGCCAGCGCCAGTTCGGCGGCCGGCACGGGGTCGGTCATCCAGACCGCGCAGCGCTCACCGAGGCTCGCCAGCAGATGGCGCCCGAGCGGGGTCAACTGCCGGTGGTCGCGGACCAGGGTGAGCGTGGACCACACCTGGGTGCGCCAGAGCGCGAACTCGAAGTGCGCCAGCGGGGCGTACGCGGCGTCGGCGGTGTGCCGGTGGGTCCGCCAGAACCGGGTGACACCGGCGAAGGCGTAGATCCCCTGGAGCAGCCCGCCGAGGGGGCGCGGGTCGTCACGCCACGGCGCGTAGAACCGCTCCTTGGCCGGGCCGTCGGACGGTGTCGGCACGGTCAGGGGTCCCAGGTGCATCAGGCCGCCCAGCTTGGTGTGCTGGAACTCGTGCACGAGAGTGGCGGCGAGTTGCGGAACGTCGTCCGGGAGGGACGCCGTGATGCCGCCGAACGCGTCGCCGGCCGTTCCGCTGTACGGCCGAAACCTTTCCCTCCGTGGCGTGGGCGCCATCGACATCAGCCCGTGCCGCATCGCGTCGGCGCTCTCCGGCTCGTCGCGGAGCAGCACCTTCCAGGCGCCGCCGAGCTTGTCCTCCCAGTCCGCGGCCTCGTCGGCGGGGAGCGGGTGGGGTGCGCTGGGCCGGGGGAAGGTGCGGTACGGGTCCAGGTCCTCCAGGACCAGGGGCTTCGGGGGGCGTTCGGCGCCGGCCGCGGGCTGCTCCGCGTCCAGGAGTACGCGGCGTACCGCATGCCAGCCGGGGCCGCCGCGCCGCCATCCGGGGTGGGTGCCGTGCGGCCGGATCAGGACGACCTCGCCGCCTCCGCCCGTGAGGGTCAGCCGTCCGTCCCGGGACTCGGCGCGGGCCTCGCTCCAGGGCTCGGTCGCGGGGAGCACCGCGCAGCCGAGGGTGGGCAGGGGCACGAGACCGTGGCGTACGGGGACGGTGAGCGCGAAGTCGAGGCCGGCCCGTGCGGCGGTCGACGCGGCGAGCGCCGAGAGATGTCCGAGGACGATCCAGAGGGGCGCCTCTTCGGAGAGCCTGCCCCTCAACTGCCGTAACGCGAGGGAGAGCCACATGCCGGTGTGCGGGGACATGAGGACGTCCTCGAACACGTCGGGCGCGTGGCGCTGGGCGCGCTCCAGGAGGGCCCAGCCGGCGCGGTGCGAGATCCCGGTACCGCCCGTGGGCGCGGTGTCACCCCGTGCCGCCGCGTCGCCCCGCGATACGCCGTCGTCCAGCGCCCGTAACAGCAGAAGCCGCCGACTGCGCTCGGCCCCGAGCAGCTCGCGGACCGCCGAGCCGTCACCTTCTCCGCGGGCGAGGGCCTGTAAGGCGGCGGCCGAGAGACGGTGGTACGGGAGGTCGGGTGCCGGGACATTGCCGGGCGCTGGGACATTGCCGGACGCCGGGGCGCTGCCGGGCGTCGATTCCCCCGTCATGACCGCGGCTCCGTGCCGATCGCTCCGGCCGGTTCAGTCGAAGCGGGACGGGTTGTACGAGACGGTGATGGCCTGTGGACCGTCGATATGGAGCAGCAGGTGTGCCAGCGACTCCGTGACAGCCGTGCCGTCCATGGAGCGCAGCGCTTCAAGAGAAACCCCCGAGAGATCCACGAGACCGGATTCGATGGCAGGCATCGATTGATCCATGGCTGCCAAGTCCCCTCCCGTGATTCCATGTCCGCGCGGTCCGTGCCCCTTTCATCATGACCCAACGGGGCACGCCGCGAAACCCCGCACCGGGGCGTGCCGCGACATCAAGTCAGCGGTGACGGCGGGCCAGTTGGGCGACGGCGCTGTCCACGCGGGCCATTTCGGCGGAGGGCCCGTCCAGCAGCCTTACCGCTTCGAGGAGTTGGTCGAGGGTGCCCGGGTAGCGCAGACAGGTACGGACGATGCCGTACACATCCATCCGGAGCCGTGGGTCCCGGGGGCTGTTGGCCGCGATCTCCGCACTGATGCTGTCGAGCACCAGGGCCATGCCGGTCGGGCCGCGCAGGGTGGGCAGGGTGATCAACGCGTCGACGAGGTCGGTCAGTTCGCGCAGGGGAAGGTCGGCGGGCAGGGCCGCCAGCCCTCCGGGGGGCTGGAGTTGCGGGGTGCCGGTGGCGGCGCCGAGCGCGTGCCGTGCGGGCAGCCCCGCGTACCGCGAGCAGCGCTCCACCTCCTCCGGGGTGAGGACGTCGTACCAGTGCTCGACGCGGCTCGCGGCGAGTCGTCCGAGCCCGTCGGTGCGGTGGTGGGCGCTGACGGTGCCGATGACGGCGCCGTCGCACCAGACGGCGGCGCCCGACATGCCTTCCCAGGGGGAGCGGCGGGGGTCGGGGTCGGCCTGGGGTGCGGGGACGGCCAGTTCGAGGGTGCCTTCGCGGCGGTTGGACAGGACGGAGACCGTGCCGGAGACGTGGCTGGAGTCCCGGTAGCGGCCGGGGCCGCCGTCGTCGTCGCGCAGTTTGAAGCGGGGGAAGCCGACGGCGCTGAACGGGAGGACGAGGTCGGCGTCGGGCACCGCCGCGTACCGGACTGATGCGTCGGGGGCTGCGGACGGCAGGTCGGCGGCGATCTCCAGGAGGGCGATGTCGGCGGCCTCGGCGAGTAGCACGATCCGGGCGTCGGCGGTCCACTCGCCGGGCCGGTCGGCGTCGAAGCGGACGCGGACCGCCGCGGTGGGCCCGGCCACCACATGCGCGGCGGTCAGTACGCAGCCGGGCGCGACCCGGTAGCCGGACCCGCGCCGACCGGGCCCCCCGCCCGGGAGGCCGACGATCACTTCGGCGACGCGGGCGGCTTCGAGACCGGGGGCCGCGGGATGCGCCGAAGTGGTATCAGGCGTCTCGGGGAACGTCAGCGCTCACCCTCCGCCTCGGCGCCGCCGACCCAGGGCCGGGCGCCGGAATCGCGGAGCACCGGCTCCAGGGTGAGGGTGACCCGGTGGGTGGCGCTGGTGCCGGCCTGGCCGGAGGCTCCGGCCTCCACGACCCAGAACCGCACCCGGCCCTCGCCGCCGGCGGACCGCTCCACGGAGAACTCGGCCTCCAACTGGACGGTTCCCAGCCCGAATCGCAGCTCTTCCCCCTCGGCGGCGGTCATGGCACGAGCCAGCTCCGCACGCAACTGCCCGATCATCTCGGCGAGTTCAATCACCGAGCCCCCTCCCCGTCACCGTTTCCTCCTCCTTCCGCTACTTGCTGATGGCGAAACGCATCAGGGCCTGCTCGTCGCCCTGCTTGATCTTCCCGGTCTCGTTGATGACGTGGAGCTTCCAGCTCGCGCCGTCCCGGACCGCCTTGGCGACGGCGCAGCCGTTGTCATTGGTGAGCAGGCTGGGCCAGATGTCGGCGACCTGTTCGGTGGTGCCCCCGGTGGCGTCGTACACCTTGAAGCTGATGTTCCGCGCCTTCTGGAAGGCGCTGCCCTTCTTGTACGCGGCGGCGACGAACACGATGGAGGTGATGTTGTCCGGCACCTTGCCGAACTCGACGATCACGGTCTCGTCGTCACCGTCGCCGTGCCCGGTCTGGTTGTCCCCGCTGTGCACGAGCGAGCCGTTGCCCAGCGGGTCGAGCGAGTCGAGCCCCGCCAGCCGCACCGGATCGGCCCCCTGCATCGCGATGGCGATCAGATCGAGGTCCGTACCGGTCTTCCGGCGAAGCTTCCCCATCAGCCCACCACTGCTCCCGGCGGTGGGGTCCCAGGACACCCCGATCGACAGATGAGTAACCCCACCAAGATCCGCCGGCCCGTCTTCCTTCTTCAACGTGATCATGCGCAATCCTCAACAACGAAGAAAACAACGACAACTGAAGTGTGCCTGGTACCCACGGGTTCCACCCCATCAGGTGGCACGCCACCCGCACCGGGGCACGGGCGTCACTTCACCGGGCCGTGCCCGCTCTCCTCGAATCCGGCGAAGCGGAGGCTGCGCAGGACTCCGGCCATCATCGGGGCGTAGCACGTCTCCCAGTGCCCGATGTTGGGGGTGGAGAACGCCAGCAGGCACAGGTATCGGCTGTCGCGGCTCACCTCTGTCGGAACGGGGACGATCGCGTGGAACTGAGCAGTCACTACATCGACCGGCTCGCCGTTGAGCGAGAACGCCGGCGGAAGCGTGTACTTCTGTCCCCCGGTGAAGACGGCCACGCGTCCGCAGGGAGCATCGATCACTCCCCCGACCCACCCCTCTCCCCGGGAGTCGAGTACCGCGCGCAGGGTGCCTTGGGCCGCGGTCCTCGCGTCGTCGCCGTAGGGGAAGTCCACGACTGCGACGGCGAGGGTGCCCAGCGAGGGTGCGCCTTGGAAGGAGTGCAGGCAGTTGGCGGCGTACACCACTCCGGCCTTGGCCAACAGACGGGAGATCTGGTGGAGATTCCGGGCCATTTCGGTGAGTGACTGCTGATCCGTTTCTGTCGCCGCGAGTGAGAGTTGCGCATTGCGGGTGTTGACTTCGGCCCACGCCTCAGCGAAATCGACCCCGATCGGCACGTCCTCGAATTCGGCCGGGACGGTGAAGTCGACACGTATCACGAGCCTTCTCCTCTCTGGTCCGGGTGCGTTCCCTTTCCGGGAGGAGGCGGTGGTGGGCCCCATTGTTGATTCCGCGCCTGCTCGAAGCGCGCCACCGTCTGGCGATTGCGCTCGTACCAGCGCTTCATCAGCCGGGGGGTGAGGAGTGCCGTGGCGGCGAGAGCGGCACCCACGACCGCCAGGCCGACTGCCGGGCCCGGGACGTCACGGCGTACCCATACAAGGACGAAACAGCCAAGGCTGAGCAGTGCGACGAGGACGACGACAGACGTGGCCCCGTGCGTCTCGTAGGCAGTAATGCTTCGCCGTGCGGAAGCCGCCTCCGTGGCCGTGATCAGCCGCCTTCCGCCATGTGGTGCGCCGACAGCGCCCCATACCTGCGGAAGCAGCGGACCACCTGCCCGCATCCTCTCCACGGCACCCTGAACACGCAGGCGCACCTCGGGCGAGTCATTGCGTACATAGATCATGCGCCATTGCCCTCTGGTCACGCATATGGCTTCCCGAAGGTCATAGCCCAACTCGAAGCCGATGGCGGTGATTCTGTCGCTTTGGGCCACATCGGGCCCCCTCAATGTGAACTCGGCAGTCCCCTGGCCATTGAAGCCGGCAAGGATCTCTTGGTCTTTCACAAGACGGACCTTCACTTTCCTCGCTTGGCAGCACGGTCCTTCTCGCTGCCCGCCTCCCAGGCATTCTCGAAGGCAACGAGAATGGGGCCACCGGGTACCAGTGCCGCGGTACCGAACTGCCTGCTGCTGTCCGGCTCGAAGTAGCCGAGGGCGGTCGGGTCTCCCAGGAATCCGGCAACAGTGTCCACCAGTCCGAAGTTGGCCGCGGCGTCTCCCGCACGACTGCCTGAGACCACTGCGGACACGCCTTTGAAGCCCAGGCCGAACGGGACAATCCCGAGAGCGTCCTGGGCCAACGTCCGGTTGGCTACGACGGAGTCACCGCCGACTGCAGTCATGGTTCCCACTCTGCGGTCAGCGGTTGATGGTTGATGGCCTGGATCTCCCGAACGTCGATGCGCCGGGTCCCGTCGAAGGTGCCGTCAGGCAGGTCGTCACCGGTGTCGCCGGCGACCTTCCAGGTGAACTCCCCGGTGGCGGGGAGAACGTGACCGCTCAGTCCGTGTAGTGATAGCGAGCCTTGAGGATCTTGACCTCCTTGGCATCGGCTCGGTAGACGAGGCGGTGTTCGTCGTCGATGCGGCGGGACCAGTAGCCGGACAGGTCACCTTTGAGCGGTTCGGGCTTGCCGATGCCGCTGAACGGATCGCGTTGGATCTCCCCGATGAGACGGACGACGCGGCGTGCCATTTTGCGATCGGTCTCCAGCCAGTGCTGAAAGTCGTCCCAGGCAGCCGGGTCGAAGTTGACGGCCCTCACTCCTCACCGACCAACTCTTCAAGCTCTTCAAGGGTCTTGGTGGCCTCCGTCCGGCCCGCACGGTCGCGGGCGACCGCTTCCATGAGACGGCGGGCATTGGCCGGCGATCGCAGGAGGTAGATGGTCTCCTGCCAGGCGTCGTAATCCTCGGCGGACATGAGGATGGCATCGCCGTTCTTCGAATGGATGCGTACGGGCGCGTGGTCGTCGTTGACCTTTTTGATCAGGGGAAAGAGTTCCTTGCGCGCCTCGCTGGCAGTGAGGGCCATGACACACATCCTCTCTGGACTGGTACGAAGTATCGTACCTAACCGGTACCAAAATTCGTACCACTTTGCGCGGCGTAGGGGATGTCCACAAGAGGAATGCTGACAACGCGGCACGACCAGGGCGTGGGGAAAGGGCAGACGAGTCGGGCTGTACGCCGGGTTCTGTCCCGGGGGGCCTCGCGGTCCTCCCGGTGGCGGCCATCCATCTAGGGCCGGTGTTGCCACCGGCCTCGTGCGGTCTACCCGGGGACTCGGGCGGGCAGCCCTCGAACGTCCTCGCAGAGCGCGTTTTACGGCGCTCCTTTTGACCTTGCTCCAGGTGGGGTTTACCTAGCTGCCCAGGTCACCCTGGGCACTGGTGGTCTCTTACACCACCGTTTCACCCTTACCGAGGACCGAGGTCCCCGGCGGTCTGTTTTCTGTGGCACTGTCCCGCGGGTCACCCCGGGTGGCCGTTAGCCACCACCCTGCCCTGTGGAGCCCGGACGTTCCTCGGGAAGCCCCCTAAGGGGACTCCACGCGGCCGTCCGCCCGGCTCGTCTGCCGTGATGACCATGCTACCCGGCGGGACCGGGGTCCCGCCCCGCCCGCCCCGCCCGCTCCCCCCGTCGCCAGGAACGAACCCGCCAGGATCAGCGCGAACGCCGTCACGACCCCCGCCGTCAACGGCTCGTCCAGGAACGCCACTCCGGCCGCGACCGCCACCGCCGGGTTCACGTAGGTGAAGACGACCGCCCGCGTCGGGCCCGCCTCGCGGATCAGCTCCAGGAAGACCACGAAGGCGAGGGCCGTGCACAGCACTCCGAGGCCGGCCAGCGAGAGCCAGACCTGGGCGGTGGGGGGCTGGGACGGCCAGGTCAGGGCGGCGGCCGGTGCGTACACGAGCGTCGCGAGCGCCAGGCACGGGACTATCAGGTGGAGGGTCGGTACGGATTTGAGATGGCGGGCGACGATCAGTGGGGCGATGGCGTAGCCGAGGGCGGTGAGGAGGACCTCCGTCAGGGACCAGGTGTCGCCGCCCGACAGGTGGGGTGCCGTGAGGACCGCGACGCCCGCGAGGCCAAGGCCCAGGCCCGTCAGCCGGCGCCCGCCCAGCCGCTCGCTCGCGCCGAAGTAGCGGCCGAAGACCCGGGCGACCACCAGGCCGATGATCGGCACCGCGGCGATCAGCAGCCCGGCCGTGGAGCTGGAGAGGTGGCGTTCGGCGTCGGTCAGGGTCCACCAGGGGCCGAGGATCTCCACGCACGCGAACGCCAGCATGGGACGCCAGTGCGTACGCACCGTGCGCCCGAGTCCGCCCTGCCGCAGCGCGAACGGCAGCAGCAGCGCCGTACCGATGGCACAGCGTACGAAGACGACGGCCGCCGGGGACATCCCCTCCACCGCCACTTTGATCATCAGATACGGGATGCCCCACAGGACACCCATCAGCCAGAACAGGACCCAGGCTCGTGCAGTCATGCCCGCAGCATCGGCCCCGCCGGGGGGCGTGGTCTTGAACGCTGTTGCGCCGCCCGGACGCTTCTCCGGTACGCCGCCGGTGTGACCCCCAGTACGCGCCGGAACCACCGCGTCAGATGCGCCTGGTCCGCGAACCCCACGAGCCCGGCGACCTCCGCCGGCCGCAGACCCGACTCCAGGAAGCCGCGGGCGCGCTCGACCCGGTGCTGGGCGAGCCAGGCGTACGGGGGCAGGCCCATGGTGTCGCGGAAGGCGCGCAGCACCTGGTACCGGGAGAGTTCAAGCTCGGCGGCGAGTTCGGCGAGCGACGGCGGGGCGAGGAGTCCGTCGGCGAGCCTGTCCCGTACGGAGAGGGCGATGCGGTCGGCGCCGGGCACCACGTCGCGTACGGGACGGGCTCCGGTGCCGTGCCGGCGGGCGAGCGCCGTGAGCAGCCACGGCAGCCGGGACTCGGCCTCCAACGGGTCGGCGCATTCGCTGAGTTCGGTGTGCGCGGTGCGCAGGGCCGTCGCGAGTTCGGGGTCGTCCAGGATCGGGTCGCGGAAGTGCGGGAGGGTCGTGGTGCCCTCGGCGAGGAGCGGCTGGAGGGGGTACATGGCCCGGTACGCGTAGCCGCCCCCGCAGGGGCCGGGGCGGCCGGTGTGCACCTCGCCGGGGGCGAGGACGACGATGGAGCCGGGCCCCACGTGCACGCGCCCGCCCCGGTAGTCGATGATCTCGGTGCCGCCGACGCAGACGCCGATGGTGAATTCCTGGTGGGCGTGCGGGGCGTAGCGGTGCCGGTCGAAGCGGGCGGTGAGCAGGTCCAGGGATTCGCCGCACTCCGGTGGGCCGAGGGGGGTACGGGTCCAGACGGCCAGCTCACGCGGCGCAGACCGCGCACGGGAACTGGAATCTCCCCCGCCGGACTCCACACGCATCCCCGTACCCCCCGTACCGGACGACTCCATGTCTCCCGCTCCCCTCACTCGTACCGCCTACCGCCACCCCGCACACAGCCCTCAACGCGCCCGCCCCCGTCATCCATGCCGCGCCGGGCGTCAGCCGTGCTTGACCTTGCCGCAGCGTCAACGTTTCTACTGAAGGCATGCGTATCGGCGAGCTGAGCGCCGTCGTCGGGGTGACGACGCGCGCCATCAGGCACTACCACCATCTCGGACTGCTGCCCGAGCCCGAGCGGCGGCCCAACGGCTACCGCGACTACGGGCTGCGGCACGCCGTCGTGCTGGCCCGTATCCGCCGCCTCACCGAGCTGGGGCTCGGCCTCCCCGAGGTACGGGACGTCCTCGCGGACGACGCCGGGCGGGAACTCGTCGCGGTGCTCGGTGAACTCGACGACGACCTCGCCCGGCAGGAGGAGGCGCTGCGGGTGCGGCGGGCGCGGCTGCGCGGGCTGCTGGCGGACGCGGCGGCGGGGCGGCTGCCCGCCGAGGGGCCCGTGTCGCCCGAACTCGGCGCGCTGCTCGGCGAGTTGGCGGACTCCGGGTATCCGCCGGGCGGCGTGGAGTCGCCGATGGCCGCGAAGGACCGGGAGCTGCTCGTGCTCCTCGACTCGACGGCGGCGACGGGCGACCAGGCCCGGATGGCGGCCCTGCTGGGGGATGTGGTGCGGGCGCCCGGCGGGGTGGAGCGGGCGAACGAGGTGTACGCGCTCCTCGACGCCCTGGCCGGTGCGGAGGCGGACGATCCGCGGGTGGCGGACGCAGCGCGGGCGCTCGCGGATCTGCTGCCCGCGTCACTGGCAGACGCGGGCGTCACCCTCGACGCGCTCGACGGTCCGCCGGACAGCTTCATGGAGGCGTTCTTCGCGGAGTTCTCACCGGCACAGGCGGAGGCCGTGCGCCAGGGTGTGCGGCTCGTCCTGGAGAGGGGTGCGGGGTGAAACCGGTCGTGGCCGTGGTGCGGCACGAGTGGCGTGTCCTGATGTCCTTCGGGCTCTGGGTGGCGCGGCGGCGGCACGGGGTGCGGCGCGGGGACGGGAACCAGGTGTTCGGGTACGCGCGTGAGCAGGCCGCGATGATGTACGGGCTCGCGTTCGCGTGCGTCGTGGAGACCGTCGGGCTCGCGTATCTGCTGCGGGACTGGCCGGTCGTGCATCTGGTGGTCCTGGTGCTGGACGTCTACACGGTGGTGATGATCGTCGGCCTGCACGCCGCATCGGTGGTCCGGCCGCACGTCCTTGGCCCGGACTCGCTGCGGGTGCGGAAAGGGGCGTACCTCGATCTGCGGATACCGCTGAGCAACATCACCGCGATCCGGCGGGAGCTGCGCACCTCGCACGAGAAGGCCGACGGTGAACTCGACCTCGACATCGGGGCGATGACGTCGGTGACCCTTGAGCTGGGGGCGCCGGTCGAGCGGCTGACGCTGTTCGGGCGGCGCCAGCAGGTGACGCTGGTCCGGCTGCACGCGGAGGAGCCGGATGCGCTGGTACGCGCGTTGCGGTCGCGCGGCGGGGTGGATGTCCGGCCCTGACGCGGGCGAGTCCCCCCGTACCCGGACCGGGCGCGGGGGGACTCGTTCCGAAAGGGGGACCCTCCTACGAGACCGGCTCCGGGACCGCCGGGGTCCGGTTCTCCGGGGCGTCGCCGTCCATGTGCAGCTCCGGTGGGCGGCGGGTGAACAGGCGGGTGGAGACGGCCAGGATGACCACGCCCGCCGCCATCCACGCGAGGCCGACCTTGAACGTGGTGCCGGAGAGGCTGGTCCAGAGCCAGACCGTGCTGGCGAAGCCGAGGCCCGGAAGCAGGCCGTCGACCAGGAGGGAGCGGACTCCGAGGGTGCGGTCGGGGCCGAAGAGGTAGTGCTTGATCACGCTGAGGTTGACCATCGAGAAGGCCGCCAGCGCACCGAAGTTGATCATCACGACGGCGTCGTCCAGGGTGAGCACCGTCGACAGCAGCGCCACCGCCGAGACGGCGACGAGCGCGCCGACCGGCGTACCGAACCTGGGGTGCAGCCGGCCGAAGACCCGGCGGGGCAGCAGACCGTCGCGGCCCATGGAGAAGATGATCCGCGAGACGCTCGCCTGGGAGACCATCGCGGAGCCGAAACAGCCGAGGACATAGACGGCCGTGAACGCGCCGCTCATCGCGTTGCCGCCGACGATCCGCATCAATTCGGCACCCGCCGCGTCCGGATTCGCGAAATTGCCTTCGGGCCGGACGAGCGCGCCGATCCAGGCGACGAGAATGAACAGACCGCCGCCGATCGCGGTGGTCAGAATGATGCCGAGGGGCACGGTACGGCGCGGATTGTGGGCCTCTTCCGCGAGCGTGGAGACCGCGTCGAATCCGAGGAAGCTCAGCGCGAGGATCGCGGCGCCGCCCGCGAGGAGCGACCACTGGTCCGACGCCGGGACGAACGACTGGAAGGCGTCGCCCGCCGACACCTTGGACTGGGCGCCGCCCAGCGTCACGAACGCCACCAGAAGCACCGCCGTGACACCCATGATGACGGCCGTGATACGGCTCATGAATTTCACGCCGAGCACATTGAACACCAGCACCACGAGAAGAACGATCACACTCCATACTCCCTGCGATATCGCCGGGAATTGTGCGTGCAGATAGACTCCGGCGAGCAGGAAGGACACCATCGGGAGGAAAAGGTAGTCGAGCAGAAGCGTCCACCCGGTGAGAAACCCGATATGGCCGCCGAAGGCGCGCTGTGCGTACTTGTACGCGGAACCGGCCGCCGGAAAGCTGCGCACCATGCGCCCGTAGCTGTGGGCGGTGAGCAGCATCACGGCGAGTGCCAGGACGTAGGCCGCGGGAAGGTGGCCGCCGGTGTCGTCGCCGACGATTCCGTACGTGGTGAAGACCGCGACGGGCGACATGTAGGTGAGGCCGAACAGGACGATCGCGGGCAGCCCGAGGGCTCGCTTCAACTGAGGTGCTTTTTCCGTGGTGGGACTGGACACCGGCATGTTTCCTCTCCGCGCCCGTCGGTTCAACGGGGGTTCCATCGATTCCCGAAGAGTGACAAACAGCGACGGTGACCGACATACGCAACTGTACGTACGGCCGGGGCCTGCCCAGACCCGCGTGCCCGCGTACGTAATCTTACGGAGTTCGCATTCCGTACCCCGCCCGTACCGTGTTCCTTGATCCCCGCGAAGGAGAGAGGACCCCGTATGTGGCCACAGGGCTATGAAGCGGCAATGGCGGTGACGGTCGACTTCGACGCCGAGGAATTGTGGCTCGCCGAGGACCCCGCGAACGCGGCACGACCCGGAGTGCTGTCCCAGGCACGGTACGGCGCCGAAATCGCCGTACCGCAGCTTCTGGATCTGTTCGAGCGGCTCGATGTTCCGGCAACGTTCTTCGTGTGCGGCGGTGACGCGGAGCGATATCCGCATGCCGTGGAGGCCATTGCCGGGCGGGGGCATGAGATTGGGCATCACGGTTTCTCGCACCGCTCCCCGCATCTCATGGCCCGCGGTGAGGAAGAGGACGAACTCGTGCGCGGTCTGGACGTGTTGCGTGCCTTCACCGACCGGGTCGCGGGCTATCGCTCGCCCTCGTGGGACATCAGCCCGCACACCCTGGATCTGCTGGTCGAGCACGGGTTCGGGCACGCATCGAACATGATGGACGCGGTCCTTCCGTACGCGCATCCGGACCATGATCTGGTCGAGATCCCGGTGCACTGGTCGCTGGACGACGCACCGCACTTCTGGTTCGACGCGACGAGCTGGGACCGGACGATCCGCTCCTCGCGGGAGGTCGCGGAGCTGTGGGGCGAGGAGGCGTCGGCGATCCGCGCGGCCGGGGGGCTGATCACGCTGACCGTGCATCCGCAGATCATCGGGCGCCCCGGCAGGCTGCGGATGCTGGAGACCTTCCTGACCGGGCTCCGGAGTGACGACGGGATCTGGTTCGCGCGGTGCGAGGAGATCGCCGGCGCTGTCCGTGCCGCGTCCCCGGCCGCCCCCGCCGCCGCGGCGGTGCTGTCATGAGCCGCCGCCTCACCGCCGTGGTGACCGGCGCCGCCCGTGGGATCGGGCACGGGGTCGCGCTGCGGCTGGTCGCCGAGGGGTGGAACGTGCTGCTGTCCGACATCGACCCGGAGGTCGAGGGCGCCGCCCGCGCGATCGACGCCAGCGGTGAGCGGGTGGCCGCCGTCGTCGGGGACGTGTCCCGCGCCGAGGACGCGGCGCGGATGGCGCGGGGCGCGATCGCCGCGTTCGGCGCCATCGACGCGCTGGTGGCGAACGCCGCCGTCGGCGGGCCCGAGACCCCGCTGCTCGACACCGCCGACGACGACATCCGCCGCGTTCTCGACATCAACTTCTTCGGCGTACTGCACTGTGTGCGGGCGGTACGGCCGTTCCTGGGAGGCACCGGTAGTACGCGGGGGCGGATCGTCGTCATCGGGTCGCTCTTCGCCCAGCAGCCGACGCCCGGCGCGGGCGCCTACAGCGCGTCCAAGGCGGCCGTCGCGTCCCTGATGCGCACGCTGTCCGTGGAGCTGGCCGCCGTCTGCACGGTCAACGCCGTCGCGCCCGGCTATGTGATGACCGACATGCACCGCGAGGAGCTGACCTCACGGGCCCGGCGCAGCGGGCGGACCTACGACGAGGAGCGCCGCCAGGTGGTCGCCGAGGTGCCGCTCGGGCGGCACGGCACCGCGGCCGATGTCGCCGACGCCGTCCACTATCTGCTGTCCGGCGCCGACTACGTGACCGGCCAGACCCTGAACGTCAACGGAGGAGTGCTCACCTCATGAGCGACATGAGCAACACGGGCGATAAGGGGGGCGGCTCCCCCGTCCGGCGGCGCCTCGTCGTCACCGGCTCCCACTCCGGCATCGGCCGGGCGACCGCCGCGCTCGCCGAAGCCCTCGGCTGGTCCGTGATCGGCCTGGACCTGGCGGCGGACGGCCGGCGCGTGGGCGGGGAGCTGATCGCGTTCCCCTGCGACCTCACGGACGAACACTCGGTACGGGAGGCCTTCGAGAAGGTCGACGAGGAGTGGGGCGGTCACGCGCCGCACGCCCTGGTCCACTGCGCCGGGATCTACCGCTTCAAGGCCGCCACCGGGACGACCGCCGCCGACTGGGACGCGGTCGTGAACCTCAACGCGCGCGGGTCGCTGCTCGTCGCTGCCGCTGCCGCCCGGCGCATGATCGACGCGGGCGAGGGCGGCAGCGTCACGCTCCTGTCCAGCATCGCCGCCGTGCGCGGGGACGCCGGTGAGCCGAGCGCCGCGTACAGCGCGAGCAAGGGCGCCGTCGTCTCCCTGGCGCGGCAGCTCGCCGTCGAATGGGGGCCGGACGGCATCCGCTGCAATGTGGTGGCGCCCGGGGTGATCGACACCCCGATGACCACGGTGTCCGGCGACCCGGAAGCATTCGCGCAGGTCCTGCGGCGCATTCCGGCAGGGCGGCTCGGCACCGCGGACGAGGTGGCGCGGGTGTGTCTGTTCCTCGCTTCGCAGGACGCGGCGTATGTGAACGGGACCGTGATCGCGGTCGACGGCGGGCAGAGCGCGTCATGAGCACCGCACAGGCGGCGGCCACCCCGGTCCGCGATCCCCTGATCGTCCGGACGACGGGCGGTGCGCGGGAGCGCGGCCGGCAGTACGGCACGGCGGCCCGGCAACGGATTCTGCTCTCGCTGGAGAACTACGAGCGGGTATACGCGAAGTTCGCCGCGCTCGACTGGGGTGCGGCGACCGCGCTGGCCGAGACGTTCGTACCGGCGATCCAGGAGGTCGACGAGAGCCTGCTCGACGAGGTACGCGGGATCGCGGAAGGCGCCGGGGTCTCCTTCGATGACGTCCTCGCGCTGAATCTGCGGACCGAGATCCTGTTCTCAGGCAAGGCCCGCAAAATCGCCGCAGCCGGCGCGTCCCGGGCGTCCGCCGCCCGAACGCCCTTGGAGTGCACGTCCTTCTGCGATCTGCGCGGGTCCGAGCCGGTCGTCGGGCAGAACTGGGACTGGATCCCCTTCTCGCACGAGACCGTCGTCGTCCTGGAGGCGGCGCCGGACGCCGGGCCCCGGTGGGTGTCGGTGGTCGAGGCGGGGCTGCTCGCCAAGTTCGGCATGAACTCGGCGGGGCTGACGGTCCTGACCAACGCGCTGGTGACCTCGCTCGACGTGGGCTCCCCCGGGATGCCGTACCACCTGCTGCTGCGGATGCTGCTCGGCGCCGGGTCCGTGGCGGCGGGCGAGGAGCTGCTGCGGACGGTCACCCGCTCCTCCTCGGCGAACTATCTGCTCGTCGGCCGTGACGGCAAGGCGGGTGACGGTGAGGCGGGTGACGTCGGAGCGGTCGACCTGGAGTGCCGGCCGGGCGGCCCCCGGGACGTGAGCGCGCTGCGGGTCCGGCGGGGCGGACTCCTCGTACACGCCAATCACTTCGACAGCGGTGACTCGGCGTTCGCGTCCGCCGGTACCGACCACGGCCCGAGGGTCATGCCGGACACGCTGTTCCGGCGGGCGCGGGCCACCGCGCTCGCGGAGCTGATGCCGGTGCCTTCGGTGGCGGGGTGGCACGAGGTGCTGAGCGACCACGAGAACTATCCGGACGCGCTGTGCTGCCACCCGAACCCCCGGGAACACCCGCTGGAACAGGGCTCGACGGTCGCGAGCGCCCTCATCGAGCCGCACCGGTCCACCCTCCGACTCACCCTCGGCCATCCCTGTACGGCGCCCCGGGTCACGTACGACTACGAGGAGTTCTTCGCCGGCGCCCGGTGAGGGAGTGAGGGAGCGGGGGCGTCAGGCCACCGAAAGGATCTCCTGGCCGCTGCCGGAGAGCCGGTAGGTGAGCGTGGGCTGCGACAGGCTCTGGTCGACGGTGTCGTACGGATAGCCGGAGACGGCCTGGCCCGGTGAGGCGAAGAGGTACGTGCCGTTCACGCCCCGGTAGGCCGAGTCCCGCAGATAGGCGCCGACCGCCTCCGGGCTGAGCGAGCCCGTCACGGAGAACGCGGCGTGCACCATCCGCACCTGGTCGTAGGCCGCGCTGGCCTGGCTGCGGCCGGGCGGCACTCCGTAGGCCCGGGTGTACGCCTCGGTGAAGCGGCGGCCGAGCGGGTCGTCGGGGCGGCCGGTGACCGTGGACCAGATGACCTGCCCGCCCCGGTGCTCGATCCGCCGCGCGAAGCCCGGCACCGACGGGGTGTAGATGTGGTACGTGAGCTGGTGCGGGTGGTGCCGGGTGATCGCGTTCTGGAGGGCGGCGGCGGTGTCGACGCTGAGGTGGGACACCACGATCACGTCGGGCCTGTCGTCGAGGACGCCCAGGACGAGGGCGTCGGGGTCCGTGACGGTCAGGCCGACGCGGTGCGCCGATGTGACGGTCCAGCCCCGCTCCCGTACCCGGGCCGCGAAGGTGGGGTCCGTGACCGCGCAGCCGTAGCCGTCGAGTTCGATCACGGCGAGCCGGGGCGCGCGGCCCGCGACGGGCGGGCGGGAGCGCAGATAGGCGAGGAGAGCTGCCTGGTAGGCGGTCTCGGACGGGCAGGTCTGGAAGACGTGCCCGTAGCGGCGCGGGTCCTCGCGGACCGCGTCGACGCTGCGCGTCCAGGTGTTGGTGTGCAGGAAGGTCCGTCCGAAGTCGGCGGCGAACTCGAAGACGGCGGGGCTGATGGCGCTGGCGTAGCTGCTGGTGATCGCGTCGACGTCGGCGTCGGTGAGGGCGGCGAGACCGGCGCGTACGGAGTCCTCGTCCAGGGGGTCCACGCGGACGGTGACGTGTTCGAGGGCGCGGCCGTAGTCGTGGCGGAGCGCGTTGACGTCGCGGACGGCGAGCGCCGCGCCCTGCGCCGACTCGCGGCCGTCGGCGGCGAAGGCTCCGCCGACGACGAGGGTGCCGATCCGTACCGTGTCCCGGCGGACGGCACGGGCCTGGCCGGTGTGTACGGCGCGGGGCGCGGGGACGGTGGCGGAGGTCGCGGTGGCCGCGTGCCGCTCGATGTCCAGGACGCGGATGCCCGAGCGGTGTTCGACGCCGCCGGGGATCGGCAGCCGGATCAGGTCGCGGTCGACGGCGAGCGCGCTCAGGCCCGCCCGCGAGTCCTGGCCGAGCTTCTTCAGGAGCCGTTCGACCTGGGTCGTCACGGTGCGGATGCTGGTGCCGAGGCGGCTGGAGATCTCCCGGTTGGACAGCCCGAGCGCGACCAGCGAGATGATGTCGATCTCACGGGCGGTCAGTCCGGACGGCGGGCCGGTCAGGGGGCGGGTGCGCAGCTCTACGACGGCTTCGCCGAGCGTGGGGGTGGGTGCGAGCGCGGGTGTGGGGCTCAGGAGGAGACGGCAGCGGGCCCAGTGGCCGTCCTCGCACCAGAGGAATCGTGCGGTACGGAGGCCGGAGGCGTGGAATCCGGCGACGCGGCGGAGGAGGGCGGGGCTGAGGGCCGGGTCCGGGACCGCCGGGGTCGAGGTCGGGGTCGTGTCCGCGGCGTGCGGCAGCCGGGGGGCGACCGTGACGTCCCAGAAGCGCTCGGTGCCGGTGCCTGTGCCTGTGCCGGGAGGCGGAAGCGATCGCACGGGGACTCCTCCATTCGTCGGCACGGAACTCGACGGTGACCACGACTTTCGCGACGGAACCCCCGCGAAAAGCACCATAAACCCCGCACACCCCGCCCGACCAGGGCCGTACGCCCCAGCCCCCTCGCCGCTGATCACCCGGGAGTCACGCGGGAGCGAACAGCACCCGCGCCGTCCCCGGGTCCGCCTGGACCAGCCGGACGCGCAGCCGCTCGCCCAGCGGCAGCGGCTCCGTGCCGCCCGCGACCCGCGCCACGATCGCCGGGTCCTCCACCTGGACGGTCCCGACGGTCGGTTCGTGCTCCTGTACGTCGACCACGCAGCCGTCGAAGAGGTCGCCGACCCGGTCCTTGAGGAGCGCCGCCTCCACCACGTCGACGCACGCGCGCTCCACGGTGCCCGCGCGCCGGGCCCCGTCCGCCATCTCCTTCGGCAGCCCGTCGAGCGCGGCGAGCACCCACTCGGGCGGCGCGGTGCCCGCCGAAGCGGCCACGCACAGCTCGGACGTGTACCGGTCGACCAGGCGCCGCAGCGGCGCGGTGCAGTGGGTGTAGGGCGCGGCGACGGCGGCGTGCACGGCGAGTCCTGGCCTGGCGCCGTCGCGGAAGACGGTGTATCCGGCGCCGCGCAGCAGGGTCGTGCACTCCTGGAGGAACGCCGCGTGGCGGGGCTGCTCCGGGTCGAGCGAGCGGACGAGTTCCGCGTACGGGACGTGGTGAGGCCAGTCGATGTGCAGGGCCTTCGCGGTGCGCCGCAGCCGGCCGACGGCGCCGTCCGGGGCCGGGGGCAGGGTGCGCAGGACCCCGGTGCCGGTGGCGAGCATCAGATCGGCGGCTGCCGCGCCGGTGAGCAGGGAGATCTGGGCGTTCCACGCCTCGGTGGGCAGCGGGGCGCGGAAGGCAGGTTCGTAGGTGTGGTCGCGCTCGACGATCTCCTGCTCGGGCACGTTGAGGGAGATGCCGCCGCGCTCGATCTCCAGCCGTTCGCGCAGCCGCCCGATCTCGCCGAGCAGGACGACGGTCTCCTCGGCGGTGCCCGTGTCGAGGGCCCGCTGCACGCCCGCGTAGTCGAGCTGGGCGCGGCTGCGGACCAGGGCGCGCCGCACGTCGGCGGTGGCGGTACGGCCGTCCGCGTCGAGGTCGAGGGTCCACAGCACCGCAGGGCGGGTCGTGCCGGGCAGCAGGCTGGCGGCGCCTTCGCTGAGGACGGCCGGGTGCAGGGGGACGCGCAGGTCGGGGAAGTACAGGGTGGTGACCCGGCGGTGCGCCTCGCGGTCGAGGGCGCCGCCCGGGGTGACGAAGGCGGCGACGTCGGCGATGGCGTACCGGACGCGGTAGCCGGTGGGGGTGCGGGCGAGGTGCATCGCCTGGTCGAGGTCGCGCGAGGTGGGCGGGTCGAGCGTGAAGAAGGGGACGTCGGTCGCGTCCCGCACCGGGAGCCGGGGGTCCCCCGCGGCCCGGCGCGCCTCGTCGGCGACCTCGGGCGGAAAGCCGTCGGGCACCCCGAGCGTGGTCCGCAGGGTACGCAGGGCGGCCCGCAGCGGAGCCTCGGCTGCGCCGGTGACGTGCAGGTGGCGGCGGGGCATGGGTCGAGCCTAGGTCGGTGCGGTGGGGACGGCACCCTGTGCGGTCGGCGGGACCCGGTGCGGTTCCGCGTACGCTGGCTGACCACGTCCGACGACTTACGGAGAACCGATCGTGCTCGTGCTGCTGCCGCCCTCCGAAGGCAAGGCATCCTCCGGTCGCGGCGCCCCGCTGAAGCCGGAATCGCTGTCGCTGCCCGGACTCGCCGGGGCCCAGCAGGCCGTCATCGACGAACTCGTCGAGCTGTGCGTCGCCGACGAGGAGAAGGCGCGCGAGGTACTGGGCCTGAGCGAGGGGCTGCGCGGCGAGATCGCGCTCAACGCGGTGCTGCGCACGGCGGGCACCCGCCCGGCCGGTGAGATCTACACGGGCGTCCTCTACGACGCTCTGGGGCTGTCCTCGCTCGATCCGGCGGCGAAGCGGCGCGCGACCCGGTCGCTCCTCGTCTTCTCGGGGCTGTGGGGCGCGGTCCGCGTGAACGACCGTATTCCGCCGTACCGCTGCTCGATGGGGGTGAAGCTGCCGGGGCTCGGGGCGCTCGGCGCGTACTGGCGGCCGGTCCTGGCCGGCGTCCTGCCCGACGCGGTGGGCCGGGGGCTCGTCCTGGACCTGCGGTCGTCGGCGTACGCGGCGGCCTGGCGCCCCACGGGTGAGGTCGCCTCGCGGACGGCGACCGTCCGGGTGCTGCACGCGCAGAGGGTGAACGGTGTCGAGAAGCGGTCCGTCGTCAGCCACTTCAACAAGGCGACGAAGGGCCGGATCGTCCGCAGTCTGCTCACGGCGGGCGCGGAGCCCAGGAATCCGGCGGCGCTGGTGGAGGCGTTGCGGGATCTCGGGTACGTGGTGGAGGCGGCGGCGCCGGAGCGGGCGGGGCGGCCCTGGGAACTGGATGTCGTGGTGACGGAGATTCACTGAGCACCCCCGAAGGGTGTCGTGTGGTTGCACCCTATGCAACGCCCTTTGCGCAGGGTGCCACTCGCGCGGCAGGATGACGCCATGACTCCCCCGCCCCTGCCTTCGCCCCCGTCTCCGTCGCCCTCGGTCCTCGCTCTCGCGCCGGTGCTCCCGGTCGTCGTCGTGGAGGACGTCGCGGACGCCGTGCCGCTGGCGCGGGCGCTGGTCGCGGGCGGGCTGCCGGCGATCGAGGTGACGCTGCGGACGCCCGCCGCACTGGAGGCGATCCGCGCCATCGCGGACGCGGTCCCGGATGCGGTGGTCGGCGCGGGGACCGTCATCACGCCCGAGCAGGTCGCCGCATCGGTGGCGGCCGGGGCCCGGTTCCTGGTCAGCCCGGGGTGGACCGAGCGGCTGCTCGCCGCGATGAAGGCGTCCGGAGTGCCGTTCCTGCCGGGCGTCTCGACGGCGTCGGAGGTCGTGGCGCTGCTGGAGCACGGGGTGTCCGAGATGAAGTTCTTCCCGGCCGAGGCGGCGGGCGGCACCGCGTATCTGAAGTCCCTCGCGGGGCCGCTGCCCGGCGCCCGGTTCTGCCCGACCGGCGGGATCACACCCGCGTCGGCGCCCGCGTATCTGGCGCTGCGGAACGTCGGGTGCGTGGGCGGTTCGTGGATGCTGCCCGCCGACGCCGTCGCGGCCGGGGACTGGGAGCGGGTGGCGTCCCTGGCGCGCGAGGCGGCGGCGCTGCGCTGACGCGCGGCCGGTTCAGCGCAGGTGGCCCGTGTCGTTGAGGAGCCGGACGCTCGGGTTCCCGTCGCCGTAGTACGCGACGACCGACACGGACGCCGACGAGAGTTCCATCCGGAACACGGACTCCGGCGGGGCGCCGAGCGCGAGCCGTACCAGCGTCTTGATCGGCGTGACGTGCGTGACGACGAGGACCGTGCGGCCCGCGTACGCGGCGACGAGCTTGTCGCGGGCCGCGGTGACCCGGTGCGTGACCTCGTCGAAGCTCTCGCCGCCGCCCGTGGGGCGGACGTCGGTGGAGGCGAGCCACGCGGTCAGGTCGTCCGGGTGGCGCTCCTGGACCTCGGCGAAGGTCAGGCCCTCCCAGGCGCCGAAGTCCGTTTCGCGCAGGCCGTCCTCGATGGTCACGTCGAGGCCGAGGCGGTCCGCGACGGTCCGCGCGGTCTCCATGCAGCGGATGAGCGGGGACGAGACGACGGCCTGGATGGTGCCGCGCGCCGCGAGTGAGGCGGCGGCCCGTTCGGCCTGGGCGCGACCGGCCGCGGTGAGCGCCGGGTCGCTGCCGCCGCTGCCGGAGAACCGCTTCTCGGGGGTCAGCGGGGTCTCGCCGTGCCGCAGCAGGACGAAGGTCGCCGGGGTGCCGAGGTCGGCCCCGCCCCAGCCGACGGAGGGCGCCTGCGCCAGATTGCGCGCCGCGCGGAGGTCGGCGGCGGCCTTGCGCCCGGCGGGCTGCCGTTGCTCCGTCGCTCCGCGACGGGAAGGACTGCTCGCCAGGGCCGCCCTCGCCTTCGCGGCGCCGGCCGCCGCGTCGCCGGGCGCTCCCGTGTCCAGATCCGCCGTCGACTTCGAAGGAGACCACTGCTCGCCCCGCTTGCCCGCGTCCATCGCCTCGTTGGCCAGGCGGTCCGCGTGCTTGTTCTTCTCGCGGGGGATCCACTCGTAGGTGACCCGGCCCGGCGGGTAGACCGACGCGGCCTCGGCGGCGAGGGGCTTCATGTCCGGGTGCTTGATCTTCCAGCGGCCCGACATCTGCTCCACGACGAGCTTGGAATCCATACGGACATGGACCGGCACCGACGGGTCGAGGGCGTGGGCCGCGCGGAGACCGGCGACGAGACCCCGGTACTCGGCGACGTTGTTCGTGGCGATCCCGATGTACTCGGCGGCCTCCGCCAGGGTCTCCCCCGTGGCCCCGTCGATCACGACGGAACCGTAGCCCGCGGGCCCCGGGTTGCCCCGGGATCCGCCGTCGGCCTCGACCACGAACTCCCGTGCAGCGCTCACCTGGACAACCCCTACAGGCCGGACTCGGACGTGCGGACCAGGATGCGGCGGCAGTTCTCGCAGCGCAGCACCGTGTCCGGCGCGGCGGCCCGCACCTCGTTCACCTCGGTGATGTTCAGCTCCAGACGGCAGCCCTCGCAGCGCCGCTGGTACAGCTTGGCCGCGCCGACGCCGCCCTGCTGCGCGCGGAGCTTGTCGTAAAGCTTGAGGAGGTCGGCCGGGATGGTGCCCGAGATGACCTCGCGCTCCTTGGTGGCGGTGGCGGCCTCGCCGTCCAGCTCCTCGAAGGAGGCGTCGCGGCGGGCGGTCGCGTCGTCGATCTTCGCCTGCACCGAGGAGACCCGGCCCGTCAGTTCGGTGACGCGCTCCTGCGCGGACTCACGGCGCTCCATGACCTCCAGGACGATGTCCTCCAGGTCGCCCTGGCGCTTGGCGAGCGAGGCGATCTCGCGCTGGAGGTTCTCCAGGTCCTTCGGCGAGGTGATGGCGCCGGAGTCGAGCCGCTGCTGGTCGCGGGCGGCGCGCTGGCGCACCTGGTCGACGTCCTGCTCGGCCTTGGTCTGCTCGCGGGAGCAGTCGCTCTCCTCGGTCTGCGCCGCGACGAGCAGGTCACGGAGCTGGGTGAGGTCCTTGGTCAGCGACTCGATCTCGGCGTGCTCGAGCAGCGACTTCCGCTTGTGCGCGAGCTGTTGCAGCCTGGCGTCGAGTGCCTGGACGTCGAGAAGGCGGAGCTGGTCGGCGGGCGCGGCGTTCAGTTGGGGGCTCCCTGGTTCGAGGGGTAGCGGGCGAAGGGTCCGGCGGGGTGGGTGGACGCCGCGTGGGCGGTCCAGGGGTCGGTGACCGTCGCGGAGACATGCGTACGCAGTCCCCATCCGTTCCGGTCGGAGATCTGGTCGAGCTGGGCGGCGGCCAGCTCGCACCAGGGCCACTCGGTGGCCCAGTGGGCCGCGTCGAGCAGCGCCGGTGTGCCCTGGCCGTGGGGCTGGCGGGCCTCGGACGCCGGGTGGTGGCGCAGGTCCGCGGTGAGGAAGGCGTCGACGCCGGCGGCGCGTACGTCGTCGAAGAGGCTGTCGCCCGAGCCGCCGCTGACGGCGACCGTACGGACGGGGGCGTCGGGGTCGCCCGCGACGCGGATGCCCTGCGCGGTGGCGGGCAGCCGCTCGGCGGCGCGCGCGGCGAGTTCGCCGACGGTCAGCGGACCGTCCACCTCGCAGACCCGGCCGAGGCCCCGCCGCCCTTCGGGGTCGGTCGGGTCCGGGACCAGCGGCCGGACGACCCGCAGGTCCAGGGCGCCGGCGAGGGCGTCCGAGACACCGGGGTCGGCGCGGTCGGCGTTGGTGTGGGCGACGTGCAGGGCGATGTCGTTCCTGATCAGGGTGTGCACGACCCGGCCCTTGAAGTGCGAGGCCGCGACGGTCGTCGTACCGCGCAGATAGAGCGGGTGGTGCGTGACGAGGAGGTCGGCGCCCAGTTTCACGGCCTCGTCGGCGATGTCCTGGACCGGGTCGACCGCGAACAGGACCCGTCCGACCTCACTGTCAGGATCCCCGCAGACGGTCCCGACCGCGTCCCAGCTTTCGGCCCGCTCGGGGGGCCAGAGAGCGTCGAGCGCGGCAATGACTTCAGAGAGACGGGGCACGGATGAAAGGCTACCCGCAGTTCGTACCCCTTCGAACGGTCCCGTCCGTCCCTCCCGATCCCGGGGGTTACGAGGCCAGGAAGCCCTTCAGGTCGTCCAGGACCTTGTCCGCCGCCGTGACGCCGAGGCCGAGGTACCAGGTCTCGTCCGGGACGTCCTTGGCCTGGCCGTTCTTGACGGCGCCGAGCTTCTTCCAGAGGGGGTTGTCCTCGGCCTTGGCGCGGTCCGTCTTCTTGGCGTCGCCGTAGACGCCGGTGAAGACCCAGTCGGCGTCGGCGTCGTCGATCTTCTCCGGCGAGATCTCCGTCGCGAGATCGTTGATCTGCTGGTTCTTGGGCCGGGGCACGCCGACGTCGTCGAGGATCGTGCCGATGAAGGACGCCTTGGCGTAGAGGCGGATCATGCCCGGCATGTAACGGAGCATGGTCACGGTCGGCTTGTTGTCCCCGAGTTCATCGCCGAGCGCCTTCGCCTTCTTCTCGTACGCGGCGAGCTTCGCGTCGGCCTCGGCGGAGCGGTCGAGCGCGGCGGCGTTGAGGCGGTAGTTCTCCTTCCAGGTGAAGCCGGGGCGGATGGAGAACACGGTGGGGGCGATCTTCGAGAGCTGGGGGTAGAGCTGGGCGGCGCGCAGTTCGCTGCCGAGGATCAGATCCGGCTGGAGGTTCGCGATGGCCTCCAGATTGAGGGAGTTGATCGTGCCGACGTTCTTCGGCGACCCGGCGTCCTTCTTCAGATAGGACGGCAGTGCCGTGTCCCCCTCGGTGGGCGCGTAGCCGACGGGCTTGACGCCGAGCGAGACGACGTTGTCGAGTTCGCCGACGTCGAGGACGACGACCCGCTGCGGCCTGGCCTTGACCTCGGTGCTGCCCATGGCGTGCTCGACGGTGCGCGGGAACTCGCCCGGCTTGGCGTCGGTGCCCATCTTCGCGGTGTTCTCGGCGGCCTTCGCGAAGTCCTCGCCGCCCTGCGCGACGGACTTGCCGCCGGCCCCCTTGTCCTTGGCCCCGGAGCCGGCGGAGGACGCGTCGTCCCCGGAATCGGAACCGGAACCGCAGGCGGCGAGGGACAGCGCGGCGGCCACGGCGAGGGCGACGGCGGCCGTACCGCGGCGTCGTATGGACATCGAGAACTCCTGAAACGGGCGAGGCGAAACGTGCAAGGCGAAACGTGCGAGTTAGGTCTGCCTAACTTTAGAAGACCGGCTTCCGCGCAGCACAACCGCCCCCGATCAGACCGGCGAATCGGTACATCGCCACCCTTTGGGGTGAAGTGGTGGCCCCCGGTGCCACGCCAGCGCGTACGAAAACTAGCTTCGTCGCCGGAGGTGACCGATCGATGACGGCCTGTGCCATCGAAACCGCGGCGGGAGACAACGAGGACGCCGACCGGTCCGTTGAAGCGGCGGTGGCGGCGGGGTGCGTCATCGCCGCGGACGGGTCCTACGCGGCGCGCCTGACCCGCCCCCGCGACCCGGCGTTCGCCGAAGCCTGGTTCCCGGAGCGCTGGACGCTGGACGGCCCCGAGCCGTACGCCGTACCGCTGCCGGGCGGCCAGCCCGAGGAGGCCGACAGCGACGTGCAGCCGATGGGGGACGGCCGGGTGCTGATCCGGCGGTCCGTCGACGGGCGGCACGCGTTCTCGCTGCTGTATCCGACGGGTGCCGGTACGGGCGAGGTGCCGCTCGGGGCCGTGGAGTGCGGGGAGTTGAGGCTGCTGCCGCCCGCGCCGTGCGGCGACCGCGCGTACGCCCTGGTCCCCGGCGCCACGACGACGGCGCTGTGGCTGGTGGCGGGCGGCGCCTTCGGGCCCGAACTGGTCGCCGAGCTGCCCGGCCGCTGCTCCGGGGGCGCGTGGCTGGACCGGGCCGGGCGGTTGATCGCGCTCGACCGGGAGCTGGAGGGGCGTACGAAGGCGGTGGCGGTCGACATCGAGCGGGGCGGCGAGGTGTCACCGCTGCTCCAGATCGCCGAGGACAGCACGGACCGGCTGCTGCTCGCGGACGCCGACAGCGGGCTGCTGCTGATCCGCTCGGACGCGCCGTCCCCCGGGCACGAACGGCTCGGCTGGGGCGTCCTGGGCTCGACGCTGCCGGTGCGGTTCCCGGAGTCGCTGCGGCCCGCGGACAGCGCGCTCACGCCGTTCGCGATCCAGCCGGGTCAGGTACTGACCCCGGAGAGCTGCGCGGTGGCGCTGCGCGTGGACGGTCCGGCCGGTACCTGCGTGGGCCTGTGGCGCCCCACCGACCGCCAGGTGCAACGGATCGCGGCGCCGGAGGGATGGCTGACGGGGGCTGGGGTGTGGACGCGGGAAGGGGTGCTGCGCCTGCCGTACGCGACGGACGCGGTGCCGTGCGGGGTGGCACGGGTCACCGCGCCCCTGGCTCCCCACGCGAAGTCCCCCGCGGTGGTCCGGGTGGCACGCCCGGTGCCGTTGCAACAGGCCCCGCTGAGGGGGCGGGTGACCGCCGGTTAGAATCTTCCGGCTGTTACGCGAAAGATCTTCAAGACGGGGTGACCTTTTCAATGACCGAAGCACACACGGACGCACCCACCGACCCCACAGACCAGGCGGACCAGCCCCCACACGGCAAACACCGGGGCCAGGTATCCCCCCAGGAAGAGGAAGCCCAGCCCCACGGCCGCCACCGCAAACCACTGGAGGACGGCCAACAGGCCGACTCCTGACAGGGGCGCGGGGAACTGCGCAATCAGGGGCGCGGGGAACTGCGCAAATAGGGGCGCGGGGAACTGCGCGATCAGGGGCCGCAGGCCCCGATCTCAGGGGCGCGGGGAACTGCGCACCCAGCCACGCACGGCCGTCAGCCAAGCACCAACAGCACCACCCCCACCCCCGCCCCCAAAGACGACCTACCCCCGCTTAAGACCAAGCACCTCACTCGCCGCAAAAGTCTCCCCCGCCGAACGCCCCCCGTAATAAGGACTCAGCACCGCGTCCAACTCCTCATACGTAAACACGTCCTTCGCCGTATCGAACTGGGCACAGACCCGCGGCCGTTCCATCACCGCAACCATCCCCCCATGCACGACGAGCAACTGCCCGTTGACCCGCCCGGCGGCCGGCGCCGCCAAATACCCGACGAGCGGAGCGACATGCTCCGGCGCCAGCGGATCGAGATCACCGGCCTCCGGAACCCCGAACCCCGCGAACACGTCCTCGGTCATCCGGGTCCGCGCCCGGGGGCATATCGCGTTGGCGGTGACCCCGTACTTCGTGAGGGCCAGTGCGGTGGACGTCGTCAGACCGACGATGCCGCCCTTGGCCGCCGAGTAGTTGGGCTGCCCCGCCGAACCGGCGAGGAACGCCTCGGACGAGGTGTTGACGATCCGCCCGTACACCGGCGCACCCGCCGCCTTGGACCGCTCGCGCCAGTGCACAGACGCGAAGTGCGTGGTGTTGAAGTGGCCCTTGAGATGGACCCGGATCACCGAGTCCCACTCGTCCTCGCTCATCGAGAAGACCATCCGGTCCCGCAGAATGCCCGCGTTGTTGACGAGGATGTCCAGCTTCCCGAAGGTGTCGGCCGCCAGGGCGACCAGGGCGCGGGCCTGCGCGAAGTCGGCGACGTCGCCCGTGTGGGCGACGGCGGTACCGCCCGCCGCGACGATCTCGGCGACGACGGCGTCCGCGGGGCCCGCCGACGCCGTACCGGAACCGTCACGGCCGGGCTGCCCGTAGTCGTTGACGACGACGGACGCGCCGAGCCGGGCGAGTTCCAGCGCCTCGGCCCGGCCCAGTCCGCGGCCCGCGCCGGTCACGATCGCGGACAGGCCCTCCAGTGGCAGTGACATCGAAGTCCTCTCGGGATCGGTGGTGGTCCGGCGGGCTCAGATCTCGATGCAGGTACGCAGGGCCGTACCCGTCCGCATCTGTTCCAGGGCGTCGTTGATCTCGGCCAGCGGCACCCGGTGCGTGATCAGGTTCTCCAGGTCGATCCGGCCCGACCGCCACAGCGCGATGGCGCGCTCGTACGACCGCAGGACGTCGCCGCCGCCGTACATCGACGGCAGGATCCGCTTCTCGTCGAAGAACAGCTCGAACATGTTGAGCTGGAGGTGGTCGTCCATGGCGCCCGCGCCGACGACGCAGAGGGTGCCGCCGCGCCGGGTGGTCTCGTACGCGGTACGGGCCGTGGCGGACTTGCCGACGACCTCGAAGACGTAGTCGAAGCCCTCGCCCGCGGTGAGGCGCTGTTTGGCGTCGGCGAGCCCGTCGGGCGCCACGGCTTCCGTCGCGCCGAAGCGGAGTGCCGCCTCGCGCCGGGACGCGACGGGGTCGACGGCGACGATCTCGGCGGCGCCCTTGAGCCGGGCGCCCTGGATCGCGGAGATCCCGACGCCGCCGCAGCCGATGACGGCGACCGACGAACCGGCCGCCACGTCGGCGGTGTTGACGGCGGCGCCGAGGCCCGTGGTCACGCCGCAGCCGATGAGCGCGGCGATGTCGAAGGGCACGTCGTCGGGGATCGGTACGGCGCAGCCCGCGTCCACGACGACCTCCTCGGCGAAGGTGCCGGTGCCCGCGAAGCCGAAGACGTCGCCGGAGGGGCGCTTGAAGTTGGGGGTGCCCGCGTTCATGAAGCCGGCCAGGCAGAGCTGGGTCTGGCCGCGCTTGCAGGACGGACACTGGCCGCAGGACGGCAGCCAGCAGAGCAGGACCCGGTCGCCGGGCGCGACCGCCGTGACGCCGTCGCCGACGTCGAGTACCTCGCCGGCACCCTCGTGGCCGGGGACGAACGGCGCGGGCTGCGGCAGTACCCCGTTCATCGCCGAGACGTCGGAGTGGCACAGCCCGGTGGCCCGGACGCGGATCCTCACCTTGCCGGGGCCGAAGCCCACCGCCTCGACGTCGTCGAGGACTTCGAGCTTGTCCTGGCCTGTCTCGTGGAGTACGGCTGCGCGCATGCTGACGAGTCCTCTCGTGTTCAGGTGTGCTCGTGCTCAGGTGTGGGTGACGACGGTGTCGGCGAGGACCGGGGCGTCGTCGCGCTCCACGGCGGAGACCGTCACCTGGATCCGACCAGTGCCCGATTTGTCCGCCCCGGGGGTGTCCGCCCCCGAGGTCCCGCGCCACATCCGCACGCGCAGCGTCTCGCCGGGGAAGACGATGCCGGTGAAGCGGGTGGTGTAGGAGCGGACGCGGGTGACATCGCCGTCGAGCAGCGTGTCGACGACGGCCTTCAGGGTCATTCCGTACGAGCACAGGCCGTGCAGGATCGGCCGGTCGAAGCCCGCGAGCTTCGCGAACTCGGGGTCGGCGTGCAACGGGTTCCAGTCGCCGGAGAGCCGGTACAGCAGTGCCTGGTCCTCGCGGACCGGGCGTTCGACGGTACGGTCCGGCTCCCGCGCGGGCAGCTCCAGGCGGGTCGAGGGGCCGCGGTCGCCGCCCCAGCCGCCCTCGCCGCGTACGAAGATCTGGGAGTCGCTGGTCCACAGCGGCCCTTCGGCGTCGGCGGCCTCCGAGCGCAGGACGAGGATCGCGGCCTTCCCCTTGTCGTAGACGGCGGCGACGCGTGAGGTGGAGACCGCGCGCCCGGCGACGGGGAGAGGGCGGTGCACCTCGACGGTCTGGCCGCCGTGCAGGACGGCGGCGAGGTCGATGTCGACGCCGGGCGCCGAGAGACCGCCGACCACACCCATACCGGCGCCCGCGACGGTCGCGAAGCTCGGCAGCACATGCAGCCGGGACTCCAGGGTGTAGCGGAGTTCGTCGGGGTCGGTGGCGGGGACGCCCGCGCCGAGGCCGAGGTGGTAGAGCTGGACGTCCTTGTGGTCCCAGGCGATCTCGGCCGACCGGGGCTCGGCGGCGACGGCCTGGGCGGCGTCGATGGGCATGGGCCTCCTGCCTTCTGGGGGACGGACTTCCGGGACAAGACCTCGGTGCGGCCGTCCGCACCGTCGGCCGCACCGAGGTCGTCATCGGGCCGGACGGACCATCCGTTCTAGAACGCGTTCCAGTCCGGCGATCCCCATGTATAGCCGAGGCCACCTGAGTTGTGAAGACTGCTGACGCCATGTCAGATTCGGTTCGGCATATGGGTGTTGACTGCCGGGTCGACACACGTACACCCCGCACCCGTGACATTTGTCCTGCCCGATTCCGTACGGGTGCATCTGCCGGGTGGCGGCCCCGGATACGTAGCGTTCCTGGCATGACGAAGACATCGGGAACGGCGGGCACGGAGCCGGCCGTTTCCTTCACGGGGGCGGTCAAGAGGTTCGGCGCGGTGCGCGCCGTCGACGGGATCGGGCTCGACATCGCCCGAGGCGAGACGGTCGCCCTGCTCGGGCGCAACGGCGCGGGCAAGTCCACCACCATCGCCCTGCTCCTCGGGCTCGACGAGCCGGACGAGGGCGCGGTACGGCTCTTCGGCGCGGCGCCCGACGCGGCGCTGCGGGCGGGCCGGGTCGGCGCGATGCTCCAGGAGGGCCGCGCGGTGCCCCGGGTCACCGTCCGCGAGCTGGTCACCTTCGTGGCCCGCCGCTATCCCGACCCGATGCCCGTCGCCGACGCGCTGCGCCTCGCGGGCGTCACCGACCTCGCCGATCGCCGCGTGGACCGGCTGTCGGGCGGCCAGACCCAGCGCGTACGGTTCGCGGTCGCGCTGGCGGGCGACCCCGAGCTGGTGGTCCTGGACGAGCCGACGGCCGCCCTGGACGTCGAGGCGCGGCACGCGTTCTGGGCGTCCATGCGGGCCTACGCGCGGCGCGGGCACACCGTCCTGTTCTCCACGCACTACCTGGAGGAGGCCGACGCGCACGCGGACCGGATCGTCGTCATCGACCACGGCCGGATCGTCGCGGACGGCTCCGGCGAGAGCATCAAGCGGTCCGCGGGCGGCCATCTCGTCGCCTTCGACCTGGCGGGGCGCTCCACCGAGGGGCTGAGCCTGCTGCCCGGTGTCGTGTCCGTGGAGGTACGGGGCGACCGGGCGCGGCTGCGCACCGACGACTCCGACGCGACGGTGGTGGCGCTTGCCGCGATGGGGGCGATCCGGCGCCTTGAGGTGGCGCCCGCGTCGCTGGAGGACGCGTTCCTCGCCCTGACATCGGAGCCGGCCGCCCCGGCAGCCGACATCCCCGCCGACGCCCCCGCCGACGTCCCCCTGAAGGAGTCCGTCCGATGATCGACTATCTGCGTCTCGAAGTGCGCCGGGCTCTGCGCGACACCGGCTTCGTGATCTTCGGGATCGGGATGCCGGTCCTGATGTATCTGCTGTTCACGAATGTCGGCGGCGGCGCGGACGGCGAGTGGAAGACCCTGTCGATGGTGGGCATGGCCGCGTACGGCGCCGTCGGTGCCGCCCTGAACACCGGGACCGGTGTCGCCGAGGACAAGACCGTCGGCTGGCTGCGGCAACTGCGGGTCACCCCGATGGCGCCGCGCACGGTGGTCGTGGGCCGGGCGCTGACCGGCTCGGTCACGGTCGCGCCCGCCGTCGCCTCGGTCCTCCTCGCGGGCGCCCTGGTCAACGGGGTCCGGCTCGCACCCGGCCAGTGGGCCGCGCTCGCGGTGCTGCTGTGGCTCGGCGCGCTGCCCTTCACGCTGCTCGGCCTCGGCAACGGCTACCGGCTGACCGCGCAGACCACGGGCGTGGTGAACATGGTCTGCAACCTCGGTCTGTCCGTCGTCGGCGGCCTGTGGTTCCCGATCGCCCTGTTCCCCGGCTGGCTGCGCGCCCTGTCGGACTGGACGCCCACGTACCGCTTCGCCGAGCTGGGCAGGACGGTGGCGGACGGACGGCTGCCGGGCCCGGCCACGGTCTCCGTCCTGGCCCTCTGGCTGCTGGCCTTCGGCTCGTACGCTGTGGTCTCGTACCGCAGGGCCGCGCGGACGGTGTGACCTGGTATGACCGGCACAACAGGAGTGACGATGGGGAACACGGCCGCGACCACCGGGACCTGTGCGACCGGCGCGGACAAGAGCCGTATCGGCCGGTGGGTCCGCCGCTGCAAGCGGACGCGTGCCGCCGAGGAGATGGGCCCGCCGAACGGCTTCGCGCTGCTGCCCTGGCTCCTCATGGGCATGGGGTCCTTCTCGAACCTGCTCCAGGGCAAGACCGCGAACCCGCTGATCGCAGGGCTCGGCCTGCTCACCTTCAACTCCCTCTACGTGTCCCTGGTGTTCCGCGCCTTCGTCAAGGAGAAGCGCGAGTCACCGGCGACCCGCAACCTACTCCTCGCCCTGGGCGCGGTGACCTGCGCGCTCGCCATCGGATACGGCGGAAGCTGGCTGCTGTTCTTCCCGCTGCTCGGCCTCGCGACGGGCGCGGTCGTCCGGGGCCGCGCGATCGGCCCCGTCGGACTCGGCCTGAGCGGTCTCGCGGGCGTTGTCGCCGGGTTGCGGGACGGCTGGGGCGCGGTCAATGTCGCGTACGGCACCTTCCTGTCCTGCATGGTCACGGCGGCGATCCTCACCCTCTCCGAGACCGTGCGGGAGCTGCGCGAGACCCGGGAGGAGCTGGCGCGGTCCGCCGTCGAGAAGGAACGGCTCCGCTTCTCGCGCGACCTGCACGACCTGCTCGGACACACCCTCTCCGTGATCGTGGTGAAGTCGGAGGCCGCCCGGCGCGTGGCGCCGCGTGACATGGCGGCGGCGCTCGACCAGATCACCGACATCGAGTCCGTCGGCAGGCAGGCCCTCACCGAGATCCGCGAGGCCGTCACCGGCTACCGCGTGGGCAGCCTGGACACCGAACTGGACGGCGCGCGGGGCGCCCTGAGCGCCGCCGGGGTGGAACCCGTCGTACGCCGCTCGGGCCCACCGCTCGCCCCCGGCACCGAGGCCCTGCTCGGCTGGGTGGTCCGCGAGGCCGTCACCAATGTGATCCGGCACAGCGGTGCGAGCCGCTGCGAACTGACCATCGAGAGCGGTACGGAACGGGTCCGGCTGACGGTCGCGGACGACGGGGGCGGGAGCGGAGGCTCAGGGGGCGCGGGTGGCACGGGTGGCTTCGGCGGCATCGGCGGTACCGGGCTGAAGGGCCTCACCGAACGCCTCGCGACGGCGGGCGGCGCCCTCACCGCGGGACCCGCGGCGGGCGGCGGCTTCCTGGTGACGGCGGAGCTGCCGTCGGAGCGGCCCGAACTGACTACGGAACGCGCCGAGTTGACCACAAAATGACCCCCGATCGCCGATCGGGCCCCTACAGTCCCTCTCATGGTGGAGCTATTCCAGGTGCTCGGCGGGATCGCCGGCCTCAGCGGTGTCGCGCTCGGTGTCCTCTTTCTCCTCTACCGGGACTTCGTCCGCACCATCATCCGCGAGAAGATGTTTCGCGCCCTGACATCGGCGCAGGCGACCGCGCTGTT
This sequence comes from Streptomyces sp. NPDC091292, assembly GCF_044757265.1. Taxonomy (NCBI): domain Bacteria; kingdom Bacillati; phylum Actinomycetota; class Actinomycetes; order Kitasatosporales; family Streptomycetaceae; genus Streptomyces; species Streptomyces sp. NPDC091292. Next base: position 1,016,206 of record NZ_JBIVUQ010000001.1, on the reverse strand, counting down.
CGGGGCGGTCATCGTGCTCGCGTTCACCATCGCGATCCTCGGGCTCTTCGTGACGCTCGCGGACGGCGAGGGCGCCCAGCGGTTCATGGTGATGGCGGGCATCCTGCTGGCGTTCCTGCTCGCGGTGCTGCTGGTCGCGGTGCGGGTCGTCACGGGTGGCCGCCGGTCACCGGCCGCTGACGAACCGCCCGGCGAACGCGCCCTGACGCAGGTCGCCCGGCATGTCGCCCGCGCCGAACCCGACCGGGCCGAACGGATCCTGGAGGGCTCGGGGGTCGACCGCGAGGCCGAGGAGTTCTGGTACTGGAAGGCACGGATCGCCCTCGCCCGCGGCCATGTCCCGGTCGCCCTGCGCTACACCGACGAAGCCCTGCAACTCGACGCCCGCAATCCGCACGCCATAGCGCTGAAGATCAAGCTCCTGCTGCTCGGCGACGACCCGGCCGACCGTGAACGGGCCGCTGCGCTTGCTTCGGCGAGTGAGGGGGTGGGGGCCGAACTCGACGTGTGGCTCCGCCGGTTGAGGGGGGAGGGCATGTTCGAGCCGGGCGTCCGGACGAACACGGAAATAGACGACCGTTGCCCGCTGCCTTCGCGGCATGGCCTTGAAACGGCGTGAGTGCGCCGGCTTGAGGGTCGGTACGAAGCTGCGGGACGGTGCGTGGCTGGTCGCGCAGTTCCCCGCGCCCCTTGAAGGGCGTCCCTGTCCCTGTGTCCTTCCCGGTTCCCGGAGTGTGTGTCCATGTCCCACGGTCCGTCCAATACCCCGTCCGCCGTGCTCTACGTGGGTCCGCCCGCCGTCGTCGACCTGCCCGAGGCCGCATGGGACGTCCTTGCCGACGAGGCCCGCACGGGGGCGTTCCGGCTCGGTCTGCGGCCGGTGGGGTCCGCCGCGAAGGACCGCGCGGTGGCGGACGCTGCGCTGGCGTCGGCGCCGGACGCCCCCGTCCTCGTACACCTCGGGCGCGACCTGGACCGCTGGTGGGACGAGACGGCGCTGCGGCCCCGGCCGGGTGCGGTGCTGTGGCATCTGCTGAGTCTGGGCAGCGTGTTGTGGGTCTGCGGGGAGGGAACGCGGACACCCCCCGACGGGCGGCCCGTCGCGCGCGGCGGACCCACGTACGCCGTCACGTCCCTGCCCGGCGCCCCTGCCCTGCCGGCGGCCGAGGCGGCGCGCAGAGAGGCGCACTGCCGGGCCTACGCGGGCCGGTACGGCCTGTACTACGTCGGCGAGCTGAGCGACGAGGTCGGCGCATCGCGCACCCACACGTCTCTGACCGTGTCGACCTTTCTGTACGCGCGCCGGGACCGGGTGGGCTCGGCGTTCCTGATCCATCCGGACGCGCTCACCGACGAGTTGGCCCTGTCCCCCGAGGCACCCGACGCGCTGCTCCTCGACTGGCTGCGCGCGGGACGGGTGATCCGGCCGGTCGAGGGCCGCTCCCTGATGCACCATCAGGAGCCCTCTGGCTACGGCCGTGCCATCGCCGTCTCGGGGGATTCACGCGTCTACCAAGCCGGACGCGACCAGGAGTTCTCAAGGCCCGCCGCGCGGGAGGTCGACTGGATGAGCCTGGACACCCGCTCCACCGGCTCCGAGCTGATGAGCAGGCGCATCGCCGCCTCCAAGTCGGGCCGCCTGCGCTCCAGCTCCGGCGCCGGAAGCGACACCCCCCGCCACCCCGCCCGCGACCCGGGCGTCCCCCTCCCCCACGACGGCCTGTTCATCCGCCGTAACAACGCCTTCGGTACGCGCGCCTCGCTCGGGGTGTCCGAACTGGTCGACCACGGCGTGCTGATCGACCAGGAGCAGATCAGGTTCGACGACTTCGTGGCCGCGCGTACCGATCAGGTGCCGGGCCCCGGTGCGGGTGAGGCGGTCGCGGTCAGCCATGGTGTGGCCTCCGTGCGCGGCGGGTCCAAGGCGAAGGAGGCGACGACGCACTTCGTGGAGATCGCACTGCGGGCCGCGCCCGAACCGCCGGACGCCGCCCCGGCGAAGGAGCCGCTGCCGGTGAACTTCGTGTTCGTCGTGGACACGAGTTCGTCCATGCACGGCGAGAAGCTCGACACGGTGAAGTCGGCGCTCCAGGCGATCCACACCCGGCTGCGCCCCGACGACTGCCTCGGCATCGTCACCTTCGACTCGCAGGTCCGCACCGCGCTCAAGGCGACCCGTAAGGCCGACCTGGACGACGCCCAGTTCGCTCGGATCGTCGCGGGGCTGCGGGCGGAAGGGGCGACGGACATCAACCTCGGCGTGCAGTACGGCATCGACGAGATCAGCCGGAACGCGCGCGGCGGCCGTACCGTCAACTGCCTGTACCTGTTCTCGGACGGCGATCCGACCTCCGGTGAGCGGGACTGGATCCGGATCAGGACCAACATCGCGGGACGGACCCGGGCCGGTCTGACGCTGTCGTGCTTCGGGTTCGGCTCCGACGCGCGGATGCCGGAGCTGGCGGCGCTCGCCGGGATCGCGGGCGGCCAGGCGACGTTCGTGACCCGGCCCGAGCAGGTCGGCACGCATCTCCTGGAGGATCTGGGGCGCCGCGACCATCTCGCGGCGATCGACATCCAGGTGAAGATCGACGTGGCGGCGGACGTCGAGGTCTGGCATCTGTACGGGCACGACCTGATCACCGACCCGAAGCAGCGGGCGTCGGTGCGTAGGGCCGCCGCCGCGGCGGGGACGCGGGCGCGGGAGGAGTACGGGACGGCGCCGCTGCCGGATCTGATCGACGAGGAGCGGGGCATCCGGATCTTCGCTCCTGACCTGGCGTTCGAGGAGACGTACTGGGTGGTTCTGGAGGTCAGGGTGCCGGAGGGCGGGGACGCACCGGCGCCGGGGACGGCGGTCGTGCAGTACGTGGACACGGTGGCGCGGGAGGCGCGGCGCCATGAGATCGACCTGTCGTCGGCGGGCGGGCTCTCCCCCGAGACGGTGACGGTCCACGCGGTGGGCCTGCGGACCAGTGAGATCACCTTCCACGCCCTGGACGACCTGTACGAGAACGACCGCGAGTCGGCCACCGATCGGCTGAACCAGCACATCCAGGTCCTTGAGGACGTCCAGGGCGAGGTCGCGGCGCCGGAGTTCCGGGAGGACCAGGTGACCCTGCGCAAGCTCATCTCGCTCGCGGGCACGCTCGGTCAGGTCGTGACGTACTCGGACTCCCCGGGCGGGGGCGGCTCGATGTCGACGGCGGTCCGGGCGATGAACACCTTCGGACGGGTGCGGGGCGGGTTCGACCAGCGCTTCTGACGGGGCGTCGCGGGCCTCACCGTAGCCTGACCCCATGGATGAGATGCACCATGGATGAGATGCACCGTGGATGAGATGCCCGGCGACCACAGCCCCTCCCGCCCCGCCCGGTCCGTGCGTGTCCTGCTCGCCGAGGACCAGGGCATGCTGCGGGGCGCGCTCGCGCTGCTGCTCGGGATGGAGCCGGACATGGAGGTCGTCGCGCAGGTCGGGACGGGGGACGCCATCGTCGGTGAGGCCCTGGCGACCCGGCCCGACGTGGCGCTGCTCGACATCGAACTGCCGGGGCGCAGCGGGCTGGACGCGGCGGCGGATCTGCGCGAGGAGTGCCCGGAGTGCCGGGTGCTGATCCTGACGACGTTCGGGCGGCCCGGGTATCTGCGGCGGGCGATGGAGGCGGGCGCGGCGGGGTTCCTCGTCAAGGACGGGCCGGTGGAGGACTTGGCGCGGGCGATCCGGCGGGTGCTGGCCGGTGAGACGGTGATCGATCCGGTGCTGGCCGCCGCCGCGCTGAGCGCGGGACCGAATCCGCTGACGGCCCGTGAGTGCGATGTCCTGAAAGCGTCGGTGGACGGGGCGACGGTCGCGGACATCGCGGGCCGACTCGCCCTGTCCGAGTCGACGGTCCGCAACTATCTGTCGTCGGCGATCGGCAAGACGAGCACTCGCAACCGGATGGAGGCGGTACGGGAGGCGCGTCAGCGGGGCTGGCTCTGACCGTCCCTGGGGCGGTCCCGGAGGTGGGGCGCGGCGGGTTTCTTCGGGAGCCACACGGCCATCAGCACCACGCCGACGAGGAGGATGGCGGCGCCCCAGCGGAACGCCAGCGCGTAGCCCTCGGTCAGGGACACCGGGTCGGTGCCGCCGCCGGTGCGGGACGCGGCGACTGTCGACAGGACCGCGAGTCCGAGGGCGCCGCCGAGGGTGCGGGAGGTGTTGACCAGGCCGGAGACGAGGCCCGCGTCGCCCGGCTCTGCGCCCGATGTGGCGAGCGAGGCGAGCGGGGTCGCGGCGAGTCCGGCGCCGAGCATCATCAGGATGCCGGGCAGCATGATCGCGGTGACGTACGTGCCGTGCGGGCCCATCGTGGACTGCCAGCCGAAGCCGATCACGGCGACGAGGGTGCCGCCGGCCGCGACGTTCCGCGCGCCGAAGCGGCGCATGAGGCGGGGCGCGATTTTGGAGCCGATGACGACGCTCAACGAGGAGGGGATGAGGGCGAGTCCGGCGCCGAGCGGGGTGTAGCCGAGGACGTTCTGCGCGTACAGCGTCATGAAGAACCACATGGAGAACATGCCGCCGCCGCAGAGGAACATCGCGACATTCGCCGAGGCGACCGACCGTCGGCGGAACAAGTTGAGCGGCATCAGCGGGGCCTTCGTCCGGGCCTCGACGGCGAGGAAGACGCCGAGCAGCGCGAGGCCCGCGCACAGCGGTACGAGGGTCGCGGCCGATGTCCAGCCCGACGCCTCCGTCTGCACGATGCCGTACGCGAGGGTCGCCGCGCCCGCCGTCACCAGGACGGCGCCCGGCAGGTCGAGACGGCGGGCGCCCCCGGCGCGGCTCTCGGGTATCCAGCGGGCGGCGGCGGCCAGGACGAGGGCGCCGATCGGTACGTTGATGAGCAGGACCCAGCGCCAGGACAGACCGTCCGTGAGGACCCCGCCGACCAGACCGCCCGCCGCGCCGCCGCCCGCGCCGACCGCCGTCCAGGTCGCTATCGCCCGTGCGCGGGCCGCGCCTTCGGGCACCGCCGAGGTGAGGATCGTGAGGGTGGACGGCGCGAGGACGGCGGCGCCGAGCCCCTGGACGGCCCGCGCGGCGAGCAACTGCCAGCCCTCCTGGGCGAGTCCGCCGACGAGCGACGCCAACGTGAACAGGCCGAGCCCGAGGAGAAACATCCGCTTACGCCCGAACAGGTCGCCCGCGCGCCCGCCGAGCAGCATGAACCCGGCGAAGGCGATCGAGTACGCGTTGACGACCCACTGGAGCCCGGTACCGCTCAGGGCGAGGTCGCTGCGCATGGACGGCAGCGCGACATTCACGACGGAGACGTCGAGAACGACGAGGAACTGACCGGCGCAGGCGGTGGCGACCAGGAGCCAGGTTTTCGGGGCGGGGCGGGCGGGGCGGGATGCGGTACGGGGGTGGGCGCGGGAGTCGGTGCCGGTGCCGGTGCCGGTACGGGAGTCGGTGCCGGTGCCGGCGCCTTCGTCGGAGGGGGTCCGGAGCATGGGTGTAATACTCCCAGGCCCGGTTGACCTGTTGCACGAGCATTTCGGGGCAGTTGTTCGGGTCCCAGGACCCACGTACACCCATGCGCTACCCGTGCCTTTTCCCGCGTGTTCACCTTTGCCGTAATTGGTGCTTATGTACTTTTTCAATTTGAGGCGGAGCCTCCGTCACCGCGATTTCGAGGAGCGAAGTTGAGTCAGTACTGGCACGGCGGCCCGGACGGCATCGCATGGTTCCCCAACGGGAAGAACCTCGCGTTCACCGACGCGGACGAGCGGATCAACCCGGCCCTGACCGCCCACTCGCGCAAGATGGACCAGGGCGTGTTCAAAATCGGGGAGAACGCGTTCCAGGCGTACGGGTTCGCGCTGACCAGCCCGACCATGGTCGTCGGACCCACCGGTGCCATGGTCATCGACCCGCCCGAGGACGCCGGGAAGGCGCGGAACTGCCTGGCCGCCTTTCGTGAGTACACCGATGCCGAGATCGTCGCCGTGATGTACAGCCACTGGCATCCCGACCACTATGCGGGCGTGCGCGGCTTCGTCGACGAGGCGGACGTCGACTCGGGCAAGGTCAGGATCATCGCGCACCGCACGTTCATGTCGAACGTGAACGCCAGCTCGTCCGGCGGTGACGGCCCGATCATCGGGTTCCGCGTCGACTACTCACTCGGAACGCTTCTGGACGTCGGCCCCGAAGGCCGTATCAACGGCGGCCTCGGGCCCGATTTCGAGATCCGCGAGATGACGCTCATCCCGCCGACCGATCTGGTCGACAACGAACTCGACCTGGAGCTGGGCGGGCTGAAGGTCCACTTCAAGTGGGTGCCCAGCGAGGCGGCCGACGAGATCGTCGCCTGGTTCCCGCAGCTCGGCATCCTGCACTCCGCCGAGACACTGCAGGGAGAGTCCTTCCCGAACCTCCACTCCATCCGGGGTACGAAGTACCGCGATCCGCAGGTGTGGTTCCGCGGCCTGGACACGATGCGCGACTACCCGGCGGCCTACCTGGTCCCCTCCCACGGCCGGCCCGTCGCCGGTGCGGCCGAGGTCGCCGCGACCATCACCGCGTACCGCGACGCGATCCAGTACGTCTACGACCAGACACTGCGCCACATGAACAAGGGGCTGCTGCCGCACGAACTCGTCGAGGCCGTCCAACTGCCCGAACACCTCGCCGCCCACCCCTGGCTGGGAGACTTCTACGGCGGTGTCCAGCACTCCGTCCGCCAGATCTACGTCGGCCAGCTCGGATGGTTCGAGGGCGACCCGACGTTCCTCCAGCCGCTGCACCGCACCGAAGCGTCCCGACGGCTGATCGGCCTCATGGGCGGCCCCGAGAACGTACGGGCCGCCGCGGCAGCGGCCACCCGGGCCGGCGACCACCAGTGGTCCGCGGAACTGCTCACCCACCTCATCCGCGTCGACAACAACGACACCGCCGCACGCCTCGCCAAAGCCGAGAACCTCCGCCACATCGGCTACACCCTCACCAACAACAACTGGCGAAACTGGTACATGACCTCCGCTCAGGAGCTGGACGGCACCCTCGACCACTCCAAAGCCATCGACCTGCAAGCCCCCGACCTGGTCAAGGTGTTCCCCGTCCGCGACATCCTCGAAGGGCTCCGCGTCCGACTCGACCCGCGGAAGGCGGCGGACACCGAAACCGCCATGGGCGTCACCATCACCGGAGAAGGCGACTACTCGCTGACGCTGCGCCGCGGCGTCCTCGAATTCCTCCAGACCACACCCGACTCCCCCGACATCGCCCTGGAACTGACACACGCCGCCCTGCTCGGACTCCTCGCCCCGACGGCGCGCTCAGGGGCGGACTCCCCCGTCCCCGCAACCCCCCTCGACAAGCTCCTCGCGGGAATCGGCGACGGGTCCGTCACCCTCACCACCGGCACCGCCGACGATGTCCGGGAATTCTTCTCCCACTTCGACCCTCCGGCCACGGACCCGGCACCCATCACGGTGAAATGACCGCTGCGGGCCGGTCCGCCCTGGTCCAGGACGGCGACCGAGGCGAACCAGGCAGGGTCGTCTTCGACGGTCCGGCTGGTGACGAAGGTGTTGTTCCGGTAGGCCGGAGGGAGGGACAGAACGGAGTTCAGGGCGTCACGAGCACCGTCCACGTCTCCGTTGTACAGGCCGCCGACGAGATCCCGGAGGGCGGGCTCAGCGGCGGTCGCTAAGGAAGTCGCGGGCGCGTGCGTCGAGTTCGGCGGCGCATCGTAGTCCGCGGGTGCGGAAGGGGGACAGGTCGCGGCGCATGTTCCGTACGGCCCTGCGGGTCCGCCCGGACTTCACGCCGTCCATGTGGTCGATCGCCCGGCCCCAGGTAGCGCATGCCTGCTCGATGCTGCCGTCGGCGGCCTGCATTTCGGCTTGGGCGACCAGGTCAAGGGCGACGATCCGCGCGTAGGTTCCCGGCGGCCGGCTCGATGCCGCCGCCCCGTACATCGCCGCTGCCCGGCGCCGGTCCCCGAGCGTTTCGAAGACCTTCGCGCTCCGGCTGTGAACGGTGGCGGCGGGCGGCCCCCACGACAGCGCCCAGAACGGCACGTCATCACCCTTCGCCGCGCCGAGGGCGGTGCGGGCGCGCTCGACCTCCCGTACCGCCTCCGTCCGCCGGCCCGCCTTGGCGAGGGCGTGCGCGTGGGTGACGGCGAACAGCGCCTCGGTCTGCGCGTCGACCCGCCCGTGGACCTTGTCGACCGCGCTCGCTGCCAGGTCCAGGCAGTGCTCCGGGCGATGCAGTTTCATGCCCTGCTGCGACATGGTCCTCATGACGAACGCGTCGTGACCGGTGATCCCGGACTCACGAGCCAGCGCAAATGACTGCAAATAGTACCTTTGAGTAAGTCCCTGTTCCCCGCCGTCATACGCCCGCCAGCCGGCCTGGTGAACACCGACAGCGGCGGCGGACAGCATGTGGCGGTGGTCGGTGTCGGAGCTGAACCGCCCCCGGCACAGGGCCGCGACGTCCGTCATCAGGTACTGCACCAGTGCGGAGCGGCCGTGCCGACCGCCGTGGCGTTCGTCCATCACCGCGAACATTCCGATCATGTCGCGTACTGCGGCGGCGTCCGCGTGCCCGACGATCGCGCCGGTCCGGGCCTTGGCCGCGCGGGAGGCGATATCGGTGACGTGCTCCAGCGGCAGAACTGCGGCGGCCACCGAGTAGGCGGCGCCGGACAGGAAGCGTCGGCGGTCCAAATCGCCCCTCCAGATGGGCAGTAGGGCGTCGATCGGGTCCCTTCCAAGGGACAGGCCCACGGTGTCATCCTCTGCCTCGTTCGGGCTGGGCAGACCGATTCCCGACCGTGATACCCGTTGACCTCCCCGTCACCGTACCGACCAGGGGCCGCCGCCGGTTGACTGGTCGTCATGCTCGGCATCAGAGCGGACCGGATGTTTCGGAGCCACCGAACTCCATGCGACCCTCGGTGCGGGCCGAACGCCTCATGCCGCCCTGGCACACCGCCGAGTGAGTGCAGCCCCAGGAATTGACCGCCCCTTCGAGGAGCCCGGCGTGGACGACCTGCCTGACGCCCACTTTCGTGACCTGATCCACCCGCACACCGGCACCGTCACCCACGTACACATCCCCGACCGGGGGTTCAGCGCCGACTACGCCGCCGTCATCACCGGCGAGGCCGGGCGCTTCTTCGTGAAGGCCATGTTCAACGAGCCCGGGGGCCGGCTCGACTCCCTCCACCGCGAACAGGTCATCAATCCCTACGTACGGGCGGTGGCTCCGCGCCTGCTCTGGAGCGTGGACGGCGACGAGGCCGGTTGGGTCATCCTCGGATTCGAGGCGGTCACCGCGCGGTCCTCACGCTTCGAGTCGGGCTCGCCCGATCTCCCCGCGATCACCGACGCCCTCAACCGCGTGGGGGAAATCGCCCTCCCTGGCGTGGCCGCGCACTGGGCCGAGGACCGATGGGACAGCTTCGCCACCGACACTGAAGCAGCACTGCTGAAGGGGGATGCCCTGCTGCACACGGACATCGCCCCCAGCAACATCATGATCGGCGCCGAGGAGCGCACCTGGGTCGTGGACTGGTCATGGCCCACCCACGGCGCGGCGATGATCGACCCCGCGATCCTGGTCGTGCAGCTCATCTCCGCCGGACACAGCCCGGCAGCCGCCGAGACCTGGGCCGCGCGCTGCCGGGCCTGGACCGAGGCCGACCCCAAGGCCATCGACGCATTCGCTGCCGCCAACGCCCGCCTGATCCGGGCCCACGCCGAGCGATACTCCGACGCGACGTGGATGATGTCCCTGGCCGAATCAGCTCAGGCGTGGGCGGGGCACCGGGGCCGTTTCGTGGAGTAGGTGGCAGCCGCGAGGACCGGTTGTCTTCGTGCCTGTGGCCTCCATGACTTGGCGTGCGTCCCCGGCTTCAGAGGGGAAGCCGCCAGCTCGGTCCCGTCGGGGAGCCGATCCATACTGTCTGTTCGTAGGGGGTGGCGGTCATTCCGAACTCGGTGAGGTCGGGCGCTCCTGCCTTCTGCCAGGCGGCGAGGGCGTCTTCGACCTGGTCCCAGAGGCGGAGCGGCCCGTGCTGGTGCACCGTCGCCCCCTCGCCGTCGGATTCGGTCCATACCTGTGAGCCGGTGGCTACGTCGCGGAGGACGATGCCGGACTCAATGGTCATGAACTCGGCTGAGGGAGCGGCGAGTTGGGCGACGAATGCTCCCGCCCACTCCTTCAGGAGGCCGGGGGCCTGGCGCGTGCTGCGGGTGTCTCCGTCGAGTAGGAAGACCCTTGGGGACGGGGGCCGTTCGTGGGGGCGGGCCAGCATGTAGGAGATGGTGTCGCCGTTGAACCGGCCGTGGGCGGTTCCCTCGTCGTCCAGGACGAGGTGGATCAGTCCGGCGGCGAGCATCCAGCCGCTGATGGTGGTGGTGATCGATCCGCCGTCGTTCAGTTGCCAGAACCATGAGGGTGGGATGGCCCGTACGGAGCAGGTGGCGATGATGGCGTCGTAGTCGGCGTGCTCCGTGCAGCCCTGGAGGCCGTCTCCGACGGCGAGCGTCGGTGTGTGTCCGGCGTCGTGGAGGTGCGCGGCGGCGCGCGCCGCGACGCCGGGGTCGTACTCGATGCTGACGACGTTTCCGGCTCCGAGTCGTTGGCAGAGTACGGCGGTGGAGTAGCCCGTACCGGTGCCCACCTCAAGTACTTTCTGGCCTGGCTGGAGTTGGGCTACCTGGGCGGTGCGCACGACGAGGGAGGGGAGGGTGGTGGAGGAGGTGGGGCTGCCGGAGACGGGGCCGGTGGCGTCGGCGGCGTCCCGCCCGTCGATCTGGGTGACCCAGGTCTGGTCCGAGTAGACCATCCGAAGCCATTCGTCCTGCCCGACCTCGGCCCGGCGTACGGGCTCCCACGCGCGTCCGGTGAGTCGGAAGGCGGCATCGCCGAGGAACAGTTCGCGCGGGACGGCTGCGACGGCGTCGTGCCAGGCGGGGTCGAGTGTGGGGTTGGCGGCGGCGATCTCCTCGGCCAGGGCTTGGCGGAGCGAGGTGGGGTCAGCGGGCACGGTGCTCTCCTGCGTGCTGGAGCTGGTCGGCGACGGCGGTGACGATCCTGCCGGTGATCGGTTCGGGGAACCAGGCGAACTGCCCGTTCGGGTTGCACTCGTACAGCCAGATCCGGCCATCGCGTTCCACACCGAAGTCGAAGGCTCCGAAGACGAGCCCGAAGGCTTTGAGGTAGTCGCGGATGGTCTTGGCCAGGTGCGGCGGTGTGTCGATGAGCGTGTAGTCCAGGGCGTCGTAGTGGCGTCGCCAGTCCAGGCCCGGGGAACCTTCGATCCGTACCGTGAACACCTGCTCGCCTACGGCCGTCACCCGTAGGTCGGCGACGGATCGCACCCGCTTCTGGAACAGGTGCATGGTCTGGGTGACGCCTGCGTTCAGGTCGGCGGGATCGACTTCTTCGACCCATACCGTCAGCGCCCGGCCGTCGGCATTCAGGTAGTCCGTGCTGCGCAGCGGCTTGTAGACGACGGGGCCGTGGTGGCGGACGAACTCGCGCGCGGCGGTCTCGTCGTTCGTGAGGAGGGTCGGCGGGATGTCGAAGCCGCAGCGTGCCGCGGTGGCGAGTTGGGCGGGCTTGTACTCGGCGTTCCGGTTCCGCCAGGGGTGGTTGACGTAGTGCGCGCCGGGGAGGGAGGCGAGGATGCCGCCGAGTCCGTAGCGGGCCTCTTCCCGGCACCAGTGGGCGTCCTGGTCTCCCAGCCCGGGTGGAGCTGTGTAGGGGCGCGGTCGGCGCCAGTACACGGATCGAGCCCTGCTGAGGTCCATGACACGGGATCGGGTCCGCGCGCTCCCCTGCATCCCGTCCTCATCCAGGCGGGCCGCGACGGTGATGTCTGTGGGGAAGTCGCCGGGATCCAGGCGCACGACCGGAACCTGTCGGCGGTTCAATTCCTCGATGACCGAATCGGCGGTTACGTCATCGACCTGCGAGACGACGAGAACGGGGCGGCCGATGTCAATCCGTGTCGCTGTTCTGGTCGCTTCCCTCATCTTTGTTGCCGTCCAGACTTGTCTTGGTCTTGGTCTCTTTGCACGTCTGGGACCTCTTGTGCTTACCCGTGAGGGGCACGTCCAGACCGTCCGGGCCGACCCATCGGCCGGTCTGCGTCGCGAGGTCGAGGACGACCTCCGCATCCGGACAGGGGGCTGCCTCGGGGTAGGGCCTCATGCGGGTGGCACCCCACGGCGCCGTCGTCTCGCTCGTCGTCTCGCTCACTTCAGCCTCCCGTCGCTTCTGACTTTCGGCGCACAGTGTGTCGCCCTGCTTGAACACCCTCGTGGTAGCGCGAACGCCGCGTCCGGTCACTGCTGGCTTGGGGACCACTCCCGGTCGAGGATCGCGTGCACCACGGAGTCCCGCCACGCGCCGTTCTTCTGGATGTGTTCGCGGATGATGCCCTCGCGGACCATGCCGGCAGCGGTCATGGTGCGGTCGGAGGCCGTGTTCTCCGGGGATCGGGCGCCCCACACCCGGTGGAGGTTCAGTTCCTCGAAGGCGAGTCCGCAGAGGAGTCGTACGGTTTCCAGGCCGTACCCCACGCCCCAGGACGCGGGGCGCAGTGCGAAGCCGATGGTCGCGGCACGCTGCTGGTGCGGGTCGATGGCCAGCCGGGCGACCCCCATCGTCTCGCCCGTACTCGTCTCGACCACGGCGAGCGAGTATTCGCTGCGCGGCGTGGCCTGGGCGGACGCGATGACCCGAACCGCCATGTCCTCCACCTCGGCCTTGCCGCGAGGTTCGAACGAGAGGTGTCGCGTCGCCTCGGGGCTGCTGTAGATCGCGTACACGGGGTCCACGTCGTTGAGGCTCAGTTCACGGAGTACGAGACGGCGGCTGGAGCGCATGACCGGATACACGCGGCGCACCCTACTCGCCCCCTAGGCCCGGCTTCCGGGCAGGAGGACCGGTCGCCGAGGTGGGAAGGCCGCGATCTCCTCGCGTACGCTCCCACCTCTTTTGGTACGTCTGCACGACAGCGGCCCGCTTCCCCGGATATGAGCTGAGGGAATCGGGCCACTGTCGTGATGGGGCTCCCTTCGTTTTGAGGGGAAGCCGGTCAGTGGTCGGTGTCGCTGGGCCTCACGAGACCGACGAATGACGACCAGGCGGCGGCCGGTACGACGAGTGCGGGGCCGTTCTTGTTCTTGGAGTCACGGATGCCGACCTGGTCGGCAAGATCAGCGACTTCTACGCAACTGCCGCCCGTGTCATTGCTGTACGACGACTTGAACCAGGCGGACTCGGGGGCCACTTCGAGGGCAGTGATGTTGGTGTTGATGGCTACGTCCACTCTCGTGTCAGTTGTTGCAGGAACCCGGGCGTTCGAGCCGGGGGCAGGGCGCTGTCGCGCATGGCGTCGAAGCGGCGGACGTTCCGTTGGACCTCCAGCCGCTCGTCAGTGACGCTGATCGTGTTGGGCATGTCGACCTGCACTACAGGGTTGAGGGTTTCGGAGAAGTCGAGGATCGTGAAGTTGCTCTCCGTGCGATACGTCACGACGTCGTGCGGCAGGATCTGGATGGTCACGTTGTCCAGCTCGCCCAGCATCACGATCTCCTCGTACTGGGCGCGCATTACTTCGGGGCCGCCGACCATCCGTCGGACGGCTGCCTCGTCCATGACGACGCGCAGTTCCACCGGGTCCACAGAGCGAGTGATCAGCTCCTTCCGCTCCAGCCGAAGCCGAACGTTCTGCTCGACATACTCGGTCGTTGTCTCGTCGACCGGCTTGGCGATCAGATACAGCGCCTTCGTATAGCCCTGGGTCTGGAGCAGGCCATGCACGAAAGCGGGCTGCCAGACGCGCATCACCGTGGCGTCCTGTTCCAACCCGCGATACGTCGGCATTCTCGACGGCATGTACGCCTTGTACGGCGTCCACGGCTCCTTGCTCAGGGACTCCCGGTGCAACTGGAGCAGGGTTTCCAGGTCCCCCTTCGGGAGGCCCGGATCGAGATGGTCGATGAGTGCTTCGAGGTCGCTTACGCGTGGCAGATCGTTCGCGCCGATCTCCACGCGCGCGAGTTTCGTGTGCGAGAAGCCCAACACATTCGCCACCTCCAAAAGCGTCTCGCCCTTCTTCTCTCGGAGTTTGCGTAACTCCTTGCCCAGTTCCCTGCGCCGGAAGGTCGCTCCGCGCTTCGCTGCCATTGCGTAACCCTTTCCCCAGATCTGTCGGTGCTCAACGTGCTTCGTGTCCGGTGCCATTGCGGGCCGTGATCCTCTTCGCGACACCCCCTGTGTGCTCTCGCTCACCCCGTGCCTGTGGTCGGGCATGTGCCAGTTTGGCCGACATCCCCATTTCGCTTGCACAGTAAATCGCCCATGCAGCACGGTAGTTGAGCGAGCAGCTCGTGTGCACATTTCACGAAAACTCATGAGAGTGCGCCCTCGAATCCGTGTGCGGTCCTGTCCTCAGTAGGGGGCAGCCCAGAAAACTCCGGAGACCAGGGCCGCACCCACGCCCCTCCGCACTCCGCCACCTGGGAGGCACCGATGAGCCGCACCCCAGCCGTCGTTCCGCCGGCCGCAGAACCGAAGACGCCAACATCGCGCGGCTTCGAGGTAGCCATGGCACCGCACCGGGTCGGCATCGCCCAGATACGCCGTATCGCCGTCGCACACCTGCGGCTGTGGTCCGTACCCGCCCCGCTGACCGAAGACGTACGGCTCGTCGTCTCCGAGTTGGTCACCAACTCCGTCGAGCACGGCCACGGAACCGTCGTCCTGCGCATTCGGCACACCGGCACCCAACTCCGCGTCGAGGTCACCGACGAGAACCCGGCCCCCGCCCAGCTTCAGGACGCCGACGACGAAGACCTCTGCGGTCGGGGCCTGTTCCTCGTCGCCGCGCTGGCCGACACGTGGGGTGTCAGTGACGACGGCCGCACCACCTGGGCCGCCTTCGCCTTAACCGGCGGGACGTGACGACGGCCGTCATGCACGAGTCCCCACGGCCGAGCGACGACTTCTCCGACGACGACGCCACAGCCGGCAGGCTCCTCCTCGGCCTGCTCCGCTCCCTCGCCGCCGAGGCCGTCACCGATGAGCTGTACGACGACCTGGAAACCGTTCTCGGCGAGTACGCCGTCCCCGCCTCCCCCGCCGAAGGCGCGGCCATCGCCAACCGGCTGAGGCAGACGGCCACCAAGCTCACCTACGTCGTCCCCCGCCTCATCAAGTCGTATCCCATGGCCCAACAGCGCCTCGCAATAGACCAGTTGCGCACCGCGATCAATCTCAGCAACCAGCACCCCGCACCGGAAAACTCCCACGGCCACCTCGTCCGCTTCGCAAGCTCCCTCCTCACCCTCCTCGACCACCTGGGAGACGCCGCCGCATGACACGCCCTCCCCTCAGCCGCACACCCACCAACCGCACCTACCGAGAGCGCAACTGACCATGTCCCACCTCTGGACCACCCACCGCATCCGCCGCAAAACCCACGAACCCCACACCCTCCTCGACATCCTCATGAACGGCGACCCGCCACCCGCCACCCCCAAGCCCCGGCGCCGCCGCAAACACCCCGCACTCATCCACGTACTCGCCACCTGCCTCAGCACCGCCTCCTTACTCGCCGCCGTCATCACGGCCCACACCACCCAAGGCCGGTGACAGAGCGATGGAGCACGTGCGACTCGACACCGCGGCGCTCCGGCGCGCGAACGACGACCCGGCCTACATGACCGCCCTGGCCAACCGCCTCATCGCGACGGGCCAAGCCGTCCCACCCTGCGCCCGGCACGACTACCGGCTCACCCCTGCACAACACTCCGCCGCGCTCGGCATCGACGGCGGACCACACGCGGACAACCACCTCACCGCCGGTTCCTGGTGCCCCTTACGCCCCCATCACCCCGGCCCCCACCACGCCCTCCTCCGCTACCTCGGCGGCGACACAGCCGTGTGGATCAAGTGGCTCGGCCCCCGCCGGAGCGAGCTGGTCACCCTCTCCGACTGCGCCCGCTCCCCGACCCCCGACGACGCCTGCCCCCTCTTCACGGGCCACCCCGGAATCTGCCCCACCCCTAAAGCCACCTGATCCCAGAAGCCCCCACTTTCAACTCTCTCAGTACAAAGTATGGACGTCATCGGTAGAAGTACCTATGGTCTCGGACCAAGTTGACTGTGGCGGCGCGAGAACCGCCGTGCGAGCCGCCCCCTGACCCGCGTGCCAGGAGGAACCATGGACCACAGCTCACTCCGCAGCTCACTCCGCCGATGGCGCAGATCACTGATCGGTCTGATCGCCGCCTCGTTCATCGTCAGCGGACTCTCGGCGTCCCCGTCCGCCGCCGCCGACCCGTCCGCCGCAGCCACCACTACCGGCCGGGCCGCCGAAGACAACCACGCCGCCCGCGACCTGCCCCCGCAGGAACCCGGCGTCACCCTGCGCGTCTACGACGTACAGGTACCCCTCGACAAGATCTGCGCGCTCAAGCCGGGGCAGACCCCGAACGTCGACAAGCTGATGCCCACCATCGACTGGTCGTCGCCCGACGACTTCGGCGGTTTCAGCGACTACTTCGCGTCCGAGGTGATCGGCAACATCACCGTGCCCGATGACGGTGAGTACACCTTCCGGCTGACCAGCGACGACGGTTCCCGGCTGCTGATCGACGGGCAACTCGTCATCGACCACGACGGATTGCACGGCGCCGACCCGAAGGACGGCACCGTCACCCTGACGGCGGGCGTCCACGCCCTCCGCATCGACCACTTCGAACGCACCGGCGGCCAGCAGATCACGCTCGCCTGGAAGCCGCCGGGCGCCGCCGACTTCGCCGTCGTCCCGAACTCCGTACTCAGCACGGACGCCGACGTGGTCCGCGTGACGGCGCCGGGCCGCAAGGAGTGCGAGGGTGTCAACGACTCGCCGGGCGACGGGCTGCCGCTGCGGGACGTGCACCCGAACTTCTCGCTGACCGATCTGCGGCCCAAGGGCTTCGAGCCGCAGGTCACGGCGATGGACTGGCTGCCCGACGGGCGGCTGGCCGTGGCGACCTGGGGCGGCACCGACAACAAGCTCGGTGAGGTGTACGTCCTCAGCGGTGTCACGGGCAGTACCGGCCCGGAGAAGGTGAAGGCCAAGAAGGTGGCCGAGGGGCTGAAGGAGCCCATGGGCATCAAGTACGTGGACGGCTCGCTGTACGTGTCGCAGAAACACGAGCTGACCCAGCTCCAGGATCTCGACAAGGACGGCGTCACCGACAAGTACAAGACGGTCGCCACCTGGCCGTTCGGCGGCAACTTCCACGAGTTCGCGTTCGGCCTGCTCTACCGCGACGGGTACTTCTATCTGAACCTGTCGGTCGCCATCAACTACGGCGGCGCCACGACGGATCCGCAGCCCGCGAAGGACCGGGGCTCCACGATCAAGGTCAACAAGAAGACCGGCAAGGTCTCATGGATCGCCGGCGGCCTGCGCACCCCCAACGGCATCGGCTGGGGCCCGGACGGCGACCTGTTCGTCCTCGACAACCAGGGCGGCTGGCTGCCCTCGTCGAAGCTGCTCCAGATCAAGCAGGGCCGCTTCTTCAACCACTACACGAACCCGGCGGGCCCGTTCGACTCCGCCCCGGTCACCAAGCCGGTGCTGTGGCTTCCGCAGAACGAGATCGCCAACTCGCCCAGCACGCCACTGATGTTGAAGAAGGGACCGTTCGCCGGGCAGATGGTGTTCGGTGACGTGACGTACGGCGGTCTCCAGCGCGCCTACCTGGAGAAGGTCAAGGGCGACTACCAGGGCGCGGTGTTCCGGATGACGCAGGGCCTGGAGGCCGGGGTCAACCGCATCAGCATGGGCCCGGACGGCGCGATCTACGCCGGCGGTCTCGGCGCGGGCGGCAACTGGGGCCAGGAAGGCAAGCTGAACTACGGCCTCCAGAAGCTGACGCCGAACGGCAAGAACGCCTTCGACATCAAGGCGATGCGCGCGAAGCCGGGCGGTTTCGAGCTGGAGTACACACAGCCGCTCTCCGAGGAGACGGCGAAGGACCTCGCCGAGCACTACAAGGTCGAGCAGTGGCACTACACGCCGACCCCCTCCTACGGCGGCCCCAAGGTCGGCGAGGAGAACTTGAAGGTCAGCTCGGCGAAGCTGTCGCGCGACGGCAAGAAGGTCACGCTCGCCATCGACGGGCTGAAGGCCAACCGGGTGGTGCACGTCCGCTCGCCGCGCCCGTTCAGCGCGCAGAACGGCGAGACGCTGTGGAGCACCGAAGCCTGGTACACGCTGAACTCCCTGCCGGGCAAGCAGGCGACCCCGACCCAGTACGAGGCCGAGGAGGCCACACTCACCGGCGGCGCCGGGCTCGGCACCGACCACTCGGGCTACTCGGGCGGCGGCTTCGTCGACAAGTTCGGCACCAAGGGCGCGGCGGCCACCTTCGCCGTGGACGTCGACAAGGCGAGCACGTACGACCTGGGCCTGCGCTACTCCAACGGACCGAACCCCTTCACCGGGGACAAGACCGTGAGCGTCTACGTCAACGGCACCCGCGTCAAACAGACGACGCTGCCCTCCACCGGCACCTGGGACGCGTGGGCGACCGGGACGGAGTCGCTGCCGCTGCGCAAGGGCACCAACTCCGTCATGTACAAGGTCGACAACGACGACACCGGTCACGTCAACCTCGACCTCCTCACCGTGCACGCCAAGGGCAGCCGTATCGCCCTCTTCGACGGGACGGGTCAGGACCAGTGGCAGCACACGGACGGCCGGGCGGTGCAATGGCCGTCGGCCGGCGGGGAGATGGAGGTCTGCTGCGGAGACATCCGTACGAAGCAGAGCTTCCGCGACTTCAAGCTGCACGTCGAGTTCAAGCTGCCCCTGCTGCCCGATGACGTGACGGGCCAGGACCGCGCCAACAGCGGCGTCTATCTCCAGGACCGCTACGAGATCCAGGTCCTGGATTCGTACGGGGTCCCGAAGCTCGCCAACAACGAAGCGGCGGCGATCTACCTCAAGAAGGCCGCCGACTCGAACGCCGCGACGGCACCGGAGACGTGGCAGACGTACGAGATCACCTTCCGCGCGGCACGGTACGACTCCGCCGGGAAGAAAACGGAGGACGCCCGGGTGACGGTGAAGTGGAACGGCGTCGTCGTGCACGACAACGTCGCCGTGGACGGGCCGACCGGTGGCGGCGCCCCCGAGCTGACGTCCACCGGCCCCATCCGCCTCCAGGACCACGGGAGCAAGGTCCGTTACCGGAACATCTGGATCGAGCCGACGGCGTAGGAGCGTCTTCGCAGTCGAGTCGTAACGGTTGGGCGCGGCGACCGTCTCCCGGGCTTCCGGGCGGCGGTCGCCGTCGTGGTCGAGGGACTACTTACGCAGCACGGTCACCACCGCCGCGCCCCCCAACCCGATGTTGTGGGCCAGGCCCACCCTCGCGCCGGGCACCTGCCGCTCACCCGCCTCGCCCCTCAACTGCCAGGCCAGCTCCGCCACTTGGGCGATCCCGGTGGCCCCGAGCGGGTGCCCCTTGGAGATCAGACCGCCGGACGGATTGACCACCCACCGGCCGCCGTACGTCGTGGCGCCCGACTCGACCAGCTTGCCGGACTCGCCGGCCCCGCACATGCCCAGGGCCTCATAGGTGAGGAGTTCGTTGATCGAGAAGCAGTCGTGGAGTTCGACCACGTCCACGTCCTCGATACCGAGGCCCGACGCCTCGTACGCCTG
The DNA here is from genome assembly GCF_044757265.1 of Streptomyces sp. NPDC091292. Taxonomy (NCBI): domain Bacteria; kingdom Bacillati; phylum Actinomycetota; class Actinomycetes; order Kitasatosporales; family Streptomycetaceae; genus Streptomyces; species Streptomyces sp. NPDC091292. The sequence continues at coordinate 996,458 of NZ_JBIVUQ010000001.1, read as the reverse complement.
ACGGGCCGCCTCGCGGGACATCGGCTGTCCGACGACGTCGATGCAGGAGCCAGACGCGAAGGACTCGTCGGTGTCCGTCGTCATGGTCTGCGCGACGATCTCCACCGCCCGGTCTTCGAGGCCCCGCTCCCGTACGAACCGTTCCGACACGACGACGGCCGCCGCCGCGCCGTCCGACGTCGGCGAGCACTGGAGCTTGGTCAGCGGCCGGTGGACGGTCTTCGCCGCCAGGATCTCGTCGACCGTGTACGGGTCGCGGAACTGGGCGTTCGGATTGTGCACCGAGTGGCGGTGGTTCTTGGCGCCGACGGCGGCGAGCTGCGCCTCGGTCGTGCCGTACCGCTCCATGTGTTCGCGGGCCGCGTCGCCGAAGATCTGCGCGGTCGGCGGGGACATCTCGAAGCCGTGCCGGGCGGCCATGATCCCGTAGTGCCGGGCGACCGGTGACGTCGAGAAGTCGCCGCCGTCCGCGCCGCCGCCGAGCGCGCCGCGCGTCATCTTCTCGAACCCGAGCGCGAGAACGCAGTCGCTGACCCCGCCCTCCACGAACTGCCGGGCGAGCATCAGGGCCGTCGAGCCCGTGGCGCAGTTGTTGTTGACGTTGTAGACGGGGACGCCGGTGAGACCGAGCCCGTACACGGCGCGCTGTCCGGCCGTGGACGCCTGGAAGCAGTACCCGACCGGCACCTGCTGCACGTCCTCGTAGCCGATGCCCGCGTCGGCGAGCGCCTTGGTGCCCGCCTCCTCGGCCATGTCCCAGTACTGCCAGTCCCGCGTCTCGGGCTTCTCGAACCGGGTCATCCCGACCCCGACGACATACGCCTTCATGGTGTGGCCTCCCTGGCCTGATACGTGGCCTGCTACTTGGCCTGATACATGGCCTGGTCCCGGGGCAGTCCCAGGATCCGTTCCGCGACGACGTTCAACTGCACCTGCGTGGTGCCGCCCGCGATGGTGAGGCAGCGGGAGAGGAGGAAGCCGTGCACGGCCCGCTCCCCCGCGCCCTCGCGCACCGCGCCTGCCGGGCCGAGGAGTTCGAGCGCGAGGTCGGCGACCCGCTGCTGGTGCGCGGTCTGCACGAGCTTGCGTACGGAGGCGCCCGCGCCGGGCTCCAGGCCCGACACCTGGAGCACGGTGGTCCGCAGCCCGATACAGGCGAGCGCGTGCGCCTCGGCGGCGAGCGCGCCGATCCGCGCCCGGTACGCGTCGTCAAGGTCCGGCGCCCGCCCGACCAGCGCCTCGATGCCCGTGTCGAACGTCAACTGGTCGGCCATGTGGACGCGTTCGTTGCCGAGCGTGTTCCGCGCGACCCGCCAGCCGCCGCCGACCTCGCCGACGACCGCGTCCGCCGGGAGCACGACATCGTCGAACCAGACCTCGTTGAAGAGGGATTCCCCGGTGATCTCCTTGAGCGGCCGGATGTCGATGCCCTCGGCGGATTTCATGTCCACGACGAAGTAGGTAAGGGCCTGATGGCGCGGCGCGTCGGGGTCCGTGCGGGCGAGGAGGACGCCGTGGTCGGCCCGGGTCGCTGCCGATGTCCACACCTTCTGCCCGTTCACCCGCCAGCGCCCGTCGGGCAGGCGTTCGGCGCGGGTGCGCAGCGACGCCAGATCGGATCCGGCGCCGGGCTCCGAGAACAACTGGCACCAGAGCAGTTCGCCGCGCAGCGTCGGCGGCAGATACCGCTCCCGCTGCTCGGGAGTGCCGTGGGCGAGGAGCGAGGGAACGACCCAGGTGGCGATCCCGAGATCACCGAGCCGTACGCCGGCCGCCCTCAACTCCTCCTGGACGGCGAGCTGTTGGACCGGGTTCGCGCCCAGGCCGTAGGGCGCGGGGAGGTGGGGGGCCGCGTAGCCGGTGGGGGCGAGGGCGCGGCGGGCCTCTGCGGGGCCGAGTCCACGGGCGCCCTCGATCACGGTACGGGCGGCCCTGCGGTACGCGGCTGCCTCAGCGGGAAGTTCCAGGCGCAGTTCGCGCCGGGCGCCGCCCTCCGCGAACCGGACCGCGCGCAGCCGGTGCGCGTCGCCGGGTCCGAGGAGCTGCCGGGCCACCAGTGCCCGGCGCAGATACAGATGCGCGTCGTGCTCCCAGGTGAAGCCGATGCCGCCGAGGATCTGGACGCAGTCCTTGGCGCAGGACAGGGCGGCGTCGAGGGCGGTGGCGGCGGCGAGGGCGGCGACGAGACCGCGCGGCGCCGCGCTCTCGGGGGCCGGTCCATCGGCGGCGCGTGCCGCGTCCCACGCGAGCGCCCGCGCCTGCTCAAGCCGGACCAGCATGTCCGCGCAGAGATGCTTCACCGCCTGGAACCGCCCGATCGGCCCCCCGAACTGTTCCCGTACCTTGGCGTGTTCGGTGGCCGTCTCCAGACACCACGCGGCCGTCCCGCACGCGTCCGCCGCGAGCACCACACACGCCAGGTCTGCCACGAGGGCGGGGTCCACGGCAAGGACACGGTCGTCCGGTACGAAGGTGCCGGTGGCGGTGGTCTCGGCGGTGGGGCGGGTGGGGTCGGCGCTGTCGTGCACCCGGACCTCGACGCCGTCCGCCGCTCCATGGACGTCGACCGCGCACCAGACCACCGTTCCGTCCGGTGCCGTGGCGCCGAGGACGAGCAGATCCGCGTCGCCGCCGGAGAGGACGGGCGGGGCGGTGCCGTCGAGTACGTAGCCGCCGGGCGCGGGGGTCGCGGTCAGGTCGCCGGGTCCGAGGGCGACGGCACCGATGCGCCGCCCGGACGCGAGATCGGCCGCTTCTCCGGCGCGGGCCGCGTTCAGGACGGCCGCCGCGAGCGCGTTCGCGACGAACGGGCCCGGCAGCGCGCGATACGCGGCCTCCTCCACGACCACCGCGAGGTCGACAAGACCGCCGCCCCCGCCGCCGCACTCCTCCGGCAGATGCGGGGCGAGCAGCCCCTGGTCGGCGAGTACGTCCCAGTGCGCGGGACGGGCACCGGTGCCCGGTGGGGCGTCGAGGAGTTTCCGTATCTCCTCCGGCGGCACGGTCCGCGCGAGGAGGCCGCGTACGGCCTCGGCCAGTTCCCGCTGCTCCTGTGTGATCCCGATCCCCATGCCGCGCAGACTAGAACACGTTCCATTCTGACGGAAGGTCAGATGTCGATGAGATCGTTGCCTGAGTAAACAAGAAGTCAAGTGTCCTGTAGCTCTGGACCCTGCAAAGGTCAGCGTGACTCTGCATCCGATCTCGCAATGGTCGGGCGTGGTCTCACATGCGGATCCACGAGGGACCCTCACCCTCACCACCTCCCTCATCTCAACCGGTATCCGTGACCTCGAAACCCTCCCGCGCGTGAGGCTTCAACCTGCACGGGCAGCCCATGTCAGTCCTTCCTGGCACGATGCCTGGACGTCACACGAGAAGGAGAGAACATGGGAACCTGGGACGTCGGGCCCTTCGATAACGACACCGCGGGGGACTGGTGCGACGCCCTCGATGCGGCGACCACAGCCACACGCAAGGGCATCATCCGCAACACGCTCGCCCGCGTGATCGACACGACCGGATACCTCGACGCGAGTGTCTCTGAAGAAGCCGTTGCCGCAGCTGGCTTGGTCGCCGCGCAATGCCCCGGCGGCGAACCGGCCGACCCCGACTACGGGCCGGAGCAGCCTCTGCCCGACCTCACAGGTCTGCGCGCGCTCGCCTTCCAGGCGCTCGACCGGGTCATGACCGAACCGTCCGAGCTAATGGCCCTCTGGGCCAAGTCAGACGGCGAGCCCTGGCAAGAAACGATCAACCAGCTCCGGGCCACGCTCCAGCCCCAGCCTCCGGAGGCTCAGCTAAACCTGAGCTGAGCCAGCCAACGACACGCTGCTTGTTCCCCGACCTGAAGGTTCACATGAGCTGGGATGTCCTCCTCCTTCACCTGCCCGACAACGTCACTTCGGTGCAAGAAATCCCCGGTGACTATGCACCGCCGTCGCTCGGCCGCCAGCAGGACGTTCTATCCGCCGTGAAGCACGCCACCCCCGAAGTCGATCTCTCCGACCCGACATGGGGTGAACTCCTCGGGCCCACCTGGTCCATAGAACTCAACATTGGTTCGGAGGACCCCGTGGACTCGATCATGCTCCACATCCGCGGCTCTGGCGACGACGTACTCGCCCCCGTCCTCAGCCTCGCAGCTGCCCTGGGTTGCAAGGCTCTGGACTGCTCGCAAGGAGACCTGCTTACTCCTCAGGACTCGTCCGGCTGGCACACCTTCCAGGAGTTCCGCGACCGCGTGATCGACCCGTCACGCTGATCGCAGCAAGCTGGTCGACGGCCCCGAAAATGCAAAGTTGATCTGCCCAGTTCCGGGCTGGCCAGACCCACACCTTTCTCCACCTCCCAGCTCAGCGCACGGTCAAGATGCAGCTCGAATCGCGACCAGACATCAAGTCTTGCGTCGTACAACGTTCATGGGAATAGCAGCCCGGTACGGAAGGGTTCACCCTGCACGTACCCCTCTCTCCCCGCCCGGAGGCCGCACGCGATGCCGCAGACGACGGATTCGTCCGCCCTACCCGCCCTACCCCCCGATCCTGACCGCACCCGGAGCCCCGGGCGCGGTCTCGTTCCGGTTCTCGCCTTCGCGGGCATCGTCGTCGCGGTCATGCAGACCCTGCTCGTCCCCGTCATCAAGGACCTGCCGGAGCTGCTGAGCACCACCCCGTCCAACGCCACCTGGGTCATGACGTCGACCCTGCTCGCGGGCGCCGTCTCCACGCCGATCATGGGCCGCCTCGGCGACCTGTACGGCAAGCGCAGGATGCTGCTGAGCAGCCTGGCTGTGATGGTGGTCGGCTCGCTGACAGCCGGGTTCACCAGCGATCTTCTGGTGATGATCACCGGGCGGGCGCTCCAGGGCTTCGCGATGGGCGCGATACCCCTCGGTATCGGCCTGATGCGGGACGCGCTGCCGCGCGAGAAGCTCGGCTCGGCGATGGCCCTGATGAGTTCGTCCATCGGCGTCGGCGGCGGTCTCGCGCTGCCCGCCGCCGCACTGATCGCACAGCACCTCGACTGGCACGCCCTGTTCTTCTCGTCCGCCGTCCTCGGCGTGATCTCGATCCTCCTGACGCTGCGGGTCGTACCGGAGTCCCCGCTGCGCGCCCCCGGCCGCTTCGACCTCCCCGGCGCGCTGGGCCTCTCGGCCGGTCTGGTGCTGCTCCTGCTACCGGTCACCAAGGGCAGCGACTGGGGCTGGGGGGCGCCGCTCACGCTCGGCCTGTTCGGCGCGGCCGTCGCCGTACTGCTCGGCTGGGGCGTGATGGAGCTGCGCGTGAAGGCCCCGCTGGTGGACCTGCGGACCAGCGCCCGCCGCGAGGTCCTGCTCACCAACCTCGCCTCGGTCATGGTCGGCGTCGCCTTCTACGCCGTCTCGCTGGTCCTCCCCCAACTCCTCCAGCTCCCCGCGTCGACCGGCTACGGACTCGGCCAGTCGATGGTGGTCGCGGGCCTGTGCGTGGCGCCGCTGGGCCTGACGATGATGCTCATGGCCCCGGTGTACGGGCGCCTCTCGTCCACGTACGGCCCGAAGGTCACGCTGATCCTCGGCATGCTGATCATCGCGATCGGCTACGGCGCCGGGATCGGCATGATGACCGCCGTCTGGCACACCGTCGTGATCTCGGTGGTCCTGGGCGCGGGCATCGGTCTGGCGTACTCCTCGCTGCCCGCGCTGATCATCGGCGCGGTCGACCCGTCCGAGACGGGCGCGGCGAACGGTCTGAACACGCTGATGCGGTCGATCGGTACGTCCGTGTCGAGCGCCGTGATCGGTATGGTCCTGGCCCGCACCGCGACCCAAGTGGGACCGGTCGCGGTGCCGACGCTGCACGGTTTCCGGCTGTCGTTCCTGATCGCCACGGGTGCGGTCATGGGCGGGCTGGTGTTCGCGGCGTTCCTTCCGTCGCGGCGGAAGACGGCGGCGGCACGGGGCGCGGCGGTGCGGAACACGGTGGCGACGACGGGTGAGGCGACCAGTGTCGAGGTGACCCGTTTCGAGGGGCCGGGGTGCCCCGGGTTCCGGGGCCGGGTGCTGGACGCGGCGGGGCTGCCGGTGGCCCGCGCGAAGATCACCCTGATCGACCGCCGGGGCCGCCAGGCGGGCGCGACCCTCTCGGACGAGGCGGGGCGCTACGCGCTGGCGGTGCCGGCGGGCGGTGCCTACGTCCTCGCGGCGACGGCCCCCGGCCACGCACCGCTGGCCCGCGCGGCGACGTCCCTGACGCCGGAGGATTCGGTCGAAATGGATCTGCGGCTGCCGATGGGGGTGCCGATGGGGGTACCGGACGCGGCGGCGGCGCCTCGGGCGAACGCGACCTGATCGGGCGCTGCTCCCTCTTCTTGGGGCTTCTGGGGGCGGCGGGCGGGCACAACCCCGGTGCCGGGTCACCGGACCCCGTACGGAACGATGATCGTATGGACCGTATGAGCACCGAGTCCCTGTCGCCCGAGTCCCCGTCGCCCGAATCGCTGTCGTCCGGGTCCCCCTCGCCCGAGGTGCTGGACGCCTTCCGCGCGGCCAAGGGTTTCCTCCCCGAGCACGAGGGGCTGGCGCTGTACCGCGCGGCGCTCGACGCCGGCCGCCTCGGTCTTCCGCTCCTTGAGGTCGGCACGTACTGCGGCCGGTCCACGATCCTGCTCGCCGACGCGGCCCGCGCGACCGGCGCCACGGCGGTCACCGTCGACCACCACCGCGGCAGCGAGGAGCAGCAGCCGGGCTGGGAGTTCCACGACCCGGAGGTGGTGGACCCCGAGGTGGTCGACCCGGACACGGGCGCGCCGCTGATGGACACGCTGCCCACCTTCCGCCGGACCCTGCACCGCGCGGGCCTGGAGGACCACGTCGTCGCGGTCGTCGGCCGGTCCCCGCAGGTCGCCCGTGTCTGGGGCGGCCCGCTCGGCCTGGTCTTCATCGACGGCGGCCACACCGACGAGCACGCCACGGCGGACTACGAGGGCTGGGTGCCGCACCTCGCGGACGGCGGTCTGCTCGCGATCCACGACGTGTTCCCCGACCCGGTGGACGAATTCACCGGCCAGGCCCCCTACCGCGTCTACCTCCGGGCGCTGGCGTCGGGCGCCTTCACGGAGCTATCCGTGACCGACTCCCTGCGCGTCCTGCGCCGAACCGCCCCCGGCGCCTGACCCCCCGGTTAGAGTCGCTGTCGTGTCGTACGCAGGTCCGGAATTCGAGCCCACCCCGCAGCCGAGCCGCTCCCGTGGGCGTACCGCCTTGGTCGCGGTCGCCACACTGGTGCCCACGGCCCTCGTCGCCTGGCTGATCTGGACGGTGGTGGGCAGCGCGTCCGACGGGGGCGGGCCCGCGCGCTCGCTGCCCGAGACGCAGGGCTCGACCACGTCGGCGGCGGCCGACCCGACGCCGACGAGGTCCGCCACCCAGAGCGAGAGCGCCACCGACGGCAGCAAGGACGACACCAAGCCGGGCGGCAGCAAGCCGGGCAGCGGCAAGCCCTCGGCGTCGGCGCCCGCCGCGAACGGCCCGCTCAAGGGCAAGGTCGTCGTCATCGACCCGGGGCACAACCCGGGGAACTTCCAGCACACGACCGAGATCAACCGCCAGGTCGACATCGGGACGAACCGCAAGGAGTGCGACACCACGGGCACGTCGACCAACGGCGGTTACACCGAGGCGGAGTTCACGCTCGACGTCTCGCGCAAGCTGCGGACGCTGCTCGAACAGCAGGGCGCCACGGTCACGTTGGTGCAGAACGGCGACCGGCCCTGGGGTCCCTGTGTGGACGAGCGGGCCCGGATCGGCAACACGGCGAAGGCCGACGCGGTGGTGTCGGTGCACGCCGACGGTTCGGCCGCGGGCAACCGGGGCTTCCATGTGATCCTGCCCGCCCTGGTGAAGGGCGGCGACGCAGACACGTCCCCGATCGTCGCGCCTTCACGCGCTCTCGGTGAGCGCATCGCGGGCAACTTCGTACGCGCGACCGGCAGCGCGCCGTCCAACTACGTCGGCGACGGCACCGGTCTCGACGTCCGCAGCGATCTCGGCGGTCTCAACCTGTCGAAGGTGCCGAAGGTGTTCATCGAGTGCGGCAACATGCGGGACGCGAAGGACGCGGCGCTGTTGACCGACGGCGCGTGGCGGCAGCGCGCGGCGCAGGGTATTTCTGAGGGAATCGTGAGTTTCCTGCGAGGGTGACCTTGCGCGCCCTTGACCTGGCAGACACCCCCGCCATACGGACGATAGTGTCACCTCTACGATGGGGGGCCACCCCCGCGCTTCGTACCGTGAAACACCGCGGCCCCGCACCATCGCATGACCGCGAGACACCGCGACCGATCGGCGACAGCGACGCCCACCAGCGACCGACCACACGACTGACGAAGGACCTGAAGTGAATATCCGCTCCCTCACTAGAGGCGACGGCGTGGTGATCGGAGCAGCGGTGTTGCTGTTCATCGCCTCGTTCCTCGACACGTTCGACTGCAAGGGCAGCAGCTGCGACAACGTGCCGAACGCCTGGGACAACGGCAACCTCATCATGAGCGTCTATCTCGCGGGGATCATCGCCGCGGGTCTGATCATCGCGAGCCGCGCCCTGCCCGAGGGAAAGAAGGTCGCCGGCCTCGAACTCGGTCCGGCCGGCGTCGTGGTCGCGATCTTCGCCGCCTGGTCGTCGCTCGGCGCCATCTTCGACCCGGCGGGTTCGTTCGACGACCTGCTGGGCCTCGGCGGTGACCTGTCGGCCGGAGTCGGCCTCATCCTCGGCCTGATCGCCGCGCTGGCGCTCGCCGCCGCGGCCGTCGCGACCCCGCTCGTGCCCGCGCTCAAGGCCCCGCTCGTCGGCGCCCCGCGCCCGCAGGTCCCGCCGTACGGCGGACAGCCGCAGGGTGGTTACGGCTACCCGGGCGCCCAGCAGCAGCCCTACGGGGGCCAGCAGCCGCCGCAGCAGAACCTGTTCGGCGCGCCGGCGCCCGCGCCGCAGCCGCCGGCCGGGGCGGGCCAGCCGGGTCCGGCGCCGGCCGCCGCGTCCGGTGACTTCTCGCCGTTCTGGTTCGCGGTGCCGGTACCGCGTCCGCTCTACCCGGAGGACGGCTCCCCGACCCCGATCGCCGAACTCGCCCCCGGTACCTGGTACTTGGCGGTCGAGCAGCGGGGTCCCGGGCTGATCGCGCAGACGCAGGACGGTCGGCGCGGGGTGCTTCAGGACACGACGGGGATTCAGCGCGGCTGATTTCTTCTTGCACGGTACGCAGCGGCCTCCGCCCGGATGGGTGGGGGCCGTTGTCGTTGCGTCGATGGGTTGGGTGGCCGTACAGTCCGAGCGGGACGCATATCTGACGGACCGTCAGGCTTACTGCGTTGAGTATCCCGGGAGGTTGGTGCGGGCATGGGCATGCGGCTAGGACTGGCACTCGGCTACTGGGGTCGCGGCCCCGACCCCGCGCACGTCGAACTGGCCCGCGAGGCAGAGGAGTTGGGCTACGACTCGGTGTGGACGGCGGAGTCCTGGGGCTCGGACGCGTTCACGCCGCTGACGTGGATCGCGGCGCGCACGAGCCGTATCCGGCTGGGCACGGCGGTGGCGCAGATGGCGGCGCGCTCCCCCACGACGACGGCGATGCACGCGCTGACCCTGGACCATCTGTCGGGCGGCCGGATGATGCTGGGCCTGGGCCTGTCGGGCCCGCAGGTGGTGGAGGGCTGGTACGGCCGCCCGTTCCCTTCATCACCGCTGACGGCGACGCGCGAATACGTGGACGTCATCCGCCAGGTGCTACGCCGCGAATCCCCGGTGACGACGGACGGCCGCTACCACCCCCTCCCCTACCGGGGCGACGACGGCACGGGCCTGGGCAAATCCCTGAAGCCGATCACGCATCCGCTCCGCGCGGACCTGCCGGTCCTGCTGGGCGCGGAGGGCCCGAAGAACATCGCGCAGACGGCCCGGATCGCGGACGGCTGGCTGCCGCTGTACTGGTCGCCGCAGCGGGCGGACCTGTACGAGGCGCCGCTTGCGGAGGCGCGGGAGGGTTTCATGGTGGCCCCGATGGCCCGGGTAGCGGTGTGCGACAACGTGGCCGAGGGACTCCTCCCGGTCAAGGCGATGCTCGGCTTCTACATAGGCGGAATGGGCCACGCGGCCCGAAACTTCCACGCGGACCTGATGGCGAGGATGGGCTACGAGGAAGAGGCGCACCGGATCCAGTCCCTATTCCTGGCCGGCCACCGCGAAGAGGCAATCAAGGCGGTCCCGGACGCGTTCGCGGACGAAATCTCTTTGGTGGGCCCCCGGGAACGCATAGCGGAACGCCTGGAGGAATGGCGCAAGGGCCCGGTAACGGACCTGCTGGCCCTGTCCCCGGACCGCCATACGCTGCGGATACTGGCGGAGCTGAACGGCTGACTTGGGGTTGGGGGCAGGGGGTCGGTTGGTTGACCTGCGGGAACCCGGCTTCAAGAGAGCCATAAGCTGAGTCCTCTGACCTGCTGATTCCACCCTTCACACAGAAGCCGAGGACTCCACTCATGTTGCGCTATTGGCTCGCGACCGTGCGTCGCACCGCGGTGGCCGCCGCCTCGGCCGCCGTTGTCATTGGGACAGCGGCGGCCGGAGTACTGATATCGGAGAACCCGAACGCCTGGTCTGCCGGGCTGTTCCAAGGGGTACTCGCCGGACTCGTGGTCGGCGTAGTCCTCGCCCTCGTGATCGCCACGTCGAACACGTGGCAAGCCAGGCGTACGGCCTCACGGCACGGTCTGACGCTGACCGCCGAGGCTGCGGCGGTGCCCTGCACCGCCGAGTTCCGCGTACCAGCGCCTGCGGGCGCCACTGCCTACCAGCTCACCGACAGCGTGCTGCACGCCCTCAAGGGGGTGCCGCTCCCCCGGATCGACGAAGTCAAGGAGTTCACGCACGGCAAACTCACCCTTGTCTGCGCGAGTTCGCCCGCCGGCCCGGTGACGCTGCGCATCTCCATCACGACAGACCGGAACACCGCGACAGTGACCATGGACGCCCGCCCTGCGACCACGTGGAAGCGTCTTGACGGCGGCGCCAGTTGGAGCGTCCTCACAACTTTCAAACCGCACGTCAGCAACGCCATCCACCACGAAGCGAGCAGCACGAACGCAACCTGAGCACGGTTGCTGCTACTGAGTGGTCAGGTGGGGGCGTTTGGGGTGGTGCTGGTCGGAGGGCCATGCACGACTTCAGAAGGGAACAGCCAGCCCGGCCTCACGCAATCGAAGCAGTGCCCCGCCCATGCACTCGAAGACCGAGGCCCCGTCGGCCCTCATCCCACCGTCCAGCGGCCCACCAGAAGCGACAAATGTCCACGCCGGCTGACCGTCACGCATGCGCTCCGCGTCGACCCGGATCATGGCGCCGACTCCCTGCTCGCCAAGCCACTCCAGGATGGACAGCGTCACGTCCTCGACACCACTGTCCAGGTCCACTTTGAGCCGCCGCCCCATCCCCTCGCTCATGGCCACGACCCTACTCAGCGGGCGGCCGGTTCTTGCTCCCGAACGGCCGTCCGGGACCGGCACCACGAGGTTGGGGAACGCGGGCGGGGCAGAACAGGTGGGCTCGGGTGTTCCTATGTATGGGCTCCACGCACTGCAGATCCTCCGCCCCGGGCTGTCCAGTCAACTACCGCTGAGTGCCATCCATATGGCACCCATGCCGGATATGACCGCGCACAGCAGAAGAGCGAGATCGGCACTTGTACACCGCGTCCAGCGGACGTGCGGGCCGCCGGCATCCTCCGATTCACGTACCGAGACATCAGAGTTCAACCAAGTCCTGATCTTCCACTCTGCCTCACTGCTGGTGCCTCTGAAACGATCGATGACAGACCCTCCAAACGCAAAAACGGCGATTTCCCGCTCGTGATCGAGATGCACCTCCAGCGTGCCGTCATCACCGACCGAGACACCACGGATCGCTGTCCTCGGCAGAACATGGGTGCGCACAAGGTTCACCACAAGGATCACGTCCTCACGCAGGTCCACCTTGCAGTTCGCGACCCGTCCTGAAATCCCGGCGAGCGCCAAATAGACCGGGATCCCCTGCCAGCCGGTTCGAAATCCATTGACAGAACTGACCTTGAACACTGCAAGAAGCATGCCCACACCAAGGCCCACGATGGCAATCCAGGGAAAGACCAGCCAAGAACGTCGCCTCAGTACATTTCCCCTGGTCTTCTGCATACTCACCATCGAACAACCCGTCCTAGCGAACAATCTCAGGGAGAACGGATAGCCATTTCTCGCGGGTGCCGCAAAGAAGGGCGCAATGTCAATTGTCAAGCCAAATCAATCTTCTGCTCGTCCGAAGCCGATCGCGCTTCCGAGCACCGCACCGACTACCACCGGGACTACGATGTTGAAAGGTCCCGGGAGAGGGCGAGTTGCGACGTAGAAACCGATTACAACAAGTACACCAGCAGCAACCGTCAACCTTCGAATCCTTCGTCTAGTCGCCACATATACCCCTTCACATCTTTTTTCAAGATCCCTTTCCAGCTTCCATCGACCGCAATTGTGGACCGGCATATCTTGCACCTATACAGCCGCCGGCACCGGTCGCTACAGTCGTGATGCCGAATCCCGTCCAGTTCCAGTTTTCGATACCCGCGTTGGAATCAGCATAGTCTCGCCAGTGATCAGCGAAGTGATCGCCTACCGTTCCTGGGACATCCGCTACTCCTGAAACTACCTTCCCTCCGATAGCGTCCCAGGCACTTCCGATGCCGCCTTTGATGCCCCCCAGATTCCGTCTTTCTTGCGGCGTTCCGCTTCTACCTTTTCTCGTGCTACTGCCTGGGCCGGCCTTGGCTTGCGCTGCCTTCTTTGGGATCCCGGACGCTTTCGCCGGCGACATCTCCCTGGTGGGCCCCGAGAACGCATAACGGAACGCCCGGAGGCATGGCGCAAGGCCCGGTACACGGACCTCCGCCCCTCCCGGGACAGGAACAGACTCCGGGCGATGGCGGAACTGAACAGCTGAAGAAGAACTACCCAAGCCAACTCACAAGATCCAATACCAGCCCGATTGCACCGAGCACCGCTACGCCCCCACCAACAACACGAAGCAGCCTGGGCGTAGCCCCACCAACAAAACCAAAACTGAGCCGAGAAACAAGAGAAAAGAACCTCTCCGCAGCCCCTCTCCAGTCAAGCGCAATCACCACCCCAAACACAGTAAGTACCACGCTAATAGCAACACCCGGCATGTTCACACTGGACAAGACCTGCCCGCCAGCAAAGGTCGACATAAGCGAGTCGCGCATCAAGAATCCATTTCTAACGTTCGGAGAGAGTGTTTTCTACGTATCTCGCATCACCAGTTACCCTTTCCTCTATCTCCAATCAACAGTGAAAAGCTTACCGACCTTGGTACCGTGGGAGGTCGTAAAGCCTGCTTCCGCTCCCAGACCGAGACCGACACCGATGGTGGTCGACCCAACGGCCTCTCCCCTGCTGTTCGTTGTATTGATTGCTCTTTCATGGCTGCCAGAAACAGCCACGCCATAGGCCCCCGTCACAGTCCCACCCCAACCGTCACCGCGAAGCTGTTCAAAGTCCGTGGCATTGCTTCCCATCATACCGATTTCAACATTCGTACCGAAAGAAGGTGTTTCAGTTCCCCGGCTGAAACTCAGCCCGTAGTCCGTCTTGCCGTCCGCTCGCGTAGTACTCACAAAGCAGATCGATGCTGTCACACCGAACCCGAATCCGGCAGAACCACTCACGCAAAAACCCGCTGTATCACCAGCGAAGTATGCATCCCAGATCCTCTCACTCTTACCGGTCAGCCCATTCCAGGCAGATTTGACGGCTCCGATTACACTATTCCTCTTACGCCGTTCCGATTCGGCCTTTTCTCGTGCTACTGCCTGGGCCTTCGCTCTCGCGTCGGCTTGGGCCTTGGCTTGGGCTGCCTTCTTTGCGTCATAGTGGTAGACCTTGTAGTTGCTGGGGTTGGCTTTGTAGGCGGCGTATTTCTTTTGGGAGGACTTGTCTTTGAGGGGGGTTTGTTGCCAGACCCATTTGCCGTTCTTCTTGGTGTAGCCCGCTTTCATGCCGCGGTCGTTGGCCCAGCGGTCGTCGTTGTAGCCGGCGCCGCCTGCCGGGCCGTCGGGGCGGAGGCCGGTGGGGTCGGACTTGGTGATCGGGTTGTTGTGAGCGTAGCTGTAGGCGTTCAGTTGGGCCGGGTCGTCGTGGTCGATGATCGGGTCGACGGAGAGGAAGCGGCCGAGTCGGGGGTCGTATTCGCGGGCGCCGAGGTGGGTGAGGCCGGTGGGGTCCGCAGTCCCGCCTACGTAGCCCCGGGTACCCGGGATCGTTTCGGTCTGTGCTGATCTGGGCTGGCCGAAGGGGAGTTGTTTGCGGCGGGTGATCGCGAGGGTGGTCATGGCGACGGCCGCCATGGACGTGCCCTGATGGTCGGGGAGCAGGAAAGAGAAACCGGCGCCGGTCCGGACGGCCACCGTCTCCTCTCCGTGGGTGTAGTAGCGGACGCCCGACTTCGTACCGGTGGCCGTGGTCTTCAGTTCGTTGCCGCCGGGGAGGGTGAGCGTCTGGCTGCCGTCCGCGTCGCGGGTGATCATGCGGTTGCCGTCGGCGTCGTACTGGTAACCCGTGGTCTTTCCCGCCTCGGTGAGGGAGGCGAGGTGGCCCTCGTCGTCCCAGGCGAACGTCTGTGTCTGCGTACCGGTGGTGCGGGTGCGGGTGTTGCCGGTCTCGTCGTAGGTGAAGCCGGTCTTCTTGCCGTCGTCACGGCCGCCCTTGGTGGACGTCTCCTGGACGGCGTGGGGCAACCCGGTGCCCGGGTCGTTGTGCCGGTACGTCGTGATCCCGTCCGTACCCGCGAGGATGCCCGTTCCGTGGTCCGTCTGCTCGGTGCGGTTGCCCGCTGCGTCGTAGGCGAAGGACTGCCAGTAGGCGTCCGGGCCGCCCACCGTCGTGGCCGAGGGCTGGGCGGCGCAGTCGTTCCGGGCGGTGGTCCAGGCTTCGGTGAGGCGGCCGAGGGTGTCCTCGGTGAAGCACTGGCGGTCGACGGATTTGGAGGTGTCCTGGCCGCTGGTGGTGGTGATGCCGGTGATGTTGCCCGCGGGCGCGTAGTCGTAGACGGTGTCGTCGATGCGCTGGGGGGCGAGGTCCCGGTCGGTGGTCTGGCGGTTGAGGCGGCCGGTGTGGTCGTCGTAGAGACGGGTGCGGTAGACCTTTTTGCCGAGGGTTCCGTACTCGGTGCGGGTCGGGCGCGAGAACACGTCGTACCCCGTGGAGTTGACGAGGGTGATCGACCCGGCGGTGGTCTTCAGGGGGAGGTTGCCCTCCGCGTAGACGGTGGTCTGCCGTTCGCTGGGGAGGTTGCCGACGGCCGGGTGTCTGATCCATTCCTGCTGGCTGGTGTACGTGTTGTAGCCGTACGTCCAGGTGTACGTGCCCGCGAGCGGGCCGGCCGCAGCCGGAATGGTCACCGTCTGGGAGGTTGGCTGGTAGCTGTCGTTGTAGGCGTCGACCGAGGATGTGTACGCCTTGCCGTCGAGGTAGCGGACGCTGCTGTCCGCCTGCCCCTTCGCCGCCTTGTCGTACGTCCACTCCGCCAACAGGGCTGATCCCTTGGTGAGTTCGGTACGGCGGCCCAGTGCGTCGTACTTCGAGGTCAGCGTGATGTTGCGGGCGTCTGTGGTGGTGACGGGGCGGCCGGCCTTGTCATAGGTGGTGTGTGAGGTGCCCTTGTCGGGGTCGGCGGAGGTCTTCTTCTGGCCGCGCGCGTCGAAGACGTATCGCCACACGTTGCCCGCTGGGTCGGTCACCGTCTCCGGCTCGTCCCACTTCCCGTATCCGTACGTCGTCTTCTGCGAGGTGGTGCGGGCGGCGTTGGTGTACTGGAGCCGTTCGGTGGTGCGGCCACGGGCGTCCGTGACCACCGTGGTGGCCGTGCCGCCCTTGGGTGGGACGACGGTGGTGCGGTCGCCCGCGTACTGCGTGACGGTGCGCCACTTCTCGTCGCCGTACGCGCGGGAGATGGCGTCGGTGACGCGGCCCTGCCCGTCGTACAGGTTCTCGGCGGCGGTGGGCACCTTGTTGTCCGGAGCCGTGGCGAGGGTCTTGGAGGGGGCGCCGTCGGCGTAGTAGGCGGCGTAGGACTTCCACGCGAAACCGCGGGTGTCGTAGTGGGTTTCGGAGATGATGCGGTTGGTCGTGCCGACCGCCGGTGCCTGGGTCTCGCGCTCGCGCAGCAGGCCGTCGTAGAGCTGGTAGGCCGTCGCGTACGAGCCGTCGTACTGGAGGGTCTTGGTGGCCACGGCATTGGCCGCCGTCTTCGAGATCGTGTACGTGAACTCGGTCGACGGCTGCGTGGCGTGATCGGCCTTGGCCCAGCCGGGGTTCCACACCTTCAGTACGCGGCCCAGACCGTCGTACGTGGCGTCGGTGCGCTTGGTGTTGGGGTCGATCACGGTGGTGGCGACGCCACGGGCCGGGTCGTAGTGGGTGGTCGTGGAGTGCGTGAGGGCGTTGGTGACGACGGTGGTTGTCGGTGCCTCGATCGTCGTGGGTGTGTACTTGGTCCCGGTGGTGCTGTTCTCCGCGTCGGTGCTGGTCAGCTCGCGGCCGTGCTGGTCGTAGGTGTGGGTGGCCGTGGTGAGGAAGCCGGTGCCCTTGTCGTCCTGCTCGTCGAGGCGGGTCACCTCACCCCTGGTCGGTGGGGTGTCCAGGCTGGTGGCGTCGTCGTAGTAGTGGCGTTCGACGGAGATCAGGTCGGCCGGGAGTGTGGGTGTCTTGTCGCAGGCGACAGCGGTCTGCTTGACCTCCTTGACGAGGGTGAGCATGTTCGCGTCGGTGTTGCGGTTGTACGTGGTGGTCGTGCACTCCTCGTCGCCGGTCCTGGCGGTGTCGCCGAGGTCGGACTCGGTCAGGACGTGACCGTAGGTGTCGTGGGTGCGGTCGATCCGGGTGGAGCGCCAGCCGCCACCGACCGCCGTACGGGTCTTCTCCGACTTGCCGCCGGTGGCGTACGCGCGCAGGGCGGTCATTCCGGGGCGGGTGCGGGTGGCGTTGGCGGCCGAGCGCCAGGGTTCGTAGCTGGTGGTCGCTTCGAGTTTGCCGCCGTCGCCGTCGAAGGTGGCTTCCTCGCGGGTCATGCCGGCGAAGGAGGGGTGGTCGGTGACGGCGATGCCCTCGTGGTCCTCGACCGTGGCGCCGTCGATGCCTCGGAAGTAGCGGTACTCCTTGAGGGTCTGCTTGTCCGACGCAGGCGCGCCGGTGCGGACCTGGACTCGCCCGTAGCCCCTGCGGTCGCCGTAGGTGAGGTGCTTGGGCTTGGCGAACTCGTCCTCCTCCTTCGCCCAGGCCATGCCGCCGAGGTAGGAGTAGTCGGTCTGCTTCACGGGCGCGCCGCCGGTGTTGTCGGCCTCCAGGATCTGGGTGACGACATAGGTGTGGAACCAGTCGAGGTACGGCTCGTAGTCGGCGGCCGGGGCGTCCGGCGGGGACCAGATGACGGGGTAGCAGCGGCGGGTGTTCGACGCGGGTGCGGGGATGCTGCCGGCCTTGCAGTCGGGGGTGGAGTAGGTGACGCCGAGGGTGGAGCCGGTCTCGGTGTCGATGCCGTAGATCCGGTAGCGGACCAGCGGAGGGACCGGGTCCGGTCTGCCGCCTGTGGTGGCGCCCTCGACGCGGTTGGCAAGCTGCTGGCCCCTGAAGGTGACCGGCGGCATGGTGACGTCGCCGGTGCCGGTGTGCCCGGTGCGGGTGAGGGACGCCAGCCACAGGGCGGGGTCGGTTCCGTCGCCGGTGGTGGGGAACTGGTGGGCGAGCGTCCAGGTGTCGACCGGTTTGTACGCGCCCCCGGTGAGGACCGAGGTGTCGATCTTCGTCAGTCGCTTGCGGGTCCAGAAGGACGGCGAGTAACGGTCCTTGCACTCGTCGCCGGACGCGCAGTAGCGGTCGAAGGGGACGTCGGGCCAGTTCTTCGCGTTCGTTTTGTCGAACGTGGCACAGTCCGTCAGGCAGCGTTCCGAGACGGTGAAGTCGACTTTCCCGGCGGCCTTCTGGGCGTACATGGTGCTGGAGCGCAGCCCGTATTCGATGCGGTCGAGGTGGCCGCCGCGGTCGTAGGTGGTGGCGGTGGAGGCGCCGGTGTCCGGGTTGACGTTGCGCCCGTAGGAGTTGGTCTCCTTGTTCCAGTAGTAGGCCATGGCGTCGGCGTGCGGGTCCACGACGTAGTCGAGGTTCCATCGCCATGCCTGCCGGCACCAGGAGTCCTTGAACGCGGTGGCGTGGCAGGGCTCGTCCTTGTGGTTGCCGAAGACCGGCACGGTCAGGGTCGAGTTGGTCTCGGGCTTGCCGTCGGTCCAGCCGGGCAGCCGGTTGTAGCCGAAGTAGTAGCGGGTGCCGTCGGGGGTGGTGACGCGCCAGTACTCGCCGTCGTTGTCGCCGTTGCCCCGGCTGCCGCTGGTGAGTCTGACGGCCTTGGTGCCGTCGTCGCTCTCCATATGCCACTCGCCCTCGGGGTCGTCCTTGGCCGAGTCGTCCTTGACGAGCACGCTGGTCTGTCCGTTGAGGCTGATGACGGCGTTGTCGTTCTTCCAGCAAAGGTCACCACTCTTGTCGGTGCCGTTGCCGTCCTTGGCGTCGTCGCCGCAGGACACGTAGCGGCGTTCGATGTAGCCGGGCTCCATCGACCAGCCGTCGCCGATCCAGTTCGCCTGGTTGTTGGTGGCGGCCGTCCGCCCGTCCACCGCCTGCGAGTTGTACGCGAGCTTGAGGTCCGGCTGGACGCCGCCTGGTACGTCCGGGGTGGTGAGGCCGTAGTTCCAGGAGAAACCGCCGTTGGATCCGCCGGCCGACCAGGAACCGGACGGTGACAGCGAGGTGGCCCCGAAGTCCCCTCCGGCGCCGCTGGCCGCGGCGGTCACGGCCAGGAGAATTGTGCCCGTGGCGGGGGTGGGCGGGGTGTTCGACGTGCGGGTCACGGGGGGTGTGGCGGTGGGGAGGGCGGTGGGTAGGGCGGACGTGGCCGTCGGGTTCTGGGGCTGGGGCGTGGGATCCGGCTGGGGCTGGGGCAGCGTTACGGGGGCGGAGAGCGTCGCGTTCCGGGGGTCGTTGTGTGTGGCCAGGGTCCGGCCCTGCCGGCGGCAGTTCGGCTGATCCGGATCGGTCAGGGCACACGTCGGGAGCTGGCGCAGGGTCAGTCGCGAGGCCCAGTCGCCGCCGAAGGCGTGGCGGAAGCCGGAGTAGTCGACCGTGACGTCCAGGGTGCCCTTGCTGCCGGTCAGGGGGCGGACGGCGAGGAGTACGCCGTCGATACCGGCGCTGTCGGCGGTGTCCTGGTCCAGTACCTGGATCTGCGTGCGCTCAGGTCCGGTGGCGGTCTGTTCCGTCTTCGCTTCGCTGTGGGCTGACTTGGAGTTGGCGTGGGCCGACTTGGCGTCCGGGCGAGCGAGACGAACGGGAAGCGAGCCCACCGTCGTGGTCGCCGCGCCGTCCTGGGGAACAGCCATCGTGCGGGTGGCGGGAGTCGGCCAGTCCGCATCGGACTTGGGGCGCCAGGGGTGCTGTGCCGTCTGGTCGGGCCGGTCGATCTTCTGGGGCTTGGGGGTCGAGGTCCCGACCGGGTCCGGCTTCTTCAGGGTCCGTAGCCCCAGTTCGGCCGCCGCCGCGACGGGACCGCCGAGGAGGCCGAGCAGCAGGTACGCCGCCAGGGAAATGGCTATCCACCGCACCCGGCTTACGCGCCGCCTGGCTGCACTCCGGGAAAGACCCGAGGCGTCTGACCACAAACCGGCCACCATTCCCCCCACAGGAAGTTCATAGAGATGAAGATCCCGGCGACCTTAGCAGCACATGATTGGAAGGAGAAGAGAGCCAGATAAAGACTCTGATCCGCGCACCACTACAGCGGATTCCCTTATCACTGCATTGCCTGAAAAAAAATGGGTGGCAGCATGTAGATCTGACACAGAAACACACAGCACAAGCCATCTACCTGCATGAACGTCTGCACCTTGCAATGGAATTGAAGGGTGCGTGACACATGCACACACAATTCATAATCCTCACCAACAGGACACATCACCATCTCCTGAAGAACACGCACAGAAACCCTTCGTCGCCTCATGATGCAGGGTTGTATGGTGCGCGAAATTCTGTGCAGAATTCGAAAAGGAAGCACGATGGGAAATCATTTGGAGGCGGCGAGACATCTCTCGCCGCGCCGTATCGCGGCGGCAGCCGTCGCGGTATTCGTCATCGCCGCGTCGGCGTCCACTCCCTCGGTGGCCGCCGAGCCCACCGGCCCTGCCACCGGACAACAGGAGCCGACCACAGATGGGTCCGATGACTCCGATGAGTCCGCCGCTCTGGCCCGCGCGGCGGACTCGGGCGAGCAGGTCCAGGTGGTCTCCCGCCGAACGGAGACCTCCCAGGTCTTCGCCAACCCCTCGGGGACCTTCACCGAGGACCGCTACGCCACCGCCCAATGGGTGCGGCAGGGCAACCGTCTGGTGGACATAGACACCAGCCTGCGTGTCAGCGGTAGTGGCAGCGGCGGAATATCCCCGGGGGCCACAGCGGTGGGGCTGGAGTTCTCGGCGGGCGGCAGCGGCCCGCTCGCCACCATCACCCGCGACGGGCGCAGCATTTCGCTGAGCTGGCCCACCCCGCTGCCGCAGCCCCTGATCGCCGACGACACGGTCACCTACCCGGATGTCCTGCCCGACGTCGACCTCAAACTGCGCGCCGGGACCTCCGGCTTCGCCCAGTTGCTCGTGGTCAAGACCCCGGAGGCCGCCGCCGACCCGGCGCTGAAGACCATCGCGTACAAGATGGTCGGCGACGGTGTGAGCGTGTCCGCCGACGCGCACGGCAATCTCAGCGCCGTCAACCCGGGCGGTCAGGAACTCTTCACCGCGCCGACGCCCCGTATGTGGGACAGCACCACCAGTTCCGCCAGCGCTCCCGAGTCGGACCCAGCGACCAGAGCGGCCCAGCGGACCGAGAGCGGTCCACCGCCCCAGGGCGACGCCACGGAGAACGGTCCGCCACCGCACGAAGACGAGTTCGAGCCGGGCCCCGGCGCCCAGCAGTCCGCCATGCCCGTCAAGGCCGACGACAGCAGCCTCGAACTCACCCCGGACCCCGCCCTGATGACCGGCCCGGACACCCGTTACCCGGTCTACATCGACCCCTACATCGACGGGTCGCGCTACTCCTGGACCATCGCGTACAAGAAGTACCCCACCGCCTCGTACTTCAACGGAGCCGGCTGGGGCGGCACGGGCAAGAGCACCACGACCGCCCGCGTGGGATACGAGGACGAGACGAACGGCCTGGCCCGTTCCTACTTCCGTATGAACACGAAGAATCTGTGGAGTACCGACAAGCAGGTCCTCAAGTCCACCTTCCGTATCAAGAACACGTGGTCGTGGTCGTGCACCGCCAAGCCCGTCGAACTGTGGCGCACCGCCACGATCGGCTCCTCGACCACGTGGAACAACCGCCCCGACCGGCGCACACGGATGGACACGGTCAACGACGCGAAGGGATGGGGCTCCGGCTGCCCGGCCGGGAATCTGGCCTTCGACGTCACGCGCGGCGCCAAGGACGCGGCGGCGAGCAAATGGAACACCATCAGCCTCGAACTCGCCGCCACCAACGAGTCGGACGTGTTCGGCTGGAAGAAGTTCGACGCCAAGTCAGCCGTGATGTCGACCGAGTACAACACCGTGCCGAACGCGCCCACCGGCCTGGACACCATCCCCAGCACCAAGAACAGCAAAGGGTGCGGCAACGTCTCCCCGTACGGCCTGATCGGCAACACCGACGTCTACCTGACCGCGAAGGCCGGTGACAAGGACGGCGGCACCGTCAAGACCAAGTTCCATCTGTGGGCCACCGGACACCACGACGACGGGCCCGGCGTCTTCTTCAACCAGACGGTCTCCGCCACCTCAGGCACCGTCGCCAAGGTCAAGGTCCCCAAGACGACGCTCAGCCAGTACCTCTCCACCGCGAACGGCAACTTCTCCTGGAAGGCGCAGGCCGACGACGGCAAGGCCGTCTCCGACTGGACACCCACCCTGGGCGCGCCGGGCTGCCGTTTCGTCTTCGACCCGAACCGGCCCAGCAATCCGCCGGGTATCACCTCCAGCCGGTTCCCCGACGGCGGCGACGGCTGGCCGTCAGTGACCGGCAGTGTCCGCACCGAGGGCACCTTCGTCCTGTCCAGCGGCGGCATCGGCGACGTCAGCGCCTACGAGTACTGGACCGACACCGACACCACCGTCCGTACGGCAACCCCCGCCGCCCTCGGCGGCAGCGTGAGCGTCAAGTTCACGCCCACCAAGTCCGGCGCCAACTATCTCCACGCGCGCAGTCTCGAC
This sequence comes from Streptomyces sp. NPDC091292, assembly GCF_044757265.1. Lineage (NCBI taxonomy): Bacteria > Bacillati > Actinomycetota > Actinomycetes > Kitasatosporales > Streptomycetaceae > Streptomyces > Streptomyces sp. NPDC091292. The sequence continues at coordinate 974,075 of NZ_JBIVUQ010000001.1, read as the reverse complement.
AAGGCGGGCAACAAGTCCGACCCCGCCGCCTACCTCTTCTACGCCAACGGCCTGAAACAGGCCGACCAGCCTGGCGACATCAACGGTGACGGACACCCCGACATGTGGGCCGTCGACAAGGACGGCGGTCTGCACCGCTACTACGGCGCCGGCGACGGAACCGTCACCGACAACCCCTCCCTCGCCTCCGACGCCAACTGGAACCAGGTGAAGATCACCCATCGCGGCGACTGGACCGGCGACGGATACGAAGACCTCGTCGCCCTGCGCCGCGACAGCGACGGCACCGACCGCCTGTGGGTGCACCCCAACAACGGCTACGGCTTCGCCTGCACCGCATGCGCGGGCATCGAAGCCGACCGGCAGGAACTCACGGTGTACGACGCGTCCAACAACCACTGGCAGAACGCCGACCAGATCCTCGCCGTCGGTGACGTCGACGGCCCTCTCGACATCGACGGCGACGGCGTCCCCGACATCCCCGGCCACCCGGATCTGCTGGTCAAGAAGGGGAATCTCCTCTGGCTCTACTTCGGCGCACCCGACAACCGGCTCGACACCGACCGCGAACCCCTCCTCATCGGCGACGACGGCTGGCAGAACATGGACCTGTTCGCCCCGGGCGACACCAACAAGGACGGCCGCGTCGACCTCGGCGCCCGCGACCGCGCCAACGGCGACCTCTACGTCCACCGAGGCACCGGCGATGACGGCGATGGCCTCGCCGACCAGTCCACCAAAATCCGCACCGGTACGAACTTCACCCCCGCCACCACTCCCCTGATCACCTCCCCCGGCGACGCCGACCACAGCGGCAAGGGCTTCGACCTCTGGTTCACCCGCAGCGACAACGCCCTGTGGAACTACCTGGACGTCAGCAGCGGCAGCGGCACCATGTCCAAGGTCAGCGATGGATGGCAGGGATACCAGACCATCAGCTGACACCCCTCACACCGAAGCCCCGGGCACACCTGCATACCGGTGCCCGGGGCGGTCCGGAGTTTGGAGATCGAATGATTCATTTCGTGTGGGCCGTGGCGCTTTTCGTTCTCGGTTCGCTGATAGCTCTGGACTACCGCAATCTCGCCCTTCGGGTGTACGACATCATCGCGATGGTGACGCCAGGCGGCCCGCCCGGCCCTCGATTCACACCGGATCACCTGAGGCTCGTGTGGGCCTGCCTGGCGGTGGCCGGTGCGGTGACAGCGGTGGTGAGAGGTTGGTCACTGTTCGGCTGACTCACCGCTTCGGTGCCGCCCCGACCTTCGCTCGCGTGTCGAAAACCTCGGCCTCGACCGACCACACCTACACCGAACGGAAAAGTTCCGCCCACTGCTGCGCCGTCAAGGACTTCGGCAGGGCGGCCGACGCCACCCCCGACTCCCTCAACGCACGTTCGACCTGACGTCGCGACACATTCGGCACCGCACTCGTCACGATCTGCGGCAGCCCCCGCCCCTTCCCCGTGAACACCCGCTGCACGAAGTCCTGGTACCGCTTGCGGTCCCTGCGGTCGAGCAGGGGGTACGGGCGCCGGGCCATCGTCATCAGGCCGCCGTCGACTCCGGGGCGCGGGCGGAAAGCCGCAGCCGAGACCCGCTGGACCAGGCCGAATTCGAACCACGGCCACCACTGGGCCGTCATCAGGGTCGCCCCGCCCACCCCCGCGCGGCGCCGCGCGACCTCCCACTGCACCAGCAGGACCGCCTCGGTCCAACCGGGTGCGCCGAGGATGTGCCGCAGCATCGCCGTGGTCTGGTGGAAGGGCAGGTTCCCCACCAGGACGTGCGGGGTCGCGGGCATGGCGTAGCGGAGGAAGTCCGCGTGGACGATCGCGGTCGACGGGTGGGTACGGCGCGCGAGCCGTGCCGCGCGCCGGTCGTCGATCTCGATCCCGGTCAGTTGCCGGCCCAGCCGCTGCAACGGCAGGGTCAGCGCGCCGTCCCCGGCACCGATCTCGATGACGGGTCCGTCTGTTCGCGCGACCAGGTCGACGACGGAGCGGATGACGGACTGGTCGTGCAGGAAGTTCTGGCCGAGTTCATGGCGGCCAGGACGAGAAAAGGAGGTGGGCATTGCTGGAACTCCACGGCTTCGGGGGGAAGCCGGGCAGCACAAGAGGAGCCGCCCGGCGAGGTCTCTCCGGAGCGGCGGTACTTTTCGCTACGCACGCACGTCGAAGCGCGGATCGGTGCGTCGAAGGGCCGCCGCTAGACGCGGCGCTCGCGAATCAGCGCGATCCCTACGAATACCGAGAATCCACAGCACATGCCGATCACCGTACCCGGCCGTCCTGGGCCCTCCGCAACTGATTTTCCCGCTCGCGCCGGCACCCCCCTCAAGGACCGTTGAGGTTTGGCCCCTGCGATCGGGGCTAGGCGCAGAGCATGTCGTCTCATACGCGCAAGGGAGCCAACCAGGCCGGGACGGTCATCGCGCTCGTCGCCGATGTCCTGGCCGTGATCCTCGCACTGTGGATCCTGATGTACCTGCTCGACGCGAACCGCGGGAACGACCTCGTCCAGTTCGTCCACCACCTCGCCGACTGGCTGGCGGGCTGGTCGCACGACCTGTTCACCTTCGACGAGGCATGGGCCCGGGTCGTGGCGGGCTACGGGCTTGCGGCGGTGGTCTACCTGTTCGTGGGCCACGCCATCGCCAACCGCCTCCACCGCCGGTAGCACCCTCACCCGGACCCGTACCCAAAGGGCCTACGACAGGTCCTAGCAGCCGCAGTCCGGATCCAGCCCCACCGGCAGCCGCTCCCCGCCGAACACGGCGCACGTCGCCTCATGGCCGCCGAGCGCCGCCACGGCGAGCAGCAGGGAACCCGCCGTCCAGGTGGTGAGTTCCTCGGGCCAGGTCGCGCGATCGTCGAAGACGTACCCCGTCCAGTACAGGCCCGACGCGGGGTCCCGCAGATGCTGGATCGACTGGAGGACGTCCAGCGCGCGGTCGGACTCGCCCACCATCCACAGAGTGAGGGCGAGTTCGGCCGATTCACCGCCCGTGACCCACGGGTTGGGCACCACACAGCGCACCCCGAGCCCGGGTACGACGAACCGGTCCCAGCCCGCCGCGATCCGCGCGGTGGCCTCCGCACCGGTGACCGCGCCGCCGAGCACCGGGTAGTACCAGTCCATCGAGTACCGGTCCTTGTCGAGGAACCGCTCGGGATGGCGCCGTATCGCGTGCCGCAGCGCGCCCGCCGCCAACTCCCAGTCGGGTTGCGGCTCTTCGCGCTGTTCGGCGATGGCGAGCGCGCAGCGCAGCGCGTGGTGCACCGATGAACTCCCGGTCAGGAGCGCGTCGGTGACGGCGCGTCCGTCGGCCTCGCGCTTCCAGCCGATCTCGCCGCCGGGCCGCTGGAGCGCGAGGACGAACTCGACGGCGGCGTACACGACGGGCCACATCACGTCGAGGAACACGTCGTCGCCGGTGGCGAGGTAGTGGTGCCAGACGCCGACGGCGACGTACGCGCAGAAGTTGGACTCGCGGCCCCGGTCCGTGACCTGCTCGAAGTCGCCGTCCGCGTAGGCGGCGTACCAGGAGCCGTCCGGGTTCTGGTGCCGGGCCAGCCACGCGTAGGCGCGCGCCGCGGCCTCGTGCTCGCCTGCCGCGTCGAGTGCCATCGCGGCCTCGGTGTGGTCCCACGGGTCGAGATGGTGGCCGCGGAACCACGGGATCGCCCCGTCCTCGCGCTGCACGGCGAGGATGCCCCGGACGGTGGCCGCGGCCTCATCCGCGGTGAGGACCCCGGGCAGTACGAGATGTTCTGTCCGGGGTGTGGTCACGAGGTGACCGCCGCGGGCAGGTGCGGCGCGGGCAGGTGCGGCTTGGTCGCGTACGCCACGAAGCTCTTGCCGATCAGCGGGTTCAGCGCCTGCTCGGCGACCCGCGTGGCCAGGGGTTTCTTCATGATGTCCCAGACGAGGAGCTTGTGGTACGCGCGGACCGGCAGCGCCCGGTCGTTGTCGACGCCGAACGCGCACTTGAGCCACCAGTACGGCGAGTGCAGTCCGTGCGCGTGGTGCGTGCCGTACGGCTTCAGGCCCGCCTCGCGCATCCGGCCGAGCAGTTCGTCGGCGCGGTAGATACGGATATGGCCGCCCTCGACCTCGTGGTACGCGTCGCTGAGCGCCCAGCACACTTTCTCGGGGCCGTAGCGCGGGACGGTGACGGCGATCCGGCCGCCGGGGCGCAGGACGCGGACCATTTCGGCGAGTACGCCTTTGTCGTCGGGGATGTGTTCCATCACCTCGGAGATGATCACGACGTCGAAGGACTCGTCGGGGAACGGCAGCGCGAGCGCGTCGCCCTCCATCGCGGTGGCGGTGGCGCCCTCGGGCGCCTCGCCCTCCGCCTTCATCGCGGCGAACCACTTGGCGACCTCGCGGATCTCCTCGCCGTTGCGGTCGAGGGCGACGACCTGGGCGCCGCGCCGGTAGCACTCGAAGGCGTGCCGGCCCGCGCCGCAGCCGAGGTCCAGGACGCGGTCGCCCGGGGCGAGCGGGAAGCGGGTGAAGTCGACGGTCAGCATGCGTGGTTGCTCCCCAGCGGGGCCGCCGCCGGGCGGCCGGGATCGGTGGCCGGCGAGCGGCCGATGGCGTCACGGTAGTGGTCGACCGTCCCGCGCGCGGCCCGCGCCCAGGTGAAGTGGTTGAGGACCCGTTCGCGTCCGGCGTGGCCGAGGCGCGTGCGCAGGTCCGGGTCGCCGAGGAGGCGGCCGAGCGCGGCGGCCAGGGCTCCCGCGTCGCCGGGAGGCACCGCGAGGCAGGTCTCGCCGTCGGTGCCCGCGACCTCCGGGATGGCGCCGCCGGTGGTCGCGACGAGCGGTGTCCCGGTCGCCATCGCCTCGGCGGCGGGCAGCGAGAAGCCCTCGTACAGCGAAGGGACGCAGGCGACCTGGGCCGAGCGGACGAGGTCGACCAGCTCGGCGTCGGAGATGCCCTTGACGAACTCGACGGCGCCCTGGAGCCCGTACCGCTCTATGGCGCCCGCGACCGGCCCGTCCTCGGCCCGCTTGCCGACGACGACGAGGTGCGCGTCGGGGCGTTCGGTACGGAGTTTGGCGAGCGCTTCGACGAGGTGGACGAGGCCCTTGAGGGGGACGTCCGCGCTGGAGGTCGTGACGATACGGCCGGGTACCTCGGCCACCGACGGGTCCGGTGAGAAGAGGGTCGTGTCGGCGCCGATGTGGACGACGTGGACCCGCTCGGACCGTACGCCGAGGTGGTCCACGATCTCCTGGCGCGACGAGCCGGAGACGGTGAGAACGGACGGGAGGCGGCGGGCGACGCGCTTCTGCATCCGGGTGAACGCGTACCAGCGGCGGACGGACGCGCGGCGCCGCCAGTCGTCGGCCGCGTCCAGCTCCAACCGGCGGTCCACGGTGATGGGGTGATGGATCGTCGTGACGAGCGGGGCGCCGAGGTCGCCCAACAGGCCGTACCCGAGGGTCTGGTTGTCGTGGACGACGTCGAAGTCGCCGCGCCGGGCGCGCAGATGGCGGCGGGCGCGCAACGAGAACGTCAGCGGCTCCGGGAAGCCGCCGGTCCACATGGTGCCGACCTCCAGCGCGTCGATCCAGTCGCGGTATTCGGAGCGGGCGGGGGTGCGGAAGGGGTCGGGCTGGCGGTAGAGGTCGAGGCTGGGCAGCTCGGTGAGGGCGGGATCGGTGAGTACGGGATCGCCGTCGTTCCCGTCGTCCCCGTCCAGCACGTCGAGTACGGGGTAGGGCTGGGCGCCGATGACCTCGACGCGGTGGCCGAGGCGGGCCAGTTCGCGGGAGAGATGGCGTACGTAGACGCCCTGGCCGCCGCAGAACGGGTTGCCCTTATAGGTGAGGAGTGCGATGCGCAGTGGCCTGCCTCCGTCCGCCGGGGGGCCTGTCTCCATGGAGGCACGAGGGCCTGCTTCCATGGCCTCAGCGGTCACTCCGGGCCCCCTTCTCGCGGCGATTCCACGCGACCCTACGCGTGGGCGCTAATGTAGAACAAGTTTCAGACTTGATCGTTCAAGAAGCTCTGAATCTACCGGCAGGTAGCCACCGGCGGTCGGCGGGACCAGGTGATTCGCGCCACGGCTGAGGGCCCTGCCATGCTGTGCGGCCGGGACCCTGGTCCCCTTTGGTTCAGTTCGGTGCACATTCCTTCATAATCGATGTGAACGCAGACGAAAACCGACGAACGCTGACGAACACGGACGACCGCCATGGAACGGGACAGATGACAGCGGAAGCCAAGCCGTCGGATCCGGCATCGCCTCCTCTCACCGAGCGCCAGGAGGCGCGCCGCCGGCGCATCCTGCACGCCAGCGCCCAACTCGCCAGCCGGGGCGGCTTCGACGCGGTGCAGATGCGGGAGGTCGCCGAGTCGTCGAGCGTCGCCCTGGGCACGCTGTACCGGTACTTCCCCTCGAAGGTGCATCTGCTGGTCGCGACGATGCAGGACCAGTTGCAGCATCTGCACTCGACGCTGCGGAAGCGTCCGCCGGGGGCCGAGGCGCCCGCGGAGCGGGTCGCGGAGACCCTGATGCGGGCCTTTCGCGCGCTCCAGCGGGAGCCGCATCTCGCGGACGCCATGGTGCGCGCCCTGACCTTCGCCGACCGGTCGGTCAGCCCCGAGGTGGACCAGGTGTCCCGCCAGACCACGGCGATCATCCTGGACGCGATGGGTCTGGAGAACCCGACGCCCGAGCAGCTCTCCGCGGTCCGCGTGATCGAACACACCTGGCATTCGGCCCTCATCACCTGGCTCTCCGGCCGGGCGTCGATCGCCCAGGTGAAGATAGACATCGAAACGGTCTGCCGCCTCATCGACCTCACGGAACCGGCTCCCCGGAAGTAGCGGCACCGGAGTTCCCCGGTGCCCCCCGCCTGCCTCACCCGTGGGCGAGGCCCTGCCCGTGGCTTTCCGCCGGATGGGAAGGACACTGCCCGAGGCCGGGCCCGCCACCCATTCCGCCGAACACGCGCCAACGTGGCGGGCCGCCGCTGCGGCGGGAAGGTGCCCCGGCGGGGCAGAACCCCCACCACCCATGCACCGTCCCACTCCCTTCCCGCCACGACCGTGGCGGACCGCCGCTGCGACGGAAGGTTTGCCCCTCCGGGGCAGGAGGACATCGCGCCGACGGCAGGAGCCCCGCCCCCAACCCTCGCCACCAACCAGTACCGCCGCACTCCCTTCCCGCCGCAGCCGTAGCGCGCCACAACAGCGAGAGACCGGCGGAATGCCGACGCGGCGGGCCACCGCTGCGGCGGGAAAGTTGCCCCTCCGGGGCCAGAGGACACCGCACCAACGGCACGAGCCCCGCCCCCAACCCTCGCCCCCAAGTACCACCGCCACACTCCCTTCCCACCGCAGCCGCGGCGCGCCACAACAGCGACAGTCCGGCGAAATGCCCACGTGGCGGGCCGCCACTGCGGCGGGAAAGTTGCCCCTCCGGGGCCGCAGGACAACCGCACCAACGACACGGGCCCCGTCCCCAACCCTCGCCCCCAAGTACCACCGCCGTACCCTCTTCCCGCCGCAGCCGTGGTGCGCCACGACGGCGAGGGTCCGGCGGAATGCAGGAACACCCGCACGCCCCACCCGCCACCGCACCGCCTTCCCGCCGTGGCCGTGGCGCGCCACCGTCACGGGGGTCCCGCTCAGCGGAATGGGTGGCGGACCCCCGCCCCTCACCACCCCCACCGGTCACGCCCCCTGCGCAAGGGGTTTCAATCGTCCGGCGGAAACACCGGCTCCCCGGTCTCGCGCAGAGTGATCGTGATCGCCTCGACCGGGCACCCTTCCGCCGCTGCCAGGATGTTTTCGTTGGCGTCCGTCTCCGGGTCCAGGGGGTGGGACTGGCGGGCCGGGTCGAGGCGGAAGCCCGCGGGGGCGGTGGAGACGCACATGCCCGAGCCGATGCACACCCCCCGGTCCACCTCGACATCCCAGCGGTCTCCCATCGTTACGCCTCCCACCCGGCCGGCAGATGGATCATCTTGTGCTCGAAGTACTCGCCGTACCCCTCGGGCCCGAACTCCCGCCCAAGACCGGAGTTCTTGTAGCCGCCGAACGGCCCGAGCATGTCGAGGCTGAAGGTGTTCACGGAGTAGGTGCCCGTGCGCACCCGGCGGGCGATGTCGATGCCGCGTTCGACGTCGGCGGTCCATACGCTGCCGGAAAGCCCGTAGTCGGAGTCGTTCGCGATCGAGACGGCCTCGCTCTCGTCGCCGTACGGAAGCAGGCAGATCACCGGGCCGAAGATCTCCTCGCGGGCGATCCGCATCGAGTTGTCGACGTCACCGAAGAGCGTCGGCTCGACATACCAGCCCTGCTCGAACCCGGCCGGACGGCCGCCGCCGGCAAGGACCTTGGCGCCCTCCTCCTGGCCGATACGGATGTAGTCGAGCGAGCGCTTCTGCTGGCGCTCGGCGACCAGCGGGCCGAGTTCGGTGGCCGGGTCGAGCGGGTCGCCGACCTTGAGCCCGTTCGCGGCGGCGGCGAACGCCTCGGCGAACTCGTCGTAGCGCGTACGGGGTACGAGGATGCGGGTCTGGGCCACGCATGCCTGGCCGTTGATCATCCAGGCGAAGGGCGTGATGCCCGCGACCGCGGTGGCCGCGTCGGCGTCCGGCAGGATCACCGCGGCCGACTTGCCGCCCAACTCCAGGGTGACGCGGGTGAGATGGCGCGCCGCGACCTCCATCACGCGCTTGCCCGCGGCGACCGAACCGGTGAACGACACCTTGTCGACCCCGGGATGCCCGACCAGGTACTCGCTGACCTCCCGGTCGGCGGGCAGGATCGACAACACTCCCTCCGGCAGCCCCGCTTCGGCCGCGATCTCACCGAGGATGTACGCGTCGAGGGACGCCTCGGGCGAGGTCTTCAGGATGGCCGGACACCCGGCGAGCAGCGCGGGCGCCAGCTTGGCGGCGGCGGTGAACTGCGGGACGTTCCAGGGGACCACGGCCGCCACGACCCCGACCGGCTCCCGCCGCACCAGCAGCTTCCCGAGGATCCCGTCGCGGGCCTCCTCGTACGGGAAACCGCGCGCCACGGTGATCGCCGCGTCCCACACCATCATCGCGGCCAGCGCCTGCACCATGACGCTCGATGTGTACGGGGTGCCGTTCTGGGAGCTGATGCAGCGGGCGATCTCCTCGTGCCGTACGGCGATTCCGTCCTTGATCCGCGACACGATCTCGATGCGTTCGTCGAGGGTCATGCGGGGCCAGGGGCCCTCGTCGAACGCCGTGCGGGCGGTGGCGACGGCGCGGTCGACGTCGGCGGGCGAGGCGTGCGGGACGCGGCCGAAGACCTCACCGGTGTGCGGCGAGATCACCTCGATGACCTCCTGGCCGAGGGGGTCGGCCAACGCCCCGCCGATGAACAGCTGTCCATGTTCCACACGCTCGGTCATGGCTGTGACCGCCTCCCGGGGGACGCTATCTGACACTGTCTCAGAACTAGTACCAGTTCTAGTTAAACTAAACCAGCCCTGGGGTCAGATAGGCCCCCACCAGCGACTTTCCCGCTGGCAGGGGTGCACTCATGCCGCGTGGGCCGTCCCTGGGCCGTCATTGCCCTCAGCGACCGCCCGATACATGCCGTCGACCGCGTTCCGCGTGCGGCTCTCGCTGCTCGGCATGAGGTGCGTGTAGACCCGCAGGGTGAACCCCGGGTCGCTGTGCCCCAGGTAGCGGCTCAGAGCCTTGATGTTCTCCCCCGCGTCGAGCAGAACGGACGCGTAGAAGTGCCTGAGCGCGTGGGTGCCGTCCTCCCTCGATTCCGCGACGCGTTGGCCCGGCTCAGGCTCAGGGAGCACCCCGGCGGTCACCAGGGCGGGCTTCCAGGCGTGCACGTTGAAGTGGTTGCGCAGGAGCGCCCCGCCGTCGGGAGCGGTGAACAGAAGCCTCTTCGTCACCTGCGGCCCTCCCGGAGCGAGCCACGGCAGAGTCACCTCAGTCGGCGGGAAGCGCTTCATGTGCGCCGCGAACGCCTGCCCCACCCGTTCGGGCAAGGGCACGTCGCGCACCTTGCCACGCTTCGGAGGTGCGAAGACGGCCTGTCCGTTGACCAGCTTCACCTGGTAGGCGACGTGTACCCACCCCTTGAGGAAGCCGACTTCGTCAACGGGGAGACCGAAGATCTCCCCCTGCCGCATGCCACAGCCGCCCCCCGCGTCCACCATGGCGCGGTACTGCTCGGGGAGCGCAGCCCGGACGGCGAACACGCGCTCAGGGGTCCACGGCCGCACCCGACTGGGCACCATGGCCGGCGCCTTCACCGATGCGGCACGGAAGGGGTTCTTGGCGATGAGCGCGTCATCCACGGCGGCCGTGAAGACGGCCGACACGTTGGCGAAGATGACGCGCCGGTACGACGCAGCCAGTCCCTTGTCTTCCAACTCCCGGGACCACGCCCGGATCTGCTCAGGCTGGAAGGACCCGAGCGGACGCGAGCCGATGTGCGGGTAGGCGTGCAGCCGGAGCCGGGACTCCGTGCCCGCCCGCGTAGAAATGTCGGTCGTCTGCGCGGCTACCCAGCGTTCGGCGTACTGCTGGAAGGTGGTGCGGCTCGCTTTCGGGTCGATGTACTGGCCGCGCGCCATGTCGGCTTCGATCTGCGCCAACCACCGGTCAGCGTGGCGCTTCTGCCCATCGGGGAAGCTCTTGGACTTCTCGGTTCCGTCGGGGCCGACGTAGCGGGCGCGGTAGCGCAGTCCGGTGCCGTGGCGGTCGGACTTGACCTTGACGGTCTTGCCGTCGTCGGTGGTTTCGGTCTTGTACCAGCGGTCTTGGATGTGGCCTGCCATGGGCGGATGACTCCTTGGGAATGACGGCGGGGGGGGGCGGGGCGGGGGGGGCCCCCCCCCCCCCCGGGGGGGGGGGGGCGGGGGGGGGGCGGGGGCGGGGGGGGGGGGGCGGGGGGGGCACCCCCCCCCACCCCCCGGGGGGGGGGGGGGGGGGGGGGGTGCTTTTTTTTTAGAATTTTATAATGTTGGGGGGGGGGGGGGGGTTGGGGGGGGTGGGGGGGGGGGGGGGGGGGGGGGGGGGGGGGCCCCCCCCCCCCCCGGAGGTGCTGGTGTTGGGATCAGGCGGCTTCGGTCTCGTTCATGCGGTCGTTGACCCACGCGCGGACAGCGGCGGGGTCGTAGCGGAGGTGCTTGCCGACGCGGAAACCGGGAGGTCCGGTGCGCTTCTTGCGCCACTGGTAGACGGTCTCCAGGGGCACTCCGAACGTCATGGCGATGTCGTCGGGGGTGAGGTAGCGATCCGGAAGCCCAGCCCTGAGTACGGCCGTGGCGGACGGTGTTGCCATACGGAATCTCCTCGGGCAGTCCTTCGGGGTGCCTCTCTGAGGGCCGCTACTTCCGCTACCGCCGCTACCTCGCAGGTCAGGGGCCTGTTCGAGGTAGCGGGAAGGGGTAGCGGTAGCGGACGGGTAGCGGCGGGGTAGCGGCAACCGGGGCTGGTTGCCGCTACCCTGTTTCCGCTGGTCAGACGGCGTTTTCGGTGCCGGGTAGCGGAGGTAGCGGACTTTCCGGGGGTGGGGGGCAGTAGCGGGCCCACGCGTCCCTGAGATCGGCGGCGTAGTAGCCCTTGAGGACGCTTCCGGCGGTCTTGATGTTGCGGGAGGCGATGGGCTCGTTGTCGCCGGTCATGTACTCCGCGAGCATCTTCGACAGGCGCCGGCTGTCGAACGGCTTGCCGTGCAGGTCGGCCCACGGCGCGTCATCGAGGGCGTTGAGCCGGTCGAGGATGGCGATGGTGGGCAGGCGGTCGATGCCGACCATGACGTGATCACGCAGGTCGGTCAGCAGCCGGACCCCGAGACTGCCTTTGTCGTTGGCCTGGGACGCGGTCACCAGCGTCACGCATGCGGCGCGTGCCCGTTCGGGCCAGTCGCCTCCGGCGGCGTCGGCGATGGCGAGCAGGGGTTCCCACACGTCGGCCGGGCGGTCGGTGACGCCGTCGGGCATGTCGGGCCAGGCGCCCAGGACGAACCCCCGGGCGTGTTCGGCCCATTGGGCGAGCCGGTCCCGGAGCTTGTGCCCTTCGGCTTCGTGGAGGCGGGCGCGGAAGGCTTCCACGTGTTCGTTGCGGGCCCGCCGGCGCATGCGGATGACGACGGAGCGGGTCATGATCGTGTCGGGGAGGTTCCCGAGTCCGGCGACCGCGACCGCGCAGTACGAGGGGAATGCCTGAACGGTCTGGTTGCCGCCGTCGCCGATACACCGGTAGGTGACCCCTGTACGGCGGTGTCCGGCGTTCAGGAAACCGCGCAGCTCCTCGTTGTCGCCCGCCTTGGGCCCGAAGACCGTGTCGATCTCATCGAACAGGATCGTGGGCCGTCCGTTGGGGTTGGACACGGACCGGAACAGGGCAGCGGCGGACGCGTTGACCGCCGTCATCGGCGCGGGGACGAGGGTTTCCACGACCTCCAGCGCCCGCGACTTCCCCGACCCCGGTTCCGGGGAGAGGAACGCCAGCCGGGGGGTGGAGTCGAACGCGTCGAGGAGGTGGGCGTGGGCGTCCCACAGGGCGACGGCCACGTAGGCGGCTTCGGTGGGGAAGACGTTGAAGCGGCGGTGGAAGGCTTCCACCTCGGTGAGCAGTTCGGCGCCGTCGATGGTGTCGGTCATGCGGCGGCCCTTCCTTCCTGCGGGGAGCAGAGGGGGCAGGTGGCGCGGTGATAGTCGTAGTCATCGACCAGGACGGCCACGTCGTCGCGGCCGGTGGCGGTGTCGGTCTGGCCGCAGGGGCAGGCGTAGGCGGCGGTCGGGGTGTCGGCGTAGCGCTTGGACCAGCGGGCGCCGTCGTAGTGGTGGCGGTAGACGGGCGGGGCGTAGATGCGGATGCCGGGCCGGTCCGGGGTGGGGTTGTCGGGGTTGGTCGTCTGCGGGTCAGGGCGAACAGCAGTGGGGACGCCCTTGCGGGCGGCGACCTTCGGCCCGCCCATGGCCGTCGTGTCCACAGCCTGTGGGGCGACGGACGGCCTGGTAGGGGTGGTGGTGATGCTCTTCAGGCGGGGGCGGGAAGGGGTACTCATGCCGCACCCCGTGCACCGGTCCGGTTGTGGGTGATGGACCAGTCCAGGGCGCTGCGGAGGGTGGAGCGGCACTCGGACGCGGACAGTCCCGCCCCCTCTCCCGCCTCCTGAAGAGCCTGCTCCACCACGTGCCGGGGGAGGTCGCCCCACGCGACGAACCGCCCCAGGGCTCGCGCCGCCCGGAACAACGCGGCTTCCCGCCCGCCGTGCTGCGAACGGGCCAGGTTTTGCGTCTCGTTGGCGAGTGCTACGTCAGCGTATCGGCGGGATTGCCCCGCTACGGCCCCCGAGGGCGTCTGGGGCGGCTTGGGGGCCGGTTTGAGGATGCTCAGCAGCCACGACGGCAGAGGAGCCGCCACAGGGCCGCCTACGGCTTCGTAGGGCCCGGCGGGGGTGATACTGCCGGCGGCGACGACGTACCCGCCCCACGCACGCGTGTCGACCAACGGGCCTACCGTTCCCGCAGTGTTGGCGAGCCGCACCCCGGCGGGGGCGGTGAAGTACAGGTGCTGGCCGCCGGTCGCGGTCCGCACCCGGTAGGTGTCGGGGACGGCGTGGCCGGTGCGCTCGCAGAGCGCTTCGAAGGTCGCCGCGCCGCAAGGCGCGTCCTCATTGCCCTTGTCCTTGCTCTTGGGCATGTCGAGGTCCACGACCAGCAGCCCGGAAGGGCCGGTGGCCACGCCGATGTTGAACGGTGCCCGCGACCAGGCGGCGCGGATGCGGTCGGGGTCGGTGGTGGCGCGTTGCTCCCATTTGCGGTGCCCGGTGGCGCAGGGCCCGGTACGCGGGCAGGCGGTTTCGCCGTGGAGGGCGGGGCGCTTGGCGCCGGGGCGCAGGGGGAAGACGTGCCAGCCGCGTTCCGCGGCGCCCAGGGCTGCGTTGAGCAGGTGTGCGCTCACGCCGCGGCCTCCCGTGCGAGCGGGGCGGCGTTGGGGGCCCTGAGGAGCAGGCCGTAGGCGTGGTGGGCCTGTTGGGGGACGACGCCGTTGCCGAGGATCTTGAGTTGTTCCTTGCGGGGGATGCCGGGTACGGCGGTGACCCAGCTGGCGGGCAGGCCCATGAGCCATTCCACGAACGCCGGCGACAGTCGCCGGTTGCCGCGGGTGCCGGGCTCGGTCGGGCAGGGTGCCGGCCGGCCGGTGATGTGCTCCCACCGGTGGATGGCGGGGCCGTAGTCGGTGCCGTCACTGGCCACCCACCGGGCATCGAGCCGTACGGCCTGGCCGGGCAGGTAGTAGCGGCCCGACGTGTCGCGCTGGTTGGGTCCTCCGTGCGGGCCGTCCGACGCCTTCGGGGTGGGGAGCAGGTTCAGTCCTGCTCCGGCCACAGGGGCAGCTCCGTGACTGCGGTGCGCAGGTTCATGCCGCCCTTGCGTTTGGGGGAGGTGCCGGGGCCGCCAGTGCCGTCCGAGGTGGTGGGGGTCGGCATCAGCGGGATGGGCGATTGCGAACCAGCGGTCCCGCGGGTGCGGGGCGCCGGTTTCGGGGTCACCAGCTCGTAGACATGTCCACCGGACGTCATACCCGAGCGCGGCCAGGTCTGCGGCGACGACGTCCAGGCCCCGCCCCCGCGAGCGGATCGCCGCCACATTTTCCAGGAAGACGAGGTGCGGTCGAAGGACGCCCACAGCCTGAGCGACGTTTTTCCAGACCCGAGACCACTGGCCATTGATTCCGTCCCTTCGTCCAGCGTTGGAGATGTTGCGGCACGGAAACCCCGCGCCGATGACGTCCGGCGCGTACAGGTCGCGGACCTGGTCCCAGTCGACGGCGGTGATGTCCCCGAGGTTCGGCACCTGGGGGTGGTGCGCGGCGAACACGCCGGCCGCGTACGGGTCGTTCTCCGCGAACGCGGCGACCTGGCCGCCGATGCCCGCGCGGATCGCGGTTTCGAGTCCGCCGTAGCCGGCGCACAAAGCCACGATCCTCGGTGGCGAGCCGGGGGCTCGCCGAATGTCGGTGGGTTGCGTCATGCTCGATGTCTCCAGTTCCTTCGTGAGGTGCTGGTGGACAAGGGCGGCCCCGTTCTTTGGCGAGATGCGGGGGCCGCCCTTGGCATAGCTACAGGTGGGCGGGGGCGCTGGCGTTCAGCCGTGCGGCGGCCTGGTGGAGCTTGGCGGCCAGGGTGGAGGCGGGGTCGGGGTCGAAGGAGTGCATGGCGACGGCGGCGGCGATGATGACGTCCGCGAGTTCGTCCGCCACCTGGTCGGGTCCGTGGGTGAAGCCCTTGCGGGGGTTCTGGCCCACCGCGCCGATGTACGCGGCGGCGGCTTCTCCGGCCTCTTCGGTGACCTTGAGCAGCCGGGCGGCGTTCTCGTGCGGGCAACGGCCGTTGGCCTCATCCAGCGCGGCCACGATCCCGGCGACGACGTCCCACAGGGCGGCGCCCGGGTCGTCGTCGCCTCCGGTCGGCGGGGGGATGTGGTCGCGCCTGGTCCATGCCGTGTACTGGTCTCGGACGTAGCCGCGCGGGTCGTTCCCGGCTCGGGTCACCGCGTCCGGGTCGAGACCGGGCCGGTCGGTGTCGAGCAGGTACAGGGCGGCGGCCACGGCGGCTTCGATGGCGGCGGGGGCGGGGTCGTCCAGGAGCGCGATGCGGTCCAGCAGGACGGCCTTGCGGAGGTAGTACTCCCTGTCGAGTTCGGTGTAGCACTCGGCGGTTGCGGCGGTGTGGGTGGTCCATCCGATCTCGCTGTGGATGCTGGGGGCGAGCCGGTACGCCGCGTCCGGTGTCGGCCACGGCGGCGGCGCACCACCGCCGGCCGGTTCGCAGATGTCGCGCGTGTCGGACATGGGTGTTGGTCTCCTGTCAGCCGTTCGTGCAGGTGGGGTAGCGGGCGCCGCGTACGCAGTGGGTGTAGTCCGGAATGGAGACGCGGAAGCGGCGGGTGGAGCCGTCCTCCTGACGCACAGTCAGGTGCATGGACCATGTGCAGGTGCGGTTCTTGCGGACTCCGGTGCACTGGTAGGCGCGGGATTTGTCGATGACGACACCGGGCGGCCCCTGGGGCAGGGAACACCCGGCCAGTACCGCGAGGCACGCCCCGGCGGCGGCCAGGTGGAGGGTGCGCTTCATGTCGGGTCCCTTCCGGCTGGTCAGCCGTGGCGTTCGGTGTGGGTGCGGGCGATCAGTCCGCGTGTGTGGGTGGTGGTGTTGTCCTGCCGGACCGGCCCGGCGTAGTGGTAGTGGTGCTCGGTGTGTACGGCCTTCAGCGACCGCAGGGCGGATCCGATGGCGGCGGCGACGGCGGCCACGGCGGCGATGGGCAGGGTGACGAACAGGACGGACGCGAGGGAGACGGCGGCGAATCCCTGGCAGGCGAGCCAGACACCGCAGCCGATGCCGACGCACGCTGCGCCGACGCCGATCCCGGCGACGGCGGTGCCGGCGGCCCACGGGGGGACGATCCGGCGGTCCGGCTGCGGGACGGGGGGTGTGCTGCCGTAGGCGGGCAGCGGGGTCGTGTCGCGGTAGGCGGTGGGCACGGCGGGTGCGGGGCGGTAGGCGTCGGCGATGATCCGGGCCGCTTCTGCGGCGGCCACGTCATCACTCATCCGGGCGCCCGGCGGGATACGGCCGGGGGTGGTGTCGGGGTGCATGCGGAATCCCTTCCGGTACGGGTCGGGGGAGGCGGGGACACCCCCTGCCGGGGGCGTGGTGGAGGGGGTTTCAGGGGGTTGACCTGGGGCGCCTCCCCGCCTCCCCGAAACGATGTTTTCGCTGATCAACGTGGGGGAGGCGGGTTGGGGAGGCGGTTGGGGAGTTCTCCCCGCCTCCCCGGTCCGAACGGGTCCGCCTCCCCGCTACTCCACGGCGGAAGCGGAACCGTCCCCGTCACGGTCGGCAAGAGCGCGGGCGAGACGGTCACGGTCGATGACCATGCGGCCGTGGGACTTGTACGGCTCGGCTCCGGTGCCGTCCAACACGCGCTTGAGGTCGATGAACGACCAGCCGCCGTAGGCATCGGAGTTGAGGGCGGCGAGCCGCTTGAGGGCGTCCTGCGTGAGAACACGGGAGGCGTCCCCGACGACGGACGCGATGTCCGCGAGCGGGTCACGGTCCTCGCCGCGGTCGATGGCGCGCAGGGTGGTGACGCCGGCGCGCAGGGCCTTGGCCCGGTCGGTGATGGCCGTGGCCGCGTCGTCGTCGATGTAGTGCGTGCGCACGGTGAGGGACGACTGTCCGGCCGGGAGGGTGACGCCGTCGGACGCGACGACCAGGGTTCCCCGGTCCAGGCCGGGGCGCAGCAGGTTGGGGGCGGCGCCGCCGTCGACGGCCTTGTCCCCCAGCGCCATCCTGGCCTGGGACTCCGTGCCGAGGGCGAGTGAGGCACGCGTGTGGGCGCCCTCGCGGACCAGCTTGGGCAGGTTGTCGTTGGTCGGGTCCTGGGTGCCCTGCCACATCAGCACGTTGACGGCCCTGCCCTGGTTGTGGATCTTCCGGACGGCCATGAAGTACCGGGACGTGGCCTTGGACCCGCCGTAGGGGCGCTTGTCCTCGTCCTTGGCCGGGCACATGAACGCGACCTGCGCCTCATCGACCAGCACGATCAGCGGCGGGAAGACAGTGCCGGGCGGGGCCTGGATACGGCGGTTCATCTCCTCCACCGCGCCTTCCACCATCTCGGTCACCTGGATCACGTGCTCATCCGTCGGACCCTGGATGAGGGTGGTGGCAAGGCCGTCGAACATCTTCCAGTCGCCGACGCCCTTGAGGTCGCCCATGAGGAACTGCACCGACTTGTCCAGCGACAGCCACAGGGCCAGGGAGCGCAGGGCAACGGTCTTGCCCTGGTTCGACAGGCCCGTGATGAGGAGGTGGCGCTGGTAGAGGCTCAGTCCGGCGGCGTCCCCGCGCAGGTCCTGCCCCCACGGGGCCCTGCCCTTCTTGTAGTCGGCGGTCATCGTGTCGTCGGTGACCAGCGGGGACGGGCCGATCGGCTCATCGAGCGCGCCGGAGTCGGCGACCCACAGCCGTACCGTCCGTGCGGCCTGCGGGATCGTGATGAACACCTCGTGCTCATGCCGGGTCAGGTTCTCGGCAAGCTTCCGGCGCCTGCCCTGCACTTCGTTGGTCGACACCCCCGAGGGCAGCGTCACGTCGACCTCGACCCCGCATCCGGCAATGGTGATCGGCCCGAGCATCGACGCACCCGCGTCACCCATCTCCTTGATGGCGCCGCGCAGCGCGGGCACGCCGAGGTCGCGCAGGGCCTTGACGACAATGGACGGGGTGATCGGCTCACCCTCGCCGGATCGGGCGGTGGCGGGAAGCGCCCAGTGGGGTGCGGCCTGCTGCTTGCTGCCGACGGCCCACAGGGCGAGCAGCGCGAGGAACGGCCCGATCGTCAGGGCGGGGCCCCAGACGACCTGCACGATCCGGATGAGCAGGTTGATGAAGTCGACCACGGCCATGAGCGGGGTGACGACGTGCGCGGGGTCGCTGGTCGCGATGGCCATGACGACCCCGAGGGCGACCAGGGACCCGATGCCCATCCCGGTGCCGACGGCTACGCCCCGGGCGGCGTCGAGGGGGGAGTGCAGCAGGTCCATGCGGCGGCGGTGGCGCGCGTCGCGGAACCGCTGCCCGCGCTCTTCCCACTCCCGCGCCTCTTCCAGGTTCCCCGCGGCTTCCGCGGCACGCATCATCCGCTCGTAGCGGGCGGGGGTACGGGCGTCCCAGGTGCGGCGGGCGACGATCCGGCCGCCGCCGTAGACGTAGAGGGAGTGCCGGGCCAGCGCACGGGCCCCGGTACGGGTCATCTCGTGCGTGAGCGCCGACCTGACGGCCCGTCCGGAACGCACCCACAGCGGCAGCGGCGCCGCCGGGGGCGTGTCGGGGACGACCGTGAGCACGGTCGGCGCGGCGTCGTCGGCCGTCGGGTCGGTGGGCTTGTGGAGGTGAACGACGTTGTCCGTCATGCTGGTAGATCTCCTGACTGCCCCGATCGGGGCGGGAGTTAGGGAGAGAAGAGCCGGGGTGGCCGTGTCCGTGGAAAGAGGCGGGCACCCCGGCGTTCTCGCTGGTCAGATCCAGCGGGAAGGCTTCTTCGGGACGATGTACGGGCAGCCGTTGACCATGTGGTCGACGCACTGCGGGCAGTCCTCGCGGGGGCGCAGGTGGCGGTGAGCGCTCCTGTCGTGGGCGTGCTGCCAGCACTGCGGGCACTCGCCCGGAGGCGTCTGCCGTGCGGCCATGCTCACCACAGCCCCGACGACTTCTTGGCCGCCTTGGCGCGGGCGGCCTCGGTGATCAGCCGCTGACGCTCGCCGTGCAGGGCGGTGAGTTCCGCGTTCAGCCGCATCTCAGCGGCGTTGCCGGTGGCGTCCATCCGCTCTTCGGCGCCGTCGGTGCTCCGGCCGCGCGCGGCCCGGTAGGCGCCTCCGGCCAGCGAGCGGGCCATGGCGCGGCGCTCGCTGCCGTTCAGCGGCCACCACTCACCGCGCTTGACGGCGTCGAGCTTCTTGGCCGTCTGCCGGATCTCCCGGTCCAGACGGCGGATGTCAGAGTTGCCCACGGTCAGGTACTCCCTTCAGGCCCGTGCGGGTCGGGGTAGGCGCAGGGGATGCACATGCCGAGCGAGCCGGGGATGACGTAGCCCGCGTCGCGGCGGCAGGCCAGGCAGGTGCGGCGGGCGGCGTTGGCCTTGGCCAGGGCCGCCCGCCGGGCGGGCGTCATCGGACGCACCGGCAACGCGAGTTCGACGCGGTAGAGGTAGGCGACCAGCGGCGGTCGCCGGCGGCGGGGTCGTTCGAGCTGGGCGGCGACGTCCTGACCGCCGGGCCGCAGACCGCGCGCGCGGAGCTGGCGGCGGGTGGCGTAGCCGTCCGGCGCCAGGCGCCACCGGAACACCGGCAGCGCGCCCATCAGGCGACGCGCTTCCACGCCGCCCGCAACCGGACTTCGGAGGCAGCGTGTCCGGCGGCACGGAACCGGGTGGCCATCTCCCGGTAGGACAGCGGCGGGGTCTGACTGTGCCGGATCTCATCGACCAGCACGTCAAGCGCCTCGTCGGTCAGAGCGGGCGCGGCTTCCAGCGCGGGCGGCCCGGCAGGCTCGCTCGGTCCCCACACCGGCAGGTCCCACCGGGCCGTGACGCCGGGTGTGACGGGGCTCGTCACACTGGTCAGCGCCCGACCGGTCTCCTTGCCCGTCCGCGCCGATTCCAGCGTCGACCACGCCCCCGCAAGCCGCTCGGCGGTCCGGGACTGCACCCGTGCGACGCGTGCACCGGCGGCCGTCACAGCGTCGAGGCGGGTCTCCTCGGTGGCGGCTTCGGCCCGCAGCCGCGCGCGGGCCACGGCCGCTTCGTCGCGGGCTTCCTGCTGAATGCCCCGGATCGCGTCCAGCGCGGTCGTGGTGAGCGCGGTCCGCTCCCACATGCCGTGCACCAGCCACAAGGCTTTGGCCGCGACCGGCAGCCACGCCACGGCCAGCCACGCCCCGACGGACGCCTCAGCGGTCAGCGCGTGGGCGACCAGCACGCCGGTCGCGATGAGGCCGAAGCCCCAGCCGACGGCGGTCACGGTGGGGTTGTGGTCGCCCTGCGCGGCGAGGCGGCGTTCGTAGGCGAGGGTGGCCAGCCAGCCGCCGTCGATACCGAGACCGACGACCACCGCGACCGGCCACGGCACGGCCGTGCCGAGCCACATCACGACCACGGCCAGCGTGAGGACCATGGACACCGCCGTCATCGCGACGGCGGGCAGAACGGTCTTGCCTGTCATGCCGCTCCCTTCCGGTGCGGTGAGTGGTGGGTGCCGGGCCGTCCGGTGCGGCGTCCGGCGGTCGTCGTGACGGCCGGAACGCAGGCGGCGGGGTAGTGCCAGCCGCCCCCGGCGCGCTTGGCCGTGTACATGGCTTCGTCCGCCAGCCGCAGCAGCACCGGCAAAGCCCCGGACGGCGTGAGGTCGCTGGACAGGGACGCTCCGACGGACGCGCCCACGACCAGGTCGCGGCCCGCGTGCCGGAACGGGGCGGTGATCTCGTCGTGCAGGGCGCGCAGCAGCCACGGCAGCGCGACCGGATCGTTGAGGGGAACGGCGGCGGCGAACTCGTCCCCGCCGATCCGCGCCGCGACCGCCCCCGGACGCTCGCTGAGGGCGTCGGTCAGCGCGGTGGCGGTCGCGTGGATCGCCTCGTCACCGGCGGCGTGCCCGTACCGGTCGTTGACGGCCTTGAAGCCATCCAGGTCGACCAGAAGCACCGCGACGTGAGGGCGGCGGGCCAGCGTGCGGGCGGCACGGGACTCGAACGCCGCACGCGTCCACAGCCCCGACAGCGGGTCGCGCCGCGCGGCCGACAACCGGCGGCGCATCAACAGCCCGTGGACACCCCACCCGGCCGCCAGCGGCCCGGCGGCAGACACCATGGTCAGCACGTCGTTCACCACGCACCCGCCGAGTTCGCCGGCGGGGTGGCGGGAGCCTGCGCGTATGCGGTCAGCTCCACCCGGGCACCCGCGTACTCGGTCTCGGCCCGCAGCACCCACGTCTCGCCGCCGCTCTGGAAGCGACCGTCCACCGCCGTGTCCGGCACCCCGAGCGCGGCCCGCCACGCCTCGAACGCCCGCAACGGCGAGTCGGTGAAGAACGTGTGATGGAAGCTCAGGGCGAGCCGGTCCGGGTGGATCGGGGTCATGCCTACGGTCGGGGCGGGCAACTCGGGGAAGTCGGCGCAGACCAGGCGCAACGCCCGCAGCGGCACCGACAGATCCGACAGCACACCACGACTGTCCAGGTAGGTCGGCGCGTTCATGCCGCACCCCCCACAGCGAGCAGGGCGGCGAGGATGAGCAGCGCGCCGCCGGTCATGGTGAGGTCGACCGCGCGGCGCAGGTGCCGGTACTTGGCGACCGCGAGCCGGGCGAGTCCGGCCACGTCTGCGGCCAGATCGCCGCCGTCGACGGTGGCGGTGATCCCCTCAGCGGTGAGCGTCGCCCACAGCGGGAAGCCGTGCCGGCCGCCAAGGTTCGGGCGCACCGACCGCAGCAGCAGACCGGCCGCCACGACCAGCGACACGAGACCGCAACTGCCCGCGACGACGGCGGGCACGTTCAGCGGCACATCCCGGGCGACGGTCCAGGTACCCGCGAGCACCGCACCGACGAACGCCAGCAACAGACCGGTCTTGGTGTCGGTCCGGGCGATCTCCGCCTTCACCTCGGCGTGTGCGGCCTTCAGCCGCTCCGACGCGCTCACGCGGCACCCCCGGACAGGGTCGTACCGGCCGACAGCCTGAGGAGAGCGGCGCGGGCGGCGAGCGCCCGGCGGCGGGCCCGGCGGATACGCCGCCGGTCCAGCTCACCCGGGACGCGGTCCAGGGTGACGATGTACGCGTCGAGCAGGTCGACGTCCGCGAGGATCACGGGCATCTCCCGCTCGATCGCGGCAAGCTGTCCTTCCGTCGGCTCCATGTCGGCGAACGCCGTAACAGCGTCCTGAACAGTAACGATGTGTTCCATTGGGTCGTAGGTCCTTTCGCAGGGACGGCCCGAAGCACCCCCGGAGTGCCAGCTCCGGGGGTGCACGCCGTACAGGGGGAAAGGCCACGCTTCGTGGGCGTGGCACGGCCGCAGACAGCGGCCGGAGCGCCCCGCACGGGAGTCGAACCCGCGCTTGCGACCATCGGGGCGGTTGGATCAGCGGCCGGTCACGGCCGGATACGGGTGCGGACGCGGCGGCCGGATCGGCAGCGGCTCCTTCGCCTTCTCATGCTCGGTACCGGCCATCAGCGGCCATTCCGCGCACGGAAGCTGTCCTCGCTGCGCTTGGTCGCCTCAGCCGCCTTGCGGGCCAGTTCCTCCCGCTCCGCGTCTGTCAGACTCGTCACCACAGGTGACCTCCACTTCAGGTGCCTGTACGCGGCACCCGGGTTGCCCCCCGGGTGCCGCACTCGTGTGGGCCACGCCGGTTCGGCGCGGCCTGCGGCCCTTCGACGTGCGGGGCCGTCGTGCCCCGGGCCGGATCCGATCCGGCGCCCTCACCGCTGGATACCGGGGCTGTGGCAGGTCAGAAGCGGTGCTGCTCGCTGGTGGCCCGGATCGCGGCGTCCGACCAGCCCGATTTGCGGGCCTCGTTGACGGCGCGGGCGGCGCGGCGAGCCATGTACTCCGGCGGCGTGGCGCCGTGGCCGTCGAGCCGGGACGCCTCAGCCGCGATGGCGCAGGCGGCGACCTCTCGGGCCGCGTTGGACAGGCGCTGCTCGCCCCGGCGGATCAATTCGGCGTCGGCCTCGGCCGCCGACGACTCCCAGGTCGAGGCGGACGCCATGCCCCAGTTGCGGGCGCGGCGGGCGGCGTTGAGGTCGGCGTCACGCTGCCGTGTGACCTCGGCATCGGAGGACTTGCGGTTCCAGCGACCCATGGCGGGCTCCTTCGTGGTCGTAGCTTCGGGACGGTGGGGTTCAGCGCTGAACGACGGGCTTGCCCAGGTCGCGGTGGACCACGGAGACGTGGTGACCGGCGGCCGTGAGCCGTTCGGCGAGGGCTCGGGCGAACGTGGGCGCCCGGTGTCGGCCGCCGGCACATCCGTCGGCGACGATCACAACTCCGGCGCTGGGACCGGAGCCGAACGCGGCGACCGCCGTAGCGGTGGCGTCGACCAGGTCCCTGATGCCGGGGGTGTTCAGTACAGCGGTGCGGACCGGCTCGTCATCGGCGGTCATGTACCGCAGCTCCGGCGATACGTGCGGGTCGCGGAAGTGGTGGCGCAGATCAATGGTCAGATCCGCGACGGGCGGCGCAGCGTGCAAGTAGCCGAACGAAACGATCTCGACAGCAGCAGACATACGAACTCCCAGAAAGCGAAGGGGGTGTTCCGGCTCCCCGCACTCCCGCCCGTACGCCCCGCGTGATACGCGGAGCGGACGGGCGGGAGAGGCAGCCGGCCGCAGCAGCGCTGCGAACCAGGAGACGGACCGGAGAGTTCTACGGGCGCCGCCGACCGGTCCGTCCGGCAGCGCCCTCGGTATGTCGTCGGTCCACGACCGACCTCCCGCAGATAGCAGGGACACCGGAATTTCGCCGGTCGCCGTTGCCACGGCATACCGGCCCCGAGCCGGGGAATCGGGCGCGTCATCATCACTGCTCTGACGCCAGCAGGGCAGCGCGCACCCGGGGTGACCGCCAGCAATGACGGGATGATCCGGGCACGCGGGCAGGACATGTTCACCCGCCGCAAAGTGGCTGCCGACGGCCATCACCCGGGCCGCCACGGGGACGGGGAATCACACCCCGCCAACTCGATTCACTGTTCAGTTCTCAACCAACCGGCGCTTCCTTCGAACCCGTTTCACGGGGCCCTCCGGGCGCTGTCAGCGCATGAAGGCACACTTGCAGGTGTTGAACCACCTGCTCAACTTGTACCAACAAGCTGACATCCATGACTGTGCACTACCCGGAGACCGCCGTCAAGAGATTGGGGACCGCATGTACCAACAAGTTGCGCGAGTGCGTCATGATGAGGGCATGAGCAAGCAGCCGAAGTACCGCCAAGTGGCCGATGTACTGCGCCGTGAGATCAACAACGGCGAGCACTCCACGCGTCTTCCCTCGGAAAGCGAGCTGTCTGCCCGCTTCGACGCTTCACGGAACACCGTGCGGTCCGGGCTGAACCTGCTCGTGAGCGAGGGGCTGATCTCATCCAGTCAGGGGCTCGGGTACGAGGTTCGCAAGCACAAGCCGTTCGAGCTGAACGCGTCGCGGTTCGAGAACCTGGACTTCCCGCAGAACGGCGACGCCTACAACACCGACGTGACGTCGGCCGGCCGACACCCGACCCAGACGTTCCGCGTGGAGATGACTCCAGCGACGGAGTACGTCGGCAAGCGACTGACTGTCGAGACGGACTCCACCACGGTCCTGCGGTTCTGCCACCGTTTCGTGGACGACGTGCCGTGGTCCACACAGGCGACGTACTACCCGGAGTGGCTGATTCAGCAAGCGCCCCGCCTCACGGATCCGGGGGACATCGAGGAAGGAACCACTCGCTACCTGGCCGGTCTCGGTGTCGAGCAAGAGGGCTACTTCGATGAGATCGCAGCCCGCATGCCGACACCCGACGAAGCGCGGCTGCTGGAGATCGGGGCGGGCGTGCCCGTGCTGCTCTGGACCCGTACCGGGTACTCGAAGGACCGCCCCATCCGCTGCACGATCACGACCTTCCGTGGCGACCTGAACCGCATGAACTACGAGATCGGCGACCTGTCCGCCCGAAGCGAGAACGAGCCCAAGTGAGAATCCTCCCCGCCCAACCCTCCGACGTGGCCAAGCTGCTCGCCTTCCGTGAGGAAGCGGCGGCTTGGCTCACTCGACTCGGGAGTGACCAGTGGCAACGGCCGTATCCCGCTGACCGGCTGCTCGCCACCGTTGAGGCCGGAACCGTATTCATGGTCGTGGACGACGACGTGACGGCGGCCACCATCACTCTCACGCCGGATGCCGAGGATGGCCTCTGGACCGAGTCGGAGTTGAGCGAGCCATCCCGGTTCATCAACAAGCTCACAGTGGGACGTGCGTACGCAGGTCAGAACCTCGGGGGCCGACTGCTCGATTGGGCAGGGGGTCGGGCGTACCGAGACGGGGCGAAATGGCTGCGGCTCGATGCGTGGACCACGAACGAAGCCCTACAGCGGTACTACCTGCGCCAGGGGTTCGACCACGTACGCACGGTGCGCGAGGGTGGTGCGGTGAACGGTGGTCCGCGCGTTTCCGGATGGCTCGCGCAGCGTCTCACGGGACCGACCGACCACGGGTTTCTCGACCTGACCGAGTGAGCGTGGCGGCGGGCGCTGGAGTGCGCCCGCCACCTTGCCGGCGTCCGGCGCCGGGCCGTCCCCGGGCCGCCCGAGGGTGGCCGACGACAACCAGCAACGACCATCAACCCCCGCTCCACAGCAGGTCGGAGCGGGGTTCTTCGGCGTTCCCCCTGGCCAATCTGACACCGCATCAGTTCTAGTTATAGTGGGCAATGGCCGTGCCACCGCAGAGAGATGGGGCAACCGTTGACTTCGCAGACGCAGGTGACCGATCACGGCGGAGGCGTCCGGTCGATCCGGGTCCCCATACCGGACAATCCGCTGGGGCATACGCTCGTCCATCTCCTCGACACCGACAGCGGGCCCGTCCTGGTCGACACCGGATGGGACGACCCCGCGTCCTGGTCCACGCTGACGGCCGGGCTCGCCGCCTGCGGGACCTCGGTGGACGCGGTGCACGGCGTCGTCATCACGCACCACCACCCCGACCACCACGGCCTGTCGGGCCGGGTCCGCGAGGCGTCGGGTGCGTGGATCGCCATGCACGCGGCCGACACAGACGTGGTGCGCCGCACCCGCGAGAACCGGCCCGAGCGCTGGTACGCGTACATGGCCGCCAAGCTCGCCGCCGCCGGGGCGCCCGACGACCTGGTGGCGCCGTTGCGCGCGGCCCGCGACGCCGGCCGGTCCGCCGGGGTGCCGGGCCTGCGCCCCGCGCTGCCGGACCGCGAGATCGTCCCCGGCGACCTGCTGCCCCTCGCGGGCCGCCGACTGCGCGCGATCTGGACGCCCGGCCACACCCCGGGACATGTCTGTCTGCATCTGGAGGAGGCGCATCCGGCGGGGCTTCCGGGCCACGGCCGCCTCTTCTCCGGCGACCATCTGCTGCCCGGGATCACCCCGCACATCGGGCTCTACGAGGACCCGGACGACAGCAGCGCCGTCCCGGACCCGCTCGGCGACTACCTCGACTCGCTGGAGCGCGTGGGCCGGCTCGGGCCCGCCGAGATCCTTCCCGCGCACCAGCACGCGTTCACCGACGCTCCCGCCCGGGTGCGGGCCCTCCTCGACCACCACGAGTCCCGCCTCACCCATCTGCACGCCCTGCTCGCCACCCCCCTCACGCCCTGGCAGCTCGCCGAACGCATGGAGTGGAACCGTCCCTGGACGGAGATCCCCTTCGCCTCGCGCACCATCGCCGTCTCGGAGGCGGAGGCCCATCTGCGCCGGCTGGTCAAACTGGGGCGGGCGGAGGCGGTGCCGGGGAGCGAGCCGGTGACGTATCGGGCCGTGGAATGACCGGCCATACGGATCCCGGTGCACCCTGAGTGCCCGGTTCCGAGGCGCCGGAGTGCCCGGTTCCCCGGCCGGTACAGTAAGCAGGTCGTCATCATGCCCTGATGGGGGGAAGCCGGTGCGAATCCGGCGCTGACCCGCAGCCGTGAGCCTTCGAGCCGTCGTCGAGTTGTCCTCGCGCCGTGTTCGAGGTGAGCCGGAATGCCCCGCCGTGGACATGACCGGCTCGTGTCACCGGGACCCCCGGTGACCGGCACCGTCGAGGCATACGGAGCCGGAGCCGCCCGGTGCCCCGTGTGTGCCCGTGCTGCCCGGCTCCCCCGTAGGGAGAGGCACCCGCCGATCATGAACATTCGCCGCAGCGCAGCGGTCCTGGCCGCCACCGCAGTGATCGGCACCGCCACGGCCCCGGCCGCCTTCGCGGACGAGGCGGCCCCTTCGCCGTCGCCCTCGGTGGCGCTCCCCTCCGGCCTCTACGGCACCGCCGACCCGACGTACGACGGTGTGTGGCGGCAGTCGCTCGCGCTGCTCGCCCAGGACACCGTGAAGGTGGTGCCCTCGGCCAAGGCCGTCGACTGGCTCACCGGACAGCAGTGCGCGGACGGCGCCTTCGCCGCGTTCCGGGCCGACTCCGGCACCGCGTGCGGAGCGAAGACCGCCGTCGACACCAACAGCACGGCCGCCGCGGTGCAGGCGCTCGCCGCGCTCGGCGGGCAGGACGCGGCGGTGCGCAAGAGCGTGGACTGGCTCCGGTCCGTCCAGAACAAGGACGGCGGCTGGGGCTACAACCCGGGCAGCCCCAGCGACACCAACTCCACCTCCGTGGTGATCGGCGCGCTCGCGGCCTCCGGCACCAAGCCCGCCGACGTCGCGTCGCCGGACGGCAAG
This sequence comes from Streptomyces sp. NPDC091292, assembly GCF_044757265.1. Taxonomy (NCBI): domain Bacteria; kingdom Bacillati; phylum Actinomycetota; class Actinomycetes; order Kitasatosporales; family Streptomycetaceae; genus Streptomyces; species Streptomyces sp. NPDC091292. Next base: position 946,089 of record NZ_JBIVUQ010000001.1, on the reverse strand, counting down.
TCCCCCTATGACGCACTCCTCGCCCTCGCGATCCCCTGCGCCGAGAAGGACGGCGGCGCCTTCGCCTACCAGCCCGACAAGAAGGGCAAGCTCGCGGCGAACGCGGACGCCACGGCCGCCGGTATCGTCGGCGGACTCGGCGTCGGCCTCGCGGCCACGGCCGCCGAGGCCCCGAAGGAGACCAGTACGGGCTGCGACGCGGCTTCCGCCAAGGTTCCGGACGGCGCCGCCCGCAACGGCGCCGCCCAGCTCGCCCTCGCCATCCTCAAGGACGGGCACCTGACGTCCACGCTGCCCGGCGCCGATGACCAGCCGGACTACGGCAACACCGCCGACGCCGTCGTCGCGCTCGCCGCCGCCGGACGGACCGACGAGGGCGAGAAGGCGCTGGCCTGGCTGGAGGGCAACGCCACCGCCTGGGCCGACCAGGGCGGCCCGGCCGCGTACGCCCAACTGATCTTCGCCGCGCACGCGGTGGGCTCCGACCCGCGCGCCTTCGGCTCCACCGACCTGGTGCGGCAGTTGAACGCGACCGGACCTGCGCCGCAGGCGAAGACCGCGTCCCCGGGCGGGAAGGCCGAGGCCGCCAAGGACAAGGCCGCCGAGAGCAGTGACGACGGCGGGGGCGTCAGCGTCTGGTGGATCGTCGGGGTCGGGCTCGTCGGCGGTATCGGCATCGGGTTCCTGCTGAGCGGACGCAAGAAGAAGCAGCAGCTGTGACCCCGGTACCGACCGCCATCGCTCGTGTCGGCGCCCCTTTCCTCGCCCTCTTCCTCGCCCTGTCCGCCGCCCTCATCGGCGCGGCCCCCGCGCACGCCGCCGGCTACCGCTACTGGTCCTTCTGGGACCTCGACGGCGACCGATGGGCGTACGCGACGCAGGGCCCCTCCACCGCGCGCCCGTCCGACGGTGCCGTCCAGGGGTTCCGCTTCGCGGTGAGCGAGGACTCGAAGGACGCGACGACACCGCGCGGCGCCCATGAGTTCGGTGCGATCTGCGACGGCACCCCGGCGCGATCCGGCGAGAAGCGGATCGCGCTCGTCATCGACTTCGGCACACCGGGCGACGCCCCGGACGGCGAGACCCCGCCGGCCGCCCGTACCGCCTGCGCCCGCGTCGGCGGGGACGCGACCACCGCCGAGGCGCTGGCCGCCGTCGCGAAGCCGCTGCGGTACGACACGAACGCGCTGCTGTGCGCCATCTCCGGGTATCCGAGGACCGGGTGCGGGGAGCAGGTGGCGGGGTCAGGGGGCGCGAAGAGCGGCAAGCCCGCCGCTTCCCCGGCCCCCGACAGTGACGGCGGTGGCTCATCCGTGGGCGTCGCGGTCGGGGTCGGTGCCGTGGTCGTCCTCGGGGGCGCCGCGTACTGGCAGTCCCGCCGCCGCCGGGGCTGACCGGCACCCCGCCATGAGCCCCGCGCCGTTCCGCTTCCGCCCGCGCACCGCCCCCGAGGCGCACCGCGCCAACTCCCTGCACCCGGGCGCCTGGTGGCTCTGGGCGCTCGGTCTGGGCACCGCCGCGTCCCGTACGACGAATCCGCTGCTGCTCGGCCTGCTGATCGGCGTCGCGGGCTATGTCGTCGCCGCGCGCCGCACCGAGGCGCCCTGGGCCCGCTCGTACGGCGCGTTCGTGAAGATCGCCCTGGTGGTGATCGGGATCCGGCTGGTGTTCGCGGTGTTCCTCGGGTCGCCGATCCCCGGTACCCGGGTGCTGCTCACGCTGCCCGAACTGCCGTTGCCCGACTGGGCGCAGGGGGTGCGGATCGGCGGCCGGGTCACCGCCGAGGGCTTGGTGTTCGCGCTGTACGACGGGCTGAAACTGGCCACCCTGCTGATCTGCGTCGGCGCCGCGAACGCGCTCGCCAGTCCGGCGCGGCTCCTGAAGTCGCTGCCGGGCGCCCTGTACGAGGCCGGGGTCGCCGTCGTCGTGGCGATGACGTTCGCGCCGCAGCTGATCGCCGACGTACGGCGGCTGCGGGCCGCGCGCCGGCTGCGCGGGCGGCCCGACCGGGGGCTGCGCGGACTGCTCCAGGTCGGACTGCCGGTCCTGGAGGGCGCGTTGGAGCGGTCGGTGGCGCTGGCCGCCGCGATGGACGCGCGCGGCTACGGGCGCACCGCCGATGTCCCGCCCGCCGTACGCCGTACCACCGCCGTCCTCACCCTCGGCGGTCTGCTCGGCGTGTGCGCCGGGACGTACGGGCTGCTGTCGACGGACGGCGCGGGGTACGCGCTGCCGCTGCTGCTCGCCGGGGTCGCCGCCGCGCTTGGCGGCCTGTGGCTGGGCGGGCGCCGCTCGATCCGTACCCGGTACCGGCCCGACGCGTGGGGGGTGCGGGCGTGGCTGGTCGCCGGGTCGGGCGCGGTGGTCGCCGCCGCGCTGGTGAGGGCAGGTGCGGTCGATCCCGCGGCCGTGCATCCCGGGGTCGTGCCGCTGACCGTGCCGGAGCTGCCGCTGTGGTCCGCGGTGGTCCTCGTCGGGCTGCTGCCCGCGTTCGTCACCCCGGCCCCGGCGCCGTCAAAGGCCCCCGCCCCTCCCGTGTCGAACGCCGCCCCCTCCGAGGAGACCGCGTGATCCGCTTCGAGGATGTCTCCGTCACCTACGACGGCGCCGGTGAACCCGCCCTGCGCGGCGTCGACTTCACCGTGCCGGAAGGCGAGTTGGTGCTGCTCGTCGGCCCGTCCGGGGTCGGCAAGTCCACGCTGCTCGGCGCCGTCAGCGGTCTCGTACCGCACTTCACCGGCGGCACCCTGCGCGGCCGGGTCACCGTCGCGGGCCGGGACACGCGGACCCACAAGCCACGGGAGCTGGCCGATGTCGTGGGCACGGTCGGACAGGACCCGCTCGCGCACTTCGTGACGGACACCGTCGAGGACGAACTCGCCTACGGCATGGAGTCGCTCGGGATCGCGCCGGACGTGATGCGGCGGCGCGTCGAGGAGACCCTCGATCTGCTGGGGCTGACCGAGCTGCGCGACCGGTCCATCGCCACGCTGTCCGGCGGGCAGCGGCAGCGCGTCGCGATCGGCTCGGTCCTCACCCCGCATCCGAGGGTCCTGGTCCTGGACGAGCCGACGTCCGCGCTCGACCCGGCCGCCGCCGAAGAGGTCCTTGCCGTGCTGCAACGCCTCGTGCACGACCTGGGGACGACGGTCCTGATGGCGGAGCACCGGCTCGAACGGGTCGTGCAGTACGCGGACCAGGTGCTGCTGCTCGCGGAACCGGGCGCCCGTCCGGTCCTGGGCGCGCCCGCCGATGTGATGGCCGGGTCGCCCGTGTATCCGCCGGTGGTCGCCCTGGGGCGGCTCGCGGGCTGGTCCCCGCTGCCGCTGACGGTACGGGACGCGCGGCGGCGGGCGGCGGGGCTGCGGGAACGGCTGGCGACGGCCACGCCCCCACCGGCACCCGTACCTCCTCCTGGGGCCCCTGTCGCGGACGTCTCCCGGCTCACCGTCCGCCACGGCCGGGTCGAGGCCCTGCGCGGGGTCGGGTTCTCGCTCGCCCCGGGCGAGACGGTCGCGCTGATGGGCCGTAACGGAGCGGGAAAGTCCACCCTGCTGTCCGCGCTGGTCGGCCTGGTCCCGCCCGCGTCCGGCTCCGTCCGCGTCGGCGGCGCCGTACCGCACCGTACGAGCCCCCGTGACCTGGTGCGCCGCGTCGGCCTGGTCCCGCAGGAGCCGCGCGATCTGCTGTACGCGGACACGGTGGCCGGCGAGTGCGCGGCGGCGGACCGGGACGCGGGCGCGGACGCCGGTACCTGCCGGGCGCTGGTGTCCGGGCTGCTGCCGGGGATCGACGGCGCCACGCATCCACGCGACCTGTCCGAGGGGCAGCGTCTGGCGCTCGCGCTCGCCGTCGTCCTCACGGCCCGCCCGCCGCTGCTCCTGCTCGACGAGCCGACCCGTGGCCTGGACTACGCGGCGAAGGCCCGGCTGGTCACGCTCCTTCGCTCGCTGGCGGCCGAGGGGCACGCGATCGTCCTCGCCACGCACGATGTGGAGCTGGCGGCGGAACTCGCCCACCGGGTGGTCATCCTCGCTGACGGCGAGATCGTCGCGGACGGCCCGACGCCCGAGGTCGTGGTGGCGTCGCCGTCCTTCGCGCCGCAGGTCACCAAGGTCCTCGCGCCCGAGCCGTGGCTCACGGTCACCCAGGTACGGGAGGCGCTCGGATGAGGGCCCGGGTCGTCCGCCTGGGCCCGCGCTCCGTCGCCGCCCTCGGACTGGTGAGCGCGGTCGGGGTCGCCGGTTTCGGCTGGCCGCTGATCGCGGGCCCAGGCTCGCAGCTCAACGCCCATGCCCAGGACGCGCCCTGGCTGTTCGCGGCACTGCTCGTCCTCCTTGTCGGGGTGGTCGCGGCCACCGTGTCGGAGTCCGGGCTCGGGCCCAAGGCCGTGGCGATGCTCGGGGTGCTCGCGGCGACCGGCGCGGCGCTGCGGCCCCTGGGCGCGGGCACGGCGGGCATCGAACCGATGTTCTTCCTGATGGTGCTGAGCGGCCGGGTCCTGGGCCCCGGCTTCGGGTTCGTGCTCGGTTCGGTGACGATGTTCGCGTCCGCGCTGCTGACCGGGGGCGTGGGGCCCTGGATGCCGTTCCAGATGCTGGCGATGGGCTGGTTCACGCTGGGCGCGGGGCTGCTGCCGGGGCCCGAGCGGCTGCGGGGGCGCGGCGAGCTGCTGATGCTCGCGGGGTACGGGTTCCTGGCCGCGTTCGCCTACGGCACGGTCATGAATCTGGCGGGCTGGCCCTTCATGGGCACGCTGACGTCGAGCGTCGCCTTCCACCCCGGGGACGCGGTGCACGCCAATCTGGTCCGGTTCCTCGCGTACTGCGCGGCGACCTCGCTCGGCTGGGACCTGGGGCGGGCCGCGCTCACCGTGGTCCTCACGCTGACGCTGGGCGCGACGGTACTGAAGGCGCTGCGGCGGGCGACCCGGCGGGCGGCTTTCGAGGCGGCGGTGGCTTTCGAGGGGACGGTGGCTTTCAAAGGGGCCGAAGGGGGCGGTGGGCGGGCGGACCGTTCCCCCTGACTCGTACCACCCCCCTCGATTCGTACCGCACATTTCGACCATTCCGGGCATAGCGTCAGCGACCCGCGTCACACCCCAACTCCCCACCCTGCGACCCGCGCCACACTCCCCGCATCCACCCCGTGGACGCCCGTACGCGATCCGTCACCGACCAGGGCCCACCCTCGTGAGCCATCCCACAGCACATCGACCCTCAACTATCCGGGGCCGTAGCCCCACAGCCTTGACATGTTCGCGTCCGCGACCCCTCTGACCTGCGGATTGAGAGCCACGTCACACAGAGGTCCTTCCCGGCGAATGCGACTCCCACTAGTAAAAGGGGCGATTGCCGCGAGGGGGTCGGCTTTGCTTCTCTGGAGCAGTCGCACGGCGCCGACGTGCCCACCCGGGCCGCGGCGCCGACGCATTCCCCGCGGACCTCCGCGGTCCCCGATGCGCCCGCGACGGAATCTGTCCCCCATCGGAAGGTCCGAAGTTGTCCGCCTCCCTGCTCCGCCGCATCGCCTCCCCGAAGAAGGCCCTCACCGGTGCCGCCGTCGCCGCTGTCGCGGCCGGCTCCGTGTTCGCCGCCGCTCCGGCGCAGGCCGCGGCCCCCGCCGCCACGCCCGCCTCGGCGCAGTCGATCGCGAAGAAGCTGATTCCGGACGCCGCCCAGTACAAGGCCTTCGACAAGATCGTGACCCACGAGAGCAACTGGAAGGTCACGGCCACCAACTCCTCGTCCGGCGCCTACGGCCTGGTCCAGGCGCTGCCCGCGTCGAAGATGTCGACGCACGGCACGGACTGGAAGACGAACCCCGAGACCCAGATCAAGTGGGGCCTGGACTACATGAAGCAGCGCTACGGCAGCCCCGTGGCCGCGTGGAACTTCTGGCAGGCCAACGGCTGGTACTGAGCCGCACCCGGCACAACCGCCGCACAGACGCAGGCGGCGGCACCCTGACCCCCCGGGTGCCGTCGCCTGACCCAATCCCCCGTGGATTTCCCGTGGTCCCGTCGCGCCCCGCGCGCCGGGACCATCTGTGTGTCCGGAAAGCGCACCATGTCGGTTCCACACCTTGGGAGGCGCGACATGGCCACGGCGGTCGGCGGTACGGACGAACCGAACGAACCGAATGCTCCGAAGCATGCGGACCCGGAGCTGCGGGGGCTGCGGCTGCCCCTGGTGCTCGGGGCGCTGACGGTCGTCAGCGGGCTCATCGACGCCGTGAGCTACCTCGGTCTCGGCCACGTCTTCACCGCGAACATGACCGGCAACGTGGTCGTCCTCGGCTTCGCCGCCGCCGGCGCCCCGGGCTTCTCGGCCACCCACTCGCTGGTGTCGCTCGGCGCGTTCCTGATCGGTTCGGTGGTCGGCGGCCGGGGCGTCCTGCGGTTCAGCGAGGGCTCCCGGCGTACGTGGGTGCGGGTGGCCCTGTGGTGCGAGGCGGTCCTGGTCGCCCTCGCGGCGGCCGTCGCGTTCGCGGCCCCGGACGCGCGCGGCACCGTCTTCGCGCTGATCGCGTTGACGGCGCTGGCGATGGGCCTGCGCAACGCCACCGTACGCAAGCTCGGCGTGACCGACATGACGACGACCGTGCTCACCATGGCCCTCACCGGCCTCGCCGCCGACTCCCGGCTGGGCGGCGGCGACAGCACCCACGCGCTGCGGCGCGCGGGCTCGGCCCTGGCGCTGCTCGCGGGCGCGCTGCTCGGCGCGTATCTGGTCCTGAACCACGGGCTGGGGCTGCCGTTGCTGGTGGCCGCCGTGATCGCTGCGGCGCTCGCCCTCGTGACGTCGGGCCGACTCTGACAGCGCCCCACTCACCACTGCCGCGCACCCGCTCACAAACGCTCACAACCAACCGCTCACAACCGCTGAATGATCGTCCCCGTCGCCAAGGCACCCCCCGCGCACATCGTGATCAGTGCGAACTCCTTGTCGCGGCGCTCCAGTTCGTGCAGCGCGGTCGTGATGAGCCGGGCGCCGGTGGCGCCGACCGGGTGGCCGAGGGCGATGGCGCCGCCGTTGACGTTCACCTTCTCCAGGTCCTGGCCGAAGACCTGGGCCCAGCTCAGCACCACCGAGGCGAAGGCCTCGTTGATCTCGACGATGTCGATGTCCTTGAGGGACATGCCGGCCTTGCCGAGGACCGCGCGGGTCGCGTCGACCGGCCCGTCGAGGTGGAAGTGCGGATCGGAGCCGACGAGCGCCTGGGCGACGATCCGGGCGCGCGGGCGCAGCTTGAGGGCGCGCGCCATCCGCTTGGACGCCCACATGATCGCGGACGCGCCGTCGGAGATCTGCGAGGAGTTGCCCGCGGTGTGCACGGCGGTCGGCATCACCGGCTTGAGCCGGCCCAGCGCCTCCATCGAGGTGTCGCGCAGCCCTTCGTCCCGGTCCACGAGCCGCCACATGCCGTGCCCGGCGGCCTGTTCCGCCTCGGTGGTCGGCACCTGCACGGCGAAGGTCTCGCGTTTGAACCGCTCCTCGGCCCAGGCGATGGCGGCCCGCTCCTGGGAGATCAGGCCGAGCGAGTCGACGTTCTCGCGGGTCAGGCCCCGGTGGCGGGCGATGCGTTCGGCGGCCTCGAACTGGTTGGGCAGGTCGACGTTCCACTCCTCGGGCGCCGGTTTGCCGGGGCCGTGCTTGGAGCCGGAGCCCAGCGGCACCCGCGACATGGCCTCGATCCCACAGGAGATGCCGATGTCGATGACGCCGGCCGCGATCATGTTGGCGGTCATGTGCGACGCCTGCTGCGAGGAGCCGCACTGGCAGTCGACGGTGGTCGCCGCGGTCTCGTAGGGCAGGCCCATGGTGAGCCACGCGGTGCGGGCCGGGTTCATGGACTGCTCGCCCGCGTGGGTGACCGTGCCGCCGACGATCTGTTCGACGCAGTCCGGCTGGATGCCGGTACGGCCGAGGAGTTCACGGTAGGTCTCGCCCAGCAGATAGGCGGGGTGGAGATTGGCGAGCGCCCCTCCCCGCTTGCCGATGGGGGTCCGTACGGCTTCGACGATGACGGGTTCAGCGGCCATGAGCGCGTCCTCTCTCCACATCCGCGGGGCGTGCGGTCACCCACGACAGAACTAGTACGCGTTCTAGTTCTGTGAGAAGTTTCGCGGCGTCACAGCCGGTACGCAAGGGTCGTGCACGCATCTCGCGGTACGACAGCGCGCAACAGATCCCGTCACGCCCCTTGCGAGTTGTAGAACCGGTTACTACCTTTCCCGCAACTTCTGATGGAGCGTCATTTTCTGATGGACCGTCACTACGCGTCTCCGATGGACCGTCACTATCACCCCTCACCTACCTGATGAGCCATCGACTTACGGTGAAACAGCTGGAGTTGCCGATGTCCTGCCCCGCGTTGTCCGAAGGGTTCGACTTCACGGATCCCGATCTGCTCCACCACCGTGTGCCGCTGCCGGAGTTCGCCGCCCTGCGGGAGTCCGAGCCGGTCCGGTGGATCGCCCAGACCCCCGGCATCTCGGGCTTCCAGGACGCCGGCTACTGGGCCGTCACCCGGCACGCGGACGTCAAGTACGTCTCCACCCACCCGGAACTCTTCTCCTCGCACCTCAACACCGCCGTCATCCGCTTCAACGAGACCATCAGCCGCGACCAGATCGAGGTCCAGCGGCTGATCATGCTCAACATGGACCCGCCCGAGCACACCCGCGTCCGGCAGATCGTGCAGCGCGGTTTCACGCCACGCGCGATCCGCTCCCTGGAGGACACCCTGCGCGCCCGCGCCCGCTCCATCGTGGAGACGGCGCTGAGCCAGGCGGGCCCCGACGGCTCCTTCGACTTCGTCACCAATGTCGCCGTGGAGCTGCCGCTCCAGGCCATCGCCGAACTGATCGGCGTCCCGCAGGCGGACCGCGCCAAGATCTTCGACTGGTCCAACAAGATGGCGGCGTACGACGATCCGGAGTACGCGATCACCGAAGAGGTCGGCACCGAGGCCGCCGCCGAACTCGTCTCGTACGCGATGAATCTCGCCGCGGCCCGCAAGGAGTGCCCGGCCAAGGACATCGTGTCGCAGCTCGTGGCCGCCGAGGACGAGGGCAACCTCGGCTCCGACGAGTTCGGGTTCTTCGTGATCCTGCTCGCCGTCGCCGGCAACGAGACCACCCGTAACGCCATCACGCACGGCATGCACGCCTTCCTCACCCACCCCGACCAGTGGGAGCTGTACAAGCGCGAGCGGCCCGAGACGGCCGCAGAGGAGATCGTCCGCTGGGCGACGCCCGTCGTCTCCTTCCAGCGGACCGCCACCGAGGACACCGAGCTGGGCGGGCAGCGCATCAAGAAGGGCGACCGCGTCGGCATGTTCTACTCGTCGGCGAACAACGACCCGGAGGTCTTCGACGCGCCGGAGCGGTTCGACGTCCTGCGCGACCCGAACCCGCATCTCGGATTCGGCGGCGGCGGACCGCACTTCTGCCTAGGCAAGTCCCTCGCCACGCTGGAGATCAACCTCATCTTCAACGCGCTGGCCGACGCGGTGCCCGATCTGCGGCTCGTGGGCGAGCCGCGCCGGCTGCGCTCCGCGTGGCTGAACGGGGTCAAGGAGCTACGGGTGTCGGGCACCGCCTGACCCGACACCCGCCCGTTCCCGCCTCAGCGTGCGTTGAGCTTGCCGTCGGGCGAGGTCGCCTGACCGGGGATGGCCTGACCGGGGACGGGGACGCCGTCCTGCCCCGGTTCGGGCGCCTTCTTCGCCCCCTTCGCCTGCTCCGGCAGGACGGCCTCTCCCGCTTCTGTCTCCCGCTCCGCCGCCTCCCGCGCCGCCGCACGGGTCACGACCCCCGCCCTCGGTCCCACCAGGAGGTAGCCGAGGCCGAATCCGAGGCCGACCACGACCGCGCCGCCCACCGCGTCGAGGACCCAGTGGTTGGCGGTCGCGACGATCGCCGAGACGGTCAGCAGCGGATGCAGCAGCCCCAGGGCCTTCAGCCACCACCGGCGCGCCAGGATCACGACGACGAGACCGCACCACAGGGACCACCCGAAGTGCAGCGACGGCATCGCCGCGTACTGGTTGGTGACCGAGGTGAGGGTGCCGTAGTCCGGCTGGGAGAAGTCCTGGACGCCGTGCACCGTGTCGACGAACCCGAGGCCCGGCATCAGCCGGGGCGGGGCCAGCGGATAGAGCCAGAAGCCGAGCAGCGCGAGCAGCGTGGCGAAGCCGAGCGCGGTCCGCGCCCAGCGGAAGTCGACGGGCCGCCGCAGGTACAGGACGCCGAGCACCGCGAGCGGTACGAAGAAGTGGAACGACGTGTAGTAGAAGTTGAAGAAGCTCTCCAGCCAGGGGACTTTCACCACGGCCTGGTTGATCCCGTGCTCGATGTCGATGAAGAGGAACTTCTCGATCGAGTGGATCTGCTCCCCGTGCCGCTCGGCGGCGGGCCGGCCACCGGCCGCGGCGAGCCGCACCTGCGCGTAGGCGGAGTAGCCGACGCGGATCAGCAGCAGTTCGAGCAGCAGGTTGGGCCGGCTCAGCACCCGCCGCCAGAACGGCATCAGCGGCACCCGGCTCCATCGCGCCTTCACCGGGGCCGCGTACACCGTGGGGACGGGGTCCCGGTAGTACGGCGAGGTCCTGGACAGGAACGGCACGAAGCAGGCGGCGGCGAGGGCCGCGAGGACCACCACGTTGTCGCGCACCGGGAACAGCACCGGCATGTTCGGCAGCATCATCTTCGCGGGCAGCGTCATCACCAGGACCACGGCGACCGGCCACACCGGGCGGTCCGACGCGCGCTTGCCGACGCGGCCGACCACGGCGAGCAGTACCCACAGGAGCTGGTGCTGCCAGGTCGTCGGGGACACGACGACGGCGACACAGCCGGTGATGGCGACGGCGAGCAGCAGTTGCCCGTCGGCCGCGTACCGCACGGCCCGGCGCAGGCCGACCACGGCGACGGCGGCGCCGAGGACCAGGAACAGCCCCTGTTCCAGGGGTCCGCTCAGCCCGAACCGGAGCAGGGCGCCGTGCAGGGACTGGTTGGCGAGCCCGTCGGGGTTCGCGCCGAGCCCGGCGCCCGCGAGGTGGCTCACCCAGTACGTCCACGAGTCCTCGGCCATCGCGGCCCAGGCGACGGCGGTGCAGGCGGCGAAGGTGAGGCCGGCGGTGACGGCGGCCCTGCGGCGGCCGGTGAACCAGAGCAGCGGGGCGAAGAGCAGCACGGTGGGCTGGAGGGCGGCGCCGATACCGATCAGGACGCCGCTCGCGCGCTCCCCGCGCACGGCGAAGCAGCCGAGGAGGACGAGCAGGACGGGGATGATGCTGGTCTGGCCGAGGTAGAGGGTGTTGCGGACGGGCAGCGACAGGATCAGCAGGCAGATCGCGACGGGCGCGGCGAGCAGCGAGGTGCGGCGCGAGACGGGGTGCGGCAGGGAGCGCGCGGCGACCAGGCCGAGGACGACGACGAGCAGCAGCGTGCCGAAGGTCCACGCCCAGCCGAGTGACTGTTCCGCGGACCGGGCGAGCGGCTTCAGGACGAGCCCTCCGAAGGGGGTGCCCGTGAACTGGCCCGCGTCGTACAGCGACCCGTTGACGTGCAGGACGCCGTTCGGTCCGATCCATGCCTCCAGGTCGGTGAAGCGCTCACCGGGTGGCTGCCGCAGGACGGCCGTGACCTGGCGTACCGCGAGCAGCGCTGCCATCAGCCACAGGGCCGCGCGCAAGGCCGCGATACGGGGGTTCACCGCCCCCGTCGGTCTCGCCAAGACGTTCCCTGGTCCACCGTGCTCCGCATTCGCCACGCCGCGTCGGCCCTCCGCCCCGTTCGTCACCCTGCCCGGCCCTGTCCCCGGGCCGGGTCGTCAAAGGCTCGCACTGCCTTCATGAGGAGACGCAGGCAACCCCCTCTTCACCTGGCGGCCTCTTCACTTTTGAACGGATGACGATAGTGCGGGGAAGGTGCCGTTTTCTGCCCAAGGCGCGACACAGATCACAATCTGGCCAGCTCTGGCCCCCTTCCCGGTCGCTTTGGCGTGCACCGCCCGGCTATATTCCTTAGCGAAACTACTTAGTCGTACTAATGACTACCTCTGGGGAGAGCCGCCCATGACCGAGCAGCTGTGGACCGACGTCGACGCCTACTTCACCTCGTCCCTCTCCCCGGCGGACGAGGCCCTGGACGCGGCCCTGCGCGCCAGCGACGCCGCCGGACTGCCGCGGATCGCCGTCGCCCCCAACCAGGGCAAGCTGCTCCACCTGCTCGCCCGGATCCAGGGCGCCCGGCGGATCCTGGAGATCGGCACGCTCGGCGGCTACAGCACCATCTGGCTGGCCCGCGCACTCCCCGCCGACGGCCGGCTGATCAGCCTGGAGTACGACCCGGCCCACGCCGACGTGGCCCGCCGCAACCTCGCCCACGCCGGCCTCGACACGGTCGCCGAGGTACGCACGGGCGCGGCGCTCGACTCGCTGCCGGTCCTCGAAGCGGAGGGTGCGGGCCCGTTCGACCTGGTCTTCATCGACGCCGACAAGGTCAACAACCCGCACTACCTGGACTGGGCGGTGAAGTTGACGGCGCCCGGCTCCGTCATCGTCTGCGACAACGTGGTGCGGGGCGGCGCCGTCGTCGACGCCGCGAGCACCGACCCGGGCGTGCGCGGCACCCGCGCCCTGATCGAGCGGGTGGCCGCCCATCCGAAGCTGAGCGGCACCGCGATCCAGACAGTGGGCAGCAAGGGGTACGACGGGTTCGTGCTGGCCCGGGTGGAGGACTGACCGACTGTCCGACGGTTCTTGTCAGGCGGTGGGTCAGACCTCGTGGTAGAAGCCCACGTTGACGCTGCGCGCGCTCGTCCGGTCCCGGACCACGACCTCGCCGGAGCCCCCGCGCGGCAGTGTCATACCCCCGCCGTACAGGAGCGGTTGCGTGGCTCCACCGCTCACGATCCGCACATCGGACGACGGGTCGGGCTGTGAGCCGCGCAGCCAGGTGACGGTCCAGGTGCGGTCGGGTCCGCAGCGGAACTCCAGATGGGTGCGGGACACGAACAGCCAGTCGTCGGGGGTCGCGAGACGGCACTGGTTGCGGTCGCGGCCGACGAGCAGCAGCGCTCCCGGGTCGCTCGGCGCCTCGGCCATCTGCATGCCCGCGGTCGCGCCCGCGTCGCCCTCCGCCACGGTGGCCATGGTCAGCTCCAGCACGTACGGCTCCTTCGTCCCGCCGGTTCCTGGTCCTGGGGAGCGTCGCACAGCCCACCGACATCCGTCCCCCGTCTGGGACAATGACGGCATGACGGAGCGAAAACCCCCAGGTGTGAGCTTCGAGTCGTGGGTCGACAAACAGATCCACGACGCGGAGGCCCGAGGCGAGTTCGCGGAGCTGTCCGGAGCGGGCAAGCCGCTCAAGGAGACCTCCGAGACGACGTACGACGAGCTGTGGTGGATCAAGGCGAAGCTGGCGCGCGAGGGCATCTCGCATCTGCCGCCCTCGCTCGCCCTGCGCAAGGAGGCCGAGGACGCGCTCGCGGCGGCCTACGAGGCGCCGTCGGAAGCGGCGGCCCGGCGGATCGTCGACAAGGTCAACCCCAAGATCAAGGACATGATGCTGAAGCCGCCCCCGGGACCGCCGTTGGGGCTGAAGCCGTTCGACCTGGACGAGATCGCCGCCGAATGGCACCGCCGACACCCTCCACAGCCCTCGGCCTGAACGTCAAGCGGAGCCCGCGCCGGCTGACGCGTCGTACGGCAGGATCCGGCGCAGCAGACCCCGGGGGTGGCCGCGTTTGCGCCACTCCCGCGGGTAGCCGATCGACACTTCCTCGAAGCGGACGCCGTCCTGGAAGGTGGTGCGGGGGATGTGGAGATGGCCGTAGACGACGGCGGCGACAGGGAAGCGGGTGTGCCAGTCGGCGGTGAGTTCCGTACCGCACCACTGGGCGAACTCCGGGTACCAGAGCACCTCCGTCGGGTGCCGTTCCAGGGGCCAGTGGCCCGCGAGGACGAGCGGGACCGCCGGGTCGTGGGCGGCGAGGCGGCGTTCGGTGAGCGCGACGCGGGCGCGGCACCAGTCGTCCCGGGTCGGATACGGGTCCGGGTGCAGCATGAATTCGTCCGTGCACACCACTCCGGAGGCGTGCGCGGCGGCCAGCGACTCCTCCTTGGTCGCCGTGCCGGGCGCCCGGAAGGTGTAGTCGTACAGCAGGAACAGCGGGGCGACCGCGACGGGTCCGTCCGGTCCCGGCCACAGGGCGTACGGGTCCTCGGGGGTCAGGACGCCGAGGCTGCGGCACAGGGCGACCAGGTGTTCGTACCGGGCCTGCCCCCGCAGGGTCACCGGGTCCTCGCGCGGGGTCCACAGCTCGTGGTTGCCAGGCGCCCAGATCACCCGTGAGAAGCGGCGGGCGAGCAGGTCGAGGGCCCAGGCGATGTCGTCGACGCGTTCGGCGACGTCTCCCGCGACGATGAGCCAGTCGTCGTCGGACTCCGGCCGCAGGGACTCCACGAGGGGCCGGTTGGCCGGCATGGCGACATGCAGGTCGCTCACCGCGAGGAGAGCGCCGGTCGGTGCCGCCATCGCAGAACCCCCCTTCGCGGTCGTACCGGGCGACGACGCTGTGGGAGCCTAACCGCGCCCCACCGCGGCGATCAACGAGGCGACCGCCGGTCAGACCTCTTCGACCACGCCCGCCGCCATCAGCTCCTCCAGCCAGCGGGCGAGCATCATCCGCACCCACAGCACATCCATCGCCCAGATCCTGCCCAGGGCGTGCGCGGTCGCGTCGACATGCCAGTCGTGCTGCTGCAACGCGATCCACATCGCCGTACCGCCGGGCCCGCACGAGAAGGTCTCGTCGCGCGCCTCGCACTGCAGGGTCAGCCGACCGTCGGTGTCGATACCCGAGACGACATCGGGTACGGGTCGTACATGCCGGAGTAACTGGTCGTGTTCCATGGCAAGTCCCTCAGATATCGATGACATGGCCTGAACTGGTCGTTACCGCCGGGTAGTCTCGCGTCTGCCCCGCAGGGACGCACAGCCTTGTGGACGCGCTCCCTCCGCCGAAAGGCGGCGCGCCGGGGCGCGGGGCCGGAAACAGCGGTGCGGAAGCGGGCCGGAAACGGCGGTACGGAAGCGGTGCGGAAGGGGTCATTCAGATCACCGTGCCGCGTACGGGGCGTTCCTTGCTGCTGCCGTCCTGCGGGCGTTCCGCGTCGCAGCCGCACATCTCGGCGTTGAGTTCCTTGACAAGGGTGACGAGGTCGGTGGGGCGGCCGGGGCCCCACCAGTCGCCGAGCAGTTCGGCGAGGGATTCCTCGCGGGCCCGGGACAGCGCGGCGGCGACCTCGCGGCCCTCGTCGGTGAGGACCAGCGGCAGCCCTTCGCGTACGGCGAGACGGCGCTCCTCGACCTGCCGGGCCGCGTTCGTGAGGACGTCGAGCGGGACGGAGCTGCGTTCGGCCAGGAGCGCGGGCTCCGCCGAGCCGTACCGGTTGATGCGCAGCAGCAGCCAACTCGCCGCCGGCAGCAGGTCGTAGCCGGCCTTCTCGGTGATCGTCCGGTAGATCTCGCGGCGGCCCTCGCGGGTGCCGAGCAGCGAGAGGGCGCGGGCCACCTCGTCGTGCGAGGACCGCTGGACCGGGTTGCTGGCCAGGGTCTCGGTCACGTCGGGCGCCCGTACCGAGCCGCGCAGCGGGTCCTCGCGCATGAACCAGGCGAGGAGGAAGGCGACGAAGGCGACCGGGGCCGCGTACAGGAAGACATCGGTGATCGAGGACGCGTAGGCGTGGACGACCGGTGGGCGCAGGGCGGGCGGGAGCAGGGCGATGCCGCGCGGGTCGGCCTTGAGCGAGTCGACGCCGACGCCCGGCGGGAGCGGCTGTCCGGCGAGCGCGGCGGTGAGCTTGGTACCGAGGCGGCTCGCGAAGATCGACCCGAAGATGGCCACGCCGAACGACGCCCCGATGGACCGGAAGAAGGTGGCCCCGGAGGTCGCGACGCCGAGATCCTCGTACGACACGGCGTTCTGCACGATGAGGACCAGGACCTGCATCACCAGGCCGAGGCCCAGGCCGAAGACGAAGAAGTAGGCGCTCTGCTCGGCCGTGCCGCTCGTCTCGGAGAGCCGGTGCAGCAGGAGCAGCCCGATCGTCGTGATGCCGGTCCCCGCGATGGGGAACACCTTCCAGCGGCCCGTACGGCTGACGATCTGTCCGGACAGCGTGGACGACAGGAGCAGCCCGACGACCATCGGCAGCATGTGCACGCCGGACATGGTCGGCGAGATGCCCTGGACGACCTGGAGGAACGTCGGCAGGTAGGTCATGGCCCCGAACATCGCGAAGCCGACGACGAAGCTGATGAACGCGGCCAGCGTGAAGGTGCGGATGCGGAACAGTTTGAGCGGCAGCACCGGTTCGGCCGCCCGCCGCTCCACGCTCACGAACCAGCCCGCCAGGATGACGCCGAGCGCGGCGAGCCCGATGATCTGCGTCGAGTTCCAGTCCCAGGTGGTGCCGCCGAGTGAGGCGACGAGCACCAGACAGGTCGCGACGGACGCGATGAGGAAGGTGCCGAGGTAGTCGATGGTGTGCCGGGTCGACCGGCGCGGGATGTGCAGATACGCGGCGATGACGGCGAGCGCGATCACGCCGATCGGCAGGTTGATGTAGAAGACCCACCGCCAGCTCAGATGCTCCGTGAACACCCCGCCGAGCAGCGGCCCGAGCACACTCGTCGCCCCGAACACCGCACCGAACAGGCCCTGGTACTTACCGCGCTCACGCGGCGCGACGACATCGCCGACGATCGCCATCGACAGCACGATCAGCCCGCCGCCGCCGAGCCCCTGCAAGGCCCGGAAGCCGATGAGCTGCGGCATGTTCTGCGCCAGGCCGCAGAGCGCGGAGCCGATCAGGAAGATCACGATCGCGAGCTGGAACAGCCGCTTGCGCCCGTACTGGTCGCCGAGCTTGCCCCACAGCGGGGTCGCCGCCGTCGAGGCCAGCAGATACGCCGTGACCACCCACGACAGATGCTCCAGACCGCCGAGATCGCTGACGATCGTCGGAAGCGCCGTGGAGACGATGGTCTGATCGAGCGCGGCGAGCAGCATCCCCATGAGCAGCGCGCCGATCGACACCAGAACGCCGCCCTGGATGTGGTCCTCGTCCTTGCCCGAGTGTGCGGCGTGCGTATCGCTCGCCCGGTGAGCGCTCTGGGCCATGGACACCTCCTGAGACCGTCCCGGCGTTTCCCGCACTCCCATCGTGATCGGTATGCCCCGTTATGGCCTGTTGACGCACGTACCCCACGGCTGGGCGTGGGGGCCCGGTGTCTGCATAATCGGGCGTGTTCTCAGGGGAGGGGACCCATACGGTGAACGGACAGATATGTCCACAATGTGGTACGGCACGGGGCCCGGGGGGCGCCCACGGCTGTACCTGCGCCCAGCGCGCGTCCGACGCGCTGCGCGACACGAGAACGGCGGAGACCGCGGCGGCGGAGGACTACGACCCGCTCAGGGTCCGTCCCTATGTGTCGCTGCCGGAACCCGACGAGTCGGAGCCTCCGGGTGCCGTGAAACCGGCCCTGGCGCCGGCCGGGCCGCTGCCGGCGCTGGCGGAACCTCCGGAGCCCACCGGGCCATCCGGGCCATCCGGGCCATCCGGGCCATCCGGGGGAGACGCCTCCGCGCAGCCGCCCGACGGCCCTGATCCGCGCTCCCGGCGCCGCCGTCTCGCCCTGGTCGCCGTGTCAGGCGCCACGGTGGCCGTGGTCGGGGCCGCCGCCTTCGCGAGCGGCCTGTTCTCCTACAAGACGCCCCGGCACGAGGACACGGCGCTCCCCGACACCCCGCGGAGCGCCCCGGACGCCACGGAACCGGAACCGTCGTCACCGACCCCGTCCGCCTCGTCCTCTTCATCGGCCCCGGCCGCGGCGAATCCGTCGCCGTCCGCGCCGTCGAGCACGCCGGGCGGCACGCCCTCGTCGTCCGCGTCGGCGGCACCGTCGCCGAGCAGGTCGAACCCGTCGGCGCCCTCATCGCCCGTACCGTCGACCGCGCGGGCGCCGGGGTCCGAGGCACCGGCCCCGCCGCCGCCCGAGTCCGGCGAGACGCTGCGCCCGGGTGACGAGGGTCCCGCGGTCCGCGAACTCCAGGAGCGCCTGCGCCAACTCCGTCTCTACAACGGCCGGTTGGACGGCGAGTACGGGCGCCGGGTCGCGGAGGCCGTGGGGCGCTACCAGTGGGCGCGCGGCATCCAGGAGGAGCTGGGCGTGTACGGGCCTGTCACGCGGCGGAGCCTGGAGGCGGAGACGTCCAGCCGCTGACGCTGCGGGGGGGCGGATGCGGGGGCGCCGGGCGGGTACGCGGGATACGGGGGCTGCGGTGGTGACTCAGCCGATGTGCAGCCGCACGGCTCCGTCACCCGACCGCTCGACGCGGACGCGCGTCAGATCGTCCACCTGGACCGTGGGACCGTACGCCGCCGCGCGGGGGCCGATGCCGACCACGCGCATCCCTGCGGCCCGCCCGGCGGCGATGCCCGCCTCGGAGTCCTCGAAGACGATGCAGTCGGCGGGGTCGACACCGAGTTCGGCCGCGCCCTTGAGGAAGCCCTCGGGGTGCGGCTTGCTCTCGCCGACCGACTCGGCGGTGATGTAAGTCCCGGGAATGGCCAGATCGGCCGCACCCATCCGCGATCTGGCCAACTCCAGCGTCGCGGACGTCACCAGCGCGTGCGGCACACCCGCGAGCGCGGCGAGGAACGCCGGGGCGCCCGCGATCGGCACGACGCCCTCGATGTCGGCGGTCTCCTCGGCGAGCATCAGCTCGTTCTCGGCGTAGTTCTCGGCCATCGGCCGGTCCGGGAGCAGCACCGCCATGGACGCGTACCCCTGCCGGCCGTGGACGACGCGGATGACCGCGTCGAAGTCCAGGCCGTGCCGGTGGGACCAGCGCCGCCAGCATCGCTCGACCACGGCATCCGAGTTCACGAGGGTGCCGTCCATGTCGAGCAGCAGGGCACGGGCGGTCAGGACGGTGGTGGCCGGCATCGGCAAGCTCCAAGCGCTCCAAAAGGAACTGAAAGAAGAGGGACACAGAAACAGGGACACAGAAAGAGGTCAAGCGGCTCCGCCCGCCGGTCAGGGTGAGCGGGCGGAGCCACTTTGTTTCTTCACGATACAAAACGAGGGCCCGACCCGCCACCGCCCCAGCCCACGTGACGTACGCCACATCCGGCCACCGCACGCGCCCCCGACATCTCCCCCTTTGTCAACTCCCGCGCTCCCTCGTGGAGATGACATCACGCCAGACCTCTTGATGTGACGTGCGCATGACGCAACCCTGTTACCTGTCGCCCACCCGCCGGAAACCCTCGGACGCCACCATGGCCGGGTTCGAGCGGCCAATACACCCCCACCCCCAGGGAGTTCGCATGTCAGGTGTCTACGCGCGTCGACTGTCCGGTTCTTCCTCACGTCGCCGTCGGCTCGGCGTTCTCGGCGCCCTCACCGCCGCGATGTCCGCCGTCGCGCTCCTCACCGGCCCGCCCGCGCAGGCCTCGCCCCCCACCCCGGTCACCGCCGCCACGGCCCGTACGTACCTCTCCTCGCTCACCGTGCAGGCCCCGGGCTCGTCGACCGGCTACAGCCGCGACCTGTTCCCGCACTGGATCACCCAGTCCGGCTCGTGCAACACCCGTGAGGTCGTCCTCAAGCGCGACGGCACCAACGTGGTGCAGGACTCCAGTTGCGCCGCCGTGTCCGGCAAGTGGTACTCCGAGTACGACGGTGTCACCTGGTCCGCCGCGTCCGACGTCGACATCGACCACGTCGTCCCGCTCTCCGAGGCGTGGAAGTCCGGTGCCAACAGCTGGACCACCGCCAAGCGCCAGAGCTTCGCCAACGACCTGACCCGCCCGCAGCTCATCGCCGTCACCGACAGCGTCAACCAGTCCAAGGGCGACAAGGACCCGGCCGCCTGGATGCCGTCGCGCACCGCCTACCGCTGCACGTACGCCCGTATGTGGGTGCAGGTGAAGTACTACTACAACCTCACGGTCGACTCGGCCGAGAAGAGCGCGCTCCAGTCCGTACTCAACGGCTGCTGACGCTCCCCCGCCGGCCTCTCCCGACTCCTCCCGGCTCCTGACCCGGAACCACCACGCCGGCCTCCGTCGTTCCGTACCGTACGGGGCGACGGAGGAGGGTGATCACCGTGGCGAAGCTGCGTCTGGGGCCACTGCTGAGGTATGTGGACGGCTCGTCCGCGACGGTCTGGGTCGAGGCGAGCCGTCCGTGCTCCGCCGAGGTGCGCTGCGCGGACGGGGCGGGGGGTGCGACGCGCACGTTCCAGATCGCGGGGCATCACTACGCGCTCGTGCCGGTGGACGGTCTCACGCCGGGCACGTCCACGGCGTACGAGGTGATGCTCGACGGGGTCCGGGTGTGGCCGTTGCCGGAGTCGCGGTTTCCGCCTTCGGAGATACGGACGCCGGGGGCGGGTGCGGGTGACCCGGGTGCCGGCGGTGATGACCGGGCCGTGCGGGTGTCGTTCGGGTCCTGTCGCTGGGCCGCGCCGCCCGCCGATGAGAAGGACCCGGTCGGCCCCGACGCGCTGGACACGCTCGCCGCGCGCCTCGCCGCGACGCCCGGCGCCGAGTGGCCCGACGTCCTGCTGCTCCTCGGCGACCAGGTGTACGCCGACGAGACCTCCGAGGCCACGCGCCGCTGGATCGCCGCCCGCCGCGACCTCACCGAACCCCCGGGCAGCCAGGTCGCGGACTACGAGGAGTACACCCGCCTCTATTACGAGTCCTGGCTCGACCCGGAAGTCCGCTGGCTGCTGTCCACGGTGCCGAGCTGCATGATCTTCGACGACCACGACGTGATCGACGATTGGAACACCAGCGCCTCCTGGCTGGCCTCGATGCGGGCGACCCCGTGGTGGAACGAGCGCATCCTCAGCGGCCTGATGTCCTACTGGGTCCACCAGCACCTCGGCAATCTCCCACCCGCCGACCTGGCCGCCGACCCGCTCTACGCGGCCGTGCGCGCGACCCCCGACGGCACCGACGCGCTGCGCGCCTTCGCCGCCCGCGCCGACGCCGAGCCCGCGTCGACCCGCTGGAGCTACCGCCGGGACTTCGGCCGGGTCCGCCTGCTGATGCTCGACACCCGCGCCGCCCGCGTACTGGACGAGGACCGGCGGGCGATGCTCGACCCGGAGGAGGCGGCCTGGGTCCGCGCCCAGGCCCTGGACACACCCGGTTCGTACGACCACCTCCTGATCGGTACGTCACTGCCGTGGCTGCTGCCGCCCCTGATCCATGACGCCGAGTCGTGGAACGCGGCGCTGTGCGGGGGTTCGCGGGGCGGACGGTGGGCGCGGTTCGGCGAGAAGCTGCGGCGCAGGGCGGACCTGGAGCACTGGGCGGCGTTTCCGTCTTCCTTCCGGGCGCTGACGGATCTGATCGCGGAGGCGGGTTCGGGGCCGGGGGCTCCGGCGAGCGTGCTGGTGCTCTCCGGGGATGTGCATCACGCGTATGTCGCGGAGCCGTTGGGGTGGCCTGGGGGTGCGGGGGTCGGCGGTGCGAGATCTGGCGGGGCGGGGCTTGGTCGTACGGCGCCTGACGCGCGGGTGTTGCAGCTCACCTGTTCGCCCGTGCACAACTCGATCCCCCGCTATATCGAGTTCGGCTTCCGCTTCGGCTGGAGCAGGATCGGGCAGGCGCTCGGCCGCCGGATCGCCCGCCACGGCCGGGCGGGTGAACCGGGACTCACCTGGGGCAGGACGGGCGGCCCCTGGTTCGGCAACCAGCTCATGACCCTGACCCTCCGGGGCCGTACGGCGTCGCTGCGGCTGGATCAGGCGCGGGAGGTGGGGGGCGGCGGGGCGCGGCTGGAGACGGTGGAGGAGATGGCGGTGACGGGCTGATACGTGAGGGGCAGGCCATGGCCAAATGTTGAACTTGCAAGCACTGGTGAGGCGTACCTAATCTGGGCCCACTCGGTTTTGTCCCCCACCAGACCGAAGGAGTCCCCCACCATGACTGGACGGCTCAACAGCGCCCAGCCCTACGCCCTCGGGCTGTTCCGCATAGTGATCGGCCTGCTCTTCGCCTGCCACGGCGCCGCCTCGCTCTTCGGCGTACTCGGCGGCGCGGCGGGCGGTGGCAGCATCCCCGCCGGCACCTGGCCCGGCTGGTACGCGGCCGTGATCCAACTCGTCGGCGGCGCCCTGATCCTGCTCGGCCTCGGCACCCGGGCCGCCGCGCTCGTCGCGTCCGGCTCGATGGCGTACGCGTACTTCAAGGTGCACCAGCCCGAGGCGCTCTGGCCGATCCAGAACAGCGGTGAGGCAGCCGCGATGTTCTGCTGGGCCACGCTGCTGCTCGTCTTCACGGGGTCGGGCGCCTTCGGCCTCGACCGCCTGTTCGCCGGCGGCCCGGAGAACGCGGGGCGCTCCGGTCGCTCCGGGCATTCGGACCGGGACGGCGGTGGGCCCGACGGCCCGGCGCGCGACCGGAAGACGGTCACAGCCTGACCCCTCGCCCCTCTCCTTGAGGCCCCGCCCCTCCCCGGCACCCCAGGTATCCGGACACCCGGGTACCTGGGGAAGGCGGCCGGGTGAACGTCGCCGGGCGAACACTTGAGCCCCGGTGGATCTCCGGCCCACCACCCCGCGTACGCTGTATGGCTGTCACCAGGCCGCCCCTGCCGCTCCCCCGCGACATCGCGGCGTCGTCTGCCGAACGGGGAGTTCCGGTGCTGGAAAGTGTGGGGTCGCTGACCGGCAGCCCATGGATCTACGCGGTCGTGGCCCTCTCGGTGTTGTGTGACGTGTTCCTGCCGGTTCTGCCGAGCGGTGTCCTGGTGATCGCCGCCGCGACGGCGGCGGCGGCCGGTTCGGGCGCGGCGTCGGGACGGGTCCCGCACGAGGTGCCGGACATGCTGATACTGACCCTCTGCGCGGCGACCGCCTCCGTACTCGGCGACCTGGTCGCCTACCGTCTGGCCCGGCGCGGGGGCGCACGCCTCGACCGCGCGATCGCCCGTTCCCGCCGGCTGAGCAGGGCTCAGGAACACCTCGGCGCGGCCCTCGCCCGGGGCGGTGGCGCCCTGGTCGTGATCGCCCGTTTCGCCCCCGCGGGACGCTCGGTCGTCTCCCTGGGCGCGGGCGCGGCCCACCGTACGATCCGCGAATTCCTCCCCTGGTCCGCACTCGCGGGCCTCGCCTGGGCCGCGTACAGCGTGAGCCTCGGCTACTTCGGCGGCCAGTGGCTCGGCGCGACCTGGCTGGCCACCGGCGTCTCCGTCCTCGCCCTGTTCGCGGCGGGGGCCGGGGCGGCGTACGTGGTACGGAGGCCGCGGGCGGCTGCGGGGGCCTGAGGGGACCCGGGGACCTGGGGGGACCTGGCGGGGCCTGGCCGGGACCTCGCTGAGGGCCGACTCGGGTCAGCTCACCGCCTCTGCCTCTGCCCCTGCCCTGGCGGTGGCTGCCGACTGCCCCCGTACCTCCAGACCGTCGAGCAACTCGGCGGTCGCTTCGGCGATGGCGTCCACGGCCCGTTCGAAGACCTCGCGATTGTGCGCGGCCGGGGCGCGGAACCCGGACACCTTCCTCACGTACTGAAGCGCGGCGGCGCGGATGTCCTCCTCGGTGGCCTCTTCGGGGAGAACGGGCGGGCGGAGAGTCTTGATGCTGCGGCACATGCGTCAAGTGTCTCCCCTGGCTCCTCTTTCGTGTGAAGCCCGGGGGAAGTCCCTGGATTGACTCGCTTCATAAAATCGAACAGGCGTACCATTGCCGCGTGGCTGCGACCTACGACTTCCCGAGCGATCTCCTCGCTGGCCAGGAGGAGCTGCGTCAGATACGGACCGAGCTTCTGGAACTGCTCAAGCGACTGCCCTGGTCGGTGGAGCCCCTCGACGGCTTCAGCGACGACAACGGCTGGCGCAAGGTCGAACGCCCCGCATCCCCCGGCTGGACCCCCGACGAACAGGCCCAGGTGGAAAAACTCCGCGACCGCGAGCGCGAACTGGCGATCTTCATCAGTTGCCATCGCTACTGGACCGACCTCACCGGTCCCGACACGGTGGACGCCCGGATGAGCCTGAAACACACGGGTCCGCCAGCGCCTCCGGCGGCGATCGGCACGACCGGGGACCTGTGACCCTTCGCTCGGCGCGCCCAGGGCTCGGGGCCTGCGGCCGACGTCGAGACGGGGAAGGCCCCCAGCCGTCACTGGCTGAGGGCCTTCCTCTTCACCGGGTGGGCGCGGACGGTTTCGAACCGCCGACATCTGCCTTGTAAGGGCAGGCGTTCGCGGCTCCGAGGGGTGTCGGGCAGGGCTCTAGCCAGCCGCGATCCCGGCGTGAGTGCAGGTCAGCGGCTCGCAATCGACATCTTCCCGACGGCGTCACCCTCGGCAGCACGCTGGGGCTACGTTGCCAGTACGGCCCGAGTACGGCATCGCGCCTCCTAAATTCCCCCTAAATGATCTACGCGTTTTCGCTGGTCAGGTTACACAGGCGACCCCTCGCGCCTTGAGGTGCGAGGGGTCGCCCCGAGTGCCGAGTCACCACCGAGGGGGGGCTAGCCATTCGGTGGCGCCCGGCACGTTCATTGGTGTGACCGCCACCCATGTCTAACGGATGTACGGGTTCCGGGTCTGTCACCCATTCGGGTGAACACTTGTTCGAATCGGTACGCTACCGCGAGCCCTGCGGCATATGCCAGAGCGCCGCAGGGCTACGGACGTTTCAAGATCACAAAATGCCCGGTAAACCGGGCTGACTTATGATCATCTTCGGTCGACTGTTTGTCGAGTGCCGACCCTGCCCGACGACGACGAGTGGCTCCTCCATGAGCGCCGCGCCATCGGCGACCGAATCCGGGTGACCCGCATCACGCAGGGCCGCACCCAGGAGTCCGTCTTCCTCGCAGCACGCGTCGCCCGATCCACCTACCAGCACATCGAAGCCGGCACCGCAGACGGCCGCATCGGAACCCTGATGCGCATTGCGAGAGTTCTCGGGGTGCACGTCACAGACCTCCTTCGCGGCTGAACGGTCGTCAATAACAACAGACTGTTGACGCCGCGACAAGTGTGTCCGCCACGCGTATCCGTGAACTCGGTGTACACCCCGGGTGAATTTGTTACAGGCTGCGCGGCCTCTGGCCAGCACTTCTCGCCCAGCGAGGGAATCGACGGGTCGCCGAAGGCCGTCAGTGTCCGCCGCGGAGTCGGCGGAAGGCGTCGTTCGATGCTTCCTGCCAGGCGGCCCACAGTAGTACGGAGGTGTCGCAGTGCTCGCGATCGATGTCGCGGCATTGCGGGCAGTTGCTGGCATGGGCGACGTAGGTACTCCAGGCTTCCTGGGGTGGGCTGAGGCGGGCCCCGGAAGCGATGACGGGCAGGCGGGTTCCGGAGGCAGGGGGTGGGTCTTTACGCTCGTCCACGTCGGCGCTCCGTCCGTCGGCCACGCCCCCGGGTCGCCGGCCAGCGATCGCGGGGGTCCTTCATGCCTTGAGGCTACCGCTACAGACCGCTCCATAGCGCTACATGGAGCAGCATGCAGCCCCCTGTCGATGCATGGAGGTATGGGCAGCTTTACGTTGACACCGTGGATGATCAAGCGTCGGTGGTGGATCCGAACTCGCCTGTGTACGTGTTCGTGCAGATCGCCGACGATATTCAGGCCCGCATCCTGCGAGGCGAGCTACAGCCTGGCGCTCGGCTTCCCGGGGAACGCGAGCTGGCCGAGCAGTACCAGGTCGCCTACGGGACAGCCCGACGAGTCATCCAGGAACTGCGGGATCGAGGGCTTGCGCAGACCGTGCCGAGCAAGGGAACTTTCATCGTCGAGCCTCCGGCCTCTAAGGGCTGACCGTCTGTCGTACCCCCGCTTTAGACTGCTCGACATGTCTCCCACTCCCCCGCCTGACGGCACTGTGCGGCCTGCTGCTGTGGTGAATGAGGAGATCCGTGCGTTGATGCTGCGGACGGGCGGGTGGCTGACGCGCGAGGACCGGGACGTGTACGAACGGCTGCGGGCCGAGTGGGTCGAGGCGGCGTAGGATCCTCCGGTGGCAGCCATCGACCTCCCCCCGGATTTGATCGCGCTGGAACGTTCCGCCTGGGAGGCGATCCAGACCGGCACGCTGACCGTGGACGCAGCGCGGGCCGTGCACGAGGCGGTCGCCGCGTTCGCCGAGCAGGCCGGGATCCCTCGCCTCGACGTCGAGATGGAACTGAAGAAGGCCGTTCGGCATCCGGCCGACGTGGTCGAGACTGCCTGAGCTACTGCTGCTACCAGTCGATCCACCGATTCGGCCGGGCCTAGTAGTTCGGGACACCCAGCGGAAGAACCGCAGGTAGCCCACACCCATCGAATTCGAGCGCCTCGCCCTGGTGGCGCTGTCCATCAGGGCGAGGCGGGCGCGTGCAGCCACGCAGCGCGGATAGAAGCGGCCAGCGTAACGGCGAGCACCGACAACGCGGCGCGAGGTGCCCCTCGCCGACGGGGGTTCAGCGAGGGGCACAGTCAGTCTTGCAGCCGTTCCGGCTCGTCGGGCCAGGACGCAAGTACCTGCTGCTCCGCTTCGTCGGTGAGGACGATGCGGGCGCCTTCGACGCCGGAGTATTCGCCGATCCACCGGGCGAACTTCCGCTCCGCGACCGCCGGGTCGGGCCACCAGCCGCGCATGGCGGTCCTGCCCTCGGTAGCAAGGGTGAGCAGGTAACGCTGGGAATCGTCCACAGGCCGATGCTAGATCTGGCCGGTGGTGTCCTTCCAGGGCAGCCCCAGCTCGCGGAGCGCATCGAGGAGCAGGGTGGCGGTGTCCTCGAACGGCTCCGGGGGGCCGGCGTCTTTCTTCGCTGCGGTCAGGTAGCAGGTGCGGCAGAGGTCGAGCCAGCGCCGGCCGTGCTCGGGGGTGTCGATGATGCGGGTGGCCATTGCGGGCTCGCAGCAGGCCACGCAGGGTACGGGCGTGGCGCCGACGCGCTCTGCCGCGGTCCGCGTCGACACCGGGCCGCTTGGGGCCGACGGGAGTCGGGGCGGGTCGAGGGCGAAAAGCAGCAGGGTGTCGGCTGGGTGCACGTCGTTCTCAGTCTGGTCGGGCCTGCGTGGGTGGCTGGGTCAGAGTAGCCGTAATATCGAACATGTGAACGATCAGCGTCCGCTTACCCGTCTCGACCGGCTGCGCTTCCTGGAGCGCGTGCAGCTCGGCGACCTCGAACGCACGCGGCGGTGGATCGCGGCGGAGGAGGCGAGGGAGACAGAGCGAAAGCGGGGCGCACAGGCCCGGCCGGCACCGCCGGACTGGCTGATCGAGATGAGCCTCAACCCCAAGGCGCCCCCCGGTCTACATCCACGTAGGCGACTGCTGGAGTGCCGGGAAACGCAGTCGCCCACTCCGGCGCGAGCAGGCGATCCGAGCCCTCGCGGACGGCGTACCGGCGTGCCCGCAGTGCAGACCGGACACCGCCCTCCAGGTGCTGGAGTAGGGGTCCTCACGCACTCCGGGGCTTCCGCCCCGCAGCCTTCTTGGCCGCCTTCTGCGCGGCCCGCTTCTTCGGCATGTCGTGGACGGTCGCCTCGCCGCGGCTCTCCCGGGCGCGGGCGACGGACTGCTCAAGCGCCGCCATCAGGTCGACCACGCCACCACTGGCGGGCGCCGGCGCTTCCTCGGGGGCGGCAGGCAGTGGCGCCCCTTCAAGTTTGGCTTCGATGACTTTCTCCAGGGCGGCGCGGTATTCGTCGCGGTAGCCGGTCAGGTCCGGCACCTCCATGGCCTCCAGGAGTTGGACGGCCTCGTCGACCTCAGCGTCGGGGACCGCAGTCTGCGGCGGCGCCAGCTCCTGCGGGGAGCGGATCTCGTCGGGCCATTTCATGGCGTGGAGGGCGATGACGCCGTCCTTGACCCGGAGCAGGCCGAGGCGTTCCCGGTCGTGCCAGGAGAATTTGGCGACCGCGACCTTGGCGTTGCGTTCCAGCGCCTTGCGCAGGAGTACATACGGCTTCGCGGCGACCTGCCCGTCCGGCTCCAGGTAGTAGCCCTGCCCGATGCGGATCGGGTCGATGCTGTCGGCGGGTACGAAAGCCTCGATCTCGATGGCTTTTGCGGTGGGCAGTGGCATGGCGTCGAGTTCGTCGTCGGTGATCTCAATGGTGCCGCCGTCGGACGTCTCGTAGCCGCGGCCGATGTCCTCGGCGTCGAGGGCTTTGCCGTCCAGTTCGCACACCTTCTTGACGCGGACGCGGGCCATGTCCGTGAGGTGGTACTGGTGGAAGGTGATGTTGCGGTTCAGGGTCGCGGCCTCGACGCGGATCGGGATCGTGACCAGGCCGAAGCTGATCGCGCCGGACCAGACGGTGGGCATGACGCACCTCCTTCGCGGGTCGATGCCTGCACCTCGATCGTCGCGCCGCAGAGGCCCTACCGCACGCCAGGGCGTCCCCCGCCCCTGGTGGCATCTCTCGCAATGAGTCGGGTCGGCTCCAGGTGCCTTCGAGACGAGGGAGACCTCCTTGGTCCCATACTTCTCGGACTCTTGAACTTCGCCTCACTGTGAGGCATAGTTGCGGATATCGAAAGGAGACACCGTGAACAACGCGCCCCGACTGCTCCCCATCCCGATGGACACCCCGGTCCTGGTTGAAACCTCCTATTCCTTGCAAGAAGGCCCCGCCGCTCACGGCGTGGACACGGACACCCAGTGGTGGTGTGAGGTCACCCGTCGACCGCGCACGGGCGACGCCATCGCATCCGTCACACCCCCCGGAAGCGGCGAGTACAGCGAACTGGTGACCGTCACCCTCCCGGCGGATGACCTGGACGACACCGAAACTGCGGGACGCTACGCCGTGAATCTCGCCCGCGCACTCGTTCAGGCAGTCAACGACTCGGACGACGATGCGGCAATCGAAGAACTGAAGGGTCTGCTGTCATCGGCCGGACCAATGGGCGACTACTCCGGCCCAGCATGGAGCCGAGTACTTGAGTGGCTGAAGGCCGCCCGGTCCGGAGACCTCCAGGAACTCGTTCTGCATGGAAACGGGTGGCCGCAGAACTGGACGATCGCCGAAGTCGCGGACTACCTCGGCTATGCGGGGGTGTCCGCAACCGGTAGCGCCCGCAGGCAACTGTCCCGCTGGGGAATCCAAGCCGTGTCACGGCAGCCCGGAAGGGACGGTCAGAACCTGTACGCCGTGGACCAGGTGCGGGCAGCGCACACCCAGCGCCCCGGCCAGGGCGCCCGCAGCGACCTCCGGAAATGAGCCCCGACTGTGGACTTCGAGCGCGACAAGGCACGGATGCTCACGTGGGACTGGGAACTGCTGGCCCCCATTTCTAAGGCCGCGGACGAATGGGCGCATGCACGATGCGTTGGATGCGGGGAAGAGGTCCAGGACAGGTCGTATACCTTCGTGGGCGGCCACGGCTGCCCGGAGCAGACCGTGCTGCGTGCGGAACGGGAAGCGCGGGAGGCGGACGAAGCGGCCCGCGAGCGCGGCTGGGAGCCCCAGGAGCCCTACCCGGGCAGCCGCACCAAACGGCGGACCCTGAAGTGCACGACTTGCGGGACGGTGGAGCGTCGGACGCTTCAGTCACTCGGCCGGTGCCGCCACGGAGCCCCGGCACCGAAAAGGGCGCCGACCGACCCGGAAGCTCAGGAAGCTCTCGCCTTCGAGCGGATCCGAGCCGTCGGCTGGGAGCCCGGCCCCTACGGCGGCAGCCTCACCACGGTCATGGCCATGACCTGCCCCGAGTGCGGATTCGTCGCCCACCGCAAGCCCGGCCCCAAACTGGCGTCCTGCACCCACCCTGAAGGGCTGCGGAAGGCGCAGCAGGAAACGAGAGCGGAGAGGGAGAAGAGGGTCCTGCTGCGGTACCGGCTGCGGTACGCCAAGGAGCAGACGGAGCAGGCCCTCAAACAGCACGGGCTGAAGGCCCTGGAGCCCTACCCCGGCCCGGACCAGCCCATGTGGGTTGAGTGCAAGCACTGCTCTCGCCGGTGGTCGATGTCGTCATCCAAGATCAAGCCCTGCCCTCACAAAGGCAGGGAGCCCCGCAACGCACCTCCGCGCCGGAAGACCCACGGGCCCGCGCTCACACCGCCGCCGACGACGTTCTCGGCGGACGAGGGCTGGGAACTCCAGCGGGCTGTGCTGCAGCTCTTCACGGCGTGGCTCGACCGGGACCCTGCCACGGGGCTCTACAAGGTCGACGTCTACGAACGCGACAGTTACCTGCCGCAGGAGTGGAGGTGGCGCCAACTGGACAGCCTCATCGTCGCCGATGCCGCAGACAGCCCGCCGCTCGATCAGGCCGAGCAGATCCTCACCAGCGTCGAATGGGAGCCGGAGGGCGAGTGGGTGGCCGACGACGGCGGCCACCGGATCGACGTCACCACCGGCATGATCTCCCTCTACGAGATCACCGGCGAGCTGATCCACTCCGAGGCACGTGACCCGGAGACGTCCGTCGCAAAGACACTCGAAAATATGGGCGTGCACTCCTTCGGAACCTATAAGAAGCCGGGATCCCACCGACGCCACCACATGTACTACCGAGGGAAGGTGTTCACGGCACTCGCCGCGCGGGACGCCCGCGCGGCCGAGGAAGCGCGCAAACAGGCCGAACAGCCTGACTGAAGCATCACGCCATCCGCCAAGCTCCGGCCTGCGCGATGGCATCGAAGCGCTGGCCACGCCCGCAAGGCTCCTTGTACGACTGACGGCGCACATGATGAGGGGAACCATGAGCGACGACCACAAGACGAACTACGGCTCGGACCGGGCAAGGGACGCTGAGCGGCTGGCGCGCAAACGCGGCTGGGAGCCCCAGGAGCCCGTCCCGTTCCAGCGCAACTCGCTCTGGCTCCTGAAATGCACGACGTGCGGCAGAGAGGAGCGCAGGTCGATCCTGGCACTCATCGAGTGCGACCACGGAGACTCGGCCAACCGCAGCGAGGCGTACCGTCGCCTAGAACAGACGGCGTATGAGCGTGTCCGGGCGGCAGGCTGGGAGCCGATCGAGCCGTACCCCGGGCGGCTGATGGCGCGCTGGCGGCTGAAGTGCACGACCTGCGGCCACGAGGTAGGACGCCAGACCACGCCGGCGAAGGCCCGGCCGTGCACCCACCCCGGAGCGCAGCCGAAAGAGCCGAAGCCTGAGAGCCCTGCCGAAGCGAGGAAGCGCCGGCACAAGGAGTTGGGGTGGTGGGAGATGAACTCCGGTGACGAGGCCATCGAACCGGACGGGCGGATGTGGCTCCAGTGTCGTGCCTGTGGGTTGTGCTGGCTCATCGACCCGGCGGAGGAACGGCACTGTAAGCACCGGGGTGTCGGCGACCCGAATCCGCCTCGCGGAAAGAAGCGCAAGCCACCGGCCTCACGCCGTCGCCGGCGATAACGTCACGGCCCGCCCTGAGACGCTTCTCGCACAGCTTCTCACCACACCCGAAGGAAGAGGAAGCCGATGAGTGACAACGACCTGCCGCCCACCCCATCCAAGCGGCCACCAGTTCCCATGAGCGCGCAACAGGGCCATTTTGAGGGCCTGATCAAATCGCAGGTACGGAGCCCGCGATACCGGGCGCAGATGCGGCGGGAAGAGTACGGCGACCTGACGCGCGGCCAGATCCTGGCTGCATGCTGGAACAATGCCGTCCCGTGGCGCGGCCAGGAACCAGCACGCACCGAGCCGATGACCGTGGCGGAGGCGGAGGCATACATCGCCGGACTGATGGTGCACGGCCAGGGAGGCCGGGCCTACGTCGCGGTCAAGGAAGTCCATGGGCGCACGGTGCCTCTCCGCTTCAAGGACACCGCCTGGGAGGCGACTGGCTACGACCTTTACCAGGGCCGCCTTGAGGCAGGAGCGGTCCAGGAGGCGGGGGGCCTGCTGGACCGAGTCCTCGCGCAGGTCCGCGAGACGGGATCGGTCGACCGGTTGCCTCAGTCCTAACGGACCGCCCCAGCCCGCGCCTTGGGAGTGCAAGCCCCGTAGGCGCGACTGGTCCCCGCAGACGCGGGGTAGATGGCCACACTTGGCCCAGCTCCGCTCATGCGGAGAGAACG
This sequence comes from Streptomyces sp. NPDC091292, assembly GCF_044757265.1. Lineage (NCBI taxonomy): Bacteria > Bacillati > Actinomycetota > Actinomycetes > Kitasatosporales > Streptomycetaceae > Streptomyces > Streptomyces sp. NPDC091292. Next base: position 914,015 of record NZ_JBIVUQ010000001.1, on the reverse strand, counting down.
TCCGATCGGCACTCGCTGCCCAACCGGTCACCCCCGCCCACGTGGGGAGCCCGAAACACGTCCGCCCGCCCCACGGGGGTGAGGACGGGCAGACAGGTCCCCGGGGGCCTCAACCCGCACGGCGTGACTCCCTCTATCGGGCGCCGCGTAGCGGGAGGATCCAGTCACCTGGTTCCGACCTGATCCCGGCAGACGTGGCCCGCCCGTCTATCCACCGACAGAATCTCGGATGCCCGGGTCTCCCACGAGCAGACGAGCGAGACCACGACCAGGATGCCATCCGCAACGAGCTGGCTGTGGGGATCTGGCAGATCCACAACGAAGAGGCCCCCGCCAGAGCGGAGGCTTGCGTGCGGGCCTACCCGCCAAGGAGGGTGGGATCAGTCCACTACTTCGCCAGGGTGTGCCCACAGGGGTGCAGGGTCACCAGCCAGCCGAGAGTCCCAGCGTGGCTCTCGTACAGGTGGCTGAAGCCCTCGCGCATGCCGTATACCGATTCCTGGTCGACGGCTGTGACCGCAGTCCCGCACACAGGACACGGCACCGGCTGAGCCGCCTCGTTGGCGCGCGCCGCCTCGAACTCGGCGGTCCAGTGAGCATCCGGGTGCTGCCAATCATCGACAGGGCCTTCGAGTCGCGTGCCGCCGAATGCTGAAGTCCAGGTGTCGGTCATGCAACCAGTGTGGCACCAGTGGCCGACAGCAGGACAGACAACCAACGCCCGGGATTACGGTGCGGGCCCGAACTCGACCTGCTCCTGCCCGCGTCCGCAGGCGCACAACCGCCCGTCACGGACAGGTGACTACTACCCCATACGTCCACGAGCGCCCAGTCAGACGACTACCGTCATCCCTCCACCACAAGCAGGGGGGAACACTGACCAACCCGTATATGCCGCCCCAGGTCACCAGACCCGCGCCCAAATGGGCACGTAAGCGCTACGTGCTGCCCGCGCTCGGCTTCGCGTTCATCATCGGCATCATGGCCGCCGGCGCCAGCGACCCGCAGACGAAGACCGTCGCCGACGACAAGCCGCAGCCCACCGCGACCAGCACCGTCACAGCGACCGCGACCGCGACGGAGACTGCCGAGCCAGAACCCGCACCCACCGTCACGGCCACCGAAACCGTCAAGGTCCGCGTCACCATCACCGCAGGCGGCAGCACAGGCGGAAGCGGCGGCGGGTCGAGCAACGACGACAGCGGCAGCGGTGGCGGCAGCGTCTACTACCGGAACTGCGACGCCGCCCGCGCCGCCGGAGCCGCACCCGTCCGTGTCGGCGACCCCGGCTACGGGCGGCACCTCGACCGCGACGGCGACGGCATCGGCTGCGAATAACGGCAGCGGGCCCGCCTCGACGGGGGATGCGAGGAGGGCCCACCGGCAGTCTGGCACGAAGGGAGTCAGTCGTCTGAGGCTTCGCCTGCCTTGCGCCCATCTTCCTGTTGCTGTTCTGCCAAGAGGTTGCTGTACAGCTTCTGGATGCGCTCGATGGCCTCGGGCGACAGCGGCTTCTGCCAGGTGATCTCCCCCGTCTCGAACCACATCTCCATCCAGTCCTCTGGTTTCCCTTCGGGTGGGTCGCCGCTCATTTCTCTTCCCCAGCCGTTTGGAGTCGCTCGCCGAGTTTGGCGGCGAGTGCGTAGGCGGGGTGGTTGTCGAGTTGACGCCGACGCCGGTTGTAGCGCTGGGTGGTGCGCGGGTCGGAGTGGGAGACGGCGTCCTGGACGTCTTGCAGCGGCACGCCGTTGGCGAGGTTGTCGGTGATGAATTGATGCCGCAGCGTGTGGGGTTTGATGCTGCCGGCCTGCGGAATCCCTGCGTGGCGGGCGAGGACGCGGAGGTGCTTCCAGACTTCGGGCTGCGTCCAGCGGCGCAGTCGCCCGCTGTCGGTGACGAAGAGCGGTCCGTCGGTGCGCTCGCCGAGGTAGCCGAGGAGTGCGTCGAGCGCGAGCGGTGGCACGGGAGCGGGCCTCTTCTTCCCGCCTTTCTGCGTGAGGGGCAGCGTGCGGTGACCTCGGTCGTAGCCGAGCTGGTCGGCGTTGAGGGAGAGCAGTTCATCAACGCGGGCGCCGGTGAGGTAAAGGAGCATGACGAGGGCGTAGGAGCGGGGTGCCCAGTCGCGCGCGGTCTCGATGAGCCGCGCCGTCTCCTCTTCGGTCATCCCCTCAGTCGGCGAGTAGTCGGGGTCGACGTAGGGCCGGTTGACGGCGGCGAACGGGTCGGAGTCGATGGCCTGCAACCGTGCGGCGTAGGTGTAGAAGCTCCCGGCGGCGGCGAGGGCCTGCGCCTGCGTCGTCTCGGCGGGCGGCATGCCTTTGCGTGTGGGCGTCTTGGCGAGGTGCTTGGCGTAGGCGTCGGCGAGCGGCAGCTTCGCTTGGAGCGGGTGGATCTTGCTCTTGCGGGCGTACTGCTCCCAGGACTTGAACGTGCGGACGTAGGCCCGCCGTGTGTGCCGGGACTTCTGCCGGGCGACCCAGCCGCCCGCGATGGTGGGCAGCGGGTCGGCGTCGCCGTAGAACTCGGCGAGGTGGTCGGCGAGGGCGCGGGCTTCGTCGGGCCAGTCGTCGCGGGGGTCGTGCCGGTCGGTCGACAGTTCTGTCGACGGGCGCGGGACGAGGTCGGTCACCGTCCCGTCTGCCCCTTGTTCTGCTTCGGTTGCTTCAGGGCGTTCGGCTCCAAAACGAAGCACAGCACTGCCGCATCAGCCAGTGCCCCCACTTGCTCGCGGGCGTACTTGAGGACATCGAGCGTCAACCCCTGGCGAGTTGCGCCCTCACCAGCCGTGATCGTTCCCGCGCCGGTCTGAGCCTTCGTAATGCCCCGGGCGTCCGTCCACTGGAGCGTGACGAGCCAGTGGTACTCCGTGCCAGTCATGTGAATTCCTCCGCGATCAGTATTGGATAACTGTCATTATCAACCATAGAGTTGATCGGCGGCAGGCGTTCCCACAAAGTGGCCCCACACCCTCGCCAGCACCCCGGAGGCCACATGAGCGAGAGCAGCGCACACTCCGTCGGCTTCAAGCCGCCCATACCCCATCTCCTTGCAGGTGTCGGCGATGAGGAGCTGAGCATCACCGTGGGCCTCGGGCTCCTAGCCCGGAAGGCAGCAGAGGCCGAGTACATCCTCCACAGCATCTACGTGCACCTCGTTGAGGCGGAGAGGGCGTACAGCGAACTGGCCGTGGCAACCGGCGGCAAGCTGACGCAGCATTGCCGGCTCAAGCTCCGGATCTCGGACCTGCCCGAGTCATGCCAGACCTCACTCGCTCAGGACTTGGACACGGCGGAGGAGGCATTTCGGCTGCGGAATCGGTACCTGCACGGCTACTGGATCTACGACGACGAGTCCTACCAGTGGCTGACCCTCAAGGGCGCCCACAACAGCGACCGCCCGGAGATCACCTTCGTAGAAAGCGGCGAAGTGTGGCAACTGACTGAACGGCTTGGGAAGCTTTGCTCCGACCTACTCCACTGGGACACCGCCCACTTCGGCGAGCCGGCTGACGAAGAGGACGGCCACCAGGGGCTGGTCTCACGCAAACGGATCTGACTCGGCCCGCGATACTGCATGTTATCGAGAGTCCAACTGGGGTGCGGTGTCGCTGCACGCAGCGAGGCGCGGACCGCCCCTCGCCAAAGGGATTGCGTTGCAGCCCGCGCCTCGCCAGGTTGGAGTCAGGTCAGGGAGCGACCTCACGCACCCAACGTAGAGCGCCGCCCCTTCGCCAGCCAGGGCCACGGCCAGGCTGGCGCGATTCTGAATCAACTCCCCCGCCCCGCCGTCCTCTAGCGCCTAAGGGAACGTTATGCGCTAGTGGCGGGGGGAGTACTTGCGCCGAGCCCATCCGCAAGGCTGCCTCTCACAACGCTTGACTGTAGCAAACGCTACATGCAGCGTATGATGCATGACGATGGACGAGAGGCGCGCAGCCGCCGAACAAGCCCTCAGCCACTACCGGCAGGCCATAGACGGTCGCGACGGCATGGTGCGCGACGCCACGACCTCCGGAATCAGCAAGAACCGCATCCACACCCTCACCGGCATCGCCCGCACGACAATCGATCGCATCCTGGAGGACACCATGGCCGTCGTTCTCGTCTCCGCCCAGTCCGGCGACCAGGTCCCGGGACACGAACTCGCCGACCCGGACTGCCCCGAGATCCCCGGCCTCCTCGACCGCCCGGACGTCGAAGCCTTCATGGAGGCACACGGGTACGGCCCGGACGACCCCGACGAACTGATGTACCTCGTCACTGAATCCGACCTCGACGACATCCCCGACGGATTCCCCACCCTGACGATCCGCCTACCGAGGACGACCTGACCCACTTCATGCCCGGCCGACGCTCCCGGGCCGGGCCGAGGTGAAGATGGGTCTTGGCATTAACCCTTGACATCAAGTCTTGACTTGCTATCTTGAATGCATGCCCAACGATGACAAGCCCCGCCTCATCCCGACCGGCAACTGCTGGTGCGGTTGCGGCCGTGAGGCCGGCCTCGGGAAGTTCTTCGCCCAAGGCCACGACAAGACTGCCGAGTCCGCGCTCATCGCCCTCAAATACGAAGGCAGCGTCCCGCACTTCCTCCACGCTCACGGCTACGGGCCCCAGCACTCTGTCACCGAAGCCGCCATCAAGAGCAAGGAGACAGACTGGGTGGAGTGCGACGAGTGCACCACCACGCCCGGCTACCGGGGAGCGAAAGCCAGCGTCGCCAAGCACAAGCGGATCTACCACAAGAAGGGTTGACACCTGATGACCCGCGAGGAATACGAGGAGAAGCGCCGCCGCCTGGAGGCGGACGCCGAGGACGCGAAGAAAGCGTACAACCGGGCTCGCGCCGTGTACGACGGGATCTGCGACGAACTGCGCAACCTGCGCATCGACTGGCAGGAGCAGGAGCGCGCGTCGGCCATCGAGCAGTAGCCACACGAAACCGGAGCCCGGCCCGAGGAAAGCGGGCCGGGCTCCAGCATGCGTGAGGCTACCTGGCGGGAATGGGGTCGTCTGCGGTTAGCCTCCCGCGCATGGACATTGCATGGCTGGAGATCGCCGGGTTCACCACAGCGGCGTTGAGCGCCGTCGCCGCTGTCGGCTCCTGGGCGGCAGCCCACCGGGCGAACTCCGTGAGTAGAAGGCGCAGGCGACGGGGGAACGTGCCTACGAGACGGCGGAGGCGCTCGGGCGGATCGAGGCCGGCCGGTGGCACGCGGAACTCACGCCGCAGTTCGAGATCACGGCGACGAAACTCGGGGCGGGGACTGGCCGCGCGTCTCTGCTGATCTCTCTCGTTGGGCCGACGGGGCTTCCGGGACTGGACAGGGTGGTGCTGAGGATCCGCGATGACGGGCACAGGCATGCGCCGTTGGGGCGTGTCACTCAGGAGATGATCGACCAGACGATCTACGGGCCCTACCGGTTCGAGCCTGGGATCGACCAGGCGTCCCCTGACGGACGTACCGTCACCAGTCGCCCCATCAACCTGGGCGACTGGGACAAGTTCGCCCTCACCTCCACCCTGGTGCCGGAGTGCAGTCATCGCGAGATCTGGCAAAGTCAGTACCGCGATTCCCCGATACGACTCTCGTTGGAATGCCATGCCGCAGGCCACAAGCCCTGGTACGTGGCTTGCGAGGTGGAAGTTACAGACCCACAGCTCACGCCATGACTGAAGACCGCCGTCGGCGTGGAAGCGGAGCACGACCGCGACGGATGAATCGTCACGGATCGGCTACGACGTTCACATGTTCTTTACGGTCGGCTTACGGTGATCGGTCTGTAGCGTCACCTCTGGGGGGATCTGTGCGTACTCGCATCGTGTCGGTCATCAGTGCCTGTCTGCTCGCCGCATCGCTTGCCGCTTGCAGTGGTGGTAGCGACGACGCTGGCGGCAAGCAGTCTTCACCACCGAAGTCCAGTACGCCGAAGGCCGACGACTTCGACTGCATGGCGGAGAACGTGAGTCAGGCCGACTGGACGAAGTACTGCTCCGACGAGGGCGCCGAGACTGGCGGGGACGGGACCGAGGGGACCGTGGACTTGGAGTTCGGGACTACGGTCTCGACCGTGGGTGCCCAATCGCCGGCGGATGGCAGCCCTGGAAGCGAGCCGCTGGATGTAACTCCGACGACGGTGGTCTATCAGAAGACCGCTATGGGGTATACGGCCGCGAATGGCGTGTACGCGATCATCGCGGTGAAGGATGAAGCGACTTCTGGTGGGGCGGCGGAGTCCGCGCCGATTGAGGGTGGCGGCTGGCAGTGGATTGCCCCGGACGGCGAGGCCCTCGAAGCGGGCGAGGGTGGGGCGGCGAGCATTACGCCGTCGGGTTTCGCTGGGGGCGGGATGATTCCGGCTGGCGCGTTCAAGTGGGACACAGTGGCGTTCGATTTGACCCAGGAGCAGGCGGATGGTGGCGCGCTCGTCTACACGGACGGGGCGGGCGCGACATTCCGTTGGAAGGTGCCTGCCAAGGATTCCGGGCCGGAGTTGGCGAAGCTGGAGAGGGGCATGGAGGGCAACTACTAGGCGTACTGGCGTCGTTGCGGGTCGAGTGCCATTGACAGCAGCACGCCCTTCTCCTTGGGTCCCTTGGCCGGTTGTGGGGCGGTCTCGCGGCGGCAGACCAGTGCATCCGGGTCGCTAGGCGGTGGCCGCAGCGAGTAGCCGTCGGGGCAGGTCTGCCCGTCCTTTCCGTCTCGCCCTGCCGCTCCGGTGGGCCCCGGTGGTCCGGCCGGTCCAGTCGGTCCCGCAGGGCCGGTCGCACCCAAGGGTCCGGCTGGTCCGGTCGCGCCGGCAGTTCCCGGCACTCCGTCCGCGCCGTTCTTCCCCGGTGCCCCGGATGGGCCTGGAGTACCTGGTGTTCCGGACGGTCCGGTCGCGCCGCGGGGCCCGGGGATCGGCACCGGAATGGCGGCTCGCGCAGGGAGGTCATCGACCGCGGTGGCGGGGTCCGGTGCTGCGGGGGTCTCTCCTGCGGCCTTGATCTGCTCCCGCAGCGCCCTCACGTCGCCCGCCAGCGTCGATACCGCGGTGCCGCGCAGGTCAGCCTCCCGCGCCACCTCTGCCCGTGCGTCCGCCTCCCTGTGGATCAGCAACAGCGAGAGGGCGACGCCGCCGCCGAGGGTGAGCAGGATGGCGGTGAGAAGGAGTAGGCGCCGGTTGCGGTACAGCACGATCTCGGTGCGGGTCATGGCGTCCCTCCGAGCTGCTGCACGAGTAGCCGCAGTCGTGCGGACTCCAGGCGTTCCGTCTCCAGCTCGGCGCGCACGGCGGCGAGGTCGCTCCGAAGTTCCGTCCGTTCCTCCTGGAGTTGATCCGTGAGGCTGTTGAATCCGGTCACCGCGTTGCCCTCCCGGGCTGCCCTGTTCGCGCCGCGGTTTCCGTGCATGACGCCCCACGCGGCCAGGGGCCCGCCGATCAGTGCTGCGATCGCCGTCACCATGGCCGCGTCCACGCCACCACCGTCCCCTCGGCATGTTCACGGGGCAGGGTCAGATGTCCCGGGCGAGGCTCGCCGAGTTCGTCACGGATCGGAGGCGGGCGGCGAGGCCCTTGAGGAGGGCGAGCGCGGCGCCTACTCCGCCGGCTGCGGCGGCGTACCACATGCTGCCGTCGAGGGGCTGGGTGACGACGATGCCGCCGATGAACGCCTGGAGGAACGTGGCGAGGGTGCGCTCGGCGAGGTCGCGGCCGTAGGCGCCTGCGGTCTTCACGACGGTGCGCGGGTCGGGGAGGTTGAGGTCAGACATGACGGTTCCTTCCGGGGGTTACTGCTTGGGGACTTTGAGGGCGTTCCAGGTGGTGGGGCCGGGCGGCCACGTCGCCGACGCCCCGGTGTAACCGCACTTGCGCTGCCAGGCTTCGTAGCTGGCCTTGTCGCCGGTGCCGATTACGTCGGGGTTCTTGGTGGACTGGTACCGCCCGCAGCCCACGGCGATCAGCCGCTTCCGCATGGCCAGCACGATCGGGGACCTGCGGCCCATGACGAACCAGCTAGCGCCTGGGAACGGCTGGTATTTCGCGGGCGGCTTGCTGGGGGGCGGCGGAGTTCCGTCCTCGGGGCGGGGCGCGCCCTTCTGGACCCACGTGTAGAGGGGGCCGCCGGGGCATGCGGTGGCGTAGCCGTCGCGGTGGCCTTTGATCTCGCTGCCTGCGCCGTGCTTGCGGAGGAGTTCGATGCCGTCGCGTATCGCGTCGAGCATGGCGTCGGTCGGCTCGGTGAGCCCGGAGGATCCGACGAGGCCAACGATTGCGTAGTGCGCGCGGTTCAGGTCTTGGTTGCCGTTCGCCCCGGTGCGGCGGCCGATGCCGCGTCCTTCGAGGAGGTAACCGTGGGGGCAGGCGGCGTAGTTGTAGGCGACGTCCGAGTAGCCCTCGGTCTTGTTCGCAAGGTGGCTCTTGCGGATGTTCTTCCACTCTGTGACGCATGCGTTGTGGTCGGTGAGGAGTTTGCCGCTGACGGCGGTGCCTTCGTAGTGGACCTTGACGCCTTTGGTGGTGGTCTGTGTCGGCGCGGCGGATGTGGGCCAGCCGAGGTCTTGGCGGGTGATGAGCTTCATCGGTCCTCCGGGATCCATCCCGACTCTTGACCTTTGAATCATAGGCCACATCACCCAAATAGCCTACGTTTCAAAGGTTGTGGGCTATGCTCCGAGCGGGGTCCCGTCGCCGGTTCAGACCCCTCGCGGCGGGCCCGGCTGTGCGGGTCCGGCCCGCCGCCCCAACCCGCACCACCCGCACCGGAGATGCCCATGAATAATGTTCAGGGCCACTGCCCCGCCTGTGGCGGCAGCAGCCTCTTCCTCGGCGAAGGCGGGCATGTCACCTGCTCCCGCCTCGACTGCCCAGCGCCTGATACCGCTGATGGCCTCCTTCGCGGCGGCGAGACTGCGCTCGTTCAGGCCCTCGGCGGCGGACGGAAGGCCATCGTGATAGCGCACACTCTGCACTTCCATGGTCATTCGCTGGCCGATGTACGGCGGCTGACGGACGAGGAACTGCTTGCGGTGCCGGGCATCGGCGATACGTCACTCGGCCGTAACCGGCGTGCGTTCCCGGCGCCCGCACCCGGCCGTGACCGTGTCGCCCTCGACACCTTGCAGCTCATCTTCAGGCGCTGGGAGAACGCGGGCCATGTGCCGTCATCGTCTGAGGAACTGCTCGACCTCATCAAGTCAGTGCGCCGCGTGGCGGCGACTGAGACCACCCCCCGCCCCCTCGACTGCGGCCTGTGCTACGAGGAGAACGGGGAAGAGGTGCACCCGCACCCCGAATGCCCTGTGGAGCGCACCGTTCTGCCCGCAATCGAAGTGACTGGCGCGGCAAGTCTCCCGCTCGGTGATCGCGTAGACCGGGGGTTCGTCCTCGTGGGCGACACACAGTCAAAGATCAGCGTTGACGGTCGGGTTCCCGCCGTCAGCGCGGAGAAGCCAGTAGTCGTCGAGCCCCATGGCCCCGGCGTCCCGGGCGGTGCTGTCACCCTCACCCTGCACTGCGACCGCATCCTCATCGACGGCAAGGAAATCGGCGATGCCTGACCACCTGGATCCGGTTCGCCGTCTCCCCTTCGGCGAGTTGGCCCCGCTCGCTCTTGCCGCCGCCCAAGTTGACGCGGGACTCGCGCCACCCGACAGCGAGTTGGGGCCCTGCCCAGACTGCGGCGGGGGCGTGACCGGCGGCACGAGTTCGGAGCGTCCGGCCACGCTTGATATCGCCTGGGTCGTGCAGCCCTGCGGCTGCTGCTTCCTCGTCTCCGACAAAACCCTAGGGCGCCTGGCCCAGGAGGTCGGCGATGCCTGAGACTCCGGAGCAGGTGGTGGCAGCGAATGTAAGGCGGCTGCGGAAGGCTCGCGGATTGAGCCAGGAACGCCTCACAACCCGACTCAAGGCGGGGAGCGGGTTGGCCACGATGTCTGTGTGGGCGATCGAGAGGGGGCGCCGCCGCGTCACCGTCAACGATCTCGTCGCCCTCGCCGACGCGCTGGGTACGACGGCTGCGGATCTCATGTCCCCCGACCCGGACGACGCGACCGCACCCGTGCGGCGCGTGTACAACGTCGCTCTGGACAACGGGACCGTGCAGGCCGTCACCTGCGACCAGTCCGAGATCGATCCGAACGGCTGGCTGTGCCTCTACAACGACCGTGAACTGGCGTTCACAGCACCGGGTGCCCGAGTGGTGTCCGTCCTCGACGCCGACAAGGGAGCAGAACGTGGCGCGTGACGGACTCTGTCCGACTAGTGCGGTGACCGGAAAGGTTCACCGGGTCGGTGTACGTCGCGCCCCAATTGGGCCCGGGAGAGTGTGCTGCCTCGGTACGGTCAGTTCATGGAGACTCGGTGCCCTCGCTGCCATGGCCCTTTGATCAACGGATATGACCAGGATGGAGCGTCCCGCGCCGTCCCTGACCGGGATATCGACGTGTGCGGCCCCTGCACCACAGACGAGGCGGTCCGACAGTCGGTCGGGCTCGGCGTGGAACGCATGGCCGAGTGGCCCGTGCGCGAGCCCCACATGACGTGGGACGACGTACCGACCCGGTGAACCTTTCCGGTCACCGCACTAGCCGACCCCCTCGACCCGCACACCCAACTGCTGCAACCCGGTACTGATCCGGCGTCCACGCCCTGCCGCCCGCGAGGAACACCGGCTCCAGCCGCGCACCACCTGCGGCGTCCGGGTCGGCGACCAGCACCCAGCCCACCACACCCCCACCCGGCGGAACGCCCGCCGTGTCGACTCCGGCTGGCGCCGACACCTGCACCATCAGCCCGTTGAGCGCGGGCAGCATCCCCACGATGCTGCCCGCCACCCCATCCGCCATGATCCGCACCCGAGTCAGCTCGTCACCAACGGCAGCAGCACGTCGGCCATTGCCTGGAACCCCACGTCCGACAAGTGCACGCCGTCCGTCCCCGAGGCCCCCGTACCTGCTGGCGTGCCCCAGTAGCCGAGGCTGTTCCAGTACTGCCAGGAGTTCCGGCCGATGGTCCACCAGTCGACGAACGCGCACCCGTAGGCCTCCGCCAGGCCGCGCGCTCGGATCGCGTAGTCCTGGTATTTGAAGTTCGTGACGTCATGCGTCCCCAGGTGCGGCAGAGCGATGATGATGTCACAGTCCCCCAATGCCGTACCGGTGTCCTTCACCGCCTTCAACCACTTCGCGACGTTCGCCGCCCACGTGTCGCCCACAGTGTTCGAGGCGGCGTCGTTCGGACCCGCTGTGTAGATGACGAGGTCACCGGGGTAGTCGACACCACCGTTCCAAGTGGCGTTCAGGGCGGTCGTCGCGTTGTTTCCGAACGTCGCCGAGGTGGCGCCGGCGAGGGCGCAGTTGTTGACGACGACGCCTGTCGTGTTCTCTCCGGTGACGCCGCAGACGCTCAGGTACTGCCCGGTCGTGGCGGTGCCGACCTTGAGGACCACGGTGTGCGTCGTATTCGACAGGCCGGTGATCGTGGTGACTTGGATGGCGGCGGTGCCGGACGGCTGGGCGACGGATACGTCGGCGGCGCCGTCGATCGAGTACAGCATCGCCGGGCGGGTGCCCGACCCGGTCACCGTGTAGATCTTGACGGTGGTGCCGCGCGCCTTGAACGTCAGGGTGTTCCCGGTGACGTCGGAGTAGATGTAGTTCGCGCCGGGCCCGTACTTCGAACCGCCCTGCGTCCACGTACCGGTCTGTGTCACCACCGCGCCCGCTGTCGTCCATGCGGCGAGGGCTGCGGCGTCACCGGCAGCGAGGATCGTAGACGACAGGGACGTCTGCTGTAGGCCGCTCCCGCCATCCCCGTACTGGCCCTGAAGGGTCGTGGCCAGTACTCCCGGCCACGACTTGGTGCGCGGGTTGGACGCGTACATGCCCTGTGTCGCCGAGCCGCCCAACGTCACGATCCGCGCGATGCCGGACCCGGCGCCGGCCGCATCTCGCTTGGCCCGCCAGAAGCGGCCCCAGTCCGCAGGTACGTACAGCCCGGAACGGTCCGGGATGATCGATCCGGGCGCGCCCATGTTGGCCCGCACCATCGAATACTTGCCCGCCAGTTCCGTCAGGCCGACAGCCAGTGCCCCCTCGGTCGTCAGCACGTTTCCGCTGATGAGGTTGAACCCGGCGTTCCCGGAGGCTTCCTCGCGGATGAGGCTGCGTGTCTTGCCTGCGGTCGTTGAGGAGACAATCGAGTTGCCCTGGATCAGGTTCCGAGCAGCGCCGTACTCCAGGTGAATACCCGAAGCTTGTCCGGCGGTGCCGACTTCGCCCGGCGAGACGATCGTGCAGCCGGTGACGACGTTCTTCGTCCCGGCGATGAAGATCGAGTCACCTGCGGTGCCGTCGAAGTTCGACCCGACGATCTTCGTGGACGAGCAGTCCTGTATCCGCACGCCCTTGGTGTTGTTCGTGGCGCCACCCACGAAGTTGCAAGCGTCGATGAACTGAGTGCCCGCCCGGTCCAGGATGCACACGGCGGTGCCCCAGGTGGTGCCGCCGGAACCGCCGAGGAATTCGAAGTCGCAGCCGATGATCTGGTTTTCGTCGTTGCTGTTCAGGTGGATACCGCGGCCCGGTCCGGTGGAGGCCATAGAGCCGTCGAACAAACAGCCGATGATCCGGTTGTTGTGGCCGAAGGCGCCACCGGTCTGGCCGCCGAGGTAGAGGGCGTCGTCTCGGCACGCCACGAAGTGGATGTTGTCGAAGCGGCAGGCGACCGCGCCTGCGGCGTTGATGCCGCCGGACGATCCGGCGGTGGACTGGCTCAGGCAGTTCCCGTCGATCTTCATGTCGCGGATGATGACCCGCGTGTCCTCCCCCTCCATCGCCAGCACGAAGCAGTTCGCCGCGTTGGCCAGCTTCAACGAGGTCCCCCCACCCGACCCGGCCAGCGCGTATCCCTCACCCGCAGGCAACAAGATCGGCGACGACACCATGTAGGTGCCTGCCGGGATGTACATGGTGGTGCGGGCTGCTGCTGCGGCGTCTACGGCTGCTTGGAGGGCGGCGGTGTCGTCAGTGGCCCCATCGCCCTTGGCGTTGTACGGGGCGGTGGTGGCGACGATCCAGTCGATGCTGCTACTGAGCATCGGGGCGGGAATGCCGCCGGCTTCATCAAGCTGGAGCCAACCGCCGGGCTGGCCGCCTTGTCCCTTGAAGTCGCTGAGGACTTCACCGACGTCGGTCGCGGTCATCGTGTAGCGGCGGCTGTATCCGAAGTCAACGTGGCAGGCGGTGATGTTGTCGGGGCCGTAGAAGGCGACGCCGCCATCGGAGTCGGCAGTGACCTGAGAGATGGGGGCGCCTGCCAGGTCGGTGAGGTCGGTGAGCTGGGTGCCGCCTGTACGGGAGGTCCATACGGTGCCGACGGCGCCGGGGCGGAGGAGGAGTTGGCTCCCGACTCGCTCCATGGCGTAGTCGGCCGGACTTGAGCCGAACGGGTGTCGGGCCACTGGGTCACCTCTTTCTGTGGGCTCAGGCGAGCCAGTAGGAGCCGTCGATGGTGAGGACGTCGTCCTTGCGGATGTCGAACGGCCTGTTCGTCAGCAGGTTGTGGGAGTTCGGGGTGTCGCTGGTCGTATTTCCGGTGGAGGTCGGGTATCGAAGCCTCGCGATCTTGTTGGTGCCGTCCGTCGTGGGGAACGTCATGCCTGTACCAGTCGCCGAGCCCTCACCGTTGGCGGAGGTGAAGTTCCACGTGAAGAGCGACCGGAACGCGCTCGTACAGGGCAGTCCGGGTGGCAACGTGACCTGGATCGGCTCGGTGTACGCGGGCGGATTCCCGGTCGGGATGAGCTGGATCGTCACGTCGACCCTTTTGCCGACGCACTGGTAGCGGCCGATGTTCGTCGAGCCGGAACCCCAGTTGATGGTGGTCGTCGACGAGTTCCACACCGGGGTGTAGGTGGAGTCGTCGACACCTGCGCTTGCCAGCCACAGCCATCCGGCGCCGTCGCCGACGTAGAGCTTGCCGTCCTCAAGGAGAAGCTGCCCTTTCATGGATGGTGGGCGCGCGCCAGCGATACCAGGCACTACGCCGCGGTCGGTGAGGTAGCGGCGATCCTGCACGTTGGCGGCGGTGACGACGGAGGATCCGGCGGCAACGGTGCATTGGGCGAGGGGAATTTCCCAAACGCCGGAGTCATCCTGGGTGAGACTAGGGGCGATCGCGCCGCCGGTCTTGTACTCAGCGCTGACCTTCTTCGCAACGGGGTCGGCGCGCAGTACGACGAGGTCGATGCGTGCCGTGCCGCCCGCGTTGGGGGGCACGGTCAGGTTTTTGGTGACGTCGAGGAAGTAGTAGAACCCGACGACGAAAGCCCGGCCTGATGCGACGGCTACCGTGGTGGTGCCGGAGCCGGTGACCTTGAGGGCGGTGCTTCCGGCCTCTTGGGCGTGCACACCGTCGAGGCCCCATCGACGGGCCATGCGAGACCACTGGAGCTGAGTGTTGATCGGTGAGCCGTCGAACGGCGCGGAGAACTCAGCCATAGTCAGGCCGCCTTCCGTGTCTTGAGGCGCCCGACGTCTTTCTTGACCTGGGCGATGTACGAGTAGATGCGGGCCACCGTGCCGCCATTGGACGAGTCGCCGCCGACAGTCGCCTTCGTGGACGAGCCGCCCGCGGAGCTGGTGAGAGTGACCTCGCGGACGACGTCCGTGTACCAAGTCCCGCCTCGGAGTTGGGCGGATACGGTGTCGCCGACGTTGTAGTCCCGGCCGTACCGGAGCAGCGGCAGGTCGATCGGCGAGATCGATAGCGAACCTTGACCGGCGCCGTTGGAGAGTGCTTCTTCTCCGGCTTGGTCCATCTGTGCGGCGAGGTCGACGGAGGCGGTGTCGACGGAGGTCTGATCGACGAACTGCTCCAGGACGAGGCCGGGCCATAGAGGGTCTGTGCGGTCGTAGGTCTTGCAGACTCGTGGGGACGTGCCGCCCCCGGCGACGACGATGGCCCGAGTGCATGTCGGCGGGGTGGTCGAGTAGCTGGCGTCGGTGAGATTGCCGAGCCCGAAGCTGAAGCGGGCCGTACCAGTTTTGTCGGCTGGCTGGAACACCTGGAACTGGAGTGCGGATCCGACCTGCACCACGCGGAACCCGAGCCCTGCCGCGCCCGCGATGTCCTGGAGGACGGTGAGGAGGTTGTCGAACTGGTTGACCTCGCGGGTCACGGCCGGGCCGAGGACCGTGTTGGGGGCGAGCGTGAGCAGCGGGTTCCGGCGGGACGTGAGGGCGCCGGGTCCGGCGTTGACGTTGACGAGGGTTCGCATCGCGGTCTCCGCCGCCGTGGCGCTGATCTTGTAGACGGAGGCGGTCTGTGATCCGATCGCTGAACCAGGTGATGGCCAGCATGCGTACCGGGCCAGCACCTCATCATCGGACACGGCGCCGATGGTCAGCTTGCCGTTCCCGGCGTCGGACTCGGAGCGGGACCAGTCCGGGGTGCGGATCGGCCCCGACATGACGGTCTGCCCGGACGCCGTCTTCACGACCAGCCCGTTGCCTTCAACCAGCAGTGGAGCGATCGGCGAGTCTGCGGAGATCGCCATTGTCATCGCACCGATGGCATTGAACCGGGGCACGACAGTGAGGTCGGTGTACTCGGCGACCTGACCGAGACGCTTGAGAGTGCTGTCGCGGACGTAGACGCGCAGTGCGGTCGATTCCATGGTCACCCCCTACGACGCCAGGTAGCGGGGCTGGTAGGTCATGGACACGCTGGTCGCCGACGTCGAGCCGGCCACGAGCAAATTGAGGGCGTTGTCGCCTTCTTCGAGCGGCCACAGCTCGGAGGCGTCGCTGAGGTCTGGCCACAGGTTCGTCGTCCCGTTGAGGAGGGCGGTCTGGCGGCGCTCCCGGGTGTCGATGACGATCGTGTCGGCACCCGTGATCGAGCGGGTGAGGGCGAGGGTGCGGGTCATGGTGCCGGTGACGCCGCCCTCTGCCATGGTGATCGTGTTGGTGAGCGTGATGCTGGTCGCCGGGCCCTTGACCGTCCACACGGGGTAGGCGACGTCGTCGCCCGGGTTGAGGACAATGACCTCGCCGAGGACTTGCGAGTCTCCGACGATGAGCGGCAGGACCGGAAAGAACTCGGCGCTGCTTCCTGCCTTCCAGTTGTGAGTGACGGGGGCTCCGGTCCAGTACGGGGACGGCACCCCGAACGTGATGGCGTTGATGCACCACCGCTCCCCCGCCGCGTCCAGGCTTTCGTCGCCTTCGAGGCCGTCGGCATAGTAGGCGCCGACGCTACGGGTGTCGCCGTCTGGCTGGGTCAGAATGAGGGTGCCGACGCCGCGCTTGGGGTTGAGCGAGTTGATGAAGGCCCGGCGCCGCTGAAGGTAGGCGGCCCGGCTGTCGTTGGCCCAGAACGCGACCGGCAGGATGATCTCTTTGCCGTTGGCGCGGACGTCACGCAGGGCATAGCCGTCGATGCCCGGTGACTCGTCGGTCGAGAACTGGTAGCCGGGCATGTCGAGGCCCTTGGCGCCGGGCTGGAGGAGCCAGCCGTTCTCCCAGTCCGACAGGTGAGTCGTTACGCCTCGCGGGTCGGTGAAGCTGACCTGCGGCATCTGGTTGATGAGGGTGGGCCAGGGAACGCCGGGCCGCTCCTCGGGCGGGATGTAGACCGGGGGGACGAGGATGGGCATGTCAGACCACCACCGTTCGGTGCAGCATGTCGTCTACGGCGAGGGCGTCGAGGATGCTCTTGCGGGAGGCGACCTCGCGGACGGCAGCGTTGTAATGGAGGTGCCGGTCGCCGGCGTTGTTCACGGTGGAGCTGGTCTGGATTCGGGCTGCGGTTGCGGCGGCGCTTCTGCGGACGGCGGCGGCCATGCGGGCGGCTGCGGCTTGTGCTTGAGGCACGGTGTCATCGACGCCTTGGACGTAGCCGAGGCCGGTGAATCGCCCGAGACCTCTGAGGATCTTTGACGGGGACGCCATCTTGAGTTCGACCTTGATGGTCTTCTGAATCGCCTTGGCGATCTTCTTCATCTGGTCCTCGATCGCTTTCTGCGTCGAGGCCAGGCCCGTCAGATACCCCTTGCCGGAGTTGGCGCCAGCGTCGTACATGGCGTCTGCGGCGTCCTTACCAAAGGCGCCCGTGGCCTTGTCAATGCTCGCCTGCGTCGTGTTGATCTGCTTGAACAGGTCGGGGGTTGCATCGACCAGCGCTTGAGCGTAGGCGGCGCCTGTTTCGGGCCCTGCGGTGATGATCTGCTGAAGCAGCGTCTTCGACAGGCCCCGGTCGGCGAGGGTCTTCAGGTTGGCGCCGAACGTCTTGAGTTGGCCGAGCCGGACGTTGAGTCCGCTGAGGATGCCGCCCGCGTCGAAGGTGTTGCCGCCGTTGGGGAGGCCGGTCATCGAGGTGAACTGGACGGCCTGCCCCGTGGCATCGGCGGCCAACTGGTTGGCGGCGGCGATCTTCGCCGTGATGGCGTCACGCTGTTTGGCCAGATTCTGGAGCTGCTTGTTGGCAACACTGATCTGCTTCAGCAGCCTGTCGTCGAGGGTGGTCTTCACGCCCTTGAACGCGTTCTTGATGGCCGTGGCCACCTTCGACATCGCCGAGTCGATAGCGGACGCCGTCCCGGCGAGTTGCTTGAGAAAGTCCGAGCCGACGGACGCTGCGATCGGCCCTGTGTCGATGCGCTTGCCGCCGACCTTGATGACACCGCCGCCGGCGTACCCGCCGCCTCGGGGTACCCCACGGCTGATGCGGACGCCGCCGATGATGCCGCCCAGCGCATATCCGCCGGGGCGGTTGTAGGCCCGGGACAGGCTGCCGTAGGTCTTGAGTGCGTACCGCATCGATGCGTACACGTTGGCCATCGGGTCGACGCTGACGCCGTACATGAACGGGCCGGTCTTCAGGTACTTCCCCGCGTAAGCCCGGAACGTCGGCCGGATCACCTGCATCAGCCCTGTCGACGGATACCCGGCCTTCGCGTTGGAGTCCCACAGATTGACGGCGCGCGGGTTGCCGCCGGACTCCTGGTTCATGCGGCGCAGAGTGGTGGAGACCAGGCCCATGGACTGGTTGAGCTGGCCAAGGGCTTGCTGGACAACGCCTGTCCATCGCTGTACCCCAGATCCGCCGTCGCCTCCGCCCGTGAGATAGAGCATCGGGTCCACGGCTTTGCCGTTGAGGCGTGCCTCAAGGTGGAGGTGGGGGCCGGTGACGTTGCCGGTGGCGCCGACGGAGCCGATGCGGGCGCCCCGCTTGATGCCCTGCCCTGCTCGGGCGGCCATCGCCGACATGTGCGCGTACAGGGATGCGAGGCCGCCGCCGTGGTTGACGGTGATGTGCTTCCCGTAGGGCCCGCCGGACTGGACGGAGGCGACGGTGCCGTTGTCGACGGCCCGGATCTTCGTTCCTGTCGGTGCGGGGAAGTCGAGGCCCGTATGCCTGCCGGACGACCACATGAGGCCGCGGACACCGAAGCGGGTGCCGTAGCCCGCGTTGACCGGCTTGAGCCACTTGCCAGTCGACTCCGGGATGTCCTTGCCGCGGATGTAGTCGATGGCCTTGTCGATCAGGCCGATGGGCAGGCCGCCGACGATGCCGGGCCAGGTGCTGGTGTTGGAGCCGAGGGCCTTCTTGATGCCGGACTTGACGGGCTTGAATGCGCTCGCGGCGAGGTCGGCGAAGCCGCCTCGGACGACGTCGGCGCCCTTGCCGAGGGCCTTACCGACGCCGGACGCGATACCGGAGCCGATGCTGGACAGGCCGGAGCCGATGTCGCCCAGGATGCCGCCGCCCGCGAACCCCCGGAACTGGGACAGCGAACGCCCCGCCATGGCGGCCTGGTTGACGGCGTGGAGCCGGGCCCGCTCATACGGGTCGCGCATCGCCTCGCTGACGTACACGCCTTCGCCGCGGCGCATGGGGACCAACTGGTCGTCGCCCTGCCGGAAGGTGCTGAAGCCAGGGAGGATGCCGCCGCGCGCGAAGCCCTTCGGGAGCCCCATGGGTTTGAGGTCGGGTACGCCTGGGAGGTGTGCGGCGGTGTGGTTCCAGACGCCGACGATGCCCTTGTTGTAGACGGTCTGGATCCAGAACTTGACCGGGCCGCCGACCTTGTCTTCGATTCCTTTCCAGACCTTGCCGATGTTTTCGCGGAGGTCGCGGAACGCGCCGACCATGCGGCCTGCCCAGCGTCCGAGGCCGCCGAATGCGTCGTCCATCGCGCCTGAGGCGACGCGGCCGACGGTGCTCCACAGGGAGCGCCAGGTGTCGGCGATGCCGTCGCGGATGTCGCGGAAGATCTGCACGCCGCGCCGCCACAGGCTGGTGAACCAGCGGATGGAGCCGTTGACGATATCGGGGATGATCGAGTGGCCGAGGAGGATGTCGTACAGCCACCGGAAGTGCCCGGCGATCTTCTCCGTGAGCCACTTCGCCGCGTCGATCGCCGGGCGGAAGCCCTCCTTCAGCCGGGCGAGGTCGGAGACGATCTGCTGGATGGCCGGGATGACGACCTGTGTGATGACCCAGGTCGCGAGGCGGGTCATCAGGTCGGTGAATTCGATCAGCGGTGGCATCAGCGGCAGCAGCGCGGGCAGTAGCTCGGTCGCCATCTGGACGCTGAGCAGCAGGAGTTGCGGCAGCAGGGGTGCGAGCTGGGTGAGGATGTCACCCAGGGACTCGGCCATCAGGATGAAGCTCGGGATCAACTGGGGCAGTACGGGGAGGAGTTGCTGGAGCAGGTCGAGGAATGCGACGGCGTACTGCTCCGCAAGCTCGGCGATGATCTCGGTCAAGCCGGAGATGACGGGAGTCAAGATCGGGCCGAGCATGCCCGCCACGTCCCGAACGACAGGGGTAAGCGCAGCGAAGATCGTGACCAACAAATCGAACAAAGGTTCGACCGCAGGTAGCAGTTGAGCGACAAGATCGCCTATTACGGGCAGAAGTGGCGAAAGTGCACCAACGAGCGCAATCGCCGCCTGAGCCGCGAGTACGAGGATCGGGCCGAGAGCCTTCCCGATCGGTAGCAGCGCCTCCCTGAGGGTCTGCATCAGGTCGCGGATAACCGGGGCCAGCAGGTCCGCGACCTGGACGATGAAAGGGGCGAGTGCGGCGAGGATCGGCAGGACCGCTTGGATGGCCTGCCCGAGAGCGCCGGCGAGGAGCCCGACGATCGCCGACACTGCGGTGAAGATCTGCTTGAGGGCGTCTTGCACTTCGGGCAGTTCAACGACGCGCCGCAGCTCCTTGATGGTGGCGCCGATCGTCGCGAAGAAATCTCCCTGCCCCCCGGCCGCGGCCTGTGTGATCCCCCGGATCAGGCCGCCGACGTCAGCGAGTACATGCCCAAAGCTGATCGCCACATCGAGGGAGGCGTTGATGGCGTCGGTGAGTTTCCCGTTCTCCAGGCCCTTGGCGAGCTTCGCCATGACCTGGTCCATCGCCGACGCGGCCCCGGCCGTCATGCGGTCGAATGCGGGCTGTGCGGCGATGCTCAGTTGTGCGAGGCCGGTGAGGAGTTGGCCGGGGATGCGGTTGAGGTTGCCGAGGCTGGACTGGACGCCGTCGAACACGCCCTTCAACTGCCCCGTCTTTTCCAGGTTCGCGACGGCGTCGAACCCGTACCGCGCCATGCGGTTGAGTTCGTCGGCGATGCCTCCGAGCCCGGCCTGGACGGTCGGGAGGATCAATGCGCCGACGGTTTGGAGGCGGGTGCCGATCCCGGCGAACAGGCGGTCCTGGACGTCGAGCCGTAGCCCGGTCCAGGCGGGTGCCATTGCCTGCAACGCCCCGACGAACAAGCGCGCGTTCGGGCTGAGTTTGGCGAGTGCTTCGTTGACCTTGCTCGTCTGCGTGGCCGCGCTGGTCTGAGCGTTGGCGACGGAGCGTGCGGCGTCCGCGACGGCCCGGTGGGCGTCCTGTACGGCGCGTTCCTGCTGCGCGACCTGTTCGCCCGCCTTACGGATCCGGTCCCGCGCGGCAACAACCTGATCCGACCCGTCGACCCCTGCCTTGTTCGCGGCGGCAGTGTCTGCGGTGAGGCGTTTCTGCTGGCGGGCCTGTTCGTCGGCGGCGGCGCGTGCCTTTTCGAGGGCGAGTTCCTGCTGCTGGATCTGGAGCTGCGTCGCCGTCGGATCCGACCGAACCTTCGCGAGGTCGAGTTCGGCTTGTTCGATGTCGAGCGCGGCTTGCTTCTGGTCGAGGGCGCCTTGGCGGAGGCGCTGGTTCATGTCCTCCAGGTCGCGGGTGGCCTGCCGTCGTGCGGCCGACAAGGCGTCTTGTGCCTGCCGGGCGTCCCGTTGGGCTTGGGTGAGAGACCGTTCCGCGTCGGCGACGCTGCGCTGAGCCTGGGCGAGTGAACGTTGCGCCGTCTCCACCTGGCGCGTCCCAGACGCCGCCGCCAGTGCCTGAGCTGGGGCGGGAGCGAACGCTTCCTTGATCGCGCCGCCGACGCCCTTGAACCCCACCAGCAACGTCGCGGCGGAGAGGCCGAGGGTGGTCAGCATGGGCGCCGTGGTCGCGGCGAGCGGCCCGAGCTGCGCAATCGCACTGCCCAGTGACGCGACCGTCGGGAGCGCCCCTACCGCCGCCGCTGTCAGCTTGAGGATGCTGCCGCCGAGCGACGACACGCCACCGCCCGCACCGTCGCCGCCGAGGCCGGTCAGCGCGCTGAGCCCCAGCGTGCGGATGCGGATATTCGCAGTCCGGTCCCGGGCCACATGGTTCAGCGCAGTGTTCGCCGCTGCCGTGTTCGCCCGTGCCGTGACCGCAACAGTTCGACGCCGGGTGAGGTTGGCGATGTCGTCAGCAGCGACCCGCGTATCAACATCAATGCCGATACGTACCCGCTGGCGCCGCACCAGGTTCTGTATCTCCTGCGCCCCGACACGCGTATCAACCGACGCGCGAATCTTGACGACACGGTCTTTGACCAGCCGGTCCAACTGCCGCTGCGTCGTGTTGTACGCCGCCTGCTGAACCCTGGGGAGGATGTCAACGGTCCGCTGCCCAAGGATCCCCTGAAGGCGCTGCTTCGCCCCAGCCTCGTCAACGTCGACATTCACCTTCACCGTGCGTGGCTGGGTGAGCCTGTCGAGACCGGTACGGGCCGCCGTATCGTCGAGCTGGACTCTCGCCTTGACCGTGCGGTCCGCGGTGAGCTTGTCGAGCTTCGTCTCCGCCGGTTTGGTGTCGAGGTCGAGGGACAGGCTGATGGTCCGCGGGGCGGTCAGCTTGTCCAGCTTGGTCTTTGTGGCGGCGGTGTCGAGGTCGAGGCCGACCTTGATGACGGGCCGCAGTTTTTCGACGGCGGTCCGCACCTTGCGGGTGAGGATGTCGCCGATCTCGTCGCCGGCGGCGACGGCGCCAGGGCGGACCGCCTTGGGGAGTTCGGCGAGCAGTTCGGGGCCGAAGCGCGAGGTGTCGGGGGTGAGCGATACCCGCGTCCGTCCGACGACGGTGGCTTCGGGCATGCTGCCCCTCCCCTCTTACTGCGTTTCGAGTTCGCGGATCTTCGCTGCCCAGTGGTCGATCTCCGCCTGATCGGGCGGGGTTGTGCCGGGCGAGTACTGGTTGAGGACGGCTTCGCTGTACCCGCGGCCTGCGGCTTCGAGTTCGGCTCGGGTGTCGTCGGCGGCGAGGCGGGGTGGTTGGATGACGTCGAGGTCTGGTGGTTGGCCTTTGAGGTGGGCAGTCCACAGGATCCGGACGAGCATGATCAGAGCGTTGTATTGGGCGGCACCGATGTAGGTCTGCTGTGTCCAGCGCCGCCCCTCCATGTCGCCGGAGGCTGCCGCTTTGGTCGCGGAGTCCTCCGGTAGGGCGTCCACCAAGTCCCGGAGTTCGGCCCAGTTCATGGACCCCTCGCCCCAGGACATGGCCCAGAACTCATCTAGGCGGCGGCCGGGGTAGTAGCGCTGGATGTCGGCGCGGAGGCTCCCGGCGTGCTCTCGGAGGAGGGCGAGGAGCCGGAGCCTTCCCCCTGGTCGGTGCCCGCCTCGCCATCCATCTGATCGATGAGGTCCTTGAGTTCGCCGACGGTGAGCTTGGCGACCTTGACGAGGCGGTCGAATGCCTCCGGCGGGGAAGCGATTTCGCGGAGGACGTTGATGTTGGCGTTTCCGCCCTTTCCTTCGACCTCTTCGATGACCTCGACGGGCCAGTTGTCCTGGGTGAGGAGGGTGCAGGTCTCCTCGTAGCCATGCTCGTTCTCGAAGACAACGTCGACGTACTTGATTCCTGCGGCCTCGGCGCGCTGGGCGCGCATCTGCTGGAGGCGGATGACCTTGCGGTTGGGCTTCGACATGGCGGTTCTTTCTCAGGCGGGGGCGGGGCGGGGGCTTGTCAGGTGATCCGCTGTGCCGCCCCCGCCCAGGAGATGGGCGCAGCGGATCACCAGTCAGCGGGTTACGGGGTCGGGAGGGTGACGTCGGTGATGAAGTGCTGCACCGACTGGGCGCCGCCGGGGGCTGCGAGGGCGGTGAAGGTGAGGCCGAAGTTGGAGGAGTCGTCGGCGGAGTGCTTGACGGCTTCCCGGTCGGACACACCAGCGCGGGCGATGCCGATGCGATGCCGCTTCCCCGACATGATCACGTCCAGTCCGAGGGCGATCTCTACCGTGTCCGCGACCGAGCCGGAACCGAAGGAGATGAACTGTTTCTTGGCCACGGGTGTAGTCACCGCCGCCGTGGACGTCATCGCCGCCAACTTCACCTGGTAGTAGAGCGACAGGTTGTAGGCGTTCGTCTCCCGGAACACCAGCTTGAAGGTTTGCGTCCTCTTCTTCGCCAGGTCCACGACCGGGGCGTCCTCGCCCCACGCGTCGAGCTGCGTGCGCTCCTCCTCCAGAGCCTCCTCCAGGCCATCCGGAGTGATGAAGCCCAGGTCGGTCCAGCCCGTCCCCCACGCCTCTTCCGGCCCGGTCGGGAACGTGGCTCCGACCTCGGCTCGGTATGCCTTGCCGGCGGTGCCGACGATGATGTTTGCTGCGTCGCCCACGACGGGCCTCCTAGCTGGTCACTCGGGGTGGGCTGACGCTCATCCCCACAGTCATGCCGACACGGGTGATCCCGGTGTTCGGCTCTTCGGGTCGGTCCTGGGGTCCGGTCTCCTGGCTGACGCCAGTGACAATCCCGTCGGCGGTCGCGCGGCCGGGCAGCAGCTCCCACTCGGCGCACACCCGCTGTGCGAGTCGCATGGCGCCGTCCTCGGTGGCGGCGTAGCAGTCGAGGGAGAGGCGCGGGTTGTCGCGGTTCGCCGGGTCCGCCCAGCCCCGCACGTCCGCGACCCCGCCGACCCGCAGTACCCGCACGGCAGGCAGCGCGGCATTCAGCGCCCGCCCTTCGGGCGTCTTCGAGGAGACTTGTACGTCGGGCATGGCGGCGGCGAGCAGGTCTATGGCGATCTTCTTGCCGTCGGGGAGGGCAACCGGCGTGGCCACAGGGCTACTTCGCCTTCAGTGTCTCGGCCGTCACGGCAGGAACCGTCTTGCTCGTGGGCTTCGGCTCGTCGACCTGCGTGGCGAAGCCCTTCCACCTGTGGACCTCGTCGACGGGAACGTCGATCACGTCGCCCGGCTTCTTGTCGCCGCGCCAGAACGTGAGCTTCATCTTTACGGTGTCGCCGTCAGCCATCGTGGGTCTCCTCGCTGGTAAGTGCGGCAACGATGGCCGCGAACAGGGCGTCCTTGCGACGCTGCTCGACAGGCAGCTCGTGGTAAGGCACAAGGCACGGATGGGTCTTGGCCGCCTCGTCCTTGACCGGGCCGTACACCCAGCCGTCCCGGTTCTTGAAGTCGCACCACGCCTGGTGCAGTTCCTCGCCCGTCGTTCCGGCCTGCGCCTTGCGGACGCCGTCGATTGCGCTGGCGCGCTGCCAATCAGGAGCGTCGTCCCAAGGCGGGGACACGGCGGGGTCGCCCGTCGCGATCTGCCAAGCGCGGTTGGCGGCGTGGCACACGCGGGCGGTGCCTTCGAGAGCCTTCTCGTCAGACATCAGGCACGCTCCGGCCAGTGCCAGGTGCCGCCCTGGTTCTCGGTGAAATCGGCCATGCACCCGCCAGCGCCCAGGGAATGGAAGAACTGGCCCGTCGGGTTGAGGACGGCGAGCCCGACCCGGTACCGCTCGGTGTCGTCGACCTCGGTGACGACAGCGGCACGGCATTGCGGCGAGAATGCCCGGGTACCGTCCTCGCGGACCGGGGTGCCGTGGCTCACGTAGTGGACGATGCGCCCGACGGTGGGCTTCTGGTCAGGCATTGCACTTCTCCTTGTCGGTGAACAGGCGGTTCCACACGGCTTCACTGGCGGTATGGACGTGGCACCAGAGCAGGTCGCGAACCTCCGAGTCGGCCGCCGTCCAGCCGTCCCGCATCTGGTCGACGACGTGGACGAGGCTCTGGACTTCAGGAGGGAGACCATGCAGCTCAGCCCGGTCGGTGTTGAGGTCACCGCTCATCAGTGGTCGCCTCCTGCGGCGTCGAGTGCGTGTCCGAGGGTGTGGTGGGGCAGGTGGATGCGGCGCCCGTGCCGGTCGGTCTGCCGGGTGCCGTACTCGACGTAGATGGAGTGCTCGGCGTCGGCGTCGACGTGGTTGGTGCCGTCGTTGTCGTGCCCGCCCACGCGGTGGATCTTCGACCGGTACTCGCCCGTGTCAACGGGAGCAGTGGCCTGCGCGACCTCGACGACGCGGTCCAAGCGCTGCCGCATGTCCGCCTGCACCTCGTCACTGACCGCGAGAGAGCGCACGGCTTCCTCGTCGACATCGGCACGGATCTCGACCCGGGTGGCCATCAGCCCGCCACCTCCTTGAGATCAACGACCTGCCCCGACACCGGCCCGGACGCCTCCGGCACTGCCGGAACCCCGTCAACATCCCAGTCGCGGCCCTGCCAGCGGACCCGCATCCACTCCGTCACCTGCGGGGCGCGCGGCGGCATGAACAAGCGGGCGATGGTGGTGGTCTGGTCTGATGCGTTCTCCGTCTCGGTCGAGCCCGTGTAGTCGACAGTCGCCCGCCGCACCTCGGTCTCCACCGCTGAATCCCAGTCGCGGACCTGCGTGTTGTATCCGCCCTCGATGAGCGGCGCATCCAGGATCGTCACCGTCTGGCGGCCGATGTTGTACGGCATCAGCCCCACGTCCAGACGAAACCCGGGAAATGGCCGCTGGTCAGCAGAACATCCGCAGCCGACTGCGTCAGCCGTGCCGACGTGCCGCTGGCAGACCCGTCCTTCGACGCCCGCCGAGTGAAAGACCGCTGCCCGGTGCTCATCGACGCCAAATCGTCCTGCGCGCCCGTCTCATCGTCACGGTCGATCAGCCACTGCACCTGCCGCACACACGCGTCCGTCAGAGTCCGCTTCACGTCCGGGTCGTCACCGTCATACGCGAGGCCGTACAGCGCCCGGTCGATCGCCGTCGACGCCCGAGCCAGCAGGCGCACAGCGTTCTCCGGCGCAGGCTCGGGTACGAGCCACGCCTCCAGGTCGCTGACGGTCGCGTAGGACATCGGTTACACCTGCGGCCCGTCGTTGGCGTCCTCGACAACCTGGACGTACTCCTGGCAGTCCTTCTTCGTCGCCCCGGCCGCATCCTCCTCGGGCATGCCGAGGGACACCGCGTAGGCCCGCCAGTCGTCGACCCTGCTGTTCGCGGTCGGCTTCTCCACCGGAGCATCGGGGTCGGCCGGCGTCGGCGTCGAGGAGGGGTAGGGCTCCGCCTCAAGCACCTCATCGACGACGGGCACGAGGTGGCCTCGGGCGACCTGCTTGGCCATCTCGTCGGATAGCGGCTCATCCAGCAGCAGCCGCATACCACCCGCACCCTGATAGATGCGTGCCATCAGAGGGCCCTCGGAATCTTGAAGACCGTGATGCTGCCTGTGGTACCGGTGGCGAAGTCGACGAAGAGCTGAGTGCCCTTCTGCTGGAACCGTCCGCTGGTGAGCGGCGGGAACCATGCCGTGGCGGTCGTCGGGATGCTCGCCGCGAGATCGCCCTGGCCAGCCGACAGGGCCGGCGTACCGGTGCCCGCCTTGACCGTGACGACTCGGGTAGCGCCCGAGGAGTTGGTGACGCGGATCAGGGTGTGCTCGGGATCGGCGTTGTTGATGACGACCCCGTTCGTGACGAGGGTCGCGTCGATGGTGGTCCCTGCCGGGTCGGCGAGAGCACTGTTCGGGAGGAACGGGGTGTACGGGACTGCGGTGCGAGGCATGGGAGGACTCCCGGGGTCAGGATCGGAGGCGACGACGAGGATCACGCGCGGGGATGGTCACGCCGGGTCGATGAACGCCACGGCGATACCGGTCGGGCGCGCGAGCTTCGCCCCGTACACGTGCAGACCACGGATCGCGTCCGAGAACGACCCCTCCAGGCGCAGCGCCTCGGTCTCCAGAATCTGGTCCGCATAGGTGATCGCACCCGGGTAACCGGCCTGGATGACCTGCGTGTCGCTGGAAGGGTTCGGGGCGTTATTCGACATCAGGATGTCCATGCCGGCGGCGCGGCCGATGTACCCGTTGCGGAGACCGTCCGTGGTGCCGGAGGCGTCGGCGCGGACGAACCGGTCGTCCTGGAGGAGGCTGGCTTCCAGCTCCGGGGTGATGACGCAGTACCGGCCCTCGGTGGGCACGTTGGCTCGGTTCAGCCGGGTGCGGAGGGGGATGAGGACCTTGTTGTAGGCGTCCGTCGGCGTGGTGAACGTGTTGATCGGCGCGCCCGTGGAGCCGACCGTGTTGCTCGCGGCGGCGCCGGTGTAGAGGTTCGCCACGTAGCTGTCGGCGGCGTCGCGCAGCTTGTACGCGGAGTTCTGGGCCACCCTGGTCATCGGGTTGACCCGAACCTGGGCCTTGTCGACGTCGTCGAGCTTGAACGCGAAGAACTTCTGCCGGTCGATGATCAGGTCGATCCCGGCGGTCTCGATCTTCTCGTAGTTGAGGGTGCTGTCGGGGTCGTAGTCGCTGACCGTCGGGTCACCGACGGTGGTGATGCGCACCGACTGGCCGAAGTTGGCGATCTCGCCCTCGTAGTCGCTGTTGACGAGCTGCGGCTGGGCGTAGACGAGGGCGTTCCGGAGCGCGTCGAGGAGGAGTGCGCTCCAGATCTGGGGCTTGAAGTTGGCGACGGACAAGGGAGGCTCCTATGGTCAGCCTCCGCCCCCCAGGTAGGCGGCGAAGCGCCCGTCCTTGACGGCTTTGGCGATCTCTTGGGGTGTCATCCGCTTCCGGTCCGCGTCGCCCAACTGCCGCTTGCTGCCCGGTGCCCCGTCCATCGGTGCTCCACCCGCAGGGGTGGGCTCCGGCTTCTGCTGCGGCGCCTTGGCCGCGAGCTTCGCGTTGGACTCCACCGCCGTCTTCACGGCCTTGCCGACCTGCTCGTCGAAGTCGGCCGCGGACGGGTCGAGCTTCGCGATGGCGTTGGCGAAAGCACGTGAGTCGAGCAGGGCGTCGGGGTCTCCGCCGTGTGTTCCGGCCGTCTTGTAGACGGCGAGTTCGACCTCTCGCTGGCGGGCGCGATCGTCGGACGCCTTGGTCCGGTTCTGCTCCTCGGCCAGTTGTTGGGCGAGCTGTTCGGGTGTGGGCGGCTTGTCCTCGTCGGTCTGGACGCCGAAGAGTCCGGCCAGCTTCTTCATGAAGTCGGCCTGCTCGTCGGCAGCCTTCTGCTTGTCCTCGGCGCGCTTCTTCTTCTGATCGTCGACCTCGGTGCGGAGGTTCTCGATCGCCTTCATTGCGCGCTCGGGGTCGAAGTCGCCTTCGAACTTGGGCGCCTTGGCCTTGGGTTCGCTGGGCTTCGGGTCGGTGACCGGTTCGGAGCGTGTGGCGGGTGCGGCCGGCTCTGGCGGAGTCGGTGCGGGGGCCGGGGTTGCGGGCGGGGTGCTCGGGTCCTGCGCCGGGTTGTCGGCGGGGGGTGTTGCGGGGGCGGGGGTCGTCATCTCGGTGCCTCCTTGGGCGGCCTGCGCGGGTCGGCGATGCCTTGATCGCTACGCGTTGGCCCCGATGTTAACCCTGAACCCGCCTCAATGCTGCACAATCAAAGGTGGGAATGCAAGCTAACCTTGGAATCAAAGATGAAAGAGGGTGTCGTGGTAGCCAGCTCAACCCAGGTCGCCGACACGGCGCAGGCCCACCCGGCGGCTATCCGCGCCCTCGAACAGCGCACCATCCCCGGCGCCACACAACCGCTCGCCCAAGCCCTCACCGCCGCCCACTCCGCGGCCACCGCCCGCTGGATCCGCGAAACCACCACCGTCAACGTCCCGGAACTACTCGCCGAGTTCGCCGCCTACGTGACCCGGCTCCTCAACGCCGCATTCGCCGACAAGGGCAGGCAAGCCCAACGCGCGGCAGAACGAGCCGGATTCACGGCAGCGCATGCAGGGGCCCGGCAGGCGTCACAACTCGCCGCCACCATGCGCGGCACACCCACCCCACCCGTCAACGCCGCACCCGGAGACGATGCGCAAGCCGCCGCCGAAGCCATCCCCGCCGCCGTCCAGGAAGAGCACAACCGCGCCCTCGCCCTGCTCACCACCGCGAGCCTGACCGCAATGGGCCTGGCCGGACTCAACTCCGTATTCGCCAGAGCCCGGCGGGCCATCGGCAGGATCACGGCAGCCATCGCCGTCACCATCACCACCGCCCACGCACACGGCGCCAACCTCGCCGCCCGCGCACTCGGCACCGGAGTCCGCCTCCTCTGGGTCCCCGAACCAGACGCATGCCCCGCCTGCGCCGCCTACGCCGGCCGCAGCATCCGACCCGGCGGCAAGTTCCAAGGCGGCCTGTCCACCGACCCACCGCGCACCGTGTTCCTCACCGCGATCACCGGCCCTCCACGGCACCCCCGCTGCCGCTGCGTCCTCATCCCCTGGTCGCCGACCTGGCCACTCGACGGCCCGCCCCTGCCCACCCTGCTGCGCCAACGCGCCCACGCCATCCGGAGGACGGCATGAGAAGGGTTACCAAACCGTCTCACCACAGCCTGATGGCGCAAGCCCGCTGGGACGAGCTTCGCGAACTCCACGCGCAGGGCAAGGGGCGCAACCAGATCAGTCGCGAGATGGGTATCACCAACTCAGTCGTGTCTCGTACCGCCGCACACCTAGGCCTCGAATTCGACCGCTCAAAGATCGCCGCAGCGACGGAGGCGCGGCTCGTCGACCTCGCCGAACGCAGGTCGCTCCTGGCCGAAGACCTCATCGGCGACGCCGAGAAGCTCCGCGCACAGATGTGGGAACCGACCACCGTGTACGCATTCGGAGGCAAGGACAACGAGTACAACGAGCACACCTTCAACGAAGCCCCCGCTGCCGATAAGCGGGCCCTGATGGGCACTGCGGGTATGGCAATCGACAGATCGTTGAAGCTGGCGCCGAATGAGGAATCGTCGGGCGTGGAGGCGGCGAAGAGCATGCTGAGTGGTTTGGGTGAGGCGCTGTCGGCGTTCGCGCGCGCGGAGGATGAGCGCGATGCTCAGGCTGAGGGCGACAAGGCGTAGACGTGCTGGATTCGCTGCCTCTTTCCCGTAAGCAGATCAGGTCTGTCGCCGAGTCGACCACGAAGATTTCCTGCTGGGAAGGCGCGATCCGGTCCGGGAAGACCATCGCCTCATTGCTGAAGTGGCTGATCTTTATTGCGAATGCGCCGACCACGGGCGAGTTGGTCGTCATCGCGAAGACCAGTCAGACCGCGCACCGTAACCTGTTTTTGCCGCTCCAGGATCCGGCGCTGTTCGGGGATATCACCAAGCTGATCCACTACACGCAGGGCGCTCCGACGGCCACCATCCTCGGCCGGACGGTGCACGTCATCGGCGCGAACGACGCCAAAGCGGAACCGAAAATTCGAGGCATGACCCTGTGTGGCGCCTACGTCGACGAGGTCACCCTCGTACCGCAAGTCTTCTTCGAACAGCTCCTCGGCCGCATGTCCGTGAAGGGCGCCCAACTGTTCTGCACGACCAACCCTGATAATCCGGCGCACTGGTTCATGCGGGACTGGCTTTCCCAGGAAGGCGTCAAGCCGCTCAGACGGTTCAGTTTCACGATCGATGACAACCCGTTCCTGGACCCTGACTATGTCCGCGACATCAAGGCCATGCATGAGGGCTTGTTTTTCCGTCGTTTCATTTTGGGAGAGTGGGTCGCAGCCGAGGGTGCGATCTACGATTCGTGGGACCGGGAACGCCACATCGTCAGCAGCTTGCCCAAGGCCGGTATTCACCGGTGGATCAGCCTCGGCGTGGACTACGGAACAAAGAACCCGTTCCACGCTGTGCTCATCGGCCTCGGCGTGGACCGCAAGCTGTACGCGGCGGCGGAGTGGCGCTACGACTCGCGGCAGAAGCGCCGCCAGTTGACCGACGCGGAGTACTCGCAGCGCCTCAAGGCGTGGCTGGGCGAGGTGCCGCAGATCGGCCCGGTGCGCCCGCAGTTCATCACCGTCGACCCGTCCGCCGCATCGTTCTCCACACAGCTACAGCGGGACAAACTGCGGCCAACGCCGGCGAAGAACGACGTCATGGACGGCATCAGGACGGTCAGCTCACTCCTAGCCTCAAATCAGCTTCTCGTTCACGAGTCCTGCAAGGACTTGATCACGGAGATCGGCGGCTACTCCTGGGACGACCAGGCAGCCCTCCGAGGCGAGGAACGACCCATCAAGGTAGCTGATCACGGCGTCGACGCCCTCCGTTATGCCCTATTTACGACCCGAACCCTGTGGCGACACAGGCTCGCCCTGGCCGCCTGAAAGAGAGAACCGTCATGACCGACTACCCTCGCCGTTTCCGCCTCCAGCGCACCACCGACATCACCGGCGTGTCCGGCACCGGCCGCGTCGCCGACGGAATCCTCTGGCCTGACGGCACCGCCTCCGTCCGCTGGACCGGCGAACACCCCAGCATCGTGTTCTGGGACGGCGGCATCGCCGACGCCGAGCACGTCCACGGACACGGCGGCCACACCGTCATCGTCTGGGACGACCCCGAGCCCGCCGCGCCCGGAGACTGCGAGCACTGCCCCGACGGCCACACCCCCGCAGACTCCGGCACCCAGCCGTGGGGCGTGTACGTCGCGGTCGACCGCGACGGCGACGGCCAGCCGACCCATCTGATCGTGGCCCGCTCCGGCGGTGCGCACGTCGCCGAGTCCGACGCCCAGTGGATCCGAGACCGGCTAAACGGCCCGAACAGCGACCGCCCAGCGCCTCCCCCGGAGAGCACCTTCTCGCGGCTCGGACGCGGCGCATAGCCAGCCCCCGCCCTCACCAGAGACACTGACAAGGAGCCACGCCATGCCGCTGCCCCCGTCTGGTAATACGCCGTGGCCGCCGCCGCAGTTGGAGATCCCACACGCCGACATGGACATGTGGCGCGCCTGGTACGCCGGCGATACGACGCACCTGGCCGCGGTGTATGGCGGGCCATCGAGCTATACCCGCAACGGGGTCGCCCGCCAGTTCTTCGAGGTGGATAAGCGGCGGACGGTGGGCGGCGATGAGTTGCGCATGTTTTGGGGTCAGGCGCCGACGCCGGGCCAGCAGGCCGCCAAGCTCCACGTGCCGATCGCGGGGGACATCGCGGAGATGTCGGCGAACTTGCTGTGGGCTGAGGTGCCGCAGGTGACGGTCGACGTGGACTCGACGGATGCGGATGCGGCGAAGGCGACGACCGCGCAGATCGGCCGCTATCTGGATGACCGCGGGCACGCGAAGTTGCGGGAGGCTGCGGAACTGACTGCGGGCCTGTCGAACGCGTACCTTCGGGTGGTGTGGGATACGTCGCTGCGTCCGCGGCCGTGGCTGGATGTGATTCCGGCGGATGCGGTGGTCCCGGAGTGGCAATGGGGTGTTCTCGCCGCGGCGACAGCGTGGCGGGAGCTGGCGCCGTTGGAGGAGGCGTCGGAGGTATGGCGGCTGCTGGAGTACCACACGCCCGGGACGATCGAGTACGGCGTGTACAAGGGCGGGGTGGGGGTCCTCGGGATACGGATGGACTTCGCTGACCATCCCGAAGCGGAGTTCCTGACTGGGCGGACAGACGAGCACGGCCGTCAGGCGACGCAGATCAACCGCCTGCTGATCACGCATCTGCCGAACGTCCTGCCCAACCGACTATGGGACGGCATCCCGGACACGGCACCACTGGGCCGCTCCGACTATGCCGGGGTCGAGCCGTTGATGGACGCACTGGACGAGTCCTGGTCGAGCTGGATGCGTGATCTGCGGCTCGGCAAGGCCCGTCTGCTGTTGCCTCAGTCGATGTTGGAGACCGAGGGCGCCGGCAAGGGTGGTTCATTCGATTTGGAGCAGGAGGTTCGGGTCGCGCTGAACATGTTGGATGAGGGCGGCGCCAAGGACTCGATCACCATGGTGCAGTTCGCTATCCGCGTGGACGATCACGAGCGGACCGCCAAGGCCCTGCGCCGCCAGATCCTGTCCTCGGCCGGCTACTCCGCGCAGAGTTTCGGTGAGGAGGGGACGGTGGCGGTGACAGCGACGGAGGTCGCGGCCCGTAAGGAGGAGTCGTTGACGACGCGGGGCCTCAAGCTGCTCTACCAGCGGCCCGCGCTGCTGGAGGTGCTGTCGACGATGCTGTGGGTGGATGCGGTGCACTGCGGCGCCAAGGGCATCGACCCGGCGGCGGAGTTGACGGCGTCGTGGCCCGCTGCGGTGCAGCCGGATCCGGAGGCCCAGGCACGAACCCTGTCGCTACTCGATTCGGCGGGCGCCATTTCCGCGTTCATGAAGGTGCGGGGGCTGCATCCGGAGTGGGATGAGGAGGAGGTCGTGGAGGAGGTACAGCGGATCCGCGCAGACAAGGCGGATGCGGTCCCCGCCGGGGACCCGTTCAGCACGACGGATCCGGCCGTGATCGATGCGGCCCTCCCGGGATCAGTAGCCGACGATGCGCAGCCGGGCGCGGGCGAAGGAATCGACGGTCAGCCTGTCGACCTCGGGCAGACGGTGTGATCGCTGGTCAGCGGTCCTTGCCGAGAGTGGGCAGTCCGCCACGGTAGGGGTGGTACGCGGATGCATTGGTGCGCGGTGTGATGCCGAGCCTCCTTTTCAGTGCGGCGAGGTGCTCAGCGTCCTGTTCGGCCTGTTTGGCTTCGTCGTCCGCAGCCCGCCGTTGAACCGCCTCATCGTCGGAAACGACCTTCTTCGGTTGCCCGGTGAGGAGGGTTTCCGTTTCAAAAAGGAAGCCTTGCCCCCACGACTTGTAGCGCTCAGCTGCCGCCGCGTCACCACGTTCAAGGGCCTCGCGGCTCTTGGCTTCGAAATCGAGGGCCGCATGAACGCAGAAGGCGTGCCGACTCTCGCCGATCCAGTCCGAACCCGACATCGTGTTGTACGTGGCGCTCATCGTTTCCCCCTGCCGCCAGCAGATGGTGGACGCAATGTCGGGGAGTCTAGCGGCGGGCGCTCTCCGTGTGGAGCGGCAAGGGGCCATGCGTGAGGGCCTGCTCCGTCGGCGGGAGCAGGCCCTCGGGGTGGGGCGGTCATTCGGCTCTGCGGACTTTGACGTGCTGCCACAGGTATCCGGTGATCTGGTCGGTGCTGCCCGGGTTGGTGACGATCGTGCCCGATGGGGTGCGGTCGAGTTCACGCACCGTGGTTTCGCCGTCGTCGTGGATGATGATGTCGCCGATGCGGAGGTCGTCGGCGGGGATGTGCAGGTTGGTCATGGCTGCTCCTTGCTGGTGGTCCACCGCATCCAGGCTGCGAGCCCGGCAACGGCGGCTTTCTCTCGGGTGGGTTCGGGTCGGTGGCGGGTGCAGGGCCCGTCGGCGAGCCACCAGTTCCACCCGTTGCGGCCAGTCCGGCTGGTGCCGCCGTAGGGCGGTTCGATGACCACGAGGATCTGACCGCCGGAGATGACGTGCCAGTGGCGGGTGTTCGGCCAGTCGGGGGCTTTCACCAGCTCGGCGTCGTCGAGGATGGCGCGGGCACGGCGAGCCGACAGGGGGCGGGTCACCATTCGCCGTCCTTGTTGTGTTGCTGCCGCCACTGGTGGCGGAGTTCGCGCCGCTCCTGGCTGAGGCTGTCCCAGAGGTCGCGGGCTCGGTTGAAAGCTTGGTAGGCGGCGTCGACGTCGGCTGCGAGGCGACGATCGCGCGCTTCGAACTCCTCTTGCGTCATGGGGTCGGTGGAGGTCATCCGACCTCCGTCCCGGGCTCGGGCGGGCAGATGCGGTTGCAGCCGGGGCAGGGCCAGTCGACGCAGTGCTGCTTGCGGGCGTGCCACGCGCCGCCACAGTTGCAGGCGGAGTCGTCTCCGGCGTCCGGGGATTCGATGTAGGGGTCGTCTCCGGGGGCGTAGTGGAAGCCGGATCGGTTCGGCCGCTCGGATTCGGGCTCCGTGGCGCCAGGGTTGTCGGTGCGGGCGGCAATGTGCGTGTCCCGCTGGATGTCTCGTTCGCGTTCGGCGGCTTCGGGGTCCTCGGGGTCGTAGCCGTGCGTCATGAGCGTGTCCTTTCGGTTCGTCGGGCGTGCATGCGGTCTTTGATCTGCTGCTGTGTGGGCTGCTCCCACTTGTGCCAGCCGACGGGCTTCTTCCACTGCTGGGCGTGGGGCCGCTGGTCGATGCCGCACCAGCGGCAGCTCATCGGATTCGGGGCGGCCATCAGATGGTCTGGTCGCTGTTCTCGCCGCCGGTCGGGTAGTTCACGGCGCAGAGAAGGTGCTGGCGGGCGTGGGTGCACTCGCCGGACAGGCAGCGGCGGGAGCGGTAGCGCATGCAGCGGCTGGCTTCGTGGTCGCAGTGGCCCTTGCGGCAGTCGGCGGGCAGGTAAGGGTAGTTGGTCATGGTCAGCTCTCCTCATCTCGGTTGGCCGCGCGGTCGGCAAGCTTGACCAAGGCGGCTGCCGTGTCGGGTGCGAGTCCGACAAAGCCGCCGCCGCTGCCGTAGGCGTCGGGGGTGCGCTCGGGCTTGTCGGGGATGCTGATGGCCCCGACGAACGCCTCATCCGTAGGCTGGTCGCCCTGAACAGCCACAGGTAGGCGGTGCCGAGGGTGTCGGTGCCGATTGCGATGCTGTGGCCGGGCGGGGTGGTGTCGTCGACACCGTGCCAGTTGATCGTGCAGTGGGCGGCAAGGAACTTAGCGGGCATGTCGGTCCTCGTCTCGGTTGTACAGGTCGTCCCAGTAGCGGTCATCGGCTCGTGCGCAGGTGTGAGGGTCGTCGTCCCAGTCGTGCACGCGAGGCTCGGTCAGCGGCGTGGGCACATCGGGGTCCGGGGCGGGTGCCGGCGGGGTGGTCATCGGGTCCAGGTTTCGTCGGCTGACGGGTCGTAGCGCTTCCGACGCTTGGGGTCGGTGCTGTCGGCGTGTTCCGGGCTCTTCCAGCACACAAGGGCGTTGCCGTCTTGAGTTGTGGTCGCAAGGCACTTGTCGCCCGTGCCCCTGTGGGCCTTGAGAACGGAAACTTTGCGCATCACCACGCTCCTCGTCGTAGGGCTCGACCGGCCGCGCGGTCCGCGCAGCGGCCCGCTGCGGTTGAGCCGGTTTGGGATGAGTCAACGGCGGGCGGCGAGCAGCCGGCCAGCCTCCGCCGCCTCCCCCGCCGCCTGCTGTACGCGCGGCGGGAGTTGGCGAGCGGTACGGAGGGCGATGCCGTCCGGAACCGGGACCGGCAGACGCAGCGAGGCGATCACAGATAGGTCTCCGCCCGCTCAAGCCAGAAGCCGTCCGAGTGCCCGTCACGGTGCGCGCGGCCGACGGTCCAGCCGTTGAGCCGGGAAAGGTCCTGCCACGTCCACCGGCGCGCCAGAGAGGCCCAGCCGTCCTCCGGTCGGTTCATCAGGTACGGGCGGCCGTCTGTCGGATGAATGCGGACGAGGACGCGGTCATCGAACGACCCCAGCTCCAATGGGGCGGCCTGGAAGATCGGGCAACCGTCGCACTGGCCCTCGGCAATACACGGGCCATATCCGCCGTATCCGGCGCGCCGAGTGTCCGCGTGAGACTCACGCAGGTGGCTGTAGTCCCGGGGCCGGAGCGCGCACTGGTCACCGGCGAGGGAGCCGACTGAGATCCGGTTCCACCCCTGCCCGTCTGGGCCGCCGTTGGGGTGAGCGGGTGCGCGAAGGTGGATCGGCATCACTCGGCCCTCCCCTCGGTGATGACCCGGTCGACCAGTGTGCGGGCGGTTTCCGGGCTGTAGCCGTAGGCGGTGAGGGCGTGCTCGATGACAGGGCGGAGGCTGCGCGCCGCTTCGCGGCGGGCGGGGCCAGGATCCTGGTTTTCGGGGGCGTCGGCCATGGCGGGCTCCTAAGCGGCGAGGGCGAGTCGTGCCGCGGCGGTCTTGAATAGGTCGCGGCGGGGCCGGTAGATGACCGCGATCCGGCCGACCTGCGCGGCGGTGTACCGCAGGCAGGGGCGGGCGCGGCCCTTGCGGTAGGCGACCCCGGGAATTCCGGCGACGCCGGCCTTGACCGCGTTGTTGCGGAGGCTTCCGGCGACGGTGCGGGCGTCGCGCGGGGAGAGTCCGGTGGCGAGGCAGTGGCTGGCGAGGGTGCCGACGCCGGTACGACGGATACGGGCCTGCGCGCGGTTGGTCAGCGAGCGGGCCTTCAGTGTGGCGCGGCGGGTGCGGTTCGAGCGGATCATGCGGGTCCCCCTGGGTGCGGTTGTGCGGTGGATCGGCGGGCCCGGCCAGTGGCGGCCGGACCCTGGGTGGGTCAGTTGGCGATGAGGATCGCGTCGGGGATGACCTGCATGATCGGCAGGTCGCGGCCACCACTGTCCTCGTCCCAGTCGGTGACGATCTCGACGTAGCCGACGCCGGGGACGTCGACGGTGAGCGTGATCTCGGTGGCCTTCCAGGTGGTGTCGCAGCCGTAGGGGGAGCGCTCGACGATGCGGGTGGTGACGATGCCGCCGACCTGCTCGTACATGTCGTTGAGTTCGTGCTGGGTCCAGGCGGTGATGTAGGTGGGGGTTTCGCCCAAATGGGGGGCGGGGGTCCATCCGTACCGGAAGCCCAGCGCCTGGCGGACAGCGGCGACCTTCTCGCGGTCGGGGGCGGCGAGCTTGTGCTCGATGCGAGCGATGGCGTACTGGGCGTCGACGGGGAGGGGCTCGGTGGGCCGGACGGGGTGCAGGTCGATCGGCGCGAGGACGAGGGCCGTTCCGGCGACGACGGTGGCGGCGAGTTCAAAGGTCTGCATGTGACTCTCTCCCCTTATTGAGACTGCCAACTTTCTTGGCGTTTCGATAGTGACACAGTCGCCACCCGTAGTGCAACATAGTTGGCATGATGAACCCCCGAAACGATGCCCACTCAGTTGGCGCAGCGCTGCCTACCGACTTGGCAGCCGCACGTGAGATCATCTGGGTCATGACGCCGCGCCCAGACCCGCAAACCGAAGCCGCCTGGCTTCGCAAGCTCGACCGAGCGACCACCGCTCACGAGAAGGCCAGGGCCACGCTGGACGAACTGATCGCTGACGCCCGAGGGGCTGGCGTCCCGCTTATGACCATCGCCAAGCACACGCCCTACAGCCGAGAGTGGGCGAGGAAGATCGCCGACCGGATCGACACCGAACGCGCCAATCAGACCTCCGACCCCGAACCCGAGGATCCGTCATGACCGACAACCTGCCGGACTGGTTTCGAGCCCAGTTCGACAAGGACGAGCGGATCGCGCGGGAGGCGGCCGACGAGGCGATGGAAGCCGTGAGCAGCGACACGGGCGCAGTGTTCCTTCCCGACTCGGGCAGCCTCCCGCCATGGGTACGGATCACCGCCGCCGTGGTGATCGTGGGCCTGGTCGTCGCCCGTATCTGGCTCAGCTACCGCAACCGCCGTAAGAAGTAGGGCCGATCCCGCATTCCCGCCCCCTATCCCCATCCGGCCGGGCAGACTCCAGGGATGGGTCTACGGTTCGCGGTGCAGGCCGACACGGAGCGGGAATGCGCGGAGGGCCTGAAGGTGCTCCTCGCTCTCGGCATGCAGCCGACGATGCGACCACGCATG
Source organism: Streptomyces sp. NPDC091292 (assembly GCF_044757265.1). Lineage (NCBI taxonomy): Bacteria > Bacillati > Actinomycetota > Actinomycetes > Kitasatosporales > Streptomycetaceae > Streptomyces > Streptomyces sp. NPDC091292. The sequence continues at coordinate 875,074 of NZ_JBIVUQ010000001.1, read as the reverse complement.
GTGTCCGACGGACGGTGGATGGCCCGCGCCCTACCCGACACAAAGGCCCCGGCCGACGATGGTCGGGGCTTTGACGTGCCTGGCTGATCAGGCGGCCTTCTGACGTCCCCTGGGGATGGACACCCACGTGACTGGGATGGCGCCAGGCTGCCCCTCCTGTGAGGCGTGCACGTGCCGGTGCTCGTAGCCGGTGCCCAGGTCCTCGTTCGCGGAGGACTCGCAGGTGCACAGGATGAAGAACTCGTCGAAGTCGAGGGGACCGGGTTCTTCATCATCGCCTGTGACGAGGTAGCAGTTGTCGGCGTGGGCGGTGAACTGCTGCCAGGTCTGCCGGATGCTGTCGGCATCGACAACGTAGGGGTACTCGGCACGGTGCTCCGGGTAGATCGCGTAATACAGGTCAGCGATCTGTACAGCGGCGAGGTGCCCGTTGAAGAAGTAGTCGGTGCTCTCAGGACCCTCGTTGGTACGGAAGTCGTAGCCGTCGAAAACCTGCTCGACCGACATGGGCGTCTGGGATGTCACGAGGTCAGCCCTCCTCGTCGCCGTCGTCGACCATGAGCCGGTACTCGTCGGCCATGTCCCAGACGGGTGTGAGAAGTTCGTCGGCGCGCTTGAGGAACACGGGCCGCTCGGGGGCGTCGGAGTCGCGAGCCTCGGCGAGGAGCGTCAACGCGGTCTCCAGGTCCTCATGCCCTTGCATTTGGGCCATGGCGAAGTTCCGGACTGCTGTGTCGAGTTGATCGATGAAGCTTTCGAGGTCGGTGGCGGGTGCGGGCGCCTCGGCAACGTAGGCGATCTCGGCGGCGTAGCGCCGGACAACATCGGCGTCGGTGAGTGTGGCGGTGGGCATGACGCTCTCCTACTGGTAGGCGGGGCCGTCGTACTCGACGGCGTAGATGCGGGCGGTCGGGTTCTCGCGTTGGGTGCGGAGGACGTCGGTGACGAGGCTGTCGATGCTGTTCGTCGAGTTGAAACTGAGCAGCTTGCCGGTGCTGCGGTCGTACAGCCGGTAGTGGATCTCAGTGAAGGTGCGGTGGCGATCGGGCAGCATCTTGCCGTTCCAGATGTCGGGCACGGTGTCTCCTGAGTGGGTTCGGATTGGGGGTGGTGGACTGTGGTCAGTCCCACACCCAGTTCTGGTCAGCTTTTGAGGCCCGGTTCGCTGCGCCGCCGAGGAGGACGGCGAGCTGCGCCCACTCGGGGTCCATGGCCCGGCTGCTGGCCGCCTTCATGAGGAGGACGGCGATACGACCCGCCTGGGCAGGCGGGGTCGAAATGGGGGTGTAGAGGTGCCCGTCGAAGAGATACGCGGCCTCCTGCCATTCGCTGCCGGTGAGGGTGTGGGCGAGGTGCTGGCCGAGATTGGCGATGGTGGTCGCGGACCGGGTGAACGGAACTCCGTGACTAATGCTGATTCCCACGGTCACTGCCCTCTCGCGGCGCCGTAGGGCCGGACAGGTCCGTCTTCCTCCAGCACAGCAAGATCGTGTTCAGAGCAGAAGTACTTGCCTCGCGCCTTGGGCTCGGCGCAGTACTCGGACCAGGGCATCCCATAGGCGATCTGGTAGCCGCAGATTTGCCCGGTCAGGTCGGGTTCCGTGCGCGTCGTCTTGGCCACGACTATCGCCCGATCGCGTTGCCGGGGGCCATGCGGATTTCGCCGCACTCATCGAGCACCCAGTCGTGGTGTTCTTGGCAGAAGTACCGGCCTGCGGCCTTCGGTTCGCCGCAGAACTTCTGACCGTCGTTGTGCCAGCCGCCGACCTGGATCTGGTAGCCGCAGACCTGGCCGCCGCGGTCGGGCTCGCGATTGAGGATTCTGGGCATGGTCAGCTCCCGGTGTTGGGGTGGTGGGCGATGAGTTTCGGGAGGGCGGTGATGGCCCATGACTCGCCGCGCCCGTGCGCCGTTTCGGTGACAGTCAGGTAGATCGTGTGAGCATCAGCGCTGACCACACTGGCGGTTCCGGCGAAGATGGCCGCGATGACTGCGTCGACCATCGGGGCGGCACTCGCCCGGTCCATGGAGTAGGCCTGCATCACCATGTTGATCGCTTCATTGCGCGCCCAGTCATCTTCGGGAACCGGGCATCTTCGGCTCACCGGGTGTCCCTGCGTGCCCGACCGGGGTGATCGTTTGAATTTCACCGTCGTCCTTGTCGGGTTAGAGGAGTCGCGCGTCGGCGAGTGCCGCAGCCCGGTCGAGGTACGCGCCAGGCAGTCGCGAATCGCGCTGGGCGTCGTTCCACGACGGAACGGTCTCCGCCTGGGGAAAGTCACGGCGGATCGCCTCCAGCAGCAGCACGCACGCGTCGTCACCTTCGTGCCGGCTGCTCGCTTCGGCACGGATGGCTCCGTCGAGGCACAGGGCGCCACGTTCGCTGCGGCGCGCTCCGGTGCACCAGCCGGCGCGGTCAAGGCGGTGTCGGGCTCGATGGAGGGTGGCGGCGAGCGGTGTCCGGTAGGGGCACGGTTGCGAGGTTGGGGTGAGCCGGAGCGGGCCGGTGATCTCCGGGACTGGTGCGCCGGGGATGTGGGCAGTGTTCACCTCGAAGGCGACGGCGGCCTGGTCGAGGCGGGCGCTCATCGCCGCTTCTCGGAGCGCGAGTCGCGCGTCCAAGTCGAGGTCAGGTGCCGTCGTCCGGGCCGGGGTTGTGGGCGTGCGGGTGATCGTGGGCATGATGGGGTGCCTGTCTGCGCGATGCGCGTGGTGGGTGGAAGGGGCGCCCCTGTGTGCTGGCAGGCCGGAGGGGCGCCCCGGCTTGGCTACTCGCGGTCGTCGGGCGTCTTGGCGACGGTCAGGTCCGGCACGTACTTCCGGATGCGGTCGATGCGCTCTCCCGCGAAGTCCGGTGCGTTGGTGCTGAATTCGTCGAGGACTTCGCCGTCGGGTCCTTCAACGCGGTAGCGGATCATGCCGATGCCCATGTGGTCTCCTCGTGTGTTTGCGGCGGACAGTGGCTAGCTAAAGAGGCTCCACTTGCGGCGGGCTGCCTTCTCGGCCGCCTCCTGGCGCACCGCCTCGGCCTCCTTCGTCCGCTTCGTCAAGTGGCGGATCGCGGTGGCGTCCAGGTCATGGATCTTGGAGGCGTCGACGGGGCCTGCGACCTGCGGGCCGGGGGTAGCGACATTGCGGATCCCCACCGGCCGGTCCTCGTAGACGGGGCCGTAGGTGAGGCACAGTTGACCGGCACCCATGGAGCCGTCAAGGGGGATGCCGGTGAACGGCTGCCGGGTGGTGAACACGTACTCGCTGTAGAGGTGCGAGTCCTCGTAGGGCGCGAGGTTTTGGGCGACCTTGAGGATGACGTAGTACGGAACGTGAAGCTTGGCTTCACGAGCGAACTTCTTCGACTTGTTCGGCGGCCAGACCTTGCCTGCCATGGTGATCTCCTTTTTCGGGGTTGGGTTTCGTCGGGTTAGGTGGTGGCCTTGCGTCGACAGGTCGTGGCGTGGCGGGATGCCTCGCGGCTGGTCGCGATGTTGTCCGGGTGCCAGGTCTCGTTGCCGAACATGTCCCAGTCGACGTCCATCTGGCGTCCGGTGGTCTGGCAGCCTTCGCACTGCCACCAAGCGCCCTCTAGGGAGTCGAGGACGACGACGGGAGCGCCCTTCCGGTTCAGATAGCGGTAGATCTCCACGACACCCTCCGTGATCGATTTGTTGTACTTTGTTCGGGAGGACATGGGATGGTTTGCCCCGGACTGCACCCCAGACACGGCCGGATCAAGGGTGGACACTGTCCGGACACCGTCCGGGTGGCGTCCATCCCGTCCTAGCGGACAGTCCGGGGCATACCGGGCACTGTCCGGGTGACAGTCCGGGGCATAGTCCACATTTCAGAGCGGATCTAGTTGCCTTCGAGGAGGCTGAGCGCGTCGACGATGTCGGCCTTCTCGTAGCCGTTCACGCGTCCCACGCCGTCGATGTCGACCTTGACAGTGCCGCCCGCTCCGCCGTCCCGCAGGAGCTTGCCGAGCCGGGCCTCTGTCATACCGCCGCCAATAATCTCGGCCATCTCCCGAACCTGCGCCACCTCCCGGCCAAGACCGCTCATGGCCTTCAGGCAGCCCCGCAGCACCTCCATCTGCATGCGCTGCTCCGGTGTGTGGTTCAGCACGTTCCGGCCCGGGACGCCGTCCCGCTTCGGCCCGCCGGCCGCCGACGACAGGCCGGTGGCGTTGAGGAGGTGCTTCTCGATCGGGTCCTCCCACTGCCCGGCGAGGCGGCCTTGCTTCTCTCGGATCGCGGCGGCCTTGCCGAGCAGTGTGCTGATCTCGCCGCGCTCGTCCTCGTCGAGATCGAAGGAGCGGGCCAGGTCGGTGACTCCGGCGAACGGGTTGACCAGCCAGCCGAAGCCGGGGCGCGGCGGGTCGAACTTGGACGCGTCACGGCCAGCGCCCGCCTGTCCGGCGCCAAGGATCGCGTTGGACTGGGTAGCGTTCTCCACTCGCATCGCCCACTTGGCGCCCAGGTTCGCGGACAGGGCCTGCGGGATGACGTCGACCTCCGGGTACTGCGTGATCAGCACAAGGATGATGCCAGCGCCGAGAGCAACCGCAGACAGTTCGATCAACGCCTCAGTGATCTCCTCGCGCAGTGGCTTGCCCGGCCTCGTGTAGGTGGCCACCTCGTCGATGACGACGACCTCCAGGCCGCCGATCTGGTCGATGATGGGCGCTACCAGCTTGCTCTTGCCGAGGTCGTTGAGCACGCGTTCCCGCCGGTCCTTGTCGGCGAGCAGGGCGTTGAGGAGTGCAAGCAGACGGGCCGGGTCGGGCTTGAAGTAGGTGCTCGCTACGCCTGCCTTGGCGTAGGGGTTCCATTCGGCGTTCTGCTTACCCGCGACGATCCGCAAGTTGATCCGCGGGTCGAAGCTGGCGCCGACGACCAGGTTGGACGCGCCTACTCCCTTGCCGGAGCGGCTCGTGCCGGCGACGACGAAGGACTGGTTGTTGATCGCAAGCCGGATGGTGATGCCGCGCTTGTTCCAGCCGACCGGTACGCCGTCCTTCCAGGCGTCGAGCTGGGTCGGCTTCTTGATGAGCGGTGAGGGCCTGGTGTCTGCGAAGGGGTCCCTGTCAGTCATCCACAGGGATGTGCGGACTTCGGTTCCTGCCTTCTCAATGTCGACCATGGACACGTCGCGGCCGAGGGCGCCGGCGAGCTTGGGCAGCTTCTTCTTCAGCTCGGCGACGGTGGTGCGGGGCGGCAGGTCGAAAACCACGGTGGTGTTGCCGTCTGTGCCACGCTGCGGCACCGCGAGGATCTGCAACTGCTCGTCGCCGCGCACCTCGCCGATCGCCCGGAGCGCCTGGTCGAGTTCGTCAACCGTGAGCGCGGGCGGCGGCGGGGCGTTGAAGTCCCGCATCCCGGGCTGCGGCTCCGCCTTCACCATGTCCACCGGGGTGGCCAGGGGCTGCATCTCCGTGGTCGGGGCAGGTGCAGGCTGGCCGGCGTCGAAAGGGCGGGACACGAGGTACCAGCCGTAGCCCGCGGCTGTACCGAGGGCTGCGAGGAGGATCGGCTGCCCGTTGGCGGCCTGCTCGACGGCGGTACCGAGGACGGAAAGGGTGCCAAGTCCCCCGGCGGCGACGATCGCCGCCCTGCTCGCCTTCTTGGCGTGGCGGACGCCGTTGGCGTCCCGCTGGCTCGGCGGGAGGACGGGGGTGTTCTGTAGGGCGGCAAGCTTGGACTCTTCGGCAGCGACGCGGCCTGCGAGGCTCGTGCGGGCTCCCGTTCCGGCGCCGGACTCGCTGTGCTCGGCCTGCGCTTCGGCCGCGTGGAAGCGGCCGTGGGCTTCGGCGACGGTGCGCTGCTGGCGGGCGACCTTGTCGTCGTGCTTGCGCTGCTTGCGCTCGCCGGCGAGCTGCCAGATCTCGGCGTCGTCGATGTCGCTGGTCGCGAGCCATTCCTTGGTGCGGGCGGCGGCGTGGCTGTACTGCTCCGCGACCGCAGCCTTGATGCGGTCCTTGCGGGCGGGCTCGGCGGCCTCTTCGACGGGCTGCTGCTCGGTGTCGGGCTGCGCTTCGGTGGCCACTGGCCGATGTCCTTCCTCGTTGGGGGCAGGGCCTGGCAAGGCACCTGCGGGCGGGGTCTAGAAACCGGACCAGACGTTGCCTAGGCCGGTGGCAGCAGACCCGCCGAGCTGTTGGATCAGCGGGCCGAAGAACGTGGGAGCCAGGTAAATGCCGAGGGCGACGCAGGCGAACGCCTGGGCGAACTTCACGTGCCCCTTCTTGACCATGACGATGACGATCGCCAGCAGGGCGATACCGATCACCACGGTGACACTGATCGCCCCTGCCCCGGCTTGGGTCTGGATCTGCTGCGGGTTGTACCCCGTGGTCGGCGCCTGCTGGTACGGGCCGGTGATAGCAGCCCCCTGCCCGTTGTCGGGGGTGAGGCCGGTGCCGATACCGGTCGGGTCCGAGTCCGTCTTGGCGGCGGCGAGGACGATCGTGGAGTGCTGCTCCGGGGTCGCCGCGTACCCGGCGTTGTCGAGCCCGGGGACACGCAGGACACGTCCGTCGGGCAGGGTGACGGGCGCTCCGGTGGCGCGGTTGATGACGGTCTGCATGTCGGCCGCGGTGGCGGTGTCGGCGCCTGTGACCGTGATCGTGGCGGCGCCTCCGAGGAGGGCTACGGCCGCGCTGCCCGAAACGGCGATCCGGCGGATGGTGAGGTTCATGACGATCTCTCCTGTGGGTGGGTTAGTTGGCGTTCGGGCGGGCGGTCGTGGTGGTCTGCTTGGCGGTGATGGCGGCCTGCTTACGGGCGGCCGGGACGTAGGGCGCGGTGTCGCCGCGGCGGCGGATCGGGGGCTTACGCGCGGGCCCTCGCTGAGTCCGAGGCATTTGGTTTGCACGCTGTGCGTTCGTGGTCTTGCTGAGGGTGTTCACGGATCCGTTGAAGCGGGCCAACTCGACGCGCTTTGCGGCCACGTTGCGGGCGCGGATCGTCTCTGCTGACTCGCCCGGATCGGTGCCCTCGATGTCGAGGTGCGCGCGCCGCCAGACCGCCTCGGTGACGGTGGTCTCGCCAAGCGCGGCAGCCAGCCGCAGAGCGTGCTTCCACACCCCCGGGAACTCTGTGGCGCGCGTCTCAGCAAGCCGCTTTGCTGCCTCTCCCGCGGCCTTGTCCGCAGCTTCCTTCTCGGTGCGCTTCCGGGCTTCCTCGGCGGCCTTCCGCGCGGCCTCTTCCTTGGCGGCCTTCTCCGCCGCCTTCCGCTCCCGCCGGGTCGGGACGCCATCGCGCTTGCGGATGCGGCCGTGCTCGTGCAGGTCCCACACTCCGGGGCCGGCGACGGAGGCGAATGCGGTGGCGACTGCCGTGGCGGGGTCGAAGGCTGTCCAGCCGTGCCACAGGTTGATGCCTGCGGCGACGAACGCGAGGAGCCATGCGATCGACCGGTAGTGCCACAGTGGGCGCCGGTTCGCGACCGCCGATGCGGCGCCCCGCTGGACGACCCACGAGCCGCCTTCGAGCATCACGGGCGCGGCAACCAGCCACCATGCCTCCGGGTTCCAGAACGCCGCGATCTGCACAGGCAGGGCGACGATGCCGCAGACGATGGCGAAGCGGATGGCGTAGGCTCGCCACTTGTCGTCGGCGGTCTTGATCTCCTCGGCTGCGGCGTCCTCCGTGGCCCGCTGGTCTTCGGCCTGCCGAGCGGCATCGACGCGAGCGCGGTCGGCTTCGGCACGGCGCCGGTTGTGCTCGGCGATCCGCGCGACTGACGCAGCTTCCTCTTCGGCGGCCTTCCGTTCGGCCCGGTCGTTGGCGAGCCGCATCTTGCGTGCGTCTTCCTCCGCCTTGATACGGATGGCGTCGGCTTCGGCCTGCGCCCTCACACGGCGCTCCTCAGCCTCAGCCTCGGCGGCGATGCGCTGCTCTTCGGACTTGGCCCACGCTTCGGCGCGGATCGCCTCAGCCTTGGCCTGGGCGACGGCATCGGACTCGGCGGTGGCCGCTTCGGGCACAACGGATGTGGGGGCGTCGGCCTCGGGGGTGGGGGTGGCCTTTATGGGCTGCCAGTCCCCCAACACGGGCACGGCAGGCGGCCGGACGTGGCCGTTCACCTTCGGCGGACTGGCAGTCATGGCGAATGATTCCCTTCAGGACTTTGGGGGGGCGTTCAGTCGGTGTGCTGGTCGTCGGTGATGTCGCGGGGGTCGCGGTAGCGGTCGGGCAGGTGCGGGTTCGCATCGGCTCGGGCGACCGCACTGTTGAGGCGCCTGTACATCGGCGTCTCGGCCGTGATCCCGGCGGCCTTGAGGGCAGTGGAGTGAAGGGCGAGAGCGGCGTCCGCAGCCTTGAGCGATGCGACCGCAGCGAGGGCCCGCATCACGACACCGCCCGGAGTTGGTCGGCGGTGTAGGTGCGGTAGCCGCGGATCTCCTCAAGGAGCGGGCAGTCGATGCCCGTTACGGCGATCCGGCCGCCGGACGTGGAGCCGTCGTCGATGACGGTCCCGAACTCTCCGACCGTGGCGGCATTCCCCGGGTCGGCGGCGATCACAATCACGCGGTCGCCGGGCTTGAACGTGCTCACTGGTGTCCTCTCGGGTGCCGGTCAGCGGTTGCCGCCGCGCCAGCGGGATACCTTGTCGGCGGCCTGATTCGCGGCGAGGTTGAGGCGCTCGTACTCGGGGGTCTCGTAGTCGATGCCGGCGGCCTGCTCACGGCGCTGATTGGCGTGGAGGGCGGCGTCGGCCTTACGGAGCTTCCGGACGTTTTCGCGGCGCTCGGCGCGGGTCTTTCCTTCGGTTCGGCTCACTGGTGATCCTCTCGGTGGGTTGGCTTGCTGAGCGGTTTCCCTCGGCCGGGTCCGTGCGAGACGGGCCCGGCGGGCACCGGTCAGCGGCTAGCCGAAGACCTCGCCGCACCAACCGCACTCCCAGTCCCCGTGCTGGTTGATCGACGCCTCGACGCGGCAGTGGAGCGGGGGAAGTCCCTGATCCCGACGCTTATCGTTGGCGATGCGGTCCTCGGCCTCGCCGGCCATCTCGCTTTCGCGCTGCCACATCTTTTCGAGCTCTCCCATGGACCTGTGCCGACCCATCGCTATCTCCTCTGTCTCGCTCGTCGTGGGCTGGTTGTGCGTGCCCCGGGCCGGAGTCGATCCGGCGCCCTTCACGGCTGGTAACCGGGGCTGTGGTGGGTTAGCGACCGAACTTGGCGTTCAGCGCGCGGGTCTCCGCGTCGCGGGCTTCCCTCTGGGCGCAGTCCCGATTGCGGATGGCCACATCGCGGCCCACGTGGTCCTCACCACGGGCGGTCATCCGCCGGACCACGGTGTCCCACTTCCGCACGCGGGCTTCCGCTTCCTTCTGCTCGCGAACGGCCACGACCTCGGCAAAGTGGGCATCAGCACGCCGTTTCAGATCCTCCCTACGCGCGGCGCGGGAATCCTTCGACATAGTCAGTCCTCTCGGGTGGGAGACCGCGCCGCTCGGCGTGGCTGCAGGGGCTGGGTTGGTCAGGCCGCCGCCAGGTAGTCGAAGCCGTCCAGTTCATCGACTAGGGCCAGGTCGATCGAGGCGGCGTGGCGGCGGATCGAGTCCATGCGGGCGTAGTCGCCGACCATGCGGGCGTCGGCATACTCGGCGAAGAGGCTGCTCACACTCGCCGACAGGGCCTCGCCCACCGACGTGACGGTGCGAGCCTTCAGGCCGATCTCGGTGACGCCCAGGTCGGCGGAAAACAGGTACGGAGACATGCGGAATCACGGAACCTCTCGGTCAGGTAGTACTTGGGGGTGATGCGGGGTGGAAGCCGCGGGCGGCGGGGGCCGTGGGGGAACGTCATCCCCGCCACCCGCGGCGGTATGGGGGCTAACGCGGCCGGGACGCGGTGCGCTTGTTGACCTCACGGACCTTCTCGGAGAGCTTCTTGCGCTCCTCATCCGTGATGCGAGTCATCAGATGCCACCCCCCTCAGCGGGCGGGGCGATGTCGGCGCGGATCGCGCCGCCGACCAGATCGCCACGGTCGAACCGGGCGTACAGGACCACGGACCCGTCATCACGCCGCCGCTCCGACGACGCGACACCCAGATAGGCGACCCAGGCCGCGAAGGCCGTCCGCTGCTTCTCCGGCGTCGACCCGAGGGCGCCGACCTCGCCGGTGATCGCACCAGTCGTCGCGATCGTCCACGTGATCGTGGGCAAACCCAGAGTCCGCGCATCGGCGAGGAACACGCCCACCTCATCGTGCGACAACCGCTGCCAACGCACACGATCCGCATCGGAGATGCCATAGTCGCCCATCACGACACCACCCCAGCAGCGTGCGGGTGCGGGCCGCGCGGACGCCTCGGCAACGGCAGCTTCGGCTGCGGCCTCTCATGCTCATCGGCCCCGATCAGATGCAGCCAGCGGCCGGACACAACGCCATCGACCTGGTACGAGACGAAACCCGTCGCGAGACGCTGACCGGTGACCGGATCGGTGACCGACACTTGCAGCAGCAGGCCACTATCCGGGGCTGTCGCCACCATGCGGATCACGTCATCCGCCACCGTCTGAGCGGCACGCAGACGCCCAACCTCGGCGCTCATGACGCGCCGCCGATCAAGTCCAGGCGCCCGGCGGTGGCGAGTACGGCGCTGGCGCCGGCCATCAGATCCTCGGCGGCGGCCAGTGAGTCCGCGTCCAAATCCGACATCCGGCCCGACGCGGCCAGCACACCCAGCTCCCGGGCATGCACAGCAGCCGTCTCGTACACAGTCACAGCGCGGGCCACAGCCGCAGGGGCAGACCCGTTGAGCGCCAAATCCAGACGGCGCAGCGCGGCACGAGCAGCCGACGGAAGCGGAGCAGTACGACGGACATGCGACGCCGCCACATGAGCAGCGACATCGGCGGCCGACGGGGAGAACGGAATGGGCGTTGCGATGACGAGGCTGTGATCACGGTGCACTAGAGCACGGGTAGAGTGCTGCATTGGCTAGCTCCTGCCTTCATCAGGTTGCTGGCTGCCCGGGGCGGGTGGTGACGCACCCGCCCTGGGACCCTTGGCCCTGTTCGGTGGTGACGCACCAAATGGGGCCGTTTCTTGTTGTTGCGCGGCCTAGCCGCTGGCATTACGTTAGAGCTACTGTAGAGCAGATGCAACCCCCGATACCCGCCAGGAGAGTCATGCCGCCGAAAAGGCGCTACGAGGAGATCGCCGCCCACTACCGGCGGCTCATTCAGGACGGAGAACTGGCGCCCGGCGACTACCTCCCGTCCCTGCGCAAGGTGTGCGACGAATTCGACGTCGCCATGGGTACTGCGAACCGCGCCTTTCAGTTGCTCAAGGCGGAGAACCTCACGGTGGCCACCTCGGAAGGTACTGCTGTCGCCCATCGTCCAGATGTCGCAGTGACCGGCGCGGCCCGCCTCAAGCGAATGGAGCGCACGGGGCAACGCTACGGCCCCGGCGAAACCTCAACTGATCACTGGAGGGCGATGCGGTCGGTCGCCGATCCGGTCATCGCCGGCCTGCTCGATGTTGAGCTGCACGACGAGATCGTCATTCGACGGCGAGTGCACCGCCATGAGGGGGGTCCGTCCACGTTCGACAGCTCGTTCATCCATGTCCGCGCCCTCGGTCCTGTCCCGGAACTCCTGGACGAGGGCCCGCTAGAGCGCTGGTGGCAGGAGCTGTACAAGGAACGCACTGGCCGAGAGGTCACCAGGTCTCCGGAGAGGCGCACCGCCCGGATCATCTCGAAAACCGAGATTGAGGCGCTAGGGATCGACCTGCCGCCGGAAGTGGCGGCATCGGTGCTCGTCGTCGTCAACGTCTTCCACGACGAAGACGGACCGCTGGAAGTCTGGGAAGACGTGTACCCGCCCGGCGCCTGGCAGGTCGACACCGAATAAGCGAACGGCCGAGCGGTTGCACCCGCCCGGCCGATTCGAACAGCGAGTTCGTACCTCGCCGATCAGTGAAACCCAACCCATCCAGATCGGAGTTCTACGCATGACTTTAGCAATCCCTGCCTGTCCGTCGCCGGATCGTCGTCCGTCGGCTGAGGAGATCCTCGGCACTCCGCTGCCGCAGTTGCTGGCCGATACGGGTGTGGAGCTGTTCGACAGTCCGATCACTGACGCCGGCTTCTTTGGTGCGATCGTCCAGCGGAAGAAGGGCGGGATCTCCCTGTCGATGCCGGCGGGTCGTAGCGGGTTGGAGCACGACACCATCGCCCGATACTTGGTCGCCCAGATCTTCGATGTGGACTTGCCGGATCTGCCGCCGCCTTTCACGACGACCGAGATCTGACCACCAGGTCCGGGTGAGGGCAGCAGCGATGAGCGGCCGGACGGGGTACCGTCTGGCCGCTTCCGGCTTGGCGCTTCCGTGGCTAGCCTGTCGACATGAGCAACTATGAGGTTCCTGAGCTGCCGGACGATACGGAGGGGCGTGAGGCGACGCTGCCGGATGGCTCGCGGATGGTGATTGCCGTGAAGAAGGGTCTCTCGCAGGATGAGGTGGATTTGCTGGCGGCCCAGATCTGGCAGGAGGTGCCGGAGCCGGGCATGACCGGGAGGTAGCCGGGCCGACGCGTCGTGGCGCGCCCCAGCCGTTGTGTCGGCTGGGGCGCGCGTTGCGTCCTGCCGGTGAGCCGCGTCACAGTCCCGGCGAGTAGCTTGTCGTGGATCTCTCGCCTGCGGAGTGTCGTTGTGACCAACTCCCTCCGCCCCCAGCGAGGTTGCCCTGTGATCTGTCCGAGTCCGAAGTGTGGATCGTCGAACGTGCAGTTGCTGTCCCACTACCGGGACAGCCTGCCGCCGGGGTCGCCGCTGCGTGCCGCCTACGCTCCCCCGGCCGCAGCGGGGGCACCGTACCTCCCCGCGGCCGGTGTGGCGCTGCTGGGCGTGGTCGGGCTGGCGTCCGGGGTGATCTTGGTCGGGCTGGCGGCGATCGTGGCCGGCATCGGCTGGGGTGTGGTGATCCGGAAGCGGGCGGACGCCGCGGATGCCGCGCGCGCCGAGTGGGACAGTTCCCTGATCTGCCTCGCCTGCACAGGCACCTTCCGGCGGTAGCGGGCCGTCGCCTGAGCAGCGACGGCACCGCGCTACCGGTTCAACGCGTCGTGCTTGTGCAAGTACTCGCGTGCGACCTCGGGATGCCGTCGAATCGCCGCGCGAAGCTGGTTCATCTGGAACTTGTCTCGACCCGCCTGAAGGATCTTCTGGTGTCCGTCGTGCGGGACTGCAAGGCGTTCGACGACCAGGAACTCGATGAGGTCTTCAAGGCAGGGACGGAACCGTGTGCCGCCTACCGGGAAGTGCAGGTCACCGAGGGGCCGCTTCTGCTCGGCGGGTCTGTTGAGCGCCGCCAGAATCGTCGACTGCCCGTGGATCTGCACGTGCGCGTCGGGGTAGCCGTCTTTCTTGTCGCGTTCGTAGTCGTAGTGGCAGAGACACGAGCTGCCTTCGGCGCCCTCGAAGACCCCGAAGAACGACTGCTGCACCATGAGGTGTTCCTGCTCCGCATCCAGCCGGAGTTGGAAGCTCACGTCCATCCACAGGTCCGCTTTGTCGTTGGCTGGCTTGAGCCGGAATCGCCGCGCAGTCATGGTTGCCTGGGTCAGGTGGTTGCCCAGGTTGAAGATGCGGTCGTCGCCGCGTTTCGTCGGGTGGGCGACTGCGAGAATGCGCACGTTTTGGCTGATGGTGCCGTTGAGGAGTGCTTGGATCTCCTTGGCGAAGCCTGTTGTCTTGCGCCGTAAGTCGTCAGAGATCAAGTGTGCCGCCGATCGTCACCCACAATGAGTGCGCTTCAGCTGAGGAGAAGTTCCGGTTTCGTGCCTGCTCGCGAAGTTCGGCGTATGTCAGGCCCAGGCGCTCCAGAGCTGCTAACGCCGCGGCTTGGAACTCCTCGAACGTCAGCTCGGTGATGATGTCGTCATCGTGATCGGTCGTCCACTGTTCCTGGATCGTCATCTCGATCGCCTACCCCCCTGTTGGCTACTCGTGAGTGAAGTGTGCTCCATGGGTCTGACACTCTGTCGCATCGGCCAAGGTCCCGGGAGCGTTTAGGAGTTATCGAATGGGTGATACCCCGAACGGCCCCCTGCCGATCGTGCCGAGGCGGTCCAAAAGGGCGCCCCTACCTGTGCAGGTGGGGGCGCTGTTGTGCCAGGCTTCTACCTGGCGTGGGTGTAGGTGACGGGTCACGCCGGGGGCAGGCTTCACACATGGATCAGTCGAGTCGGACAACCGCGGCCGACGGGCCGTCGGTGTCCCACACGATCACCTCGCGGGCGCGGCCTGGGCGTGGCGGCGCCTGAATCCTTGGTGCTCCCACGGTGCCGGCGGCGAGGGCGTGACAGCTTTCACCGTTGGCCGGGTGGAAGGACATGGTGGCGCGGCGGTGCGTGCGGCAGTTCACGGGCTCCTCGACGTCGATGCCTCCGCAAGGGAAGATCTCGCAGTCGCACGGGCCGATGGCGTACATCGGTACGCCGTGGGCGGGTGTGCTCATCAGTGCCGCTCCTTGACGGGGTTTGAGTGGTGGTGGTCCACAGGACTTGTGCTCTGCTAGTAGGCGGTGTCTGCGGGGACCCTGTCGCCTTCGTCGTCCGGGTCGTAGATCTGGTAGTCGCAGTCGTGCTCGGTGACTTCCTCTTCGACGATTGCGTCGATCTCCTCGCACTTGCATTGCCTGCTGCCGGGGTCGCGGGTGGGGCAGCCGATCCGGTGTATGCCGTCGCTGGTGGTGTCTGCTGTGGCCATGTGGCCTCTCACCGGGCTGGGTGTACGTAGGTCTTGTGCAGGGCGTCGGCGTCCGCGAGCACGTCGAAGAGGCTGTCCGGGGTTCTGCGGTCCAGCGGGAGCGGTGTGACGGCGAGCGTGTGCGTTCCGAGGGTCTCGGCGACTTCAGCGGCCCACTGGTCCCACGCCTCGAAGTCGCGCTCTTCCAGGTCCGGCCGGCCGATCTGGGCGAGCCGGGGGTGCTGTTCGGTCACCCAGGCATGGCACACCTGCCTCCAGCGGAGGGCCTCCATAGGGCTGCTGATGGGGTCCCCGGTGAGGTGCTGGAGGAACTCCTGATAAGGCGTGGCCTTGATGGGGTAGCGGCAGATGAGCTGGAGTATGGGGCCGAGTTCGAAGGTGCGGGTGGGCTCGGTCATGTGTCGAGTCTCCTCACTGCAGAGGGCCGGTTTGGGGGCTTCGGCTGAACTGTCAGGTTTCTGTCCGCTTTCGAAGGGGTGCAGGTCAGTTCTCCTTGGTCGGGTTGAGGGTGGCGTTCCACCGGTCGTAGTCCGCCTCTGGCACAGTGGCGCGGTACCGCATGGGGTCGTTGGGGCTGGGCCACGCGGGTTCGAAGCGGCCGAGGATGTCGCGGAGCGCGTGGCGGAGCGTCTGGTTCTCCGTCTCGGATGCGGCCAGGGCGCTGATGACGGCGGCGAGTTGGCGCTGGAGTTCGGGGTCGGTCATGGCTTCCTCCGTGCTGCGCGCGTGATGGCGCGCCTGGTCTCGCGGTTGGGTGTGGGTAGGTCCCGCCAGCCGAACGGGGACTCGTCGGTGTCGACCACGACCTCGGTCGTGATGAGCGCGGTTTCCCAGCGCGCGCCGGGTGTGCCGGCGCGCTCACCGCGCGGGGCGCTGGACGGGCCGGTCACTCGGTGTCCTTGGGTTTGATCATGATGGCTAGGTCGGTGTCGAGGTCGAGCCAGACGAGCAGGGAGACCAACGCGTCGGCGTCGGGCCGGTGGCCGTCGCCGATGCGGGAGAGCGTGGACGACGACAGGCCGGTGATGGCGGCGAGTTGGCGCCATGTCAGGCCGCGGTCCTGCCGCCGTTGGTCGAGGCGTCGGTGCAGCTCGGGGACGTCGAGGAGGTAGGCGGTCATGCTGCGCTCCGTGGGTCGTCGTGGCCGGGGATGTCGAGGTCGGCGGTGATCTGGTCGAAGCGGCGTCGCTCGTCGGCGAGGAACGCCGCGTTGTCCTGCTCGGCGCTGCCGCCGATGTGGATGATCTGGATGCGGGCGGTGCGGTGGCCGAGGCTCCAGCCGACGGCGAGGGCGAGGAGTGCGGTGAGGAAGTAGGTCACGGCTGCTCACCGCCGCTGATGGCGCGGGCGACCGCAAGGGCGCGGTCGAGGCCGCCGTTGATCGGCGCCCACGCGGTGCGGGAGACGGTCTCGGCCTCCCACTCCAGCCAGGCGGCGAGGGCGGTCCCGACGCCGGGGTGCATGGCGGCGATGTAGTCGGCGTCGGCCTGTCGCCATGGGCAATCGGCGACCGTCTCCACGGTCGTGAACCCGTCGCCGACGTTGTACTCGGTGTTCACCCAGTGCGCCGGGCGGGCGTGGGTGTCGTCTGGCGGCAGTTCTTCGGCGCGCCAGGTGCCGGGTGTGGCGGCTGTGGCCCGGGTCCGGAGCCGCGTGCTGGCGGCGCGGATTTCGTCGGCAGGGTTGATCATCGGTTCCTCCGGTGTTCGCGGACGATCAGGGCGAGTAGGTAGAGGGCGGCTGCGAGTGGGGTGGAGGCGATGGCGGTGCCGAGGATGCGGGCGGCGGTCACGCTGCCTCCCGGTGGCTGTGCGCTGTTGTGTGGCTGTCTGCGGCCCGTGTGCGGCGTGTGGCGCGTATCCGTGCCTGGAGCGTCCCGTAGGCCCAGGAGGGGCCCGTGGGGCGCCGTCTGACGGCATGCCACGCCCACGCCCCGGTCGCGGTAGCCGCCAGTACGACGATCGTGCCGACGGCGGCGAGGACCGCGATCCAGGCGGCGAGTGCCCAGCCGATGCGGATCGCGGTGTCGACCGCGTCCGCGATCACGGCAGCCTCCGCTCGGCCATACGAAGCGCGTCGCTCACCGTGAAGCCGTTCACCGTGACGAGGGGCGCCTGCTCCTTGGCGAGTTGGAGCGCGGTATCCAGGTCGAACCGGTGCGTCGCCAGCCATTCGTCCTCACGCGACGAGGGGCGCATCTCGTACTCCCAGGTGCCGTCTGCTCCGAGGCACGAGGAGTGTCGTTTCACGGCCCACCGGTCGGCGCCCCGGTACTCCACGGTGATCTCAAAGAGATGGGAATCGATGCAGTCTTCGGGCAGGCAGTTCACGGTGTACTTCGTGGCCTGCACGATCGGCTCGGGTGTTTCGGCCATGGGTCACGCCTCCGTCTCGGGCGCGGCAGCAGCCCCGGACACGGCAGGCAGGCTCTCGGACTCGACGGTGAACGTGGTGGTGGCCCGCACCAGGCGGTACGCGCGGACCCCGGGGCGGCCGGTGGCGCGTTCGTAGCCCTCGACCACCCAGTCCCGGTCGCTGTCCCAGGAGCGGCCGGTGGTGCGCCACTCACCGGTGTGCCAACGGGTCTCGACGCGCCACGTGGTCTCGGGCGGGAGCAGCGGCTCAGGCTCGGCCTGCTGCGCCTCGCCAGCCAGACGGCGCAGCTCCCGGGCCACGTCCAGACCGCCGATGGCGTAGGAGCAGTCGGGTCCGTAGCGCTCGTCCATCATCTGCTCGGCGATGCAGGCAGCCCAGCTCAGCACGGCGGCCCGGTCGGCGTCGACCTGCCGCCGCAAGCCAGCCACCCGGGCGTCGACCTCGGCCGCGCGGTCCCGGAGAGCCGCGCCCTCACAGCGGAGCCGACCGGTCTCGCGGACCAGGGAGTCCCACGTGCCGTCGGCAGGCAGCACGGCCAGTACCGCGTCGGCGTCGGCTTCCGCATCGGCCTGCCACGGGTGCTCGCAGTCGGCGTAGCGGCGGCCGGGGTTCTGCCGCTCGCAGATCGCGGCGGCAACGCGGTCGCGGAGGTCGGCCCGGTCCGCAGACGGCTGCACGGCGAGCGTCGGCAGCACCTCGGCGATCCGGTCCCGCAGCTCGCAGCCCGCACAGCCCAGGTTGACGCCGAGGTTGTCGTGCCGGGCGACGGAGCCGTGCAGGGCGGACAGGTACGACTCGGCATCACGCAGCAGCACGCGGGCGGTCTCGGTCAGGTCGGTCACGGTGAACTCCAGGTCAGGTGTTGTCGGCGAGGTGACGGAGGTTCGCGGCGAGAGCGACCAGGACGTCGGTATCCGGCAGCTCCTCGGCCGGCGGTACGTCCACGCCGCCGCGCTCGGCGATCCACTCGTCGGTGAGCACGCCGACCGGCCCGGCGAGGCTGGCCAGCGCGCAGCTGAGGTCGAGCAGCACCTCACGGAGGGAGCTGGTGGTGCGCAGGTTGTCGATCTCCGCGAGGCGGGCGCTGGCATCACGGATGGCCTGCGCCTCGTCGGCACCGAGGTGGTTGAAGCGGGTCATGGTCAACTCCATTCGGGTGTGGGAGGGTCGGGGCGCCGGCCCGGCGGTGCTATCTCCACCGCCGGGCCGGTTGAGGGCGGTCATGGGTGGCTACTCGGAGCCCTCGGCGGTACCCCACGCCTCGCACGCCGCGTCCAGCACGGCGGCGCCGTTCCACAGCCCGATCCGCCGCCGCCCCGGCTCGCCCTTGTTGATCAGCTCCGCCAGGGCGAACGCGACCTGGACCGGATTGGCGGCCCCCGGGACAGGCATCGCTGCCGGCTCACCGTTGGAGCCGTCCGGCAGGCACTTCGCCCATAGCCACACCGGGCCGCGCTCGGCCTCGCCCGCCTCGATGCCGGGGTGCCACTCCCAGATCAGGAGCAGCCCGTCCGGCCAGCGCGCCGCATCCACGCCGTAGGTGTCCTCAGGGGTGAAGTGGAGACAGGCTCGCAGGTAGCAGTGGCTGCCGCGGGTGTCGCAGTCGTCGAGGGTGATGTCGGCGGGGTCGAGGCCGACGTCGGTGAGGGTGTTGACGACGGCGGTGATGTACGTGTCGTGGGGAAAAGTGCGGTCGGTCATGGTCAATTCCTTCTGCTTTACGGCACTTTGTGACGGTAGGGGGCGGCGGTGGCAGTCGCCGGGCCGGTTGTGGGTGGGGTGGGCAGTCACAGCGCCGTACCGGAGCGGCAGGCGGGGCAGACATCGCGAAGTGCGCCAGGAACGCGACGCACGGCCCACCCGTCGGCGCGGCCGTCAGCGCGAACCTGGCGGGCCGTCATCGACCTAGGCGCGGCCCGGACTGCGGCACTGTCTGGGCAATCGGTTTGGCCGTCGGGCCCATCGCAGGCGACTTCTACGCCCATCGTGTGGACGCTCACCCCTGCACCGCCTTAACGCAGCCGGGGCAGTCCTCCACGGAATCGGGGGCGGCTGAGCCGTCGGCCACCACGTGCGCCTCCTCGGCGGCCGGCCCGGCAAGGTCCTCGCGGAGCACAGCGGCGCGCTCAGGGTCCAGCTCCAGCCAGTACGGCTCGCGAGCGGGTCCGGACAGGAGCACGGTGACGGTGTCGTCGTCGCCCCACAGGACGTCGTTCAGGCCCCAATGCAGCGGGGTGGGGTTGTCGGCTGCCGCAATGTCCGGCTCGGCAGCAGGCTTGCCGCCGAGGAACTCCCGCAGTGCCCTGTCGCCTGCCCCGGACGCGGTGTCCTTCTTGGTCAGTTGGTCGATCAGGTAGCGGCGCTGCTCGCGCAGGCGGTCGATCTCCGTCTTCAAGCCCAGAGCGATCTCGTGCAGCGCCTTCTCGGTGCCGTCGTTGTAGGTCGCGGTGGACCAGGTGCTGGTGCGCTCGCCGTACTGGGCGAGGCGGATTTCGGCGGGGGTCTGCTGCTGGTCGGTGAGTCGGTCGGTCACGGTGGTCTCCAGGCTGTGGTGGGTGAGTGCAGGCATGTCGGTCACGGCCGGACAGCAGAGGTGGCGCAACCGCCCACCGGGTGGTCGGGGCAGTAGTCGCGGCCCTCGTGGTCCGTCCATCCGTCGGCGGCCAGGTCCTCCCGGTGTCGGGCGGCACGCGTCTCGGCGGTGAGCGTCTGGGACGCGGTGACCATGTAGGTGTCGCAGCGGGTGCAGTCGCTGGCCTCGTAGTCGCAGGTGGTCTGGGTGGTGGTGTTTCGGGTGCTGCGCATGATTTCTCCTGTTGGGTGGCGGTCGTGTTGGCGGCTGTATCCGGATGCGGTCAGGCGGTCGGCAGCCCGTCGAGCGGCAGTTCGGTCTGCCCCTCGATCAGCGGGACAGGAGCGGCGGGCGAGGCTCGGGCCGCCACGTTCGCGGCCGGGGAGACACGGAGGCGCCGGGCACACACCGGACCCAGCCCGGACGGCGACGGGCGCAGCAGACGCCGGCCACACGCCGCACACCACCCCTGACCTGCTACGAGACCGGTGCGGGGGCGCGACCCCGGGGGACACCGGTCCCTCTCACCAGGGCTCATGCCGCCTCCCCGTTGATGATCCGGAGTCGCGGTTTGCCGGTGCCGCGGGCTTCGATCTGGTCCAGTTCGGCTTCGAGGGTGGCGACGTGGGCGGCCTGCTCTTCGGATGTCCACCATGAGGCGGGTTCGGTGGGGCGGCGGGGATGGGCACGGTCGGCGTGGCCGAAGGTGCCGGTGGGTAGGGCCTCGGCCATCAGGCGCTCGTAGGGCGTCATGCGGCGGTGGTCTCGGCTTCCTGGTAGCGGGCGGCGTGGACGCTGCCGCTGGGGAGGGCGCGGCCGTCGTGGTGGCAGGGCACTTCGGGGGTGACTTGGCAGGTGGGGCAGCAGGCGACAGTGCGGGCCCATGCGGATACGCGCTGGGGGTGGGGTTGGGTGAGGAATCGGTTGCTGGTGCGGAGGCGGCACGGTTTGTGGGCGGTGGCGCCGCAGTGGGGGCAGGGCACAGAGCGGGCGGGGTGGTGGTTGGCGCGCATGAAGTGGCGGAGGCTGTCGGGCATCGGGGCACCGGCGTGCAGAGTCATCAGGTCTCCTCGGGTGGGCAGTTGCCGCAGTCGCAGGGCTGGTCGGGTCGGTGCTCTTCGTTGCGGTAGTGGCGGATGGCCGCATCCCAGATGGGTTTCGGTATCGACCGTTCGGGCGGCGGGCCGGGCGGGCTGGTGCCGGTGGGCCATGCGCCCGGTTTGTGGCCGGGTGGCTTCAGGTCCACCGGTTTCGGCGTGCCGCCGCGGCGGGCATTGCCGGTAGCGATCTGCTGCCGCATGAAGGCCCGGAAGTCCTGGCCGCCGTTCTCCCGCCGCATGGCCTTGACGTCATCGGCCTCTGGCTCCCAATCACCGGTCACGACGCGGCCTCCTCGTCGACGATGACGGCGTCGGGGATGTCGGCGTCGGCTTGCTCACGGGCGAGGTGGCGGGCCGACATGGCACGGATCCGCTGCTCCTCGGCGGCCCGCTCCTCGACGGTGGCCTCCCGTTCGCCATTGGCGGCCCGCAGGCGGGCGCTGTGCGGCTTGGTGCGGGTCTTGCCCAGCGGCTGCTTGTCGGTGCCGCCCGGCGTCTTGCACGGCTTTCCGATCGCCGCGTGGCAGGCCGGGCATTCAACGCCGAGGGGGCCGGCGCGGCGGACGGTGTCGGTGAGCGCTTCGGCGCTGGGAACGTCGCGGCCGATTTCCCAGCCGCGGGCGTCAAGTTCGGCGACGAACTCCCTGGAGGGGCCGCCTTCGAGCGCGGGACGGTCGGTGGGTGGGGCGACACGGCCGGAGGCTATGGCGGCGACCTGGCCCTTGTAGCGGGCGAGGAACTCCCCCACCGTCTCGTCGGGGCGCGGCTCGTACCGGAAGTTCTCCAGCCGGGCGTCGCGGATCTTCGCCCGGAGGGTGCGGACGTGGTGCGGCAGGATCCACAGCTTCGCGTTCGGATCCTGCGGCGGCGTCGAGTAGTAGGCGGCAACAGCGGCCTTGGCATCCGCGTCCAGCGGCACGTCGTGGAGGGCGGAGGCCCAAGCCACTGCGGCTCCCTGGCTGGGCTTTCGGTTGTCGAACATGGCGCAGTGGCCGAGCAGTTCGGCTGCTTCTCGTGGGTTCATGCGGAGTCCTCGGAGTCGAAGGAGGCGGCCACGGCGGCCCAGCCGGCGAGGTTCGTGTCCGGGCCGGGCAGGTGCGGGCCGGAAGGGAGAGCGATGACGTTGCTGGCGCCTGCGTGATTGCGGATCTTGGAGAAGGCGAACTGGAGGGTGTTGGCGGTGACCGGCTTGCTGGTCTCGCCAAGCTGTTCGAGAGCGCGCCATAGCTCGCTGGAGTCGGTGTCGTTGGCGAGGGCGTCGGCGATGGTGGTTCGCACTTGGCGGCGCTTGTAGGAGTTGCCGCGGGCGAAGCGTTCGAGGAAGGCGTCGGTCATGCGGTCTGGGAGCGCCCTTTCCGTCTGCACGACGGCGGGCTCACCATGCCGATCACCGGGGGGTAGGGGGGTGTTCCCTTCCCTTCCTTTCCCTTCCCTTCCTTTCCCTTCCGTCAGTGAATGGTTCAGTGAAGAAATCTCACTGTCCGTATCTGTCTGGCACCCCGAGTTGAACTCAGCGTCAGATTCGTTCACGGAGTCATTCACTGAACGGTTCAGTGAATCGTTCAGTGAACCTTCAAGCCCGGCGAGACTTGCGGGCGGAATGAACTCCTCCCCATCCCGTGAGCCGCGACGGCTCCGCTCGCACGCCTGGTGCGCGGCACGAACGTTGGAGGGGTGGTCCGTACCCCCTGCGGCGACCGGACGGATGTGGTCGACGGCCAGGTTGTGGTCGTCGTTGCTGACGATCCGTCGCGGGATCTCGCTGCCGCACAGTTGGCACGTCCAGCCGTCCCGGCGGGCATACATTTCGCGGGTCTGCCAGGCGCTCAGTGAGGGTGGCGGGAGCTTGCTCTTCTGAGGCCGGTTGATGCGCTGGTGCTTGCGGAAGTTGACGACGAGAGCCATCTGCTGCCGGGCCACTCCACCGATGAACGGGAAGACGAGGCCCGCGTCGGTGAGGCGCTGCATGAGCTTGCCGACATCACCGATGGTCAGGTCGTCGTCGTACATGAACGCCTGGGCCTTGATGTAGGCCGGCGTCCAACGAAGGATCCCCTCGTCGTCCGCCATGTTGAACGTGGCGATGAACAGCAGCCGGGCGTCACGCGGCATGACGCCGAGGAGTTCGTCCTCCCAGAACTCGGGCTTCACGGTCCGGATGCGAGGCACTAGCTCTCACCGCCCACGGTGCGGAGTGCCGACAGGTGGCGGGTGATGCTGGTATCCCGCGCCTGACCCGCTCGGGCTGCTGCGGCCATGACCGTGTCTCGCTGGGCGGTGGCGTCCAGGAGGAGGACGAGGTGGTGGAGGTCGTCACAGAATTCGGCCAGCTCGTCCATCGAAGGCTGGACGTCCTGGCTGGCCGCTTCCCAACTGGTCGACCAGCGGTTCACCGCGTCGGCGCCGAGGGAGAACTGCTCGTTGCTCAACTGAGGTTCGATGAAGCGCGTGATGTCGGTGGAGCGTGCCGAACCCGCCTTGAACGCGATCTCCGTGAGGCGGTCGGACGTGAAGTCTGATCCGTCGGCGAGGAGAGCCAACCCCTCGAACGCTTCCTGTGCTTCCTCCTCGGTCGGTTCGGTGTGAGTGCGCTTACCCCAGGCCCACTGCCACACCGCGATCAGGTGAGCATGGAAGGCGATCTGGATGTCATTTCCGATCGGCTGCGCAACAGCACGCTTAAGCTCGTCTGCTCGCCGGAACGTCGTCTGTTCAACGTCAGCCACGGGTTCCGCGTTGGGCAGGCTGCTGGTCTTGCCACTGTTGCATTCCACGCAGGCAGTGACGAGGTTGTCAGGCTTGTCGCTGCCGCCGAGGGACGTCGGGATGACGTGGTCGACGTTGAGCTTGACCCGTGGGGCCGTGGCGCCGCAGTAGCGGCAGGCGTGGTTGTCCCGCCGGAGGATCTCGTACCGGAGGCGCTTGGAGACGGCCATCGGGGCTTCTTTCGGTGAGCTTGGACATGCGGAAGCAAGGGCGTCTGGCGGTGCCGGGTCGCACCTGCCACAATACTTTAAAGATTGGTCAGATTGGAAGGATTGGAAATGACTTACACTCTTGCCATGGCTGCTGACCAGGGCATTCAGATCGCGGAGGACGGCGTCGCCGAGGTGTCGATGACCGAGGCGCGTGCGCAACTGACCCGCCTCATCCGCGGGGTCCGTGAGGACGGACGGCCTGGAGCGTTCACGGAGCGTGGTGAACGCCGCGCATACGTTGTGACGCCGGCGATGTTCGACCGGGTCAACAATCAGAGCGAGAAGGAGCGGGCCTTCGCCGAGTTGGTGCGCAAGCTGGACACGCTCTTCCAGGACCCGAAGTTCGCTGCTCGCGTCGCCGAGAAGGATCCCGAGTTGCACGAGGTGCTGGAAGGCGGGGCATACCATCTGCTCCTCTGACGTCACGTCTTGCTCCTCTCCTCCTTGGCCCCGCCACATGGCGGGGCTTTGTCGTGTGTCAGGGCTTGCTGGCGAGGTGCCATCCGTTGCAGGCGCCGCACCGGTATGCGCGGGTTTCGCGTCGCCGCTGGTTGCTGCGGCGCCGGATGACGGCGAGGGCGAGCTGGGCGCCGATACGGTCCCGGTAGCGGCGCTTGCCGGTTGTGCAGCTCATGCGGCGGCCTGCTCGCCGTCGTGGACGGCGCGGCCGTGCAGGAGTCGGATGGCGGTGGCGGCTTGGAGCCGGACGACGCCGTTACCGAGGGCGCGGAGCATGGCGGGCCGGGTGAGGCCGGGGGTGTCGGTGACCCAGCCGTCGGGGAGGCCCATGAGCCATTCGGTGAAGACGGGGCTCAGTCGTCCCAGAGCGTCGGTTGGCCAGGGTGCGGGTCGTCCGAGGACGGCTTCCCAGCGTCGGATGGCGGGTTCGTAATCGCCCCAGTCGAGGTCGGGTTGCCCCGGCCGTAGCTCGAGGACGTCCTCTCGCCGTCCGCCGCTGGCGCCGGAAGGAGTTGCGCCGCCGCGCTCGGCAGCATCAGGTCGCCCTTGCTGCCGCGCTGGTTCGGGCCGCCCTTCGTTCCGTCCGTCGCCCTGGGCGTCGGCAGGAGCCGTACCGCATCGAGGAGCGTCATCCCGTACCCCTCGCTGTACGGCGTCCCGTCCGGACGGAAGTTCGCCGTCGTGCCCGGGAACGATGCCGTCGGCGTGGGCAGCAGCTTCACGGCTATCGCGAGCGGCGTCCCCTGACCGTTCCCGTTGATGCCCTTCGCCAGGTTCCGCTGCCGCCTGGCCTCCCAGGACTCCAGCGACTCCCCGTCGTTCGGGTTCGACGCCGTCGGGGTCGGCAGCAGGTTCACGACGACCTCGTTCAGCGGCCGGGAGTTCCGGTCCATCAGGTTCGACTCCCCCGACTTCCAGTCCCGCGCGGCCGGCGTCGGCAGCAGCGAGATCGCCGTCCGCAGGTCCGGGCCGCCCGTCCCGTGCACTCCGGCCCCGTTCGTGTCCGAGGTCCGCGGCGTCGGCAACAGCTTCCGCGTCTCGTCCCGCAGCCCCCAGCCCGCCGAGGACCCGCGGTCCGTCCCACCGTCCGAGGCGACCGGGGTCGACAGCAGCCGGCCAGGCGTAGACGAAGACCCGCTTCCGGGCGTGGGGAGCGCCGACCTCCGACGCTGCCACGCGCGCCCACTCCGCATGGAACCCGAGGCTGGCCAGGTCTCCGAGAACGGCTCCAAGAGCTCGAAGAACCCGTCCTGTTCCGGCGTCCTGGTCCACAGCCTCAGTTCCGGATTCCAGTCCACGGTCAGCTTCCGCCGAGAGGAGCCCTTCGACATTTTCGATCACCACCAGACGGGGTCGCAGTTCATGGATAGCGCGGGCCATGTGGGCCCACAGGCCGGACCGGGAGTCGGCGGTCAGGCCGGCTCGCATTCCGGCGGAAGACACGTCCTGGCAGGGGAACCCGCCTGTGAGGATGTCGACGGGCCCGTGCTCCTCGATGACGGACAACCAGTCGACGGTTGTGATGTCGCCCAAGTTCGGCACGGTGGGCCAGTGCCGGGCCAGTATCTTCGCCGCATACTGGTGCTTGTCCTCCTTGCCGTTCTTGTCCGGCGGTTCGAACTGCGAGTGCCAGACCACCTCGGCGTCGAAGACGTCCATCGCGGCCAGGTCCAAGGCCCCGGTGCCGGTGAACAGGGATCCGATGCGGTAGCTCATGCCGCCACCTCCATTTGGTCCTGGGGGTGTTCGCGGAGTGCCCGGTCGATGGAGAAGAGGGAGACGCCTAGGCGGTCTGCGGCCTGTTCCCGGTTGAGCCGCCCCGCAGTGATGAGCCAGTGGGCTTCTTCAGCGATGATCTCGGCGCGGAGCTTCTTGTACTCGGGCCGGAAGTGAGGGTCGTCGATGACGTCCATACGATCCGCCCAGTAGGCGGTGGGCGGCCACTGTCGTGAGGCGGCCATGTTGCGGGACTGCTTGAAGTGTTTCGGGTTGACGCCGTGTCGGGCCGGTTTGGTGGTGGCGAGCCGGTCGAAGGCGTCGGAGACTTTCGCGGCGGTGGTGGCCCGTACCTTTTGGCCGTTGTGGCTGCGCTGGGTGAGCGCGTGGACGTAGGTGTGGTAGACCCCGATGTGGTCGGCCAGGTGTGCCATGGGCCACCCGTCGGCGACGAGTGCCTCGATGCGGCGCCCGGTTCCAGTGGGGTCGATGTAGGTGGGTGCCGTGTTGGCCGGGTCGATGGCGAGGACGGCGGCGGCGATCTCGGGGCGGACGGTGTGTCGGACGGGGCGGTGGAAGAGGGGGTGGAGGGAGCAGCCGCGGACGCCTGCGAGGGTCGCTGCCTGCCGGATGCTGATGCCGTGCTCTTTGAGCGTGCGGAGGTGCTGGCGGACGGGTTCGGCGTCGACGTGGGGCTGCCACTGGCCGGCCCGCTTGGCGCGGGTCCGGTTGCGGTTCCACTCCCTGTACCGTTCGGCGCATTCGGGGAGGCGGCAGCCGTAGTTGACGTAGCAGGTGAGCGTGCGGTGGTGGGGGGCTTCGCGGACAGCGGTGGTCACGGTTGCTCCTTCCGGTCCTGTCGCGTGGTGCCATCGGCCCCGTGGCGGAGGCGGTTGGCGAGTGCGCCGATTCCGGCGCCGACGGCGAAGGCGGCGCTCGCGGCGAGCCAGATCAGGCCGAGGTTGATGTGGTTGACGAGGTCCATCAGGCGGCCCGCTTCTCGGCTCGGGCGGCAGCGCGGGCCTCGCGGCGAGCGAGCGCTACGGCTTGCCGCTGGCCGATGGGGACGCCGATCCATACGTGGACGAGGGACTGCCTGGCGCGTGCGGAGCCGCCGTAGCCGTGATGCCGGATGATCCCGTCGTTGAGGAGCCGGCCAGGGAGCCTCCCCCACTGCGTTTTGGGCTGCGGCGGGTCGGGGAGCCGGTGCCTGCGGGCGATCTGGTCGACGGTGAACGGCTGGCCGCTGTCTGCGGCGGCAACGAACGTTTTCCAGACTTCGTCGACCCAGGCTTCGTAGTCGTCGATGCGGCGGCGGGACTTCGCCGGGGCGGGGGCGGCGAGTTCGGCGCCGTCGAACGCGGGCTGTATGTAGGTCACCAGACGCTCCTCGTCACGTCGTAGTCCGGCTCCGGGGCGATAGCGGCAGCGGCCCAAGCGTCACGGTCGGCGCTTGGCTTGCCGGGCCTGACCTGCTGGCCTGCGGTCACGGCGGCGAGGGCGAGAGTCGCGTGGACCTGGGCGGCGGCCAGGATGTTGGTGGTCATCCGGTCATCCGTCTGGACGTCGCCGTCGTTGTCAGTGGCCTGGCCGAGGAGGCGTTCGGCCTCGCGGTAGTGCTCGGGTCCTGTCACGGTGTGGTCTCCTGGTTCTGGGAGCCGCTCGCAATACGAGTGCGAGCGGCTCCCGATCGGGGTGGGCTACTGCTGGGCGTTCTTGAGCGCGGTGCCGCGCTCCTTGATGAAGGCGCCGAGGCTGGTCGGCTGGCCGGTCTGCGGATGGAGCAGCGGGGTGGCGAGGGCGCCATGGGACTCGGCGTCCCGGTACGTGGCCAGCAAGCTTTCCGGGGTCGCTTCGGCGGCGGTCGCGGCATCGATCCACGCGGAGGCGTCGACTGCTTCGGCGCCATCGTTGAGCCAGTCGAGGAGCGGCTTGGCCACGTCGATTGCCCCGGTCGGCTCCTTGATGACCTTGCGGTGCAGGTCGGGGCAGCGGGACTTCAGGACGGTGAGCGTGTTGTCGATGTCCATGGAGCAGACGAGTCCGAACTCGTACTCGACGCCCTTGCGCTGCTCGGCGCGCATCCCCATCGCGACGGGCTCCTTGCGCCCCCGGTCGTTCTCTTGCAGAACCCACTCGGTGTGGGAGCGCATCGTGACGACGACGTGCCCGGGGTAGGCGAGGAGGGCTTCGATCATGTCGTTCTGCATGGGCGTGCCCTCCTTCCAGCCTGCGAAGGAGTTCCCGCCGTAGCGGGTCTTGGCCTTGTCGACCTGCTGGAGGGTGCCGTCGGTGCCTTTCCAGAAGTGGGAGAGGCTGTCGACCATGACGACTGGGTAGTTGTGCTGGGCTGCGGCGGCGAGGGCTTTGACGAGGTCGCGGGGGTCGTAGCGGTTCATTTGTAGGACGTCGAACTGGATGCCGTTGATGCCGACGTACAGGGAGGCGGCGCCGCGTTCGGTGTCGATGACGGCGAACCGCTGGCCTTCGGCGAGTCCCTGGGAGATGGACAGGCCGGTCCAGGTCTTGCCGGAGCCGGAGACGCCCTGGACGGCGACACGGGCCTTGGCCTTGTCCTTGGTGGCGGGGCGGAAGGCGAACGCGCCGTCCTCGTAGTCGTCGGTCTGCTGGTTTTGCCGTCCGGCACGGACGGGCTGGCCGAGGGGCTGATTCATGCGGGTTCTCCTAGGCGTACTGGCGCTCAACCCAGGCGGGGAGCGAGATCATCGGATTGGGGAGGTAGCCGGGCCACTCGCCGCGCTCGCGGCAGATGGCGTAGGTGTTGAGGGCGACCTCGTTGAGGTGGCGGCCGATACCGCGGGCCATCGGGTCGCACGTCGTCACGACGACGAGGTACGGCGGTTCCTTCTCCTGGAGCACGAACTGCATGGGCCGCTCGGGGTCGATCAGATCGAGGGCGGAGCCGGCGGCTTCGTACCAGTCCTGCTGCTGGGGGTATCCGTGCTCGTGGAATGCCTTCTCCAGGTCTTCGCGGCGGCAGGAGCGAGCCGACTTGTAGTCGACGAGCTGGCCGTCGTTGCGGAGCCAGTCGAAGCGGGCCCGCCGCCAGACGCTGTTGTCCTCCCAGAGCGCGGACTGCTCGGCGACTCCGGAGCCGGGCTCAAGGAGACGGGATGCCTCCGGGTCCTTCCTCAGTTCGGCGGCCATGGCTTCGACCTGCTCCAGCTCGGGCCGCTTGAGCGGGATGTTGCCCTCGGCGCGGACCGCAGCGACCTCGGCTCTGATGGCGTTTGTGTCCCAGCGCGGGGCGTCAATGAGGATCAGTTCGGGTCCGTCGTCGAGGACGAGCCGGTGGGCCGCGGTGCCGAGGTCGAGGGCCTTCTTCGGCGGTTCGGGGTTGTCGAGCCAGTGCTTGAACTTGGCAGGGCAGTCCTTGACGAGCTTCCGGGCGCCGGTGGAGGAGAGGCTGCCGCCCGGGATCGGGTCGGAGTGGTAGGTCTCGGCGTCAACGTTGTACAGACCCGGCTCCACCTCGGCCGGCGCCTCCGCCACGGCGGTCACTGGGCACCGCCGTGGGTACGGGAGAGCGACTCGCCTGCCATCTGCGCGAGTTGCTCGTCGGAGGCGGCGTAGAAGGCGTCGGGGGTGGTGACGGCGTCCCACACGTCGCGGGCCCAGCGGGCGTCACCAAGCGCGGTGTGCGCGACGTCCTTCGCTGGCGGGTCGATTTCGACGTGCCTGGAGACTTCGTAGGACTTCCAGGGCCAGCCGATGGCCTTGGTGACCTTGTCGTACCAGGTGGCGTCGCAGTCCTTGTGGGTCCATTCGCTGGCCCGTCCGTAGAGGGCGCCGACGGCGAGGGTTGTGGTGTCGATGGTGCGGTAGTGCCAGGGCTTGGCGACTTCGTAGTAGCGGGCGAACAGGTTGCGGATCATGTCGGCGTCGAAGCTGGGGTTGGAGCCGATGAGGACGGCGCCGTTGAGGAGGTGGTACATGCGGGTCGCCGCGGTGTGCGGGTCGTCCCATGTCCACCCGGGTGTGCTGGTCCGCTCGTGGTACCGGTTGATCTCCAGTGCCTTCGGTTCGGCGTTGGTGAGGTCGGGCCGGATTTGGAAGGTGTGCTCGATGTCCTGGCCGTCGCGGCGGACGATCAGCGCGAACTCCCACGCGTCGTGCATGACCGGGTCCAGGCCCGTGGTTTCCGTGTCGCAGAACACCAGTGGCGGTGCGGGCTTTGTGGTGCTTTCGGTGCTCATGGTTCTCGCTTTCGGGTGTGGTTGATGAGGGCCAGCTCCCCAGGCGGGGGCCCCGGGGAGCTGGCCCTTGGGGCGGCGCGGAGTCGGGGGTCTCGACGCGCCGCCGGTCTGTGGTTGTTGGGCGCCGCCTCGCCGGCCGGGTGGCATCCGGCGCGGCGGCGGGTTCAGGCGGCCTGGTAGCTGGGCTGGTCGAGGATGGGGAGTGCCTGTGTGGTGTCGTTGCTGGTGTCGCGGTGCGGGACTGGCGGCACGTAGGGCAGGACGACGACGGGCGAGTACGGGCGGACGAGGGCGGTCGGCACGGTGGTGATGCGGGGGCGGGCGTTGATGACGGCCTGCCGGAGCCGCTGCTGTTCGGCCTTGGCGCGGATCGTTGCGCGGCGCCACTCTTCGTTCGCTGCTGTCACTGCGGCGAGTTCGGCGCGGAGTTGCGCGACGAGGATGGCGTCCCGGCATCCGCGTACCAGCACGGCGTGGGCATCCCGTTCGCGCAGTCCGAAGTAGGTGGCGGTGTGCTTACCGGTCGATCTGGTGGCGGTGCTCATGCTCAGCTCCCAACGCAGGTGCAGTGGTTCGGGTCGGGCCGCCCGTGGCAGTCGTCGCAGGCGGTGGCCGTGTCGGGGTCGGGTGTCGGGTGGTAGGTGGCGGTGAGGAGCCCGGCGGCGATCAGGCCGATCCCGATGGCGATCAGCTCCGGGGCCGTCACGACGCGGCCCGGTGTTCGCAGCGGCCGAGCAGACAGAGTTCGGCGCGCTGCTTCCACTCGGCGTGGGTGACCAGCTCGTGCCGGTAGCCCTCCGATGCCTCGCGGCGTCGGTCACGGACCCGAGGCGTGAACTGCTTGTGCGCGTCCTCGGCGAGCAGCCCGACGTAGTCACCGAGGGCCGAACCCACCACGCAGCCATGCGGGTTGATGCGGATCCAGAACGTGCGAGCAGCGATGCGTTCGGCGCGGATCGCTGTCACGCAATCCGGGTGGCCAAGAGCTTGGAGGGCCCAGGACCGGTTGTCGGCGATGTCGCGGCAGTCGACACAGGCGGTGGTCATGTCCCCTCCCCCACCAGCTCATCGGGGATGTCGATGAGTCCGGCTTCGATGGACGCGATCAGGCCGGGGTCGGTGATCCATTCCGGGACACGGCTCTTGGTGATGCCGAGGCCGGAGAGGAGGCCGGGCAGGACGACCGGGTCGGCGGTGTCCGGGGTGGGCGGGAGGTCGAGGATGCTCACGACGCCTCCCGGTGGCTCTGGTCGGCCTGCCACGGGGTGAGCGTGTTGGTGGCCGCGTACCAGGTTTGGGTGCGGTTCCAGTCCGCCGTCGGGAAGGCGCCCTGCACGAGGGAGGCGATGTCGCGGGATCCGCCCGGCGGGAGCGGCAGTTGCGTTCCGTCACCGGCCCGAGCGACGGCGAGGAACTTCCGTCCAGCAGGGCCGGCGCTGTCCGTCCACATGGACATCAGCAGGATCGAGGCCGCATCTGGGGCGATCTGGGCGATCCGGTGCGGCAACTGCGTCGTGTGCCGGCGGCGGCGGCCCGCTGACGCCTTCCGGGTATGGTCGGAACGAGCCTCGGTCGCCATCACGCCACCGCCTCGTCACGCCGGTAGCGGCGGTATGCGGGCCGGGTGACGCCGTCTTCGGCGTCGACCTGCGCGGCCACATCCGGCTCGTCGTTCTCCGCGTCGAGGGTCCACAGGATCCGGTCCAGGCTGGACTTCAGAGCCGTGTGGGATCGGATGAGCGCAACGTGGTCGTGGATGCTGGTCGTCTGCGCCGATGCCAACTGCTCGCGTGCGTCGGCCAGGGCGGCATCCAGGAGTGCGGCGTCCAGGAGGCGCGGGGAGGTGGGTGCGGTCATGTCGTGCTCCCGGGAGTCCAGTTGGGGTAGTCGGCGTCGCAGGAGCACGCCTCGGGGTGATCGCATGCGAGGCGGGCGTATGCCGTGTCGGAGGTGTCGACCTGGTGGGCCTGCTCTGCCAGCAGCCGCCGCAGCCGGTCCACGGACACGTCCTGCTGCTGCCGGGCGACGAGCGCGGTCATCTGCTCCCGCAGCGTCGACAACGGGACATCCAGGTCGGAGATCGGGCGCGTCACCGGGCCACCTCCTGGGGGAGCCACTTCAACGCCTCGGCGATTGCGCCACGCGTGGCCTCGTTGTCGTGCATGGGCTCGTTCCAGCCGCAGTTGGCGCACCAGAACTCGGACGGCTCCGGCTTCGGCTGGAACTTCCGGCACAGCTCGCGCGGATTGTCTGGCACGTTCCGGGCTGCGCGCGCCTCCGGGCCGCCGCCCCAGAGCGGCAACGGGTCGACGTGGGTGAGGGCGATGCAGGCGCCGTGCCCGTCGACCCAGACGACGTCGGTGTGGCCGCCGAGGACCTCGGCCTTGCTACGGGTGCGGGTGATGAGCCGCTCGGCGTTCTGGTCGTCCTCCGGACGGACGCCGGGGTACGCGAGAACCGGGGTGCCCACCGGGTAGCGGGCGTTGAACTCGGCGGCGTTCACGCGGCCACCGCCTTGGCGTCCTTGCAGGGCCAGCGGTTACCGCACGCGCACCAGTGGCATCCGTCCGCCGGATCCGGCACCTTGTCGTAGTGCTGCTGCGCTGGGGACTCCCCGACCGTGGTGACGTCGACCCACTCGCGGACCTCGTACTGGCGGGCACCGAATGAGGCGTGCCGCCAGGTGTCGTTCTTCCCGAACCAGCCCCAGGCAGAGATCCGTCCGCTGGTCGGGTGGGTGGTCAGGTACTCGCAGGCGAACCGGTAATCGCCGTGCGCGTAGGTGCGACCGGCCTCGAAGAAGCCCGGATCGGGAATCATCCTCAGGTTGTTCGGACGGACGGCGCCACGGGCGATCTTCGACGCGAGACCCGCAGCCGCGTCGGCTTGTGCCCAGCTCGCGGGAGTGCCTTCAGCCCTGAACTCACGGGCCTTCTTCACCAGCCAGGCGGTGACCTCGGGGTAGTCGGTCACGCCGCACCGCCGTCGCGGACGTCGTCGCCGAGGGCAGTACGCTGGATCGAGGCCACCCGCTCGGGAACCGAAATCGGGTCTTCCCAGCGCATCGCGTTCCGCTCCTCGCGGTCGCAGATGTCCAGCACGCGATTCAGTCGGGACCGCACACCGTGCAGCTCCTCGTAGAGCGCGTAGTACTCGTTGACCATGTCGCTGAGCGCCGAGTTCAGCTCGGCGGCCGACGGGCCCTCGGACCGCATCAGGCGCAGGATCGCGTTCAGGCGGGCTGTCGTGAGGCGGGTCCGGGTAGGCGATACTTGAGGCACGTGAAGCCCCTTTCGTTTCGTGTGTTCTGGTGGGGGTGGATCGGCGACCCTTGGGGTCGCGGGCCCCGGCTGCCGGTGACTCGCCAGAAACCGGCGGTTGGGGCTTAGCCGTCTAGGCGGCGGCCTTGACGGGCTTCGGCGCGGCGAACGGGTCACGGGTGAACTGGGCAGTGATTTCACGAATGTTCAAGCCCGTGAACCAGACACTGTTGCCGTTGTTCACGTGGGTGATCTGTCGGGCGTAAGCCATTTCCTTGAGGCTCCGAGCGGAGAACGGCAACCACTTCGCGGCCTCGGCCGGCTTGTAGTGGAAAAGCTCGCCCTCCGGCGTGCTTGGCGCCGGGATGTTGTCCCGGATCTCGTCCTTCTTGGCCCTGGGGGCGGTCACGTCTTCTCCTTGGGGGTGTCATGAGTGATGTCGTTGGGGGGCACGTTGAGCACCTCCGCGAGCAGGTGGGTGTAGTCGTCGCCGAGCCCGGCGAGCCCGCGTTCTACGCGGGAGAGGTGGCCCTTGTTGATGCCGGTAAGGGTTGACACCGTGCCGAGGCTCATTTTCAGAGCTTGCCGTCTCAGGCGGATGTAATCTCCGTGCGGTCTCACGCTCTGAAACTTAGCCCTCTCAGGCTACGTTGAGCAAGCCCTACGGCTACGTTGAGGCTCTTTTTCTTAGCTCTCGATTGCCCCATACGACACCTACTGCCCGGGAAGTTCCATGCGTCGCATGCAACCCAAGGGCTCTGTTTGCGAGCCAAAGTGCAGGTCAAAAGGCTCAATCCGAGCTACGCGGTTGCATGGGAGTAGTGCATGATGTGGAGACATGGACCGAGATCGAGACCGCTGGGCACGGCTGGGCCGCGCATTCGCGGAAGCGCGCGAGGCGATCGGCCTCTCTCAAGACCAGGTCGCCGGACGGATCGGCGTCACCCGCACCACCATCCAGTCCATCGAACGAGGCCACGTCGGCGGCAAACCGCCGACCAGGGTCACCGGGACGATGCGGGAGTACGCCCGCCTCGTTGGCTGGACCGAAGACTCGATCACCCGCGTCCTCAACGGCAGCAAGCCCGAGCGCGAGCCCACCACTAGCGCATCGCCCGAGCAGAAGGCGCCGTCCGCAGAGCCCTCAGGAGCGGGGCTGCCGGCCGCTGTCGAGTTGGAACTCCGGCAGGGTGAAACTTTGGAGAGCGCCGTACTCCACCTCGGACCGGAGCAGTCTGACGCCCGGGTCGTCGTCGTGTTGAAGGGCTCACCCGACATAACGCCAGAAGAACTGGAGGAGATGATGAAGCAGTGGCGCAAGGCCCGACGCCATCTCCAGAGCCTGGCCGGTGACGGGAAGGCCCCGCCAGCAACGTAGAGAAGATCCTTTTCACGCATACGGCGTGCCTCGTCACAAAGTGTGCTTACATGCTGGGACCACCGAGGGGGGGCACCGCTCGAAGTGGGGGTAAGCATGTTGAGCATGCAGGTGAGGCGCGAGGGTGGTCAGTACTTCGAGCCGTACATCGTCGACCTGGATGACGGCTGTGTCTTCGTGTTCCACGACATCGACATCACCGAAGACGGCGCGTGGTACTTCGCCCAGGCTGTGACGGACCAGGCCGCTAGGTGGCTGCCGCGGACCCCGGAGATGCCGCGGGGTCACATTGTTCCGGTTCTGATCGTTCGCGAGCCCGACCTTCCCGAGGTCTGCGCAATCCACCTTGACGATCGTGCAGAATCGATTCTTTACACCGTCGACGCGGACCTCATGACCGCGCGCGCGGCGGCCGTGATCTCCCGAAAGCTGACCGAGCGCTCCCCACACTGGCATCGTGTCCCCGACAACACGAAGTCGCTGCACGACGCGGTTTGACCAGGGGACATGAGGGGGCACGGCCGTGGCCTACGCGGAGAAGGTCTTCAAGGTCAAGAACGGGAAGACGACCAAGCAATACACCTGGCGGGCCTGCTACAAGAAACCGGACGGCACCAAGGGCACACAGCCCGGATTCCCGACCAAGAAGCTCGCCGAAGACTGGGGAAACCAGCAGGAAGCGGCAATCCGCGCCGGGATCTGGATCGACCCGGCGAAGGCGCTGACCAAATTCGGCGACTGGGTCGAGATCTGGAAGACGGCGAACCATCCGCGTCCAGGGACCATGACGCGCCGCCGACATCTGCTGGACCAGATTCTGCTGCCGGCCTTCGAGCACACGCCGCTCGCCGAGGTGAACAACGTGTTCACGGTGAAGGGCTGGGCGACACGCGCAGCGAAGCCCCAGGGGCGCCATGACCCGAGCACGATCAGCCAGGCACGGAGCCTGCTGAGCACGATCCTCAGCGGCGCGGAGGATGCCGGGTACATCGTTGCGAACAAGCTGTACGGGAGGCGGATCCTCGTGGGTGGGGATCACCATGCGGAAGATGACGAAGAGGTGTGGGCGCAGCCGGATGAGGCATTCCGGCTGTATGAGCGGCTCGGCGGCGTGCACGGTCTGATGGTTCTCGCGGACTGCTATATGGGCCTGCGGTGGGGTGAGCTGACCGGGCTGCACAAGGACAACTGTCTGCTGAAGCGGACGGACAAGATCGACGGGAAGCCGTTTGTGCGTCACGTCCTGCGGATCGACCCGCGTGTCGGCTCGCTGCACGAGGATGAGTTCGAGCTGGGCGAGGAGGAACTCCGGGCCTGGCGGGACGCGGAGGATGCGCGGCTCGCCAGGTGCGTGGAGAAGGGCTGGAAGGCGAATCGGCGCAGGGCGCCGAAGGCTGTGGTGAAGCTGTACGTCGGTCCGCCGAAGAACAAGTACAGCGCGCGTGAGGCGGACGTGCCGCCGTTCCTGGTGCGGCTCCTGGAGGAGCATATTGAGGCGTGGCCGCACGAGTATCCGTTTTCGACGCCGGACGGTTCTTTCTGGCGGCGGGGTAACTTCGGGCGTGTCCTGCGTCCGGCGGCTGACGGGCGCGACGCCTATGCCGGCGCCAGGGGGCACAGGCCGCGTGCAGCGTGGAAACCGGTGCTGTCCGGCTTCACGATGCGTGGGGCGCGGCATACGGCTGACACGTGGATGAAGGACGACGGGGTGGACCGTGCTCTGCGCTTCTTGACTATGGGGTGGGTCCCGAAGGACATTGAGGGGACATACGAGCACGTCACGCCGGAGATGCGGAAGCATAGGCTGGACCGTCTGGAGGCCCGGTGGGTCCGTGGCCGGCGAGTGGCGGAGCAGGGCTCGGATTGAGATCCACGTGAAGTTGATCTCCTAAATTTCCCCTAAATGATCTACCCGGAGCCCCGCAGTGATCTTGCTGCGGGGCTCCGGTGCAGGTCACACCGGGTGGGCGCGGACGGTTTCGAACCGCCGACATCTGCCTTGTAAGGGCAGCGCTCTACCGCTGAGCTACGCGCCCGGGGATGAGTCGACAGCCTACCTTGCCCGCGCCCCGACCCCGCAAACCCGTATCGCGCACGGGAGTCGAGGGGGAACGGACGGCGCACGGGGCGCGGGCGGGGGGCGCGAGGCGCGGGCGGTCAATCGGCCGGGGGTTAACCCCACCCCGGATCCGGTAGCGGCCCGGATCCCACCACGGCCCTTCCCTTCATACGGTCGTAGTGCGCTCACGGAAGAGCGCCGAAGAGCGCCGGGGGCGCGTCACAGGGGGAGATCGTCATGACCGTCCATACTCGCCGTCCGCGTCCGTCGGAGCGCCCGAGCCGTTCCCGCGCCGGTCGGGTGCCGGTGTTCGCCGTCGCCGGCGGCGTGGCCGTACTCGCCCTGCTCGCCTCCGGCTGCGGCGCCGACGCGAGCGACGACTCATCCCCCGACCACCGCTCCTTCGCCCTCCAGGGCAAGACCCTCACCGTCGACTCGGACAACTCCGCGCTCGAACTCGTCCCGGCCGACGTCGACAAGGTCGAGGTCACCCGCTGGTTCCAGGGCCGCGTCGCGATCGGCTCGGACCCCAAGGTCACCTGGTCCATGAAGGACGACCGCCTCACCCTGCGCCTGCGCTGCTCCGGCGTCTTCGCGAACTGCTCGGTCAAGCACCGCGTGGAGGTACCCCGCGATGTCGCGGTGAACGTCAAGAACCACGACGGCTCCGTCCGCGCCTCCGGCTTCTCCACCGCGCTCACCCTCCGCACGGACGACGGTTCCGTCCGCGTCCAGGACTCCACCGGCCGCCTGGAGATGCACAGCGACGACGGCAGCCTCCGCGCCTCCGGCATCCGCGCCCGCCAGATCAGCGCCGACACCCGCGACGGCTCCATCCGTCTCGAACTGGCCACCGTCCCCAACCGCGTGGACGTCAGCAGCCACGACGGCTCCGTCACCGTCGACCTGCCCCGCTCCGACCCGGCCGACGGCTCCGCGACCGCCTACCACGTCACCGCCAAATCCCACGACGGCGGCGTCGACGTCTCCGTCCCCCGCGACAACCGCAGCCCCCATCTGGTGACCGCCGAGTCCCGCGACGGCAAAGTCACGGTACGGAACGCGAACTAACCGGCCCGTGTGTTCGTCACTAACCGGTGGGAGAATGACACCGGGCAGGGCGGACCACAGCACGGGAGAGGGAAGTGACGGCGACACCATCGCAGCCGTACACACCGATGACGACGGAAGCGCTGTGCGCGCATCACCTCCCGGGCCCCGTGCCCCCACCCGATCCCACGGCCTCCGAGCCGCCGGCACCCCCCGCCGTCCTCCCCTCCACCCCTCCAAGACCTGACCCGACCGGTACTCACGCCGCATCCCTCGGTGGCCGCGCCACGACCGGCGCCCGTCACCTCCTCTCGCTCGTCCTCCTCCCGCTGCCCCTGCTCGCCGTCGCCGCCGCGTCGCTGCCCGCCGCCTTCGCCGGGGGCGGCACCCGGCGCTGGTTCGGCGGTCGGGCCGAGGGCCAGCGCGCCGAGGCCCAGGCGGCCAAGGACGCCGCCGCTGCCGCCTTCTACGAACTCGACACCGCCCAGCGCGACCTCCGTATCTCGATAGAGACCATCACCGCCGTCGACGCCACTCCCCCGGCCCGCCGCGCGGTCTCCGACTTCGAAGCGCTCGGCCACCGCATCGACGAGGTCAGCCAGCAGTACATCGGCGCCGTCGACGCCCACGACCTCGACCGCGACGACCTGGAGGCCTCGGCCGCCACCCGCGCCCGCAACGAGCTGACCCAGGCCAAGGACGCCCTCGGCCAGGTCAAAAAGGACCTGGACCGCTTCGCCCAAGGGCTCGAACCCCTCCTCGGCAAGGCCGAGACCCAACTCGCCCGTCTCGCCCCCGCCGTCGAACGAGCCCGCCAGGCCCTCCTCGCCGCCAGCAACGCCCTCGACGCCGTACGCGGCGCCGGACTCCGCGCCGACGACCTGGCCGCCCGCCTCGCCGCCCTGGCCCCCGAACTCACCAAGCTCAACCAGGGCGCCGGCCAGCACGGAGTACCCGAGACCCTTCAGCGGGCCGAACGCGTCTCCCGCGACGCCGAAGCCGTACGCGCCGAGGCAGAGCGCCTTCCCGAACGCGCCGCCGAGATCGACCGCCGCCTCGTCTCCCTGCGCACCCGCGCCCAGGCCCTCACCACCCGCGCGGGCCAGGTCGACCCGGTCCTCAGTGAACTCCGCCGCCGCTTCACCGCCGCCTGCTGGCAGGACCTCCAGCACGTCCCGTCCCAGGCCGTCGACAACGTCCGCCAGGCCGAACTCAAGCTCAAGGAAGCCCAGACCGCCCGCGACGCCCAACGCTGGCCCGACGCCACCTCCCTCCTGTCCACCGTCCGCGCCCTGCTCAACACCACCGACGAGGACGTCTCAGCCGCCGGCAGCCGCCTCCAGCGTCTGAACGCCGTGTCCAAGGACCCCCAGCAGGAGATCGAACGCACCCGCTTCGCCATCCGCGACGCCCAGCGCCTCGCCATGGCCGGCCGCCACACACCCGACCCCCGCCACGCCCGGCCCCTCGACGAGTCGGTCGCCCGGCTCGACCGCGCCGTCGCCACCCTCGACGGACGCCACCCGGACTACTGGCACTTCCTCACCGAGACCGAAGCCGT
Source organism: Streptomyces sp. NPDC091292 (assembly GCF_044757265.1). Classification (NCBI taxonomy): domain Bacteria; kingdom Bacillati; phylum Actinomycetota; class Actinomycetes; order Kitasatosporales; family Streptomycetaceae; genus Streptomyces; species Streptomyces sp. NPDC091292. The sequence goes on along the minus strand of NZ_JBIVUQ010000001.1, from coordinate 835,619 downwards.
CCGCCAGACGGTGGCCCACGTCGTCTCCCAGATCCGCGAGGAACGCGGCACCGGCGCCTGACCCACCGGCCAGTACCTCCCTGACGCCTCCAGGCACCTCCCACCCTCCGATTAATTGATAAATAACGAGAACACATGGGATCCTGCCTCCCGCACCTTCCTGCTCTCTCCCCTGACGGAGCACCATGGACTTCATCACCGCCCTCAAAAGAGAACGCCTGGTCGCCATCGTCCGTGGCTCGGACGCCGACGCCTCCTTCCGTACCGTCATGACCCTCGCCGAGTCCGGCGTCCCCCTCATCGAGGTGTCCCTCAGCGGCACCGACCCCCTCCGCGTCATCGAACGCGCCCGAGCCGAACTCGGCCCCGACGCCTGCCTCGGCGCCGGCACCGTCCTCACCGAGGACGACGCCCACCGCGCCACCGCCGCCGGCGCGAACCTCGTCGTCACCCCCGGCCTCGGCCTCGCCGTCGACACGGCCGTACGCCAAGGGCTGCCTGTACTCGCCGGCGTGCTCACCCCGACCGATGTCATCGCCGCCACGGCCGCCGGGGCCACGGCGCTGAAGATCTTCCCCGCCTCCGCCGTAGGCGGCCCTTCCTATCTCAAGGCCCTCCGCGGCCCCTTCCCACACCTCCCCTTCGTGCCCGTCGGCGGAGTCGACGCCCGAGCCGCCGCCTCCTACCTCACTCTCGGCGCCGTCGCGGTCGGCGTCGGCTCCCCTCTCATCGGCGATGCCGCGGACGGCGGGGACCTGGACGCCCTCCGCAAGCGCGCCGCCGAGTTCCGGTCGGTCTGCTCATGAGCCGCCCCGAGTTCCCCGGCTCCGAACTCTCCGGTGATGTCCTCACGTTCGGCGAGACGATGGTCGCCCTGCGCGGCACCGGCCCCCTCAAACTCGGCGGCTCCCTGAACGTCTCCGTCGCCGGCGCCGAGTCCAACGTCGCCATCGGTCTCGCCCGCCTCGGCCACCCCGTCCGCTGGGCGGGCGCGGTCGGCGACGACGAGGCAGGCGAACTCGTCCTGCGCACTCTCCGCGCCGAAGGCGTCGACCTCTCCGGTGCCACCCGCGACAGTGAGGCCCCCACCGGGCTCCTCCTCTTCGAGCCCCGACTCCCCGACGTGACCCGGGTGCACTACTACCGCTCGGGCTCAGCCGGCTCCCGCCTTCACCCCGCCGCCATCGAGGCCGCCTTCGCCGTTCGCCCTCCCCGCGTACTGCACCTCACCGGTATCACCCCCGCCCTGAGCCCCTCGGCCCGCGACACCTCCCTCCGCGCCCTGCAACTCGCCCGCACTTCCGGCTCCCTCGTCAGCCTTGATGTGAACTTCCGCTCCCGTCTCTGGAGTTCCGACGAGGCATCCACCGTCCTCCGCTCCTGGATGCCCTACATCAACCTCCTCATCGCCTCGGACGACGAACTCCCCCTCTGCCTCCCCCGCCCGACCTCGTCCCGTGACACCGACACCACCGGCGACATCTCCGGAGCCGCCAGGGCCCTCCTCGCCCTCGGGGTCCGCGAGGTCGTGGTCAAGCTCGGCGCGGACGGCGCCACCGCCTGCACCGCCGACAGCGAGCTGCACTCCCCGGCCCGCCGCGTCCGCGCGGTCGACGCGGTCGGCGCGGGCGACGCTTTCGTCGCCGGCTATCTGTCCGCCCTCCTCGACGGCGAGGACCTGGCCGGCCGCCTCGACCGTGCCGTCACCACGGGTGCCTTCGCCGTGGCCTCCCCCGGTGACTGGGAAGGCGCCCCCACCCGCGCCGAACTCGGCCTCCTCGGAACTCCTCCCGGCACCGTCGTGAGGTAGCCCACGCTCCGTTCACCGCACCACTGCCACCCCTCCTCCCGCTAACCTGTGCCCATGCCTCGCTACGAGTACCGCTGCCGTACCTGCGGCGACACCTTCGAACTCAGCCGCCCGATGGCCGAGTCCTCCGACCCTGCCGCCTGCCCCGACGGGCACGACGACACGGTCAAGCTGCTCTCGACCGTCGCCGTGGGCGGTACCTCCGCCGCATCGGCACCCCGCCCCGCCGCCGGCGGAGGCGGCTGCTGCGGGGGCGGCTGCTGCGGCTGACCCTTGCGCCTCGCCGCCCCGGTCAGGTCCCGAGGTAGCGCAGCACTGCCAGCACCCGGCGCGAATAGCCCGTACTCCCCGACAGTTCGAGCTTGTCGAAGATCGCGTTGATGTGTTTCTCCACGCCGCTCTGTGAAATGTGCAGTCGCTGGGCGATCGCCGCGTTGGTGTGGCCCTGAGCCATCTCGGCCAGAACGTCCCGCTCCCGCGCGGTGAGCCTGGCCAGCAGATCGGCATGCGGACTGCCCCCGAGCAACTGCCGTACCACCTCCGGGTCGAACGCAGCTCGCCCCTGTCCCACCCGCTCCAACGCGTCGAGGAACTCGTCGACCTGGACCACACGGTCCTTCAGCAGATATCCCACCCCTTCCGATTCTCCGGTCATCAGTTCCGCGGCGTAGCGCTTCTCGACGTACTGCGAGAGCACCAGCACCCCCACGCCCGGCCAGCGCTCACGGATCTCCAGCGCCGCGCGCAGGCCCTCGTCGCTGTGCGTCGGCGGCATCCGCACATCGGCGATCACCACGTCCGGCCGCTCCTCGGCGACCGCCGCCAACAGCCGCTCGGCATCCCCCACGGCCGCCAGCACCTCATGGCCCTCTTCGGCGAGCAGCCGGACCAGGCCCTCCCTCAGCAGGGTCGAGTCCTCGGCGAGAATCAGGCGCACGGCAGCTCCGCTGTGATGACGGTCGGTCCCCCGAGGGGGCTCACCACATCGAACGTCCCGTCCAGCGCGGCGGTTCTTCGCGCCAGCCCTATCAGTCCGCCACCGCCCCGGTCCGCGCCGCCGCGTCCGTCGTCCTCGATCCGCACTCGCAGCGTGTCGCCCATCTCCTCGATCACCACGCCTATCGTGGTCGCCTCCGCGTGCTTGATGGTGTTGGTGACGGCTTCCGACACCACGAAGTAGGCAACGGCGGCCACGGCTCCCCGCGGCTCGTACGGGATCTTGTAGTCCAGCAGCACCGGCACCGCCGACCGCTCCACGACGGTGTCGAGCGCCGTCTTCAGTCCCGCCTCGTCGAGTGCCGTCGGATACACCCGCCAGGCGACCTCTCTGAGGTCGGTGAGCGCGTGCCGGCTCTCCTGGTGGGCCTGGCGCAGCAGTTGGTCCGTGTGGTCAGGGTCCTGGCTGCGCAGGGCACGGCCCAGGAGTATGCCGAGGGCGACCAGCCGCTGCTGCACACCGTCGTGCAGGTCCCGTTCGATACGTCTCCTTTCGTCGTGCACGACCTCGACCACTCCGGCCCGGCTCGTGAAGAGCTGCTCGATACGGCGGCGCAACTCCTCCTGCTCGCTGGGGTCCAGGAAGCGGCGGGCCACCTTTCGCTCCAACGTGCCGACTCCGACGGCTCCTTGGGCGCCCATGAACAGCAGCAGAAACCCGGCGAAGCTCGTCAGTACGAGGTCCATGGGGTGCTGTACGTCCTGTATCACCCAGCCGAAGACGATCCCCGAGCCATATCCGAAGCCGATCACCGCACAGAGAAGGACCACGGCCCCGAGCAGACCGAGCGGCCATCGCGCCGCGAGATAGCGGAGCGCCTGCCCGTCCAGATAGACGGGCGAGCACCGTATCCCCAGGAAGGCCGCCAGTCGTGCCCGCTCCCTCTCCGCGAGCCACCGTCCGGCCGCCCCCACCGGCCGCAGCACGGCCTTCCGTCCACGCGGCCAGGCTTGCACGGGCAACAGGGCCAGTCCGGACAGCAGCACGAAGGCCAGCTCGACGACTGCCGTGCAGGCGCCGAGCACCAGACCGATGGCGAGCCTGAGCCCGCTGCGTACCGCTGTGTCCATGTGGATCACGCTATCCAGCGGCGAGGCACGGGCACATTGCGGAAAACCGCACTTCTTGACTGCGGTGCGCACCACCCCAACCTTGCGGCCGGCTTCAGTGCGCCTTCAGCTTCGGGTTTCTAGCGTTGTCAGCATGATCGAAAGCAACGCACCGAATTGGATCAACAGCCTGATCGACACGCTCGGCGCTCCCGGCGCCGGCCTGGCCATCGCACTGGAGAATCTGTTCCCTCCGCTGCCGAGCGAGGTGATCCTGCCGCTGGCCGGATTCGCTTCGAGTACGGGCCGGATGAGCCTGACAGCGGCTCTGCTGTGGACGACGGCCGGGTCCGTCGTGGGCGCCCTCGCGCTTTATGGAGTGGGCGCGCTGCTGGGGCGTGAGCGGACGGTGGCGATAGCGGCCAGGCTTCCGTTGGTGAAGGTGACGGACATAGAAAGAACGGAGGCGTGGTTCGGCCGTCATGGCACCAAGGCCGTGTTCTTCGGGCGGATGATCCCCCTCTTCCGCAGCCTGATATCGGTGCCCGCGGGCATCGAGCGGATGCCGCTTCCCCTCTTTCTGGCGCTGACGACGCTGGGCAGCGCGATATGGAACACGGTGTTCGTCGGCGCCGGATATGCCCTGGGTGAGAACTGGTCCGAGGTGACGGGCTATGTCTCGGCGTACTCGAAGGTCGTGCTGGCGCTGGCGTTCGTTGCCGTGCTCGTGTTCGTGGGTCTCCGGCTGTTCAGGCCCGGTTCCGGGCAGCGGCGAGGGCGAAGTTCCTCGTGATCTCCTCACCGGCCATGACTCCGGTCTCCGCGAGGGCGGTGAGGTGCGGGGCCTGCCAGCCCTCGTCCGCCAGCTCGCCGTGGCCGGGGCGCCATGCCCGGTCGGCGGCGAGGAGCAGATCGGCGTCGAGGAGGGAGTCACCGGCGGCGAGGGTGAGGGTGTCGCCGGTGCGCCGGACGACTTCCCGCATGGCGGCGCTCTTGGTCAGCGGCTTGGGTACGACGTAGATCTTGCGGCCCTGCAAGGACACGGTCCAGCCGCGTCCCTCGGCCCACGCGGCGAGTTCCTTGACCCAGCCTTCGGGGAGCAGGGGGCGCTCGACTACGAGGTAGGCGAAGAAGTCCTCGGCGACGCGTTCCTTCAGCAGCCACGCGGGGTCGGCGGTGCGCTGGAGGTGGGCGCGGATCTCGGCGAGTGGGGCGCATTCGTCGGCCAGCCTGGCCCTGACGCGGCGCTGCCAGTCCTCGTCGGAGACTCCGTCGACCAGAAGGTGCCCGCCGTTGGCGCAGATCGCGAACTGTGGTGGGGGTCCCGGGAGATGGATGCGGTGGTACTGCTCGCGGGTGCGGGTGGTGGTGGGGACGAAGAACGTGGTGGCGGCCAGGTCTTCGAGCAGTGCGGCAGCGGTTTCCGTCATATAGGACAGCGGCTTGTTGTCGTACACCTCGACGCAGAGCAGTCGGGGTGCCTCGGCGTCGGGCATACGCAGGGCGAGTGCCGGGGTCGAGTAGATCAGGGTGCGGTCGAGGTCGCTGGCGATGAGGGTGGTGCCCTGGGCGGCAGCGTCGGCCGGGCGATCGGGCCGGGTGGTCACTGTCCCGTCACCGCCTTGCCGTCGGCGCCGGTCGCGCCGCGGGTGAACCGCGGATGGATCAGGCCGACGCAGGTGTAGGGAAGGTCGTCGATCTCTTCGACGGGCACGCCGCGTTGGTCGGCCAGCAGCCGCACATGGGCGAGATCGGCGCCCGCGCCGGTGCGGGCGAGGATCTTCCAGGGGACACGGCGCAACAGGACACGGGTCGTCTCACCGACCCCCGGCTTGACGAGGTTCACATCATGAATGCCGTACTCCTCGCTGATCCGTTCCACGGCGGCCCAGCCCTCCCAGGTGGGCGCGCGGTCGGCGGACAGCGCCTCCTTGACCTGGGCGTCCACGGCGTCGCCGACCTGGTCGAAGTGGGCCGTGATCCGGTCGAGGAAGTCGACCGAGACGTCGGCGCCGGCGAGTTCGCGGTAGAACTTCGCGCCGTGGAAGTCGTCGGGGCCGACGAGGTCGGCGCGCAGGACGGTGCGCGAAATGAGTCCGGAGACGGTCGAGTTGAGGCAGGCGGAGGGGATGAGGTAGTCGTCGCGGGTGCCGTAGGTGCGGACGCAGGAGCCGGGGTCGGCGAGTACGGCGATCTCCGGGTGGAAGCCGGTGATCCCTTCGGCGTCCTGGAACTCCTTGAGGGCCTGGGCGAGTTCGCGGGTGATGGCGCCCTTGCCGGTCCAGCCGTCCACGAAGACGACGTCGGCCGGGTCGTGGTGGGCGGCGAGCCAGCGGAGGGCGTTGGCGTCGATGCCGCGTCCGCGCACGATGGAGACGGCGTAGTGCGGCAGGTCGAGTCCGTGCCGCTGCTGGGCCCAGCGCCGCATCAGAACGCCCACGGGTGTGCCCGCTCGGGCGAGCGAGACCAGCACCGGGCGCGGCGAGCGTTCGGCGAGGACGATGTCGGTGACGGTGCCGACGGCCTGGGCGATGCGTGCGGCGGAGGTCCCGAGGGCGGAGTGGAAGAGTTCCTGGTACTGGGGGCTGGGCTGGTACTCGACGGGCAGCGACTCGGCGTAGTGGGCGCCGCCGGCCTGTATCGCTTCCTCGCGTTCCTCCGTGGGCGCCTCCAACTGCACGTCGGAGAGGTCCTGGAGGAGCCAGCCGACGTCTTCGGGCGGGTACGAGGAGAAGGCGGGGCCGCGGAGGGGCTCGGGCAGCATGGGGCGCCTTTCGGGGGCGTGCGACCCGGGTGCCGGGACGTACGAAGGGACGACGGCCAGCACCACGTGCCCGGTGTGGGCGGCGAGCTGGGCCAGCAGGCCGTCGGGGGCGTGCAGTGCGGGGGTGTCGGCGACCGAGTCGACCACGGCGACGACGGCGTCGAATCCGGCGCCGGCGATGTTGTAGGCGTAGCGCTCGCCGGGTCCGTCGCCGGGGTTGTCGTGGGCGGGGAAGACGAGGCGGCTGCGTATCGCGTAACCGGGGTCGTCCACGGCGAGAACGGGCGACCGGGTCGTGGTCGAGTAGGACACCTCGGCGCCGGCGCGCTCCTCCAGGGCGACGCCGAGCCTGAGCGGGGCGTACATCAGCTCTTCGAAACCGAGGACGTGGACGCGTGCGGGAGATGCCCGGTCGGCGCCCAGGACGGGGCCCAGGGCGTCGGTGAGTCGCGCGGTCATCCGGGGCAGGGCCGCTTCCAGGACGGTGCGGTGCCTGGGCGTGAAGCCGTGCCGGCCGCCGTCGGGTATGCCGGTCGGCCAGTCCAGCTCGACCCTGGTGACGGTCGGCCGCCGCTGCCCGGGGACGGTCGGCAAGGATTCGGCCGGTGCAGGGTCGCCGGGCGCCGTCTGCCGCGGGACGGAAGCCTGCGGTGCGTCGGCCACGCGTACGGAAGCCTCCTGCCGGGCCACAAGTGCCTGGCCCTTCTCCAGGACCCCGTCGGGGAGCCGTACGGTCCCGGACGCCGAGGCCACCAGGTCCACACGGGCGCCGATCTCCCGCGCGAACTCGTACAGCCGCCCCTGGTCCTGGGCCGAACGCATGTCGACGAGGGCGACGATGACGTACCGGTCGCGCGGGTAGTCGGCGTGGAGGTCGCGGATGGTGTTGAGGACGGTGTTGCCGGTGGAGAACTCGTCGTCCACGAGGACCAGCGGGCCGTCCCCGGCGAGCAGCGCCGGGTCCTCGGGCAGCAGCAGATGGGAGGTGGCGTGGGAGTGGGCCTCCTCGAAGCCGCCCGCTCGGGGGACGCCGTCGACAGGGCGACGGGTCGAGTGGAGGTAGGGGGCGAGCCCGATGCCGTCGGCGACGGAGTGGCCGAGGCCGGTGGCAGTCTCCGCGTAGCCGAGGACGACGGCCCGGCGCGCCTGCTCGGCGCCGAGGAGGTCGCGGACCCGGAGACCGAGGTCGTGTCCGTGCCGGTAGACGACGGCGGGCGACTGGGGGACGTGCTTGCCGAGCACGTTCGACACGAGCAGATGGGCGCGCTTCGGGTTGCGGCGCAGGGCAAGGCCGAGGAGTTCCTTGAGCTGCCCGGTCCTCTGGGACGGAGCACCTGTATCGGTACCGGCGCCGACACGGCCACCGGCACCGGCAACACCACCGGCACCCGTGCCGTCGTCGCCCACGAGTTCGACCCCGAGCCGCTCGGCGACCCACGTTCCGGTCCACACCACGTTGTTCACAGTTCCTTGCATTCAGTCGACGAGGCCGGCGGTGAGCAGTTCCACGAAGCCGATGTCTTCCCCCGCGACACCGAAGACCTCGGCGCGCTGGAGGGTGCGCTCGGCCCAGGCGCGATGGGGCTTCACCTCGTTCATCTTGTTCGTATAGGCGGAACGCATGACGCCTCCGCCGCCCTTCTCCGGCCGCAGGATGTCCTGGGCATCGCTGTACTCCTCGTGGCTGACCACGGACAACGCGTGCACGGGCAGGACGTGGGAGGGGTGGATGCAGGTCTTGCCGAGGAGGCCGTTGGCGCGATCGAGTTCGATCTCGCGGAGCAGGCCGTCCATGTCGTGCTCGATGAGGGCCTGGCGGAGTTCCTCGGCCCGTCCTTCGAGGAAGGGACTGCGGCGCAGCTGAGGCTTGAACATGCGCTCCTGGTGCCGGAAGTACTCCCACACGGGACCGGTCACGGTGAAGCCGGTGCCGTCGGCGCGGCCGAGGAGGTTCACCACGTCGGCGATCACGGAGGCCACGATCTGCACGTCGTAGGCGGTCATGTCGGGAGGCCTGCGCAGCCCGTAGGCGGAGCAGAAGTCGGTGACGCCGAGCCGGAGCGCGAGGACGCGGTCGCGGTACTTGTCGACGGTGCGGGCGATACCGGACAGGGTCTCCGCGCGGGTCTCCAGATACAGCAGCTCGGGGGACTCCAGGACGGGCATCGCGAAGAGCCGGCGCCCGCTCGCGGACTCCGCGAGCGTGAGGGCTTCGAGGAAGGGGACGCCCCGCTCCTCGGTGAACTTCGGCAGAACGAAGCCGGACAGCAGGCGGACGGCTCCGCCGAGCCGTGCCACGAGGTCGGGTATCTGTTCGGCGGTGCGGACCCGGATGAAGAGAAGGGGGAGTTCCGTGGCGGGCCGCTCTGCCAGTTCGGTGAACTGCCGGACCAGGTTCTCCTCGGCGCCCGCCACCTCGCCGTCGTCTATGGAGTCCTCCAGGCAGAGCACCATGGAGATCACTCCCCGGGCGGCCAGCTTGGTGACGTCGTCGGCGAGCCGGGGCCGGGTGGCGGGGCTGTACAGGGTGGCGCCAAGGGCGACGGAGAGCATGCGAGCCGGAGAGTCCGCGGTGAAGTCGCACGGCTCCCGGTGAAAGAGGCGCTGCCGCTCCTCTGGGGCTATTTGCCCGAAATGTCGCATGAGTCTCCCCCGTTTTGCCGGTGTGGCCCGACGAATGTGGCCGGTAATAGTACGTAGGGATGCATGTCAAGGGTTCCCAACCAGCGTGAAATTCAAGTAACCCGGTCATGTCTCCCATGAATACTCAGGCCCGACGGCCCTGCTGCGCCATAGGCCCCCGCATTGTCCTGGCACGCACCGGGAAGGCAGGATGGCCGCATGACGCACGCGATGCTGAAGGGGTCGAACGTCCCGCTCGAAGCGACGGCGGTCCGTGCCGTGCTGCGCTGGGTTCCGGGGCAGGGCGTCCCGGACGTCGACGCCTCCGCGCTGCTCCTCGGCACCGACGGTCGTGTGCGGTCCGACGAGGACTTCGTCTTCTACAACCAGCCCCGTCACCCCTCCGGGAAGGTCTGGCGGCTCGGCAAGAAGCGGGTGTCCGAGGGCCTGACCGACACGATCCAGACGGATCTGGCGGGGATGACCCCCGAAGTGGGGCGCGTGCTGCTGGTCGCGTCGGCGGACGGCCTCCCGTTCGACCGGGTCCACGCCCTGCGGATCCTGCTGTACGACGTGACCACGCCGGACAGCGAGCCGCTGGCGTACTTCGACATCAAGCCGGAGACGGGCGAGGAGACCGCGCTGATCTGCGGGGAGCTGTACCGGCGCGGGGAGGGCTGGAAGTTCCGCGCCCTGGGTGAGGGGTATTCGAACGGCCTGGTCGGTCTGGCGACGGACTTCGGCATCTCCGTGGACGAGTCGGAGTCCGCGGCCCCGGCCCCCGTACCGAACACCTCGTTCCCCCTGCCGCCCCAGCAGCAGCCCGTCCCGGCGCAGCAGCCGGGCCCACGGCAGCCGGCCCCGCAGGAACCGGCCGCGCAGCCCGCGTACGGCTATCCTCCGGCGCCCGCGACGCAGCCCGCGCCCCAGCCCGCGTACGGCTACCCGCAGCCCGCCCTGACGCAGCCCGTCCCCCCGGGCACCCAGCCGGCCTACGGATATCCGCAGCCGATCGCCGCGCAGCCCGCCCAGCTCGATCCGAACTTCAGGCTGCCGCCGCAGGGCCCCCAGTTCCTGCCCCGCTGATCCTGCCGCGCTGACCGGCGCGCTGGCTAGTGCGACTGGTGCGGCTGGTGCGCTGAAGGGTGCGCCGGCAGCGGTCAGCGGCCGGTCTTGGACTTGTAGCCGCGGCCCCACTGGAGGCCCCAGCCGTAGAGACGGTCGAGTTCGGACTGGAAGCCGTACACGAACTTCACTTCGCGGTGGACGATGAACTCGTCCTTGACGTTCTCGATGGTGATCACCGCGCAGGAGCGGGCCTGCGGGGCGCGTTCGTCGAGGCCGATCTCGATCCTCGGCCCGTTGCTCGGGTAGAGGGTCACATTCGCGTGGGTGCGGTCGAAGGCCGGCGTCTGGTCGTAGATGTAGACGAAGACGAGCAGGCGCTTGATCGACTCGCGGTGATCGAGGTTGACGTAGATCGTCTCGCCCGAGCCGGAGCCGAAGCGGTCGTCGCCACTGAGCTTGACGTACGGCGGGGCGTTGAGTTCGCCGAAGAAGCTGCCGAGCGGCTGCACCACGCCCTTGGTGCCGTCCGTCAGCTCATACATGCACCCCAGGTCGAGGTCCACATTGACCATGCTCTGGGTGTGTGCCTGCACCACATCGGGCTTGAACATCTTGAACGGGTTCTGCAGGAAGCTGCCGCGTTCGCCCCCGCCTATGTCGGTGGTACGCATCCGCCAGGACAGGTTGATGCGGAGATTGCCGGTGGCCGCGCCCTGTTTGGTGAGCGAGACCGTCGGATGCCGTTTGGTGAGTTCGATGGAGTTGGACGCCGCACTCCCCGATTCGAAGTCCGCCGACCGTCCGCGAAACAGACCGTCCCAGAAGGACATGCCGCCCCCCAATACCCAGGTGTTTCCTCATGAATGCCGCGGGGCGGCCATGAGGCCCGGTGCCTCCTGGCCGCCCCGCTCAGAGCGTTCCTCACTCCGGCCCCGGTCACACTCCGGAACCGGTCACGGTCGACCACGGACGCCGCCCCCGTATCAAGCGTCGTGATCAGGCGCCGTGATCAAGCGCCGTCATCAAGCCCAGTGATCGACCCCGGGCCGGGCCTCGGGATCAGACTCCGGACGAGACTTCCGCCTTCTCGCCCGAGGATTCAGCTTTTCCCTCGGCCGCCGCGAGCGCCTTGTTGCGTCGCACCGACGACCAGAACGACCAGGCGATGAGGACGACGCCGACAAGACCGGTGATGACCTCATGGATCTCGTACTGGATGGTCACCAGGAGGATCACGGCGAGGGCGCCGATCGCGTAGTGCGCGCCGTGCTCCAGGTAGACGTAGTCGTCGAGGGTGCCCTGGCGGACCAGATAGACCGTGAGCGACCGCACGTACATGGCGCCGATACCGAGGCCGAGCGCCATGAGCACGATGTCGTTGGTGACGGCGAAGGCGCCGATGACACCGTCGAAGGAGAAGGACGCGTCGAGGACTTCGAGGTAGAGGAACATGAAGAACGCGGCCTTGCCGGCGAGGACGACCGCGGATTGCTTCTTGCCCGTCCGCTTGGCCTCCTCCTCGGCCTCGTGTTCTCGCTCCTCGTCCTCTTCGAGTTTGCCTTCGAAGTATCCGGAGAGCCCGCCGACGATCAGATAGGTGATGAGACCCGCGATACCCGCGATGAGGACCGTCTCGGCCTTGTCGACATGTGTCCCGCCGTGCTGGTGCGCGTTGGCCGCGAACGTCATCGCGGAGATCATGAGCACGATCAGGGCGATGCAGACCGACAGCATGTCGACCTTGCCGAGCTTGGCCAGGGGCCGCTCGATCCAGCGCAGCCACTGGATGTCCCGGTCCTCGAAGATGAAGTCGAGGAAGATCATGAGCAGGAACATGCCACCGAAGGCGGCGATCGCCGGGTGGGCGTCGGTCACCAGCTCCTGATACCGGTCCTTGTCGGTCAGGGCGAGATTGACCGCGTCGATCGGGTTCAGTTTGGCGGTGACGGCGACGATGACGACGGGGAAGACCAGCCGCATACCGAAGACGGCGATCAAGATACCGATCGTGAGGAAGATCTTCTGCCAGAAGGCACTCATCTTCTTCAGGATTCCGGCGTTGACCACCGCGTTGTCGAAGGACAGCGAGATCTCAAGGATGGACAGGATCGCCACAATCCCGAACGCCGTCCACCCCCCGTAGAACACCGCTGCGACCAGGCCGAGCGCGGTGACCGCGAACGACCAGCCGAAGGTTTTCAGAATCACTGGCTACCCCATTGTTGTGTACGGGTCTCCCCCGCGCCGTACCCGGCCTTACTCTGCGTCTTCCCGGGGCCGACGACTCCTGCGGCGGTGACCGCGGGCCCCGGAACCCCCGGCCGACCTGATCAGGACCAGGTAGCCGTTTGGGGAACCCGGGGAGAGTCCTTTAGGAAACATTGACCCCGAAGTCTAGAGCGATGCCGCGGAGCCCCGAAGCGTACCCCTGCCCCACCGCACGGAACTTCCACTCACCCCCGTACCGATACAGCTCGCCGAAGATCATCGCGGTCTCCGTCGACGCGTCCTCGGAAAGGTCGTAGCGGGCGAGTTCCTGACCGTCGGCCTGGTTGACGACGCGAATGAACGCATTGCTGACCTGGCCGAACGTCTGTCCGCGGTTGTCCGCCTCATGAATGGAGACCGGGAACACGATCTTGTCGCAGCCGACGGGCACCTTCGAGAGGTCGACCAGGATCGACTCGTCGTCGCCGTCGCCCTCGCCGGTCAGATTGTCGCCGGTGTGCTCGACGGAGCCGTCGGGGCTCTTGAGGTTGTTGTAGAAGACGAACCATTCGTCGCCCATGACCCGGCCGGAGTTGCACAGCAGGGCACTGGCGTCCAGGTCGAAGTCGGCTCCGGTGGTGGAGCGCGCGTCCCAGCCGAGCCCGACCAACACCTGAGTGAGGTTCGGTGCGGCCTTGGAGAGGGAGACATTGCCTCCCTTGGCAAGCGTGACGCCCATGATCGTGTCCTCCCCGAGGTGATACTGCGTCGTCCCGGGGGCTACGAAACCAGCGGCACTGCCGCAGCCTCCGGACCCCCGGCCGGGGGCGGTGGTCCAGCGCGTCCGGCGCCGCACTCGGTGGGTGCGGCGCCGGACGGGGTCGTACGACCGGATCAGACGTTGACCCCGAAGTCCTGCGCGATACCGCGCAGACCCGAGGCATACCCCTGGCCGATGGCGCGGAACTTCCACTCCGCGCCATTGCGGTACAGCTCGCCGAAGACCATGGCGGTCTCCGTCGACGCGTCCTCGGAGAGGTCGTACCGCGCGATCTCCTGCTCGTTGGCCTGGTTCACGACGCGGATGAACGCGTTGCGCACCTGGCCGAAGGACTGCTGGCGGTTCTCGGCGTCGTAGATCGAGACCGGGAAGACGATCTTGTCGACCTCGGCGGGGACACCGACGAGACTGACCTTGATCTGCTCGTCGTCGCCCTCGCCCTCACCGGTGATGTTGTCGCCGGTGTGCTCGACCGAGCCGTCCGGGCTCTTCAGGTTGTTGAAGAAGACGAAGTTCTGGTCACTGGTGACCTTGCCCTCCGTGTTCGTCAGGATGGCGCTGGCGTCAAGGTCGAAGTCGGTACCGGTGGTGGTACGGACGTCCCACCCGAGACCGATCGTGACCGCGGTCAGGCCAGGTGCCTCCTTGGTCAGCGATACGTTGCCGCCCTTGCTGAGGCTGACTCCCACGAGTCCTCCCAATGGTGTCTAGGGGCGGGGAGCCCCCGTCGTGCGTTGGCATCGGATCAACGTCTGGATCCTAGTGACGGGTTCCCGGGGTCCGCAGTGGTTGACCCCGAAGAATCACAGGGAGTCGAGCGCCTTGACGTAGTCGTTCAGGTCACGCGCGTCCGGCAGACCGTTCACGACGGTCCAGCGGACGACGCCCTCCTTGTCGATGACGAAGGTGCCGCGGACCGCGCAGCCCTTGTCCTCGTCGAACACGCCGTACGCGCGCGAGGCGTCGCCGTGCGGCCAGAAGTCGGACAGCAGGGGGTACTCGAAGCCCTCCTGCTCGGCGAAGACCCGCAGCGTGAACGGGGAGTCGTTGGAGACGGCGAGCAGTTGCACGTCGTCGTTCACGAACTTCGGCAGCTCGTCGCGCAGGGCGCACAGCTCGCCCGTGCAGACACCCGTGAACGCGAACGGGTAGAAGAGCAGCACGACACTCTTCTCGCCTCGGAAGTCGGAGAGCCGCACGGTCTCGCCGTGCTGGTTCTTCAGCTCGAAGTCCGGGGCCTTGGTGCCGACCTCGATCGCCATGGTCACGCTTCCCTTCCAGGGGTCTGTTCAGGTGATGACCACCCTACGCAGCCCCACCGACATGCCCCGCGTGAGGGCCCACGCGCGCGGGAGCACTCCCGGGGCCGGCCCGTGCGCCGCCGGGACGCGGAATGCCCCTCCACGCGCGCGGGAGCACGCGGGAGACGCGCGTGGCAGCACGGACAGGCGCGCGGGAGGGGCACGAGCACGAGGCCCCCGCCGACAGGGAGTCGGCGGGGGCCTCGGGATTCTGCTCGGGCGGTGGGCTGCTGCTCAGCGCTTCTTGGCCGCCGCTTTCGGCGTGACCAGGCGGCTGCCGCTCCAGTCCTTGCCCGCACTGATGCTCTTGGTCTGGGACAGGCCCGCTGTCTGCGCGGCCTCATTGATGTCGCTCGGTTCGACGTAGCCGTCGCGGCCGGTCTTGGGCGTCATCAGCCAGACCGGGGACCCTTCGTCGATCAGCGCGATGGCGTCGACCAGCGCGTCCGTCAGATCGCCGTCGTCCTCGCGGAACCACAGCATCACCGCGTCTGCGACATCGTCGTAGTCCTCGTCGACGAGTTCGCTGCCGATGATCTCTTCAATGGCCTCGCGGAGTTCCTGATCGACGTCGTCGTCGTAGCCGATCTCCTGGACCACCTGCCTGGGCTGGAACCCCAGCCTCGCGGCAGGGTTCGTCCGCTCCTCCGCGTGGTCCGCGGTCGCGCTCACCGTTTGCCTCCTGATCGTGTTTCGGAAGATGTGTTCTGGCCTCACCCATGCGCGAAGCTTGGCCGTAGTCCACACGGGCGGGGCGGATCGCGCAAGTACCCGGCCGTCGAGACCGCCGAAACGGTGACGTTCCCGGCGCTCTCACCGCAACTCCACGCACGAAATCACGGCATTCAGTGACACACACCACGCCAGTCTGCCCCATTCGCCCGTTTCATGGTGCCCGGTCGGCCTGAGACCGGCTCGCGGTACGGGGTGTCGGGACTGACGATACGGGGCTTCGGGAGCGAACCGTACGGGGTTGCCGTGGCCGAACACAGCGGGTTGCCGTTGCGCCACCCCCTGTGCGGCCGTGGCCGAACACCGACGGTCACCCGGCCGCACGCGTACGGCCACACCCTTGGGCAACCCTTGGGCATGCCGCACGCGCACGGCTGCACCCTCACGGCGCCCGTCCCCGACCGTGCCCTCACGCACAGGGCACGCATCCCCGGCCGAGCCCTCGCACATACGGCCGCGGTCTCACCGGCGACCTCACGAATCCGGTTCACGGGATGGGCGTATCGTTGCGGTTTGGCCGCAGCCGCCCCAGCCTGCGGGACGAACGTCTCGGTTACCTCTGGGTACGGATGACGTTTCCCTCCCCGAGGTAGACGATGGGGACCGGTGCATGCCAGCAGGTGCACGCCCCGTACAGCGCCCCCAGGCACTGCCAGACAGTGCCCCCGGACAGTGAAGGAACAGCGTGGCTTCCGGATCCGATCGCAACCCGATCATCATTGGCGGCCTTCCCAGCCAGGTCCCGGACTTCGATCCCGAAGAGACTCAGGAATGGCTCGACTCGCTCGACGCCGCCATTGACGAGCGAGGTCGCGAGCGGGCCCGGTATCTGATGCTCCGGCTCATCGAGCGGGCCCGCGAGAAGCGCGTGGCCGTGCCCGAGATGCGCAGCACGGACTACGTCAACACCATCGCCACCAAGGACGAGCCGTTCTTCCCCGGCAACGAGGAGATCGAGCGCAAGATCCTCAACGCGACCCGCTGGAACGCCGCGGTGATGGTCTCGCGCGCGCAGCGCCCCGGTATCGGTGTCGGCGGGCACATCGCGACGTTCGCGTCCTCCGCCTCGCTGTACGACGTGGGTTTCAACCACTTCTTCCGAGGCAAGGACGACGGCAAGGGGGGCGACCAGATCTTCTTCCAGGGGCACGCCTCACCGGGCATCTACGCGCGCGCGTTCCTCCTCGACCGCCTCTCCGAGCAGCAGCTCGACGCGTTCCGCCAGGAGAAGTCGAAGGCTCCCTACGGTCTGTCCAGCTATCCGCATCCCCGGCTGATGCCGGACTTCTGGGAGTTCCCGACGGTCTCCATGGGCCTCGGCCCGCTGGGCGCGATCTTCCAGGCGCGGATGAACCGTTACATGCAGGCGCGCGAGATCGCCGACACGTCCGCGTCGCACGTGTGGGCCTTCCTGGGCGACGGCGAAATGGACGAGCCGGAGTCGCTCGGCCAGCTGTCCATCGCGGCGCGCGAGGGCCTGGACAACCTGACCTTCGTGGTCAACTGCAACCTGCAGCGGCTCGACGGCCCTGTGCGGGGCAACGGCAAGATCATTCAGGAGTTGGAGTCCCAGTTCCGTGGCGCGGGCTGGAACGTCATCAAGCTGGTCTGGGACCGCTCCTGGGACCCACTGCTGGCGCAGGACCGCGACGGCATCCTGGTCAACCGGCTGAACACGACCCCGGACGGTCAGTTCCAGACGTACGCGACGGAGACCGGCGCGTACATCCGGGAGCACTTCTTCGGGGACGACCACCGGCTGCGCGCGATGGTCGACGGCATGACCGACGACCAGATCCTGCATCTGGGGCGCGGCGGGCACGACCACAAGAAGATCTTCGCGGCGTTCTCGGCGGCCAAGGCGCACAAGGGCCAGCCGACGGTGATCCTGGCGCAGACCGTCAAGGGCTGGACGCTCGGTCCGAACTTCGAGGGCCGCAACGCGACCCATCAGATGAAGAAGCTGACCGTCAGCGACCTCAAGGGCTTCCGCGACCGCCTGCACCTCCCGATCACGGACCAGCAGCTCGAAAGCGGTCTGCCGCCGTACTACCACCCGGGCCGCGACTCGGAGGAGATCCAGTACATGCACGACCGGCGCACGTCGCTCGGCGGGTATGTGCCGACGCGTGTCGTCCGGTCGAAGCCGCTGGCCCTGCCCGACGAGAAGACGTACGCGAGTGTGAAGAAGGGCTCCGGGAACCAGTCGATCGCCACCACCATGGCGTTTGTGCGACTACTCAAGGACCTCATGCGGGACAAGGAGATCGGCAGGCGCTTCGTCCTGATCGCGCCCGACGAGTACCGCACCTTCGGCATGGACTCTTTCTTCCCGAGCGCGAAGATCTACAACCCGCTCGGCCAGCAGTACGAGTCCGTGGACCGTGAACTGCTGCTCGCCTACAAGGAGTCACCGACCGGGCAGATGCTGCACGACGGCATCTCCGAAGCGGGCTGCACGGCGTCGCTGATCGCCGCGGGTTCGGCGTACGCGACGCATGGCGAGCCGCTGATCCCGGTGTACGTCTTCTACTCGATGTTCGGTTTCCAGCGGACCGGCGATCAGTTCTGGCAGATGGCCGACCAGTTGGCGCGCGGTTTCGTCCTGGGCGCGACCGCCGGCCGCACGACGCTGACCGGTGAGGGTCTTCAGCACGCGGACGGCCACTCACATCTGCTGGCGTCGACCAACCCGGGTTGTGTGGCGTACGACCCTGCCTACGGCTACGAGATCGCGCACATCGTGCGGGATGGTCTGCGCCGGATGTACGGACCCGACAGCGAGGATGTCTTCTATTACCTCACCGTCTACAACGAGCCCATCCAGCACCCGGCGGAGCCGGCGGACGTCGACGTGGAAGGCATCCTGAAGGGTGTCCACCGGCTGAAGTCGGGCGAGCGGGGCGCCATTCCCGCGCAGATCCTCGCGTCCGGTGTGGCGGTGCCGTGGGCGGTCGAGGCGCAGCGGATCCTCGCCGACGAGTGGAACGTCAAGGCGGACGTCTGGTCGGCGACCTCGTGGAACGAGCTGCGCCGCGAGGCCGTCGAGGTGGAGCGGCACAATCTGCTGCACCCGGAGGAGGAGCAGCGCGTCCCGTATGTGACGCGGAAGCTCTCCGGCTCCGAGGGTCCGTTCGTGGCCGTCTCGGACTGGATGCGGTCGGTTCCCGATCAGATCGCGCGCTGGGTGCCGGGCACGTATCAGTCGCTCGGCGCCGATGGTTTCGGTTTCGCGGACACGCGGGGAGCGGCACGGCGCTTCTTCCACATCGACGCCCAGTCCATCGTGCTCGCTGTCCTGACCGAGCTGGCCAAGGAGGGCAAGATCGACCGCTCCGCCCTCAAGCAGGCCATCGACCGCTACCAGTTGCTGGACGTGACGGCGGCGGACCCGGGCGCCGCGGGGGGCGACGCGTAGGGGTTTGCGGCGGGTGGGTGTCCGCAGGTGTCCGGGTGGGTCGGTGCCCGCGCGGGCACCTGTCCGGTCGGCGGTACGGACGAGGGGTGGCGGGTGCTGGCCTGCCACCCCTCGTGTGGTGTTGGGGGGGTCCCCCTCCCCCCCTCCCACCCCGCCCCCACCCCCGCCCCCCTCAGTTCGTCGTCAGCGCTCCCAGATCTTGAAGGCCCGTACCCGGTACGGGGATTGCGGGGTCCAGGTGCCCTTGCCCGGGTAGGTCTCGAACTCCCCGGTCTCGGCGCACTCCACGGACTGATAGGTCGTCACGGGCCGGCCGAGCCGATTGGCGAGAGCCTGCGCGCTGCCCCCCTCCGGCAGCGCGACACAGCTGTCGATATCGACTCCGGCCAGCTCGTACGTGTGTCGGGCCCCCTTGAAGTCCGGCTTCGTCCAGAGGCACAACTCGCCCGGACCGCAGACGCCGAGTGTCGGCGGTGCCGCGGCTCCGGCGTGGGTCGGACTGACGGCTCCGGCGGGTGCGGGGCCGATGACGATCGCGGCCAGGGTGGCGGCGACGGTCATGGGAAGTGTGGTGCGCATGGGTTCAACCTCCGCGTCGTACTGATCACTTGTTGGCACTGTGGCCCGGTGCGCAGGGCGGACGGAAGGGCTCCGGGCACATGCCACCCGGATAGGCGAAAACCCCATCGGGTCGGCCCGATGGGGTTTCGCGGAGCTGCGTGCGGTAATGGAACGCGGGTTGTGCGCGCCGGGTTCAGGTGTCCGCCGCGGTCCAGATGTGCGTCGTGCTCCAGATGTGCACTGCGGTCCAGATATGCGCCACGGTCTAGATGTGTGCCGCGCCCGCCCCCGCCTCCGCGTTGGCACCGCGCTTGGTGAGCAGGGCGACGAGGATGGCGACGGCGGCGACAGTGGCGGCGACCAGGCAGGCGAGGCTCATGCCGGAGATGAACGTGTCGTGCGCGACCCCTGTGATCTTTTCGGCGATTCCGGCAGGGGTGCCCGGCGGTACGGGTGCCGCACCGACCCGGACGGCCTCGGATGCCTGGGCGAGTTCTTCCGGGGTGAGCGGCGGGAGCTTGGCGTCCGCCCAGTTGCCCGCGAGGTCGTTGTCCACCTTCGAGGCCATGACGGCACCGAGCACGGCGGTGCCGAGGCTGCCGCCGATCTGCATGGCGGCCTGCTGGAGACCGCCGGCGACACCGGACAGCTCCATCGGGGCGTTGCCGACGATGACCTCGGTGGCGCCGACCATGACGGGCGCGAGGCCGAGGCCCAGGAGGGCGAACCAGACCGACATGGTGAAGCTGCCGGTCCCGGCCTCCAGGGTCGACATGCCGTACATCGCGAGGGCGGTGACAGCCATGCCGCCGGCCAGAGGGACGCGCGGGCCGAGTTTGGTGATCAGCACGCCCGCGAGCGGGGAGCCGACGATCATCATGCCGGTCAGCGGCAGCAGATGGACACCGGCTTCGACCGGGCTCATGCCGTGGACGCGCTGAAGGTAGAAGGTGACGAAGAAGAGCCCGCCCATGAAGGCGATGGCCATCAGCACCATCAGGACGACACCGGCGGACAGCGGCACCGAGCGGAACAGGCCCAGCGGGATGAGCGGTTCGCGGACCTTCGTCTCCCAGAAGGCGAAGAACGCGAAGCACAGCACCGAGATGCCGATGAAGCTCCACGTCCAGCCGTCGCCCCAGCCCCATTCGGGGGCCTTGATGATCGCCCAGACCAGGCAGAACATCGCCGCCGACAGCAGGGCGATACCGAGGATGTCGAAGGACCTCGGGGCGTTCTCGGCGCGGTGGTCCTTGAGGATGACGAAACCGAGGACAAGAGCGATGACGCCGACCGGCACGTTGATGAAGAAGACGGACTGCCAGCTGACGTGCTGGACCAGCAGACCGCCCAGGATGGGACCGCCCGCCGTGGAGGCACCGATGACCATGCCCCAGATGCCGATGGCCATGTTGAGCTTCTCGGCGGGGAAGGTGGCCCGCAGCAGGCCGAGGGCGGCCGGCATGAGGAGCGCGCCGAACAGACCCTGGAGCACGCGGAAGACGATGACCAGGGCGATGCTGTCGGACAGTCCGATGGCACCCGATGCGGCGGCGAAGCCGACGATGCCGATGAGGAAGGTCTGGCGGTGGCCGAAGCGGTCACCGAGCTTGCCGGCCGTGATCAGGGCGACGGCGAGCGCGAGGAAGTAGCCGTTGGTGATCCACTGGACGTCGGCGAATGTCGCGCTGAGGTCTTTCTGGATGGCCGGGTTGGCGATGGCCACGATGGTGCCGTCGAGGGCGACCATCATCACGCCGATCGCGACGGAGAAGAGCGTCAGCCAAGGGTGGCCGCGCAGCCCCTTGGTGGGGGCCGGGGCGGGCGCGGCCGGCGCCTCGTCCGCCGGACCCGTCTTGTCGACGGTGGTCTGACTAGTCATACATTCGAGGCTAGTGACAGCCTCTGACAGTTGACAAACCATTTCACAAGTCGGTAACTGTCACGTTGCTCACAGGTCGTTTACGCTGCACAAGCGGCAGAAAAGAGGAAAAGTGTGACAACACCCCATCCGGGACTGCGGGAGCGCAAAAAACAGCTCACGCGCGACGCGCTGCTGAGGGCCGCGCTCGAACTGTTCACGGCCCAGGGGTACGACGAAACCACGGTCGACGAGATCGCTGATGCCGTCGGCGTCTCCCAGCGCACCTTCTTCCGGTACTTCACCACGAAGGAGGAGACCGTCTTCGCCGTCCAGGAGATGATCGAGCGCCACTTCCTCACCGAACTGCGCGAACGCCCTCCCCAGGAAAGCCCCTTGGAGGCCCTCAGAAGGGCCGTCCTGGACTCCTGGGACACCATCGACGAGGTCATCAAGGCGGCAGTCCCGGTGGAACTGCACATGCGCATCTACCAGATGATCGAGTCGACGCCGTCGCTTCTCGCCGTACATCTGCGCCGGTCGTGCGACATGGAGGAGCAGATCGCGCGGCTGATCGCCGAGCGCGAGGGGCTGGACGTGGACGCCGACCCCAGGCCCCGGGTGGCCGTGGCCGCGTTCACCGGTGTCATGCGCGTCACGGGCCGCCTGTGGGGCGCGGGAGAGGACACCAGTGTCGCGTCGATCCGGGCACTCACGACGACCTACCTCGATCAGGTGGGTCCCGCGCTCGCGGAGGACTGGCATACGGCGCGCGCCCGCTCGACGGAACACGCCGAAGCCCCGACGGAACCCAACGGTTCTTCCGCACTGCGCGCCCGTTCGAAGAACACGCGCGCGGAGTGAGGTTCGCCGCGCGCGGGGTGATGCCTTTTCTCGTGCGGAGTGCGGTTTCCCCGGCGCGCCCCCGGTCGCACTGCGACGGGCGGGACGCCAGAATGGTCGACGGAGTGTGACGAGACCTGACCAGGTACGCCCGCTTTGATGCAATTTCCCCGCCGGAAACGTGATCCGCATCACCCACTGCACGGAGGGGTCCGCGCTTCTCCTAGGGTGTCCCGCAGTGACTTCCTTCGACTCGACTCCCCCACTCAGCGTCTGGCGCGCCCTGCTGGCGCTGGCTGTCGTATTCGTGATGCTGGCGACCACCGGCTGGACGACACTGCACAACCAGCGCAACACCAGTTCCCCGCTGCGTACCGCTCTCGCCGCCTGGGAGCGGGGCCACATCAACGGCCACCGCCTCCCCGACCCGAGCGCGTCGCCGACCCGCCTCGCTCACTTCTTCGGCTCGCTCACACCTCACCAGCGCACCCGTCTCGCCACGCGCTATCCGCTCGTGGTCGGCAACATGAACGGCGCTCCGGTGAAGCTGCGCTACCGGGCCAACCACATCGCGCTCGACAGCGCGCGCAAGCTGGAACGCCGGCGCATGCACGACAGCAGACTCTCTCCCTCCGGGCAGCACGACGCGGGCAGACGCATGCACCGGTTCGAGGCCCTGATGCGGCCCGGCCGGCACATCCTCGCCTTCGACCCGACGGGCAGCGGACGCGTCGCCGAGGTCCTGGGTGACCTCAACCGCGCACAGCACGTGTCCGTCGTCGTACCGGGCATCGACACCGACCTGCTGACGTTCCAGCGCACCTACCGCAAGTACTCGGCGCCTCTGGGGATGGCACGCGCGCTGTACGACGCCGAGCGCTCCGCGAGCACCCGCGCGCGGGTGGCCGTTATCGCGTGGGCCGACTACACGGCCCCCAGTGGCCTCGGCGTGGAGGCGGCGACGGCCACGCGCGCGAAGGACGGCGCGGTCAGGCTGAACGCCCTGTTGCGGGCATTGCCGGGCACGTCCCGCGTCGCGCTGTACTGCCACAGTTACGGTTCGGTCCTGTGCGGGGTCGCCGCCCACAGCGTGCCGAGGCGGGTCAGCGACATCGCGGTGGCGGGCAGTCCCGGTATGCGGGCCGACTCCGTGTCCCAACTGCACACCGGCGCTCGGGTCTGGGCGACACGTGACGGCGACGACTGGATCGGGGACGTGCCGCATCTGGAGGTCGGCGGGATCGGGCACGGCGCGGATCCGGTGTCGTCCGCGTTCGGCGCGCGCGTGCTCTCCGCGCGCGGGGCGAAGGGGCACGCGGGCTACTTCGAGCCGGGGACGGAGAGTCTGACCAACTTCGCCGAAATCGGCATCGGTTCCTACCTCGGGGTGCGATGTGCCAGTGGGGATGACGGCTGCCGGAGTGGTTTGTCCGGCGGCACGACGGCCTGACGCGCGTAGAAGCGCAGGAAGTGCGGTCCGCCGCAGGAGGGGACGGGGGCGCGCGTGCCGCATACGATGAGCCGCATGGGTGACGTACTGGCCGGATTTCAAGCCGCCTGGGAGTTCGAGTCGGACTCCGTGCTCATCCGCTTCGAACGGGGGATTCGCACGCCCAAGCTGTTCCAGGCGCTCGGTGAGCGCCGGATCCCCCACGAGGCGGTCGCGGCGGTGACGCTGACTCCCGGGAAACGCGGGACCGTTGTACTGCACGCCGTGCCGAGGCCCGGCGCCGATCCGCTCATGGACGCGGCCGACGGGCAGCTCAAGGACGGATGCGATCCCTACCGGCTGGTTCTGCCGGCCGAGCGCGAGACGCTGGCGGAGTACTACGCCGACGAACTCCGGCCCCTGGTCACGCGGGACGGCGACGCCCCTGCCGACCGGTATCTCGTGGCCGCTCCCGAGGCGCCGCTGCACTTCAAGGCGTACGACGGGAAGGCGACGTTCGACGGCAAGTCGGTGTCCTACCGGTGGTTCTGGACGGGCGCCTCCTCGGCGAAGTGGAAGGCCGGCGACCAGACGTTCCCGGTCTCGGATCTCAGCGGCGTCGAGTGGCGCTCCCCCGAGCTGTTCGAGGGCCATCTGCGACTGCTGCGCCGTACCGGCTCCGGGGCGCAGGTCCCTCAGCCCCCGCAGGCGGACCAGGACCCGGCGGCCGTCGTGTTCGGCCTCGGCTACGGCCCGGTCCACGAGTCCCTGCCGTTCGCCGCGGCGGTCCTCGCCGCAGTGCGGTCATCGGGGCCGGCCACCGGGCCGGGCACGGCTCCCGCACTGCCGGCCGAGCGGACAGCGGCGGCGCGCCGTGACCCGGCGGACATCGCGGACCGTATACGGCACCTGGGCGAACTCCATCAGGCCGGCCTCGTCACGGACGCGGAGTTCACATCGAAGAAGGCGGAGCTGCTCGCGGAGCTGTGATCCGGCGCGGTGATCTGTGATCCGACGTGGAGCTGTGATCCGGCGAGGTGCGGGGTCATACCCCGGTATGACATGGGTTCCGGCTCCTCGGTATGACGCGGGACCGGGGCCGCATTGCCTACGCTGATCAGGCCATGAGCACTGCATCCACTCCCCCGGAGCCGCCGGGCCGCGAAAGCCGCCCGTCGCAGGACCCGCCGCGCCCGGCCGTTCGGCGGCGCGCCGGGGCTGTCGTGCAGGGCTGGATCCGGATGCCGTTCTGGCAGCGCGCCGGAGTCGCCGTGCGGGACTGGCTGCGGCTGGCCGGCGAGGTGCTGACCACGCCGTCCGGGTCGACCGAGGCGCTGATGTCCGGCGCGCCGCGGCGCTGGATGCGGTTGCTGCCCTATGTGGTCGCGCTGGGTTTCGTGACTGCCCTGATCCCTAGCACCACCCTCCTGCTGGCCAACGACTACGGCATCGACGGTGCCCTCGCCGGTGCGTTCGGCGTCGCTCAGGCCGCTCCGCTGCTGTTGGCGGTGAGCCGTCCGCTGCCCGCGTGGTGGATCGTGATCGTCGCCGATGTGCTGGGCGCCGTCGTCGTCGTGAACACGGGCGAACCCCGTCCGGCACCATGGACGCCCCCTGTCATCGTGGGGTACGTGGCCCTGTGCCTGACTCTTTCCCTACGGGAGAGACGGCGCACCCTGATCGGGATCTGGTTGGTCACCGTGGTCGCCGGTCTGACCCTCGCCGCGTTCAAGGCTCCGGGCACCCAGGACACGAGTGTCCTGATGATCGTGCTCAGTGGTGCGGTGCTGCTGCTTGGAACTCTGCTGCGGGAGCGCGGGGAGGCGCAGCGCAAGCTGGTCGAGCAGGAGACCATCAGCGAGGCGGAGCGCTCGCAGCGGACGCTTCTGGAGGAGCGGGCACGTATCGCGCGCGAGTTGCACGACATGGTGGCGCACCACATGTCGGTGATCTCCGTGCAGGCGGACTCCGCGCAGTACCGTCTGCAAGGGCTCGGCCCCGAGGTGGTCAGGGAGTTCGAGTCCATCGCGGCTGGTGCCCGGGAGTCCCTGGGCGAGATGCGGCGCCTGCTGTCGGTGCTGCGCAGTGAGAACGCCCAGGGTGAGCGGGCGCCGCAGCCCGGTCTGGACCGGCTGAAGCAATTGGCCGACGCGACCGTGCGCGCGGGGGTGCCGGTCGAGATGTCGGTCCCCGAGATCGCCCTCGTCCAGAAGTTGGCGAAGGTCTCCCCCGCCGTCGATCTGTCCGCCTACCGCATCGTGCAGGAGGCCCTGGCGAATGTCGTACGACACGCACCCGGGGCCCGCACGGAGGTACTGGTCTCGACGGACTGCGAACATGTGATGATCATCGTCGTGAACGCACCCGCGCCCCGGCGGGCCGCCCCACTGGAGAGCGGTGGCACGGGACACGGGCTGGTCGGAATGGCCGAGCGCGTACGGTTGATCGGCGGCACCCTCGACGTCGGGCCACTGCCCGACGGGGGTTTCCGGGTCGCGGCACGGCTGCCCGTCGTCGAACCGGGCGGCGCCGCCCCGCCCGACGGCCCTGAGACCTGACGCGCCGTGTCCGACACCCCGCTCTCCCTGAAGGAGTCCCGTCCCGTATGACCATCCGCGTGATCATCGTCGACGACCAGGCCATGGTCAGAGCGGGTTTCGCCGCGCTGCTCGCCGCGCAGAGCGACATCGACGTCGTCGGCGAGGCACCGAACGGCAAGGAGGGAGTCCAGGTCAGCCGCACCACACATCCCGACGTCGTTCTCATGGATGTGCGGATGCCGGAGATGGACGGCCTGGCCGCGGCCCGCGCGCTCCTGGACCCTCCTCCCGGTGTCGTCCACCGGCCCAAGGTGCTGATGCTCACCACCTTCGACGCGGACGACTATGTGTACGAGGCGCTGCGGGCCGGCGCGTCCGGGTTTCTGCTGAAGGACGCGCCGCCGACGGATCTGATCGCCGCGGTGCGCGTGGTGGCCGGCGGGGACGCGCTGCTCGCGCCCTCGGTGACGCGGCGGCTGATCGCGCAGTTCGCACGGCAGAAGCCGGCTCCGCGCCGGAACCGCGCACTCGACCTCAACGGCCTGACGCCGCGTGAGACCGAGGTACTGGAGCTGATAGCGCGAGGACTGTCCAACCAGGAGATCGCGGACCGGCTTGTACTGGCCGAGCAGACGGTCAAGACCCACATCGGCCGGGTCCTGTCCAAGCTGGGCCTGCGCGACCGCGCCCAGGCCGTGATCTTCGCGTATGAATCCGGGCTGGTCACACCCGGCGACCAGTAGCGGCACGGGCCCCTACCCCCTACTGCGGTATCACCAGCGAATACCCCGGTATCACCTCCGAGTTGGCACCGCGGTGTGACGTGTGACCAGGCATTTTCTCCTTACCTTTCCCCTCGTCAGGCCATCGGACGGAGGGGATCAGGGCCATGCGCCTCAACTCATGGGAGAAGTACCGAAGCTCACGGACCGCGCTGCCCAGCGGGTCCATGGGGCGGGGGCGGCGGACACTCGTCGCGGCGGCGCTCACCACGACAGTCGTGACGGGTACGGCGGGCTGGGCGGCGGGGACGGAACAGATTCCGGTCACGGGCCCGCCGCCGGGCACCGCGTCCTGGCGGGCCGACCACACGCTCGGTACCGCCCTGCCGGATCCCGCGACCGCCCGGCCCGCCCAAGTGGCCGCCTTCTTCGCCTCAATGAGCGCGACCGAGCTGCGAAAGCTGGTGAGGCGCCACCCCGGCGTCGTCGGCAACCTGGACGGCGCACCGATCACCGCGCGGTACGAGGCGAACGCGCTGGCGCTGGCCGCCGCACGTGACGAGGAGCGAGCCCGCGCGAAAGACCCGGAACTCACCTCGCAGGACCATGAGCTGGCCCGGTCGCTGATCACCCGGTACACCGAACTCCTGGTACCGGGGCGGCAGATCCTCGCCTTCGACCCCCGTGGACGCGGACAGATCGCCGAGGTCTTCGGGGACTTGGCCGGGGCCAAGCACGTCTCGGTCGTCGTCCCCGGCTCCGACATCGACCTCGGCTCCTTCGACCGCGCCGACAAGGGGTACGGCACGCCGGTCGGGATGGCGCGCTCGCTGCGGCAGACGGCCGGACCCGGCACCGCCGTGGTCGCCTGGGTCGGGTACACCACGCCGGTCGGCATCGGCCCCGACGTGGCGACGGGACGGCTGGCGGAGGCCGGCGCGCCACGCCTGGCCAGGTTCGTATCGGGCCTGACGGCCGCCGGCACACCGAAGCCCTCGGTGTTCTGCCACAGCTACGGCTCGGTGGTCTGCGGTCGCGCGGCCTCGCGGATGCCCGCGTCCGATCTGATCGTCCTCGCCTCGCCGGGTATGCGGGCGGACACGGTCGCAGATCTGCACACGCGCGCCAGGGTCTGGGCGGCGAAGGACGACAACGACTGGATCAGCAAGGTGCCGAACGTCGAGCTGTTCGGACTCGGCCACGGCCCCGATCCGACAGCCCCGGAATTCGGTGCCCGCCGGGTCCCCGCGAAGAACGCCACGGGCCACTCGGGGTACTTCGCTCCCGGCACGGACTCGCTGCGCGCCTTCGCCGACATAGCCACGGGCTCCGCAGAACGGCACGGCGCGGCCACCGGGACCGGGATCCGCGAGGGGGTGCTGTCATGACGGCCACCGACACCCTGCGCCGCGGGCTTCGCAAGGCGTCGGCCGCCGCCGACACCATCGACGCGAAGACGCCCGCCCATCGGGACCGTGCGATAGACGGCCTGCGGGCACTCGCCCTGCTCGCCGTGCCGACCGGGCACTGGCTGCTCGGCGGCTTCACCCTCGGCCCGGAGGGCGCCCTGCACAACGCTAGCCCGCTGTCGGCCTTCGGCTTCCTCGCGCCGGTCAGCTGGATCCTCCAGATGCTCGGTGTGTTCTTCCTGGTCGGCGGCTATGCCTCCGCACTGTCCTACCGCCGGTCGAGGAGCCGAGGGGAATCGACGGGGAGTTGGCTGCGCGGACGCGTGGCCCGGCTCGGACGGCCGGTGCTGGGAGTGACAGCGGTGTGGGCCGCTCTGATACCCGTGCTGTACGCGGCGGGAGTGCCCGGCACGACGCTGCGGACCGGATCGACACTGGTGATACAGCCGTTGTGGTTCGTGGGCGTGTACACGGTGATCACGGCGCTCACCCCGGTGTGCCTCCGCGCGGCGGAACGGCTGGGGGCATGGGCGGCGGCACCGCTCCTCGGGTCCGTGGCCGTGGTCGACCTGCTGCGGTACGGCCCCTGGGGCGACGCCATGCCGTCCTGGCTGAGCCTGCTGAATGTGCTGCCGGGGTGGATGTTCGCCTATCAGCTCGGGGTCTGCTGGTCGGAGCGGAAGCTGGGACGGCGGGGTGCGGCGCTGCTGCTCGGCGGAGGCGCGGTCCTGTTCGCGGCGCTGCTGCTGGTCTTCCACTACCCGGCGTCGATGGTCGGCGTCCCGGGTGAGGTGCGGACCAACTCGCACCCGCCGTCCCTGCTGGTGCTGGCACTGGCCTCCGTGCAGTGCGGCGCGGCGATCCTGCTGCGGGACCGCTTGGGACGGGTGCTGCGCCGCCCCGCCCTGTGGGCCCCTGTCGTGGTGATCAACCTGTCGGCGATGACGATCCTGTGCTGGCATCAGACGGCGATGCTGACGGCGGCGGTCCCGGCGTCGCTGGCCGGTTCGGTCCCCGGCCTGGTGGGCGCGCCGGACAGCTTCGGCTGGATAGCGGCGCGGCTGGCCTGGCTGCCGGTGTTCGCCGTGGTGCTGGTCGTCATAGGGCGGTGGGCCCGGGGTTTCGAGTCGCCGTGGACGAAGGCGACCGGGGCCGTGCGGGCGATGGCGGGGCTGCTGGCGGCCGGGTTCGCGGTCTTCGCACTGGGCCTGGCATGACCGGCCGGGGCCAGGGCGGGCGGACTACTCCCGGCCGGCGGAGGTGAAGCGCATGTCGGTGTACCGCTCGCCCGTGACCTGGTCGGCGATGCGGTTCAACCGGGCCAGTTCGTCGTCGGTGAGGACGATGCGGGTGGCGGCGGCGTTCTCCTCGACGCGGGTGCGCTTACGGGTACCGGGGATGGGGACGACGGGCAGTCCGTGGATCCGGGACTGCTGGTGGACCCAGGCGAGGGCGACCTGGCCGAGGGTCGCGTCATGGGCGGCGGCGACGGAGCGGACGGGCTCCAGGAGGGAGGCATTGGCGGCGGCGTTGTCGCCGGTGAAGCGGGGCTGCTGACGGCGGAAGTCGTCGGCGGAGAGTTCCTTGTCGGCGCTGACGAACGAGCCGGTGAGGAAGCCTCGGCCCAAGGGCGAGTAGGCGACGAGGGCGACACCGAGGTCGGCTGCGGCGGGTACGACGCCCTGTTCGATGTCCCGGCTGAACAGGGACCACTCGGACTGGACGGCGGCGATGGGGTGCACGGCGTGGGCGGCACGCAGTTCGGAGCCGGTGACCTCGCTGAGGCCGAGGTGCTTGACCTTGCCGGCCCGGACCAGCTCGGACATGACGCCGACGGTCTCCTCGATCGGGATGTCGAGGGCGCGGCGGTGCATGTAGTAGAGGTCGATGGTGTCGACGCCGAGGCGCTGGAGGCTGCCGTCGATGGAGGACCGGATGTAGTCCGGGTCGTTGTTGATGATCCGCCGGGTCGGGTCGGCCGGGTCGGTGGCGAGGGCGAACTTCGTGGCGAGCACGATCTCGTCGCGGTGCACCTTGACAAATGAAGAGAGAAAGCGTTCGTTCTCGCCGGCACCGTAGGCGTCGGCGGTGTCGTAGAGGGTGATGCCGAGGTCGAGGGCGCGGTCCAGGGTGGCGCGGGCCTCGTCGGTGTCGGTGGGTCCGTAGGCCCAGCTCATGCCCATGCAGCCGAGCCCCTGGACGCCGACCGCGGGGCCGTCGGAGCCGAGCTGGGCGGTGGTGATGCGGCTCATCGGGTAGCGGTCCTCTCGGTGGAGCTGTCGGCGTAGAACGTGATCTTGTGGTCGAGGACGGCGAGGGTGTCCTGAAGCTCCGCGATCCGGGTCAGGACGTCGCGGCGGGTGTCTTCGAGGAGGTCGCGGCGTTCGGCGAAGGTGTCTTCTCCGGCGCGTACGAGTTCCGCGTAGCGCACCATGTCGGCGACGGGCATGCCGGTGAGGCGCAGCTTGCCGACGAAGTCGAGCCAGTCGAGGTCACGGTTGGTGTAGCGGCGCTGGCCGGTGTGCGAGCGGTCGACATGAGGCATCAGCCCGATCCGCTCGTACCAACGCAGGGTGTGTGCGGTCAGACCCGTGAAGGCGACAACCTCGCTGATCGTGTACTGGTCCTGTCCCTGGGGGCGGGGGTGCGCGGCGGGTCCCGCGGCGCAGACGTCCTGCCCGGACCGCGCCTGCTCTGACCGCGCCTGTCCGGACCGGCTCGCTCCGGACCGGCTCGCTCCGGGCCGCGGTCGCGCCCCGGTCGTGGTGCCCGCCGGTGCGGCCTTGGTCTGTGTCACCGTTTCCATCACCGTCATGACCTCAACGCTAGAACCTTGGAGTGCACTCCAAGCAAGCGCAGCCAGGAGGAAAAACGGGGCGACGGGTGGAGGGGCGCTCGGTAGCGTGCGGATCATGACGGTTGTACGCCGGGCGACACCACGGGACGCGGACGAGTTGGTACGGCTGCGAAAGGTGATGCTGGACTCGATGGCGCCGAGTGACGATGTCGCATGGCAGGCGTTCGCGGCGGAGGATCTGAGGGTGCGGCTGGCAGGGCCGGGCGGGGACGGGGACCTGGGGGT
Source organism: Streptomyces sp. NPDC091292 (assembly GCF_044757265.1). Classification (NCBI taxonomy): domain Bacteria; kingdom Bacillati; phylum Actinomycetota; class Actinomycetes; order Kitasatosporales; family Streptomycetaceae; genus Streptomyces; species Streptomyces sp. NPDC091292. Next base: position 804,422 of record NZ_JBIVUQ010000001.1, on the reverse strand, counting down.
GTTCGTCATCGATCATCCCGACCGGGAGGGCGCGCTGGCGGCGTGCGCCACGGGCACGGTCGAACGGCGGCTGGCCGGGCCGGGCAATCTCCGGGGCCTGACCGGACATGTGTTCAATGTGGCGACGGATCCGGGGATGCGGCGCCGGGGGTACTCGCGGGCCTGCATGACGGCGCTGCTGGCCTGGCTCCGGGAGCGGGGCGTGGGCAAGATCGACCTGCACGCGTCCGAGGAAGGGGAGCCGTTGTACGCGTCGCTGGGATTCGCGCGGACGCCGGCACCGGCGATGCGGCTGACGATCCGGCCGCCCGAACCGCGCTGACGGCCCTTCGGAGACCCCCACTCAGCGCCAACCCCGCGCCAACCCCGCGCTCTCCCCGGGCACACCCTCTCCCACACCCCACCGCGTACCGCACCCCGTACCCACCCCGTACCCGCTCCGGGCCCCGGGATCCGGCCGATGGGTGGACGTTAGGCTCGTCGGTATGCAGAGCCTGGCGTTGATCGAGAACTGGCCCGTGCCGGCAGCCGCGGCGGCCGTGGTCCGTGCGGACGGAACCGTCACCGGAACGCGGGGACCCACCTCGCACCGTTTCGAACTGGCCTCGGTGACGAAGCCGTTGGCGGCGTACGCGGCACTCGTGGCGTACGAGGAAGGCGCGATCGAGCTGGACGAGCCGGCCGGGCCGGAGGGATCGACGGTGCGGCACCTGCTGGCGCACACCAGCGGGCTGGCGTACGACGAGCACCGGGTGACCTCGGCACCCGGCACGCGTCGGCTGTACTCGAACGCCGGTTTCGAGGTGCTGGGTGATCATGTGGCGAAGGCGACGGACATCCCGTTCGGCGAGTATCTGCGGCAGGCGGTGCTGGAGCCGCTGGGGATGAACGCCACGGCGCTGGAGGGAGTCGGGTCGCCGGCGCGGGACGGGGTGTCGACGGTCGACGACCTGGTGAAGTTCGCCGCCGAGGTGCAGGCACCGCGGCTTCTCGACCCGCGGACGGTGGCGGAGGCGATGACGGTGCAGTACCCGGGGACGAAGGGGGTGCTGCCGGGGTACGGGCATCAGAACCCGAACGACTGGGGGCTCGGGTTCGAGATCAGGGACGCGAAGTCGCCGCACTGGACGGGGAGTGCGTCGTCGCCGAGGACGTTCGGGCACTTCGGTCAGGCGGGGACGTTCCTGTGGATCGATCCGGAGGCCCGGTGGGCGGACGGCCGGGGTGCGGGGGCCGCGTGTGTCGCGCTGACCGACCGGGTGTTCGGGCCGTGGGCGGTCGAGGTGTGGCCGCCGTTCACCGACGCGGTGCTCGCCGAACTGTGAGCCGGCAGGGCCATCAGTAAGGGCCGGCGGGGTCAGCGGGGACCCATCTCCCACAGGAGCAACTCCGCGGGGGTCCGTGCCACGGCCTCCAGCCCCTTCGCGTCGCTGATCCGCACGGCGTCACCGGGACGGAGGCTCACCGGCCCCAGGCCGACACCCCCGTCACGCCCGACACCCCCGTCTCCCCCGCTACTCCCGGCACCCCGAACATCGACCTCCCCCCGTACGACATGCGCGTACACATGGGCGGCGTCCGGTACGGCGGTGCGTTCGCCGGGGATCAGGCGTCGGACGTGGAGCATCGCGGTGGCCTCGGGCAGGGCGTAGGGGGTGGAGTCGGCGATGCCGTGGACGACCTCGTAGAAGGGTTCGCCGCCTGGCTCGTGGGGGGCCAGCCACATCTGGACGAAGACCAGCGGGTCGGGGCCTTCGTTGCGTTCGACGTGGCGGACGCCGCCGCCGGAGCTGAGGCGCTGGACATCGCCGGGGCGGACGACGGAGGCGTGGCCCGTGGAGTCGCGGTGGGTGAGTTCGCCCTCGACCACCCAGGTGACGATCTCGGTGTGGCTGTGCGGGTGTTCGTCGAAGCCGGTGCCGGGGGCGAGGCGCTCCTCGTTGCAGGCGATGACCGCGCCGAAGCGGAGGTTGTCGGGGTCGTAGTGGGGCCCGAAGGAGAAGGCGTGCAGGGATTCGATCCCGGCCGCCGGGTCGCCCCCCGGGTAGCGCTCGGCGGCGCGCCGTACATCCATCACGCCGTCCACGGTAGCCCCGCGCGGCAACTACGCGGCAACCACGGTGGACCCGCCGATACGCGCGCCCGTCCCGATAAGGCAGTCTTGTCCCCGTGCCCGAACCCGAAGTCGGCAAGACCGAGCCCTCAGCCCGCGACATCCACGCGCACGCCGCGACCCTGAAGCGGCTGGAGAAGTCGTCCGGCAGTCTCGCCGCGCAGGCCATCCAGCGGATGGACGAGACCCTGCCGTGGTACCGGGCGATGCCCCCGGAGAACCGCTCCTGGATCGGGCTGGTGGCGCAGGCCGGGATCGCGGCGTTCACCGAGTGGTTCCGGCACCCGGACGCGCCGCAGGCGATCTCCACGGATGTGTTCGGTACCGCGCCGCGCGAGCTGACCAGGGCGATCACGCTGCGGCAGACCGTGGAGATGGTGCGGACGACGATCGAGGTGATGGAGTCCGCCATCGAGGAGGTCGCGGCGCCGGGCGACGAGTCGGTGCTGCGCGAGGCGCTGCTGGTGTACGCGCGGGAGATCGCGTTCGCGACGGCGCAGGTGTACGCGCAGGCCGCCGAGGCGCGGGGCGCGTGGGACGCCCGGCTGGAATCGCTGGTCGTGAACGCGGTGCTGTCCGGGGAGGCCGACGAGGGTGCGGTGAGCAGGGCGGCGGCGCTGGGCTGGAGCGCGCCCGAGCATGTGTGCGTGGTGCTGGGCACGGCGCCCGACGGTGACAGTGAGCTGACCGTGGAGGCGATTCGCCGGGCGGCGCGGCACGCGAAGCTCCAGGTGCTGACCGGGGTGCTCGGGACCCGTCTCGTCGTCATCGCCGGAGGGAGCGACAATCCGCTGCAGGTGGCGAAGTCGCTGATCGGACCGTATGCGGCGGGGCCCGTGGTGGCGGGTCCGGTCGTGCCCGACCTGCTGGCCGCGACCCGGTCCGCGCAGGCGGCGGCAGCGGGGCTGAAGGCGTGCGGGGCGTGGCAGGACGCGCCGAGGCCCGTATTGGCGGACGATCTCCTGCCGGAGCGCGCGATCGCGTCGGACCCGTCGGCGCGCGAGCAGTTGGTGGAGGAGATCTACAGACCGCTCGAAGAGGCGGGGTCGGCTCTGCTGGAGACGCTCAGCGTGTATCTCGAACAGGCGAGCAGTCTCGAAGGTGCCGCGCGGATGCTGTTCGTGCACCCGAACACCGTGCGCTACCGGCTCCGACGTGTGACAGACGTCACCGGATGGTCACCCTCTGACGTAAGGTCCGCGTTCACCCTGCGGATCGCGCTGATTCTTGGGCGCTTGGCCGACGGAGATCCCCAGAGCTAGCGTTTTGTCGGGGACCTACAATTCCCCCCGCCGTTCTTCGTCCCTGTCCCCACGGGCGGCGTGTGCCGTCCACAAGAGAGAGTGTGAGTGTGCTCGTACTCGTCGCTCCTGGCCAAGGCGCCCAGACGCCCGGCTTCCTGACTCCCTGGCTCGATCTCCCCGGCGCGGCCGACCGGATCGCCGCCTGGTCGGACGCCATTGGGCTCGACCTCGCCCACTACGGCACGCACGCCGACGCGGACGAGATCCGTGACACCGCCGTGGCGCAGCCGCTGCTGGTCGCGGCCGGACTGCTGTCCGCCGCCGCGCTCACGGAACCCGCACCGGGCACCGACATCAACGGCACCCCGTCCGGCGCCGCCCCCCTGACCGCCCTCGGTATCGGCGCCGTAGCAGGTCACAGCGTCGGTGAGATCGCCGCCGCCGCCTTCGCCGGTGTCCTCGACGCACCGGCCGCGCTCCGGCTGGTGCGCACCCGGGGCCTGGCGATGGCGGAGGCCGCGGCCGTCACCGAGACCGGGATGGCGGCGCTGCTCGGTGGCGACCCCGAGACGGTCGTGCCGCATCTGGAGAAGCTGGGCCTGACCGCGGCGAACGTGAACGGCGCGGGTCAGATCGTGGCCGCGGGCACCGCCGACGAACTGGCGGCGCTGGCCGCCGACAAGCCGGAGGGCGTGCGCAGGGTGGTGCCGCTGAAGGTGGCCGGCGCGTTCCACACCCGGCACATGGGCCCGGCCGTGGACATCCTCGCCGACGCGGCCAGGAAGCTGGCCCCGGCGGATCCGTCGATCACGTATGTGTCCAACAAGGACGGGCAGACGGTCGACACCGGCGCCGAGGTGCTGGCGCGACTGGTCGGTCAGGTCGCCAATCCCGTCCGCTGGGACCTGTGCATGGAAACCTTCAAGGCGCTCGGCGTGACGGCGCTCGTCGAGGTGTGCCCGGGTGGGACGCTGACCGGTCTCGCCAAGCGCGCCCTGCCCGGCGTCCCGACGCTCGCGCTGAAGACCCCCGACGACCTCGACGCAGCTCGCGCGCTCCTCACCGAGCACGCAGGGCACGCCGGGCAGACGGCCTGAGAAGGAGCCCGAGAGCATGTCGAAGATCAAGCCCAGCAAGGGTGCGCCGTACGCGCGCATCCTCGGTGTCGGCGGTTACCGGCCGACCCGGGTCGTGCCGAACGAGGTGATCCTGGAGACGATCGACTCGTCCGACGAGTGGATCCGCTCGCGCTCCGGTATCGCGACCCGCCACTGGGCCAACGACCAGGAAACGGTCACCGCGATGTCCTTGGAGGCGTCGGGCAAGGCCATCGCGGACGCGGGCATCACCCCGCAGCAGATCGGCGCGGTCGTCGTGTCGACCGTGTCGCACTTCAAGCAGACCCCGGCGGTCGCGACCGAGATCGCGGACAAGATCGGTACGGCGAAGGCGGCGGCGTTCGACATCTCGGCGGGCTGCGCGGGCTTCGGTTACGGGCTGACGCTCGCGAAGGGCATGGTCGTCGAGGGCAGCGCGGAGTACGTGCTGGTCATCGGCGTGGAGCGGCTCAGCGATCTGACGGACCTGGAGGACCGGGCGACGGCCTTCCTGTTCGGCGACGGCGCCGGCGCGGTCGTCGTCGGTCCCGCGAAGGAGCCCGCGATCGGCCCGACCGTGTGGGGCTCCGAGGGCGACAAGTCGGAGACGATCAAGCAGACCGTTCCGTGGACGGACTACCGCGACGGCACCGTCGACAAGTTCCCTGCGATCACGCAGGAGGGCCAGGCGGTGTTCCGCTGGGCCGTGTTCGAGATGGCGAAGGTCGCCCAGCAGGCGCTGGACGCGGCCGGAATCACCGCGGACGACCTGGACGTCTTCATCCCGCACCAGGCGAACATGCGGATCATCGATTCGATGGTGAAGACACTGAAACTGCCGGAGCATGTGACGGTCGCCCGCGATGTGGAGACCACCGGCAACACCTCGGCCGCCTCGATTCCGCTCGCGATGGAGCGGCTTCTGGCGACCGGAGAGGCGAAGAGCGGCGACACCGCGCTCGTCATCGGTTTCGGGGCGGGTCTCGTGTACGCCGCCACGGTCGTTACCCTCCCCTAGGCATCCCGTCCGGATCATCAGGTCCGTACGGAGTCCGCCACACCCTCTGGATACATACGAAGGAGCGCCGACATGGCCGCCACTCAGGAAGAGATCGTCGAAGGTCTCGCCGAGATCGTGAACGAGATCGCCGGGATCCCCAACGAGGACGTCCAGCTGGACAAGTCCTTCACCGATGACCTGGACGTGGACTCGCTGTCCATGGTCGAGGTCGTCGTCGCCGCCGAAGAGCGCTTCGACGTCAAGATCCCCGACGACGACGTCAAGAACCTCAAGACGGTCGGCGACGCGACCGACTACATCCTCAAGCACCAGTCCTGATCCTCGGGCCTGAAGCCTGCCGCCACCCGGCGGTGGCGCCGCTCAATCCCCCGTAACCGTGGAGAAAGAATTCCTGTGAGCTCGACCAATCGCACCGTGGTCGTCACCGGTATCGGCGCAACCACACCGCTGGGTGGCGACGTAGCCTCGACCTGGGAGGGCCTGCTCGCGGGCCGGTCCGGGGTCCGGCTGCTGGAAGAGGAGTGGGCGGCGGACCTGCCGGTCCGTATCGCCGCCCGTGCCGCTGTCGATCCGGGTGAGATCATCCCGCGTCCGCAGGCCCGCAAGATGGACCGGTCGGCGCAGTTCGCGCTGATCGCGGCCAGGCAAGCGTGGCAGGACGCCGGTTTCACCGCCAAGGCCGGCGAGGACACCAGCGTGAACCCCGACCGGCTGGGCGCGGTCATCGCCTCCGGTATCGGTGGGGTGACGACCCTGCTCGACCAGTACGACGTACTGAAGGAGAAGGGCGTCCGCCGGGTGTCACCGCACACCGTGCCGATGCTGATGCCCAACTCCCCGGCGGCCAACGTCGGCATCGACCTGGGTGCCCGCGCCGGAGTGCACACGCCCGTCTCGGCGTGCGCGTCGGGTGCGGAGGCCATCGGCTATGCCATCGAGATGATCCGTACGGGCCGTGCGGACATCGTGATCGCGGGCGGTACGGAGGCGGCGATCCACCCGCTGCCGATCGCCGCGTTCGGCAACATGATGGCGATGTCCAAGAGCAACGACGACCCGCAGGGCGCCTCGCGCCCCTACGACGTGGACCGCAACGGCTTCGTGCTCGGTGAGGGCGCGGGCGTGATCATCCTGGAGTCGGAGGAGCACGCCAAGGCCCGGGGCGCCCGCGTCTATGTGGAGGCGGTCGGCCAGGGCATCTCCGCGGACAGCCACCACATCACGCAGCCCGAGCCGTCCGGCAACGGCATCGCGCACGCCCTGCAGAACCTGATGGACGCCACCGACCTGAAGCCCGCCGACATCGTGCACGTGAACGCGCACGCGACCTCGACCCCGCAGGGCGATGTCGCCGAGATCAAGGCGCTGCGCAAGGTGTTCGGCGACGACGTCGACCACATGGCGATCTCCGCCACGAAGTCGATGACGGGCCATCTGCTCGGCGGTGCCGGCGGTGTCGAGACCGTGGCGTCGGTGCTCGCGCTGTACCACCGGATCGCTCCCCCGACCATCAACATCGGCACCCTCGACCCTGAGGTCAACGCGGATGTCGTCCGCGGTGAACCCCGGGCGCTGCCCGAGGGCCGGATCGCCGCGCTGAACGACTCGTTCGGCTTCGGCGGCCACAATGTGGTGCTCGCCCTCCGGACGATCTGACCCGGACGGTCCAACTCCGGACGGTCCAACTCCGGACAGTCTGACTCCGGTCGGCCTGACCCCGGACAGTCTGACTCCGGGCGGTCCGAACCGCACACGGCACGCTCAGGGCCCTCGCCGCGAGGTGAGGGCCCTGTCGCCGTTTTGTCGACGGGCCGTCAGAAGGCCCCGCCAGAAAGCCCGTCAGACCACCTGGTGGAGCCACCGCACGGGCGCGCCCTCGCCCGCGTACCGGAAGGGCTCCAGTTCGTCGTCCCAGGGCTTGCCCAGGAGCTTGGCGAGTTCGCCCTCCAGGTCGGTCTCGCCGCGCTGCGAGCGGGCGAGCGCGGCGCGCAGCCGGTCCTCGGGGATCAGGATGTCCCCGTGGATACCGGTGACGGCGTGGAAGATGCCCAGGTCGGGCGTGGCGCTGTAGCGCTCGCCCTCGGCCGTGGCGCACGGTTCCGCGGTGACCTCGAAGCGCAGCATCTGCCAACCGCGCAGCGCGGAGGCCAGCTTGGACGCGGTGCCGACCTCGCCCTTCCAGGAGAACTCGGATCTCCAGGTGCCCGGCGCGGCGGGCTGCCTGATCCAGTCGAGGCTCACACGCGTACCGAGCACGCCCGCGACCGCCCACTCGACGTGCGGGCACAGCGCGCGCGGTGCGGAGTGCACGTACAGAACTCCACGTGTCGTCGTCACCGGGACCTCCAGTGTGGGACGAGGTGCGCCGCTGCCGACGGCCTCGCGCCCGTGCCGAGCCATTCCTCAAGAACCAAAGAAACCAAACAAGTCAAATAAATCAAAGTAAATGGGACAGATGTGACGTGATGTAATTTAGCGGAACCGAATCAGCGAGGTGACACCGGGTCGGCCGGCGGCCCTGTCTCTGCCGTGGCGGCAGTGACGGGCGCCACGGGGCCGAGGCTACCGTGCGGCGGCGCAAGGAGTGTGACGTACCGTCGGTCCCGATCCCCGGAAACATCGAGCATTCACTCTCGGGGCCGCCCCGGCTCCACCCGGTCGGGGGTGCCGGGGCGGCCATCGCGGACACCAGTGTTCGGCGCGACTCAACCCTGGGCGCCGTCAGGACGTCGTGCAGTACGACAGAGGGGAGCCGGTATGCGGAACGGCAGTCGCCGCTCAGTTACCGCTGTGGCCACGGTGACGGCTGTGGTGCTCGGGGTCGCTGGGCTCAGCGCGTGCGACGTGTTCGGCGGCGACTCCTCGGCCCCGGACGGCGGTACGAAGCGTGCGGCGACCGCGAAACCCGCACCGGCCTGGGACCGCAGCCCCGCATCGGTCGCGGCGGTCGGCGATTCGATCACCCGGGGCTTCGACGCGTGCACGGTCCTGTCGGACTGCCCCGAGGTGTCGTGGGCGACGGGCAGCGACGAATCCGTACAGAGCCTCGCGGTGCGGCTGCTCGGGAGGACGGGTGCCGCCGAGCGCAGTTGGAACTACGCGGTGACCGGCGCCCGGATGGCCGATCTGCCCGGTCAGATGCAGCAGGCGGCGGCCCACCGGCCCGGCCTGGTGACGGTGATGGCGGGGGCGAACGACGCGTGCCGGGCGTCGGCGCGCGCGATGACGCCGGTCGCCGAGTTCCGGGAGGACTTCGAGACGGCGCTGCGCGGGCTGCGCAAGGTGTCGCCGAAGTCGCAGGTGTACGTGTCGAGCGTGCCGGACCTCAAACGGCTCTGGTCCGAGGGGCGCACCAATCCGCTGGGCAAGCAGGTGTGGAAGCTGGGGATCTGCCCCTCGATGCTGGGCGACGCGGACGCCCTGGACGCCAAGGCGACGGCCCGCCGGGACAAGGTGCACGACCGGGTGGTGGCGTACAACAAGGTGCTCAGGGACGTATGTGCGAAGGACCGGCGGTGCCGGTACGACGGCGGCGCGGTGTTCGACTACCGCTTCGGCGGGGAGCAGTTGAGCCACTGGGACTGGTTCCATCCGAGCAAGGACGGGCAATCGCGCCTCGCGGACATCGCGTACCGCACAGTCACCGCGAAGAAGGCACCGGTCACCTAGGGCCCCGGCCACCCGGGACCGTAGGCTCGGGATCATGAGCAGTGAACTCTTCGGGACGCTTCCCGACGGCACGGACGTGCACCGCTGGACGCTGGAGCGCGGCGGGGTACGGGTGCGGGTGCTGACGTACGGCGGGACGGTGCAGTCGGTGGAGCTGCCGGCGGGCGACGGTACGCGGGTGGGTGTGGCGCTCGGGTTCGGCGCGCTCGACGGGTATCTGTCGCCCGCGGGGGCGTACGTGGGGTCGCTGGTGGGGCGGTACGCGAACCGGATCGCGGGCGCCCGTTTCCCGCTGGACGACTGGGTGTACGCGCTCGCCCGCAATGACGGCGACAACAGCGTGCACGGCGGTGAGTACGGCTTCGACCGGCGGGTGTGGGGTGCGGAGCCGGTGGCGCACGGGGTGCGGCTGTCGCGGGTGAGCCCGCACGGCGAGGAGGGTTTCCCCGGTCGGCTCGACGTCTCGGTGACGTACACGCTCGGCGCTGACGGGGCGCTGCGGATCGCGTACGAGGCGGTGACCGACGCGCCGACCGTGGTGAATCTGACGCAGCACTCGTACTGGAACCTGGCCGGGGTGGGTTCGGGGCCCGCGACCGGGCACGAGCTGCGGATCGCGGCTTCGCGGATGACGCCGACCGACGCGGGCAAGATCCCTACCGGGGTGCTCGCGCCGGTCGACGGGACCCGGTTCGACTTCCGGCAGGCGCGGAAGACCGGTGCCGGGTACGACCACAACTTCGTCCTGGACAAGGGGGTCACGCCCGGCCCCGAGCCGGTCGCGGAGCTGCGGGATCCGGCGTCGGGGCGGGCGGTGACGGTGGCGACGACCGAGCCGGGGCTCCAGGTCTACACCGGCGACCACTTCGACGGACACCCGTTCGGGCCCGGGGACGGGATCGCCCTGGAGACCCAGCACTTCCCGGACTCGCCGCACCACCCCGGCTTCCCGTCGACGGTGCTGCGGCCGGGCGAGGTGTACCGGTCGGAGACGGTGTACGGCTTCGTGACCGGGTGAGCCGGGGACCAGTTCCCCCCTCCTCCGCTCGGCTCAGATCTTCACCGCCCCCGCAAGCCTCCGGTCCATGACCGAGCGGCCCGCCTCGATCGCGTACACCCCCGTGGCCAGGGCCCAGGCGTCCGCCGCCTCGTCCCAGTACTCGAAGACACGGCGCGGTACCCGGACCACGGCTTCGGCGGTCTCGCCAGGACCCGCCTCGACGCCCGCGAAACCGGCGAGTCTGCGGGCCGGACGCTCCAGGACCGCGCCGGAGGCAGGGTCGCGCGGGTCCGGGACGTCCGGTGCCTCGGGGGCGGCGTAGACCTGGACGACCTCGCGGCCCGGCCGGTCACCGGAGTTGCGGACGGAGACCGTGACGGTGACGGTGGCGTTCGCGTCGTCGGGGCCCGTACCGCCGTCGACGGTGATCGACTCGTACGTCCAGTCGGTGTAGCCGAGCCCGTGGCCGAAGGGGTACGAGGGTGTCGCGCCGGTCTTCTCCCAGGCCGGGTAGCCGATGAACACGCCCTCGGAGTAAGGGAGTTCGCCGTCGGTGGGGGTGACCTGGGTGACCGGGGCGTCGGCCAGGGCGCCCCAGGTGGTGGGGAGGCGTCCGCCCGGTTCGGCCGCGCCGAGCAGGACGTCCGCGAGGGCCGCGCCGCCCTCCTGCCCGGGGAACCAGCCGAGCAGTACGGCGGCGACCTCGTCGCGCCACGGAAGTTCCACCGGGGAGCCGGAGTTGACGACCACGACGGTGTTCGGGTTGGCGGCGGCGACGGCCCGGACCAGGTCGTCCTGGCGGCCCGGGAGCGCGAGGTCCACGCGGTCGAAGCCTTCGGACTCGACGCGTTCGGTGGTGGCGACGACCACGACGGCGGTGTCCGCCGCGCGCGCCGCCTCGACCGCTTCGGCGATGAGTTCGTCGGCGTCGCGGCGCGGGCCGAGGTGCACGAGCGAGAAGATCACGCCGGGCAGCGGCGGGGTGAACCGCTGGTCGAGGGTGCAGCGCAGCGACACGTCGACGGGCTCGTCCGCCGTGAGCGCGACCTTGCCGCGCTCGGACGGGGACCCGAAGAACGCCTCGAACGGGTCGGACTCCTCGCCCATCCCCTGGTGGCCGTCGAACAGGACCCGGTCGCCGACGGTGAGCGTGAAGGCGCCGAGGCCACGGGTGCCGAAGGCATGCTCACCGCTCTCGCGCGGCGTGAAGGTGCCCTTGATCTCGATGCTGTGCAGGGTCTCGTACGTGGTGCCTTCGGGCAGGTCGTCGCCGAGCCACTGGAGGTGTCCGCTCGGCAGGGAGCGTTCGCCGATGAGGGTGCCGGACGCGTCGCGGCACAGGGCGCGCAGGGTGAACCCCTGGTCGGCAGGGGCGAGTTCGTCGCTCGGGTCGGCGCCGACGGCGTAGCTGAGGGCGCCGTCCGGGAGCGCGGCGGTGAGGCCGTCGAGCGGGGAGATCACATGGGCCGGGAAGACGGTCGCGGAGCCGCCGCCGAGCACCCGGGCGTCGCGGGCCGCCGCGCCGATGAGGGCGGTGCGGCCGGGGCGCGCGGGGTCGATCGGGAGGACACGGCGCCCGTCACTCGCGGGCTCGTTCCGTACCAGGACGAAGGAGCGGCGGGCGATCTCGCGGGCCAGGGCCTCGCCGTCGACGGGCGCGGGCGGCTCGGGGACGACCGGCGCGGCGCCGTCGAGGATGCCGACGCGGGCGGCGAGCAGCAGGACCCGGCGGACCGCGTCGTCCACGGCGGCCTCGGCGACCCTGCCCTCGCGAACGGCGTCGGCGAGCGGGTCGCCGTAGACCGTCCGGGGGCCGGGCATGGCCACGTCGAGGCCGCCCTCGATGGCGCCGGTGGTGGAGCGGGCGGCCAGCCAGTCGGAGACGTTGAAGCCGTCGAAGCCCCATTCGCCGCGCAACACGCCCTGGACGAGGGCGCGGTGCTCGGTCATCGTCGTGCCGTTGACCGAGTTGTACGCGGTCATGATGCCCCAGGGGCGGGCGCCGGCGACGATGGCCTCGAAGGGCGCGAGGTACAACTCCCGCAGGGCGCGGGCCGGGACGAGGTTGTTCACGGTGAAGCGTTCGGTCTCGGCGTCGTTCGCGACGAAGTGCTTCACGGTGGTACCGACGCCGCCGGACTGGACGCCCCGGACATAGCCGGAGCCGATGGCACCGGTGAGGTACGGGTCCTCGCTGTACGCCTCGAAGTGCCGGCCGCCGAGCGGGGAGCGGTGCAGGTTGACGGTGGGCGCGAGCAGGACATGGACGCCCTTGCGGCGGGCCTCCTGCGCGAGGAGGACACCGGCGCGCCGGGCCAGGTCCGGGTCCCAGGTGGCGGCGAGCGCGGTCGGTGAGGGCAGGGCGATCGACGGGTCGTCGGCGGTCCAGCGGACCCCTCGGACACCGATCGGACCGTCCGACATCACCAGGGACGCGAGGCCGATCTCGGGGAGCGCGGGCAGGGACCACATGTCCTGCCCGGCGAGCAGCCGGGCCTTGGCGTCCAGGTCCAGCGCGGCGAGCGCGGCCTCCACGACGGCCGCGCGGGCCTGATCGCCAGCGGTTCCGTGATCGCCAGCGGTGCCGTGGTCACCGGGGGTGCCCTGCGGGGTGGCCTCTACCGCCATCGCGGTACCTCCTCATCGAATCGCCGGCCTGGATGGCCGGCCCGGGTCGTCCGCCTGCATCGCTATCCTGCATCGCCTACCTGTAGATCGGTAGGTTTCGTTATCTTTACGTTACATACTGATGTCGTACGGTCCTCGGAGCGGAAGCGGAATGGGGTGCGGGAATGGCGGCCAGGGCCAGGAGTGAGGCGCGGCGGGCGGAGATTCTGCGGGCGACCCTCGAAGTGATCGCCGAGCGCGGATACCGGGGCGCGTCGCTGGGGGCGGTCGCCGAGCGCGTCGGGCTCACGCAGCAGGGACTGCTCCACTACTTCCCCACCAAGGAGGCGCTGCTCGTCGCGGTCCTGGAGGAGCGCGACCAGTGGGACTCCGTACCCGACTCGGCCTGGCGCCTCGATCTGCTCGCCACCCTCGCCGACTACAACGCGATGCGCCCCGGCATCGTGCAGACCTTCTCGGCGCTGCTCGGCGAGAGCGTCACCGAGGACCACCCGGCCCGCGCCTTCTTCACCCGGCGGTATGTGGCGGTGCGCGCGAACATGGCGCGGATGCTGCGCGCGGAGTACGGGGAGCGGCTGCCGAGCGGTCTCACACCGGAGCAGGCGGCGCCGCTCCTGGTCGCGGTGATGGACGGGCTCCAGTACCAGTGGCTGCTGGATCCGGAGACGGTGGACATGCCGACGGCGTTCCGGGCGTTCCTCACGCTGCTCGGCGACCAAGGCGACCAAGGCAACCGCGGAGACGATCTCGGGCCGCACTGACCGACGTACCGTCACATTCCGGGCAATCAGCCCCAGTTCCGAGCCCCGCGCACTCTGGCGGTGGTCCCCCGCGCCCCGCGATACTGCGGTCACCCCCCACGCACCGGAGGACCCACGTGACTTCGTCCGCACCGCTACGCGCCCTCCTCGCCGTCACCGGCGCGGCCCTACTCGTCGGACTGACCGGCACCCCGGCGGCGCCCACGACATCCACCGCGTCGGCGACCGCGACCGTCGAGGAGGCGCGGCTCGACCGGGCCGCGCCTCAGGAGATCCTGCGGCGCAGCGGATTCGACTCCGTGGCACCGGCGTTCGTACGGGAGCTGGGCACGGCGCGTTCGTACGCGGGTGCCGAGCGGGTCGTCGAGCGGCAGGGGGCGCGGCTGTGGGAGCGGGCGGTCGACCGGGCGCAGGGGCGCGGTCCCGCGGGCGGTGATCTGAGCCGGGACGACGACCGTCCCCTCTATTGGGCCCGGCTCGCGATGAGCCGTGAACTGCGCCAGTGGGAACCGGAGTTCGGGCTCACCGACGCGCGGCGGGAGCGGCTGCTCGACGCCCTTGAGACCACCTCGCGCGGACAGGACACCATCCGTTTCCCGAAGGCCAAGCAGCAGGCCAAGCAGCAGGCCAAGGGGCTGAAGCGGATTCTGGTGACCGGTTTCGACCCGTTCACGCTGGACCGGGACGTACGGATCAGCAATCCGTCGGGCGCTTCGGCGCTCGCGCTCGACGGCACCGTGATCCGTACGGCGCACGGACCGGCCCGGATCGAGACGGCCGTGTTCCCGGTGCGGTGGCAGGACTTCGCGGACGGTGAGGTCGAGCGGACGCTACGGCCGTACCTCGGGAAGGTCGCTCTGTTCACGACGATCAGCCAGGGGCGCGTCGGCCGGTTCGATGTGGAGCGGACGAACGGGGCCTGGCGCGGCGGCTTCGCGGACAACGAGAACGTGGAGCGCCGCGAGACCGTCCCCGTATCCGAACCGGCGACGCAGCCGCAGTGGACGACGACGACCCTCCCGTACGCGGAGATGGTGGCGGCGGCGACCGGGCCGTTCCCCGTGTACGACAACACGTCGGTGACCGAGATCCCGGCGGGCGGCACCACGCCGGTCGTGCGTCCTGACGGCCCGACCGAGGGGTCGACGGCGCGGGCCGGCGGGGGCGGCGACTATCTGTCGAACGAGATCGCCTACCGCGCGACGCTGCTCCGCGACCGCCTCGGCCTGCGGGACCGGCTGCCGGGCGGGCATCTGCACACCCCGGTCCTGGAGTTCGGCGCGGGCAACACGGATCCGGCGACGGGGGCGGTCACCGATCCCGGGTTCGTACGGAACCGGCTCGACATCATCGCTCAGGTACGGGCGATTCTCACTGCGGCGGCTGATGCGGGGATGTCAGGGCGGACGGGTTCGTGACGGCCGTACCCGCGGAGTCTCCCCCGCCGACCTGACCGTCCCCCCGGTCACCGGCACCATCGGAACCATCGGATGCGGCGTCGGCCCCGTCTTCGCCGAGCAGGTCGCGGGCCATCAGCGTCGCGCCCGCGACCGCGCCCGGCATCAGGAACACGGCGACGAACGGGACCAGGAACGCGAGGGCGAGCGGGGTGCCGAAGCCCCAGGCCAGGGACTTGCGGGCGCGCAACATAGTGAGGCGGCGGCGGAGTTCGACGGAGCGGCGCGCCAGGGCGACGGCGGTGAGTTCCTCGGTGAGGAAGAAGCCGGTGACGAGGAAGCCGATGGCGGGGACGACGGTCTGACCGAGCACCGGGACGAAGCCGAGCGCGAAGAGCAGGATGCCCCAGAGGGCGGCGCGGACGAGGATACGGAGGCTGTCGCGGGCCGAGATCCACAGGTCCCGCCAGAGCGGGAGCCCGGACTCGGGGGCGGTGCCGTCCGGGGAGACGTCACGGTCGACCTGCTCCGACAGGGCCTCGTAGAAGGGCTGGCCGACGAGGAGGGTGACGGCGGTGAAGGTGATCACCGCGAGCATGAGGGCGAGCGCGAAGAGGACGGCGGTGAGGAAGCCGCGGAACAGACCGCCCCAGGGGGACGACCAGTCGTCGGCGAACGGGGTCGCCCAGCCCACGAAGTCGGCGCCCCACAAGGCCAGGGCGACGAGCGCCGCACCGTACAGGACCAGGGTGATCAGACCGGGCACCAGCCCGAACCCGTAACTCCTGCCGTGCCCGGCGACCCAACGCTGGCCTTTCGCCAGGTACTTGAACCCCACCACCAGATCGCCCATGCGGCCACCCTATCCGGGCCGGTGGGCCGGAAAACCCCACCCACCGGCCCGCACGGCCGACTCAGGACACGGTCAGGGTCACCGTGATGTTGCCGCGGGTCGCCTTGGAGTACGGGCACATCTGGTGGGCCTGGTCCAGGAGGGCCCTGGCCGCCGGCTCCTCCAGGCGGGGGATCGTGGCCGAGATCTCCACGATGATGCCGAATCCGTCGTCGTTCTTGCCGATCCCCACCTTCGCGGTCACGGTCGACCCGGAGATGTCCGCCTTCGCCTTACGGGCGACCGCCGTGAGTGCGCCCTGGAAGCAGGCGCTGTACCCGGCGGCGAAGAGCTGCTCCGGGTTCGTACCGATGCCGCTGCCGCCCATTTCCTTGGGCGGGTTCACGGTGACGTCGATCTTGCCGTCGTCGGTGGCGACGCGGCCGTCACGGCCGTTCTCGGCGGTGGCGACGGCGGTGTAGAGCACTTCGGACTGCTGGATGGCCATGGCTGCGCATTCCTCCTGTGATCCGGTCGTCCTGTGATCCGGTGGTCCGCCGCGACTCGCGCCCACGTATCGCGAACGTCTTCATTTCGGAAAGACTTTATCGGATCGCGGAATTCAACCCCAGAGGTCATCCAGTACCAGTCGCGCTACTCGCCCTGGTCGCCGTCGAGCGCGACGATCATCTTCCCCGTGTTGTCGCCCCGCAGGACCCCGAGGAACGCCTCCAGGGTGTTCTCGATGCCCGGGACGACCGTCTCGCGGTACTTGAGCGCGCCCGATGCCACCCAGGCGCCGACCTCCTGGACGAACTGCGGCTGGAGGTCGAAGTGGTCACCGACGAGGAAGCCCTCGATCCGGCCGCGGGTCTGGATGAGGCGGGACAGATTGCTCGGCCCTGGCGCCGGCTCCGTGTTGTTGTAGACGGAGATCATCCCGCAGACGGCGATCCGGCCACGCAGGTTGAGCTGCCCGATCGCGGCCTCCAGGTGGTCACCGCCGACATTGTCGAAGTAGACGTCGACACCGTCGGGCGCCGCCGCCTTCAACTGTTCGAACACGGAACCGTTCTTGTAGTTGAACGCCGCGTCGAACCCGTACTCGTCGGTGAGCAGCTTCACCTTCTCGTCCGAGCCCGCCGAACCGATGACCCGCGCCGCACCCTTCAGCTTGGCGATCTGCCCGACCTGCCCGCCGACCGCGCCGGCCGCTCCGGACACGAAGACCGTCTCGCCCTCCTTGAACTCCGCGACGCGCAGCAGACCCGCGTACGCGGTCAGACCGGTCATGCCGAGGACGCCGAGGTAGGTGCTGAGCGGTGCGATGCCGGGGTCGACCTTGACCGCCGTCCTGGCGTCGACCAGGGCGTACTCGCGCCAGCCGAGGAAGTGCAGGACGTGGTCGCCCACCTGGACGCCCTCGTCGCCCGACGCCACGACGATGCCGACCGCGCCGCCGAGCATCGGCTCCCCCAGCTCGTACGGCGGGGCGTACGACTTCGCCGCGCTCATCCGGCCCCGCATGTAGGGGTCGACGGAGAGGTACAGATTCCTGACCAGGATCTGGCCGGGGCCCGGCTGCGGGACCTCGACCTCGCGGAGGTCGAAGTCGGACGGTACGGGCCAGCCGTGCGGGCGGCTGATCAGGTGCCAGGCCCGTGCGGTGGCCGGAATCTCGGGGGTTCGGGGGGTCTGAGGGGTGGCGGGCATGTGGGGGGCTTCCTCCGGATCGTACGTTCGCCTAATGCTTCACTATGTGAAACAACCATGCCCCTGAATATTTCATGATGTCAAGTAACGGAGTAGCCTGGTGGGCATGGCCACACGGACGTCACGGACAGACCCACTCACCCTTGAGGTGGTCGACCTCATCGGCACGGTGGTGGCGCGTTACTACGACGAGTACGAGCGGGCCGCCGCACGGCATGCGCTGACCGGGGTGCAGGCGCGGGTGCTGGGGTTGCTGTCGCTCGAACCGTTGCCGATGCGGCGGATCGCGCAGAAGTTGAAGTGCGAGCCGTCCAATATCACCGGGATCGTGGATCGGCTGGAGAGCCGGGGGCTGGTGGAGCGGCGGCCCGATCCGGGGGATCGGCGGGTGAAGCTCGCGGCGCCCACGGAGGAGGGGGCGCGGCTTGCCCGCGGGTTGCGCGAATCGCTCGACTTCGCTCGCGAGCCGCTTGCCGGGCTGTCGGCGGCGGAGAGGTTGGTGTTGCGGGATCTGTTGATACGGATGTTGGGGGCTGACGCCGAGCCGAGTACGTAAGACGGAACGCCTGCCCACAGCGGTGCTGGAGGCGAGGGACGTCTCAGGTACACCACCAAAGGAATCGGTCGCAGGTTTGGGTCGGTGTGGGGTCCGGTGCGGGTGGGGTGGGGTCCTGTGCCGGGGGTGGGGTGTCGTTCGTCGGGGGTGGGGTGGGGTCCGATGCCGTCGGTGGGGTCGCGCTGCCGGGGGGTGTGTCGGTGCCCGGTGACGCTGTACCTGACGGGGATTCCTTGTCCCCCTTGTCGTCCTTGTCGTCCTTCTTCTTGTCGTCCTTCTCCGACTTCGACGGGGACGCGGAGGAGGACGTACCGGGGGAAGCGGTCGGAGCGGTGGATGAGCCGTCGGCCGTTCCGTCCGCCTCCGTGCCGTCCTTCGCCGACGGGGTGATCTCGTCGTCGGATCCGCCGTCCGGCGCCGCGGCGGTGGGGAGTTGGAACGGTGCGTCGATGCCGAGTTCCGCGAGGCTCAGACCGCCGGCCGCGAGCACGATGCCTGTCGTGACGAGGATGAGCCGGCGGCGCTTACGGCGGTGAGCGGCCCTGCGACCGGCCCGTGACCTGCGCTGACGGCGTTCTCTGCGCGTAGCGTACGGCCCGTCGGAACCGTCCGGTTCATCGGAATCGGAATCGGAGTCCGCATCGGAATCGTCGAAGTCGTCCCCGCCGTCCGCCTCGTCCGGACCTCCCGGGTTCTCCAACTGGGCATCGCTGCGGGCGCGTCGGCCGCGTTCGGGGCGGGCGGTCGCCGGGGTTCCGCACCCAGGGCAGGCGAGGGCGCCGTTGAGGTGCCTGCGGCACGGGTGGCAGTAGTCCATGACGCTGGCAGGCTAGGCGCGACGCCGGTCACAGATAAACCCGGAGCTGTGAATGTTCTGTGCGGGACAGGCCGTTTCGGCGCGGCGCGCGTGCGACGGCGGACAATTGATCCCTTACGTCGCTCATGCGCGGCACGCGGCCCGGCTCACACCTGACGGACGAGCCGGTCCACGGCCGCCGTACCGGAGCTGTACGCCGCCGAGGCGCCGGAGTGGAATCCGGCGGTCAGACCGGGGGCGTACGCGGCTGCCGGGCGGGCGGTGGGTCCGTATCCGGAGCGCTCTCCGGGGCCGTATCCGGAGTGCGGTGCCGCCGCCGGCGCCGAGGCGTGATCCGCCACCGGGCCCGAGCCGTATCGCAGGTACGGTTCGGGCCCGGCGGCTTCCCTCCTGGGTCCGTGGAGCACCTGGCCCAGGCCGTTCACCAGGCGCAGGACATCCGGCTGGGGGCGCACCACGAGCCGCAGGAAGCGGCTGGAACTACCGATCTTGTTGCCGCATTCGCGGACCAGGATGCCGTGCTCGTCGAGGAGTTGGTCCCGTACGGCCACGCCGTCCGCGCCGACCGGGAGACGGACGAAGAGGAAGTTGCCCTGCGAGGGGTAGACGGTCAGGCCGGGCAGGGCGGACAGCGTGCGGGCCATCTCCAGGCGGTCGCGACGGACGATGTGCAGGCTCTCCAGATACTCGTGCGCGTGCTCACGGAGCATGAACACCACCGTCTCCGCGAAGGAGTTGAGGTTCCACTTGGGCAGCGCGGCCCGCACCTTCCCGGCGATCGCCGGGTTCGCGACGAGATAGCCGAAGCGGACACCGTGCAGCCCGAAGTTCTTGCCGAGGCTGCGCAGCACGATCACATTGGGCCGCAGAACGGCCTCGTCGGCGACGCTCGCGTCGGCCTCCGCGTCGGCGAACTCCAGGAACGACTCGTCCACCACGACCAGATCGAGATCGGTGAGCGAGTCGAGCAGGGCGAGGACGGCGCGCCGGGGCAGCAGCCCGCCGTCCGGGTTGTTGGGGTTGCAGATGACGGCGGTACGGGAGCCCCGGGCGCGGATGAAGGAGACGAACGCGTGCGGGTCGAGGGCGAACCCGTCGGCCTCGGGCAGCGGGAACATGTCGACGCGTTTACCGGTCTCCATCGGCTGGTCGGTCCACCGGCCGAAGGTCGGCACCGGCACGGCGAGCGAGTCGCGGACCAGCAAGTGGTCGATCCAGGTGATGAGTTCGGTGGAGCCATTGCCCATGGCGACGGTCTGCCGGTTCAGCCCGAGCACCGCGCAGAGTTCGGCGGTCACGGTGTCGGCGTCGCTCGGGTAGTACGTGAGGATCTCCCGCAGCCGCCCGGCCAGGGACTCGAACATGGCCGGTGTCGGGAAGTACGGGTTGCACGGAATGCAGAAGTCGATGGGGCCCCGGCCTCCGTCGCCCGCCCGCTCCAGCGCGAAGTACGAGGGGGTGTGCGCGCCGGTGGTGCGGAACAGCGCCGTGACGTTGCCGCCGCCGGCGCCGACGCCCGTGCCGTGACCTCCCATGGGCCCTGCCCTTCTTCCGTGTCTTCCGTGGGTGGGGCCCGCGTCGGGGTCCCGGGCCGCCCCTTCATACGGGCGAGGACGGGTCCGCGTTCAACGGGTCTCGCGCCGGGGACGGTTGGGCCGGCCCGTCCCGGCGGTCCCGGCGGTACCCTGCACGCGACATACGCGAAGGGGGCCGTACGGGCTCCTCCGTCCCGACGAACCCGTCCCTGCTGGAAGGTCACCTTGAACGGACACGAGCTGACCGCCTGGCGGTTCGACATCGGGCAGCAGGGGTGGTTGATCGTCGGCGGGGTCGCCGTCGTGGGGCTTTTGGGGTTGGTGTGGTTCCTGCGCCGAGCCGACAGCCATGGCAGCCACGACAGCCATGACAGGGCCCTGCTCGGGCCGATCGTGGGGGTCCTGGCGCTGACCGTCGTGGGGGTCGTGCTCGCGGGGCGGCTGGGGCTGCTGATTCCGGTGCTGGCGCTGCTCGCGGGGTGGCGGCGGGGGCTGCTCGTGCCGATCGCGTTCGTGGCGATGGCCGCCGCGGGGTTCGCGGGGGCGATGGCGGCGTCGGGTTCGCCCTCGCTGGGCGGGATCGCCTTCGGACCGGTGACCCAACTTCTCGTGGTGGTCGCGTTGTTCGCGGTGCTGCTGGTGGTGGGGCGGGGGGCGGCGCCCTGGGTGCGGGGGCGGAGAGCGGCCTCTTCCACCCGGGCGGACGGGGTGGCCTCGGACTCCGGACCATCGAACTCCGGACCATCGAGTACCCCGCCGGCCGAGGATCCCGTATCACCGAATGTCGGTCCCGTGCCCCCCAATCCCCTACCCCCTGGTCTCGTCGCCCCCGATCCCGTCACGCCCCACCCCGTACGCCCCGTTCCCCCCGAACCCGCCGCCCCGAAACCCGTCATCCCCGAACCCATCGCCTCCGGCCCCACCATCTCCGCCCGTGCCCCCGGGTCCACGCACCGCGTGCCCGCGCCGTCCGGGCTGCCGGAGGCCCCGCGCAAGCAGGCGTTCGGGCTCGGCTCGCTGCGGCGGTCGCGAGGGCGCGACGGGGACGGTCGATGACCGGCGGGCGCCGCCCCCCGTACCGACGTGGCCGACCCCCGTACCGGTGTGAAGGAGCTGACCCCGGGTGAACCCCGACGATCCGCTGCTGGACCTCCTCGTCTGCCCGCTCGACAAGGGACCGCTGCACCTGCTGGTGCCGGACGACCCGGTGACCGGAGAAGTGGCGCTGTACAACCCCCGGCTGCGGCGCCGGTACCCGGTCGTCGACGGCGTGCCGCAGTTACTGCCCTCCTCGGGGCTGCCGGTGACGGACGCGGAACACGAGCGGCTGATGCGGCGGATATCGCCCCCGTGAGGGACGGCTCGCGGTGGCGCGGGCACCCCGTACGCCACGATGGACCCATGCCCCGTCCCGCACCCGAACCGCCCCGCCGCCCCTTCACCCCGCTCGACTTCCAACTGGTGCTGCTGCGCCGCATGGCCGACCACAACCCGGATCTCGTGGAGAGCGCCCGGCACACCCTGGGCGTGTCCGTCGCCGACATGCGCGAGGCCAACCGCCGTTGGCAGGCGATGGTCCGCTCACCGCGCGCCCGTGGCTCCGCGTCCCGGTACCGGTCGGTCCTGGGGCCGCCCGAGTCGGCCGCCGCCCGCCGGATCGGGGACCTCGACTGCGAGGCGCTGCTGTGGCCCGTACCGCTCTGGCCCGATCTGCGGTTCGAGGTGCTGCTCGCGCCGAACGGTGCCGTGTGGAACGAGTGGCTGGTCCGCGCGCCCGGCGCCCCCGCGCCCGCGCCGCGCACGCTCGCCGATCTGACGCCGTGGTCGTGCACCGTGGACGAGGTGGCCCGCGCCTTCGCCCCGGCCCGCCCGCTGGAGGGCTCGGCGCCGACCCGCTGGGGCCTCGCCTTCACGGCCCCGGACGAGACGGGGGTACGGCGGCGGTGCGCGGCCGAGTTCACCTGGGGGCTGCTCCAGCGGACCGCGGTGGACGACAGACCCTAGGCGGCGGCGAGGATCGCCTCGGTCACGGTGGTCAGGGAGCCGGGGTGCAGGTCCAGGAAGAGGTTCGGCTCCACGAGTTCGAGTTCCATGACGTGCGGGGTGCCGTCGTCGCCGTCGACCAGGTCCACGCGCGCGTACAGCAGCTCGGGCGTACTCGGTATGCCGGGTACGGCGGCCAACGCGCTTGCCGCCACGGCGAGTTCCGCCTCCGTCGGTTCCCAGGCGCGGACGCCGGGGTGCGCGATCTTGCGCGCGTCGTAGGCGGTGCCGGGTGCCAGGACGGCGCCCTTGCGTACGGCGTGTCCGAGGCGTCCGCCGAAGTACAACAGGGCCCGCTCGCCGGTGGTGTCGATGCCCCGCATGTAGGGCTGCGCCATCGCGGTGAGCCCTTCGGCGTGCATCCGCTCGATCTGCCGCCGCGCGGTGGCCTCTTCGCCGGGTCCGTACCGTGCGGCGAACCGCGCCCCGGCCCCGGTGGTCGGCTTGATCACGTACTCGCCGCCGCCGACCGCCTCGGCGAGGTCGACGGGGGCGCCGGGCGGCAGATAGCGGGTCGGCACCACGGGGACGCCCCGGGCGGCGAGTTCGCCGAGGTAGCGCTTGTCGGTGTTCCAGCGGACGACGGGCGCCGGATTGGCGAGCCGGGTGAGCGCGCCGCACCGCTCGGCCCACGCCACGAACTCGGCCACGTGCAGCACGTAGTCCCAGGTGGAGCGGATCACCACGAGGTCGAACCCGGCCCAGTCGATCTCCGGATCGTCCCAGTACACGATCGCGCTGTCCGCACCCGCCGCGTCCAGGGAAGCCGCCAGGACCGGGAGATCCCGGTCCGCACTGATCTGCGGATGCGGTCGGCAGGTGACCAGAGCGATCCGGTCGTTCCGGTGGGGGGCGGGTGCCACGAGGACTCCTCGGGAGACGGGGTCGCGTACGGGGCGCAGGTTAACAACGGTCGCGCCCCCGAAACCATGCTTGACCTTGACCTTGACCTCTCCCTTGACCTTCACCTTCGGTGAACCCTCAGCATCGGTGGGACCGGGCACCCGCCCGGCCACGAGGAAGCACGGCACAGGAGGCACACGGTGGCGGGGACGGACGGCGCGCGGTGGCTGACGATCGGGGTGTTCGCGAAGGCGACCCGGCTGTCGCCGAAGGCACTGCGCCTCTACGACGACCTCGGCCTGCTGCGCCCCGCCCGCACCGACCCGGACTCCGGCTACCGCTATTACGCACCCGAGCAGGTGGAGCGGGCACGCCTGGTGGCGTGGCTGCGCCGCCTCGGGATGCCGCTGACCGGGATCCGCGAGGTGTGCGCGCTGGACGGTCCGGCGGCTGCGGACGCGGTACGGGCCTACTGGGCGCGCGTGGAGGCGGAGACCTCGGCCCGCCGTGACCTGGCGGCCTTCCTCGTGGACGAGTTGTCGAGAGAGGACACCGACATGACATCCCCCGTACGGGAACTTCGGTACGCGGCCCTGTCCGACCGGGGCCTGATCCGCGCGAGCAACCAGGACACGGCGTACGCGGGTGCCCGGGTACTCGCCGTCGCGGACGGCTTCGGCCCGGACGGGGCACCGGCGAGCGCGGCGGCGGTCGACGCGCTCAAGTCCCTGGACCCACCCATGGGAGCCGGGACCGGACCGCACGTCTGGCCGGCCGGGCACATCCTCGACGCCCTTCAGGACGCGGTCGACGCGGCGACCCGCGCGGTCCGCGAGGCCGCACCCGCCGCACCCGCCGCACCCGCCGCACCCGCCACGGACGCCACGGCGACCGGCACCGAGAGCGGCACGACCCTCACCGCCCTGCTGTGGGCCGACTCCCGCATGGCCCTCGTCCACATCGGCGACACCCGCGCCCATGTCCTGCGCGACGGAGAACTGTTCCGGATCACCGACGACCACACGCTCGTCCAGTCCCTCATCGACGAGGGCCGGCTGACCCCGGACGAGGCCGTTTCGCACCCGCAGCGCTCTCTGCTCCTCCGGGCCCTGAGCAGTGGCGCGACCAAGGCCGCCCCCGATCTGCGGCTGCACGAGGCCCGTCCCGGCGACCGTTACCTCCTCTGCTCGGACGGCCTGTCCACGGTCGTCCCACCGGACCGTCTGCGCACCCTCCTCACGACGGCCCCCGACCCGGACACGGCGGTCCGCTCCCTGATCGAGGCAGCACACGCGGCGGGCGCCCCGGACAATGTGAGCTGCGCGGTGGCGGACGTCGTGGCACCGGCTGGGTAAGGGCACCGGGTGCGCGCCGCGGGCAGGAATCGGAATCGGACCATGGGACATCTCCCCGAGCACCGGATGTCCCCCCGAGACAGGAGTACGACACGTGTCTTCTCTCTTTCCCGCCCTGGTCGGCGGCGCCGCGGACCCCGGGCGGCCCGCCCTGCGCTTCGGTGAACGGGCTCTCGACTACGGGGAGCTGCGCGCCGCCGCCGGGCGGGTGGCCGCGCGGCTGACCGCGAACGGGGCAGGTGGCCCGAGGCGGGTCGCCGCGAACGGGGCAGGTGGGCCGGGGCGGGTCGCCGTCTGGGCCACTCCCTCGCTGGAGACGGCGGTCGCCGTGGTCGGCGGGCTGCTCGCCGGAGTGCCCGTGGTGCCGTTGAACCCGAAGTCAGGGGGGAGCGAACTCGCGCACGTCGTGGCCGACAGCGCGCCGGACGGGATTCTGGTGGCGCCGGGGGTCGAACTGCCGGAGGCCCTGGCCGGGTTGGAGCGCCTGGACGTCGAGGTCACGGGTGCGGGTGGGGGTGCGAGTGGGACCGGCGACCCGTTCACCGAGCCCGCCGACGATTCGGCCCCCGCCTTCGTCGTCTACACCTCCGGCACCACCGGACCCCCCAAGGGCGCTGTCATCCCGCGCCGCGCGGTCGCCGCCACGCTCGACGCGGTCGCGGACGCCTGGGAGTGGACCGGGGACGACGTCCTCGTGCACGGGCTCCCGCTGTTCCATGTGCACGGGCTGATCCTCGGCATCCTGGGTCCGCTGCGGCGCGGTGGCTCCGTACGGCATCTGGGCCGGTTCGACACGGACGGCGTGGCGCGGGAGTTGACGTCGGGGGCGACGATGCTGTTCGGGGTGCCGACGATGTACCACCGCATCGCGGAGGCGCTGCCCCGCCATCCGACGCTGGTGAAGGCGCTGGCCGGGGCGCGGCTGCTGGTGTCGGGGTCGGCCGCGCTTCCGCTGCACGACCACGCGCTGATCACGACCGCGACCGGGCGCCGGGTCCTGGAGCGGTACGGCATGACGGAGACCCTGATGATCACGAGCGTGCGGGCGGACGGCGCGCCGGGGCCGGGGACGGTCGGCGTACCGCTGCCGGGTGTCGATCTGCGGCTGGTCGACGAGTCGGGCGCCGAGATCACCGAGCACGGCCCCGAGGCGGTCGGTGAGATCCAGGTGCGCGGCCCGAATCTGTTCACGGAGTATCTGAACCGGCCCGATGCGACGGCGGCGGCGTTCGACGGTGACTGGTTCCGGACCGGTGACATGGCGGTGCGCGATCCCGGCGGCTATGTCCGGATCGTGGGCCGCAAGGCGACCGACCTGATCAAGAGCGGCGGTTACAAGATCGGCGCCGGCGAGATCGAGAACACGCTCCTGGAGCACCCGGGCGTCCG
This sequence comes from Streptomyces sp. NPDC091292, assembly GCF_044757265.1. NCBI lineage: Bacteria > Bacillati > Actinomycetota > Actinomycetes > Kitasatosporales > Streptomycetaceae > Streptomyces > Streptomyces sp. NPDC091292. The sequence continues at coordinate 778,409 of NZ_JBIVUQ010000001.1, read as the reverse complement.
TGAGGCGGCCGTGACCGGGGAGCCGGACGACGACCTCGGCGAACGGATCGTCGCCTGGGTGGTGCCCGCCGACCCCGAAGTACCGCCGACCCAGGAGGAGTTGGCGACCCATGTCGCCGACCGCCTCGCCCCGCACAAGCGGCCCCGGGTCGTCCACTATCTGGCGGCGCTGCCCCGCAACGACATGGGCAAGGTCATGAAGCGGGCGCTCGGTGACTGACCCGACCGACCCGCAGGGCGCCCCCCGCTCCAGGCCGCCGCACCGCGTCTCCGCCCGAGCCGCCATCGCCCTCGTCATCGACGGCGACCGGGACGCGTTCCGTGAATTCCGTGAACTGCCGGTGCCCGATCGCCCGTACACGCCCGACGGGCCCCTCTCCTGGGAGGGGTACGACGAGTCGCGCGCCCGTGCGGCGGCCCGTACCGGTGAGAGCGAGTCGGTGGTGTGCGGGACGGCGGTGCTCGGTGGGGTGCGGACGGTGCTGATCTCGTTCGAGTTCGGGTTCCTCGGCGGGTCGCTCGGGGAGCGGACCGGGGACCGGCTCGAAGCCGCGCACGTGTACGCCCGGGAGCGGCGGCTGCCGGTGGTGGCGCTGGTCGCGACGGGCGGCAGCCGGATGCAGGAAGGCATGCGGGCGCTGACCCAACTCCAGCGGGTGGCACGCGAGTCGGCGCTCACCCGGGCGGCCGGGCTGCCGCAGCTCACGGTGGTACGGGACCCGGTGACGGGCGGCGGCTGGGCGACACTCGGCGCGGGCGCGGACGTGATCCTCTCGCTGCCGTCGGCGCAGATCGGCTTCGCGGGCTCCCGGGTCCGGCCGCCGGACGCGGACCCGTCGGCGTACACGGCCGAGGCGCAGCTCGCGGCGGGCGCGATCGACGCGGTGGTCCCGGAGAGGGACCTCCGGGAAACGCTGACCGACTGGCTCGGACTCCTGACGGACGGCGCAAGCGACCTCCCCCACCCGCCCCCTCACCCGGCCCCTCCTCCGCACGCCCTCGGCCGGACGGATCTCCCCACCACCGGCTGGGACGCCGTCGTACGGGCCCGCGCCGCCGGGCGACCGCGCGCCGCCGCCTATCTCGACGCGTACTTCACGCGGCGGGTGACGGTGAGCGGGGACCGGGCGGGCGGGACGGACGACGGGATGCTGTGCGGGTTCGGTACGCACGACGGGCGGACGGTCGCGTTCGCGGCGCAGTGCGGTACGGCGACGCGGCCCGCCGGGTACCGGACGGCGGCGCGGCTGATCCGGCTCGCGGGGCGGCTGAACCTGCCGGTGCTGACGCTGGTGGACACGCCGGGCGCGGCCAATGACGCGGCGGCGGAACGCGACGGTGCGGGCGCCGCCATCGCGGGCCTGTTCGCGGCGGTGGCGGAGTGCCCGGTGCCGGTGACCACGCTGGTCATCGGCGAGGGCGGGTCGGGCGGCGCGCTGGCGCTCGCCGCGCCCGGCAACACCTGGGCGACGCCGGACAGTTACTTCTCGGTCATCGCACCCGAACCAGCGGCGGCGATCCTCAAACGCCCACCGGACGAGGTCCGCCGCACGGCAGACCAACTCCGTTTGCGCCCACAGGACTTGGTGGACCTGGGTGTAGTACGAGGCATCGTCCCGGGCCCTTGAAGGGCGAGGCGCTTGAGGGGGGCGGGGCGCTTGAGGGGGCGGGGCGTCCGAACAGAACACCCGAACACAGGCGCAGATGTTCCCTGGAACAGGTGATCGTCGCTCGGGAGATTGCATGCGGCACGCGTGAAGGACGATGCTTACGGTGCGCGAGCGACGGGATGCATACCGTCACCGCCCCCACTCCCCAGCACCTCATGTCCCAAGAGGTGCAAGGGAGTTGGTCCCACATCAAGGTCCCAAAAAGTCCCAAGGAGAACGCACCACCATGAACGTCATCACCAACATCCTCGCCGGCATCGTCCACTTCGTCGGCTGGCTGATCTGACGTCACCCGAACCAACGGCGGCGCCGCTCCCCCGGTCCCACGGGGAGGCGGCGCTGTCCCGTTGTCCGGTGGGCCGCCTGCACAAGTACCGTCCTGGACCATACGGTTGACTCCGGAGATACGGGGGATGCATGGACGAGTTGGTGGAGTTCAGGACCGATGACGGCGCGAGGATCGTGGTCGCGGCCCCGGACGACGGCTCGGGCTCGCGCCCGGTCTCACGCGACGACGGCCCGACCCGAGCGACCCGCACCTTCGAGGCGTCGCTCGCCGGAGCGCGGGCGGCGGCGGAGTCGGCGCTACGGGTCTTCCGCGACGGCGTACTGAAACCGGACTCCGTAGAGATCGAGTTCGGCGTCCGCATGACCGCCGAAACGGGGGCGGTCCTGGTGAAGGGCTCGGCGGAGGGCCACTTGCTGATCAAACTGACCTGGTCCCCGGAGACCACGGCAACATCATGACCCCCAAGGACACCCCCCACCCAGACACAGCCCCCAAAGCAACAGGCCCGCACACCGTCCCCGCCTCTGCGGGCAGCGGGGAGATCGATGGGGCCCGGGGGCCGATAGACGTGGGCGGAGGGCCGACCGACGCGGGCAGCGGGCCGACCGACTTGGACGGCGGGCCCATCGAGGCGGTCGGCGGGCCGACGGACACGGGCGGCGGGCCTATCGCCGCAGGCGGCACACCGACCGACACGGGGCGCGGGCTGACCGACTTGGACGGCAGACCGACCGATGCGGGCCGCAGGCCAACCGTCGGCGCCCTACCGCACGGGAATGGCGCCCCCGCCCCGAGCGGGGCACCCCGTGGGGCGGCAGCCCCGGGACACCCGCTGGGGGCCACAGCCCCCGCACACTCACTGGGAGCACCAGCCCCCGGACACCCCCCGGGGGCCCCAGCCCCCACACACCCGCTAGGGGCGCCAGCCCCAGGAAACCCGCCGGGGGCCCCAGCCCCCGGACATCCGGTCAGGCCCCACGCCCAGTGGCACGCTCGGGTCGACTGCGGGCCTGACGTCGGTGCCGGGTTTCTGGTGTCCCGGCGTGAGGTGCTGACCTGCGCGCATGTCGTACGGGGCGCCGAGGAGACCGGCGTCACCGTGACCTTTCCGCAGGCCGCCGGGCTCGGCCCGCTGACCGCGACCGTTGTCGCGCGGGGCGCCTGGGGCGGCGGCAGTACGGACCCCGGCGACCTGGCCGTCCTGGAGCTGGAACGTGACGTACCGCTGGCGCACGCCGAGTTCGCGCCGCCGGGCGACGGCTACGGCGATCCGCCCCGCAGACTCCTGGTCTACGGCTTCCCCGCCCGCTACGACGAGGGCACCCTCGCCGAGTACCGCACCACATCGGCCCAGCGCATCGCCGGGGAATGGGTCCAGTTGGAGGCGTGGAACGCCCACGGGCAGCCGCTCGCCCCGGGGTTCAGCGGCGCGGCGGCCGTCCTCGCCGACACCGGCCATGTCGTCGGCATGGTGTCCGCCGCCGCCGGTGACCGGGCCGTGCGCAACGGCCGGATGCTGCCAGCCGCCGTGATGGCCCGCTCCTGGTCCCGGCTCGGCGAACTCATCCCCACCCACGGCTTCGACCGCGCCGACAAGGAGTCCCTGCGCCGACTGGTCGCGGCGGCCGAGTCCGGGGGCGTCGCCTGCACCGCCGACCAGTTGTTCAGCGAGTCGGTCGACCCGGTCAGCGGACCGCCGCTCCCGCCGGAGGGGTTCCCCTCGCTGTGGGCCGCCGCCTGGTACCTGTTCTGGGAGGTGGACGACGCCCAGGCCCCGGCCCGTTTCGCCACCCGGCTCGCGGACTTCGTGGACGACACGGCGACCCGCCACGCCCTGCAACACTGGCCCGCCCGCGCCGCTCACCTCACACCGCCCACCCCCGCCCCCGCCGCCCCTCCTCCGACCCCTCCCTCTCCTCCCTCACCCCCCACCTCCTGGTCCCCGATCGTCGTAGAACTCGAACGCAGCGGCGCCGGCCGCGGCCACCTCCTGGTCGAAGTGTCCGCGTACCGCGACGGGCAGCGACGCGTCATCGGCAACCGCAGCCTGCCCAAGGCGCAGGTCCGCGGGTACGTGGCCCAGCGCGTGGACGAGGCGTTCCACGAACTCCCGCACGGCGCCCAGGTGTTGATCGCGTTCGTGCTGCCCCGCGAACTGCTCAGCCAGCCCGTGGAGCAGTGGCCCCGCGGCGCGGACGACCCCAGCCCGATCGGCTGCCTGTACCCGCTGGTCGTGATGGACCGGGACCGGCGCCGCAAGGGCGGGCTGCAACACGGGCTGCTGCGCAAGTGGGAGTCGCTGGACGGGCGCCCGGCCGCCGATCTGTACCGGGTGGAGTGCGGCAGCAGCGAGGACCAGGGCCGGCTGACCGTACGACTGTGGGAGGACGGTCAGATGATGGGGTTCACGGCGCCCCCGAAGTCGGCCCGGATGAAACGGCTGTTCTCGGCCGGGCTGAACGGTTCGGTGCCGGTGATGCTGTGGCCCCGTACCGGCTGCGGCGGCGACCACGACGACGGGGAGCCGTGCACCGGGGGCGCGTTCCTCGACGCGCTCGTGGACTACGTACAGCGGCTGCCGCCCGGTGAACTCCCTTTGCACATACGGGCGTTGCGCAAGGCCGTCTATCTGTCGCCCGAGCCGGACGAGCACTGGGCGCGGGACCTGACCCTGCTGTGGGAGGACCCCCGGTGCTTCCCGGAGACCCCGGGCCACGCCCGCTCACCGGTCGGCTGACCGCCGCCACACCCCCCGAATCCGATCCGAATCCGACCCGAATCCGACCCGAATCCGACCAAGGAGAAGCGGAACCCATGTCCCAGTGGCCCGTCTACACCGGCACCAGCGAGCCGCACGACGGTATCGACCGGCTGCCCGAGCCGCCGCCCTGGCGCGCCTTCAACGGCGGGCCCGCGCTGGAGACCCCGGCCGAGGACAGCGACGAGGCGGCGACGTCCCCGGACCGCGCGCACCGGGCCCGCACCTACCGGGCGACCGGGCAGAGCGTCGACCTGGTCAACGCCGCGCTGTATCTGCGCCGCCCGCTCCTGGTGACCGGCCCGCCGGGCAGCGGCAAGTCGTCCCTCGCCTACGCGGTCGCCCGCGAGCTGCGGCTCGGCCCGGTCCTGCGCTGGAACATCACCAGCCGCTCGACGCTGCACGACGGCCTGTACCAGTACGACCCGCTGTCCCGGCTGTACGCGGCCAGGGACGCGGCGGCCCACCCCACGAACCCATCGAACCCGCCGGACCCGTCGAACCCGCCCCGGGACCCGGCGGCGAACCTCCAGGACCACCTCCGTCTCGGCCCCCTCGGCACCGCCCTGCTCCCCTACCGGCGCCCCCGCGTCCTGCTCATCGACGAGATCGACAAGAGCGACCTCGACCTGCCGAACGACCTCCTGAACGTCCTGGAGGAAGGGCAGTACGAGATCCCCGAACTCGTCCGCGCCGCACGGCACACCGCCGAGGCCGAGGTCATGGTGGACGGCACGGACGACCGGGTGGCGGTGGCGCGGGGGCGGGTGCGCTGCCGGGCGTTCCCCTTCGTCGTACTGACGAGCAACGGGGAGCGGGAGTTCCCGCCCGCGTTCCTGCGCCGCTGTGTGTCGCTGCGGCTGCGCCGCCCCGGGGACGCGCACCTCGAAGAGATCGTCCGCGCGCATCTGGGCGAGCCCGACGGCTACGCCCGCTCGCTGATCGGCCGCTTCCTCAACCGGGGTTCGGGCGGTGAACTCGCCACCGACCAGCTCCTGAACGCGATCTACCTCACCGGCGCGGCGGGCCTCGCCGGCGCGTCCCGCGACGATCTGGCGGAACATCTGATGCCGTACCTGAGCCACGGCCCGGACGACGATGCCCTCTAGCGCCCCGGACACCCCGGATACCCCGGATACCCCGGACACCCCAGGCACTCCGGCGGGCAGCGCCCACCTGGCCGACCTCCTCGCCCGCGCGGGCGACGGAACCCGGCCGGGCGCCACCGAGCTGGCCGAACTCCTCTGGCTGGCCCGGCACCTCCAGGCCGCCCCCGAGGACGCGCCCCCGCCGCCCGTACCGGAACCCGATCCGACCACCCCGCTCACCCCACCACCGCCCACACCCTCCGACACCGCGCCCCCACCACACCCCCCGGCCCTCACCTCACCGCCTCCCCCCGCGCTTCCCCGCGACGAGGACCGCGTACCGCTCCATCTCCCGGCCCCGCCATCCGGTGGCACGGACGACGATGGTGCAACCGGAACCGTCTCGCGGGCGTCGCTGCTGGCGCCCGCGCCGCCGATGCTGACGCGCCCGCTGGCCCTGCAACGGGCCCTGCGCCCGCTGGCGCGCCGCGTGCCGTCGCCCCTCGGCCGGGAGCTGGACGAGGAGGCCACCGCGCACCGCATCGCGCTCCTCGGCGCCGGGCCAGAGTGGTGGCTGCCGGTGCTCCGCCCCACCCGCGAACGCTGGCTGCGCCTGCACCTGGTGTACGACGCCGGGCCGACGATGCCTGTCTGGCGCCCACTCGTCCGCGAACTGCACACCACGCTGGCCCAGTCGGGCGCTTTCCGCACGGTCGAGCTGTACCGTGCCGACGCCGACGGCACCGTACGCGGACCGCTCGGCGCGGCAGCGCCCGTCCTCGCCGACGGCCGTACGGTCACCCTGCTGATCAGCGACTGCATGGGTCCCCAGTGGTGGGCCGGACCGGGCGCCGACCGCTGGTACCGCACCCTGCGCCGATGGGTGGCCCGGATGCCGGTCGCCGTACTCCAGCCGCTGCCCGAGCGCCTGTGGCGCGGTACCGCGCTGCCGACCGAGGCGGGGCTGCTGACCGCGCCGGGGCCCGCGGCGCCGTCCGCCGCGCTGACGTTCACGCCGTACGATCCGGTGCCGGACGTTCCGATGCCGGACGGGACCCCGGCGGTCGGAGCCGACGGCGGAACCCCTCCGCTCCTCCCGCTCCCCGTCCTGGAACCGTCCCCCGTCTGGCTGGCCCACTGGTCCGCGCTCGTCGCCGACCCCGGGGGCGCCCGACTGCCGGGCGCGGTGGCCTGGTTGCCGCGCGGCCCGGTGCCGTTCATGGCGGACGATCCGACCCGCGAGGACGTGACCGCGCTGTCGGCCACCGAGCTGGTGGGCCGGTTCCGCGCGACGGCCTCGCCCGAGGCGTTCCGCCTTGCCGGGCATCTCGCCCTGGGGCAGCCCCGGTTGCCGGTGATGCGGCTGGTGCACGCGGCGATCGAGCCACGGCCGCGCCCGCAGCACCTGGCCGAGGTGATCCTCAGCGGCATGCTCACCAGCGAGGCCCCGCACGGCTCGTACGCCTTCCGGCCCGGGGTGCGCGATCTGCTGCTGCGCTCGCTGCCGCGTACCACCCGGGACCGTACGGCGGCGCTGCTCACGGAGGTCGGTGCGCTGATCGACGCACGGGCGGGTTCGGCGGCGGGCGACTTCCGCGCGGAGGCGCCCGCCGTGGGCGGAACACCGGGGAGGCTGACGGGGGCGCCTGTCGCGACGGTGCGTGCGGAGAGCGTCCGGGAGATGGCGGGTACGGGGACGGGGGTGGGTACGGGTATGGAGGCGCCGACGCCGGCTCCGGGGGAACTGATCGGCGGGCGGTACCGGTTGCTGAGGCGGCTGCGGCCAAGCGGAAGCCTGTGGCTGGGGCGGGACATGGAGGCGGAAGCGGACGACGTGGACCGGACGGTCGTGGTGCGGTTGCACTCGCGGTTCTGGCCGGGGCGGATCGAGAGGTTCCGGCAGGCGGCGACCGCGCTCACGGGCCTACGGCACCCGAACGTCGTCACCGTCCTCGACCACGGCATCCAAGGCGATGTGCCATACGTCGTGATGGAACATGTGGACGGAATCCCCCTCAACGCCCTTGCGGCGCCCAGCGGTTACCACATCCCCCCTCGCCTTCTCGTCTCGGTGGCGAGTGGCCTCGCGCGGGCCGTCGAAACCGTTCACGCGCGCGGCGTCACGCACGGCAGCATCGGCATGACCCGCTTGATCCTGCTGCCCGACGGTACGGTCAAACTCACGCACTTCGACCTGGGGCGTACGACCGGTGCGGCGGGGCGGGCCGACGACGAACGCGCGCTCGGAAAACTGCTGATGAACCTGATGTCGGGCTCCGCGAGAACGGACCCCTCCGTAGGTGCCTCCCAGCTCTCCGAGCTGCCACCCGGACTGGGTGAACCTTTGATCCGTGCCATCGCCGCCGCGCACGACGGCGACCCCGAGGGTCTGACCCGCCTCCAGGACCCCGCGCTGGCCCGTCTCGCCGAGGAGTCGCCCAACCTGTGGTACTCGCTCCTCGGCCCGGTACGGGTGTGGCGGTCGGGGCCAGACCCGGTGCCCGCGATCCTGGACCGCCACACGGCCACCGAACTCCGCCCCCTCCTCTGCCAGTTGCTGCTACGCCACGGCACCCCGGTCACTCGGGGCGAACTCCTCGACGGCATCTGGGGCATCCGGCGCTCCGCGCGCGCCGAGGCCGAACTCGGCCGCCTTGCGTCCCAGCTCCGTACGGCCCTCGGCCCCGGCACCCTGGCCACGCTCCCCGACGGGTACGCGCTACACACCAGTACCGACGAGGTGGACGTGTTCGCCTGTGACGCTTTGGTGGCGCGGACGAAGGAGGCGCGGGAGCGGGGGGAACTGGCGGAGGCCCGCGAACTCGTCGGTTCCGCGCTGGATCTGTGGCGGGGCGAGCCCCTGGACGGCGTACCGGGCCCGGCCGCTCAGTCCGCCCGCACCCGACTCCGCCAACTACGCCTCTGGCTCCTGCGCACCCGGGCCGAACTCGACCTGAACCTCGGCAGGTTGGAGGAGGCCGCATCCGACCTCGCCGACCTCCTGGTCGACCACCCGTCCCGCGAGGACTTCTGGCGCCTACGCATGCTCGCCCTCCAACGCCTCGGCCGAATCTCCGAAGCGCTGGACGCCTACGAGGAGTTCCAGTCACTCGACGGCCCCCCGGCCCCAGCCATCGAAGAACTGCACCGAGCCCTACTGGAAGCAGCCGAGGACCCTCAACCCGCTGTGGGCAGTCGTCCCGCTGGGCGGGACGGGTGGGCACAGCCCCAAGTACCGGGCACCCCGGATGTAAACCCCAGCGAAAGCCCCGCCCCCCGAACCAGAGCCTCCGTAGTCTTCGAATTCGCCGACGAGGAGCCCGAATTCACCCTCGGCGAAGAGGCCGCGGCGGCCCTCGCCCACGCCCTGGGCCGACTCGTCACCCGCCTAATAGAGGAAAGCGGCGTCGACCCGAACGCCATAGAACGCATCGCCCGCCTCTCCGGCTTCGCCCTCTTCACCGAGGTCGACACCGACGTACTCCCCCTCCTCAGAACCGTACTGACGCGCCTCACCGACCTCCTCGAAGAGGAGAATCTGCCCCGGCTACGGGTCACCTTCTGGCACACCGTCCGCCTCGCCGACTCCAACCTGCCGGGCTACCGCACCCTCCAGAGCCGCCTCGAATCCGCCCTGGCCGGCGCACTGGTCGGCATCTCTCGCCCCTTCTACGAACAACTCATGGCATCGGACGACGACACCGCAGCCGCCGCCGAATTCCAGCCCCTGTACCGGGAGCCGGACGACCCCGAACCCACCTGCTGGTACGCCCTGCTCGGCCACGACAGGCCGAGCCCGCCGAACGCGCCCTACATGTTCGCCGAGGTCCACCTCCCCCTCCGAGCGGGCGGCCCCCAAGCCTTCACCTGTTACGCCAAACTGGACTGGCGTTACGACGACCCGGAGTCCCACGACTCGCTCTACGAGCCGTTGGAACTACCCCCACTCCTGATCCACCGCCTGCGCAGGGAAGCCCTCGACGTCACCCGCCGCCTCCCCTCCGAGCGGGTCACCGAGGCACAGGGCAGGCTCCGCGACCGGCTGTTGCGCCTGGCCCCGGCGGGGGTCTCGCTCCGGGGACGCACCAGCCTGACCCCGGGGGTCACCACCCCCACGCGCCCCCGGACGCCGAACAGCCGGATCTGGGAAGCGCTGACCGCCGTCGACTCGCTGATCCTCGGTTTCGACGGCCCCGTGACCCGGCTCTACTCGCGCGACCAGGCCAGGGAGGCGGCGCGGGAACTCGCCGCGCTCCTCGTGGAGTACCGCGACCCGTCCGACGCGCTGGACGGCGTACCGCTGCTTGATCCGGGCATCGAGGGGTCGGAGTCGTCCGTGCATCCGCTGGACGTGCTGCGCCGGTTCGCGCGGCACGCGTCGGCGGACGACCTGCGGCGCCGCCTTGACGCGATCGAGGTGCGGGCCACCCGCGCCACCCGTCCCCCCGCGCACCTCCGTGAACTGCTGTCGGCCCTGAACGGTCAGGGCATCGCGGTCGCCGTGGTCGGGGACACCTCGCGAGAGGCTATGAACCAGGTGCTGAACCACCGCGAGACGGGCCGGTCCCTGCGCACCGGCGGAATCCACGGACGCGCCGACGACCTGGGGCTACTGATGCCCCACCCCGACTGTCTGCGTCGCGCCCTGAACCGGCTCGAAACCCGGCCGGAGCGCTGTCTGATGGTCGCCGGATCGGTCGCCGAGGCCACCGCCGCCCGCTCGATCGGCCTCCCGTTCATCGGTCTGGCCCGGTTGGCGGCCGATCGGCAGCGGCTCGCCACGGCCGGTGCCCTGGACACGGTCAGCTCCCTGGCCCCGCTGGTGGAGGCGGCGAGCGCGTACTGAGCGGCAAGGGTGGGCTCTACGCCTCCGGCCTCCGCGCGTCATACCGAGCGAACCGCCGCCACACCAACCCCAGTACCGCCACCGCCACCACACACGCGACCCCGCCCCCCGTGACCGCCACCGTCGGACTCGCCAGGTCGCCGACCGAACCGGCGAGGAAGTCCCCCAGCCGGGGACCGCCCGCGACGACCACGATGAACACGCCCTGCAAGCGGCCCCGCATCTCGTCCGGGGTCGCCGCCTGGAGCATCGTTGAGCGGAACACCATCGAGATGGTGTCGGCGCATCCGGCGAGCGCGAGGAACAGCAGCCCCAGCCAGAGGTTCCGGGTCAGTCCGAAGACGGCGACGGCCGCGCCCCAGGACGCGACGGCGAGCAGGATGGCGAGCCCGTGCCGGCGTATCCGGCCGAGCCAGCCCGAGAACACGCCGCCGAGCAGCGCGCCGACGGCGGGCGCGGCGACCAGCAGCCCGGTCGTCTTCGCGTCGCCGCCGTACCAGAGGACGGCGACCGCCGGGAAGAGCGCCCGGGGGTGGGCGAGCACCATGGCGCACATGTCGGTGAAGAACGTCATCCGGATGTTCGGCCGGGTCGCCAGGAACCGCAGCCCGTCCAGGACGGAGGCCCGCTTGCCGCGCTCGGCGGCGCCGTCGGGCTTCATCGACGGCAGCCGCCACATCGCGTAGAGCGCGGCGGTGAAGGCGACGGCGTCGATGGTGTAGGTGACCTGGTAGCCCCAGAGTCCGACGACGAGGCCGCCGAGCATGGGCCCGACCATCGCGCCGGACGTGGTGGTGATGGAGGAGAGGGCGTTCGCGGCGGGGAGGTGTTCGGGCGCCAGGAGGCGGGGGATCATCGAGGACCTGGCGGGCATGTTGAGGGCCCCGCACACGGCTTGCAGCGCCACGATCCCGTACAGGAACGGCACATGGTGGAACCCGGCGATCGCCGCCACGGCCAGCGCGACGGACAGGGCGCAGGACCCGGTCGCCGAGTACAGGCCCAGCTTGCGGCGGTCGACGGTGTCCGCGACGGCGCCCCCGTACAGGCCGAAGACGACGAGCGGTACCAGCGAGAACAGGCCGACCAGGCCGACCGAGAAGCTGGACCCCGTGATGTCGTACACCTGGAGCGAGACCGCGAGCGCGGTCATCGCCTGTCCGGTCCAGGAGATGGTGTTGCCGATCCACAGCCGCCGGTAGTCCGGGGAGATCCGCAGCGGGGTGAGGTCGGCGAGGACACGGCGCCGGGCCGGGCCGGGAGGGGAGCCGGTGGCGGCGTCGGCGTCGGTTTCGGGAGTGGCAGCGGTGGCGGTGTCGGGGGCGGCGCCGGATATCGGACCGCCGTCGTCCGACCCGCCCTTCTCTTCGTCTTCGGGGGTCGTACTGGTCACAGGGGATGCTAACAACGCCCTCCCGGACGCCCGGCCAACGCCCTCCCGGACGCCCGGCCAACGCCCTCCCGGACGCCCGGCCAACGCCCTTCCGGACGCCCGGCCAACGCCCTTCCGGACGCCCGGCCCGGGTCGTCGGCCCCCTCCCCTTCAGTCCCCCTCGCCCCGAACATCACCCGCCCGAACACCACCCGCCCGGCCGCACGCGGCCCCCCGCCCGGCGCATCCCACAGTGCGGCGGCACCCCGCCCCCCGCACGATCGGAGTCAGGGCCCGCCGACCGGGGGCCCCGCACGATCCGTGCTCTCGGGAGGTTCCGCCCATGACCAGCAACGCCAGCCTGGAGCAGTTGCGCCGGTGCCATCTCGCGGTGGACCTGGGGGCCGCGAGAACCCGCGTGTTCGTGAAGGGCGCGGGTCTCGTCGTGGACCAGCCGAGCGCCGCCGCCGTGAACACCCGTACCGGCGCGCTGATCGCGGTCGGCGAGTTCGCCGAGCGAATGACGGGCCGGACGCCCGCGTACATCCGGGTGGTGCGTCCCGTGCAGGGCGGCTCGGTGGTGCACATCGACATGGCGCAGCGGATGCTGCGGCATCTGCTCGGCGAGAAGCTGCGCCGCGCCCTGCGCCGCAAGCCCTGGCTGCGGGCCGCCGCCTGCACCCCGCACGACGCGGACCCACTGGCGCAGCGCGCCGCCGTCGAGACGATGGTGGGGCTCGGGGCGCGCCGCGTGGAGCTGGTGGACACGCTGATCGCGGCGGCCGTCGGCTGCGGACTGCCCGTGGAACGGCCCGAGGCGACGATGATCCTGATGTGCGGTGCGGCGACCACGCAGGTCGCGGTCCTGTCGCTCGGTTCGATCGTGACGGCGCAGCGCATCCCGGTGGGCGGTGAGGCGATCGACCACGCGATCGTCCAGCACCTGCGCCACCACCACGAGCTGATGCTCCCCTCCCAGTCGGTACGCCCGCTCCAGGTCGCCCTGTCCGGCAACGGCCTGACCGAGCACGGCCCGACGTCCACCGAGATCCACGGCCGCGATGTCGCCACCGGGCTCGCGCGGTCGGTCCGGGTGGACACGGCGGCGGTGCGCGACGCGATCCACACCCCGCTGACGGCGGTGCTCGACGGCATCGGCAAGGTGCTGCGCGACTGCCCGCCCGATCTGGTGGCGGACCTCGCCGACCGGGGCATCATGATGGTCGGCGGCAGCGCGCTGCTCCCGGGCCTGGACGAGATGCTGCGGGAGGCGACCGGGATGCCGGTGGCCATCGCGGAGCGGCCCGACGTGTGCGCGATCCTCGGCATCGGCTCCATGCTGGAGGGCAAGGTCCAGCCGATGGTCCTCAACCCGATGGCCGTCTGACCACCCCGGACTCCCGGACTCCCCCGCACCGCGCCGGCCATCCGCCACCCTGATGGAGCACCTGCCGCTGCTCCTGGAGGCCGTACTCGGGGTCGGTACGGATCTGGATCCACGGGTCACGCTTCAGCGTCTGGTCGACAGCGCGGCGGAGCTGACGGGCGCGCGGTACGCGGCGCTGAGCGTGACGGGCCCGGCGGACGGCACCCACGACACCCACGGCACCCGACACGCCCCGTACACGACGGGCACCCCGGCGGGTCCGTCCGGCACGCGCCTCGACGTATCGGTCCTGGACGTACCGGTCCACGTAGAGCACGAGGTCTGCGGCGCGCTCCGTCTGGAGCGGCACGGCGCCCCCTTCACCGCCGACGACGAGTATCTGGTGCGGGTGCTCGCCGCGCAGGCCGGGATCGCGATCGGCAACGCCCGGCTGTACGCGGAGGCCCGGCGCCGGGAGCGCTGGATCGAGGGCGCGGCGGCCGTGACGACGGCGCTGCTCACGGAGGTGGCGGCGGCGGACGCGCTGGTGACGGTCGCGGAGCAGGCCCGGGACCTCGCGGACGCGTCGGCGGGCGTGATCCTCCAGCGGACCCATGAGGGCGGGATGGAGATCGTCGCCGCGTCCACCCGGGGCGAGCCAGTCGAGTCGGGCAGGCCGGGCGACCCTGGCGATCTGGGCGACCTGGTCGGCACGACGATCGCGCCGGGCAGCGCGGTGCTGACCCAACTCCTCGGCGGCGAGCCGGTCTTCATCGACGACTCGGCGACGGATCCCCGGATGACGACCCGCGTGCGGTCCCGGTTCGGCCCGAGCATGATGCTGCCGCTCCAGTCCGGCGGGCGGCTGATCGGCACGCTGGCGCTGCCGCGCGGCCCCGGCGGACCCCCGTACACCCGGGCGGAGCGGCTGCTCGCCGTCCAGTTCGCGTCGCAGGCCGCCGCGGCCCTCGTCCTCGCGGACGCCCAGCAGCGCCGGGAGCGGCTCGCGGTCTTCGACGACCGGGACCGGATCGCCCGTGACCTGCACGATCTTGTCGTACAGCGGCTGTTCGCGACGGGGATGATGCTGGAGTCGACCCGGCGCAGGGCGGTCGGGGCGGGCGAGGTGGGGTGGGAGGTGCCGGCCGCGCTCGGCCGTGCGGTGGACGAGCTGGAGGCGACGATCCAGGAGGTCCGTACGGCGATCTTCGCGCTGCGGCAGCCGCCGGCGGACGCCCCGACGTCCGTACGCGGGAGGGTGCTGCGGGAAACGGCGGGCGCCGCGGCGGTCCTCGGCTTCGCGCCGTCCGTCCACTTCACGGGCCCGGTCGACGCCCGGCTCGTGGACCCGGTCGCCGGGCATCTCCTGGCGGCGCTGCGGCGCGCCCTGGCCACCGTGTCCCGCCGCCCCGGCACGACGGGCGTCGCGGTGACGGTCGATGTGACGGCGCGGCTGCCGGACGGGCGGGCGGGGGTCCGGCTGACGGTACGGGACGACAACACAGCGACGGAGACGGCGACGGAGACGTGGCAGTCCCCTCTCTGAACCACGGTCCGACCGCCCCGGGCCCCCGCACCGGCCGTACCGAACCCCGCCCCGCCCCGCCACCCAAGTTACCTTCAGGTATGTAGTGACTTGTCCAGCAAGTAACAGTAGAACATGTTCCCATTCCGTCGAGAGTGAGGAACCTCGCATGAGCACAGATTCCGTGCACGGAACAGGACATCAGGGAGTTTCCCGTAGACGCTTCATCACAGGAACAGGTTCCATTCTTGGAGCCGTCGCGCTGGCCGGACACGCGGGTGCGGGACAGGCGGTGGCCGCCGTGCGGGCCCCGATCGGTGACGGGGCCCGGGTCCCGGCGCTGGTGATCGGCACCGGGTACGGCGGGTCCGTCGCCGCGCTGCGGCTCGCACAGGCGGGCGTGGACGTCCATATGGTCGAGATGGGCATGGCGTGGGACACGCCGGGTCCTGACGGCAAGATCTTCGCCAACACGACGACGCCGGACTACCGGTCGTTCTGGCTGCGCACCCGGACCAAGCAGCCCCTCAGCAATTTCCTCGGCTTCCCCATCGACAAGGACGTCCCCCGGTACACGGGCATCCTGGACGCCGAGGACTTCAGCGGCATCACGGTCTACCAGGGCCGGGGAGTCGGCGGCGGTTCGCTGGTGAACGGCGGTATGGCCGTCACGCCGAAGCGCGAGAACTTCGGCGCCATCCTCCCGTCGGTGAACGCCGACGAGATGTACGGCACCTACTACCCGCGCGCCAACGCCGCGCTCGGCGTCAACGTGATCGACCCGAACTGGTTCGAGACCGCCGAGTGCTACCAGTACGCGCGGGTCGGCCGTAAGCACGCGGGCCGCTCCGGCTTCCCGTTCGTCTTCGTGCCCGACGTCTACGACTGGGAGTACATGAAGAAGGAGGCGGCCGGCACCGTCCCCAAGTCGGCGCTCGCGGGCGAGATCCTCTACGGCAACAACTACGGCAAGAAGTCGCTGCCGAAGACGTATCTCGCGGAGGCCGCCGCGACCGGCCGGGTCACCGTATCGGCGCAGCACAAGGTCACCTCGGTCTCCCCCGCTGCGGGCGGCGGCTACACGGTCCTCATCGACGTGATCAACACCAACGGGGACACCACGGCCACCAAGTCCGTCACGGCGGACCGGGTGTTCTTCGCGGCGGGCAGCGTCGGCACCAGCAAGCTCCTGGTGAAGCTGAAGGCGAGCGGCGCGCTGCCGGGTCTGAACGGTGAGATCGGCAAGGGCTGGGGCGACAACGGCAACGTCATGTGCGGCCGGGCCAACCACCTGTGGGACCCGACGGGAGCGCTCCAGTCGTCCATCCCGACCGCCGGTATCGACAACTGGGCGGCGGGCGGCGCCTTCGCGGAGGTCGCGCCGCTGCCCACCGGCATCGAGACGTTCGCGTCGTTCTACCTGTCCATCACCAAGAACCCGAACCGCGCCGAGTTCACCTGGAACCCGGCCACCGGCAAGGTCGACCTGAACTGGCAGACCGCCTGGAAGCAGCCGGGCATCAACGCCGCGAAGTCGATCTTCGACAAGATCAACGCGAAGGAGGGGACGATCTACCGCACCGATCTCTTCGGCGTCTACAAGATCTGGGGCGACCACCTCACGTACCACCCGCTGGGCGGCGCGATCCTGAACAAGGCGACCGACAACTACGGCCGTCTGCACGGCCATCCGGGGCTCTACGTGATCGACGGCGCGCTGATCCCGGGCAACACCAGCGTCAATCCGTTCGTCACCATCACGGCGCTCGCCGAACGCAACATCGAGAAGATCATCGCCACCGACCTGTGACCCCGTACGCGTACCGTCACCAGGGACCGTGACGACGGCCTGGGGCCGACCGGACGCACCGACGACCGGCCCCGGACCAGATTCCGTGCCGCCCGGCTCAGCCGGTGGGCAGCACGCACTGCGCGTCGAGGCCCAGCACATGATTGAGCCGCCCGAACGCCAGCCACGACCCGATGCTCATGCTCAGCTCCACGATCTCGGCCTGGCTGTACTGCGCGGACATCCGCGCCCAGAACTCCTCGTCAAGCCCGTGGTGGTCCAGCGCGTACCGCTCGGCGTACTCGGCGGCCAGCCGCGTCCGCTCGTCGAAGGACTCGGCGGTACGCCACTCCTCGACCGCGTCGGCGAACTCCTCCTCGACCTTCTCGCCGTCCCGGTCGGTACGCCAGTCGAGGCAGAACAGACACCCGTTGATCTGCGCGATCCGCAGCCGCGCGGCTTCGAACTCCCGTAGCCCCAGGGTCGTATGGGCGTAGACGGCGAGGGAGAAGTTCGCGGCGGCCGTTCCGATCCCGGGGACCATGTCGCCCCACACGTACTCGATCGGATGTTTGCCCTCGGGGATGTCGATGTTCATGGCTGTCTCCTTCCGAGCCGGCCCACTGCGGGGCGCAGCGGGATGTCGAGCGCGTCGTACAGCCCGGGTTCCGCGTCCACCAGCCAGTCGACGGCGTTGACCAGGCGGCCCACGGCGGTGGCGTTGCCGCCCGCCGACCGGTTCTCGCCCTCGTCGGCCGCCTCGACGGTGACCTCGATCCGCGGCCGGCCCTCGATGATCACCCGGTGCGCGCCCGAACCGTCGGGCGGCGACGGCCAGTCGGGCGCGCACGACGGATGGATACGGGTGATGTGCTCGATGACGATCCGGGGCTCGCCGCCGACGATGCCCTGCACCTCGAAGCGGACGGCGCCCTGCGTTCCGGCGTCGAAGTCGCCCATGGTCCGGGTGGTCACGGTGGTTTCCAGAGGGCGCCGGGCCAGGGTCTCGCGAATGTCGTCGAGTTCGACGCCCAGCGCCCGCGCCATCAACCGGATCTGCCCGCCCCACACCATGGTCGGCACGGTGGAGATCAGCATCGGCGCTTCGTAGTCCATGGGCTGGCCCATGCCGATGAGATAGCGGACGGCGTCGGGCTGTTCGTAGGTGGAGTAGTCGAAGATCTCCTGACAGCGGATGGCATCGATCGTGCTGCCGAGTCCGCTGATCAGCAGCGGCAGGACGTCGTTGCCCCAGCCCGGGTCGACTCCGGAGACGAACAGCGAGCCACCGCCGTCCGCGATGGCCGCGAGGACGGGGTCGCGCAGTTCGGGCGGGGCGCTGCGGTGGTCGTACAGCGCGTAGAGCGCGGGGGTGACGACGACGGCTCCGGTACGGATCGCCCGGACGATGTCGGCGAGGGCGTCGTCAGGGCGGATGTCGCCGGACGCGGCGTAGACGACGGCGCGGGGGTGGGTGGCGAGTACGGCCTCGATGTCGTCGGTGGCCGCGACACCCACCACCGCGCCGAGCCCGCCCAACTCCCCGGCGTCCCGCCCGACCTTCTTCGGATCATGCACGAGAACACCCGTGAGCTTCAGCCCCGGGTGAGCCTCCACGGCACGGATGGCCGCGCGCCCGACGTTCCCGGTACCCCAGACAACCGTGGAAATCATGCGCCGGAGCGTAACCTGACGGACCATCAGTTCCTAGCCCCATGACGGAACGGAATGCGGAAGGGCCCGCCCCGCACGTATGGGGGCGAGCCCTTCTTGGGCGTACGGGGGCAGGTCAGGTCCTGCGGAGATCCATGTGGACCTTCGCACAGGCGAGGTCCGCGTCGTCGTCGTTGTACGCCTGCACGCTGATCCGGAAGTCACCCTTAAGGAGGTCGCTGGCGGAATCGAGGTAGAAGAGGGGCAACGAGACCTTCCCCGGCTCGATGGGCACCCGCACGGGCGCGTTGTGCGACTTGAGTTCTTCGGCGAGGTCGAGCGTCTTGCGGAGGAGGGTAATGAGCCCGAGCTTCACGGTGACCTGGACCTGGGCACCCTCGCGGACTTCCTCCAGAAGGGTCCCGTGCGCCGTGATGACCAGGGGCTTGCCCTTCTCCAGCGGCTTCGGCTCCGCGGTGATGCTGTCGGTCCGCAGAATGTAGGTGTCGTCCGAGCAGTCCTCGACCGGCCAGCTCTCCGCCACGGCCGCCGCCCGTGAGGCGTGCGCCGCCCCGGTGGGGGTGGTCGCCTGCGCCGCCCCGCTGAACGAGGCCGCGAGCAGCAGACTCAGCACACCCGCTGCCCCCGCACCGAACCGTCGTGAAACCTGCATGTGATGTTCCCTCCGCCGCGATCGAACCAGACGCCCAAGACACTGCCCCGGCACCCCGCAAGCCGGAACGGGCCATTCGGGCGACAGACCGCCGATTTCCTCAGCTCCCTCGCACCCCCACCGGTCGCCCCACCGGTCCGCCCCATCGGTCCGCCCCAGGGATTCACAGCCCGTGCCGGTCGAGAACGTCCATCAGCTTCCGCCTGCGCCGCAACTCCAGTCGCAGTCCCTGGAGATAGGAGGTGAACTCCGCTTCGGTCCCCAGCGCACGGTGACAGTCGCGCATGTCGAGCAGCAGCCGCGCCACACGCTCGTAGACACGGTCCCCGGTCGGCTCCTTCAGCGGCTCGATCATCCTCAGATACACCGCGAGCGCGTCGGACGGGCGCGTCTCGCGTGAGAGGTCCGCCAGTTGCCGCCACTGCCGGCCGTCGGCACGGCCGTCGGCCTCCCCCCAGACGGCGTCCAGGTCGCCGTCATCGAGCAGCGCGTCGATCAGCACGGGCCCGCGGTGCCCGGCGCCACGCTCCTGGCAGGCGTCGTCCCGCAGAGCCACGAGCGCCGCCTCGCGCTCGGCCTCCCAGCAGTCGGCGGCCCGCGCAGCCGCACGCAGCGCCTGATATCCGACGAGGGACCGCTCGACCCGGAACCGGCCCCGGCGAACCGCGACCACGTCAGTCAGACGTCCCGCCCGCGCGTAGCGGTCGCACACATGCTCGACCAGACGGCCGTCGACGTGCGCCTCGGACGCGCTGTCCCGCAGCCCGCGCTCGGCCCACGCGAGCGCCTCCTCAGCGCGGCCCGCCGATTCGAGTGCGTCCGCGATCCGCAGATGCGTGGCGCCGGACGGGTCCAGATCCTTCGCGTACAGGGCGACCAACGCGTCCACATCACCCTCCGCCTTGACCAGGCGCTCCATCAGGTACCGCTCCGCCCAGCCGCGTGGGTTGCGCAGCCGCGCCTCGGCCGCGAGCTGCCGCATCCGGGCCAGCCCGGCGGGCCCGAGGACTTCTGCGTAGTCGAGCGGATCGAGGTCCACCGCGTCGTTCCCGTCGCCGAGCACCTGCCCGACCAGCCACTCGGCCAGCCGCTCCGGATCCGGGCGGGCGACACGGCAGGCCGCCAGATGGGCCTCGGCCACGGCGACGACCGCGCTCCCGACCACACCGTCGGAGTCGTCGATCTCGCCGTACGCGTCGCCGAGCGCCCGGATCGCCTCCTCGGCCAGGTCGACGGCCCGCACCCCGAAACCTCCGGAGGCCAGGGCACGCAACGCGCCCGCCGCCTCCTCGACCTGCCGGGCGTATCCGGGCGCCTCCGCGTACTCGATGCACCCGTACCGGGCGAAGGGCCGCGGATCGATCAACGCCAGGACGCGGTCCCGTACCGCGCCCTCGTCCGAGCGGGCGGCGGCGGCCCGCAGCTCCAGACGGCGGCGCAGCCCCCGGTCCTCGCCGATCTGTTCCCTTACCAGCGCGAGGAGTTCGTCACGGGACAGCGCCTTGAGCCAGGTCTCCAGACCGGAAGCCCGCGCCCGAGCCGCCTTGCGCTGCCGGGGAACCGCCTCCGCCTGCCGCAGCACGGTCAGCCCCACCGCCACGCAGTGCTTGCAGAAGTTGCCTTCTTGTCCGTACGGGCAGGAGCACCACCCGGACGTCTCGCTACGGGAGTTCCCGCCGAGGGTGAGTTCCACCTCGTAGACGTCCGTACCGTGCACCGTGGCGGTGACCGACCGGTCCCCCACCTCCAGTCCGCTCACCGCGTCCAGATACCCCAGCGCCCTCTCGAAGGACCGGGCCCCCGCCAGCGACCGAAGATCGTCCTCACCGAATCCCACCGCTTTCCGTGCCACACCGATATTCAACCGCCGACCCGGAGGCGGCCGGTAGGGCGTGGTCAGGAGTAGGGGCTCCACCGGCCGAGGCGGGCCAGCAGGCTCCGGGCCGCGTCCTCGTCCAGCCCGAGGGCCGCCGCGGCCTCCTCGGCCGTCGCGTCCCCCCGTACCTCGCGGGCCGCCCAGTATCCGACCTCCACGGCGGCGACCTCCAGGCGGCGGACCGCCCGTACGGCGGCGAGGGGTGACGACTTCGTCAGCTTCTCGATCTCTCGGCTCAGCTCCTCCAGGAGCGCGGTGACCGGCTCGGGCAACGGCAGGGCCGCCGCCGCCACGCCTTCGGTGTGATCGTCCCAGTCGATCGTGCACTTCTCAGCCAGCCGCGCACCCGCGTCGGCCAGGTCCTCATCGCCGATCTCGTCCCAGTCCAGCGGATACTCCGTGCCGGTCCAGCCACAGGAGCAGACCCCGCGTAACGAGGCCGCCCGCACGCTGTTGAACTGACCGTCGTAGACGCTCCAGTGCGAGACCGATTGAATGTTGCCGCTCGATCCGGCGTCGAAGTAGACGGGCCGGGGCACGGTTCCGTCCTCGGCGAGAACACCGACGGCGCCTTCGTGCGAAGCCCCGAACTCCTCCGTCTTCCACGTCTCCCGCTCACCCTCCATGGCACCCCTTCCCGCCCTCTGCTCGCCGGCCCCCTGGATCGAGGGCCTCGAACAAGACGATGCCGCACCACGGACGACCACAGGGCCGAAAACCCCGAACGAGGCACGGCCTCGGTACGACTGGTGCGGCTGACGCTTGGTGGTGCGGCTGGCGCCTTGGGTGATCTGCGCAACGCTCGCCCTGCAAGGCCCTTCACTGTGGCCGAATCCGGACACTCTGCGTAGCTTTTCCTTGACACTGTGCTTCCGATGACGTGATGGTCTGCAAGAAGTCGCAACCCACTTCATCGCGGAGGTTGACATGGCTCTACGGTTCTTTGGCAAGGACCCCCAGACCGACGGCGACGAATGCCCCACAGTCTGGGTAGACGAAGACACAGCCGACATGCTGTTCCAGGGATGGAAGGCCGACGCCGCCACCGAGGCCGAGTGCCTGACGGTCGGACACATTCCGGACACCGAGGCCGTGATCAGGATTCCGGCACGCATGGTGCCGCTCGTGAGGAAGGCGTGCGATGCCGCAGAACGCGCAGAACAGAGTGCCAAGCTTCGCTGAGCAGTTGGCAGACTGCCACCGAACCGCCGTCCACCTGGAAATGCGTGACACCTACGGAATCGCCTCCGAGGCGGCCGAGTTCGCAGCGTGGAGGCAAGGCGACGACAGCAGCCGACACGATCGGAATGGTCGCCGCAAGGAATGGCTCGACACGGTCCGCGAGGCAGTCGCGCGCGGCGTGACGATCCGTCGGGCCCGCATCGTGTCGGAACCCGTCAGCGAGTACATCCGCTTCGAGCACGCGGGAACGCTGCTGAATATCCAGGCTGGAGAAGAGGTTCGCTGGTTGCCCCGGCGCCGCGCCAGCGACATCGCACTGCCGGGCAACGACTTCTGGCTGTTCGACGACCAGGTTGTCCGCTTCAACCACTTCTCCGGCGACGGTGCGTCGGGCGGTCCGGAAGTCGCCGACGACCCGGCCACGGTCAAACTGTGCGCCGACGCGTTCGAGACGGTGTGGGAGCGCGGGGTACCGCACGGCGAGTACGAGATCTGAGGCACCGCAGGATCAACGACCGCTGATGTCATCCCCCTCGTCCAGCGTCCAGGCCGCGCGCAAGGCGCTCGCTCAACGCCTCCGCGAGATACGCCTGGACGCCGGGCTGACCGCCCGTGAAGTGTCGGCCCGTTGCCGGTGGCACCCGGCGAAGACTTCCCGCCTGGAGTCGGCCAAGGCCACCCCGAGCGACGCCGATATCCGCGCCTGGTGTGCCGCCTGCGAGGCGACCGGCCTGATCGCCGACCTGATCGCCGCGTCCCGCTCAGCAGACTCCATGTACACCGAGTGGCGCCGCCTCCAACGCACTGGCCTGCGCCGGTTGCAGGAGTCGCGCGTGCCGCTGTACGAGCGCACCCGCCTCTTTCGCACCTACTCCTCACACGTCATGCCCGGCCTGCTGCAGACGCCGGAATACGCCACCGCGCTGCTGTCCGCCATCACAGAGTTCCGCCAGACGCCCAACGATGTCGTTGACGCGGTCGAGGCCCGCATGGCGCGGTCGAAGAGCGTGATCCGGGAGGGCAATCACCGGTTCGTCATGCTCGTTGAAGAGTCAGTTCTGCGCTCGCAGATCGGCGAGCCGGATGTGATGGCCGGCCAGCTCGGCTATCTGCTGTCGGCGATGGCGCTGCCCGCTGTGTCTCTGGGAGTCATTCCGTTCGCGGCGAGGTCGCGCACGATGTGGACCCTGGAAGCGTTCACCATGTTCGACGATCAGCGGGTCCATGTCGAACTCCTCTCGGCGCAGGTGACAGTGGTTGAACCGACGGAGGTTGAGCTGTACGTGCGGGCACACGCGCAACTCAAGGACATGGCGGTCTACGGAGAGCGGGCACGTGCCCTGATCCGCGCTGCCCTCGACTTCATCGAGTGAATACGCGCAACTTTCCGCAACTTCCTCGCGCCTTGTTCCGCCCCGCTCCTAGCTTCGAAGCAGCGGCGAAGCCCTCTGCCTGCTCACACACGCCGCACCCGACCGGGCAGGTCACTCCTGCGGAGGCTGCGGATGACAACGACAACTACGGGCTCAGCGCCGGTCCCGCCGGATGCCACGCCCTTGCTGACCGACCGCCTGACCGCGTGGGTACGGAACCAACCCCCATGCGAGCGGATGGCCATGGCCGCGCTCATCGAAGAGGACGAACTCCTGGCCCGCGAAGCTGTCCGCCGGCTCCTGGTCACCGAACACGACGACGGCGCGCTCTCGTGCGACTGGCTGCGCTTCGAGGCCCGCTACACCCGCGCCCCGGGCCTGACCCCGGCCGACAAGGCGTTCCTCGAACTGATCCTGGCGGTCCGGTTCCCCCGTAACGTCACCTTCTGGCGCACCGAGTCGCTGGGCGACCGCCGCCTCGTCATCGTGCTCCGCGCCCTCGCGAAGCTGGCCGGATCCGACACGATCGTGGTGGGTACGAGGCTATGACCAGGAGCCTATTCGCTCTCACCGAGAACGGCGACACGGTGATGTACCCGGACGCCGCCCTCGCCTACGAGGCCCTCATCACGCACACCATCACCTGCGCCCAGTGCAACACCGACCAGAGGAAGTGCGAGCCGGGTACCGCACTGCGCCGCGCGTTGCGGGAGACCCGCCGGTGACCGCCCCCGGCGAGGATCAGGACCTGGCCGACGTCCAGTTCTTCGAGATCCCGCACATGCGCCAACTCACCACCGAACAGAACGAGGGCACCACCTGCGTATGGTGCGCCGAACCCCTCGCCCCCGGCACAGGAGTCGCCCTCTGCACAGGCTCCACATGGGCACCGCACTCCTGCCGCCCCTGCTACCCGATCCGCGCCGCGATCGTCAGCACGTACCGCGACCTCTACACCCACTGGACCACCTGCCGGCAATGCGAAACCGCCGCCCTCCTCGGGGACCGCCTCTGCGCCGAGGCCAGGCACGGACAGACGGCACTCCTACGGGCCCGCACCGCCGCCGACAAAGGCCGACCGGTCTGCTTCTCCTGCCACAACCCCATCACCGAGCAAGAGTTGGCGGCCGGCACCTTCGCACCCCTCGTCTGGACGGGACCCAGCGCGTCACACAGAGGCTTCATCCACACCGGAGCCTGCATGTGGAACGAGAGCCCCTGGTGAAGCCTTCCCGCTCGCGCCCGAAGGCGGCGCACGCGACCAAGTGTTCCCCGGAGGGTGATCGTCAGCCTTCGGACCGGCAGAGGCTGACAGGGGGCCGACAGAGGGCCCGCAGATGATCTCCGGCGTGTCGTTACACGCCCCCCGCCGCCGGGCATACACACTGGCGTCCCAGGTCGAAACGTTCCTGCATAGGGAACGCAAGGTGGGGCGGGTGGGACTCGAACCCACGGCCGACGGATTATGAGTCTCCGGGTACCTCGATACGCCCCGTTTCGGGCTATGACGTCGAATGCCGGACCATCCCGGAAAGTGCTGGTCACGGTGACAGCGGGCGCCGATGCTCGCCCCTGTTCATAACGTCTCGTGCCGTCGAATGTCGGCGCGTTCCGGAGCGTTCGGGCCAGCAGCGGGCCAGCAAGAAGGGCCCCCGACCCGCAGGTCAGAAGCCCTCTCAACACCACGCACAGACTACCGCTCAACCCTCCGCCGGGACAGCCTGGTCGCGCGGCTTCCGTGCCCTCGGCACCAGGGCCGCCGCCTTCTCCGCGATCTCCAGGTCAACCTCCTTGAGGAGGCTGGTGTACGTGTCCGACGCCAGTTTGATCGTGGAGTGCCGCAGCGTCTCCTTGATGGCATGAAGATCGCCGCCGCCCGCGTGGATCAGCGTGGCCGCGCAGTGCCGCAGATCCCGGAGGTTGATCGGTGGCAGGTCCCCGCGCAGGCAGATCCGGCGGAACTCGTCGCTGACCTTCTCCGGATGCAGCCACGCCCCGTCGACATCCGTGAACACCTTCCCGGTGTCCACCCAGTCCGTGACCTTCTTCCCCTTCTTCCGCTCGGCAGCCGCGTACCGGTTCCACTCCTCGCGCTCCGCGGCCTGCCGCACCTTGTGCTCCCGCAGGACGGCCACGTTGACCGTGTCGAGGCCGATCGTCGCCGCCGACCCGTCGGTCTTCGGGTCGTCCTCGATCGGCGTCCAGCCGTCCACCACGATCTCCTTGGCGATGGTGATGGCCTGCGCGTCGAGGTCGACGTTCACCCAGTCCTGCCCGACACCCTCACCTCGGCGCAGCCCACGGAACGCGATCAGATGGAAGAAGGCGTACAGCCTGCTCTCCTCGGCCACGTCGAGGAACGCGCCGATCTGGAACGGCGTCCACACCATGACCGCGCTCGGTTTCTCGCCCGTCGCCCTCCAGTGCGCCACGTGCTGGTCGGCCCACAGCACCGCCTTGGGTCGCTTGCCCGAGGCGAGTTCAACGTAGGCGGCAGGGTTGAACGTGATGAGCTGCCGCTTGATCGCCGCATTGAGCGCGGTGCGCAGGGTGGCGCGGATCCGCTGCTTCGTCGCCGGACCGGTGACGTCCCGGTAGGGCGGCATCGCGGCCAGCTTCTCCCGCTCGACCGCGAGACGGGCGGACTCTGCGGCCGGCGGCCGGGAGTTCTTGCCCCACTTCGCGCGCGCTTCCTGCTCGCGCCGGGCCTGGTTCTCCGCACGGACGATCTCGTTTTTCTCGTCGATGCCGTCGAAGAACTCCTGTGCGTGACCGACGTTGAAGCGGTCGAGGCGGTAGTGGCCGACGCCGGGCTTCAGGTGTACCCGTATGTGGGACTGGTAGCCGTTCGTCGTGGTCTTCTTCGTCTTCTTCGCCCGCGCGTCGACGAAGGTGTCGAGCCATTCCCCCACGGTCGTCGCTCCGTCGAGCGGGACGCCGACACCGATTCGGCGGGACACCTCGGCGGCCTCGGGGATGTCGAGGCGGTCCCGCATCACGTTCTGGAGCAGGTCGCCGACGCGGCGGGCGGCGTCCTCGTCGTCGCCGGGTAGGTCGAGGATCGCCTGCAACTTGGTGAGGTCGGCCTGCGCGTCCGTGACCTTGGAGTAGCCGGTACGGCGGAATGGCCGGCGCTTCCCGTCGGCGTCGAGCGGGAGTTCCTGGCGGAGCTGTACGGCTCCGTGATTCTTCTTGACGAGCTGCGGGCAGGTCTTGCCCAGCAGTTTCCCGTCCGGGCCGCGGCACTCACACCGCTTACTGATGCCGCCAGCGCGGCGAGATGAGGCCATTACCCTTTCTCCTTACGTCGGCTGCGCCGACCTCTTACACTTTCCTCCTCTGAAGCGTTCAGAATTTCTAGATGATGCACAGCGATGGTCGGCTCTAGATAACCGGCATCTCGGATCTCTTGCAGGATATCGTGTGCGACCTCACGATGATCCTCGGCGATATTGCGCTCGTTTTCGATCTGATCTTTCCACTTCGCCGCCTCCGCGTACGCGACAGCCGCCTCTTCCCATCTGGCCCTAGATACCGCCTGCTGCTCCATAAACCCGTGCAGTTGCTCCCGAGTCAGTGGCCCTCCCTCTGCCGCCGCACGATGGCGAGCTGCAGTTAGATTCGCCATCGCGACATCGTAGTCCTGCTTCGCCCTGCTGTATTCAGCTTCCGCTGGTTCGATCGGCATGCCGGATTCCAAAGCCATCCGCTGCAGGTCAAGCATTCCTTGGTGAGCGTCAGCCATGGCGTTAATCTCGGAGAATAGTTCACCATACAAGGATTTGGGTGAAGCGCCATAACTCCGTTCCTCCCGCCCTCGTTCTTCCCCCATGAAGGATGTTCCGGAAACCCATGTTGCCGCCCTATATGGATCGGTAGTCACGCCGGGAAGAACCTCTACCTCATGCATGTAACCGATAGGGCAGATGAGGGAAACCGGCGGCACGTCCAGCACATGAGCAAACATGAGAACTTCGGCCACGCTGACCGAGGCCCGCCTCCCATTCTCGAAGTTCGCAATGACAGAGCGCTGGATTGACAGGCCAGCAGCGGTACAAGCATCCGCAAGTTGCTGCGCGCTCATCCCTCGCGCCTCACGGTGGCGCCGCAATTCGCGAGCCACCACCCCGGCCAATCGTTCCGACCACTCCCGTTGTGACATGACGTCACAGTACGACACCGCTTGACACCCGGCAAGACAACATGGAGGCTGTGAGGTGGGAGCCCAGTGGCGAGGCACACTGGGACTCAAGAGCACAGTTCACTACGGAGTGGCAGTACATGACACGAGACGAACTACTCGCGCTGCCCGCCAGCGTCGACATCGTCACCGCAGGCCGGGCCTTCGGTATCGGACGCACCACCGCATACGCGCTTGCTCGGGCCGGTGAGTTTCCGTGCCACACGATCCGAGCGGGACGCGCCTACCGCGCCGTTACCGCCGACCTTCTCCGGGTCTTGCGAATCACCCCGGAGAACAGCGACGGCGCCGGGGTTGCAGCCCCGACGCCGTCTGACGAGAACACCTCTCACCACCAGGACTAACCAGCAAGACGGCGGCACCCGGGGTCTAGCCACCCCATCAGTGCCGCCGCCGGAAAGAGACGTCTCAGTGACCACGGTACAACCCATGACGGCAACGGCGCCGTCGACTCCGACCGTCCAGCGCCCCCACTCGTTGCCGGGCTTGTCCATCGTGACTGCCCTCGTCAACGGCGCACCGATCCCCACCCTCTGCCCCACCCGGTTCTGCAAGCAGGACCACGCGGGCGATGACGCGACCGGCCACGTGGTGGACATCGACCACACCGGCGCGCACATCGACCTGATGGTCCCGGACTTCTTCACCGGCAAGGACCAGCTCCTCGCCTTCGCGTTCCTCGGCCAGGACCTGCACTCCGAGGACCCGAAGATGCGGGAGCCCCACCTCCGTGTCGACGACGGCGGCAGCGAGACGGCCTACCTGTCCCTCGACCAGGCCGACGAGTTCGCGGACCGGCTGGAAGCGTTCGCCGTGAAGATCCGCGCCGAGGTTCGTACCGGACGTGGACTCCCGCCCGCCCAGGCCGCCGCGTCCCGCGCGTGCTGGGAGCGCCGCGAGGGCTACGACCCGATCGACGGCCAGGCCATGCACGGCGAAGAAGACCCCGAGTCGTTCGACTTCCTCCCCTGCACCCTGCTGCGCGGCCACGACGGTGACCACCGCGACTGCCTCAGCAACACCTGGCCGCAGCCCGCCGAGATGGCGGTGACGGCATGAGCGCCGAGATCACCATCAGCCAGTCCCCGTTCGACGCGATCCGCCGCGTCCGTGCGGACGGCTCTGAGTACTGGCCCGCCCGCGCCATGCAGCCCCTCATGGGCTACAGCCAGTGGAGCAAGCTGAAGACCCCACTCACCCGCGCCATGGCCACCGCCAGGAACCAGGGCCTGGACGTGGCCGCGCACTTTTCCCGATCGGGCAAAGTTGCTGGTCAGAGCGGTCCAGTGCCCGAGGACTTCGAGCTGAGTCGCACGGCCGCCTACCTGTTGGCGATGAACGGTGACCCGAACAAGCCGGAGGTCGCCGCCGCACAGATGTACTTCGCGGCGAAGACCCGCGAAGCGGAGCTGACCGCCCAGGAGGCCGCACGTCCGAAGACCGGTGCGGAACTGGTGCTCCAGATGGCGCAGGAACTCGTCGCCCAGGAGCAGCGGCTCGCCACCGTCGAAGCGTCGCAGGCCGCCATCGCCGCGAAGCTCGCCGCGATCGAGGGGCACCACGACGAGTTCACCGCCCTCGGCTACGCCAAGCTCCACGACCGCCCCACCGGCCGTCCGTACCTGTCTCAGGTCGGCAAGCGCGCCACGGCGATCATGCGCGAGCAGGGCTCCGAGCCGCATCAGCGGCAGGACGCCACCTTCGGCGTCGTGAACGTCTACCCGGTCACCGTGCTGGAGCGCGCGTTCGCGGAGGTGACCCGGTGACGATCACCGATCCGAACGCGCCCGCCGTCACCCCCGGCGGTCAGCTCGCTGCCGACACGGCCCGCAGGCACGGCATGCAGTCCGACTGCCCCGACGGCGTCGCCTGGTGCGTCGGGGAGCCGGGCAACCACGCCGGGGACGACGACCACCGGCACGAGAGCCGCGAGTACAACCTGACGGGCGCCTACCTCCAGGACCCCGGCCACCACGGCATCGCCGCCTTCCAGATCGCCGCGTGGGGTGACGCCAGCAACCCGACCCTCGTCTTCCAGGGCACCGGACTGTGGCCGGACCTCACCCTGAAGCAGGGCCGCGAGTTGCAGGCCGACGCGGTGACCTGGCTGGTCGGCGTCACGGCCACCATCCGCCGGTACGCCATCGCACTGGAACCCTCGACCACGCCGTTCACGGAGACCGAGACGGAGCAGGAGTCCCACGCCGCATTCAGCGTCGCCCTCGCCGCCCTGGACGTCGCGCTGGAGAAGTCCCCGGACCCGGCCCGCATGCTGGCCGCGATGCGCGCCGTACTGGACCTCGCCGCAGATGAGTACGCGCAGGCGGAGCGCCCGTCGTGACCGTCGAGACGACGACCGTGACGGCCGGGGGTGCGGCTGCTGGCCGTGCCCCCGGCCGCCCGGCCCGGCCCCCGCTCGCGGACCTCATCACCAGCGTCCTATTCGTCGACTTCGGTGAAGGCCGCGAGAACCGCGACACCGGCCACATCACCTACACCCGGCCGCCCCGCGCCCGCTACGAGTGCCTGCTCTGCCTCACCGCAGAGGGCCCCGTGTACGGGGCCGCCGCCGTCATCGCGTTCACCGCCTCCATCAAGACCGACCACACATCCCGCTGCGCTGGGGAGCACCGTTGAACGACGCACAGCCCACCACCCTCCGGGCTTCCGCTCGCGAGCTGCACGACGCCGGCCTGTGCGTCCTCCCCATCAAGGCCGACGGCAGCAAGGTTGCCGACGTCCGTAGCTGGACCCCGTACAAGGTGAACCGTTCCACCCCCGCCGAACACGACCAGTGGTTCGGCGGGGGCCGCCCCCAGGGCATCGCCGTCGTCTACGGCGCCGTATCCGGCAACATCGAGATGATCGAGTTCGAGGGCCACGCCATCCGTGACGGCCTCCTCGACGAGGTCACCGAGATCATGACCGCCTCCGGTCTCGGCGCGGAATGGCAGGCCATCCTCACCGGCTGGGCAACCGAGTCACCCTCCGGCGGGCGCCATTACCGTGCCCGCGTCGACGGCGCCCCGGTCGCTGGCAACACGAAGCTGGCCAGCCGCCTCGCCCGGGATGACGAGTACACCCCGGAGGAACGGCAGAAGCTCGCCGAGAAACCCAACGCGAAGATCGTCCGCGTCCAGATCGAGACGCGCGGCGAAGGCGGGTACGGCCTCGTCGAACCGTCAGGCGGCACGGTCCACAGCACCGGCCTGCCCTACGTCCGGATCGCCGGGGGTCCAGCCACCATCCCCGCCGTCGACGCCGACGCGATGGCCGCGATACACGACGTCTGCCACATGGTCGACAGCCTGCCGAAACCCGAGTCCCCCAAGACGGTGCCGCGCGACCTGCCACCGCTGCCGAACGGAGGGCTGCGGCCCGGGGAGGACTACGACGCCCGCACCGACTGGGCCGACATCCTCCAGCCGGAAGGGTGGACGTTCGTCTACCAGCACGGCAGCACCCGCTACTGGCGGCGCCCCGGCAAGGACCGGGGGGTGTCCGCGACGACCGGCCACGCCTCCGACAAGGACCGGCTGTACGTCTTCACCACCGGGACCGAGTTCCAGTCGGAGACGCCGTACAGCAAGTTCGCCGCCTACACCCTCATCCACCACGGCGGCACGGAGAACGGGAAGTTCAAGCTGGCCGCCGCCGAACTCCGGCGCAGCGGTTTCGGCTCGGAACCTCCGCGCGAACGGCTGCGGATCGTGCCCCCGCAGTCCGGTCCCTTCAGCGACGGGTCGTCCGCCCTCGACCCGGACTCCGTCCCCGGTCCCGACGGCGACGGCGGCCAGGGCGCCGGGCCCGACCTCCGCATCGTCCGCAACAAGCCCGAACTGGACATCACCAACGAGGCCGACGCCATCGACGGACTCCTCGACCTCATGGGCAACGACCTCCTGCCCGACCTGTACAAGCGCGCCGGCGGACCCTGCTGGGTCCACCAGGACGACAACGGCAACCCCCTCATGCAGCAGCTCGGCACCGACAACCTCCGCGCGTACCTGGCCGACCAGGTCACCTCGTACCAGGTAGTCCCCGACCCGGTCACGGAAGGCACCAAGGAAGTCCGCGAACTCCTGATGCCGAAGACCTGCGGCACCATCCTCGGCCGCAAGGACTGGCCCCTGCCGCCTCTGCGGGGAATCGTCACGTCACCGGTGATCCGGCCGGACGGGACGCTGCTCCAGGCCCCCGGGTACGACCCGCCGACCGGGCTGTACCTTCAGCCGCGCGTCGCTCTGCGCCGCCTGCGTCCACAGGTCACCGACGACGCTGTGGACAAGGCGCGCACCATCGTCCTCGATCAGATGCTCGCCGACTTCCCGTGGGCACAGCCCTCTGACCGGGCCCACTTCCTCGGCGCGCTCCTGACACCGGTCCTCCGCCCGTACTTCTTCGGCCCGACGCCGATGTTCATGATCACGGCGACGGCCCCGAGCAGCGGCAAGAGCCTCCTCAAGGACATCCTCAAGTACGCCTACGGCATCGCGGAGACGGCCTGGCCGGAGAACGACACCGAGCTGCGCAAAAGCATCACGACGCAGCTCTATACCACCGGACAGCCGGTCGTCGTCCTCGACAACCTGCCCAACGGGTACGTCGTCAAGAGCCCCGTCCTGTCATCCCTGCTCACCGCTGAACACTGGGGCGACCGGGTCCTCGGGTCGACCGCATCCGTCACCATGCCCAACGACCGGCTGTGGATCCTCACAGGCAACGGACTCCGCACCGGCGGCGACAACGGCCGACGCGCGATGTGGGTCCGCCTGGACCCCAACTGCCCCGACCCCGACCAGCGCGACGGCTTCCGCGTCGGCGACCTGCGCCCCTGGCTCCGCGCCAACGCCTCCACCGTCGTCGCCGCACTCGTCACCATGGTCCGCGCCTGGCTCGCCGCCGGGGCCTCCACCGTCCGCGTCCGCAAGGGCGACTACTCGGAGTGGGCCAGCATGCTCGCCGGCCTCCTCAAGTACCTCGGCGTCGAGGGCTGGATGGCCGACCGCGGCGACGCGATGGACCAGGACGACGAACTCCTGGAGTGGACAGCGTTCCTCACCGCATGGCGCGCCAAGCACGGCGACACCGACCTGACTACGGGCGCCGTACTCGCCTCCGTCGCCGAGTTCGTACCCCGGCACCCGAAGACAGGGGAACTCCCCACCGCGAACGCCCTGGGCAAGTGGCTCAAGGCCCGCGCGGGCCGCTACTTCGGCACGCACAAGGCCGTGAAGGTCTGGGATTCCCACCGCTGCCAGAACACCTGGCGCGTCGAGGTCCACCAGGACCAGGGGATGGGACGGAACGAGCCGTGACCGCGAACAGGGCCGATGCAGGGAGTCGGGGGCTTTCGCAGGGAGTGCGGCAGGGAGTCCGCCGACTCCCTGCATCCCGCCTGACCTGCACGGA
Organism: Streptomyces sp. NPDC091292; assembly: GCF_044757265.1. Lineage (NCBI taxonomy): Bacteria > Bacillati > Actinomycetota > Actinomycetes > Kitasatosporales > Streptomycetaceae > Streptomyces > Streptomyces sp. NPDC091292. The sequence continues at coordinate 745,336 of NZ_JBIVUQ010000001.1, read as the reverse complement.
GGCAGGGATGCAGGGAGTTGCAGGGGATAACCCTGCTCCCCCTACTACGCACGCGTCACCCGCACATCACGCAACGCGCAAATGCGCATGCCGCAACGCGATCCTTCCCGGCTTCCTCACTGCGTGGGCTTTAGAGGACTCCCTGCAACTCCCTGCATCCCTGCAAAACGCCAGGTCATCGGGTGTCAGTGGCTCGCCCCCACTCCCTGCACCACTCCCTGCAACTCCCTGCACTCCCTGCAAACCCGCAGCACTCACGAACTGAGGTGACCCATGCCTGACGTACCCGAGACCTTTCGGCCCCGCCCGTACCAGACCGAGGCCATCCAGGCGCTCACCGCCGGATGGGCCGGACCGAACAACCGGCTCGCCGTCGTCCTGCCCACCGGCGCAGGCAAGACCGTCGTGTTCTGCAACCTGATCCGGCAGCACCTCGAACGCCTCAACGGGCGCCGCGCCCTGGTCATCGCCCACCGCGAGGAACTGATCGAGCAGGCCGCGGCTAAGCTCCGCGCCGTCGATCCCGCCCTGCGTGTCGGCATCGTCAAGGCCGGCCGCGACGAACACCACGACGTCGACGTCATCGTGGCCAGCATCCAGACCCTCGCCGTCGACCGGCGCCGTGAAGCGATCCGCGACATCGGCATGGTCATCGTCGACGAATGCCACCACGCAGCCGCCCCGACGTACATGACGGTGCTTGAGCACTTCGGCGCGTGGCGTGGCGTCCCCGTCGCAGGGTTCACCGCCACGATGACCCGCACCGACGGCGGCCTCGCCGAGGTGTGGCAGGACGTCGTCCACACCCTCGACATCCTCGACATGATCAGCGACGGGTACCTGTGCGACGTCCGCGGGAAGCGCGTCACGATCGACACCCTCGACCTCGACCAGGTGAAGACCCGCAACGGCGACCTCCAGGAAGGCCAGTTGGGGCAGGCCCTCGACGATTCCGGCGCCATCCAGGTCATCGCCGACGCGTACCGCGAGCACGCCCCCGACAGGCCCGGTGTCGCGTTCACCCCGACCGTTGCCACCGCCCATTCCATGGCCGACGCCCTCAACGCCAAGGGCGTCAAGGCCGCCGCCGTGTGGGGCGACATGCCCCGCGAAGACCGCTCGGCCACCCTCAAGAAGTACGAGGCCGGAGACCTCCAGGTCCTGACGAACTGCATGGTCCTTACGGAAGGCTTCGACGCCCCGTGGACGAGCTGCGTCGTCATCGCCCGCCCCACCAAGTCCCCGGGCCTGTACGTGCAGATGGCCGGCCGTGGCCTGCGCCCCAGCCCTGGGAAGAGGGACGCGCTGATCCTCGACGTGGCGGGCGCCTCCACCCGTCACAAGCTCGCCTCGATGGTCGACCTCACCGAGCGCAAGGTCGGCATACCCGAGGAGGACGAGACGCTGGCGGAGGCCGTCGCACGGGAGGAAGAGACCGAGCGCGTCCGCTCGATCGCCTCGCGTATCGAGTGGGAAGAGATCAACCTGTTCGGCGAGTCCGCCTTTCGGTGGCTGCGCACCACCGCGGGCACCTGGTTCATCCCGCTCGGCGGGGACTCGTTCATGTACCTCGCCCGCGATCCGGGCGCCCGCACGTACCGAGTCCGCCGGTGGACGCAGGCCACCGGTGTGCAGGTACCGGGCGGTGACCGCCCGCAGCCCCTCGGTGAGGCGATGGCATGGGCGGAACGCCAGGCCCGCCAGATCGCGCCGGGCCTGGTGTCCCGTGCGGCGTCCTGGCGCAACGGCCCGCCGTCCGGGAAGCAGTTGGCGTTCTGCCGCTACCAGAGCATCCCGGTCCCGGCCGGGAGCACCAAGGGCGACGTGTCCGACCTACAGGCCGCACACAAGGTGTCCCTCATCCTCGCCGCGCTGCATATCTCCGCCGCAGCGTGACGGCCGGCGGCACCGTCGACACCGACCTGCTCTACCCCAACCCCAAGGAGAACCAATGAAGATCACCACCGGCTCCGTCATCACCATGACCCCCGTCGCTCCCGGCTGGGTCGTCATCTTCGACCAGGGCGGCGAGGTCGGAGAGGTCACCTGCCCGGTCATCGGCTGGGCAACGGTCGTCAACGCCCACCTGAACGACGGCACCGTCCACACCGAGATCAAGCCCGCGTTCCTCTGGGGCGACATGGTGTGGACCGAGCACGACCTGCGCGAGCACGCCCCCGAGATCACCCGGGTCGAGATCCGCCCGGGGGCCGTCCTCTCGGCCGTGACCGACTGACCCGCAACCAAGCGGCCGGGCCCGCGCAAATCGGGCCCGGCCTCCAACCAGCACACCACAGAAAGGACTTCCGATGTCTGACCGCGACGTGATCCTGCTCGCCCACGGCATCCTGTTCGGCACGCTCTACACCACCGCCGCACGGATGGCCCTCGACGCCGTCATGGACCGACGGGCCAACCGGCGCCTCGACGCCGACTCCCGCACCCGAATCCGCGACATCGGCGCCGACCGCTACCTGTCCAGCCTCGGCCTCTACCAGCTCCAGCACGGCACCGAGCGGCGGTACGGCCGGTGAACGGGCCCCGCACGCAGGGAACCCCCGCCGGGCGCTGTACCGGCGAGGGGACCCCCGCGACGCAGCCAGCGAGCGCGGATAGTGATCCGTCCACCGTAGACGGCGCCACCGACAACACCCTGCGCGCCCAACTCCGCACGGTCCTCGCTCGGTTCATCGACCCCGACGACGACACCATGCCCGCCCTGTCCACCGACGGCCGGGGCTTCACCTGGGTCGCCACCGACACCGTCCTCGACGACCTGACGCGGACCGTCGCCCAGCTTCAGCGGGAGCGCGACGGGTTGGAGCGCATGTACTACGACGCGATGCGCGACCTGGGCAATGCCATCGACCGCCTCGACGCCGTCCGCGCACGCGCACTCCGCCCCGCCGCCATCCGTGCGGCAGCCGCAGCCCTCGGCGAGCAGACACTCAACCTCCTCGGCCGGGACCTCGGCACCCTGCACGTCGAAGCCATCGCCGAAGCGACGGTCCGCGCCGCCCTCGCCCCGCCGAAGGAGACCCCGTGAACGCTTGCGAGACGTGCGGCGACGATGCGGGCGGCCGGTACCTGTGCCACCGGCACACGGTGACCCTCGCCGAGCGGCTGGCCGACCTGCCCACCCTGTACAACGAGGTCGCCGAGTGCCTGGTACCCCGCCGCTCCGGCTGGGGCGAAATCGTCGCCACACGGGGCGCGGCCGGCCCCCGCTCCCCGATCGACGAGGACATCCTCGACACGATCAACTGGGGCCGCGCCGCCGAGGTCATGCGGCTGTGGCGGACCGACGTGCAGCGGGAGCGCTGGCCGCACCACGCGCCGCCACCACCGCCGGCAGACCTCGCTGCGGACTGCCGCTGGCTGGCCATGGAACTGGACTGGATCGCCGCCCACTACCCAGGGAGCGGGGACATGGCGCAGGAGGTGCGGGACCTGGAGGCGCAGGCCCGGACGATCGTCGGCGACCCCGCGCCCCGGGCGCAGCGGCTCGGGACATGCGTCGCCGTGACCGCCGAGGGAGTGGTGTGCGGGGCCGTCATTTCCCGGCTGCCGGGGCAGACCCGGCTCGCGTGCCGGTGGTGCGGCTACGTGTACGCGACCGCGCGGGACTGGGCGCGGCTTCAGCACTTCCAGCCGGTTGGGTCGTCGTGAATCCGTTGCATCCAACCCCCCTGTTGGATACGGTAGTTGTGATGGACCCGAAGCCCTGGCGAGACCGGATCCGCGATGAAGAAGAGCTGTTGGCGCAGCTCAACCAAGCCGCATCCGAAGCCGCCTCCCGACGAGCCCAAGCCCTGCGTGATGGCGTAGCGGAACTGGGCACCGTCGCCGACGTCGCCCGCGACCTCGGACGAAGCTGGCAGGCCATCGACCAGGCCATCAAACGGGACGACCGCAAGAAGGCGGCCAAGCCGCCCACCACAACCGAATAGACAACGAGGGCCGGACAGCAGCTCCCAGGCGTTGGCGCGCCCGGGGCGATCGCACCGCCCGACCCTCCACCGAACACCTGACACAACCAGGAGTCGGCATGACCGATCATTCCGCGCGCCCTTCCACGGCCGCAACTTCCCGCTGCGCCGTTCCTCTCAATGGCACCGCGGCCGTCGCCGCACGCGACGCCCTCGCTACCCCGCTGTACGACCCGGCGACCGACGGACCCCATTGGATTCCGCCCGTCGACATCGCCCTGGCCAGCGCCCGCGAAGCCCTGGCCCGCTACGAGGGCCACAACATCCACAGCCACGGGCAGATGGTCACCGCCGCGACCGGACTCGACTCCGCCCTGCGCAGCCTCGTCGGCGCACTCGACGCCGAGGCCGCACAGCCCCCGGGCGCACCCGACGACGCCGAGGACGCCAGGCAGTTCACCGCCCGGCACTTCCCCACCGTGACCGAGTTCCTCGCCGCCCCGTCCGCCGCCGTCACCGGCGGTGAGACCCGGTGACCCGCGATCACGCGGCCGAGGCCCGCGATCTGCGCGCTCTCCTCACCGCCGTCCTCGACGCGATCACCCTCCCGCGCGCGGACCCCGACTACGAGCAGCGGCTCGTCGACCGCGCGGACCTTGCCGCCGTTACCGGCGGCGCCGCACTCGACGGCGCTCTCGCCGACATCGGCTGGCACGCGGACTACCTCGCGGGCCGCCTAGACGCCGAGAACGCCCGCCGCACCCGCATCCGCGCCGCCGCTGCTGCCGAGCGGGGTGAGGGCCAGTGAGCACGCCACCCGCCGTCGGCAAGGCCCTCTCCGTCAAGGTCGACCAAGAGCTGTATGACGACCTCGCCGCGATGCTCCGGGCCGGTATGACGCTCACCGAGGCGGTACGACACGCCCTCTCGATCGTCGCCGGCACCTACCGCAACGTGTGGGCCACCAACCGCTACCCCGAGGGCGTGATGCCGGTCATCACGGACTGCGGCATCGCACCGTATGACACGTATGACGCAGGTCAGCCCACCCCGGCGCCATCCGCCGCGCGACCCGGTATGACCCCGCCGCGCCCCGTGCCCCGTCGCCGTCATACCGGCGCCCCGGAGCGTCATACCCGCGTCGGACAGCAGGAGTAGACCGGCGTGCCCGCGTCATACGCGGTGCTCTTCTTCGGCGTCTGCGCCGCGCTCGGCCTCACCGGCCTATGGCTCATCGGCCCCCGCACCGTGCCACCCGTCACCGGCACCTGCGCCCTCATACTCACCCTCGCAGCGCTCAGCGTCGCGATCCTCCGCTAGGACCCATCCGTGCAGTACGTCACCGTCGGCGGCGTTACCGTCGGCATCTGCATCCTCATCACCGCTCTCGTGCGCTGGTGGCCCGGCCTCAAGGCCCTCAAGAAGGACCCGCTCGGCCACGCCGGGCGCCTGCTGCCCTTCCTCATCGCATGGGCCTACGGAGTCCTCGCCATCCTCACCGTCGGCGGCCTCATCGGCTGGGCCGCCGACACCGCACTGTGGATCTCATCCTGGCTCGGCGACGCCGCACTCGTATGGGGCGTCGGCGGCCAGGCCGGACAACACGCCCCCGAACCCGCGTTCGTACCCCTCACCCAGACCGGCGGCGCCATCGTCCTCATCCTCACCGCCGCCCTCATCGCCGCGGCGAAGAAGTCGAAGTACGGCCACGACATCACGACAGGCGCCTGGTGCGGCATCTGCCTCGGCACGAGCGCGGGCATCGCCGGATTCGCCGCCGTACCCCTCGCACTCGCCGTCAACTGGCTCGGCGACACCGTGTACGGGGCGATCGGATGACGGAGAAGGAGCCGAGCCGCGCGGCCGGCGCCTGCGTCCTGGCGATCCTCGCCGGGGTCGCGGTCACCGCAATGTTCGCCGCCTCACCCGCGGCCGGAGTCCTCACCCTGTGGACGGTCGGCACGATCACCCTCTGGCGATCCGTGAGGCGTACAGCCAACCCCGCTCCCCCACCGCCCCCCGAGAGGGGCTGCGACACGAAACCGCAGTTCACCGTCGTGGAAGACCGGCCCGGCCACTGCACCATCCACTGGCAGAAGGAAGCGAACGACGCATGATCAACCGCCTGTTGGCCGCCCTCGGGCACGAACAGCCCTCGCTCTACTACTGCGCATCCTGCGGCGGCTGGTACCCCATCGCCCACTTCTGCGAATAGCCACCGAACCCCATCACCAGGCGGGAGGATGAGCCATGCCAGCACGCAGGACCCCGCCACGCGAACCAAGCCTGTTCGCCGCAATCAAGTGGCTCATCCTCGCCGCCTGCGCCGCCCTGATGCTCCTCGGCGGCATCAACGTCGTCTACCGGCTCCTGGTCGGCCCCTCCGACACTCCGGCACCAGTTCCCACGGCCACGGCCACGGCCACCGAGACCGTCACCGCTCCACACGAGACGGACATCCCTGGCGACGCCACTGACCACGGGCCGGACTCCGTGCCCACCCCAGCCGTCTGCACCGACGCCGACGCGCGCGGCGACATCCCGAGGGACCGCTGGACGCCCTGCGGCCAACTCCTCGGGTACTTCGACGACTGGGCAACACCGCCACCCGACAGCCCGGTCTTCCCGTAGCCCCTGAGCCACAATGGCGTCATGGAGTCGCACACCATCCGCCCCGGCCACCTCACCGCCCACCAGACCGCGCACCTGCTCGGCATCACCCTCGGCGCCGTCCGCCTCCTCGTCCACCGCGGCCAGCTCACCCACTCCGGCGGCACACCCCGCCAGCCCCGGTACGCCGTCGCCGACGTCGCCGCCCTCGACGCGAAACGACGCACACGCACCGCCGCTTGACGCGCAGGTTAGAGCGGTGTAACGATCTCCGTGTACAACTGTGCCCGGAAACAGGCACCACAGGCTGCCGGGACCAGGCCGGAACCAGGGAACTGGATCCCTCCACCCACAGAGGTGGTTGTGGCCCCCGGAGATACACGACAGCGCCCCCGGTCACTCCACACGCCGGGGGTGCTGCCGTGTCACAGGAGCATCACTCCACGTACACGATCTCTCCACACCGCGCATGATGCACCCTCAACACCCGCACGTCCTTGGGGGGACCATGCGCACACGAACCGGCGCAGCAACAGCAACCACCGCCGCTCTACTGGCACTCGCCGCCTGTTCCTCCGGCGGCACCCCGGACGCCAAGCCGTCCGCGTCGGCACCCTCCGCGAAGACGACTTCCAGCGCCCCCGAGCCGACCCCGGCCCAGGACCAGCCGAGAGCCTTCGGCAAGGCCCTCACGTGGACCGCCGACGACGGCGTAAGGATGTCGATCACCGTCATGGGGTACGAGCAGGACGTCGCCAAGAACTCCATCACAGCCGACGAGGAGTTCGACACCAACGGCTACGTCTGGGCAGCCGTCGACATCAAGGCATGCCTCAAGAAGGGCAAAAGCGGTGTCACCCGCTACCCCTGGGCCCTCGCCTACAAGGACGGCACCCGCATCGAACCGAGCGGCGTCACGTATGGCGACTTCCCGAAGCCCGAGTACCCCTACGAGGCAAAGCTGAAGCCAGGCGAGTGCGTGCGCGGCAAAACCGTGTTCCCCGTCCCCGGCAACGACCGCCCCGAACGGGTCCTCTACACCCCCGAAGCTCTTCCCGACGGCGCGGAATGGGCCGTGCCCAAGTCGTAGCGGAGGTGGCGCCCGTGGCCGGCAACCCGCGCAACGGGCGCCCCTACCGCCGGTTGGTCGCGGTCCAGAAGGCGTTGGGCCTGCCGTGCTGGATCTGCGGCCACAACATCCCCACACAGGTCGACGGCCGCCGCCACCCGCTCGCGTTCACCCTCGACCACCTCATCCCGCTCTCCCTCGGCGGCAGCCTCCTCGACCCCGCCAACGCCCGCAGCGCACACCGGCGATGCAACTCGGCCCGAGGCAACCGCAGCTCAGCCTCGCGCCCTCATCGGAGATCTCGGGAGTGGTGACCTCACGATGCCTGGCGCCACCGGAGGTCTTGCCCAGCCCCGTATTTGCACTCCATGAGCGTTCCCGAACGCGTCCTGCCGAGAGCCCCAGCATCGCCACACCAGGCCCCTGGCTTCACACCACCCCGATCAGCACCGCCTGAAGTGGGGCCGACGCCCTCGGTTCCGGATGCTGCACTGTCATCCTCCACAGCCGCATCGGCACCACAGCCGTCCACCGGGTCTGCCAGATCAAATGTGACTTTCCAGCCGGGCAAACTGAGCTGGCCCTCGGTCAACTCCACACCACAGACAAGCCAGTCGTCGTACTGCTGATCGGTTTGAGAACGGAACTTGAGCAGAACGGAATCAGGGCCAGAGACCGCAACGTATTCCCCTGGTGCCTCGGTGCCCTCTTCCAACGCGTTCAGCGCGTCGCGCCACAGGTCCCCCTCAAGGCTCGACAGTCGAAAGGAAGGCGTCGGCGAACCGGACGCAGCAGAGGTCGATGCTGACGAGGCATCGAGCGGCGTCGCGGTAGGCCCCGAGCCAGGCCCTGCCGTAAGCGCAGCAGCGAAAGAACCACCGACGACGGCTAAGCCAAGCACCACCTTCGCGAGGGTCCACCACCGTTTCTGCCCGTCCCGAGCATCCTTCAAGCTCCCCTCCCCAGGTCGAGCCGGAGGTCATCATGCTCCACGTCATCACCGGCCCGCCAGCCGCCGGCAAGTCCAGTTGGATCGACGCGCACGCCAGGCCGACGGACATCGTCATCGACCTCGACCGCATCACCCTCGCCCTCACCGGACCTGGCGCCCCCAACTGGAACCAGCACCAGGTCGCCGTGCGCGTCGCGCAGCGTGCCCGCTACGCCGCCATCGACGAGGCGACCCAGCACCTGGACGCGGTCGACGTGTACCTGATCCACACCATGCCCAGCCCCAAGGCCATGGCCAAGTACAAGCGCCTCAAGGCGCGCATCGTGGTGGTCGATCCGGGTCGTGACATCGTCATGCAGCGCATCGCAGCGATGCGGTCGAAGGACATGGAGCGGGTGGCGAGCCGCTGGTACAACGCGCGACGCCGCCTGCCCCGCCCCGTGATGCCGCAGTCGTCGCGGGACTGGTGACACCGGGCCACGCGGAGGCGTGCGGCCGTGGGCACGGTGCGTGTCCGGTGGCGGACGCGGTGCCGACCGGAGCCGTGTCCGGCGGGGAGGGCGGGTCGAAAGTTCAGCGGAGTACCGGGCGACCCAAACGCCCTTCTCGCCCGATTTTTTGCGCGGCCATTTTTCAAGATCTATCCGGCTGGAGCGACCTCCAGCGATTTAGTGGCCGTCACCGTGCGTGATGTGACGCTCTGTCATTATCGGGGGTGATCATGGGCGTTGCCGAGCAGATCGCTTCCGAGCTTGATGATCTCCACGCCGGTGAGACGTCGCCCGGTATGGCGGCCGTCGCCCTCGATCTCGCGAAGGCCATCGACAGCGTGGACGCCCCCACCGCGAAAGCGGTCGCGGCGCGGGAGTTGCGCTCGATCATGACCGACCTGCGCAGGCTCGCCCCTGTCGAATTGAAGGGGGACGCGGTCGATGACATTGCTGAGCAGCGAAAAAAGCGCCGCGACGCCGCCCGCGACCAGGCCGCCGGAGGCTGACGACGGCCGCGTGTACGGCTGGCAGGCGCCCCCGATCCAGACCGCGCCCCCGGCCGTGACCAGCGCGGGTCAGGAGGCCATCGACCTTGCTGCCCGCGCGGGGCTGACCCTGGATCCGTGGCAGCAGCACATCCTGCGCGTCGGCATGGGTGAGAAGCCGGACGGCAGTTGGGCCTCGTTCGAAGTCGCCTTCAACGTCCCGCGCCAGAACGGCAAGGGCGGGATCATCGAGGCCCGCGAGCTGTGGGGCTTGTTCATCGGTGGTGAGGAGCTGATCCTTCACAGCGCGCATGAGTTCAAGACGGCGAAGAACGCGTTCCGCCGGATCGAACGCCTGATTCGCCAGACACCTGACCTGCATAAAAGGGTGAAGACGTACCGGCAGACTGTCGGCGAGGAGGGCATCGAGCTGTACACCGGGCAGCTCCTGCGCTTCATCGCCCGTTCCAAGGGCTCCGGCCGTGGCTTCACCGGGCACTGCAACATGATGGACGAGGACATGATCCTCGGCGACAACGAGATGGACGCGCTGCTGCCCACCATGGCGGCCGTCGCCGACCCGCAGATCTGGTACGCGGGCAGCGCCGGCATCGGCTCCCCGTCCGTCCAGCTCGGCCGTCTGCGCCGCCGCGCGCTCGCCGCGATCGAGCTGGGGGCGCCGGACCCGTCGCTGGCCTACATGGAGTGGTCGGCGGACGTGCATGTGGACGAGTGCCCGGCTGACTGCACCGCGCACGACGACCCTGCCTCGGACGAGGCGGTGCTGAAGTCCAACCCGGGTGTCGGCTACCGGCTGACGCTGGAGAAGGTGGCGCGCGAGCGGGCGACGCTCAGCGCCGCCGGGTACGCCCGTGAGCGGCTGGGGGTCGGCGACTATCCGTCGGATGTGGCGGACACCTGGCAAGTCGTCGGAGAGGAGGCGTGGCGGGCCCTGGGGACTGCGGAGTCGCGTCCCGAGGGTGCGCTGTCGTTTGCGGTCGATGTGACCCCTGAGCGGTCGCATGCCGCGATCTGCGTGGCGAGTCCCTGGAGGGGCGGCACGCATGTCGAGGTCATCGCTCACGAGCCGGGAACGGGCTGGGTGTTGGACCGTGCGGAGCGGCTGCATGCGAAATGGTCGCCGCGGTGCTGGGTGGTGGATGCGGGCGGGCCGGCCGGTTCGCTCATCGCCGACCTGGCGGAGCGGCTGGGTGTCGAGGTGGTGCAGCCGAAGGCGCGTGAAGTCGCGGCAGCATGCGGCCAGTTCTTCGACGCGGTCGCCGACCAGAGCCTGAGCCACCTGGACCAGGCGCCGCTTGCGGCGGCTCTGGCGGGGGCGCAGCAGCGTCCGCTGGGGGATGCGTGGGCGTGGGCCCGGCGGATCGTGTCGGTGGACATCAGCCCGCTGGTGGGCGTGACGCTCGCCAAATGGGGGCTGAGCGCGGAAGTCGAACAGCCCAAGAGGGGACCGAACCTGTGGTGACGGTGAAGACGGTCGCGCTGTACGTGCTGGAGATCCTGTCCCTGGGGTGCGTCGTGCTCGGGGTGTGGTGCGTCTACCCGCCCGCCGGCCTGATCCTCGGCGGCGCCGTCGGCGTACTGGGATCTGAGGCGGCGCTGTCCGAGCGGCGCGGCGGCGGGAAGGCGGCGGGCGGATGAGGGGCGGCTTGTTCGGTCTGTTCCAGCGGCGCGGGGTGGAGGATCCGGCGGTGCCGCTGACGTCCGGGACGCTGCTGGACTGGTTCGGCGGGGCCCGCTCGGACGCCGGTGTCCCGGTGTCGGAGAAGACCGCGCTGCACATGCCGGCGGTGTGGCGGTCGGTCGCGGTGATCGCGGGGGTGTCGGCGGCGCTGCCGCTGCACACCTACAAGACCGGCACGAAGACGCGGACGGACTCAGCGCTGCTGGCGGATCCGCATCCGGAGCTGACGCCGCTGGAGCTGTGGCGTCTGGCGTTCGTGCACCGGGTGCTGTGGGGCAACGCCTACGTGCAGAAGGTGCGCTCACCCTCGGGGCAGATCAAGGAGCTGTGGCCGATCCGCCCGGAGCGGGTCGACGTCAAGCGGGTACGCCCCAGGCCGGAACTCCCGGCCGGGAAGAAGTTCTTCGTGACGGACGACTGGGGCACGCTGCACGCGTTCACATCGCGTGAGGTGATGCACCTGCCGGGGCTGGGCTACGACGGCCTCAAGGGCATGTCCCCGGTCACCGCGGCGGCGCAGGGCATCGGGCTGGCGCAGGCGGCGGAGAAGGGCGCGGCGAAGCTGTTCGGCCGGGGCAATCTGATGGGCGGCATCCTGACGACGGAGCAGGAGTTGGACGAGGGCCAGGCCCTCGCTCTGAAACGGCGCTGGGGCGCGATGGTCGGCGGGATCGACAACGCCGGGGAAGTCGCGGTCCTCGATGCCGGGGCCTCGTTCGCGCCGGTGACGATGCCTTTCAAGGACTCCCAGTTCCTGGAGTCCCGGGAGTTCCAGATCACCGAGATCGCCCGCATGTTCGGCGTGCCGCTGTTCCTGCTGATGGAGACCGCGAAGTCCACGTCGTGGGGTACGGGCCTGGAGCAGCAGGCGCAGGGCTGGGTGACGTTCGACCTGGGCCCGACGTGGCTGGCGCCCACCGAACAGCGCATCACCAAGGAGCTGCTGCCGCCCGGAGAGTACGCGCACTACGCGCTCCAGGGCCTGCTTCGCGGCGACAGTACGTCGAGGGCGGTGTTCTACCGGGCGATGCGCGACACCGGCGTCATGTCCGCCAACGACATCAGGAGCCTTGAGGAACTGCCGCCGATCCCGGGGCCCGAGGGCGACACCTACTTGCAGCCGACCTACATGGCCCCGCTCGGGTCGAATCCGCTGGCCAACGACGGCGGGGCCATCCCCGCCCGCGCGGCCTCACTGATGGCCGAGGCGCACCGCCTCCTGGCCCTCCACGCCGACCTGGGAGGCGACGATGCCCGCGACGATGACCGGAGCTGAAGAGCGCCGCCGCCTGCCCCTGGCCACAGCCGGAGTCGCGATCCGCGCGGATGATGCCGGCGCGGCCCGCTTCGGCGGGTACGCCGCGGTGTTCAACACCCGCACCGCGATCGGCAACCCGCTGCGCTGGGGCTTCTACGAGGAGATCGCCAGCGGCGCGTTCACGAAGACGCTGACCGAGGGCGATGCGCGGATGCTCATCGACCACGATTCGTACTACGTGGTGTCCCGCGTCTCGGCCGGGTCGCTGACGCTGGCCGAGGACGCGACGGGTCTCGCCGTCGACTCCGCGCTGGACGGTGAGCTGTCGTATGTGCGGGACCTGACGGCGAACCTCCGCAACAAGAACATCACGGGGATGAGCTTCGGGTTCTTCGTCATCAAGGACGAGTGGAACCAGGAGCAGATCGACGTCGACGGTGCCGACCCGGTGTCCGTCGACGTGCGGATCATCCGCGAGGTGCGCCTCATCGAGGTGTCCGCGGTGACGTTCCCCGCCTACACCGAGACCGAGGCCGAGCTGAAGGCCGTCGCCACGGCGCTCGACCACCGCGGCGACCGCGCCGCGATCGAGGCACGGGCCCGGTTCCGGCCCGAGCTGCTGGACCTTGTGCACGTCGGCCGCGAGCCGGGTGGGACCACTCGCGGCGTGCAGAACCCCGCTGAGCCGGACGTGTCCACTCAGTCCAGGGGCCTGCCCCTCGATCTGCGCATGAGAGCGCTCGCCGCCCGCTACGGGCTGCCGCGCTGACCCACCCATCCCCCTTTCAGCTCCCGCACCCGTGGGGGCTGTCCGGCGTGCCGTGAAAGGACACAGCGCCATGCCCACACTTCTTGAGCGGGCCCTCGACAAGCGGGCCCGTACCTGGTCGCAGATGCAGGAGATCCAGTCCCGCGCCGAGGCCGAGAGCCGCAGCGAACTGACCGCCGAGGAGCGGCAGGCGTGGGACGCGGCCGAGGCCGACCTGACCGCGACGTCGCAGGACATCGAGCGCCTGGAGCGCGCGGCCCGCATGGACACCGTGCAGCGTGACCAGATCGCCGTCACCGACCGGGGCACCGGCGAGAGTGCCGAGGACCGGCAGGCCGCGCAGGACGCCGCCTACCGGGACGCGTTCGAGGCGTACACCCGGTACGGCATGAGCCGCCTGGACGCCGGGCAGCGCGAACTCCTCATGTCCAACCAGACGGAGATCCGCGCCGGCGCCACCAGCCCGGGGACGGCGGGCGGGTACTTCATCCCGACGGACACCCTCGCCCGGATCACCGAGACGATGAAGGCATACGGCGGCATCCTCGGCTCGGCCAGCGTCATCACCACCGCGTCGGGCAACCCGGTCAACTGGCCCACCAACGACGACACCAGCAACATCGGCGCGATCCTCGCCGAGAACACGCAGGTCACCGAGCAGGACGTGACCCTGGGGCAGAAGACCCTCGGCGCCTACACCTACACCTCCAAGCTCGTGCGGCTGTCCCTGCAACTGATCCAGGACGACGCGTTCGGTGTCGAAGGGTGGCTGACGCGCAAGCTCGGCGAGCGCATCGGCCGCGCGGTCGCCGCGCACCTCGCGACCGGCAGCGGCTCCGGGCAGCCGGAGGGCCTGTTCACCAACGCCACCGCGGGCAAGACCGGCGCGGCCGGCCAGGTCACCTCCGTCATCTACGACGACCTGGTCGACGTGCAGCACTCCATCGACCCGGCATACCGTGCGAGTGCACGGTGGGTCATGTCGGATGCGGCGCTCAAGGTGATCCGCAAGCTGAAGGACACCCAGGGCCGTCCGCTGTGGGAGCCGTCGGTGCAGGCCGGGGTGCCGTCCAGCCTGATGGGCGCGCCGGTGCTCATCGACAACGGCGTGCCGGTCCCGGCCGCGAGCGCCAAGAGCATCGGGTACGGCGACATCGGCGCGGCCTATGTCGTGCGGCAGGTCGCGGGCGGTCAGATGATGCGCCTGGAGGAGCGGTACGCCGACTACCTCCAGGTCGGATTCCTCGGCTTCCTGCGCCTGGACGCCAAGCCCGACGACAGCAGTGCGTTCCGCGTCTACGCCCACCCGGCGACCTGACCCCTGCCCGCGACGGCCCCGGCCATCCGCCGGGGCCGCCCTGATGGAAGGAGGCGCGGGATGCCGCGTATCCGGATCTTGCAGTCCGTCGCGGGGCTCGACTTCTCGTGGGTGCCCGGCGACATCGTCGAGGTCAACGACGCGGCGGCCGAGGCATGGGCGGACGGCGACCGCGCCGAACTCGCCCCCGACGACGCACCCGTCACCGTCCCCGCCACGCCCGGCCAAGAGGACACCGAACAGGGCTCTTCCGAGGGCCCGTTCGACCCGGCGGCGGCCAGGGCCGACGACGTCCTCACCTACCTCGCCACCGCCGACGAGGCGGAGGCCCTGCGCGTCCTGGACGCCGAGGCTGCCGGCAAGGGGCGCGTCACGATCACCAAGCAGCGCGACGACATCCTCGCCGCCGCCCGCGAACGCGCCGCCCAGGACCCGGCCGACGACCCGCCGCAGGCGGAGAACGCCGCCGAGGCAGCACGCGGCGGCGGCCGGGGGCCCGTGCCCGAGACCCGTACCGACTGGTGAGGAGGCGGGCATGGCGCTCCTGACCCTCACGGAGGCGAAGGCGCAACTCGACATCGACAGCACCGCGCACGACGGCGAGTTGCAGGTGTACATCGACGCGCTCACGGCGGTCATCGAGGGCATCACCGGCCCCGTCGAAACCCGGCAGGTCACCGAGACCGTCACCGGCAGCGGGCCCGCCCTGTGCCTGAGTCACCTGCCCGTGGTGTCGCTGATCTCCCTGACCCCGGTCCTCACCGGCGGCACCGCCGTCAACGTGGCCGGGCTGTACGTCGACGGGCCCTCCGGGGTGGTGCAGCGCCGCGACGGCGGCCGGTTCCACGGAGGCCCCTGGGAAGCGGTGTATACCGCAGGGCGCGGCGCCACGATCCCACCCACCATCAACCTGGCGGCCCGGATCCTGCTTCAGCATCTGTGGCGCACCCAGTACGGGGCGTCGAGGGCCGGTGCCGGCGTCGGAGGAGGCGACGACTACTCCGTCACCGAGCCGGTGCCCGGCTTCGGCTACGCCGTGCCCAACCGGGTTCTCGAACTGCTCCAGCCGTACAAGTCGCCGCCGGCGGTGGCGTGATGGCGACCTCCCGAGTCCCGGCCGCGATGGATGCGCTGCTGGCGATCCTCCGCGCCGCGCCTGCCCTGGCCGGGGTGCGGATCGTGGACGGCCCGGAGGCGGTCAACGCCACCGACCGGCAGCGCATCCACATCGGGTGGCAGCCGGGCGCCGACCAGGCCATCGAGCTGGAGCAGGAGTTCGCGTCGGCGGGTGCCCGCCGACGCGACGAGATGTTCTCGATCGGCTGCTACGCCGAGGCCCGCGCGGGCGACACGGACATGGCTGTCCAGCGCGCCCGGGTGTTCGCGCTGGTGGCCGCAGTCGAAACCGCACTGCGGGCGACGGACGACGAGCCGGAGGCCCCGACTCTGCGCGGCACTGTCCTGTGGTCCTCGCTGACGGCGGGCAACGTCACGCAGCTCCAGGCCGAAGGCGCCCAGGCCGGGTGCGCGTTCACGATCACGTGCCGCGCCCGAATCTGATCCACCCACGATGTAGGGAGTTACCGATGGCGCGTGTGCGCTACGTGGGCCCGGAGCCGGTCACCGTGCCGGAGCTGGGCGAGCGAGTGATTCAGCCCGACGAGGTCGTGCAGGTTCCCGACGACCGGTTCGAGGGCTACGTCTGCCAGCCGCAGACGTGGCAGTCCGTCGAGGAGCCGAAGGACGACGTGCCGGCCCCGAAGAAGACCGCGGCGCGAGCGTCGCAGAAGGAGAGCTGATCATGGCGATCGGTTCGGGCCTCGGTGCCCAGCTCGGGATCGCACCCGAGGTCACCTATGGGACCTACGTCGCGCCGACGCGCTTCATCGAGTTCACGAAGGAGTCGATGCAGCTCAAGAAGACCACCGCACAGTCGGCGGGGATCGCGCCGGGCCGTCTGCTGCCGCTGTCGTCGCGGCGCGTGGTGACCCAGAGGCAGGGCAGCGGCAGCCTCGACATGGAGGTCACCAGCAAGGCCATGGGCGTGCTGCTCCAGTCGCTGATGGGCACCTCGGTGACACCGGTGCAGCAGGCGACGACGACGGCCTATCTCCAGACACACACCCTCGCGGACACCGCGGGCAAGAGCCTCACTGTCCAGAAGGGCGTGCCGCTCACCACTGGCACGGTGACGCGCAAGAACTTCCTCGGCTGCAAGATCATCAGCGCTGAGTTCTCGTGCGAGGTCGGTGGGATGCTGACCGCGACGTTCGAGATCGACAGCAAGGACTGCGAGGAAACCTCCGTCCTGGCCGTCGCGTCGTACCCGGACATGGCGCCGTTCCACTTCGGGCAGATGAGCCTGAAGACCGGCCCGTTTGCTACGGAGATCGCGCGGGACGGCATCCGCAAGGTGTCGGTCAAGGTGGAGCGGCCCCAGGCCACGGAACGCTTCTACGCCGGGCAGGCCGGGCTGAAGAAAGAGCCCATCTCGAACGACCAGGTGAAGATCACCGGGTCGATCGAGGCGGACTACGTCGACACGATCCTCGACGACCTCCACACCACCGACGCGGCGACCTCCTTCGTGTGGGACTTCACGGGGCCGCTCATCGCGGCGACGCACTACGAGCGGTTCACCCTCAAGCTGCCCGCGATCCGCGTGGACGAGGCACCCCCCACGGTCGACGGCTTCGACGTCATCAAGCCGCAGATCAGCTTCACGGGCCTGTACGACGGGACGAACCAGCCCGTCATCGAGTACATGTCCACCGACGCCACCCTCTGAGGAGGCGCCATGCGCAGTGTCCGTATCACGGGCACCGGCCAGCTCCTGGAGCTACAGCGCCAGCTCCGACGGGCGGGGCGGGAGAACATCCGGGCGAGCATGCAGCGCCGTATCCGGCGGGCCGCCGAGCCGCTGCGCGATGACCTCCAGGACGCGATCCGTGGCCTGGACATCCGCAGCCGGGGACGCGGCACCGGCAAGCGGGGCGGCCCCTCGCCAACTACGCGTCCGCTGCGGGCGACGATCGCAGCGGCCATCCGGATCAGTGTCCGTACCAGCGCAGGGAGCGCCGGTGCCCGCGTGTGGGTCGACCGGTCCCTGCTGCCCCGGGACATCGCCGACAGCGGCCTGTTGAAGCAGATCAACGAGGGCCGCGTCCGGCACCCGGTGTTCGCCAACAGGAGCCGGTGGGCGCAGCAGAATGCGACCCCCCTGTGGTGGGACAACACCGTCCGCCGTGGCCTGCCGCGTATGGAGCGCGAAGTCACGCGCGTGCTCGACGACATCCAGCGCCGTATTGGCTGAGAGAACAGGCACAACGATGATCCTTCGCTACACCCCGCAGTCCGGCGCCGCCATCATGTGGGACCTGGACCAGGTCCGGTTCCTCACCTCGGAGGCCGAGACGATCGAGCGGACCACCGATATGGAGTGGTCGGACGTGATCAGCCGGGGCACCCTCCTGTTCCGGAAGTCACCGACCGCCAGGCGGGCCGTGACCTGGGTCCTCCTCAAGCGGACCGAACCCACTCTGCGCTACAGCGCGTTCGATCCGGCAATCGACGAGATCAGCGTCAAGCTGTCCGGCGCCGACCTGGCCGAGCTGCGCGCCGAGGCGGATGCGCAGCTCGCCGCTGGCAAGGCCACGCCGGAGGAGGTCGCCGAGGGCCTGGCGGAGCTGGAGGAGCTGACCGATCCCGTGGAACTGGCCCGGCTGCGGGAGCAGGAGGCCGCGGGCCCAAAAGCCCCCGAGCAGGCGCCCGTCCTCGACCTGGCGAGCGAGCCGGAGGGCTCGGCCCTGACAGCGTGACCCATCGGCGGGCCGCGTGGCGGTGGGCGTTCGTCGACCGCTTCCGCCTCTCGCTCGCCGACTACGACGCCCTGACCATCGACCAGTTCGAGTCGGGCATCGCCTACATCGAGCAGACCATCGCGGCATCCGCCCAACCACCGTAGAGGGGGGCGTGATCCGCCGTGGCCGAGCGCCGCCTCGTCTTCCGCCTGATCGGCCGGGACGACCTCTCCGACCCGCTGCGCCGCGCCGGCGACGGCGCCGACAACATGGCCCGTCGGGTGACCCGGGCCGCCGACGACTCGGACGCGGCGGTCAACCGGTTCACGCGCGACGCGAACGGCCGCCTGCACGACACCAGGGGCCGTTTCATCGCGACCGGTGACGCCGCGCGGCGCATGGCCGACGACGTCGACACGAGTGCCCGCCGCAGCAGCGGCATCCTCGGCCGTCTGCGCGGCATCGTCGGCGACGTCGGCGACCGGGCCCGCACCAGCATGTCGTCGCTCGGGACGACAGCCAGCTCGGGCCTGACGGGGAGCCTGTACGCGGTGGGCGGTGCGGCGGCGCTGAGTGTGCTGCCCGCGCTGGGGGCGCTGCTGCCCATGTTGCTCGGCGTCGCCGGCGGCGCCGTCGTCGCGAAGATGGCGTTCGCCGGGGTCGGTGAGGCCGTCGCCCTGGCGGGTGACGACCAGGAGAAGTACGCCGAGACGCTGGCCAAGATGTCGGCGCCTCAGCGGGAGTTCACCAAGGCCCTGGTCTCGGCGAAGAAGGAGTTCGGCGGGATCGCGAAGGAGGTCCAGGCGGCGGCGCTGCCGGGCTTCACGGAGGCGGTGGAGGCTGCCGGGCCCGTCATCCGTGACATGCGGGGCTGGCTCAAGGGCATGGCCGCCGGGATGGGCGAGGCCGCTCGCGGCGCGGGCCGCCTGATGAACGACGGAGGGTTCCGCAAGGATCTCGCCGCGAACTTGAAGCTCGGCACGAAGTTCGTCCGCGACATGACGGGCGCCCTCGGCCCGTTCACGCGGGCGTGGTTCGACTTCGGCGCCGCGTCCAAGCCGACACTCACGGCGTTCTCGGAGGGCATCTCCGGACTGCTGAGCAAGGGACTGCCGGGGCTCTTCCAGGGCCTGAAGAGCGGCATCTCGGGCAGCGGGCAGATGTTCACCGGCCTGTTCAATTTTCTGAACGAATTCCTCGCCGCGCTGGGGGAGTTCTCGGGCAAGGTCGCGGACGCGGCCGGGCCCAGCCTTCGTGAAATGTTCGAGAGTCTGGGTGACGTCGCGTCCCATGCGATGCGCTTGGTCGGCGACGCGATCCGTTTCGCGAAACCCCTGTTCGGCGAGGCGGGCGCCGCCGCACGGATCATGGCGACCGCATTCGAGGTCGTGGCGACGGTGGGCCGGGATGTCGCAGGCGCGCTCATCTCCGCCGTCTGGCCGTCGTTCCGCAAGGCCGAGGACGCCAAGGGCCCACTCCAGCGACTGTCCGGCTGGTTCAAGGAGAACCGCGGCGCCGTCCTCGAATTCGGGCGAGCCGCGAGCAACGGGATCCTGCTCATGTCCGAGGCCGCGATCCGCAATCTTCCGAACGTCATCAAGGGATTCCGGCTGATGACCACCGGGATCCTGACCGCGCTGGACGGGATCGTGTCCGGTGCCGCGATGACGTTCGGGTGGATCCCCGGCATCGGCGGGAAGCTGAAGGCCGCGAACCGGGAGTTCGACAAGTTCAAGGACGGGTTCATCACCGGCCTCCATGACGCGGAGGCGTCGAGTAGGCACTTCGCGGACACGGCCGGTCCCCGGCTGTCGCGCCACCGGCTCCAGATGAACATCGACAACTGGAACCAGCAGGCCGACGCGGCCAAGGCGAAGCTGAAGACCGTCCCGCCGGAGAAGCAGGCGAAGCTCCGCGCGGAGATCTCCGACCTTCAGAAGAAGGTCAGGGACGCGCGCGGTGAACTGGCCTCCGTCAAGGACAAGGACGTCAGCTTGTTCGCCCGTGACAAGGCGTCGAAGGTGGCCCGGGACATCAGGGCCGCGATCGACAGGATCCGCAGCAAGAGCGTCACCCTGACGACGGTCCGCCACACCATCAACGTCGAGGCGACGGCGGCGCGGAACGCGAAGAACTACCGCGCGCAGGGCGGGCCGGCGCCGAAGTTCGCCGGCGGCGGCATGCCGGGCGGACTGCTCAACGGCCCTGGCACCGGCACGTCGGACAGCATCCCGATGTGGTGGGCGTCCACCGGGGAGTACGTGGTCAACGCCCGGTCGACCGCGAAGTACGGGCCGCTGATTGAGGCGATCAACTCCGACAGCCTCGGCGGCGGCAACAGCACTGCCGGGCTGGACGTCGGCAAGGGCCTGGTCAAGGGCATGGGCGACTCGACCAGCGGTGTTGAGACGGCGGCACGTCTCATGGCGGCCGGGGTGACTGCGGGTATCCGCGCGGAACTGGAGATCGCATCGCCGTCGAAGAAGACGGCCGCTCTGGCGAAGGACATCGGTGCGGGTCTGATCAAGGGCCTGACTGGCTCCCGCGACAAGATCAAGGCGACGGCGGCGGATCTCGCGAAGGACATCCGTACCGCGTTCAGCGGGCGCAAGGAGTCCGGCCTCATCCGGATGGTGACCAGGGAGACGGCGAAGCTCCAGGACCTGGCCAGCAAACGCGACAAGATCGCGGCGACCATCGCACGGGCCAAGGAGTTCGCGGAGACGACCCGCGTCGGGGCGAAGAAGTCGGCTGCCCTGGGGACGATGTTCGAGTCTGAGGAGCAGGTGACGGCCGCCGGGATCCAGCAGAAGCTGGCGGCCAAGCTCGCGAAGATGAAGACCTTCACGTCCTACGTGAAGACCCTCGCCAGCCGGGGCCTCAACAAGACCATGCTCCGCGAGATTCTGGAGATGGGCCCGGAGGAGGGCTACGCCTACGCCTCCGCCCTCGTCGGTGCGAACTCGAAGATCTTCAAGGAGATCAACAGCACCCAATACAAGGTCAACGCGCAGGCGGAAAGCCTCGGCAAGATCGGCGCGGACCGGCTGTACGACTCCGGCAAGAACGCCGGCAAGGGCTTCCTCAAGGGCCTCGACTCCCAGCAGGACGCCATCGAAAAGCAGATGGTGAAGATCGCCAAGGGCATGGAGAAGGCCATCAAGAAGGCCCTCGGCATCAAGAGCCCCAGCACGGTGATGGCGCAGCTCGGCCAGTACTCCACCGAGGGCCTGGCCGTCGGCCTCACCGGCGGGATGCCCGTCCTCGACCGCGCGCTCGGCGCCGTCACCGACCGCGTCGCCGCAACGCGCCCAGTCCTGGGACGGCCCGCCGCGCCGGGTGCGAGCGGCGGACAGCCGGTACGGATCGACATCCACGTGAGCGGGTCGTCCGACCCGGTCGCCGTCGCGCGGGAACTGCGCCGACAACTCGTGCAGCTCAAGCGCACCTACGGCGTCAATGTGGATCTGGGGGTGGCGTAGTGCCTCTGCTCGTGGAGATGGGCTGGGGCGGTCTGATCCAGGCCCCCAGCGCCATCACCTGGACGGACATCACCCAGCGCACCGACGTTGCCGGGCAGAGGGTCACGATCACCCGGGGCGCGTCCGATGAACTGTCGGACACGCAGCCGGGGACAGCGACTCTCCGGCTCGACAACCAGGACGGGGCCCTGACACCGGGCAACAGCGCCAGCCCGTTCTATCCGTTCGTGCGGCGCAACGCGCCGATCCGCATCAGCGTGGCGGTGATCCCGCAGCGCACCGGATCCGCCCCGTACCCGCTGGGCATGTTGGGCGACGACTTCGACGACAACCGCATCGACACGACCCTGTGGCCCAACAACTACGGCGGCGCCACCGAGACCGGCGGCCGGGCCCGCATCCCGCTCATCCCCGGCACCACGGCCGCCTACCAGTCCGCCCGCCAATGGACCCTGGCCGGCACTCAACTCACCGGCAAGCTCGTCACGGTCCCGGCCGCAGGCGGCTCCTCGGCCGCCGTGTCCTCGATGTGGGTCAACTCCACGACCAGCGGGACGCGGGTGGGCTGGCGGTACAACGCGATCACCGGCGTCATCAGCGCGGAAACCCAGGTCGGATTCTTCGACGGAACCGCCGTCGGCTTCACGTACTCCGCGAGCGATCACGCGTGGCTGCGGGTGCGGGAGCAGGGCGGCACCCTCTACTGGGAAAGCAGCGGCGACGGGTTCGGCTGGACCCTGCGACGCACCCTGGCCACCCCGGCCTGGGTCACGTCCCAGACCGTCGCGGTCGAACTGACCGGACAGCGCACCGGCGGCGTGGCCGACTACGTCGAATGGGACCTTCTCGGCGCCACGATCCGCCCCCGCTTCTGGGGTGTCGTCAACGAATGGCCCGTGCAGTGGGACGGCCTGTACTCCACGGTGACGCTCTCGTGCACCGACCTGTTCAAACGCCTCGGCCGTCTGCCCGCGCTCCGCTCGTGCCTGGCCGAGGAAATCCTCACCCAGGACGCACCCGGCGTGTACGACCTCCTCTCGGCCTGCTTCCCCCTCGCCGAGGACGCCGGTGCAACAGCGGCCGGCGACATCTCCGGCCGCGGCTGCCCCGCCCTCACCCTCACCCAGGCCGCCAGCGGCGGCACCCTGGAGTTCGGCGCCGAGGGCCTGGCCGCCACCGGCGAGACCGCACTCGCGCTCACGCCCGCCTCCGCGACTGCGGGGAAGTACCTGGCGGCCGACCTCGGGCCGGGCTTCCAGTCCGACAACGAGGTGACGGCGGATCACAGCCTGCTGCATCCGATGGTGTCGGTGTGGTTCAAGACGACCACGAACGGCCGTGTGATCTGCGGGTTGTTCGAGAGCAACCTCGATCACCAGCTCGTGTTCGCCCTCAACGCCTCCGGGGTGCTGACGGTGGAGCACGCCGAGGTCGGCAGCCCGCTGACCGTCACCACCACCGCCAGCGGCAACCTCGCCAACGGGGCCTGGCACCACCTGCTGTACGACGGATCCGCGAAAACCGTCTGGGTCGACGGCGTGCAGGCCGGCGGCACCCTCGCCGTTGTCTCCATGATCAGCCTGCGGAACCTGCACGTCGGCGGCTACCGGGGCACGCGCCTGTGGTCGGGGCAGATCGCCTACGTCACCATCACCCACGCCAACGGGCCCGCCGCCGCCTACCTCGCGCCGCTTCACAACACGGCCGGGACCACGGCGTTCGCCGGGGAGAGCGCCGACCTGCGGATCAAGCGGCTCGCCCGCTACGCCGGGATCCCCTCCGTCACCGTGTGGGGCACCACCCACGACCCGGTCGCCGGGCAGGGGACCGGCGGTACGGGCGCGCTCGCGCGGATGCGGGAGATCGAAACCACCGAGTCCGGGCGCCTGTTCGCGGAGCGGGACTGGTACGGGCTCGCCTACCAGTCCCGGGACATCCGCTACAACCCGTCCCCGGTGAGCGAGGTGTTCACGATCGACTACGCCGACCTCGACACCGGGTCGGTGCAGCTCGCCGATGACGACCAGAAGCTGTGCAACGCGATCGACGCGACACGGCCGGGCGGCGCAACACAGCGCGTCACCGACGCGGCCAGCATCACCGCAAACGGGCCGTATGAGAAGACGCTCGACATCCTCAAGACCAACGACAACTCGGTTCTGGACGCGGCGCACTGGCTGGTCAGCAGATACGCCGATCCGCAGCCCGAGCTACGCGAGGTGCCCGTGGAGGCGGCCACCCTCGGCTACTACCTCGACATCCTCGACGCCGACATCGGCTCGTACTTCTCCGTCTACAACATGCCGCCACAGGCGTCCGCGTCGTCGATGCGGGTCACCGTCGAGGGCTACGAGGAGCGCATCTCCGACACCGAGCACTGGATCCAGTTCCGCACCAGCGCATCGGCGACCGACTCCGTGTGGGTCCTCGACGACGCCGTGTACGGCGTGCTCGGCACCACCACCCGCCTCGCCTACTGAAAGGGGCCCCGTCGTGCCGATCGCTGTCGTGCGCGCCGAGACGTACTACCTGCCGCCCCGGCCGCTGCCGCCCAACGCCTGGACCGGGGTGCCCGGTGCCGAGCTGGTGTACCACTGGATCGAGTACCGCATGGGACGGCGCGTGCCCCTCCCGGACGGCACACTCACTGATGTCCCCCCGGTGTACGCCCGCATCAACCAGAACCGGTGGCTCGCGGACTGCGTGTGCGGGTCGGCCGCGATCGTCAGCCCCGTCGACCCGCGGTGGGGCTGTACGGAGTGCGGCTACGGCTGGGTCGCCATGGTCGTACCCACCGCCGAGGAGATCACCACGATCGAGCGGGAACTTCTGCTCATCCCGCAGCCGCACCTGCGGAACTGGTGGAACCCCGGCGATCCGAACGACCCGACCCGGCCCGTGCCGCCCGTACCCGACCCCGGACCGATGAGCGAGCCGACATGACATTCGCACCCCGCACCTGGGCCGTCGGCGAAGTCGTCCCGGCCGCGACCATGAACACGGAGATCCGCGACCAGTTCAACAGCATGTTCGCCGCCTGGACCCCGTACACCCCCGTGTGGACGTCCAGCGGCACGGCGCCCGCGATGGGCAACGGCACATTGTCCGGCCGCTACATGAAGATCGGGCGGACGGTGCTGTGCCACATCAACTGGATCAGCGGATCGACCACGACCTACGGCACCGGGAACTACTCCTTCTCCCTGCCCGTCCAGTCGGCCGCCGCCGGCGCGTCGTACATCGGCAACGCGCACTTCCTCCAGACCGACCGGTGGGTCGGACAGAACGTCATCTCCAACAACGCCACCACCACGGCGCCGTTCCTGCCCGCCTCCGCGACCAACCCGCGTACCGACTGGATGACGCCGACCCGCCCCGAAACCCTCGCGGCCGGAGCCCAGTTGCGCATGACATTCGTGTACGAGTCCGCCACCTGACCACACCACCCACCCCGCCCCGGAGCCGCCCGGCCCGGGGCTCATGTCTGGAGGCCGGTATGGCTGATCCACTGTCCGCCGCTCGTTTCCTGGCCGCGCTGAAGGCCGAGGGCGTCACCGTCGCCGAAGTCGGGAACTGGCGCACCCACAACCGCAACAGCCGGGGCAAGTGGGGCCCGGTGCACGGGGTGATGATCCACCACACCGTCACCAAGGGGACCGCGGCCACGGTCGACATCTGCCGCAAGGGGTACGCCTCGTTGCCCGGCCCGCTGTGTCACGGCGTTATCGCCAAGGACGGCCGTGTCCACCTCGTCGGGTACGGGCGGGCGAACCACGCGGGCCTGGGTGACGACGACGTCCTGCGCGCCGTCATCGCCGAAACTGTGCTCCCCAAGGACAACGAGGCCAACACCGACGGCAACGCCCGCTTCTACGGCTTCGAGTGCGAGAACTTGGGCGACGGCAAAGACGCCTGGCCCGCCGCGCAGGTCGAGGCGATCGTCCGCGTGTCGGCCGCGCTGTGCCGGGCGCACGGCTGGAACAAGGGCGGCGAGAACGCGATTTCGGTGATCGGCCACCTGGAATGGCAGCCGGGGAAGATCGACCCCAAGGGGCCCGGCATCACGATGCCCGATGTCCGGAAGCGGACCGCCGAGCGGCTGAAGCACGCCGCGTCCTGGTCGCCCACCACCGCGCCGAAGCCGCCCACCCCGAAGCCGCCCGCGCCCAAGCCGAAGCCGCCCACAGACACGGAGCGGATCGCCGCTCTGGAAAAGCGCGTCACCGCGCTGGAGAAGAAGGGAGCCTGACATGGCTGCTGTAGAGAAGAAGGTCACCGCGGCGACGGCTGCGACGTTCGTCGGAAGTACGGCGCTGCTCGCTGGCCTCCAGGCGGTGCAGGACCACGCCGAACTCGTGTCGTGGATGCCGTCCGCCCTCGCCCCGTTCGCCCTCGCTGTGGTCCCGACGGCGATCACGTTCGTGTCCGGCTGGGCGGCGCGGCACAGTCCTCGGGGGGTGTAGGTGGTGACCCCGCAGGAGTCCACGCAGGTCGCCGTCGAACTGGAGCGACTGCGGGGCACAGTGGCAACGGGGTTCGCGGAGGTGAAGGGCTCCCTTGCTGTCCTCGTTGAGCGGTCCGACCGCCAAGAGCAGGACATGAAGCAGCTCCGGGAGGACACAGAGAAGGACGTCGGCGAAGTGGTGCAGCGGGTCGCGGCGCTGGAGCGCGCCCGGTGGCCGCTCCCGTCGATCGCCGCGCTCACCGGCGTCGCCGCGCTCGTCGTCGCCGTGTACCCGCAGATCACCGGAAGATGAACCCCCGCCCCGTCGCCTTCGGGCGGCGGGGGCCCTACTTCTTGGTGGTGCGGCTGACGCCCTTGGTGATCTGCGAGACGCGCGGCTGTGAGACTCCGAGGGCGGCGGCCGTTTCGGCGAGGCTCATCGTCTCGCGCATGGTGGTCACAGCGTCTTGTCGGACGGCGCGGAGTTCGGCTTGGAGGTCGGGGACCGCGTCGAGGACGGTGCCGGTGGCGCGGGCGCGGTCGGTGGGGTCGGGGATGGCGGCGAGGGTGGCGATGACGGCGCGGATGGCGGCGGTCGCGTCGGGGGTGTCTGGGGCATCGGTCATGGATTTAAGGGTACCCCTTGACGTTGATTTAGGGGTACCCCTAAACTGGTAGTACACCGAGAGAGGGGAGGGGAGAAAATGACTCAGACTGTGACCACCATCATCGGACTGACTCTCAGCGCCATCGGCGCCGCAGGGTCCGTTGCGTGCGCGTGGTACGCCCGCGAAGCTGTAAAGCGTCGCGGACGCCACCGCCGATGATGGCGGCCGGAGGGGGCGAGAACTAGTCGCCCCCTCCGGGGTCACAGTCTCTCAGACCGCAGCACCACCCACCAGGAAGAACCCAGACAGGAAGGAGACCCACCGTGCACCCGATCATCAGGTACGGCGACGTCATCGCCGTCGCAGGCGGAGGAATCATCCTCGCCGCCGTACAGCCCGCCTGGGGCTGGTGGATCGCGTGGGGCGTCATGGCGGCGACCGTCGTCGCGTCCCACGTCTACCGGTACCGACTCGCCCGACACTGACACGCCGGCACCCCGGCCCCGCTCTCCCCGCGGAGAGCGGGGCCGCTTCGTTGTGGCCCGGGATAGGGTCGCAGGCATGGCTGACTTCGTGCAGGTGTCGACAGCGACGGAGACCCGCGAGCAGGCGGTCGAGCTGGCCCGGTCCGTGGTGTCCGGGCGTCTCGCAGCCGGAGCACAGATCATCGGGCCCGTGACTTCTGCCTTCTGGCACGAGGGCGAGTTCGGTACCGGTGAGGAGTGGCAACTTCTGATGAAGACCTCAGATGCCGGGTACGGCGCGCTGGAGGCGCACCTTCTGGAACATCACCCGTGGACCAATCCCGAGGTCGTCGCGGTGCCCATCGTGGCCGGGTCGGCAACGTGTCTGCGATGGATCGAGACCAACGTGGCGCCACCAGCTAGCTGATCGTCAGCGGGCCCGCGCCTTCTCCATGACGTCCGCGACCGCTGGCAACGCCTCGTGCGCACCGAGCCGCGCAAGGACAGGTGCAAGACGCTGCCGGGGCCGGACGGACGCCACCCCGGCGGCAAGGTCCAGGGCACGGCTCGCGACGACAGCCGCCTGCTCGATCTCCCCTGCGGTTGCGTATGCCTCGGCGAGCCACGACAGATACAGGCTCTTGTCCCGGGCGTGAGCGTCGTCGTAGCGGGCAAGCGCCGATGTCAGGGCAGGCACGGCGCGCAGCGGGCGCCCCAGCTCCGTCCAGCACCGGCCCGTCATGATGCCCAGCTCGGTGGCGTCGACCCAAGCGACCCAGTCGGGCTGCGGCGAATCGACCTGAGTCAGTGCCACGCCCGCTACTTCCAGGGCACGCTCCGCCTCAGCGGTGACACCAGCGACCGCGTAGGCCCACTCCAAACGCTCGTACAGCAGCGCACGGACACCAGGAGCGGCGCCGGGGCCGGCGGTCGCGCACGAGCGGGCGGCGATCTCTATCCCTGCCTGGCGATCACCGGCCACAGCCTGGTAGGCCAGGAACGCGAGGGCGTTGCCGGCAAGGGCGGCGTCTCCGGCCTCGGTCGCTGCGGCGTAGCTCTCCTCGTACAGGCCCGTCGCGTCCCGGTGCCGGCCGCCGTCGAACGCGGCCCAGCCCGCCTGTTGAGCCTGCTCGGCGAGCACGGACAGCAGGGCCCGCCCTGTGGCTTCGCTGTAGACGGAGTCCCGGAGCGCGACTTTCGTCGCCTGGTACTCGCCGAGGTAGACCCGGTAGGTGTCGCCGCCGCCGAGGACGTCATCGAGGCGCCGCAGCCGCGCGGTGCGCTCTCCCAGTCTGTCGGGGGTGTCGCTGCCGATCCGTCTGCCCAAGGCTGCGCGAGAGAGGTCGGGTAGTGCGGCTGCGAGCCCGATCCCGGCTGACGCCTTCACGAGGTCCCTGCGCCGCACGTCGTCTTCTCCTTCGTCCGGGGTGGCGGTGCGGGCAGGTGTCTCCCAGTCCCGTGGGGCAAGTCCGACCAGATGCCCGGGGATCCGCAGCGAGTCCGCGATCTGGCCGATCTTCTCGAAGGTGGTCACGCTGCCGATACCGCGGGCCAGTTGACCGACGCGTTCTGGTTTGATGCCGCACTCGGCCGCGATCGATGAGTAGCTGGTCCCGGCCTCGCTGCGTGCGAGGAGGAACACCTGGCCGAAGTCGTGGCGCGTGATTGCGTCCCGCATGTCCGCGCGGTTCAGGAGCCAGCGGGGCAGCGCGGTAGGCGGTGTGTATCCGGTCATGGAGTCCCCGTCGTGCACTGCTGACAGTGTGTCCAGATGGGCTGCCGTTCAGCGTACCCACCATGGGGATACCCGCGGAGGGGAAGTCAACAGCTTTCAGCGGCGGGACGGTTGGCGGGTTCTGACCCCGGCGACCGCGCGAACGGCCCCGGGGCATGGCCGACTTCAAGGGAGCCGACATGCCGCACGGTACAACCGCTCTGGACCCACCCGAAATGGTGCCCCCGGCAGAGGCACCCCTACTGACCGACCAACTCGCCGCGTGGGTACAGGACCAGCCGTCCTGCGAGCGGATCGCTGTGGCCGCGCTCATCGAGGAGGACGAACTCCTGGCACGCGACTCGGTCCGACGCCTCCTGGTCACCGAGCACGACGACGGTACGGTCTCGTGTAACTGGCTGGCGTTCGAGGCCCGTTACACCCGCGCCCCGGGGCTGACCCCGGCGGACAAGGCGTTCCTCGCTCTGATCACCGCGATCCGGTTTCCCCGCAACGTCTCGCTGGGGAACCTCGAACCGCTGGACACTCGGCGCCTGTGCATCGTGCTGCGCGGCATGGCCAAGCTCGCCGGGTCCGACACGGTCGCCATCGGGACACGGGTATGACCAAGAGCCTGTTCGCCCTGACCGAGGACGGCGACACGGTGATGTACCCGGACGCCGCCGTCGCCTACGCGGCTCTGATCGAGCACACGATCACCTGCGCCCAGTGCAACACGGACCAGCGGAAGTGCGAGCCGGGTACGGCTCTGCGCCGGGCGTTGCGGGAGACCCGCCGGTGACCGCCGCCGAGGACCTGGCCGACCTCCAGTTCTTCGAGATCCCGGACACGCGCCTGCTCACCGAGGAGCAGAACGAGGGCGGCGCCTGTGTGTGGTGCGCCGATCCCCTCGCGCCCGGCGCGGGAGTCGACGTCGGCCCCGGCTTCGCCTGGCATCCGCGCTCCTGCCGTACCTGCTTCCCGATCCGGGCCGCGGTCGTCAGTACGTACCGGGACCTCTACGCCCACTGGACCACCTGCGAGCCGTGCGAGACCGCCGCCCTCCTCGGGGACCGCCTGTGCCCGCAGGCCCTGTCGGGACAGGCGGCACTCCTGCGCGCCCGCATCGCCGCCGACAAGGGCCGACCCGTCTGCTTCTCCTGTCACGAACCCATCACCGAGCAGGAGCTGACGGCCGGCGTGTTCGCCCCCCTCGTCTGGGAAGGGCTCAGCGCGCCCCACAGGGGCTTCATCCACACCGGGGCCTGCATGTGGAACGACAGGGCACCGGGATGACCTGCGCCCGCTGCTCGACCCCCGTTGATCACCCGCCCGGCCGGTGAATCCGGCAAAGAACCCCGGCCAGGCGGGCCCATCTCCAACCACAACAATCGAAGGAGATTGCCGTGAGCGTACCTCCGAGCCCGTACCCGGACCCTCCGGGAAACCCGATCCCCGCGATAGCCCGGATGCTCATCCCCGACGAGCGGTTCGCCAGTTGCCGCAGCACCGTCATGGACGCCAACCCCGACATGGACGGGGAGATGGCCGGCCGGATCGTCGAGGAAGCGCTGAAGTTCGTCACGGCCTGCGCGAAGAACCCAGGCATGGGGCTTGCCCCGTCGCGGATCGTCGACGAGGGCTGGCACGCCCTGATCCTGCACACCGCGATGTACGCCGATCTGTGCGCGTCCCTCGGCACTTTCGTGCACCACTACCCGGGATACGACCCGACGAACTACGATCCGCCGATCCTCGACCGCACCCGCCAGAAGATCACAGAGCTTGGGTACGTGGCGGACCCGGAGCTGTGGGGCCCACCGTCCGACGAAACCCTCGCATCCGTGGCGGCGAAGTGCCAGCACGCCCCGGAGTGCACGATCGTCATCATCCCGAAGCCGAAACCGAAAGTCCTCTAGCCTCACCTGTGAAGGGAGGCCGTATGTCCGAGTGGACTGACCCGCGGTACGCGGACCTGGTCGCGGCGTGGAAACGCACGCAGCAACCGGACTCCCGCAACCCGCAGGAGCCCAAGCCCGCGCGGGGCTTCATCGTCCCGCGCGAGACGTAACCTGCATGGCTGCATGGCGGCCCCGGCTGGAATCCCGGCCGGGGCTGTTCCATGCACGCCTACTTCGGGCAGTCGGCAGGCTCGCCGGGGACGCCGAGGTGACGCACGTCTGTCGGCGCGACGCCCGGACGGGTGGCGCTGTAGGAGATAACGCGGCCACAGTTGCAGGTGGCGATGATCACGACAAGGTGCCTTTCTCGTTGGGGTTGGTACACCCCTTAGGCCGCCAGACGAGGCACGAACAGCAGCCCGCTGTAGGGCAGTTCGAAGTGTCGCCACGGCGCGCAGACGAAGGCGGGGCCAGAGAGCGTGATCGTCAACCTCTCGGGCCAGCAGGGGGCCAGCAAATGATCTCCGGCGTGTCGTTACCCACCCCTCGCGACGGGGCATAGACACTGGCGTCCCAGGTCGAAACGTTCCTGCATAGGGAACGCGAGGTGGGGCGGGTGGGACTCGAACCCACGGCCGACGGATTATGAGTCCGCTGCTCTAACCGGCTGAGCTACCGCCCCTTTACGGCGCGTCGCGTACATATGTACGCGCCGTCTGCCGCAGCATAGCCGCTCATACGATCTCCTGCTTCGGATGGTCGACTTCGCGTGACCATGAGGACTTCCGGCCTGTCCGCATGGTTCCCTCGGACATGAAAAAGGACCCCCACGGGGGTCCCTCTCGGCTGCTCCCCCGACTGGACTCGAACCAGTAACCTGCCGGTTAACAGCCGGCTGCTCTGCCAATTGAGCTACGGAGGATCGAGCTCCCCCGACTGGACTCGAACCAGTAACCTGCCGGTTAACAGCCGGCTGCTCTGCCAATTGAGCTACGGAGGATTGCCTCGGTTGCATCGAACGTACCTACCTGGGTATTCGCCAGGGGGCGCACGCTCGCTGCGACACATACATTAGCGCAAGCAGGGGGGTGCTCCGCCAATCGGTACTCCGCGCGATCCACGCCGACGCTAGGGAAGGGTGGCCGTCATGCGCTACCGGCTCACATTCGCCGCAGGACTCGTCATCGGTTATGTCCTGGGGACCCGCGCCGGGCGGGAGCGGTACGAGCAGCTGAAGAAGTCCGTGCGGGAGTTCGCGCAGAACCCGGCGGTGCGCAACGCCGCCGAGACCGCCGCGCAGCAGAGCCGCGAGGTGGCCGGCAAGGCGCTGCACACCGTGACGGACCGGGTCGGCGATCATGTCCCGGACTCGGTGGCCGCCCGGGTCCGCTCCGTGCGCGAGCGCAGCCGCAACGGCGGCGAGGACGAGTGGGGCAGCACCAACACTTAGGTCCCACGGGTCACCTGGGTCCCACAGTCGCCCGGTGCGCCCCCGGCCCCCCGCGTACGGCAAGATTTGGAGTATGGGGATAGTCGCCGGGTTGGACAGTTCGCCCGATTTCACTCGTATCGTCGTCTGTGACGCGGACTCGGGTGCCGTGCTGCGGCAGGGGTACGCGCCGCATCCGGTCGAGGCCGGGGACGGGGCGCGGCCGTCGGACGTCGATCCGCAGGCGTGGCTGCTGAGCCTCGGGGAGGCCGCCGGGGGCGGGCTGCTCGAAGGGGTACGGGCCATCGGCGTGTCCGCGCAGCAGAACGCGCTGGTCCCGCTCGACGCCCAGGGCAACACCGTGCGCCCGGCGCTCGTCGGCAACGACCGGCGGGCCCAGGTCGCCGCCGCCGATCTGATCGACGGGCTCGGCGGCCGGGAGGCGTGGGCGCAGGCCGTGGGGTGTGTGCCGCAGGCCGCGCAGCCCGTCACGAAGCTGCGGTGGCTCGCGCAGAACGAGCCGGAGTCCGCCCAGCGCATCGCTCTGATCCTCCAGGCCCACGACTGGCTGGTGTGGCAGCTCCTCGGCAGGCCGCTGCGGCGGACCACCGACCGGGGCGGCGCGTCCGGCACCGGCTACTGGTCGGCGGCCTCCGGCGCCTACCGGCCCGACCTGGTGGAGCTGGCGCTCGGCCGGCAGGCCGCCCTGCCCGAGGTCCTCGGCCCCGCCGAGCCCGCCGGGACCACGCCCGAGGGGCTGCTGATCTCGGCCGGTACCGGCGAGACGATGGCCGCCGCGCTCGGCCTCGGTATCGGGCTGGGCGACGCGGTGGTGTCGCTCGGCGCCTCCGGTTCCGTGATGGCCGTGCACCACGAGGCGCTGGCCGACCCGACCGGCATGATCACCTCGCTCGCCGACGCGACCGGGCTGCATCTGCCGGTCGTGCACACGCTCAACGCGGTCCGCACCCTGCGCGGCGCCGCCGAGCTGCTCGGGGCGCCCGATCTGGAGGCCCTGTCCGACCTCGCGATGAAGTCGACGCCCGGCGCGCACGGCCTGGTCCTGCTCCCCTATCTGGAGGGCGAGCGGACACCGAATCTGCCGCACACCGCGGGCACCCTCGCGGGGCTGCGGCGCGAGGCGATGAAGCCGGAGCATCTGGCGCGCGCCGCGTTCGAGGGCATGCTGTGCGGGCTCGCCGACGCCCTCGACGTGCTGCGCGGGCGCGGTGTCGACGTACGCCGGGTGTTCCTGCTCGGTGCCGCCGCCGAGCTGCCCGCCGTGCAGACGACGGCCCCGGCGCTGCTCGGCGCGCAGGTCGTCGTACCGCAGCCCGCGGACTACGCGGCGCTCGGCGCGGCCCGGCAGGCGGCGTGGGCGCTCGGCGCGTCCCAGGGCACCCTCGACCCGCGGACCCCGCCGCAGTGGCAGAGCGCGGCCGTGCAGGTCTTCGAGCCCGGCGAGGAACTGCCCGTGGGGAAGGCCGTACGGCAGCAGTTCACCACCGTTCGGGAGCAAACCCATCCGGGTGCCTTCGGCGGCGCGGCTTCCTGAGGGCGGGCGGGGCGACGGGGAGCCGTACAGGGCGGGGCGATCATCGCGTCGGGCACCCCGTACAGGGGTGTTCTTGGCCCGCTCTTGGATTAATCGGTGAGGTAACGCAACCCAAGTGTCGGACGATAGGGGGTGATGGCACTGATCTCCCTCACCGACACGATCGCCTTCACCGACGCGAAAGACCGAGCGTGCTCATACGACTCCTTCGGACCTACCTGGATCCGTACAAGAAACCCATCGCCCTACTGGTGCTGCTCCAGCTTCTCCAGACCAGCGCCACGCTCTATCTGCCCACCCTGAACGCCGACATCATCGATCACGGTGTCGTGAAGGGGGACTCCGGCTACATCCTGTCCTTCGGCGCCCTCATGATCGGCATCACCGTCGTGCAGGTGTTCTGCAACATCGGCGCCGTGTACTACGGCGCCCGGACCGCGTCCGCCCTGGGGCGCGATGTGCGGGCCGCCGTGTTCGACCGGGTGCAGTCGTTCTCGGCGCGCGAGGTCGGGCACTTCGGTGCGCCTTCGCTGATCACCCGGACCACGAACGACGTGCAGCAGGTGCAGATGCTGACGCTGATGTCGTTCACGCTGCTCGTGTCGGCTCCGATCATGTGCATCGGCGGCATCGTCCTGGCGCTCGGCCAGGACGTCCCGCTGTCCGCCGTACTGCTCGCCGTGGTGCCCGTGCTCGGGGTCAGCGTGACCCTGATCGTGCGCCGGCTGAGGCCGCTGTTCCGCTCGATGCAGGTCCGCCTGGACACGGTGAACCGGGTGCTGCGCGAGCAGATCACCGGCAACCGGGTGATCCGCGCCTTCGTCCGCGACGACTACGAGAAGGACCGCTTCCGCGGCGCCAACGAACAGCTCACCGACGTGTCCCTCGGCACCGGCCGTCTGCTCGCGCTGATGTTCCCCATCGTGATGACCGTCGTGAACGTGTCGTCGGTCGCCGTGGTCTGGTTCGGCGCCCACCGCATCGACAGCGGCGGCATGCAGATCGGCGCGCTGACCGCGTTCCTCGCCTATCTGATGCAGATCGTGATGTCCGTGATGATGGCCACCTTCATGTTCATGATGGTGCCGCGCGCGGAGGTGTGCGCCGAACGCATCCAGGAGGTCCTGGACACCGACAGCAGCGTCGTCCCGCCGTCGGAGCCGGTGCGGCAACTGCGCGGGCACGGGCATCTGGAGCTGCGGGAGACCGGCTTCCGCTATCCGGGCGCCGAGGAGCCCGTGCTGCGCGGCATCGACCTGGTGGCCCGGCCCGGCGAGACGACCGCCGTCATCGGCTCGACGGGCAGCGGCAAGTCGACGCTGCTCGGACTCGTACCGCGGCTGTTCGACGCCACGGACGGGGCCGTCCTGGTGAACGGTGTCGACGTCCGCACCATCGACCCGAAGGTGCTCGCGAAGACCGTGGGCCTGGTCCCGCAGAAGCCGTACCTCTTCGCGGGGACCGTCGCGACGAACCTGCGGTACGGCAATCCGGACGCCACCGACGACCAGTTGTGGCGGGCCCTTGATGTCGCGCAGGCCAGGGACTTCGTGGAGACGAGTCTGGAGGGCGGTCTGCACGCGCCGATCGCGCAGGGCGGCACGAATGTGTCCGGCGGTCAGCGCCAGCGGCTCGCCATCGCGCGGACCCTGGTGCAGCGCCCGGAGATCTACCTCTTCGACGACTCCTTCTCGGCCCTCGACTACGCCACGGACGCGGCGCTGCGGGCCGCGCTACTCGCCGAGACCGCCGAGGCGACCGTCGTGATCGTCGCCCAGCGGGTCTCCACGATCCGCGAGGCCGACCGGATCGTGGTCCTCGACGAGGGCCGCGTCGTCGGAGCGGGACGCCATCACGAGCTGATGGAGACCAATGAGACCTACCGGGAGATCGTGCTCTCCCAGCTGACGGAAGCGGAGGCCGCCTGATGGCGGGGCCGGCGGGAAGAATGATGGCCGGGGGCGGCCCGGACCAGCGCTCGATGGACTTCAAGGGGTCGGGCAAGCGCCTGATCGGACAGTTCAGGCCGGAGCGCTCGACGATGTACGGCATGCTCGCGTGCGGGGTGCTGAGCGTGGCGATGTCGGTGGTGGGCCCGAAGATCCTGGGCCGGGCGACCGACCTGGTCTTCGCGGGCATCGTGGGCCGGCAGCTGCCGGCCGGCGAGAACAAGGCGGAGGCGATCCGGCGGCTGCGGGACAGCGGCCAGGGCGGTATGGCGGACCTGCTGTCCGGGATCGACTTCACCCCCGGTCAGGGCATCGACTTCGACGCGGTCGGCTCGGTACTCGGAATCGCGCTGATCGCGTTCCTGGGCGCCGGGCTGCTGATGATGGTGTCGACCCGGCTGTCGAACCGGGCGATCAACAAGACCGTGTACCGGATGCGCGGCGAGGTCCAGGCGAAGCTGTCGCGGCTCCCGCTGTCGTACTTCGACAAGCGGCAGCGCGGAGAGGTCCTCAGCCGCGCCACCAACGACCTCGACAACCTCGGCCAGACGCTCCAGCAGACGATGGGCCAGCTCATCAACTCGCTGCTGACGATCGTCGGCGTCCTGGCGATGATGTTCTGGATCTCGCCGCTGCTCGCGCTGGTCGCGCTGGTGACGGTGCCGCTGTCGTTCCTGATCGCGACCCGCGTCGGCAAGCGGTCGCAGCCGCAGTTCGTGCAGCAGTGGCGGATGACCGGCAAGCTCAACGCGCACGTCGAGGAGATGTACACCGGCCACACCCTGGTGAAGGTGTTCGGCCGGCAGGACGAGTCCGCGAAGGCGTTCGCCGAGCAGAACGACGCGCTGTACGAGGCCGGGTTCAAGGCGCAGTTCAACAGCGGGATCATGCAGCCGCTGATGTTCTTCGTGTCCAACCTGAACTATGTCCTGGTGGCCGTCGTCGGCGGTCTGCGGGTGGCGTCGGGCACGCTGTCGATCGGCGACGTCCAGGCGTTCATCCAGTACTCGCGGCAGTTCTCGATGCCGCTCACCCAGGTCGCTTCGATGGCGAACCTCATCCAGTCCGGTGTCGCGTCCGCCGAGCGGATCTTCGAACTCCTCGACGCGCCCGAGCAGGAGGCGGACCCGGTCCCCGGCGCCCGGCCCACCGAGCTGACCGGCAAGGTCGCCCTGGAGCATGTGTCGTTCCGCTACGAGGAGGACAAGCCGCTCATCGAGGACCTGTCACTGACCGTCGAGCCGGGCCACACCGTCGCGATCGTCGGCCCGACCGGCGCCGGCAAGACGACCCTGGTGAACCTGCTCATGCGGTTCTACGAGGTGACCGGTGGCCGGATCACTCTGGACGGCGTCGACGTGGCCACGATGACCCGGGACGACCTGCGGTCCGGGATCGGCATGGTCCTCCAGGACACCTGGCTGTTCGGCGGCACGATCGCGGAGAACATCGCGTACGGCGCCTCGAAGCACGTCACCCGGGAGCAGATCGAGGAGGCGGCGCGCGCCGCGCACGCGGACCGGTTCATCCGGACGCTGCCCGACGGGTACGACACCGTGATCGACGACGAGGGCGGCGGTGTCAGCGCGGGTGAGAAGCAGCTCATCACCATCGCTCGGGCGTTCCTGTCCGACCCCGTGATCCTGGTGCTCGACGAGGCGACCAGTTCGGTGGACACCCGTACCGAGGTGCTCATCCAGAAGGCGATGGCGCGGCTCGCGCATGGGCGTACGTCGTTCGTGATCGCGCATCGGCTCTCCACGATTCGGGATGCCGACACGATTCTCGTGATGGAGGACGGGGCGATCGTGGAACAGGGCACGCATGATGAGCTGTTGCTTGCCGAGGGTGCGTATGCGCGGTTGTATTCGGCGCAGTTCGCGCAGGCTGTGGCTGAGGTGGACTGAAGGGTTGCCCGGCGTCGGGGTTCCGCTGTGCCCACCCGTTCCGCCCCAGCGGAACAACTGCCCACAGCGAAACCGGTCAGTCGAGGTAACCCCGTAGCTGGTCGGCGAAGGCGTGGTCCCGGAGTTTGTTGAGGGTTTTGGATTCGATCTGGCGGATGCGTTCGCGTGTCACGCCGAAGATGCGGCCGATCTCTTCGAGCGTCCGGGGCCTGCCGTCGGCCAGTCCGTAGCGGAGTTGGACGACCTTGCGTTCGCGTTCGCCGAGGGTCGACAGGACGGCTTCCAGGTGTTCGCGCAGCAGCAGGAACGCGGCCGACTCGACGGGTGAGGCGGCGTCGCCGTCCTCGATGAGGTCGCCGAGCGCGACGTCGTCCTCCTCGCCGACGGGCGCGTGCAGGGACACCGGTTCCTGAGCCAGGCGCAGGACTTCGCCGACGCGTTCGGGTGTCAGGTCGAGATGCGCGGCGACCTCTTCGGGTGTGGGTTCGTAGCCGCGTTCCTGGAGCATGCGGCGCTGGACGCGGACGACACGGTTGATGAGTTCGACGACATGGACCGGGACGCGGATGGTGCGGGCCTGGTCGGCGAGGGCGCGCGACATGGCCTGCCGGATCCACCAGGTGGCGTAGGTCGAGAACTTGTACCCGCGTGCGTAGTCGAACTTCTCGACGGCCCTGATCAGGCCGAGGTTGCCCTCCTGGACGAGGTCGAGCATGGTCAGTCCGCGGCCGACGTAACGTTTCGCGACGGAGACGACCAGGCGCAGATTCGCCTCGATGAGGCGGCGCTTGGCCATGCGGCCCATGACGACGAGCCGGTCGAGATCGAGGGCGAGCCTGGAGTCCGGGTCCTGCGTGGAGCGCAGCTTCTCCTCCGCAAAGAGGCCCGCTTCGACGCGGCGGGCGAGTTCGACCTCTTCGGCGGCGGTGAGCAGGGAGATCCGCCCGATCTCGCGGAGGTACTGGCGGAACAGGTCGGAGGACGGGCCACCGGCCTCGGCGCGGGAGCGGGCCCTGCGCAGGGCGAGGGACTCCGGTTCGAGGTCGGTGTCGAAGTCCGGGCCGGGTGCGGGTTCACGGCCGGTCCCGGTCCCGGTCCCGGTCGGCGGTTCGGCCTCGGGATGGAGTGGGGCGCGGCTCTGCGCGGGCACCGCCGCGAGGACGTCGGGCTCCAGATCGGTGAGGGTCTGGAGCTGGGTCTGGGTCTGCACGGGGGCGACCTCCAGGGTGATCGCTGCTGAGGCGTGCGACAGCGTGAGGACGGGACCGGCGGCAGCGGCCTCGCCG
The DNA here is from genome assembly GCF_044757265.1 of Streptomyces sp. NPDC091292. Taxonomy (NCBI): domain Bacteria; kingdom Bacillati; phylum Actinomycetota; class Actinomycetes; order Kitasatosporales; family Streptomycetaceae; genus Streptomyces; species Streptomyces sp. NPDC091292. The sequence goes on along the minus strand of NZ_JBIVUQ010000001.1, from coordinate 706,214 downwards.
CTGTCCGTCCCGTACGCGATGAGCGGAATCGCGGGAATCTCAAGCCCGTCATGAACAGGCCGGCCGCGCTCCGAGGACTCAGGCACCGCCCCCAGTGTGGGGTACGACACATCCCCGCCACGAGGGGCGTGCGGCGACTTTCTGCGTCCGGTCCGTAACCGGACGATTACCCTCGCGCGAAGCCCGCATGTCTTCCCCCGCAGCCGCCGGGGAAAACCCGCGTGCCCCGGCGACCGGGCCTCTGCGACGATCGTCCGATGTCCAACGCCCCACCACAGCCTCGGGTGTACGAGACCCATGTGACCGTGTCCTGCCCGGACTCCGCCGCGTACGCGCGCCTGGAGTCGTGGGCGGCCCGCGCCGGGCTCAAGGTCACGCACATCGTCCTCGCGCGGGGCCGTACGGTGTCGCAGCCGATGCTGACGCTGCGCGACGCGGTGTCGTACGAGGACGCGCGGGCGGGGGCGCGGGCGTTGCTCGCGCGGCTGGCGGCGGACGGTTTCGTACCGGTGCGGGTGAAGGTCGAGTCGGCGCCGTGGGCACCGGAGGTCCCGCGCCGGCCGACTGACGCGGACGGCTACTTCGAGCACCACGTGAAGCTGCTGCTCGACGCGGAGTTCGACCGGGGTGCGCTGACCTCGGTGGCGGTGGCGCACGGCGCGCATCTGTCGTGGAACGCGCGGCGGCCACGGGACGGGGGCCGCCACGAGCGGTTCGTCACGCAGCGCTGCCACGCGGTCGACGCCGGACGGGCGGAACGCGCCCTGGACGCCCTGCTGGACGCGCTTGCCGGACACGAAGTGATGTCCGTGGAGCGGGAGTTCGTGCTGTACGACAGTGACCTGTCGCTGGACGACGGGTGGATCGGTGAGGGGGTCGGAGCATGCGCCACGGCGCGGGTGACGGAGAGCGTCCGGTGACCGGGGGGTGGGCGAGGCTCGGCTGGACCAGCACGCGGGTGCCGGACGAGCCGCTGGACGAGGCCACGCGCCGGAGCCTGGACCTGCCGCGCACCCTGCGGCCCTCGCCCGGCGAAGGCGTGGTGCGGCGGCCGGTGTTCGATCCGGCGCTGAAGCAGTACGCCAACGCCTACCGGGCGGCCGACCCGGTGTTCCCCGACCCGGAGCGCGACGCGGCCTGGCACGCGGCGCGGCGCACCGCCCTGGACCTGGTCCTCGCGGCCGTGGCCGACTCCGCGTGGGTGGAGTCGCTGGTGCTGCGCGGCAGTGTGCTGCTGTCCGCGTGGTACGGGGACGCGGCGCGGGAGCCGGGTGACCTGGACTTCGTGGTGGTACCGGCGCGTTGGAAGATCGGGGACGAGCGGACCGGGCGGATGCTCGACGGGATCACGGAAGCGGCGGAGCGGGTCGCGGCGGAGCGCGGCGGCGAGGTCCGGCTGTCGGCGCGGGGCGCGGTGTCCGAGGACATCTGGACGTACGAGCGGGTGCCGGGGCGCCGGTTGCTGATCCCTTGGTCGGCGCCGGGGCTGCCGGGCGGCGACGTGCAGCTGGACTTCGTGTTCAACGAGAAGCTGCCCGTCGAACCGCAGCCGGCCGAGGTGGCGCCGGGCACGGTGGTGTGGGCGGCGACACCGGAACTGTCGCTGGCGTGGAAGATCCTGTGGCTCGTCTCCGACATGCACGGGCAGGGCAAGGACCTCTACGACGCGGTCCTGCTCGCCGAACACCACCCGCTGCGCCACAGCCTGCTGCACGAGGTCTTCCGGCTGACCGACGAGTGGCCGCACCCGGACCGCGACGAGATCCGCGCCTCGGACGTCGAGGAGGCGCTGCGGTACGTGGAGTGGCACCACTTCGCGACGGAGTACCCGCGCTTCGCCGGTGAGGAAAGGGACTTCGTGGGGCGGCTCGTGCGGGCGCTGCGGCCGACCTTCGAGGAAGCCCCGTAAGCAGGTGGTGCGTTGATGGGAAGGCCGCTCGGTCAGAGGGCGTCGGCGCCGCGCTCGCGCAACGCCTGGCCGTACTGCTGGAGGACCCACAACTCGTTCTGCACGGCGGCCAGATGGGCCGGGTCGCCCTGGCTGCCGGCGCGGGCGAGCGCCCCTTGGACGTCGTGCACGCGGCGCTCGACGGCGCGGCGGCGGACGGTGACGAGCTGCTCGCCCGCGTACACCTCGTCCACGGTGCGGCGCATGATGGCCTCGACGGCCAGCTCGGTGACCATGGAGCGGACCACGTCGTCCGGGGCGGCGTCGCGGACGCGGACCAGATACTCCTGCGCGTCCTGAACGCCGTACTCCACCCCGCCCGCCTCGATGATCGCCTCGCGCACGGCCGCGTACGGCGGGGCGGTGAACTCGTCCACGCCGTACGCGTCGAAGGCCGGTGCGACCAGTTCGGGGCGCTGGAGGGCGAGTTTGAGGAGTTCGCGCTCGGTGGCGAACACCGGGTTGCGGAGGGTGAGTGAGGGGCCTGGTGCGGTGCTGCGCGGTGTCATGTCGTGCTGCGGCATACGGGCCTCGGGCGGTCTCGCGGGACCCTTGCCGCCGCGGTCGCGGGCCCAGCGCGCCTGCTGTGCGATCCGCTTGACGACGAACTGGGTGTCGAGGATGCCGAGCATCCCGGCGAGCTGCACGGCGACCTCGTGCTGCGAGGCGCTGTTCTTGATCCGGGCGACGACCGGCGCGGCCTCGTCCAGTGCGGCGGCGCGGCCCGCCGGGGTCTCCAGGTCGTAACGGTTGACGATCTGGCGTAGCGCGAACTCGAAGAGCGGGGTGCGGGGTTCGACCAGGTCGGCGACCGCTTCGTCGCCCTTGGCGAGGCGCAGCTCGCACGGGTCCATGCCGTCGGGCGCGATGGCGATGTAGGTCTCGGCGGCGAACTTTTGATCGTCCTCGAAGGCGCGCAGGGCGGCCTTCTGGCCCGCCGCGTCCCCGTCGAAGGTGAAGATCACGCGCGCGGAGCCGTTGTCCATGAGGAGGCGGCGGAGGATCTTGATGTGGTCGCCGCCGAACGCGGTGCCGCAGGTCGCGATGGCGGTGGTGACCCCGGCGAGATGGCAGGCCATCACATCGGTGTAGCCCTCGACGACGACCGCGCGGCTGGTCTTGGCGATCTCCTTCTTGGCGAGGTCCACGCCGTACAGCACCTGGGACTTCTTGTAGATCGCCGTCTCGGGGGTGTTGAGGTACTTCGGGCCGTTGTCGTCGTCACGCAGCTTGCGCGCCCCGAACCCGACCACTTCACCGGAGATGTCGCGAATCGGCCACATGAGGCGGCCACGGAAGCGGTCGATGGGGCCCCGGCGGCCTTCCTGGGCGATCCCGGACAGCAGCAGTTCCTTGTCGCTGAAGCCCTTGCCGCGCAGATAGCGGGTGAGGTGGTCCCAGCCCGCCGGGCTGTAGCCGACGCCGAAGTGCGCGGCGGCGGCCTGGTCGAAGCCGCGCTCCGCGAGGAACGTCCGGCCGATCTCGGCCTCGGGGCTCACGTCGAGCTGCTCCACGTAGAACTGTGCGGCGATCTTGTGGGCCTCGACCAGGCGGATGCGCTCGCCCCGCTGGTGGCTCGGGTTGTACCCGCCCTCCTCGTACCGCAGGGTGATGCCCGCCGTGGCCGCCAGGCGCTCGACCGCCTCCGAGAAGGAGAGATGGTCGATCTTCATCACGAAGGTGAGGGTGTCGCCGCCCTCCTGGCAGCCGAAGCAGTGGAAGAGACCCTTGCTCGGGCTGACCTGGAAGGACGGTGACTTCTCGTCGTGGAAGGGGCACAGGCCCTTCAGATTGCCGCCGCCGGCGTTGCGCAGCTGGAGGTACTCGGAGACGACGGCGTCGATCGGGACCGCGTCCCGTACCGCCTTCACGTCCTCGTCATTGATCCTGCCTGCCACGCGGAGAGTCTACGGCGACGCACCGACACTCCTGTGCCGCCCCGGACCCCACCCGTACCGGACGGGCGCCGTCCGGGGACCGGCCGCGCGGCGGACGGAGGTCAGACGGGCAGCGAGGACAGCGGGACCGCCGGGTCCGATAGCGCGTCCGTGTCGACCCGCGCGCGGGTCCTGATCAGCTCCTGGATCGGGTCGGTGACGTCCCACACGTTCACGTTCATCCCGGCGAGCACCCGCCCGTCCTTCAGCCAGAACGCGATGAACTCCCGCTTCCCCACGTCCCCCCGGATCACCACCTGGTCGTACGAGCCCGGGGGCGCCCAGCCCGAGTACTCCAGACCGACGTCGTACTGGTCCGAGAAGAAGTACGGCACCCGGTCGTACGTGACGTCCTTGCCGAGCATGGCGCGGGCCGCGGCCGGGCCGCCGTTGAGCGCGTTGGCCCAGTGTTCGACGCGCAGCCGGGTGCCGAACAGCGGGTGGTCGACCGAGGCGACGTCGCCTGCGGCGTAGATGTCCGGGTCGGAGGTGCGCAGCGAGGCGTCGACGGCGATCCCGCCGCCCTGCGCCCGGTCGGCCATGGCGAGCCCGGCGGCCTCGGCGAGCCCGGTGCGGGGCGCGGCGCCGATCGCGGCGAGCACGTCGTGCGCGGGGTGCTCCTCGCCGTCGTCGGTGCGGGCGGCGAGGACCATGCCGTCCTGCCCGGTGATCTCGGTGAGCCGGGCGCCGAAGTGGAAGCGCACGCCGTGCTCGCCGTGCAGCTCGGTGAAGAGCTGGCCCAGTTCGGGGCCGAGCACGCCGTGCAGCGGCGTCGGCTCGGGCTCCACGACGGTGACCTCGGCGCCGTACTCGCGGGCCGCGGCGGCGACCTCCAGGCCGATCCAGCCGGCGCCCGCGATGACGAGGTGGCCGTTGTCGCGGCCGAGCGTGGCGAGGACGCCCCGCAGGCGCTCCGCGTGCGCGAGGCGCCGCAGGTGGTGCACGCCCGCCAGATGGGTGCCGGGGATGTCGAGGCGGCGCGGTTCGGCACCGGTGGCGAGCAGCAGCTTGTCGTAGTGCACGACGGTGCTGTCGCCGAGGCTGACGGTCTTCGCGGCGCGGTCGATGCCGACGACGGTCTGGCCCAGGTGCAGCTCGATGTCGGCCTGTGCGTACCAGGCGGGTTCATGGACGAAGACGCTGTCGCGCTCCTCCTTGCGCAGCAGATAGCCCTTGGACAGGGGTGGGCGCTCGTACGGGTGCTCACGCTCGTCGCCGATGAGGATCACCCGCCCTGTGAAGCCCTCGGAGCGGAGGGTTTCGGCCGCCTTGGCGCCCGCGAGCCCTCCCCCGATGATGACGAACGTCTGATCCGCGTCGACCACTTGATGCCTCCTCATAACCATGCCGCCACATGTGAGCGTCCCGCACGGAGCGTGATGCGGGAAGAGGGAGTGGCCCGATCAGGCCAGTCCTCGTCACACCCCGTGGCCGTCGGGCCGTCTTTCCGTACCTGTGTGTCAGGGTCTGCGTGCGGTGAGCCGGGTGTGCAGGGCGCGGGCCGCCGCGTCGGTGAGCGAGGCGATCTGGTCCACGATCACGCGCCCCCGGGCCCGGTCGTCGGGGGCCGTGTCGAACAGAGCGCGGAACTGCGGGTCCAGCCCTTCGGGCGCGCGCCGGGTGAGCGCGTCGGCGAGTTCCGCGACGACGATGCGCTGGTCGGCGCGGATACGTTCCTGTTCGGCCCGCTGCATGACGTACCGGTCGGCGACCGCCTTGAGGACCGCGCATTCGAGGCGGGCCTCGCGCGGGACGACGAGCTGCGCCGCGTACCGGGTGAGGCGGCCGGGCGGCGTCCCCGCGCGCGTGGCGTTCTCGGCGGCGAGACAGAAGCGGCCGATGAGCTGGCTCGTCGCGTCCTTGAGCCGCGCCTGGGCGACCGCCGAACCGTCGTACCCGTGCGGCCACCACTCCTGTTCGAGGAGCCGGTCGAGCGCCGCCGCCAGCTCCTCGGGGTCGGTGTCGTCCGCCACGTACCGGCCGATCGCGACGGCGAACACGTCCCGGCGCTCGGGCTCCGCGTGCAGCATGTTCGGGTCGATGTGCCCGGCGTGCAGCCCGTCCTCCAGGTCGTGCACGGAGTACGCGACGTCGTCCGCCCAGTCCATGACCTGGGCCTCGAAGCAGATCCGGTCCGCGGGCGCGCCCGCGCGGATCCAGTCGAAGACCGGCCGGTCGTCCTCGTAGACGCCGAACTTGCGTGAGGCGGGGTCGGTGGGGTGGCCGCCGCGCGGCCACGGGTACTTGGTGGCGGCGTCCAGGGCCGCCCGGGTGAGATTGAGGCCGACGCTCACGAGTTCGCCGCCGTCGTCCGCCGCCGTGGTCGGGGTCAGCGTGTGCGGGCGCACGAACCTCTTGGGTTCGATCCGGGTGAGCAGCCGCAGCGACTGGGCGTTGCCCTCGAAGCCGCCCCAGTCCGCCGCGACCTCGTTCAGCGCCTGCTCGCCGTTGTGCCCGAAGGGCGGGTGCCCCAGATCGTGCGACAGGCAGGCCGTCTCCACGAGGTCCGGGTCGCAGCCGAGCGCCGCGCCCAGTTCGCGGCCGACCTGGGCACACTCCAGCGAGTGCGTCAGGCGCGTGCGCGCGCTGGCGTCCCACGCCTGGCTGCGGGTGCCCGGCGTCACGACCTGCGTCTTGCCCGCCAGGCGCCGCAGCGCGGACGAGTGCAGCACCCGCGCCCGATCCCGCTGAAACGCCGTACGCCCCGGCCGCTTGTCGGGTTCAACGGCCCACCGCTCCACATCACCGGCCACATAGGGCTCACTGCCGGACGGGTCGTACGCACTGCCTTCCATGGCCCCGACAGTAGACGGGGATGCGGACATTAGGTACGAGGGGGTCGACACGGGGTGCATCCTGGGACGCCCATCAGGGGCGCGGGGAACTGCGCGACAAGCCACGACGGACTCGCAGCCGAACACCCGACAGAACACCCCCCCTCAGGGGCGCGGGGAACTGCGCAACAAACCACGACGCACCCGCAGCCAAACGACCCGCTCAGGCGGGAGCCAACGCGCCCCGGGAAACAAAATCCGCAGACGCCAAAACCTGGTCGTACCGATGCAACACCAACCGGGCGACACCAGCGTGGGCGCCCAGCGGCGCGGCCACAACCCACGGCGCCGCATCGGCGCACTCCGAGGCAAAACGTCCCGGCGCCGTGAAATACGAGGCGACGGCAACCCGGTACCGCCCCCGCGAGGCCAGCACCCGCACCGCCCCAGCCACCCCGGGCGCCACCGACGCGTAGGCGGGAACCACAGGCACCCCGACCCGCTCCGCGAGAAGATCCGCCGTACGCCGCGTATCGGCGGCCGACTCCGGATCACGGGACCCCGCGGCGGCCAGCACAACCCCGCTGCCACGCCGCTGCGCATCGCTGAGACGCGGATTCCACCCTGCTTCGACGAGCCGCGTGAACAGCGTCTCGACAAGCAGCGGATGCGGCCCGAGCGGCGCGGCGATCCGCGCGTCGACGTGCGGCGCGGCGGCGGTCGCGGCGGGCAGGTCCTGCTTGACGTGGTATCCGCGGCCCAGCAGCAGCGGTACGAGCACCGCGCGGCCGGGAGGCAGCGCGGCGAGGGTGTCGGGCAGCAGCGGCGCGCTCCGCTCGATGTGGCCGAGGTGGACGGAGAGCCCCGGGCGCAGTTCGCGGACCCGCTCGGCGAGGGTCTGGACGGTGGCGAGGGCCCGGGGGTCGCGGCTGCCGTGCGCCGCGAGGACGAGCGCGGGCGGGGCGGCGCGGCGCCTGCCGTCGAGTGCGACAAGGCTGAGCTGGCTGCCGAGCTGGCTGGTGATCGCGTTCATGAGCTGCGCCGTCGTGTCGAGGTGCGGGTGGGCGGACTCGCCGCGAGGAGGGTTCGACACCGTCATGCACCGATTTTGCCGGGGCGAGATTGCGGCCCGGTTGCGCGACGATGACGGCCTTTTGCCTCCCGGCTCACCGGCCGGGGCGGGGCCGTGTCAGGTCGGTTGTCGGTGGGGTGGATTACTGTGGGTGACGATTGAGGGGAACGGGACGTGACCGGCCGTGACCGGGGCGGACCCGTGAGGGCCGGTCGGACAGGGATCGCAGGGATCGGGGTTGGGGGGACGAATGGGACGTGTTCGGGGTGCGGTGGGGCGTGCGGGTGCGGCGGTGGGGGCGTGGCTCGGCAGGGTGCGACCGCCGAGATGGCGCCCGCGGTGGCCCCGGTGGCCCCGGTCGCGGCGCGGGCAGCGGTACGCGGTGCAGGCGCTGATGGTGCTGTGCGTGCTCGCACTCACGCCGTCGACCTGGACATTCCTGGCCGCCGACAGCCGGCTGCGGTCCACGGCGGACGTGCCGCGCACCGAGGTCGCGATCGTGTTCGGCGCCGGGCTGTGGCAGGGCGAGCCGTCGCCGTATCTGGCCCGCCGCCTCGACGCGGCGGCGGAGCTGTACCGCACGGGCAGGATCGAGGTCGTCCTGGTGACCGGCGACAACAGCCGGAAGGAGTACGACGAGCCGGACGCCATGCGGACCTATCTGACCCGGCACGGAGTCCCGGACCGGCGGATCGTCAGTGACTACGCGGGCTTCGACTCCTGGGACTCGTGCGTGCGGGCGCGGAAGATATTCGGCGTCGACCGGGCGGTCCTGATCAGTCAGGGCTTCCACATACGCCGGGCGGTCTCGCTGTGCCGCGCGGCGGGCATGACGGCGTACGGGGTCGGGGTCCAGGACCGGCACGACGGCACCTGGTACTACGGCGCGACGCGTGAGCTGTTCGCGGCGGGCAAGGCGGCGCTGGAGGCCACCTTCCGTCCGGACCCGGTCTTCCTGGGGCCGAAGGAGCCGGGTGTGGAGCGGGCGCTGGCGTCGGCTCGGTGAGCCGCACCGCCGTGCGGCGAGCCGGCCTCACAGTGGGCGGGCGGCGGCGCTGAGCGGGGCGAACCGGTCGCGTAACCGGGGCCGCCGGGTGGCGTAACAGGCCGGGCGGACGCTGACCGCATGCACACGACCGTGACGACCGTGACGCCGACGCACTGCCCGTACTGCGCCCTGCAGTGCGGGATGAACCTCTCCGTGAGCGCGGCCGGCGGCGGGGGCGGTGGCGTCGCTGTGCTGGAGCGGGAGGGGTTCCCGGTGAACCGGGGCGCGCTGTGCGGCAAGGGGCGGAGCGCGCCGGAGCTGCTCGCGCCGGGTCTGCGGCTGACCGGGCCGCTGGTGCGGGACCCCGGGTCCGGCCAACTGGCGCCGGCGGGCTGGGACGAGGCGCTGGACCGGGTCGCGGCGGGGCTGGCGGGCACGCGCGCGCAGTACGGCGCGGACGCCTGCGGGGTGTTCGGCGGGGGCGGGCTGACGAATGAGAAGGCGTACGCCCTGGGGAAGTTCGCGAGGGTGGTGCTGGGGACGTCGCAGATCGACTACAACGGCCGGTTCTGCATGGCGTCGGCGGCGGCCGGGCAGCAGCGGGCGTTCGGGCTGGACCGGGGGCTGCCGTTCCCGTTGGCGGACGTGGCGCGGACGGGGTGTGTGCTGCTCGTCGGGTCGAACCTCGCCGAGACGATGCCGCCCGCGCTGCGGTATCTGACGGAGCTGCGGGCGAACGGCGGGCGGCTGATCGTGGTCGACCCGCGCCGCACCCGCACCGCCGAGCAGGCGGATCTGCATCTGGCGCCCCGGCCGGGTACGGATCTGGCGCTGGCGCTCGGGCTGCTGCATCTGGTGGTCGCCCAGGGGCGTACGGACGAGGAGTTCATCAGGGAGCGGACGAGCGGATGGGAGGAGACACGGGCGGCGGCGATGGCGCACTGGCCGGAGCAGGTGGAGCGGATCACAGGCGTGCCGGTGCCGGAGTTGCGCGAGGCGGTGGCGATGTTCTGCGGGGCCGGGTCCTCGATGGTGCTCACGGCGCGCGGTCCCGAGCAGCACGCGAAGGGCACGGACACGGTGAGCGCGTGGATCAACCTGTGCCTGGCCACCGGACGGGCGGGCAGGCCGCTCTCCGGGTACGGCTGTCTGACCGGGCAGGGCAACGGGCAGGGCGGGCGGGAACACGGGCAGAAGGCGGACCAGTTGCCGGGGTACCGAAAGCTGACGGATCCGGCGGCGCGGCGCCATGTCGGGCGGGTGTGGGGCGTCGACCCGGACGCGCTGCCGGGGCCGGGGCGCAGCGCGTACGAACTCCTCGACGCGCTGGGGAGCGAGGTGAAGGCGCTGCTCCTGATGGGGTCGAACCCGGTGGTGTCCGCGCCGCGCGCCGCGCATGTGGAGCGGCGGCTGCGGTCGCTGGACTTCCTGGCCGTCGCCGATGTCGTGCTCTCGGAGACGGCGGCGCTCGCGGACGTGGTGCTGCCGGTCACGCAGTGGGCCGAGGAGACGGGGACGGTGACGAATCTGGAGGGCCGGGTCCTGCTGCGGCGGCGGGCGGTGGATCCGCCGGCGGGGGTGCGGAGCGATCTGGAGGTACTGGCCGGGCTCGCCGGGCGGCTGGGTGTGGACCGGGGGTTCCCGGTGGAGCCGGAGGAGGTGTTCGAGGAGTTGCGGAGGGCGTCGGCGGGCGGCCCGGCGGACTATGCGGGCATCACGTACGGGCGGCTTGCGGAGGGCGAGGGAGAGGGGTTGTTCTGGCCGTGCCCCTCGGCATCCGGTGAGGACGGGCAGGGCGGTGGGCATCCGGGCACGCCCCGGCTGTTCCTGGAACGGTTCGGGACGGAGGACGGGCGGGCCCGTTTCGTGGCGGTGGGGCACCGGCCCGCCGCCGAGGAGCCGGACGCCGAGTTCCCGGTGCTGCTCACCACGGGCCGGGTGCTCGCGCAGTACCAGTCGGGGGCGCAGACGCGGCGCGTCGGGTCGCTGAACGAGGCGGCGCCGGGACCCTTCGTCCAACTGCACCCCCGGCTCGCGGCGCGGGTGCCGGTGGCGGACGGGGAGCCGGTCGCCGTGGTGTCGCGGCGCGGGCGGGCGGTGGCGCCGGCCCGGATCAGTACGGACATCAGGGCGGACACGGTGTTCATGCCGTTCCACTGGCCGGGCGAGGGCCGGGCGAACACGCTGACGAACCCGGCGCTGGATCCGACGTCACGGATGCCGGAGTTCAAGGTGTGCGCGGTCCGTCTGGAACCTGTGGAGCCTGGGGCGCCGGTGGAGCCCCCGTAGCCCGGGGAGCCCCTGTGGCCCGGGGAGCCTGTGCGGCCTCCGCCGTCCGCCAGTCGCCGCTCGTGATGAGGGTGCCGGTCGCCAGGAGGCGGGCCTCGACGTGGGGCGCGGCGAGATAGACCCAGGCGCGGACGGTGGTGCCGTCGGCGCGGTGGACGGCGCGGACGACTCGCTCGTAGAGGTTGCCCGGGTCGCCGGGCGTGGTGAACTCCTCCAGGCGGTCGAGGGCGGCGAGGACGCGGGCGTAGGCGGCGGGGCGGGCGGTGATCAGCTCGCCGTGGATGGTGCGGGTGTCGGGGGTCTCGACGGCGTACGGGTAGCCGGGGCCCTCGTAGAGGACGGCGCCGACGAGCCGTCCTGGCTCCTCGGCGGAGGTGCTGCCGCGCAGGTAGGGGTCGTGGTAGGTGCCGCCGGGGCGGAGGGTGCCGTAGACGAAGAAGGGCAGGGCGGGGCCCGGTACGGGGCGCTCTGTCGTGGTCATTCCGGTGCTTCCGTTCCCTTGCGCTGTGCGGGGCTCGGCGGCCCCGGTCCGATTGTCGCGCGCCGCCGCTCCCGCGCCGAGGCGGCCGGAGGCGCTATGGACACGACATGTCATGAACCCGTAAATCTGATGGGGCGTCGGCTCGCCCGGCGCGCACCACCCGTTCCGCCGTCCCGCACTCCCGCCCCCACCGCGAAGGAGTCCGATGAGACCGATATCGAGCACACGGAAGCCGCACAGACCCCAAAGAACAGCGCGGAGAACAGTGCGGAGAGCGTCGCGCCTCACCGTCGCCGGTACGGCCGCCGCTGTCGCCGCCCTCCTCGCCACCGCGCTCGCCCCGCAGGCCACGGCGGCCGACCGGCCGCTGCCGGGCAGGGACACCGCCGTACGCGACGCCGCCGCCGCACTCGCCGAGCACGCGGCGCGGCTCGACCTCACCGCCGCGCAGGGCACGTCCGTACGGGACGTGATCGTGGACGCGGACGGCAGCCGGCATGTGCGCTACGACCGCACCTACCGCCATCTGCCCGTCCTGGGCGGCGACTTCGTCGTCCATCTCGCCCCGGACGGCAGCTACCGGGGCGCCGACCGTGCCGTGCGCGGGGATCTCGCCGTACCGTCCGTGAAGCCCGTGGTGTCCGCGCCGGGTGCGGCCGAGCGGGGCGCGGACGCGCTGCGCGCGGCGAACCGGGGCGAACGGCTCCGCAAGATCACGGCGAAGCCGCAACTGCTCGTGGACGCGCTGCACGGCGCCCCGAAACTCGCCTGGCGCACCCAGGCCGCGGCCCAGGACCCGCAGGGCAACCCGGTGGCGCGCACGGTGCTCACGGACGCCCGCACCGGCGAGCAGATCGACGCGTGGGACACGCTGGAGCACGTGTCGGGGGACGGCCGTTCGCTGTACGGGGGCACGGTCCCGCTGGAGACGACGCTCTCCGGGTCCACGTACCAACTGAAGGACCCGACGCGCGGGAACACGTACACCGGGGACGCGCAGAACAAGACCGATCTGTGCTTCCTCGGGATCTGCTTCAGCCGGGCGCCCGCCGTGCTGTTCACGGACGCCGACAACCACTGGGGCGACGGCACGACCGCGGACCGGGCGTCGGCGGCGGTCGACGCGCAGTACGGCACGGACACCACCTGGGACTACTACAAGAACGTGCACGGGCGCACCGGGATCGCGGGCGACGGGAAGGGCTCGTACAACCGGGTGCACTACGGGAACAACTACAACAACGCGTTCTGGGACGACAGTTGCTTCTGCATGACGTACGGGGACGGTGACGGGACGACCTTCGGGCCGCTGGTCGCGCTCGATGTCGCGGGGCACGAGATGTCGCACGGTGTGACGTCGAAGACGGCGGCGCTCACGTACTCGGGTGAGTCCGGCGGGCTGAACGAGGCGACCTCGGACATCTTCGGGACGCTGGTCGAGTTCTACGCGAACAACCCGTCCGACCCCGGCGACTACCTCATCGGCGAGGAGATCGTGCGGTCCGGGTTCGGGAAGGCGGCGCTGCGGTTCATGGACCAGCCGTCGAAGGACACGAAGTCGGCGGACTGCTGGAGCTCCGGGGTCGGCAGTCTGGATGTGCACTACTCGTCCGGGGTCGCCAACCACTTCGCGTATCTGCTCGCCGAGGGCAGCGGTCCGAAGACGATCGGCGGGGTGCAGCACAACGGGACGACGTGCAACGGCGCGACGCTGAGCGGCATCGGCAAGGACAAGCTCGGCGCCGTCTGGTACCGCGCGCTGACGGTGTACATGACGTCGTCCACGAACTACGCGGCTGCCCGCACGGCGACGCTGAACGCGGCGCGGGATCTGTACGGGGCAGGGAGTGCCGAGTACGCGGCCGTGGCGGCGGCGTGGTCGGCGGTGTCGGTGAACTGACCGGCACGGACACGCATGCGCGCGGGGACCGGCCGTCCCACCCAGGAGCACGCGGGGGACGGCCGGTCCCACAGGTTCCGGCCCGGGTCAGGTGCCGTACGGGTGGCAGGCCTTCGCCTCGCGCAGGGCGTGGCCCCACCAGGTCAGTTGGTCGAGCATCGCCTTGGCCGCCGCGGTGGGGACGGCCGGGTCGCGGTGGTTGCCCTCGTCGTCGAAGTGGCTGCCGGCGTGGTGGAAGGAGACGGTGTCCCGGACGGTCACCGCGTGAAGCTCGGCGAAGACCTGCCGCAGATGTTCGACCGCGCGGAGCCCACCGGAGACACCGCCGTACGAGACGAAGCCGACCGGTTTGGCCTGCCACTCGGTGAAGTGCCAGTCGATGAGGTTCTTCAGGGACGCCGGGAAGGAGTGGTTGTACTCGGGGGTCAGGACGACGAACGCGTCGGCGGCCGACAGCTTCGGGGTCACCTTGGCCAGCTCCGCCACCACCTCGGGCGACGGGGAACCGGACAGGGCGGTCGGCAGGTCGGCGCCCGCCACGTCCACGACATCGGGCAGCAGGTCGGGGTGCGCCTCGACCTGGGCGAGGAGCCAGTCCGCGACGACCGGGCCGAATCGGCCCTCGCGGTTGCTGCCGATGACGACGGCGAGGCGGAGGGGCCGGGTCCGTACGGGGACGGGATCGGGGACGGGATCAGGGGCTGGATCAGAGGTTGGGCCGGGGGCCGCATCGGGGGCTGGGATCACAGCGGTGTGTGAGGTCATGCGGAACAGCGTGTTACCTCAAGCAAGCTTGAGGTCAAGCCGCGACGAGGTGTACCGGCGTACCGGTGTTGTACCGGGCGTTCCCCCACCCGGCCCCCGGGTCACCCGTTCACAGCCCCGGCCGCCCGCCGCACCGCTTCTTTTCGGCCACACGGCGGTGACCTGCTGGAATGGCCGGGGCCATGCCCGTACGACCAGCCGTTCGGCCGCATGACGGAGGCGTTCTGAGGGTGCATCAGGAGGCGTACGGCGCCGAGTGGGCCTTACCTCGGTAGTGCAAGGGCGTGACCGACGCAGCGGCGGGGTGCCGCGGGTCGCGCTCCCTCGGAGGAGCACCACATGCGCTTTGCCCGTCCGCTGACCGGTCCCGCGCTCGCCGTCGCCGCGGTGGCCCTGGCGACCGCGCCCGCCGTCGCCGGGGACGCGCTCGATGTCGAGGTGTTCCCGTCGAGTGCGGTACCCGGCACCGTCGCGACGGTGAACTCGCGTGCCTGCGGTTCCGGTGGCTCGGCGACGGGTGACGCGAGTGCGGTGGGTTCCGGCCAGTTCACGATGGCGCCGACCACGCTGGGCGAGACCGCGATCGGGCAGTTCAAGGTGCCGGCCTCCGCGCAGCCGGGGACGTACGAGATCTCCGTGAAGTGCGCCGACGGCAAGCGGGCGGCGGGCGATCTGATGGTGACGCTGGCCGCCGCACCGGGGCAGCAGTATCCGAAGGGGCATGTGAACTCCGGGGTCGGGGGCGCGCTGGGGCCCGACCCCGTTCAGACCGCGGCGGGTGTGGCGGCTCTTGCCGTCGCCGCCGCGGGCGGTACCTGGCTCCTGCATCGCCGGGCGAGAGGCGACGGGGCCTGACGGACAACCTCCGCTGTCCATCGGTACCGCCCACCCCTCCCCCTCCGCGGTCGCAGCCCCTCGTGGCCGCGGAGGGGGCAGCGGGACACCGGGCAAGCACATCCATCGGCCGGCCAGTCAGCCGGTCGGTCAATCAGTCAGTCAGTCAGTCGGTCAGTCGGTCAGTCATGGGAAACCAGGGTTTTCAGGGGGAGAAGGTGCGCAGAACGGGTCACCGCCGGGCGAGCCGGCGGGCCGGGAACACCGCGATAGCGAGCGTCACCGTGGTGGCGCTGTGCACGGGGGTGTGGCTCCTGCGGAACGGTTCGGGGAGCCACGCACCGCCGCAGCCGTCGGCGGCACAGGCGTCGGCCACCGCCACCGTCCCCCGGTACGGGGACCCCGGCGCCGCGCCGCTCGCACCCTCGCCGCCGACCCGTGTTCGCATCCCGTCGATCCGGGTGAACGCCCCCCTGACCGGGCTCGGGCTCACCCCGCAGGGCAGCCTCGACGTGCCGCCGCCGGAGAAGAAGAACCTCGCGGGCTGGTACGAGGCCGGGACGACGCCCGGTGAGAGGGGTACGGCGATCGTGGCGGGCCACGTCGACAACGCGGAGGGCCCCGCCGTCTTCTACAGTCTCGGTTCCCTGGTCCGGGGGCGGACGGTGGAGGTGGACCGGCGGGACGGTTCGGTGGCCGTCTTCACGGTCGACGCGGTGGAGGTCTACGACAGCCGGAACTTCCCGGACACCAAGGTCTACGGCCCGTCGTCGCGCCCGGAACTCAGGGTGATCACCTGCGGAGGCGCGTACTCCAAGAAGACGGGCTACCAGGGCAACGTCGTGGTCTTCGCCCACCTGACCGACTCCCACTGACCGACGCCCCGAGTTGTCAGGTCCCCGTCGGTGGTGCGCTCATCGCTGCCGTCAGGAACGTGATCGCCCAGTGCCGGGCTGCCTCGCCCGCCACCGGGGACAGGCAGGCCGGGGAGCGCTGCTGGGAGACCTCGACGCGGTCCACTGCCGTCACGGCGAGGATCCCCCGCATCCGGAACCGCAGTTCCTCAGGGGAAAGGCCGGGCAGTGCGCGCGCGAAGGCTGCCAGGTAGCGCTCACGGACCGTGTCCTCGGCCGGACCGGTCCAGCTGCGCACCTCCTCGGCCGGGTCGCTGAGGATCGTCACGATCAGCCGGGACGTCCGGGCGCCGCCCTCGTCACCGGCCGGCATCTCGTCGAACAGCGGCCCCGCGAATGCCTCCACCAGTTCGGTGACCGCGGGATCCGGGGTCCTGGCGAGCAGTCGGTCGAGCCCGGCGCACTGCGCGGCGTTGATGGGCTCGATCACGCGGCGGGCGACCGCGGCCAGGAGTTCCGCCTTCGAGCCGAAGTGGTACCCGACGGCGGCCAGGTTCGCTCCCGCGAGGTCGGTGATCGCGCGGACCGAGGTGCCGCGGTAACCGCGCTCGGCGAAGAGGTGTTCGGCCGCGGCGAGGATCTGGGTGCGGGTGTCAGGTGGCGCCATGCCTGCGTACACTACAGACGTTTGATTGAAACGAACGTATGACTGAGCGCACGTACGAAAAGGGTTGTCATGAAACTGCTCGTGTACGGCGCCGGGGTTCTCGGCAGCCTGTTCGCCGCCCGCCTGCATGAGGCCGGGCACGACGTCTCGCTCCTCGCCCGGGGCGAGCGGCTGGCCGCCCTGCGCCGGCACGGTGTGCAGCTCGCCGAGGAGGACAGCCCGGTCGTCAGACGGGTACCGGTGCCGTTGGTCGAGCACCCGGCCGGCGGGTACGACCTGATCGCGGTCTTCGTCCGCACCCATCAGGTGGACGCGGTGCTGGAGTCACTCGCTGGTCTCGAAGGCGACGTGCTGTTCCTGCTCAACTGGGCGGCCGGCGCGGAGCCGTTGGGCGCGGTGATCGGCCCCGAGCGGGTGCTGCTCGGCTTCGGCACAGCCGGCGGCACGATGGACGGCGACGTGGTCCGCTACCGCGCGACCAACTTCATGACCCGCCGCGTTGCGACGCCGATCGGCGAACCCGACGGCCGGACCACCCCGCGGCTGGAACGGATCGTGGAGGCGTTCCGGACCACCGGGATCAACGCCAAGGCCGAGCCGAGGATGGATGCCTGGCTCAAGACGCACGCCGCGTTCGAGGTCCCGCTCGGGCAGGCGGTGCACACGGCGGGCGGCCCGGTAGCGCTGGCCAACGATCCGGACGCGGTCCGCGGCATGCTCCGCCTCATGCGGCAGAACCTGGCCGCCATGCCGACGCCGCCGGTCCCTCGCGGGTTCGCTGCGTTGCGGACCCTGCCGGAAGGACTGCTCGTGGCCACGCTGCGGCGCTTCCTGCGAAGCCCGACGGCCGTACACAGCGGACTCAGCGACGCCTCACCCGCGGCGGTGGCCGAACTCGCGCGGCTGGCCGAACAGATCCGCGCCTCTACGCAAGTCCGGTAGGCGACAGGCGGCTGCGCCTCCCTCGGCCGGATCACACGTGAGTGCTGCTCCGGTCCATTCCGGGCACTCCTCGGCCGCCGGCCCCGCCCACTGCACCCGCGTCCCGCCCGGCGCCCTCACCCGCCGACCGGCCCGACCGGCGTTACGCGTCGTCGGCGGCGTCCGGATCGCGCAGCGGGCGCAGAGCCCCGGGCAGCTCGGGGAGTTGGCAGGAGTACCGGCCGAGCATGGTGATGTGATGGCGGGCGAACGGGGAGAGGCGGGCCATGTCCTCGTCGCGGACGCCGAACCCGTCCTCGCGCAGCCGCGTGACGGCGGCGTCCATGTACCGCGTGTTGAAGAGGACGAGGGCGTTGAGGACCAGGGCCTTGAGGACCAGGCCGAGGGCGCCGATCTGGTCCTCATCACCCCAGGTCAAAGCGCCAATACCGCCGAGAAGGCTTAGCGCACGATCTGACATGGATGGGGGGGTGGGCCGAAGTCAGGCGAACCACTGTTCGTAGGCAAGGTTGGTGACCAGGGCCAGGACCACCGTCAGGAGGACCGCCCGGACGAATCCCGTGCCCTTCTTCAGGGCCGTGCGGGCGCCCAGGGTCGCGCCGCCGAGGTTGAAGACGGCCAGGATCGCCGCCAGTTGCCACAGGACCGTGCCCTGCCAGGCGAACATCGCCAGCGCCCCCGCGTTGGTGCAGCAGTTGACGATCTTCGCGGTCGCCGACGCCGTGACCAGGTCGAGGTGGAGTACGGCGGTGAGCGCCAGGACCAGGAACGTTCCGGTACCGGGCCCGATCAGCCCGTCGTAGAAGCCGATACCGACCCCCGCGATCCCGATCGCCGCGAACACCCGGCGCCGGGTCACCGGGCCCGTCACCGGCGCCGCACCGAAGTTCGGCCGCAGGATCACGAAGGCGGCGACGCCCAGCAGGACGACCATGATGACGGGCCGCAACACCTCACTGCTCATCCCGGCCGCGAAGAACGCACCCCCCATCGACCCGGCGAGCGCCGCCAACCCGATCCGTACGGCGGTCCCCACCTCCACCGGCGCCTTCCGCGCGTACGTCACGGCGGCCCCGGTCGTCCCGACGATCGCCACGGCCTTGTTGGTACCGAGCGCATAGGCGGCGGGCGTACTCCCCGGCAACCCCAGCAACATCGCGGGCAACAAAATGAGCCCCCCACCCCCCACCACGGCATCCACCCACCCGGCGGCGAACGCAGCGAGACACAACAAGAACACCGTGGTCAGAGATATGTCAGGCACACGCCCGACCCTAAACACACCCCAAACCCCGAGGGGACCCACCCCTCGCATCCCACGGCCGGCCAAACCCGCACCCCTCCAACCCCACGGCCCTCCAACCGCACCGCCCCTCCACAGCCACGCCCTCCAGCCCCACACCCCGCCAAACCCACCGCCCCCCCCACGGCCATGCCCCTACAAACCCACGGCCCCTCCATGGCCACACCCCTCCAAACCCACCGACCCTCCCCAACCCACCGCCCCTCCACAGCCACACCCCTCCAAACCCACATCGCCTCCAACCCCACCACCCTCCACGGCCACACCCCCGCCAACCCCACCGCCTTCCAAACCCACCGCCCTCCAAACCAACCGCCCCCTCCAAACCCACCGCCCTCCAATCCCGCCGCAGCGGCGCCCAACCACCCCCCACCGCTCCGGCGGTGCCAAGCCCTCCTCGGACCCGCGCAGCGCTCAAGCCCGGCGCAGCGGAGAAGCCCCGCGCAGCGGAAATGCCCCGCGCAGCGGAACCCCCTCACACCCCCGGAGGGAGTCCGCTGAGCGCAGCGTTCCCCCCAGGAAACCCCCCAGATCCGACCGGGTAACACCTCCGCCGCACGCTGCGATACATGCCCTCTTCCGCTCAGGTGCCACGGGCAACCGTCATCGGCGCCGGACTCGCAGGTGTCCGGTTCATCCGGCGGCTGGCCGAGCTGGACCCCGGTACCGCCGACCGCACGGTCCTCGTGGGCGACGAACCCCACGCCCCGTACAACCGCGTCCTGCTCACCGACGTACTCGCCGGGCGCTACGCCCCCCACGTCATCACGCTCCCCCGCCCCCACGGCACCCACCTCCGCACCCGCGCGATCCGGATCGACCGGGCCGCCCGTACCGTGCACTGCGCCGACGGCACCTCGCTCCCGTACCGCACCCTCGTCCTCGCGACCGGCGCGCACCCCGTCCGCCCACCCCTGCGCGGCCACACCTTCCGGACGATGGACGACTGTCTCGCGCTGTCGGCGGCCGTGCGCCCGGGTACCCGTGTCCTGGTCGTCGGCGGCGGGCCGCTCGGCGTCTCGGCGGCCCGCGCCCTCGCCGCCCGTGGCGCCCGCGTCGTACTCGCGGAGCGGGAAGACCGGCTGATGAAGAGTCACCTCGACGCCACGGCAGCCGAGTTCGTACGGCAGCATCTGCACCGGACGGGTGTCGACGTACGGACCTCCTGGTGTCCGCCCCAACCCCGCACCGCCCCACCCGGCACCGACCTCACCGTCCTCGCCTGCGGCGCACGCCCCCGTACCGGGCTCGCCCGCGCCGCCGGTCTCACCGTCCGCTCCGGCATCGTCGTCGACGACGAACTGCGCACCTCCGACCCGCACATCCGGGCGATCGGCGACTGCGCCGAACACGCGGGCCGGGTCTACGGCCACGCCGCCCCCGCACTCGAACAGGCCGACGCCCTCGCCGCGTCGCTCACCGCGCCGCCCCACAGCGAGCCGGCCCGCTACCACGGCACCCGCGCCCTCACCCGCCTCACCCTCGACGGCACCGGACCAGCCGACCCCTTCGACCTCGCCGCCTTCGGCTCCGGCGACACCCTTCCCGGCGACGACGTCGTCCAGCTCACCGACGCCACCCGGCGCACGTACCGGAAGGTCGTCGTCCGGGGTGAGCGGCTGGTGGGCGGGGTGCTCGTCGGGGCGCTCGGCAGCGTCGGCGCGCTGGCCCGCGCCTGGGCCGACGGCGAACCCCTCACGGCGGCCGGCACCGGCGGCGGCCCCCCGCTCCACCTGCTCACCCCCGACGGAGGCCGCTGACCATGACCATGACCACGACTCCCCACACCGCGCCCACGGACATCCCCACCCTCGTACTGGTCGGTCACGGCATGGTCGGGCAGCGTTTCCTCGAAGCGCTCGCCGACCACGGGCTCACCGCGACGCACCGCGTCGTCGTCCTCGGCGAGGAGCCCCGCCCCGCCTACGACCGCGTGGCCCTCACCTCGTACTTCTCCGGCCGCACCCCCGACGAACTCACCCTGGTGGAGCCGGAGTTCATGGACCGGCACGGTATCGAGCAGCACCTCGGCGACCCCGTCGACGCGATCGACCGCGAGGCGCGGAAGGTGACCACGCGCTCCGGTGCGGTCTTCGCGTACGACACCCTCGTCCTCGCGACCGGCTCGTACCCCTTCGTCCCGCCCGTCCCCGGCAAGGACGCGACCGGCTGTTTCGTGTACCGCACGATCGAGGACCTGCTGGCGATCGAGGCGTACGCGGCCGGGGGCGCCACGACCGGTGCGGTGGTCGGGGGCGGGCTGCTCGGTCTGGAGGCGGCGGGCGCGCTGAAGGGGCTCGGACTCGCCGCGCACATCGTGGAGTTCGCGCCGCGCCTGATGCCGGTCCAGGTGGACGACGGCGGCGGCGCGGCGCTGCTGCGCACGCTCACCGGCATGGGTCTGACCGTGCACACGGGCACCGGTACCGAGGAGATCGTGACCGGCGACGACGGCGCGGTGACCGGGATGCGGCTGTCGGACGGCGGCGAACTCGCCGCCGATCTGGTGGTGTTCTCGGCGGGCGTGCGCCCCCGGGACGCGCTGGCCCGCGCCTGCGGACTGCCGGTCGGCGCGCGCGGCGGCATCGTGGTGGACGAGCGGTGCCGTACGGCCGACCCGCGCGTGTACGCGATCGGCGAGTGCGCGCAGGCCGTGGACGGGCGGGTGTACGGGCTGGTGGCGCCGGGGTACGAGATGGCGCGGACGGCCGCCGACGATCTGGCATCAGGTGGGAGGGGCGGGTCCGGGTTCACGGGCGCGGACGTCTCCACCAAGCTGAAACTCCTCGGTGTGGACGTCGCCTCCTTCGGCGACGCGCACGGCGCGGCCGACGGCTGCCTCGACGTGGTCTACGCGGACTCGCGCTCCGGCACGTACAAGAAGCTCGTCGTCGGCGCGGACGGGACGCTGCTCGGCGGGGTGCTGGTCGGGGACGCGGAGGCGTACGACACGCTGCGCCCGCTGACGGGTTCGGTGCCGCCGGTCGCGCCGGAGCTGCTGGTGCTCCCCGCGAACGCGGGCGCGGGCGCCCCGGTCACGCTCGGCCCGGCCGCGCTGCCGGACTCGGCGGTGGTCTGCTCCTGCCACCACGTGACGAAGGGCACGATCCGCGCCGCCGTCACCGAGCACGCGTGCACGACGGCGGCGGAGGTGCGGAAGTGCACCAAGGCCGGTTCGGGGTGCGGGAGTTGCGTCAAGGTGGTCGGGCAGCTCGTCACGGCGGAGCTGGAGGCGGGCGGCGTCACCGTCGACAAGGGCCTGTGCGGCTGCTTCGCGGGGACCCGGCAGGAGCTGTACGAGACGGTCCTCGCGCTGCGGATCACCTCCTACCGCGACCTGCTGGACGGGTACGGGCGGGAGGAGGCGCGCGGCGGCGACGGGTGCGAGGTGTGCAAGCCGGCCGTCGCGTCGATCCTGGCGTCGCTCGCCCCGACGATCGGCGCGGACGGCCATGTCCTGGACGGCGAACAGGCCGCGCTCCAGGACACCAACGACCACTTCCTCGCCAACATCCAGCGCAACGGCTCCTATTCGGTCGTGCCACGGATCCCCGGCGGCGAGATCACCCCGGAGAAGCTGATCACCATCGGCGAGGTGGCCCGCGACTTCGGCCTCTACACGAAGATCACCGGCGGCCAGCGCATCGACCTGTTTGGCGCCCGCGTGGATCAACTGCCGCTGATCTGGGCCCGGTTGGTCGACGCGGGCTTCGAGTCGGGGCACGCGTACGGGAAGGCGCTGCGGACCGTGAAGTCGTGCGTGGGGCAGACGTGGTGCCGGTACGGGGTGCAGGACTCGGTACGGATGGCGATCGATCTGGAGCTGCGGTACCGGGGGCTGCGGGCGCCGCACAAGCTCAAGTCGGCGGTCTCCGGCTGCCAGCGGGAGTGCGCGGAGGCCCGCTCGAAGGACTTCGGCGTCATCGCGACGGCGCACGGCTGGAACCTGTACGTCGGCGGCAACGGCGGCGCGACCCCGCGCCACGCGGATCTGCTCGCGCAGGACCTCTCGGACGCCGAACTGGTCCGGCTCGTCGACCGGTTCCTCATGTTCTACATCCGCACCGCGGACCGGCTGGAGCGCACGGCGGCCTGGCTGGAGCGGATCGAGGGCGGCCTCGACCATGTGCGGGACGTGGTGGTGCGGGACTCGCTCGGGATCTGCGGTGAGCTGGAGGCGCTGATGGCGGACCACGTCGCCCACTATCGCGACGAGTGGGGGGCGACGCTGCGGGATCCGGAACGCCTCGCCCGGTTCGTGTCGTTCGTGAACGCGCCGGGGGTGCCGGACCCGACGGTCCGTTTCGTCCCGGAACGGGACCAGACGAAGCCGGATCTGCCGCTGCTCGCGATCGGGGTACGGGGATGAGCGTGCAGCTTCTGGTGGACGGGGCGTGGATCACGGTCTGCGAACCGGGGGCGCTGCTGCCGGGGCGGGGTGTCGCGGTCCTCCTCCCCGACGGGGAGCAGGCGGCGGTGTTCCGGACCCGGGCGGGCACGGTCCACGCGATCGACAACAGGGACCCCTTCACGGGCGCCCGGGTCCTGTCCCGGGGCCTGCTCGGCTCCACGTCCGGCCACCCGTACGTGGCGTCCCCGCTACTGAAACAGCGCTTCGACCTGGCAACGGGGAAGTGCCTGGACGAGGAGGACGTATCGGTGGCGACCTATCCGACCCGAGTCGGCACGCACGCCGCCGACTAGCCCGCATCCTCCTCGCAGATCCCCCGGGCCTTCGCCAGGTTCTTCTTCACCTCGGAGCCGAACTTGAAGGTTCTGGCGTGCTCCAACTGGGCGTCGCGGACCGCGTCCGCGAGGGGCTGGTACGCCGGGTCGCCCGCGGCGGCAGCCGCCGAGTGGGCGCCCGCCGCACCGAAACGGTTGAGGGCGATGTCGCCGTCGGGCCCCTCCGCCGCGTACTTCGACTCGTCGAACCGCTCCAGCGCCCCGCACGCCGCGCTCGCGTCGGCCGCGGCATCGCTCTGCCCGCCGCCGTCACCGCTCAGCGCCCAGGCCGCGCCGACGCCGCCGGCGCCCACCACGAGCCCGATCAGGAGCGCGATCACCAGCGGGCCGGTGCGGCGGCGTGGCGGGGGCGGCGGGACGGGGGCCGGGTACGGCTCATGTGGCTGCATGGGACGGAAGGGTAGCGGGGTGATCATCCGACGAACGACCTCGTCAGCGATACGTCAAACCTGACGCCCGGCGAATCAGCACCGCGTCAACGGCCCTCGTCGCCATACGACCACCGCCCTACGGTGCCACCCATGGACCCCGAATCGGCCGACCGCTCCACCACTGCGGACGTCGTGGACCGGCACCTCGTGGACCGGCAGTGGACCGGCGACCTGCGCGCCGCCGTCTTCTGCGCGCTGGCGCTGCTCTGCCTGGTCACCCTGATCGACTGCGCGAACCGCACGTTCACCCCGCCGCGCGCCGCCCTGTGGACCGGTCTCGCGCTGCTGCTCTACGGGGTCCTGCATCCGCCGAAGGTGACGGCGGGCCACGGCCGGCTCTCCGTACGCGGTCTCTGGCGCACCCACAGCGTCACGACCGACCTGCTGATCTCGGTACGCCGTGCCGAAGGGATCGCGCCCCGGCTTATCCTGCGGGACGCGCTCGGCAACCAGGTCACCGTCGACCCCACCGTCCTGACCACCAACCCCCCTGCTCTGGCACGAGGTGGAGACCGGCGCCCACGCGGCCCGCGCGGCCGGCCTGCTGCACACCGGCACGGCCGAGATCGACGCACTCGCCGACCACGTCGACAAGGACACGGCCCGCGCGGTCTTCGAGGCGTCGGGACTCACCTGAGGCCATTCACCCAGCTCGCCACCCTAGGATGAGCCCCGTCACTGAGAGTCGTTCTTGTGGGGGGGGCTATGCGTACTGCCGTGCGTACGGCGGGAGTTGTCGGTGTGTTGTGCCTCGCCTTCGTGACGGGCTGCTCACCGTCCTCGGACTCGAAGACCAAGGTTCCGAAGCCCCCGGCGACGGCTTCTGTCGAGGAAGGCGCTGTGATCGAGGAGGGAAAACCGGCGACGACGACCCCGAGCTTCGCTCCGTAGGCCGGGCCTTCGATGGGGGCGGACGCGGCGTCTTTTCCGCATCGTCCTGGTACGGGGACGGGACGTCCGGACTCGCATGGAGCCGGCCTACCGCTTCAAAGACTCGTACGTCACCCCCGTCAGCTTCTCCGACGCTCGCCACAAGCGGGCCGCCGTCACGCCGTCGAGGGTTCCCTTGGTGCGCCAGGACGGGGCCGGTGGGCCGCGCCAGCCGGCGAAGCGGGGGCCGATGAAGGTGTCCGGGGTGACGCCGGGGGCCGTGGCCGCGTACAGGGTGGGCAGCGCGCCTGCCTCCGGTGACTGCGCGGCGATGCGGTTGCCCCACTCCACGACGCGTTCGGCGGCCCTGCGGCCCTCCATGCGGACGCCCGCCGTCTGGAGGTTGGTGCGGGCGTAGCCGGGGTGGGCCGCCGCCGCGACGACGTCGGATCCGGCGGCGGCGAGGCGGCGGGCGAGTTCGTGGGTGAAGAGCAGGTTGGCGTTCTTGGAGCGGGCGTAGGCGATCCAGCGGCGGTAGTGGTGCTCGCTGTTGAGGTCGGAGAGGTCGACTTTCGACAGGACGTGCATCCCGCTGGAGACGGTGATCACGCGGGCGCGGGGCGTGCCGAGGAGTTCCGGGAGCAGGAGTCCGGTGAGCGCGAAGTGGCCGAGGTGGTTGACGCCGAACTGGGTCTCGAAGCCGTCGGCCGTACGTCGGTGCGGCAGCGCCATCACGCCGGCGTTGTTGATCAGCAGGTCGAGCCGGTCGTGCGAGTTCGCGAAGGTGGCGGCGAACCGGCGTATGGATTCGAGTGAGCCGAGGTCGAGCGGGGCGAAGCGGGTGTCGGCGCCGGGGACCTCGGCGGCGATGCGGTCGTGGGCGGCCCGGCCGCGCTGCTCGCTGCGGCAGGCGAGGAGGACCCGGGCGCCGCGCCGGGCCAGCTCGCGGGCGGTGATGTAGCCGATGCCGCTGTTGGCGCCGGTGACGACGGCGGTGCGTCCGCTCTGGTCGGGGATGTCGCGCGCGGTCCAGCCGTTCATGACGGTGCTCCCTCGCGAGGCGATGGTTGCTGACCCGTTCTCTACCCGTTCTATCGCTCCCCGCCCGTGGTCGCGCGCCAAAAGCCCCGGCACAGACGAAGGGCGGCACCCCCGCACAAGGGTGCCGCCCTCCGCTCACGCACCGGGACCGCCGCCGCGTCGGTGAGGGTCGGGGTGACCGACGGCGGTCCCGGAGTCGCCACGGCAGCCGGTACGGCTACCGGTGGTCGCTGCCGTTCGCGCTGGACGCCGCCCGCCCCGCCTCCAGGCGGGCCACCGGGATCCGGAACGGTGAGCAGGACACGTAGTCCAGGCCGACCTCGTGGAAGAAGTGGACGGACTCGGGGTCGCCGCCGTGCTCGCCGCAGACGCCGAGTTTGAGATCGGGCCGGGTGGCGCGCCCCGCCCGCGCGGCATCCCGTACGAGAGCGCCGACGCCGTCCCTGTCGATGGTCTCGAACGGCGAGACCCCGAAGATGCCCTTCTCCAGGTAGGCCGTGAAGAAGCTGGCCTCCACGTCGTCGCGCGAGAAGCCCCACACGGTCTGTGTGAGGTCGTTGGTGCCGAACGAGAAGAACTCGGCGGCCTCCGCGATCTGCCCGGCGGTCAGTGCGGCGCGCGGCAGCTCGATCATGGTGCCGAGCGCCAGCTTCAGATCGATGCCGGTACGCCCCTGGACCTCGCCGATGACCTGTTCGGCCTCGTCGCGGACGATCTCCAGCTCCTGGACGGTGCCGACGAGCGGGATCATGATCTCGGCGCGCGGGTCGCCCTTGGCGTTCTTGCGTTCCGCGACGGCTTCGGCGATGGCCCGTACCTGCATGGCGAACAGGCCGGGGATGACGAGCCCGAGGCGGACGCCGCGCAGGCCGAGCATGGGGTTCTGCTCGTGCAGGCGGTGGACGGCCTGGAGGAGGCGCAGGTCGTTCTCGTTGTGGTCCTTGCGGGATTCGGCGAGCGCGACGCGTACGGAGAGTTCGGTGATGTCGGGCAGGAACTCGTGCAGCGGCGGGTCGAGGAGGCGCACGGTGACGGGCAGGCCGTCCATCGCCTCGAACAGCTCCACGAAGTCCCGCTTCTGGAGCGGCATCAGGTCGCCGAGCGCCTTCTCGCGCTCCTCCTCGGTGTCGGCGAGGATCAGCTTCTCGACCAGTTCGCGCCGCTCCCCGAGGAACATGTGCTCGGTACGGCAGAGGCCGATGCCCTGGGCGCCGAAGCGGCGGGCGCGCAGCGCGTCCTCGGCGTTGTCGGCGTTGGCGCGGACCCGCAGCCGGCGGACCCGGTCGGCGTACGCCATGATCCGGTGGACGGCGCCCACGAGTTCGTCGGCGTCGTCGGCGCCCGCGTGCATCCGGCCCTCGAAGTACTCCACGACCGGCGACGGCACGACGGGCACCTCACCGACGTAGACCTTGCCGGTGGAGCCGTCGATGGAGACGACGTCGCCCTCCTCCACGACCACGCCGCCAGGGGCGGTGAGGCGCCGCCGCTTGGTGTCGACCTCCAGCTCCTCGGCGCCGCACACACACGTCTTGCCCATGCCCCGGGCGACGACGGCGGCGTGCGAGGTCTTGCCGCCGCGTGAGGTGAGGATGCCTTCGGCGGCGATCATGCCGTCGAGGTCGTCGGGGTTGGTCTCGCGGCGGATCAGGATGACCTTCTCGCCGGAGCGGGACCACTTGATCGCGGTGTACGAGTCGAAGACGGCCTTTCCGACGGCGGCGCCGGGCGATGCGGCGATCCCGCGCCCGATCCGCTCCGCCCCTTTCCCGCCGCCGGCGTACTCGTCGTCGAAGCGGGGGAACATCAGCTGCGCGAGCTGGGCGCCCGTGACCCGCTGCAGCGCCTCGGCCTCGTTGATGAGCCCCTGGTCGACCAGTTGCGTGGCGATCCGGAAGGCGGCGCCCGCGGTGCGTTTGCCGACGCGGGTCTGGAGCATCCACAACTGGCCGCGCTCGATGGTGAACTCGATGTCGCAGAGATCCTTGTAGTGCGTCTCCAGGGTCTCCATGATCTGCATGAGCTGGTCGTACGACGTCTTGTCGATCCGTTCCAGGTCGGCGAGCGGCACGGTGTTGCGGATGCCCGCGACGACGTCCTCGCCCTGGGCGTTCTGGAGGTAGTCGCCGTAGACGCCCTGCTGGCCGCTGGCCGGGTCACGGGTGAAGGCGACGCCGGTTCCTGAGTCGGGGCCGAGGTTGCCGAAGACCATGGAGCAGATGTTGACGGCGGTGCCGAGGTCGTGCGGGATGCGTTCCTGGCGGCGGTAGAGCTTGGCGCGGTCGGTGTTCCAGGAGTCGAAGACCGCGTGGATGGCGAGGTCCATCTGCTCGCGCGGGTCCTGCGGGAAGTCGCGTCCGGCCTCGGCCTTGACGATCTTCTTGAAGTGGGTGACGAGCTTCTTGAGGTCGGCGGCGTCGAGGTCGGTGTCGACGGTGACCTTCTTGGCGGCCTTGGCCTTGTCGAGGGCGTCCTCGAACCGTTCGCCGTCGACGCCGAGGACGGTCTTGCCGAACATCTGGATGAGCCGCCGGTAGGAGTCCCAGGCGAACCGCTCGTCGCCGGCCTGCTGGGCGAGCCCCACGACGGACGTGTCGGAGAGTCCGATGTTGAGGACGGTGTCCATCATGCCGGGCATGGAGAACTTGGCGCCGGAGCGGACCGAGACGAGCAGCGGGTCGTCGGCCTGGCCGAGCTTCTTGCCCATCTTCTCTTCCAGGGCGCCCAGATGAGCGGAGACCTCGTCACGGAGTGCCACGGGCTCATGGCCGCTGTCGAGATAGACCTTGCAGGCTTCTGTCGTGATGGTGAAGCCAGGGGGAACGGGCAGACCGAGATTGGTCATCTCGGCGAGGTTCGCGCCCTTCCCGCCGAGCAGATCCTTGAGGTCTTTGTTTCCCTCGGTGAAGTCGTAAACGAACTTCGCTACATGGGGATCATTGGTTTCCGACACGGGTCTCGACTCCTCGACGGGTCGGTGGCTGCCCTGACGGCGAGGAACATACCCAGATCGAAGGCGCCTGGGTACGTCCACTTGTGCGTCATACGGCCGTAACCACTCGTCCGCCAGCAGATCGAAAGTCACCCTCGGACGGTCCAAGGGGGCTCACTGCGTTCACTTCCTGAACGATTCAACACTTACCCTTAACACGACCCGCTCAAATGAGCTACTTATGGCCCACTTGATTTCGGGGCGTGAACGGCCAAGCAATGGCACTCAGTGCCATCCCTTGGGGAAGTGCAAGAGCGGTCCATTCGCTCATCTGAGCGTACGCCCGATCAGAGGTGGCGAGAATCACGCCGTTTCGACCGGCCGGATTCCAGTATCCGGACGATCATGCGGCGGATCGCATACGAACCGTAATCGTATGACTGCACACAGTGATATGTCAGACGCCGAGCGCGCCGAGCCGTTCCTCGACGCGCTCCGGCGCGTACAGCTCCTCCACCACCAGCGCACCCGCCCCGACCAGGCCCGCCCGCTCGCCGAGCCGGGCCGTGACGACCTCCAGATGGGCCGTGGAGCGCGGTAGCGCGCGCTGGTAGAGCAGTTCGCGGACGCCGGTGAGGAAGGGCGTTCCGGCCAGATCTCCGGCGATCATCAGAACGCCCGGATTCAGCAGCGTCACGACGGTCGCCAGGACCTCGCCGACCTGCCGCCCCGCGTCCCGCGCCAGCCGCACCGCCTCCGGGTGCCCGGCCGCGAGCAGCGCCCGTACGTCCGACCCCGAGGAGGCCGGGACGCCCGCGTCCGTCAGCCGCCGGGCGAGCGCCCGCCCGCTGGCCACCGCCGCCAGACACCCGTACGAGCCGCAGCCGCACCGCGCGTCCGCGCCGTCCGGCACCCGGATATGGCCGATGTCCCCGGCGCCGCCGTCGATGCCCCGGTAGATCGCGCCGTCCACCACGACACCGGCGCCTATGCCGGTGGACACCTTGACCAGCACGAAGGCCGCGCAGTGGGGGAAGGCGGTGCGCTGTTCGCCGTACGCGATGAGGTTGGCGTCGTTGTCGACGAGGACCGGGACCGGGGGGCGGCTGCGCCCGGGTTCCGTACCGTCGTGCTCCGGTTCCGTGCGGGTGTGCTCCCGGAACGCGCGCCGCAGCCGTCCCCTTATGTCGTAGCCGTCCCAGCCCGGCATGATCGGCGGCTGGACGACCCGGCCCGTGGCACTGTCCACCGGACCCGGCACCGCGAGCCCTATGCCGCACACCAGGTCGGGCGCGCACTCGGCCTTCGCCAGCAACTCGGCGAACCAGCGCCCGAGTTCGTCGAGGACCGCCTCCGGGCCCGCGTCCACCCGCAGCGGCCCCTTGTGCTCGGCGAGCAGGGTGCCGTCAAGGGTGAGGACGGCGGCGCGGGCGTGGCGGGTCTCCAGGTCGGCCGCGAGGACGACGGCATGGGAGGTGTCGAACTCCAGGCGGATCGAGGGGCGCCCGCCGAGCGGCGAGTCCACCGGGCCCGCCGCGCCCTCGCGCAGCCAGCCCGCCCGGAACAGCCGGTCGAGCCGCTGGCCGACCGTGGCCCGGGAGAGCCCGGTGGCGTGCTGGAGCGCCCCGCGCGTGGTGGCGCGCCCGCTGCGCACCAGGTGGAGCAGGTCCCCGGCGCTCGCCTGGTTCCCGGCCATCGTTACCCCCTTGCGTTGTCCAATCCCACGTTACATATTGAGTTTTGCGTGTTAAATAGACGTAACTCTACGATGCCATCTACAGAACTGACGGGTCGGCAGGGCGCGTACCGCGCTGTCCCGCACCGCCCCGGCACCTCTGGGACCCGGAGGAGACCTGCGTGTACCGCATGACCCGGCTGCCGCTTTCCCCGGCGCCCGTCGCCCGGAACTCCACGCTCCATGACCGCGCCGCGCGGGTGCTCCACCGCAACTGGACCGGCACGTCGACCGTGCCGTCCCGGGGCCTGTACCCGCACCAGTGGTCGTGGGACTCCGCGTTCATCGCGATCGGGCTGCGCCATGTGTCGCCGCTGCGCGCCCAGCTCGAACTGGAGACGCTGCTGCGCGCGCAGTGGGCAGACGGCCGTGTCCCGCACATCGTCTTCAACCCCTCCGTCCCGCTCGACGCCTACTTTCCCAGCCCCGACTTCTGGCGCTCGGCCACCGCGGGCCGCGCGGCGGGTGCTCCGCGCACCGTACAGACCTCGGGCATCGTGCAGCCTCCCGTGCACGCGCTCGCGGCGTGGCTGGTGCACTGCGCCGACCCCGGACTGTCCCGCGCCCGCTCCTTCCTCGCCAGGATCCATCCCCACCTCGCCTCCTGGCACCGCTATCTGCTGCACCGCAGGGACGCGGGCGGCGGCGGGCTCGCCTCGGTCGTGCACCCATGGGAGCAGGGCATGGACAACAGCCCCTGCTGGGACACCCCGCTGGCCCGCGTCGAACCCGCCGCGCCCGACACCTTCCGCCGCGCCGACCTGGACCACGGCACCGCCGACGACCGGCCGACCGACCTGGACTACGGCCGCTATGTCCGCCTGGCCACCGACTACCGCGACCGGCGCTACGCGGACGGGCCCGCCGTGTTCCGCGCCTTCGCCGTCGAGGACCCCGCGTTCAACGCGCTGCTGATCGCCTCGGAGCACGCGCTCGCCCGGATCGCCGCCGAACTGGGCGCGGGTGGCGGCGCCCGGCACAGCAGGGCGCAGCGGCTCACGGACGCACTGGTGGAGCGGTTGTGGGACCCGGAGCGCGAGCTGTTCCTCTGCCGCGATCTGGGCACCGGCACGCTGGTGCCCGAGCGGAGCGTCGCGGGCCTGGTCCCGCTGATCCTGCCGGCGCTCCCCCGGCAGATCGCCGACGCCCTGGTCCGTACGGCGCGCGGCCCGCACTTCGGGCTCGGCGGCGCGGCCCGTCTCGTACCCAGCTACGACCTGGAGGGCCACGCCTTCGACCCGCAGCGGTACTGGCGGGGCCCGGCCTGGTTCAACACCAACTGGCTCCTGGAGCGGGGCCTTCGGCTGCACGGCGAGCAGTCCGGCGCCGACCGGCTGCGCGCGGCGCTGCTCACGACGGCCGACGCCTCCGGCTTCGCCGAGTACGTGCATCCGTACACCGGTGAGGCGTGCGGGGCACGGGACTTCGGCTGGACGGCGGCGCTGGCGCTGGATCTGCTGCACGGCGCACCCGGCGGGCCGACGGTCGCTTCGGGCGCCGCATCGGACGGCACAACGGACGCCGACACAACGGACGACGACACAACTGGCGACGCGCCGGGCGATGTCCCGGAGCGCGAGGGCACGGGTCACGGGGGCGTCAGGGCCTCCGGAGGCCGAGGAGGAGGGGATCGGCGATGACCGACCGACATCACCTGCTCGTAAGCGGCGGCACGTTCGCGGCCGTCAGCGAGAGCGGGGACATCAACGGCGTACGCGGTGGTACGTCACCGGGCGGACTGTTCGTCCGGGACGCCCGGCATCTCAGCCGCTGGCAACTGACCGTGGACGGCGCGGTCCCGGACGTCCTGACGCCCGTCGGGCCCGGGGACACCGCGCGCTGTGTCCTCGTACCGCGCGGCGGCCGTCAGGAGCCGCCCTCGTGCACGGTCTTCCGTGAGCAGGCCGTCACGGACAGCGGTTTCGTGGAGAGCCTGCGGGTGGTGAGCAACCGGCCGGTGCCGACGACCGTACGGGTCGGGGTGACCGTGGACGCCGACTTCACGGACCCGTTCGAACTGCGCTCCGACCACCGCACGTATCTGAAGACCGGCGCCGTCCGCCACCGGGAGATCCTCGAAGACGGCGTGGAGTTCAGCTACCGGCGCGGCGAGTGGCGCTCGCTGACCACCGTGACGTGCGACCCGGCGCCGGACGCGGTCGAGGAGACCGGTACGGGGGCGCGGCGGCTGGTGTGGGCGGTGGAGCTGGCCGCGCACGGCACGGCCGAGCTGATCCTGCGCGCCACGGCGCGTCCGCACGGGGCGCCCGGGGAGCCGGTCCCACCGAAGTCCCCGACCGCAGCCGCCGCCGAACTCGCCTCACTTCAGGGCGAGTTGGCGGACGCCTTCTTCGCTTCGGATGCCGGTGCGACGGTACGGACCGGGGATGCGTGGCCGGAGCTGGCGGACGCGTGCGCCCGTGGCCTCGCGGACCTCGCGGTGCTGCGGGTCCCGGCGGCGGGCCCGGACGGCGAGGAGCTGCGCGTCCCGGCGGCCGGCATCCCCTGGTTCCCGACCCTCCTCGGCCGGGACGCCCTGCTCACCTCCCTCTTCGCCCTCCCGCACGTGCCGGCCCTGGCCGCCGCGACCCTCCCGGCGCTCGCCGCGACGCAGGCCACCGAGACGGGCCGGGACACGGTCGCCCAGCCCGGCAAGATCGTCCACGAGGTGCGGCACGGGGAGCTGGCGCACTTCGGGCAGATCCCGTTCGGCCGGTACTACGGCTCGGTCGACGCGACCCCGCTGTTCCTGGTGCTGCTCGGCGCGTACACGGAGACCACCGGGGACACGGCGCTCGCCCGCCGCCTGGAGCCGCACGCGCGGGCGGCCGTGAGCTGGATGCTGGACCACGGCGGCCTGACCTCGCGCGGCTATCTGGTGTACCGCGCGGACGGGCGCGGCCTGGCCAACCAGAACTGGAAGGACTCCCCCGGCGCGATCTGCTCCGCCGACGGCACGAAGGCCGCGGGCCCGGTGACGGCGGCGGGCGCGCAGGGGTACGCGTACGACGCGCTGCGCCGCACCGCGCAGGTCGCGCGGACCGTGTGGGACGACGCGGTGTACGCGGATCTGCTGACGCAGGCCGCCACCGATCTGCGGGACCGGTTCCAACGGGACTTCTGGATGGACGACCACGCGTTCCCGGCCCTGGCGCTGGACGGCGAGGGGCGCCACGTGGACGCACTCGCCTCGGACGCCGGCCACCTGCTGTGGTCGGGCCTGCTGGACAAGGAGTACGGGGAGGTGGTGGGCCGGCGCCTCCTTGAACCGGACTTCTTCTCCGGCTGGGGCGTGCGCACCCTGGCCGCGGGCCAGCCCGCCTACCACCCGCTCTCCTACCACCGCGGCTCCGTCTGGCCCCACGACAACGCCCTCATCGCCCTCGGCCTCGCCCGCTACGGCCTCCACGACGAGGCCCGAACGGTGGCCCACGCCCTGATCGACGCGGCGGCGGCCGACGGCAACCGCCTCCCGGAGGCCCTGGCGGGCTACGCCCGCGAGTCGTACCCGACCCCGGTCCCGTACCCGCACGCCTGCGAAAGGGAGTCCCGCTCGGCGGCGACGCCTTTGGCTCTGCTGACGGCGGTGGAGGGCGGTTCGCAGCCGCCCTCGGCATAGTGGAGGTATGAACGCGGACAGCAGGGGCAGGGGCCCACTGGCCGGGGCGCGGGTGGCGACCAGGCTCCCGGCCGGGGATCTGGAGCGGGCCCGGCGTTTCTACTCCGGGACGCTGGGGCTCGATCCCGTCGACGAGCGGCCGGGCGGGTTGCTGTACCGGTGCGGGGGCTCGGATTTCGTGCTGTTCCAGTCGACCGGTTCTTCGCCCGGGACCTTCACCCAGATGGCGATGGAGGTCGACGACATCGAGAGCGTCGTAGCGGAACTCAAGCGGCGCGGGGTGGTGTTCGAGGACGTCGACGTGCCCGGGTTGCGGACGCGGGACGGCATCGCCGAGGTCGAAGGGAACTATCCGAGCAAGGGTGCCAGGGGCGAGCGCGGCGCCTGGTTCCACGACAGTGAGGGGAATCTGCTGGGCATCGGCGAACCCATCCCCGTCACCCCTGCGAGCTGACCTCCGCCGTTTTCTGCGGCGGCACGTCCTCCGCTTGCAGCAGCTTCGCCGTCCGGTCCGCCGTACGCCGCGCCCACGCCCCGCTCGTCAGCACGCCGATCACCAGGACCAGCAGGCCGCAGACCGTGAGAATCCAGTACGCGGGGCGGCTCGCGGCCACGAAGTCCGTGCGGTACGAGGTCGCCGTCACGCCCGATGCCAGGACCGCGCCGATGACGGCGACGCCCAGCGTGGAGCCGATCTGGCGGCTGGTCGATGCCACGGCCGAGGCGACTCCGGCCTGGTCGCGGGGCATGCCGGAGACGGCGGTGTTGGTGATCGGGGCGTTGACGAAGCCGAAGCCGAGGCCGAAGAGCACGTACCCGATGAACAGGGTCACGTCCGATGTCTCCGCGCCGAAGGCGGCGAACATCACCCCGCTCGCCGTCATGGCGACCCCGGCGATCAGCAGCGGAAGGCGGGGTCCGCGATTGCCGAGGAGACGTCCGGACAGGGGCGCGCAGACGAAGGTCATCGCCGCCATCGGCAGCATCCACACCCCCGCGTGCGCCGCCGACATGCCCCGTACCTCCTGGAGGTACAGGGTGTTCAGGAACAGGAACCCGCCCAGCGCGGCGAAGGCGCTCACCGCGATCACGGTCGCCCCGCTGAACGGCGCGCTGCGGAAGAACCGCAGGTCGATGAGGGGTTCCGCGCGCCGGGGCTCGTAGTAGAGCAGCCCGGCGAACGAGAGCAGCGCCAGGGCGCCGAAGGTGAGGATCTTCGGCGAGCCGATGCCGGAGCCGGGGGCCTCGATGATCGCGTACGTCAGGGAGCCGAGCAGGGCGATCACCAGGATCTGGGCGACCCAGTCGGGGCGGCGCGGCTTCGGGGCGCGGGACTCCGGCACGTACCGGATGGTCAGGAGCAGGGCGGCGATGCCCACCGGGAGGTTGATCCAGAAGATCGCGCGCCAGCTCACCGCGTCGACCAGGAAGCCGCCGATCAGCGGGCCCGCCGCCATGGAGATGCCGACGACGGCGCCCCAGGCGCCAATGGCGCGGGCCCGCTCGCGCGGGTCCGTGAAGGTGTTCGTGATGATCGACATCGCGACCGGATTGAGCATCGAGCCGCCGACCGCCTGCACCATGCGGAACGCGACCAGCAGTTCCAGGTTCGGCGCGAGGGAGCAGAGCAGGGAGCCGACCGTGAACAGGACCAGGCCGATCTTGAAGACGCGGCGTCTGCCGATCCGGTCGGCCGTGGAGCCGGCCAGCATCAGCAGCGAGGCCAGCACCAGTGTGTACGCGTCGATCGTCCACTGGAGTCCGGCCACGCTGGCGTTCAGCTCACGCTGGATGGAGGGCAGGGCGACATTCAGCACGGTGGTGTCGAGGCTGACGATCAGCAGACTCATGCAGCAGATCCCCAGCACGAGCATCCGGCGTCGGTGGCTCAGCTCGGACATCTACATATAGTACGCCTAACTAACAACATTGGCCTGTCGGCCGTCGTGGGTCAGAATGGGTGAATGCCCTCGTCCTCCACGGCGGTAGCCACAGCCGCCGCCCTCGCCCCCGGCTCCCTGACCATCGGCCCGCACACCGTGCAGCCGCCGGTGGTCCTCGCCCCCATGGCCGGGATCACGAACGCGCCCTTCCGCACCCTGTGCCGTGAGTTCAGCGGCGGCAAGGGGCTGTTCGTCAGCGAGATGATCACGACGCGCGCGCTGGTCGAGCGCAATGAGAAGACCATGCAGCTGATCCACTTCGACGCGAGCGAGACTCCGCGCTCGATCCAGTTGTACGGGGTGGACCCCGCGACGGTCGGCAAGGCGGTCCGGATGATCGCCGAGGAAGGGCTCGCGGACCACATCGACCTGAATTTCGGGTGCCCGGTGCCGAAGGTGACCCGTAAGGGCGGGGGCTCTGCGCTGCCGTACAAGAGGCCGCTGCTCCGGGCGATCGTGCGGGAGGCGGTGACCGGGGCGGGGGATCTGCCGGTCACGATGAAGATGCGCAAGGGCATCGACGACGACCACCTCACGTACCTGGACGCCGGGCGGATCGCGGTCGAGGAGGGCGTCACGGCGATCGCGCTGCACGGACGCACGGCCGCGCAGCACTACGGCGGTACGGCGGACTGGGACGCCATCGCCCGGCTGAAGGAGCATGTGCCGGAGATCCCGGTCCTCGGCAACGGCGACATCTGGTCGGCCGGCGACGCGCTGCGGATGGTGCGGGAGACCGGGTGCGACGGGGTGGTCGTGGGGCGCGGGTGCCTCGGGCGGCCGTGGCTGTTCGGTGATCTGGTGGCGGCGTTCAGCGGTACGGGGACGGTGGCGGCGCCGACTCTCCGCGAGGTGGCCGGGGTGATGGTGCGGCACGCGACGCTGCTCGGGGAGTGGATCGGGGACGAGGCGCGGGGCGTCATCGATTTCCGTAAGCATGTGGCCTGGTACCTGAAGGGGTTCTCGGTCGGCTCGGACATGCGGAAGCGGCTCGCCGTGACGTCGTCACTCGCCGACCTGGAGGCCGGCCTCCACGAACTCGACCTGACCCAGCCCTGGCCGACCGACGCGGACGGCCCCCGGGGCCGCACGTCCGGCAAGAACCGGGTGGTCCTGCCGGACGGCTGGCTGAAGGACCCGAACGACTGCGCGGGGTTGACGGAGGACGCGGAAGTGGACACGTCGGGCGGCTGACGGAATTTATTTCTCGGCAGGCGGGGAAAGGGCTCTGCCAAGATGCCGTCATGGGGAACACACGTGCTTGGCCCGTGTTGCGGACCACGGATCTGGCTGAGGCGCTGACGCTCGCGGAGAAGTTGCTCTCGGTCGCACTCTGGTATCGAGCGGACGGCTGCTACTTGGACGCCTGGGCGCGCGATGAAGATGAGCTGCGGCGTCTGACGGAAGCTCATCCCGGAGCGCGGGTCGGGTGGGATGGCCAGGCGGACGGCGAATTCCCTGTGGCTGTGAGCCTGAGCGTGCCGGACTTTGCGCAGGCAGGTGGCGCTTTGCGAACGTGGGCGGACATCACGAGGTGTTATGTCCTGTGGCACGACCTGAAGTGGCCGGCCGTTCCTGAGCTGGGGCTGGACGTGGAGTACAAATACGCCGAGTTGCAAATCGCCAGCAACAGCCACGACATCTACTGCAACGAGTGGACTGCTGAGCACACTGTCTTCATTCACGCTCGACCCGGCCATGACGAGCGGGCGGCTTGGCTGGCGGCGCGGGCCGGGGCGCGAGTTGTCGGGCCACCCGAGTTCGGTTGGTAGCCGATCCGCCACCGCTACGGCCGGCCGACTCCTTCGATGGTCTCGAAGATGTCGGCATTCGTCTGCCGCTGCCATTCGGGCAGCTCCGACCAGTCGGCGACGTAGCTCGGCTTGGGCGAGGCGAAGTGCTTATGGATTTGGGCGATCCAACAGAGCGCGACGAACCGCCCTTTCTGCTCCCGGCCAAGCTTCGCCGTATTGCCGTCGCTGACCCGAATGAATTCCTGAACCTGAGAACACACCGCCGCGGCTGCCGCCCGCTCCCAATCGGGGGTTTCGCCCCAGGGGGTCACGTATCCGGGCTTGGGCTCACCGGGGTAGTGCTTGTGCACTCCGGCGATCCAGGCTTCACGGAAGATACGGCCGTTTTCGTTGAGCAAGGGAATTCCCCGATCGTTGCTTGACACAGTGGGCGAACGGGTCAGGCGGCCTGGAGGACACGCGTCCTCTCATTGAAGTCGGCGACGAGAGGGTGCCCGCCGAAGGGGATCATCCGCCGCTGCACATCCCGCACGGCCTCGACAGCGCGCGAGGACTTGACTTGTCGTGCCAGATCCAGCGTCCGAACGCCGGCGGTGTGCGCCGCTTCGAGGTCTCGGCGCTGGAGATGCGATACGGCGAGGGCCGCTTGTGACATGGCCCCGCGACGGGCTCGCTTCTGTGCTCGCGCGTGCTGGATCGACTGCCGGGCGTGCTCTGCCGCATGCTCCGCCTGCCCCACATCCCGGAAGGCGTTCGCGTGTTCGCCGTGGAGATACGCGGGATCGATGAACTTCGCCCACACGGGCTCGGCGGCGTAGTCGACACGCGCAGCGGCCTTCTCGGAGGCGCTGACAGCCTTGGCGGTTCCGGCCTTGTCCCCCATGACCGCGAGCGCTCGCGCTTCCAGCGCCCACAAGTCGGCAAGGCACGCGGACGAGTCGGCCTTCGCGAGCCCGTGCCGCCCCGCCTGCGCGAGCCGTTGCCCCTCATGCGGTTCGCCGGTAAGCGTGGCCTGGTCGGCCATTCCCGCGAGTACGTGGGCGCCCAGGGCGGCGTCATGCGATTCCTGCGCGAGCCGTAGCGCCTGGATCAAATACCGCTGCGCGGTCGCATGGTCCCCGTCGTCAAAGGCCATCCAGCCGAGCAGGTAGGTCTGTTCGGCGGCGGCGGCGCTGAGGGCTCGGCGGACGCGTTCGGTGTAGGTGCGGCGGAGCAGGGGGTAGACGTGTTCGTTCATGTACCTGGTGAGCAGCAGCCGGCCCGAACCGCCGCCTTGCATCACATCGGTGTCCTGGAACGCCGCGAACATGTTCCGCACGGACGTGACGTCTTCCAGCCTGACACGTGGGCCAGGCGCAGTTTCTTGATCAAGCGTGGCCAACAGCCAGTCCCGCGACGGGCCGACACCCGCGGCGGCGACAAAGGGCGCCGCCGCGAGGAAATCCCTGCGATCCATGTCCGCTCTCTCCCGGCTCGGTCACTGCCTCGACGGTCCCTGACCAAGGTGAGGTGTACGTCAGCGACCGGTCAAGGTCGGGTTGTTCGCCAAGTCCTAAGTCGTACGTGGTGATCCGTCGCCCGAAGTGACCGGAGAACACGTCAGCGATCAGGCCGGGAAGCGGGTGCCGGGGCTCCTGCCCGCTCAGCCAACGCCGTACGGCTGTGGCATCAGGGCAGATGTGCTGCTGACCCTGACGCACCGCTCGGGCGTGGACCCTCCTTGCGAGTTCGCCCCGGCTCATGAGCGAACTGGCGAGGATCTCCGTCAACAAGTGGTTCGTTTCTTTCACAGTTACGCCCGCCCTTCCAACGACAGACGATGTGCCACGCTTTGCCACCCTCCGGGACGCTACCCACAGAGTTCCCTTGCCAGTTGGCTTGTATAGCAAATCACCGGAGCGAAGGGGTGGCGGATGAATCGGCGTAACACGAAGGAGCAGGCAGCCCGACCTGTCGAGAAGGCCGACGCGGACACCGACGCGCGACAGTTGGAGTACACGACCTACGCGCCAAAGGAACAGACATGCCCCTCATGCCTCAACCCCATCAACAGCCTTGAGAGTTGCCGTCGGGGCCTGGTTGCCAGTCACGGCTCCTCTCCGGTCGTGGCGTACTGGCACTTGGCTTGCGTCGCTGCGAAGGAGACGGCGCGATGACCCGGACTCAGCAGCGCATGCGTCAATGCACCGCCACAGCAGACGTCCCCCTCGTCGCCCTGCTCTTCGCCATCCTCGCCGGCCAAGGACGCGTACTCGGCCGCGAACTCGACCACGCGCCCACCCATTTCCGCTGCGAACTCGAACACCGCCACCTCGGCGAACACGCCGACCACGCATGGGACTGGGACCAC
Organism: Streptomyces sp. NPDC091292; assembly: GCF_044757265.1. Classification (NCBI taxonomy): domain Bacteria; kingdom Bacillati; phylum Actinomycetota; class Actinomycetes; order Kitasatosporales; family Streptomycetaceae; genus Streptomyces; species Streptomyces sp. NPDC091292. The sequence goes on along the minus strand of NZ_JBIVUQ010000001.1, from coordinate 666,039 downwards.
AAGCCGGGCCACGCCTTATGGGCGCGCTGGAACACCCACGGAACCATGCGGTTCGATTCCTTGCACTGGTGCGAGGCCGAGGGTGGGCCGGACGGGGACGCATGCACGCTCTATCAGGACCACGTCCGAGAGCACTCGTGGCACTTCTCCCACGAAGGTCCTTGAGGAACCTCCTAGGCTCGCGGCATGCCAAAAACTGACAGCGTGACGCTTCGGACACTGGACGGTCTGCACCTGGCCGGCACGCTCGTGAGCCCGGATTCGCCGACCTCCCGCGGCGTCGTACTCGTTCACGGCGGTGGTGTCACCCGTGAGGAGGGTGGGTTCTTCACGCGCTTGGCCGCGGGACTGGCTGATGACGGTGTGGCGTCTCTCCGCTTCGACATGCGAGGCCATGGCGAGAGTGAGGGCCGGCAAGAAGAGCTGACGCTCTCGACGGTCCTCAATGACATTCGTGTCGGCATCGCGTATCTGCGGAACGCCACGACCGCTCAGGAAATTACGCTGCTGGGCGCCAGCTTCGGGGGCGGCATCTGCGCGTACTACGCCGCCAAGCGTTCGGCTGATCTTTCGCGGCTAGTGCTGTTCAATCCCCAGTTGGACTACAAACGGCGCACCATCGACACCCGCTCCTATTGGGTTGACGATTCGATCAGCGAGGAAGCGGCACAGCAGCTCACCGAACATGGGTTCATCCAGTTCACACCGACACTGCGGCATGGACGGCCGCTACTCAACGAGGTGTTCTGGCTGCACCCGCACCAGGTGCTCGGCGAGGTACGGGCCCCGACGCTTATCGTGCATGGCACCGAAGACACTTTTGTGCCCATCAACTCGTCACGGTCCGCCGCACAGCTTTTCCGCGCCCCCTGCGAACTCATCGAGATCGAAGGATCACAGCACGGATTTGCCGTGCACGACGATCCAAAATATCTGAACCCACAGAGCCAGGAATGGCAGTCGTTCGTGATTCGCACCGTAACGGAGTGGCTGACCCTGAACCTTTCGCGAGATTAGGCTAGGCCGTCCGAGGCGAGGTCAACCCCGTACCGCCCCCCAACCCCCGCGATCACCACCTCCAACCCCTCCCCGAAATGCCGGTCGTAATCGGTGAAGATCTCGGTGCCCGCAGCCGCCGACAGTGGGTAGTCGGTCAGCATCCTTGCGCGTTCGCCCAAGTCATAGCCCTCGCGCCGCTCGCCCGGCAGTGGCTGTACGCCCTGTTCCTCCGTGACGTAACCCAGCGTGTAGAGGTACGTCGTCGTGAGCGCGCGGGCCGCCTGGGCGAGGGTGAAACCGGTCTCCGTGAAGAGGCGCAGGTTGTCCTCCATCTGCTCGGCGTGCTCGATGCCTGTGAAGCGTGAGCCGCTGAAGACCTTCGCGCCGTCCCGGTAGCCGAGGAGCGCGTCCCGCAGACCGTGGTTGGACTTGCGCAGGCGCTCCTGCCAGTTGTCGGCGGCATCGAGGGGCGTCGCGGCGACCATCCGGCGGTACATCTCCGTCGCCATTTCGTCCAGCAGCGCCTGTTTGTTCTTGAAGTGCCAGTACAGGGCCGGAGCTTTGACGCCCAGTTCGTCGCCGATGGCGCTCAGCGTCAGGCGGTCCAAGCCCACCTCGTTCAGAAGGTTCAGGGCGGTGTCCGCCACCCGTTTGCGGTCGAGCGGCACCCGTCGTCGCGTGGTCACGCTTGACAGCTTAACGCCATTAAGGACATGGTCGAGAGCGACGGAACTTAATGACGTTAAGGAGAACCTCGGATGATCGACGTACTCGTCGTCGGCGCCGGGCCCTGCGGCCTCGCCCTCGGCATCGACCTCGCCCGGCGCGGCGTGGACGCCCTCGTCGCCGAACGGGCCGGCACCCTCTTCCCCGGCTCGCGCGGCAAAGGCCTCCAGCCCCGCACCCTGGAGGTCTTCGACGACCTCGGCGTCCTCGACGCGATCCGTGCGGCCGGGGGCGCCTACCCGGTCGGCATGGTCTGGCGGGACGGGCGGCGTGCGGGCGAGCACCGGATGTTCGAACCGGCCGAGGCGAGCGAGGACTCGCCGTACGCCGAACCGCTGATGGTGCCGCAATGGCGCACCCAGGAGATCCTTCACGCACGGCTGACGGAGTTGGGCGGGCGCGTCGCCTTCGGGCGGGAGGTGATCGGCCTCAGCCAGGACCCGGACGGTGTGACCGTGCGCTTCGCGGACGGACCCGACGTAAGGGCCAAGTACGTGGTCGCCGCCGACGGAGGCCGCTCCACCCTGCGCCGCACCCTCGGCATCGGCATGACCGGCGAGACGGTCGACCCGAGCCCCACCCTCGTCGCCGACGTCCGCCTCACCGGCCTCGACCGCGACAACTGGCACCTCTTCCCGCCGGACCCGACCGGAGACGGCGACGGAACCGTCGGCTTCCTGGCCATCTGCCCGCTCGCCGGCACCGAGGACTTCCAGGTCGTGGCGCGCTTCCCCGAGGGCACCGCCGTGGACCTCTCCCTCGACGGCGTACGCAAGGTCGTCGCCGCCCGCTCCCACCTCGCCCCCGACGACGTGACCGAGGTGCGCTGGGCCTCGGACTTCCGGCCGCGCGCGGCCCTGGCGGACCGGTTCCGCGACGGCCGGGTCTTCCTCGCCGGAGACGCGGCGCACGTCCACTCACCGGCCGGCGGCCAGGGCCTCAACACCGGCGTGCAGGACGCGTACAACCTGGGCTGGAAGCTCGGAGCGGTGCTGCACGGTGCCGCACCCGTGTCCCTCCTCGCTACCTATGAGGAGGAACGGCGCCCCATCGCCGCCGACGTGCTCGGCCTGTCCACGAGCGTCCACCGGGGCGAGACCCGCCGCGGCGACGCGACCCGCCAACTCGGCCTGGGCTACCGGGATTCCTCCCTCAGCGAGGAGACCCGTACGGCGAACCCCGGCCCGGTGCGGGCGGGCGACCGCGCCCCCGACGGGACCGTGGCAGGGGTACGGCTGTTCGAGGCGTTCCGGGGGCCGCACTGGACCCTGCTGGACGTGACCACGGGCACGGCTCCCGAGATCTACGGCACCGGAGTCTTCCTCATCCGCCCCGACGGTTACGTAGGTTGGGCGGGCGCCACATCGGACGGGATGGCGGAGTACGCGGCACGCGTCGGCGCCAAGGAGCCCCGCCCGGTCTCCCACCCGCCCTACGACACCCCCTGAAGCGTCAGCTCATACAGCTTCTCCAAGCCCCGGCGCGACTCCTCGTCGGCAGGTACGTACGTCACCATGCGCGGCCCCGTCGACGGGCCCAGCCACAGGTCCGTGTGGTCGAGGTTGAGCAGCCCGACCTGCGCGTTGAGGAACTGTTTGCGCTTGCCCCGGTTGTCCACGACCTCGTGGCGTTCCCAGATCTCGCAGAACTCCGGTGACGCCGTCTGGAGTCGCTTGAGGAGGACCTTCCAGGCCGGTTCGGCGAGGTGCTGCGCCATCGAGGCGCGGAACTTCGCCGCCATGAGCCGCGCGGTCTCCTCCAGCAGCGGGATCGAGGCCCGCCACTGCTCATTGGTGAAGATCATCAGCATGCAGTTGCGGTCCTCGGGAGGCACCGAGTCCAGGTCGCAGAGCAGCCGCCCGTAGGTGCGGTTGTACGCGAGGATGTCGTACCGGCTGTTCTGGATGCACGCGGGGATCGGTTCCAGTTGCTCCAGCATGGTGCGCAGCGCGGGCGTGATCGAGGGGCACGGGGTGCGGGGCGCCGGGTCGACGGCCGCCGCCAGGTTGAACAGATGCGTCCGCTCGCTGGTGTCGAGCAGCAGGGTGCGGGCGACGGCGTCGAGGACCTGTGCCGAGACCTGGATGTCCCTGGCCTGCTCCAACCACGTGTACCAGGTGACGCCCACGGCCGACAGATGCGCGACCTCCTCGCGGCGCAGCCCCGGCGTACGGCGCCTGCGTCCGCGCTCCAGGCCGACCTGCTCGGGGCTGATCCGCTCGCGCCTGCTGCGCAGGAACGCGGCGAGTTCATGGCGGCGGATCTCCGCGCGCGGGTCGTACACGTCCTGCGGAAGCGACTCCCCCGTCAAGGTCACCGCAGCCACAGGCACCAAGTTCTGTTTCGGGGTCATGACTCCAGCGTGCCCCACCGCCGAGCCTGTTTCCAGGTACTTCTTCTACCAGGATAAACACACTCTGGTACCAGGCTCCGACCAGGACAACCCTGGTCGTCGTGAGTGAAACCGGAACTCTCCCGAACCAGCAGAACCAGCCGAACCAGCAGAGCACCCGACCCCGTACCGCCACGGGGACCGGCGCACCGGACTCCCCCGGCCTCGGCGGCCTCGGCCTGTTCACCGTGCTGCTCGGCGCGGCTCTCCCCCTGATCGACTTCTTCATCGTCAACGTCGCCCTGCCCACCATCGGCCGCGACCTCGCCGCAGGACAGGCGCTCCTCGAACTGGTCGTCGCCGGGTACGGCGTCTCGTACGCCGTGCTGCTCGTCCTCGGTGGGCGGCTCGGTGACATGTTCGGGCGGCGCAGACTCTTCATCGCCGGTATGGCCGCCTTCGGGATCACCTCGCTCGCGTGCGGTCTGGCGCCCGACGCGTGGTCGCTCGTGGGCGCCCGGGTCGCGCAGGGCGCCGCCGCCGCGCTGATGCTGCCGCAGGTGCTCGCCACCATCCAGGCCGCGACCCACGGCCCCCGCCGGGCCCGCGCGATGGGTCTGTACGGGGCGACCGCCGGGCTTTCCATGGTCGCCGGGCAGATACTCGGCGGGGTCCTGGTGGCCGCCGACATCGCGGGCACCGGCTGGCGCGCCGTCTTCCTCGTGAACGTACCCGTCGTCCTCGCCGGTCTGCTGCTGGCCGTCCGCGCGGTGCCGGAGACCCGGTCCCAGCGGCCCGCGCCCGTCGACGTACCGGGCACGCTGCTCCTCGCCACGGCGCTGCTCACGCTGCTCGCGCCGCTGACCGAGGGGCGGGCCGCCGGGTGGCCGGTGTGGACGTGGGTGGCGCTGGCCGTGTTCCCGTTCGCGGCGTGGGCGTTCTACCGCGTCGAGCGGCGCGCGGACCGCCAGGGCCGTACGCCGCTGGTGCCGCCGAGCCTGTTCCGGCTGCTGTCGCTGCGGCGCGGTCTGGTGATGATCGTGCCGTTCTCGATCGGCTTCAGCGGCTTCATGTTCGTGATCGCTGTGGCCCTCCAGGAGGGCGCGGGGCTCGGTCCGGTGCCCGCCGGCCTGGCGCTGGTGCCGATGGCGGTCGTCTTCTTCGCGACCTCGCTGGCCGGTCCGCGTCTGATCGCCCGGTACGGGACGCGGGTGGTGACCGCGGGTGGCGTCATCCAGGGCGTCGGTGTGGCGCTCCTCGCGCTCGCCACCTGGCGGGACTGGCCCGACCTCGGGATCCTGTCGCTGATGCCGGGCGCCGCGATCGCCGGGATGGGCCAGGCGCTGCAACTCCCCGTCCTGTTCCGGATCATCCTCTCCGAGGTGCCGTCCGACCGGGCGGGCGTGGGCAGCGGCGTCATGATCACGACCCAGCAGTCCGCCCTCGCGCTCGGCGTCGCCACGCTCGGTTCGCTGTTCCTCGGCCTGACACCGGGGCTCGGGATGCGGGACGCGCTCGTCGTGACGCTGCTTGTGCAGTTGGGCGGGGTGGCGCTGACGGCGCTGCTGAGTCTGCGGCTGCCGAGGCAGATCGCCTGAGGTCCTCGGCGAAGGGGCGCGACGGTACCGATGAGTCGGGGGCCGCTCCCGGGTCTGTACTGCGAGGGTGCGCCACAGGGGCGGCCCCCGCCCGAAGGGACCACACCACGATGGCCGACCTCCAGAAGGACCTTCAGCGGACTGTCGACGAGTTGGTGGAGTCCGGCGCGGAGCGCGGTGTCCAGGTCGCCGTCCACCGGGACGGTTCGCTGATCGCCGAGGCCGTCGCCGGTCTCGCCGATCCGGCGACCGGACGCGAGGTCACCCCGTCGACGCCGTTCTACAACTACTCGATCGGCAAGGGCGTCGCGTCCACGGTGGTCCATGTCCTGGTCGAACAGGGGCTGTTGGACTACGGCACGCGGGTCGCCGATGTCTGGCCGGAGTTCGCGGCGCACGGCAAGGAGGGTGTGACGGTACGGCATGTCCTGACGCACACGGCGGGCGTACCGGCCATTCCGCTCGACACGACCGTCGACAACCTCTGCGACTGGGAGCACATGTGCCGGGTGATCGCCGACGCCGAGTTGTGGTGGAAGCCGGGGACGAGGACGGGCTATCACGCGTACACCTTCGGTTATCTCGTCGGCGAGGTGGTCCGCCGGGTCACCGGGCGGGGCATCTCCCAAGTGCTGCGGGACGAGGTGGCGGGGCCGCTGGGCGTCGCCGACGAGCTGTACTTCGGGATGCCGCTGCCCGAGCAGGCCCGTCTCGCCCGCCTGGAGGACGCGCCGTCCGATTTCGACATGTCCCAACTTCCGCCGGAATCGCCGATGTTGAAGGCGGGCCCGGTGTCGACCTTCCCGACCGCCGCACTCGGCAACCGCGCCGACGTGCTCGCCGCCGACATCCCGGCGGGCGGCAAGATCACGGCCCGCGCCCTGGCCCGGATGTACGCGGCGCTGCTCGGTGAGGTGGACGGGGTCCGGCTGGTGTCTCCCGAGCGGCTGCGCGAGGTGACGTCCCTGGTGGTGCGCGCCGACGACGAGATCTTCGGCAACCCGGCCTCCTGGGGCCTCGGTTACTCCCTCGGCGCACTCGACGGCCGCCCGGGACCCCGCGCCGACGGCACCACGGTCTTCGGCTTCGGCGGGGCGGGCGGCAGCTTCGGATGCGGCGACACGGGGACCGGCACGGCGTGGGCGATCACCAAAAACCGCCTCACTCCGGACTTCTCGTCGGCCACGCTCGTAGGCGAGTTGGTCACGCGCCATACGAAGTCCACCTGTTGATGTTGAGGTTGCTGCACACTTCTGGCGGGCGACTGTCGGGGAACTCCGGCGCGGGCCTCGCGAGGAGGAGCCATGCTTCAGACCAACACGAGCAAGGTGAGCCGCTGGGACCAGCACGGCCGCGAACACACCGTCCGCGTCCGCCGCACGGGTGTCCAGCGAACGATCAAGTGCGATACGTGCGGCTGGCAGAAGAGCACGCAGTTCCTGCCGTGGCTGAAGGCGGAGGAGCACCTGGCGGAGGAACATCAGGCGACGGTGGATCCGACCGAATCGTGACCCCGTAAACCCGTGACCCCGTAAACCCCTGACGCCGTCAACTCACAGAGCCGTGAACGCCAGTACCACGACCGTCACCCCGCCCACCGCCACCCACGTCACCCAGTGCCCCAGATTCATCGTCCAACTCGCGCCGCCCGCCCGCTGGTGGACGAAGACCGACGGGTCCGTGCGGTTGGCGTAGACGAAGCCGCCCAGGTGCCAGTGGCGGTCGTCGTCGCGCTGGACCAGCGGGGACGCCGGGATCGGGTCCTCGTCGGGGAGGGGCGGGAGGCGGTGGCCTGCCTGGCCCACCTTCGCCTCCAGGGTCAGCCAGATCAGCGCGGCCACGATCAGGGGTGCGTAGGCGAGAGGCGCTGTCCAGCGGGAGGGCGTCCAGAGGTCCCAGTCGCGTAGCGCCAGCAGGAGCAGGGTCACGGTGGTGCAGGCCGCCGTCGCGGCGAGGGCGGCGACCGTGCGGCGGAGGTACACGCGGTAGCGCCGCGCCGAAGCCGCCGGACGCGCGGCGTCCAGTTCCGGGCGGGCCCGGGTCACGACCGCCGCCGTGAGCGGCACCAGAAGTACCACCGCCAGTTGGGCGAAGACCGGCGCGAAGGCAGTCGTGAACGGCGCCCGCAGGTCCCCGTACCGCACCGCCCCCACCACCGCCGTCGCCACCGTCACCGCCGCCGCGGGCGCGAGCCACCACCACGGCAGCCGTACGCGGTCGGTCCGCAGCGAGGTGTCCGCGGTGACTCCCTGCCGGGTGCCCTCGTACCAGCTCCCCCGCTCCTTGGCCGTACGGATACGGGCGTGGGCCGCGCCGTACGCCACCGCGTCGGCGGCCACCAGCGCGAGCGGCACGGCGGTGGTCCACCACTCGGGGCGGTCGGGGGCGAGTACCGCGCCGACGGCGGCGACGGCGCCCAGGGCGAGGACCGCGCGCGCGTACCACCGGCGCTGCCCGGTCACCGCCGGGTCGCGCTCGCGGGCGGGCGGCACCCGGACGCCGAAGGGCAGCGCGGGGCGGGCCAGGACGGGCAGGGCGCAGGCCACCGAGGTCACCAGGGCGACGAGCAGGACGCGGGCCACGGGCAGCAGGGTCACTCCGACGCTCCTCGCGGTGCGGTGTCCGGTGAGGCTGGGGGTGGGGCTGGGGCTGGGGCGAACGAGTCGAGTACGTCGGCCACGCGGCCCCGCACCTCCTGCGGCTGCATCCCCTGCGCGGTCGCCTCGGCGAGCAGCGTGAGCAACCTGCTCTGCCAGCCGTCCGGGAAGCCCGCGTCGGGCGGACCGGAGTGCGGGTCGCGGCGGACGGCGGCGCCGCTCTTGCGGTTGACCCGGATCAGACCCTCGTGGCGCAGCAGGTCGTACGCCTTGTTCACCGTGTGGAAGTTGATGGCGAGGTCCGCCGCGAGCTGCCGCGTCGAGGGCAGGGCGGCACCGGCCGCCAGGTCGCCCGCGGCGATCGCTTCCACGATCCGGTCCCGGATCTGCTGGTAGATCGGCACCTCGCTGTCGAGGTCGAGGGTCAGTTGCACGCCCTGAACTATAGCTGTTATACAAGTCGTAGAACAGATGGCCAACCGCCGACAGCCACAGTCGAGAGGAGGCGCCCGTGCCCCGGCCCCCGATCCGTATCGAGGCCCACCGCCTCACCAAGCGCTTCGGCACCGTCGAAGCCGTCACCGACCTGACCTTCACCGCCGCCCCGGGCACGGTGACCGGCTTCCTGGGCCCGAACGGCGCGGGCAAGACCACCACCCTGCGGATGCTCCTCGGCCTGGTCCGCCCGACCTCCGGCACCGCCACGATCGGCGGCCTGCGGTACGCGGAGCTGCCCGACCCGCCCGGCACGGTCGGCGCGCTGCTCGACAGCGCGCACCTCCACCCGGCCCGCACCGGCCGCGACCACCTGCGGGTGTACGGCGCGATGGCGGGTTGCGACGGGCGGCGGATCGAGGAGCTGATCGCGATGCTGGATCTCGGGCCGTTCGTGGACCGGCCGGCCCGTGGCTACTCGACGGGGATGCGGCGCCGCGTCGGTCTCGCCACCGCGCTGCTCCCCGACCCACCGGTCCTGGTCCTGGACGAACCCGGCAACGGCCTGGACCCGCGCGGCATCGCCTGGCTCCGCACCCTGCTGCGCTCCCTAGCCGCCGAGGGCCGCACGGTCCTGGTCTCCAGCCATGTGCTCGGCGAGACACAGCAGTTGGTGGACGACGTCGTCATCATCGACTCCGGCCGGCTGGTCGCGCAGGGCCCGGTCGCCGAGCTGACCCGGGACGGCACCGACCTGGAACAGCTCTTCCTGCACGCCACCGGCGGGCACACCACAGGCGGGCACAGGGAAAGGGGGCACATATGAGAACCGTCGAGTTGCGCCGGCTCGTCCGCGCCGAGTCCCTGCGGCTGCTGACGACCGCGCTGTGGAAGTGGGCGCTGCTCGCCGCGCTGGTCTGCGGCGGCGGCCTGACCGCCCTCACGGCGTTCACCGGCCCGGAGAACTTCGACCCGCCGCTGCCCGCCCTCGGCACCGACGAGGGCCTGCGCACGGTACTCGGCCTGCCCGCGCTGACCGTGATGGTCCCGGCGCTGTTCGGCGCGACGGCGATGACATCCGAGTACCGGCACTCCACGATCACGTCGACGTTCCTGTTCGCACCGCGCCGGCACACCGTTCTCACCGCGAAACTGCTCGTGCACGCGGCGGCCGGCGTGGTGTACGGGCTGGTCGTGGCCGCATCGGCGGCGGTCGGGCTGTACGCGGCCCTGGCTGTACGCGGAGTCGACGCCGACGCCTGGACGGTCGCCGGGCTGCTGCTCCGCGTGGTCGTCGCGATGGCCGTGTACACGCTCATAGGCGTCGGCGTCGGCGCGCTGATCCGCAACCAGACCACGACCCTGATCGCGCTCGGCCTCTACCTCTACTCGATCGAGTACGGGCTCGCGCTGATCCCCGGTGTGGGGCGCGTGTACCCGTACCTCCCCGGTGGCGCGACCGCCGCGCTCACCGACTTCACCCTGATCCGCGAGGCCGCAGCCGACGCCTCCCTCACGATGGCGGCGCCCCTGTCCCCGCTGTCCGGCGCGGCGGTCCTGGCGGCGTACGCCCTCGCGGCAGCCGCCCTCGCCGTCGCCCTGCCCCTGCGCCGCGACGTGACCTGACCCGATAACCCGGATGTGACGCCTGCTGAAAGGACGGTCCCACCATGGCCCGTATCGACATCACCCCCGACGGCATCGAGGTCCGCGTCGAAGGACGGCCGCGGCTGCTCGGCCGGTGGCGCCCGCTGGTCGTCCCGCGCGCGCACCTGCGCGCCGTGTACGCGGACGAGCGCGCCGGCGGGTCCTTCCCCGGGCTGCGCTGGGGTGTCTCCTCCTATGTCCCGGGCGTCCTCGCGCTCGGCTCGTTCCGCTCCGGCGGCCGACTGTCGTTCTGGGACGTCCGGGACCCGGCCCACGTGATCGTCGTGGAGCTGGCGGACGAGAAGTACGCACGGCTGGTCGTGGAGGTGGACGACCCGGCGGCGACCGTCGCCGCGATCACGGCACTCATCGGCGACGGGGACCGCCGCACCGCCTGACACGGCCCCTGAACCCCGCGTACGCGAAAGGCCCCGGTTCCGCACCACGGAACCGGGGCCGATGTCGTACGGCCAGTCGTACGCGCGTACGACTAAATGATCAGGCGCCGATCAGCCGGGACGCGAGGTAGCCCTCGATCTGGTCCAGGGAGACCCGCTCCTGCTTCATCGAGTCCCGCTCGCGGACGGTGACCGCGTTGTCGTCGAGGGTGTCGAAGTCGACGGTCACGCAGAACGGCGTACCGATCTCGTCCTGGCGGCGGTAGCGGCGGCCGATGGCGCCCGCGTCGTCGAAGTCGATGTTCCAGTGCTGGCGCAGCGCGGTCGCCAGGCCCTTGGCCTTGGGCGACAGCTCGGGGTTGCGGGACAGCGGCAGGACGGCGACCTTGACGGGCGCGATGCGCGGGTCGAGGCGCAGCACCGTGCGCTTCTCCATCTTGCCCTTGGCGTTGGGCGCCTCGTCCTCGACGTACGCGTCGAGCAGGAAGGCGAGCATGGTGCGGCCGACACCGGCGGCGGGCTCGATGACGTACGGGGTCCAGCGCTCGCCCGCCTCCTGGTCGAAGTAGGAGAGGTCCTGGCCCGACGCCTTGGAGTGCGCGGAGAGGTCGTAGTCCGTGCGGTTGGCGACGCCTTCCAGCTCACCCCACTCGCTGCCGCCGAAGCGGAAGCGGTACTCGATGTCGGCGGTGCGCTTGGAGTAGTGGGAGAGCTTCTCCTGCGGGTGCTCGAACCAGCGCATGTTCTCCTCGCGCAGACCGAGGCCGGTGTACCAGTTCCAGCGCTGCTCCATCCAGTACTCCTGCCACTTCTCGTCCTCGCCCGGCTTGACGAAGAACTCCATCTCCATCTGCTCGAACTCGCGGGTGCGGAAGATGAAGTTGCCGGGCGTGATCTCGTTGCGGAAGGACTTGCCCATCTGGGCGATGCCGAACGGCGGCTTGCGGCGCGAAGTCTGCTGCACCTGGGCGAAGTTGGTGAAGATGCCCTGCGCCGTCTCGGGCCGCAGATACGCGACGGAGCCGCTGTCCTGGGTGGGGCCGAGGTGCGTGGCGAGCAGGCCCGAGAACTGCTTCGGCTCGGTGAACTGGCCCTTGTTGCCGCAGTGGGGGCAGTTGACGTCGGCGAGGCCGTTCGCGGGGAGGTGGCCGTGCTTGGCCTCGTACGACTCCTCCAGGTGGTCCGCGCGGAACCGCTTGTGGCAGGAAGTGCACTCGGTGAGCGGGTCGGTGAAGGTGGCGACGTGGCCCGAGGCCTCCCAGACCTCGGTGGCCAGGATCACCGACGAGTCGATACCGACGACGTCCTCGCGGGACGTGACCATGTAGCGCCACCACTGGCGCTTGATGTTCTCCTTCAGCTCGACGCCGAGCGGCCCGTAGTCCCAGGCGGCGCGCTGGCCGCCGTAGATCTCGCTGCACGGGTAGACGAAGCCACGGCGCTTGCTCAGGCTGACGATGGTGTCGATCTTGTCGGCGGCCACGGTGCTCTCTTCATTACGACGACGACGAAGCGAATGCTTCAGAGCGGAATGCTTCAGGTTACCGGCGCCGGAGGGGCCCGGATCAAATCGGTTGGCCAACCGGTTGGCCAACCGATTGGTCAACCGACGGGCCCGTCGGCGGGAGGGCCGTCATCAGAGTGTGATCCGGCCGTTTATTGACAATCGTTTCCAGTTTTGTTGAAAATGGGAACCATGAACGTACGACGACGCCTCATATCCGGCACCGCGCTCGCGGCGGCCACCGCCCTGGGCCTCGGGGCCCTCTCCGCCTGCTCCACGTCGGACACCGGCGACGGCAAGAACGGCGCGAACGGCGGGAAGCTCGACGTCGTGGCGTCGTTCTACCCCCTGGAGTTCCTCGCCAAGGAGATCGGCGGGGGCCATGTCGCCGTCACGAGCCTGACCGAGCCCGGCCAGGAGCCGCACGACCTGGAGATCAGCGCGCGGCAGACCGCCCAGCTCCAGGAGGCGGACGTCCTCCTCTACCTCAAGGGCCTCCAGCCCGCCGTGGACGACGCGGTCCAGCAGTCCGGCGTCAAGAACAAGGTCGACGCGGCCTCGCTCACGACGCTGGAGAAGCACGGCGACGAGGTCGGCGGGCACGCGGAGGAGCACGACGACCACGGCCACTCCGCCGAGGGCGCCGGCACCGACCCCCACATCTGGCTGGACCCGGTGAAGTACGGCGAGGTCGCCCAGGGCGTCGGCAAGTCCCTGGAGAAGGCCGACCCGGACCACGCGACGGAGTACCGCAAGAACACGAATGCGCTGGTCAAGCGGCTCGACGGCCTGAACACGCAGTTCAAGGACGGCCTGAAGGACACCACGTCGAAGGTCTTCATCACCACGCACGCCGCCTTCGGCTACCTCGCCGAGCGCTACGGCCTCACCGAGGAGGCCATCAGCGGTCTCGACCCCGAGAGTGAGCCGAGCGCCGCCCGGGTCAAGGACCTCCAGAAGATGGCGAAGGCGGACGGCGTGACCACCGTCTTCTACGAGACGCTCGTCTCCGACAAGACCGCGAAGACCCTGGCGAACGACGCCAAGTTGAAGACTGATGTACTCGACCCGCTCGAAGGCATCACCGACAAGTCCAAGGGCAGCGACTACTTCCAGGTCATGGAATCCAACCTGGCGGCGCTGCGGACGGCACTCGGCGCGAAGTAGCCGGAACACGGAAACGCCGGAACACGGGAACGCCGGAGTACGGGAACGCCGGAGCACGGGAACAAGGAGGGCGCGAGCCATGGGCGACAACACCGGGGAGCCGGGCATAGCGGAGCGCGACGAGCCCGTCGTGGCCCTGCGCAAGGTCACGGCGGAGCTGGGCGCGCGCCCCGTGCTGCGCGGGATCGACCTCACCGTGCACCGCGGTGAGGTCGTCGCCCTGCTCGGCGCGAACGGCTCCGGCAAGTCGACCGCGATCCGCACGATCATCGGCCAGGTCCCGGTCACCGGCGGCACGATCGAGCTGTTCGGCACCCCGCGCCCCCGCTTCCGCGACTGGTCCCGCGTCGGCTACGTACCGCAGCGCACCACCGCGGCCGGCGGTGTGCCCGCGACGGTCACCGAGGTCGTGTCCTCCGGACGGCTGTCCCGCGCCCGCTTCGGCGTCCTGCGCAAGGCGGACCGCGAGGCCGTACGGCGCGCCCTGGACCTGGTCGGTCTGGCGGACCGCGCCAAGGACTCCGTGAACGCCCTCTCCGGCGGCCAGCACCAGCGCGTCCTGATCGCCCGCGCGCTCGCCTCCGTACCCGAGCTGCTGATCATGGACGAGCCGATGGCGGGCGTCGACCTGGCGAGTCAGGAAGTCCTCGCGGCGACCCTGCGCGAGCAGGTCGCGTCCGGCGCCTCCGTCCTGCTCGTACTCCACGAACTCGGCCCCCTGGAGCCGCTGATCGACCGCGCGGTGGTGCTGCGCGACGGCTGCGTCCTGCACGACGGCCCACCACCGCACGCCGTCGGTCAGCACGCCCTCCCCGGCCACGACCACGTCCACCCGCACACCGCCGACGCGCAGCCGGTCCGTACCGGCCTGCTGAGCTGAGGACCCGCCATGGAGATCCTGAACTACGCCTTCATGCAGCGGGCCCTGCTCGCCGCCGTCCTCGTCGGCATCACCGCGCCCGCCGTCGGCATCTACCTCGTCCAGCGCCGCCAGGCCCTGATGGGCGACGGCATCGGCCATGTCGCGATGACCGGCGTCGGCCTCGGCTTCCTGCTCTCCGCCAACCCGGTGTGGATGGCGACGGCCGTCGCGGTGCTCGGCGCCGTGATCATGGAGCTGATCCGCTGGTACGGCAGGACGCGCGGCGACATCGCGCTGGCGATGCTGTTCTACGGCGGTATGGCGGGCGGCGTGATGTTCATCAACCTCGCGCCTGGCGGCTCGAACGCGAACCTCAGCTCGTACCTCTTCGGCTCGCTTTCGACGGTGTCCGAGGAGGACGTCCTCGCGATCTGCCTGCTCGCGGCCTTCGTCGTCGCCGTCACGCTGGGTCTGCGGCGGCAACTGTTCGCCGTCAGCCAGGACGAGGAGTTCGCGCGGGTCACCGGGCTGCCGGTGCGCGCCCTGAACCTGCTGACCGCGGTGACCGCCGCCGTGACCGTCACCGTCGCGATGCGGGTCGTCGGGCTGCTCCTGGTGAGCGCGCTGATGGTGGTGCCGGTGGCGGCGGCGCAGCAGCTCAGCCGCAGTTTCGCGGCGACCTTCGCGATCGCGGTGGCGATCGGTGTCGCGGTGACGCTGGGCGGCACGGTCACCTCGTACTACCAGGACGTGCCGCCCGGCGCGACGATCGTGCTGCTGACCATCGCGGTGTTCATCGCGCTGACGCTGCTTGCCACGCCGGTGGCGCGGCGCCGGGCGAGAGCGCTGGCGGCGGCCGAGGCGGCGGGGGGCGGTGGCGGGGGCGGCGCAGCCGCCGATCCGACGGAGTGCGCGATTCCGGGTACGGGGTCCGGCACCGCGCCCGGCCTTGGTCGGATCGAAGTCGACGATTCCGTGGTGCCGACGTCCCGCGGCTGAGCGGGTGGGGGGCGACGTACGACACTCCGACTACCCGGGCCTGGCACAATGGCCGGGCAGGAGACATGAGGAGGCCATCGTGACAGCCCCGGTTCGAGGCAGGTCGACCCGCCAGCGCGCGGCCGTGGCGGCGGCGCTCGACGACGTGGATGAGTTCCGCAGCGCTCAGGAGCTGCACGACATGCTCAAGCACAAGGGCGACTCGGTGGGCCTGACCACGGTCTACCGCACGCTCCAGTCCCTCGCCGACGCCGGCGAGGTCGACGTCCTGCGCACCTCCGACGGCGAGGCGGTCTACCGCCGCTGCTCCACCGGCGAACACCACCACCACCTGGTCTGCCGGCTCTGCGGCAAGGCCGTCGAGGTCGAGGGCCCGGCGGTCGAGAAGTGGGCGGAGGCCATCGCGGCGGACCACGGTTTCGTGAACGTGGCGCACACGGTGGAGATCTTCGGGACGTGTGCGGAGTGTGCGGGGGCGGGGGCCGCGGAGGCGGCGCGTTAGCGGACTCTTGAGGAGGACTCTTGAGAGGGACAGGGGCCCGTGCCATGCGGCACGGGCCCCTGTCGCTCTGTACGGGCGCTGTACGGGTGACGGATCAGCCCGCGTCCCCGGGGCTCGGTTCCTGCTGCTCGTTGGGGATGGCGCCGCCGAAGCGGCGGTCGCGCGAGGCGTATTCGAGGCAGGCGCGCCAGAGGTCACGGCGGTCGAAGTCGGGCCAGAGCACGTCCTGGAAGACCATCTCGGCGTAACTGCTCTGCCAGTTCAGGAAGTTGGAGGTGCGCATCTCGCCGCTGGGCCGCAGGAACAGGTCGACGTCCGGCATGTCCGGGTAGTACAGGTACTTGGCGAAGGTCTTCTCGTTCACCTTGTCCGGGTCGAGCTTTCCGGCGGCGACATCGCGGGCCAGGGCCTGGGCGGCGTCGGCGATTTCGGCCCGGCCGCCGTAGTTGACGCAGAAGTACAGCGTCAGGGCGTCGTTGTCCTTGGTCTGCTCCTGGGCGACCTGAAGCTCCTGGATGACGGACTTCCACAGCTTGGGCATCCGGCCGACCCAGCGGATACGGATACCCATCTCGTCCATCTCGTCGCGGCGGCGGCGGATGACGTCACGGTTGAAGTTCATGAGGAAGCGGACCTCGTCGGGCGAGCGCTTCCAGTTCTCGGTGGAGAAGGCGTACAGGGAGATGTTCTTGACGCCCATCTCCAGGCACCCCTTGACGACGTCGAGCACGACGGCCTCGCCGACCGTGTGCCCTTCGGTACGGGGAAGGCCGCGCTCCTTCGCCCACCGCCCGTTGCCGTCCATGACGACGGCGACGTGCTGCGGGACCAGTTCGCCGGGAATCTTCGGCGGTCGGGCGCCCGAGGGGTGCGGGTCGGGCGTCTTGTACTCGGGGCGGGACCGTCCGAGGATTCCGCGTCGTGCCATGGTGAACAGCTCTCCTAAGCTCTGCTCTGACGTCTTGGTTCTCTAGCTCATCTTCAGCTTTTCTCCACGTACCGCAGGGAGCGCAGGCCGCGCTCCAGATGCCAGTGCAGATATGCCGACACCAGCCCGCTGCCTTCACGGACGTACCGCGGTTCGCACGCGTCGGCCGTGACCCAGTCCCCTGTCAGCAGGGCCCCGAGCAGTTCGAGGGCCCCTGGTGAGGGTACGACGCTGCCGGGCACCCGGCAGTCACCGCAGACACAACCGCCCGCGGCGACCGAGAAGAAACGGTTGGGTCCGGGCATTCCGCACTTGGCGCAGTCGCCGAAGCTGGGGGCGTAGCCGTTGACGGCCAGGGAGCGGAGCAGGAAGGCATCGAGTACGAGATGGGGTTCGTGCTCACCTCGGGCAAGGGTACGAAGCCCGCCGACCAGCAGCAAGTACTGCTGCACGGCGGGCTCCCCTTCATGATCGGTGAACCGCTCGGCGGTCTCCAGCATGGCGGTGCCGGCGGTGTAGCGGGCGTAGTCGGTGACGATGTCGCCACCGTAGGGAGCGATGGTCTCGCTCTGCGTGCACAGGGGCAGCCCGCGCCCGATCAGCTCGCTCCCGCGCGCGAAGAACTGCACGTCGACGTGGGAGAAGGGTTCGAGCCGGGCCCCGAACTTGGACTTGGTCCGCCGCACCCCGCGCGCCACGGCACGCACCCGCCCGTGCCCACGGGTCAGCAGCGTGATGATGCGATCGGCCTCACCCAACTTCTGAGTCCGCAGCACGACACCGTCGTCCCGGAACAGGCTCATGGGGTCATTGTCGCGTATGGCGGGGGGGTGCTGGGACGGAGTGGGGGGCCAATGACCGGCAGCCAACATCCTCTGACGTCTGGACAGGGTACGGCACTAGATGTAGTCGCCCATCGAGACCTCTGCCTCGAAATCGCTCCAGAATGTGCCGTCGTCAGCCGCGGGAGGGTCGATTGCATGGACAATCTTTTCGACCTCCAAGGCCGCAAGCGCCCACTCCTCAGGTTCCGCATCCTCCGCAGCAAACGGGTAGCGCGCCGTCAGAGATTGCACGCACCTATTGAACTGACTGATGGATGAGTTAGCGAAAACCAAGTCACTTGGACCGGGGCCAGCGAGCACTTTCCCTGTGCGCTGCTGAACGTACACCCGAACATCCTCGCCCAGATGCCAGAATTCCAACAGCACTTCCCCGCCACTGTCAATAATCACCTCAATCACATCTCGGGCCACATACCCAAAGAACTCCCGAGGAACCTCGATCGACGCCTCCCCGCCCGATGACCTCACTTCAGTGAGTTCATATTTCATTCCATGTCCCCAATTCTCAACATCGACACTCGCCTTACCTCTCGACCCAGCTACGGGCCCACTCGTTCTAGCGATTGAACAGTTTATTGACTGCGTCGGCAAGGTCGCTCGTGGCCTTCCTCTGCACCGCTTTGTCCGAACTCCAATCAAACGACCAGCTAATATTCCCTATGCCTGCATCGCTCAATTTCTTGGCACAATTATGCGAACCGTTACAAGGTTGCCGTTCGGAGTAGACTGCCACAATCCTATCCCCTGCGGCATCAAGAAGCTTCTCCTCGGCGTGCGGCCCTCCACCCGATCGCGCGACAATGACCGTCCCGTCCTTGAGCAACGCTGACGCATAATTTCCGTTTTTATCCTTTGCAATCAGACGCTGCAACTGAACAGCTTGACTTAGATGCCCCTCCCCATACTTCACCTTTCCCGTCAACGTGATTCCGCGTCCAGCGATCTGAGCCGCCTTCGCGGCATCCTCGCCCTTGTCGAGTGCCTTCGCCAGTGCCTTGAGCTTCCCTAGGGGCAGAAACCCGGCCATCAACCAGCCACACGAAGACAACTCATGCTCACTGACGCACTTTTTTCCATCCTCAATCGGGGACAGAGCAACGACAGCATTCTTCCATGCCTGCGCATTTTCTTTTACGCCACAGCGAACGTCCCAGAAACCACAGTCAGTCTTCCAAAGCTGATTCCATCCGCACCGGACATCCCAGAACCCGCACCCACCGGATTCATCGCTCTGCTGTACATAACCATCGCTGCCGGCCGGAGCGGTACCCGTTCCGCTTCCAGTTGATCCGCCGCCCGAAATGCCGCCGCAACTCGCTGAAAGGTTGCCCGTATAGCAGTTGTCGCTGCCAGGGAGTGTGTTCGTCGGGGGGTCGTGTGGGCCCTGGTCCGCCGGCATTTGGAGACCCGTGGGGTCGCTCGACGTGACCGGGGTGTTGTTGGCGTAGCTGTAGCCGTTCAGGGACTGGTGTTGGTCCAGCGTCAGGATCGGGTCCACGCTGATGAACTGGCCGATTCCCGGGTCGTATTCTCGGGCGCCCACGTGGGTCAGGCCCGTGGTCGCGTCTACCGGCTTGCCCAGGAAGGACTTGTCGTCCGGCCAGGTCGTGGGCTTTGTGCCCCTCGGGGCGCCGAACGGTGTCGTGTACCGCTTCGTGATCGCGTACGTCGTGGCGTCGAGTACGAGGCTCGACGTGCCGTGGTGGTCCGCCGCCAGGAAGGCGAGCTTCGTGCCGGTCGTACCCACCGTCGCCGTACGAACCGCGACGGTCTGGCCGTTGGCCACGTAGTAGCGCGTGCCGGACAGTGTCTTCGTCGTGCCCTTGGTGGTGAGGCGGACCTCCTGACCGCCGAGATACAGGATCGTGTCGCCGTCGCCCTTGGCCCGCCGGATCAGCAGCTCACCATTGGCGTCGTACAGATAGTCCGTCGTCGCCGTGGCCTCCGTCGTGGAGGCCAACTTGCCCTCGCTGTTCCATTTCAGGGTCTGAGCGGCCTTCACGCCCGGCCGCGTCGTCGTGTTTCCCGTGGCGCTGACCAACAGCACCTTCCCGCCCCCACCAGCCATTCGCAACCAAAAGTTGCACGACAGGTCCCGGTCGATTAACGTGAGGTGCAACCGAACATTGCGTATCGCGTAGGAAAGGTCAGGGAGACGGGTGACGCGTATGGAGTACGGGAGTATCGAGCGGGAGATTCATGTCGAGGCATCGCCCAATGTCGTCTTCGAGGTGGTCAGTCGGCCCGAGCACATCGCCGAGTGGTGGGCCGATGAGGCTCAGGTCGAGGCGGTGCCCGGTGCCGTCGGGGAGCTTGTCTGGGGGGAACGGGCCAACGTCCAGCCCATCCACGTCGTGAAGGCCGAGCCGCCCCATCTGTTCTCGTTCCGCTGGGGCTACCCCGACGGCAAGGTGGACGACTCCGCGCAGTCGCTCCTCATCACCTTCGAACTCACCCCTTCGGGCACCGGCACCAGAATCCGGCTCACCGAGACCGGGTTCCGCGAGATGGGCTGGGAGGCGGCGAAGCTGGAGGAGTACTACGGCGAGCACATCGTCGGCTGGGACACCTTCATTCCCCGGCTCGGCGCCTACATCGCACGGCTGGTGTCGAACCCGTGACCACCGCCGTGGACGACGACCTGTGGTCGGCGGTCGGGGATCCGACCCGTCGGCGGATGCTCGATCTGCTGCTGGCGGACGGCCACGGCACGGCCACCAGCCTCAGCGAGCACCTGCCCGTGACGCGGCAGGCCATCGCGAAACACCTCGGCGTGCTCGACCGCGTCGGCCTCGTGTACGCGACGCCCGCAGGGCGTGAGCGGAGATACCGGGTGGACGAGGCGCAACTCGCTCGCGCGGTCGCCCAGTTGTCCTCCGTGGGCGCGGCCTGGGACGCCAGGCTCCAGCGCATCAAGCGCATCGCCGAAGCCATCCAGCAACGTGACACACAGCAACCCCACACCTAGACCCCACACACGAAAGAAGGGTCGATCATGGTCGACATTCTGCACAGGGTCGGCATCGCCGCACCCGTCGCCGACGTCTACACCGCCCTGACCACCCCCGACGGCCTCGCCGGCTGGTGGACCACCGACACCCACGGCGAAGGCGACCGCGTCGGCGGTGTCCTCGCCTTCCGGTTCGGGGCCGGCGGGTTCGACATGAAGGTCCTCGAACTGGCCCCGGACAAGCGCGTGGTGTGGGAGGTGGTCGACGGGCCCGAGGAGTGGATCGGCACCCATGTGTACTGGGACCTCGCTCAGGCCGACGACTACACCGTCGTCCTGTTCAAACACCAGGGCTGGAAGGAGCCGGTGGAGTTCATGCACCACTGCAGCACCAAGTGGGCCCTCTTCCTGATGAGTCTCAAGTCCCTCATCGAAACGGGCAAGGGCGCCCCGGACCCCCACGACACCAAAATCGACAACTGGAACTAACGCTCCAAGCCCAACCACCCGCACCAGGGCGGGAGCCGGGCCACCTCCGGCGCCACGGCTTCCGCCGACTCGGCGAAGGCGTGGGCCAGGTCCGTCAGCATCGTCAGCAACCGGTCCCCGGGAAGGGATTCCACGGCCGGATCGGGGACCCATGACGTGCGGGAGGCGCACGCGATCTCGATGTCGGTTCCGGCCGGCGAGAACGTCAGCGTACGTTCCACACCCTGACTGGCGAGGTCCACCTCGAACGGCTCGCCCCGGCCCAGGTGGTCCAGCAGTTCGGGCAGGTGCTCCAGCAGTACGGAGGTGTCGTACCGGATGTCGAAGACCCACGCGTCGTCCCCGAACCCCCCGATCCGGAACCGGCAGTCGGTCTGCTCCAGCAGATCGCACACGCTCATCACCAGCAGCCAGTACTCGTCACCGTCCTCCAGAGCGACCGGTGCGAAACCCCATCCGGTACGCCGGCTCGGCGGCGTCATCGACAAATGGAACACCCCCCTCACCCCTCCGTCCGCAGGATCTCCACTCCCCCGGTCTCAGCATCCACCCCCTCCGGTGACAGCGGCAGCACCACATGAATCCTCGTGCCGTCCGCCGTCACCCGGGTCCTCGCCTGGGTGCCCGGGGCGAGGTTCGGGAGAGTGGGGCGTACGCCCGTTTCGGCGCGGACCCGGTCCATCAGGGATCGCATGTCCGGTGCGGGCAGGTCCGTACCCACGTACCACGCCGTTCCCCGCCCGTACGCATGCCGGGTCACCGCCGGACCGCCTCCGGAGCCCAGGCGCCGCACCACCTCCGCGCCCTCCACGCGGATGATCTCCTCCCAGCGGCCGTCCGCGCGCGGGGCAAACTCCTCCACCGTCAGGCCGAGCAGTGTGCGGAAGGGGGCCGGGTAGCCCCCGAGGTGGACCCGGTCGTGTTCGTCGGTGATGCCTGAGAAGTACGACATCAGGACCGTGCCGCCGCCGTCCACGTAACGACGGATCCGCGCCGCCGTCTCCTCGCTCACCGCGTACAGGTTCGGGATCAACAGCAGCTTGTAGGCGGTGAAGTCCGACCCCACCGAGACCACGTCGCACGCCACCGACGCCTCGTACAGGGGTCGGTGGTGGGCCAGCGCCGCGTCCAGCATCGTCACCTTCGCGCTCGGGTGCGCGTCCAGTTCCAAGGCCCACCAACTGCGCCAGTCCAGGAGGAGGGCCGCGTCCGCCCGGAGCGGGACAGAGCCGAGCAGATCATCGGCCGCCCCCAACTCCGCCCCCAGTTCGGCCACTTCACGGAAGATCCGGGTGTCCCTGCCGCCGTGCGGCACCATCGCCGAGTGGTACTTCTCGGCGCCGCCGCGCGACTGGCGCCACTGGAAGAACAGGGCCGCGTCCGCGCCGTGCGCCACCGCCTGCCAGGTGTCGAGGCGCATCCGGCCGGGCGGCTTACGGCCGTTCACCGCACGCCAGTTGACCGCCGAGGGTGCCTGTTCGAGCAGCAGCCAGGGGCGGCCGTCCTTGAGGCCGCGCATCACGTCGTACGAGAAGGCCGTCCGGTGGAAGGAGTCCGGGTCGTGCGGGTCCGGGTACGAGTCGTACGACACGATGTCCATCGACCCGGCCCATTTGAAGAGGTCGAGCGCCTTCGCCACCGGGACGAAGTTCGTCGTCACCGGCACCTCCGGGGTCATGCGGCCCAGGATTTCCCTCTCGGCCTGGTAGCAGGCGAGGAGTTCGTCCGAGGAGAAGTCCGCGTAGTCGAGTTGCTGGGTCGGGTTGCGGAAGGACGGTGCCGTGCGCGGGGTGCGGATCTCGTCGAAGGAGGCGTACCGCTGGGACCAGAAGTCCGTCGACCAGGCGTCGTTGAGGGCGTCGATCGTGCCGTACCGGGCGCGCAGCCAGGTGCGGAACGCCTCCGTGGACACCCCGCAGTGGCAGTGCCGCGAGAGGTGGCAGCCGTACTCGTTGCCGATGTGCCAGAGGGCGAGCGCCGGGTGGTGCCCGTACCGGTCGGCCAGTTCGGTGACGAGGCGGACCGCCTGGCCCCGGAACACCGGGCTCGACGGGCACCAGTGCTGGCGTGAGCCGGGGTGCAGCCGGGTGCCGTCCTCCATCACCGGCAGGATCTCGGGGTGCAGCCGGCTCAGCCAGGGCGGCGGGGACGCCGTCATCGTGGCCAGCGACACCGCGACGCCCGCCTCCGCGAGCCGGTCCATGTGCGGGTCCAGCCACGTGAAGTCGTAGGCGCCCGGGGCCGGTTCGGAGCGGGCCCAGCCGAAGATGCCGAGCGTGACGAGGTCGACGCCGGCCTCCCGCATCAGCTTCATGTCCTCGACGTGGACATCGGTGCCCCACTGCTCCGGGTTGTAGTCGCCTCCGTAGCCGATGCCGCGCAGCCGCGACCGGAGCCCCGCCAGCCGGTCGTTCCCACCGTTCATCCGACGCCCCTCATCGCCCGGCCCGCCCGTGATTCGATCCCCCGGAAGTGGTCCGCCATCGCGCGCTCCGCCTGCTCGACGTCGCGGGCGCGCAGCGCGGTGAGGATGTCGCGGTGGCGGCGGACGGTGAGGGCGGGCTTGGGGTCCTCCGTCCAGCCGCGCACTCCGGCGACCCGCCAGAAGACGTTCCAGAACGCGGCGAGCAGTTGCGGTACGAGGGCGTTGCCGAGGGACTGGTACAGCAACTCGTGGAAGGCGCGGTCGAGTTCGGGGAAGGGCTCGCCCGTACGGCCCGCCTGCTCCATCCGTACGACGATGCCTTCCAGCTCGTCCAGTTCGGCGTCCGTGACGGTGGTGGCGACCCGCCGTATCAGGCCCGCCTCCAAAACCTCCCTGACCTGGAGGATCTCCAGGAGCGCCCGGGTGTCGTCGGCCTCCTGGGCGAGGGCGCGGAAGGTGAGGCCGTCGACCAGGGGAGTGAGGGAGACCTCGCCGACATAGGTGCCGTGGCCGTGCCGGATCTCCACGATGTCCAGGGCCTGGAGCGCCTTGAGGGCTTCGCGCACCGAGTTGCGGCTGACGCCGAGGCTGTCCATGAGGTCGGTCTCGGTGGGCAGCGGCGTGCCCGGTCTGAGCCCCTGGTCGAGGATCAACTGCATGACCTCGCGCTGAATTTGGCTGCTCACCCGCCGCTCGCGCGCGGGCCGCCCCCGGGAGTTCTTCGGCTCCTCAGACATGCGCCACATGGTACGCGCGGCGGACATCCAACGTCCCACCTCCGACAGAACTTTCCCCTCCGGCTCACCCGTGCCCCGCGCACCCCCCGATCGGCGGGCCGCACACCAACCCCCCACACGTGATTGCTGCGCACCCCCTTGACCACCCCTGCACGCGCTTCTATGGTCACCGCGACGTAGGACGTCCCATCTCCTGTATGGAGGCCCTGATGGCGGCTCTGATCGCGGCTCTGATCGCGGCACCGATGGAGACACCGATGGAGGCACTGTGCGCAATGTGACCGACGGACCGGCACTGCACCGCCGGTCCTTTCTCCAGTACTCCGGTGCGATCGGCGCCGCGGCCGTCATCACCTCGACGCTCTCCGCGTGTTCGTCCGGGCCGAAGTCGACCAACGAGACGGACGGCGACGGCAAGGGCGCCCTGGACTCCCTGACCGCCGTCATCGGCTATGGGAACGACGGCAGTTGGGACCCCACGCAGACCGCTTCGGCGTTCGCGGTCGCCGCCAACCACCACATCTACGAGGGCCTGCTCGACACCGACCCGATCACCCGCGTGCCCTATGCCGCGCTCGGCACCGAGATACCCAAGGACCTCAACTCCACCTCGTGGAAGTTCACGCTGCGCGAGGGCGCCAAGTTCCACGACGGGCAGCCGGTCACGGCGGACGACGTCGTGTTCGTCTTCGACCGGATCCTCGACCCGGACACCCAGACCCTCGCCAAGGGCTTCTTCGAGAGCTGGCTGCGCGAGGTCAGGAAGATCGACGGCAAGACCGTGGAGCTGGTTCTGAAGTTCCCCTTCCCGGACGGTGCCTCCCGGCTCACGCTCGCGAAGATCATGCCGAAGCACGTGTTCTCCAAGCCGGGCGCATGGGAGGACGCCATCAAGGGCAAGGCGATCGGCTCGGGCCCCTACCGGCAGACCGCGCACCAGCCGAAGACCAACACGACCTTCGAGGCGTTCGCCGACTACAACGGCCCGCGCAGGCCGAACTTCAAGAAAATGAACTGGTTCACCATCGTGGACGCCGCTCCCCGCGTCGCGAAGATATCCGGCGCCAGTGCGGACGCGCAGATAGCCGACAACATTCCGTACGCCAATATCGAGCAGTTGAAGAAGGGCGGGCTGACCGTCGAGGGCGGGGCCGGGATGAACAATCTGTTCCTCCTTTTCAACACCGCGCACGACCCGTTCGGCGATGTCCGGGTGCGGCAGGCGCTGCATTACGCCATCGACACGGACAAGATGATCGAGGCCGCGCTGAAGGGCCACGGCAAGGCGTCGACGTCCTTCCTGGACGAGGGGAACCCGTCGTACCGGCCCGCGAAGACCGTCTACGGCTATGACCCGGACAAGGCGAAGGCGCTGCTCAAGGAGGCCGGTGTCTCGGGCCTGAAGGTCAGCCTGATGTCCGTCAACGTCTCCTGGATCGTGGACTGCCTGCCCACCATCAAGGCGTCGTGGGACGCGATCGGCGTGGAGACCACCCTTGAGCCGCAGGAGACCACCGCCGTCTTCACCAAGCTCGACCAGAAGAAGGACTTCCAGATCGTCGCCGCGGCCTCCAACCCGAACCAGCTCGGGATCGACGCGGACCTGATCATGCACTACAACTACGGGCCGCAGAACCTGTGGATGGGTTATGCGCGCTGGGCCGGGAACTCCGAGGCCAAGCGGCTCTTCACACTCATGGACCAGGCGACCCGGGAGCCGGACCCGGCGAAGAAGAAGGCGATGGTCCAGGACTACATCGACCTCGTCGCGGAACAGGCCGTGCTGTACCCCGTGGTGCACAACGAACTCATGACGGCATGGAATCCCAAGAGAATCACCGGTATCCGGGCGCAGCCCTATCCCGGCATCAATGTCCTCCAGGCCAAGCCGGCCGCCGGCTGACATTCATGGGATCCATTCTCCGTATCCTGATCCGCCGCATCGCACTCCTCGTACCGCTGATGCTCGGCATCGTGCTGTTCGTCTTCCTCGTGATGCGGTTCTCGGACAGCGATCCGGCGTCCGCGTTCTTCCAGGGCGCCAATCCGACACCCGAGCAACTGCACCAGTTCCGCGAGGAGAACGGGCTGCTCGACCCGCTGCCCGTCCGGTACGTCCACTTCATCGGGGACCTGCTCCAAGGCGACCTCGGCATCAGCGTGCTGACCCGGGCGCCCGTGACCGAGCAGGTCACCACCGCGCTGCCGCTCACCCTGCAACTCACCTTCCTCGGCCTCGGGATCGCCGTGGTGCTCGCCCTCGTCCTCGGGGTCACCGCCGCCATCTACCGTGACCGGCTGCCCGACCAGCTCATCCGCGTGGTGTCGCTGACGGGCGTCGCGGCGCCCGGGTTCTGGCTGGCGCTGCTGATGATCCAGTACCTGGCCGTCGACCGGGGCTGGTTCCCGACCGGCGGATACATCAACCCCGGTGACTCGCTGAGCGGTTGGCTCAAGACGATGACGCTGCCCGCGTTCGCGCTGTCGCTGCCGGTCGCCGCGCAGCTCACCCGGATCGTACGGACCGCCGTGGTCGAGGAGCTGGACAAGGACTACGTCCGTACCGCGATCGGCAGCGGGCTGCCGCCGGTCGTCGTGGTCGGGCGCAATGTGCTGCGCAACGCCCTCGTCAATCCGCTGACCGTGCTCGGGCTGCGCGTCGGCTATCTGCTCGGCGGGGCCGTCGTCATCGAGACGATCTTCTCGCTGCCCGGTATGGGCAAGCTGATGATCGAGGCGGTGAAGAACGGCGATCCGGCGGTCGTGCAGGGCGTCGTCCTCACGACCGCCGTCGGGTTCGTCGTCGTCAACCTCGTCATCGACATCCTGTATCTGCTGGTCAATCCACGTCTGAGGGGGGCCGCCGGATGAGCCGCCCGACACTGTCCCGCAAGCAGCTCACCGAGCGGCTTTCCCGGCCGGGGATCAAGCTTCGCGGTCCGCGCCGACTGCCCGTACTCTCCCGTATCGCCGTCGTGTTCCTCGCGATCGTCGTCCTGATGGCCGTGTTCGCGCCGCTGCTCGCCCCGCACGACCCCTTCGACCAGGCGACCCTGGTCGACGGCTCCGGGCATCCGTCCGCCGAGCACTGGATGGGTCAGGACAGCCTCGGCCGCGACATCCTCAGCCGGCTGATGTACGGGGCGCGCTGGTCGCTCGCGATCGGGCTCGGCGCGACCGGGCTGGCGCTCGTCGTCGGCGCGCTGCTCGGCGCGATCGCCGCGACCTCGCGCAAGGCCGTCGACGAGACCCTGATGCGCTGCCTCGACGTGGTGATGGCGTTCCCCGGGATCGCGCTCGCCGCCGTCCTCGTCGCCGTGTTCGGCGGCGGGATCACCGTCCTGATCTGCGCCATCGCGTTCCTGTTCACCCCGCCCATCGCACGCGTGGTGCGGGCCAATGTGATGGACCAGTACGGCGAGGACTACGTCACCGCCGAACGCGTCATCGGCGCCCGCACCCCGCACATCGTCATCAAGCACGTCGCCGTGAACTGCGCGGCGCCCGTCCTGGTGTTCTGCACGGTGCAGGTCGCCGAGGCGATCGTCTTCGAGGCGTCGCTGTCGTTCATCGGCGCGGGGGTGCGGCCCCCGGACCCGTCGTGGGGCAGCGTCATCGCGGACGGCAAGAACATGGTCCTGACCGGGGGTTGGTGGGCGACCGTCTTCCCGGGGCTGCTGATGCTGATCACCGTCCTCGCGCTGAACATCCTCTCCGAGGGGGTCTCCGACGCGTGGGCCGCGCCCGCCGCCCGTGACGTACCGACCGACAAGGCGCGTAAGGAGGACCGGTGGGAGGCCGCCGCGCCGGGTGCCGGAACCGTCGACGAGCTGCCGGGGCTGACGCAGGCGGCGGCGCGGCTGCGGGAGCGGGCCCGTCCGCTGCCGCAGGGGCCGCCGGTGCTCGCCGTCGAAGGGCTCGCGATCGGGTTCGACGCGCGGCACGGCGGGGTCGACATCGTGGACGGCATCAGCTTCGACGTACGGCCCGGTGAAGTCCTGGGCCTGGTCGGTGAGTCGGGCTGCGGGAAGTCGCTGACCGCGCTGACCGTGATGGGGCTGGAGCCGAAGGGCGCGCGGGTCCGGGGCACGGTCACCTTCGACGGGCGGCAGCTCGTGGGCCTTCCGATGCGGGTCCGGCGGCGGCTCCTCGGCCACGACATGGCGATGATCTACCAGGACGCCCTGTCGTCGCTGAATCCGGCGATGACGATCCGCGCCCAGCTCAAGCAGGTCGTACGGCGCGGCGGCAAGCGCACACCGGAAGAACTCCTCGGTCTGGTCGGGCTCGATCCCGAACGCACCCTGCGGAGCTATCCGCACGAGCTGTCCGGCGGGCAGCGGCAGCGCGTCCTCATCGCGATGGCGCTGTCCCGCTCCCCGAAGCTGATCGTCGCCGACGAGCCGACGACCGCGCTCGACGTGACCGTGCAGGCCCAGATCATCGAGCTGCTGCTGAGGCTGCGCGAGGAGCTGGGGTTCGCGCTGATCCTCGTCTCGCACGATCTGGCACTGGTCGCCGACGTCACCGACCGGGTGGTCGTGATGTACGGCGGTCAGATCGTGGAGACCGGGGTCACCGCGGACCTGGTCGAGGCGCCCGCGCACCACTACACGCGCGGCCTTCTCGGGTCCGTGCTTTCCCTGGAGTCGGCGGCCGAGCGGATGGTGCAGATACGGGGTGTCGTCCCGTCGCCCGCCGACTTCCCCGCCGGGTGCCGGTTCGCGGACCGGTGCCCGATGGCGAGCGAGGTGTGCCGGGATACGGCGCCTGGTCTCGCCGGGGACGGCCGGCGGCACTCCGCCGCCTGCCACCATCCGGCGGTCGCCCTGCGCGCGCCCGCCCCGAGGGGAAGCGAGGCCGTCACGTGAACAGCCAGCCACAGGAGGGGACTTCGGCCGAACCGCTGGTCTCCCTCGCGGGCGCGCACGTCGTCCACAAGGCGCGCTCCGGCGGCCTGTTCGGGCGGGACCGGGTGTACGCGCTGACCGGCGCCGATCTCGACATCGCGCCCGGTGAGACGGTGGGCGTCGTCGGGGAGTCGGGCTGCGGCAAGTCGACGCTCGCGAAGGTCCTCGTCGGGGTGCAGCGGCCGACGGCGGGCACCGTGTCCTTCCAGGGCCGCGACCTGTGGACGATGAGCCCCGCAGAGCGCAGGACCGCGATCGGCGCCGGTACCGGCATGATCTTCCAGGACCCGTCGACCGCGCTGAACCGGCGGCTCAGCATCCGCCAGATCCTGCGGGACCCGCTCGATGTGCACCGCCGCGGCACGCCCGCCGAACGTGAGCAGCGGGTACGGGAGTTGATGGGTCTGGTCGGGCTGCCGAAGGTGCTCGCGGACGGGCTGCCCGGTCAGCTGTCGGGCGGGCAGCGGCAGCGCGTCGCCATCGCGCGGGCGCTCGCCCTCGACCCCGGTCTGGTGGTCGCGGACGAGCCGACGAGCGCCCTCGACGTGTCGGTGCGCGCCCAGATCCTCAATCTGCTGCTCGACCTCAAGGAACGGCTCGGGCTCGCGCTGGTGTTCGTGTCGCACGACATCCAGACCGTACGGCGGATGAGTGACCGGGTCGTCACCATGTATCTGGGGCGGATCGTCGAGGAGTCGCCGGCCGGTGAGATCACCGACCGGGCGCGGCACCCGTACACCCGGGCGCTGTTCTCGGCGACGCCCGGACTGCTCGATCCGATCGATCCGATTCCGCTGGTGGGGCCGGTGCCGTCGGCGACGCGTCCGCCGAGCGGGTGCCCGTTCCGTACCCGGTGCTGGAAGGCCGACGAGGTGTGCGCGGCCGACATGCCGGAGTTCGTGTCGTCGGGGGCGGGGCGGCGGTTCCGGTGTCATCATCCGGTGGCGGACGACCAGACCACGCGTGACCTCGTCCTCGACGTCCGCGCCCACCCGACCACCCTGGTTCCCGGCAGTCGATCTACGGAGCGTCCATGACCTTGCCTGCCCCGCTGAACGGTGTCGTTCCGCCCGTCTGTACGCCTCTGACACCGGACGGCGAGGTGGACACCGGGTCGCTGGTGCGGCTCGTCGACCATCTGATCGGGGGCGGGGTCGACGGGCTGTTCGTGCTCGGGTCGACCTCCGAAGTGGCATATCTGGCCGACCGGAACCGCAGAACCGTCGTGGACACCGTCGTGGGGCACGTCGGCGGGCAGGTGCCGGTGCTCGCCGGGGTCATCGACACGACGACGCCCCGCGTGCTCGACCACGCGGCGGTGGTCGTCGGCGCGGGCGCGGACGCCGTCGTCGCGACCGCCCCCTTCTACACCCGCACCCATCCGGCTGAAATCGCCCGGCACTTCCGGCTGCTCGCCGAGCGGGCGGGGGCCCCGGTGTTCGCGTACGACCTGCCGGCGTCGGTGCACTCCAAGCTGGGCACCGAGCTGGTCCTGGAGCTGGCGGGTGCGGGGGTGCTGGCGGGCCTGAAGGACTCCAGCGGCGACGAGGGCGGCTTCCGGCGGGTGGTCCTGGGGGTCAGGGCGCAGTCCTCCCTCGACTCCTTCAGCGTCCTCACCGGCTCCGAGCAGACCGTCGACTCGGCGCTCGCGATGGGCGCCCACGGTGTCGTCCCGGGGCTCGGGAACGTCGATCCGGACGGGTACGCGCGTCTGTACGCGGCCTGCGCGGCGGGCGACTGGGAGCGGGCGCGGGGTGAGCAGGAGCGGCTGTGCGCCCTGTTCGGGATGGTCGGGGTCGGTGATCCGGCGCGGATGGGCGGGAGTTCGTCGGGGCTCGGCGCGTTCAAGGCGGCGCTGCATCTGCGCGGCGTGATCGACTGCCCGGCCACCGCCTTCCCGCAGATCCCGCTCTCCCTCGATGAAGTGGAGCGGGTCGGCAAGTACTTGGCGGCGGCCGGGCTGTTGTAGGGCCCCTTGCTGCACGGCCTTGTTTCACGCCCTAGCTACGTGGCCCTGTCAGGACCCGGTGAGGGTGCTGAGCGGGATGCGCCGGAACTCGATCTTCTCGTACGTGCCGGTGGCGCCGGTCTCGTACAGCAGGCCGACGGTTTTGCGGTCCGGCTGGACGAGGTCGGAGTAGGCGGCGGGCTGCTGGGACAGGGTCGTCGCCTTGGTGAAGGTCGCCCCGGAGTCGGTGCTGCTCCAGATCGCCATGGCGCGGCGGGCGGTGGGCACGGAAGGGCCGGAGAACAGCAGCGGGGCGCGGCGGCCTTCGAGTTGGAGGACGCTGCCCTGGACGACGGGGACCTCGTCGAGGGTGTGCTGCACCTGGTAGGGGCGGTCGAGGGTGCGGGCGCCGTCGCTGGAGTAGGAGTCGAGCCGGTTGCCGGGGCTGCTGCCGTTCTGGTCGCGGGAGCTGAAGTAGAGGCGGCCGTCGGGGAGTTGGGCGGCGGTGGACTCGTTGGCGTTGATCACGCCCTCGTAGTCGGCGTCGATGAAGCCGAGTTTCCAGGTGGTGCCGCCGTTGTCGCTGTAGAGGGCGTGCGCGCCGTAGTACTTGGCCTCCTGGCCGGTGTCCGGGGAGCCTGCGGGCGGGGCGGTGGAGTGGTTGGCGGGCACGACGAGGCGGCCCTTGTGCGGGCCGTGGGTCAGCGCGACGGCGTGCCCGGGTCCGGTCGCGTACCACCGCCAGTCGGGGAGCTTGGCCGTGGCGGTGATCTCCCGTGCGGCGGAGAAGCTGCGGCCGTCGTCGCGGCTGGTCTGCACGAAGACGCGGCGGCCCTGTGCGGGCGTGACCTGACCGCGCATGATCTGCGCCTCGGTCACGTCACCGCTGTTGTACGTGGTGAGCAGCACGATCCGGCCGGTGCGCGGGTCGACCACGGGCGCCGGGTTGCCCTGTGTGTCGTGGCCCGCGTCGACCACGACCCCGAGCGGGCCCCAGGTGCAGCCGCCGTCCGTGGAGCGTCTGCGGACGACATCGATGTTGCCGGTGTCCCCGGCCCCGCCGACCCGCCCCTCGGCGAAGGCGACGAGGGTGCCGACGCCGGTCTTGACGACGGCGGGGATGCGGTAGCTGGCATACCCGCCCTGTCCGGAGGTGAACGGCACCGATGACGTGCAGCGGGGGCCGGAGTTGGCGGGCGGCCCCCCGGTCGGGGCGGAGGACGCCATACCCCCCAGCGCGAACAGGGCGAGCCCGGAGGCGGCCAGCGAGACGAGTACGGGACGCTTGCGGTTCACGGTGCTCCTCTGGAAGCGGCAAACATGGGTCGTCGGACGTAGGATGTCCGGTTTCAGTGAAGGTAGTGCGCCGACAGGGGCAGGGCAATACCCGTGCGGGGCATGGGATTTGGGGTTCCGGCCGGAAGTCGGGGGTGTCAGGGGCGTCGGGGCCCGTCAGTGGATTCCCGGGGTCACCAACCCTGATTCGTACGCCGCTATGACCAGTTGGGCCCTGTCCCGGGCGCCGAGTTTCCCCATGATGCGGCTCACGTGGGTCTTCGCCGTCAGAGGGCTCAGGCCCAGGGTCTCCGCTATCTCGGTGTTCGTCAGGCCCCGGGCGACCAGGGAGAGGACCTGGCGTTCGCGGTCCGACAGGCCGTCGGGGCCGCCGCCGTGCGGCAAGGGGCGGGGGTCGGGGGCGCGCAGGGCGCGGGCGATCAGGCGGGCCGTCGGACCCGGGGAGAGGAGCGCGTCGCCGGCGGCGACCACCCGGATGGCGGCCAGGAGTTCGGCGGGACGGGTGTCCTTCACGAGGAACCCGGAGGCGCCCGCGCGGAGGGCCTCCACGATGTGCTCGTCGGTGTCGTAGGTGGTCAGCACCAGGACCCGCACGCCCGCCAGGTCCTCGTCGGCCGCGATCAGCCGGGTCGCCTCGATCCCGTCGAGGTCGGGCATCCGGACGTCCATCACGATCAGGTCGGCGCGCGCCGAGCGGGCCAGCTCCACCGCCTCCCGGCCGGTGCCCGCCTGGCCGACCACCTCCATGTCGTCCGCTGATTCGACCAGCATCGCGAACGCGGCCCGTACCAGCGTCTGATCGTCGGCGAGCAGCACCCGGATCGTCATGGCGCCCCCTCCCCCCTCTCCGTGCCGTGTGTCGTCAGCGGCAGGTCGGCCGTCACCGCGAACCCTCCGCCGGGCCCCGGCCCGGCCTCCAGCGAACCCCCCACGCTGCGGGCCCGCTCCCGCATCCCCGCCAGCCCGAACCCCTGCCCGCTTCCCAGTCCGCTTCCCCGCCCCTCGCCCTGCCCGTTCCCGGAGAGCGGCGGCCCCGGTCCGTCATCCGTCACACTCACCCGCAGCGCGTGCCCGTCGGACCGTATCCCGACGCTGACACCGACCCCGGGGCCGGCATGCCGTACCGCGTTCGTCAGGGCCTCCTGCACGATCCGGTACGCCGCGGCGCCGACCGCGGGCGGGGTGCCGTCGCCCCGTACGGACAGGGTGACTTCGGCGCCCGCCGTGCGCGCCGCATCGACCAGGTCCGGCAGCCCGTCGAGCCCCGGCAGCGGGCCGCGCGGCTCCTCCGGGCCGTCCGCGCGCAGGACTTGGAGGGTGGCGCGCAGCTCGCCGCGCGCCGTACGGCAGGTCTCCGCGATGTCGTCCAGCGCCGCCGCGACGGCCTTCCGGTCCAGTTGACCGGGCGAAGCGGACAGCACGTGCGCGGCCACCGACGTCTGCACGCCGATCAGCGTGATGGTGTGCGCAAGCAGGTCGTGCAGGTCCCGCGCGATCCGCAGCCGCTCTTCGGCGACGCGCCGCCGCGCCTCCTCCTCACGGGTCCGCTCGGCCCGTTCGGCGCGCTCGACGACCGAGACGAGGTGCTGCCGGTGCACCCGGACGAACGCGCCGAGCACCAGCACCGCGACGGCCCAGCCGGAGGTCCGCAGCAGGTCGACCCCCCGGTGGGTGTCCACCATGAGCATCACGCTCGTGGCGACTCCGACGACGACGACGCCCGTCAGCAGGGTGCGCAGCGGACGGCCGGTGACGGCGACGGTGTAGAGGGCGAGGTACGAGGCCAGGGTGGGAGCCAGATGGTTGTTGTCGAGGATGTGGTACGGGACGACGCAGGCGAGCGTGGCCAGCAGTACGGTCATGGGCGCGCGGTGGCGCCACAGGAGCGAGGCGTGGGCCGCCAGGAGGAGGGTCCAGCCCAGGGCGTCCGGGCACCGGGCGGCCTCGCCGGACACGGCGATGGCCGTGGCGGCGAGGGCGACCAGGAGCACCAGGGTGGCGTTGTGGTGGATCGGGTCGTACCAGCGCGCGGAGCGCCTGCCCACCACCGTCACCGGATTCACGGTCACATCCTGCTGTACGGCCGTTCGGGCGCGGTAGGCGCGAGTACCGCCGGCGGCTTCGACAGCGGGCCCGGCCACCAGACCTTGCGGCCCAGCGCCACACTCGCGCTCGTCACCAGGTACGTGCGGACCAGGAAGGTGTCCAGGAGGACGCCGACCGCGATGACGAAGCCCAGCTCGACCAGCGGGACCAGCGGCATGTTGGTGAGGACCGCGAAGGTCGCCGCGAGCACGAGCCCCGCCGACGCGATGACACCGCCCGTCGTCCGCAGCGCGGTGAGCGCGGCGGCGGCCGGTTCGGCGCCCGCCAGGGACTCCTCGCGCATCCGGTGCATCAGGAAGATCCCGTAGTCCACGCCGAGCGCCACCAGGAACACGAACGACAGCAGCCCGAGCCCCGGATCCGTCCCGTGGAAGCCGAACAGCGGCCCGAAGGTGAGGCCCGCGATGCCGAGGGACGCGGCCCAGACCGCGACGACCGCCGCGACCAGCAGCAGCGGCGCGACCAGGCTGCGCAGCAGGGCGATCAGGATCAGCAGGACGGCGGCCAGGACGAGCGGGACGACGACGTTCCTGTCCCGGGCGTTGGTGTGCTCCAGGTCGATCTCCTGGGCGCTCGGACCGCCCACGTAGGAGTCGGGGAGCGCGGCCCTGAGGGCCTTGATGGTGGCGGTCTCGGCGGCCGACTGGGGCGCGGCCCGCGCGATGACGGAGATCTCGGTCCAGCCGCCGCCGCTGCGGCCCCGCTCGGCGGCCTCGACACCCCGGGTGCCCTCGATCGTGCCGAGCGCGTCGGCGGCCCGGCCGGTGGGCGTCATGACGGTGACGGGCTGGGTGCCGCGCTCCGGATAGGCGTCGGCGAGGGTACGCATCGCGGTGACCGACTCGGGGCGTTTCGTGAAGGAGTCCTCCTGCTTCAGATCGCCGGGCAGGTTGAACGCGCCGAGCGCGAGCGCCCCGAGCAGCACCGCGCCGCCCGCGAGGACGGTCAGCGGCCGGCGCCCCGCGGACCCGCCCATCGCGGCGAACAGCGACCTGCGCGCCTTGGGCGTACTGCCGAACGCGGGCACCAGCGGCCAGAACACGCGCCGCCCGAGCAGCACCAGGACGGCGGGCAGCAGCGTCAGCATCGCGGCCAGCGCGCACAGCACCCCGACCGTGCCGAGCGGCCCCATCCCCCGGCTGCTGTTGAGGTCGGCGGCGAGCAGACAGAGCAGTCCGGCGGCGACGGTCCCCGACGAGGCGAGCACGGCGGGCCCGCAGCCGCGCAGGGCGGCGGCCATCGCGTCGTACGGCCGCTCCACGCGCCGTAGCTCCTCGCGGTAGCGGGAGACGAGCAGCAGCGCGTAGTCGGTGCCCGCGCCGAAGACGAGGATCGTCATCACGCCCTGGCTCTGACCGCTGATCGTGGTGCCGAAGCCCTGGTTGAGCCCGTACGCGACGGACATCGCGAGGAAGTCGGCGACCCCGGCGACGACCAGCGGGACCAGCCACAGGAACGGGCTGCGGTAGATCAGGACGAGGAGGATCGCCACGACGGCGACGGTGGTGTAGAGCAGGGGTCCGTCGAGGGAGTTGTAGACCTCGCCCGCGTCGGTCGCCAGGGCGCCGGGCCCCCCGACCTCGACGCCCAGACCCCCGGTGTCGTGGGCGATGTCGCGGACCGCTCCGACGAAGGTGTCCCGTTTCGTCTCGTCCTGTCCCGGCGCGGTGCTGGCGACCGAGTACATGAGCGTGGTGCCGTCATCGGACGGGACACCCTCCGGGGTACCGGTCAGGTCCTGCGTACGGGAGATCTCGGCGAGTTGGCGGTCGGCGGTGGCCCGGTCGGCGGGGGTGAGTCCGCCGTCGCGGTGGTAGACGAGGACGAGGTCGGTGCTCTCGCCGCCGGGCAGCCGGTCCTGGATCTTCGCGGCCTGGGTGGAGTCCGCGCTCGCCGGGAGGTAGTCGATGGCGCGGTCGCGCTGCACATCGCCGAGCTTCCCGGCGAAGGGGCCGGCGACCGCCAGGACGGCGATCCACAGGGCCAGCATCACCCAGGGCACGGCTCTGCGCCGCGTACGTGTGTTCTCCGGCCCCATCGAGGGCCTCCCTCCCGAACGGCTGCGTCTGGTCGGCCGGTCGGACCGGCCGCTCTCCAGACTTCCGATGCGGCGGGGCGTCCTCTTCGGGCGTGAGGGCGAGTTGGGCGCTACTGCGCGGGGTGACGGACGGGCGGGATTACTCCCCGGGGAGTACGCGGCGGACACTTCGGCCGACATCTCAGCCGACACTTCAAAGGTGCTTGAAAGGCTCGCCAACCGGGGGGTGGGCGCGGTGAACTGGAGTACTCCCGCCACAGGGCGGTATCAGCAAGACCTGCATCAGCAAGACCTGCATCAGCAAGACCTCTGAGAGGGTTCCATGGGGGAAAACCTTTTCGGGCGCCCTGACCAGCGCCTCGACCAGTGTCTTGACCAGCGCCTTGACCTTTCAGAAAGGCGTGCGCGCCGTCGCGAGGAGCCGGGCCGTGTCGTCCGCGCAAAGTTGCAGCGCCGCCCCGACCGTCGTGAGCGCGTCCCGCTCGGCGGGGCTGTAGGGCCCGTCGGCGAGGGCGATCCGCGCGCCCTGGAGCAGGATCGCCTCGCGGCCCGCGGGCGCCAGATGCGGGGCCAGCGGCTCCAGCGCCTCGTGCAGTTCGATCGCGAGGGTCGCGCCGCACGGCCCGGTCTCGGTGACGAACCGCCCGGTGTCCGCGACCAGTGCTTTGATCAGACCGACGAGCTGGTCCTCGGTGCAGTCGTCGAGCCCGGCCGCCCGTACCGTCGCCACCGCGACCTCCCTGACCGGGCGGGATGACGTACCGCCGGCGACCAGGACGGCGAGCGCGACCGTGTGCACGGCGTCCCTGAGCATCGCCGAGAAGCGGGCGGTCGTCGGGTGGTCGAGGACCTCGGTGCCGAAGTGGCTCTGACAGGCCGCGCATTCGAGGACGGGGCCCACGTCACCCCGGGACAGCAGCGGAACACCGAGAAGGGTGAACCGGCGACGTCCCGTGCGCCGCAGGTAGTTGCGGTCGCCGCCGCACGCGGAGCAGAAGAACTCACCGTCGCTCACGGTGTGCCAAGCGGTGTGCATGCCGCAGACCAGCGGCTTTCGGCCGAATAGTCCTCGGTCTGCCCGCACCTGGCACCTCCGTGACACGCCCCGGCAACACTGCCGCGTTGACGTGATGTTAACCACAGCGGCGAGGCGCCGTCAGCACCTCCGACAGCAGTACGCCAGGACATGGCCAAATCATGGCCCTGCCACGCAACCGGCCGCCGCCCCCGGTTCGCGCCCCGCGCGCCCCCGGCACGCACCCGCCGCACTCCCCGCGTGCGGCCCCCACCCACCCCGCCGCCCCTTTTGTCCCCACAGCCGAAGGAGCTGAAGGAAGCTGAGCACTTTACCTACGGACAAAGTTCCACAAAAGCCACCAGAAACGGTTCTGTTCGAGGGCCGGGACATCGCACGCCTCCAAGAGGTCGTGAGCACCCACATCGCCCCGCACCGGCTGAGAGTGGTCCGGGGCGAGCCGGGATTCGGCCGGTACCGGTCCATCGGCGACGAGCGGGTCGCCCTGTATCTCCTCTGCTACGGCGCCGAGGTGGAGATCCGCCCCGTCGAAGTGGGCGAGTTCTATCTCGTCCATGTGCCGCTCGCGGGCCGCGCGGGGCTGCTCGTGGACGGCGAGCGGGTGTCCACGCCCTGCGATGTCGTCAGCCCAGGCCACCGCCTGGAGATCCACCGCTCGCACGACAGCGACATGGGCGTCCTGCGCTTCCCGCGCGCGGTCCTCGACGCCGCCGTGGAGTCCCGGGGCGTCCCCAGGGACGGGCGGGGCCCGGTCCGCTTCACCCCCGCCATCACGGCGGGCCGCCCCACGTCCCGGGCCTGGCTGCGCACCGTGCGCGCCTACGTCGACGCGGCGCGCAGCGGACTCCTCGCCGACTCACCCCTGGCGGCGGGCCACTTCGAGCAGCTTCTGCTGCACGGGCTGCTGGACAGCCAGCCGAGCAGCGTCAGCACCGCGCTCCGGGCGGCGGCGCGCTGCCCGGCGCTGCCGAGCGCGCTGCGCCGGGCGCTGGCGTACGGCGAGGAGCACGCCGGTGAGCCGGTGTCGATCGCCTGCATGGCGCTCGCGGCCCGGGTGAGCGTGCCGGCGCTGCGCGCGGCGTTCCGCGCCCATCTGGGGACGACCCCGATGGCGTATCTGCGCCGGATCCGCCTGGAGCGGGCGCACGAGGACCTGGTCGCCGTCGCCGAGGGCCGCGCCGACGGCACGGTCACGGATACCGCGCTGCGCTGGGGGTTTCCGCATCTGGGGCGCTTCGCCGAGTTCTACAAGGAGACGTACGGGGTCTCGCCCTCGCATACGGCGGGTCGGCGCGGCTATCCGGAAAAGACCGGAATCCACTGACGTAACGGATAGTTCGCCGCCCGCCGGATCTCTAGCGTTTCTGTCGTAGTCACCCGCAGACGAACACCGTGAAAGGAGAAACACCACATGAGCATGCTCACCGCACTCGGCGACAAGGTCCTGAGCCATGTCGCTCCGCGTCAGGCGGCGCACGCCGCCTCGTCCGGCGCCCAGGGCTGCTGGATCGAATCGAGGGTCTGCGACCCGCACTGCCCCTTCTGGTACTGGAAGGAGATCTTCTACTGGAGGTGCGACGACGGGTACCGCTACACCACCGAGACGGGCTGCACCGACGCGGACAACTGCTGATCCGAGGGCGCCCGTCCGCGGGTCCTGTCCCTCCGGTGACCTGACCTGACGAAGCGCCGCGCCCCGGTCGTAGCGGGGCGCGGCGCCTTCGTCCAGAGGTGAGACCTCCATGGACCATGTTCTCATTTCCTGCCGCGTATTCCTCGGCCTCGTCTTCGTCCTCTCCTTCACGGGAAAGGTGCGGGGCCGTGCGGCATATCGCGCATTCCGGGATTCGGTACGGGAATTGGCGCCCTGGCTGCCCGGCGGGGGCGCCGCGTTGACGGCAGCCGCGGTGACCGTACTGGCCGCCGAATCCGTGAGCGTGGTGCTGCTCGCGGTGCCGTCCACCGGGTCGGCGCTCGCCGGATTCCTCCTCGCCACCGGCCTGTTGGGCGCGTTCACGGTGGCGATCGCGGGGACGGTACGGCGCGGGGACCGGGTCGCGTGCCGCTGTTTCGGCGCCGCGTCGTCGGCGCCCGTGGGCGCCGCGCAGCTCGTCAGGAACGGGCTGCTGCTCGCGGGTGCGCTGACCGGGGTGTGCGCCGCGCTGACCGGCGGCGGACCGGGCGTACCGCTCGCGGGCGCGGCCGTCGCGCTCGTCTTCGGGGCCGCCGCGGCCGGTCTCGTCCTGCTGACCGACGACCTGTCCCAGTTGCTGAGACCACTCGGACACCACAGCTGAACGCAGCCGCACACCTGGGGCCGCCCAAGGCCCCGTACGCAGAAGGGGGTTGGACCATGCCGTACGTCATCGCGCTCACCGTGCTGTTCGGGGCGCTCTGTCTGTTCAACATCGTGCTCACCGTGGGGGTCGTGCGGCGCCTGCGGGAGATGCGGGAGTCGGGGGGTGCCGGGTCCGGGCTGCCGGGCGGGGCGCGCCGGGCGAACGGTCCGCCGGCTGTGATGCTGCCCGCGGGCGCCGAGGTGGGCGCGTTCGCCGCCGTCAGCACGGAGGGCGACCCGGTGGACGACGGCTTCCTCGCCGGCGCGTACACGATGGTCGGCGTCTTCGCGCACGGTTGCGCCCAGTGCGAGGAGCGGCTGCCGGAGTTCGTGTCGTTCGCGCGGGCCAGGGCGGCGGGCCGGGACCAGGTGCTCGCCGTCCTGGTGGGCACGCCCGAGGAGGTCGAGGGGAAGCGGGCCGCCGCGCAGGAGGTCGCGACCGTGGTGATCGAACGGCTCGACGGTCCGGTGTCGACGGCCCTGGGCGCCAAGGTGTATCCGGCGCTCGCGGTGGTCGGACCGGACAAGGTCGTCCGCGCGTCGGGCACCCGGATGGAGGATCTCTCGCTGTCGCCGTCGACCCCGTCGGCCGCCGCCCGGTCCGCGGCGGGTGTGTGACACCGATGCGGGGCATCCTGCGGGCGCTGGGGCTGACCTGGCGCGCCACCCGGGGCGGTACGTGTGCGATCGCCGCGCTGACCCTGCTCGGCGCGCTGATCCCCGTGGTGACCGCCTGGCTGACGAAGCTCCTGGTCGACGCGCTCGCCCGGGGCGGGGACGCCCAGCGGGACCGGGTGATCGCGCTGGGCGTGAGCCTGGCGGCGGCCGGGCTGCTCACCGGGTGTCTGCCGCACGCGCTGATGTACGCGACCAAGCAGTTCGAGCGGAGCGTGGGGCTGCTCGCGCAGCGGCAGCTCTACGAGGCCACCGGCCGGTTCACGGGCCTCGCCCGGTTCGAGGACCCGGCGTTCGTGGACCGGCTGCGGCTGGCGCAGCAGAGCGGCGGGGCCACGCCCGGTGTGGTGGTGACGATGGTGCTGTCCGTCGCACGGGCGGGCGTGATGGCCACCGGGTTCCTCGGGTCGCTGCTGCTGCTCGCGTGGTGGCTGCCGCCGGTCGTCGTGGTGTCCGTCGCGCCGGTCCTGGCGGTGGAGATGTGGCTGGCGAAGCGCCGCGCGGCCACGTCCTGGCGGATCGGCCCGACGGAACGCCGCGAGATCTTCTACCGCGAACTCCTGACGAACCTCCAAGCGGCCAAGGAAATACGGCTGTTCGATCTCGGCGGGCATCTGCGCGGGCGGATGACGGCCGAGAAGATCAAGGCGAACCGGGCGAACGCGGCCCTCGACCGGCGCGAGGTCTTCACCCAGACCCTGGCCGGTCTGACGACGGCCGGGTGCGCGGGCGTCGCCGTCGTCTGGTCGGTGCTGGCCGCGCTGAGCGGGCGGATCTCGCTGGGCGACGTGTCGCTGATGATCGCGTCGGTGGCGGGGGTGCAGGCGGCGGGCGCGGGCCTGATGCGGGACATCGCGAAATCGCACCACCAACTCCTCCTCTTCCGGCACTTCCTGTCCGTCGTGGACGCCGGTCCCGATCTGCCGGTCCCGTCGAAGCCTTCGCCGGTACGGGAGTTGGCGTCCGGGATCGAGTTCCGCGATGTCTGGTTCCGGTACGCGCCGGAGCATCCGTGGGCGCTGCGCGGGGTCAGCTTCCGGGTCGCCCGGGGCCGCACCCTGGGCCTCGTCGGCCGCAACGGCGCCGGCAAGAGCACCCTCGTGAAACTCCTCTGCCGGATGTACGACCCGGAGCGGGGCGCGGTCCTCTGGGACGGCGTCGACATCCGCGAGCTGGACCCGGCCGAGCTGCGGCGCCGGATCGGCGCGGTGTTCCAGGACTACATGGAGTACGACCTGAGCGCGTCGGAGAACATCGCGCTCGGCGACCTCCCGAACGCCACCGCCGACCGGGTCACGGAGGCGGCGCGACGCTCGGGCGCGGACGGATTCGTACGGGAACTCCCCTACGGCTACGACACCTTGCTGTCGCGGATCTTCTTCCAGGGCGACCACGAGGGCGATGCCTCGGGGGCGCGTGGGGTGACGCTGTCGGGCGGGCAGTGGCAGCGGCTGGCCATCGCGCGGGCGTATCTGCGGGGTGAGCAGGACCTGTTGATCCTGGACGAGCCGAGTTCCGGTCTGGACGCGGAGGCGGAGGCCCGCATCCACCGGGGACTGCGGGAGTTCCGGCGGGGCCGTACCAGCGTCCTCATCTCGCACCGGCTCGGTTCGCTGCGCGAGGCGGACGAACTGCTCGTCGTGGACGAGGGCCGGGTGGCGGAGCGGGGCACGCACGAGGAGCTGATGGCGCGGGGCGGGCTGTACGCGGGGATGTTCGCGGCGCAGGCGGAGGGCTATCAGGAGGTGGCTACGACGTGATCTGGCTGATGGCGGTGGCGCTCGCGCCGGCGGCGGGCGTGCTGACGCTGCGGTGGGTCCGCGGCACGTACCTTCTGGTGCAGGTGCACGGGCCGAGCATGATTCCGGCATACCGGCCGGGTGAGTGGGTGGTGACGCGGCGGGTGCCGGCGGGCGCGCTGCGGCGGGGGGATGTGGTGGTGGTGGAGATGGCGGGGGCGGGGGAGGTGGTCCGGGGGCACGGAGCATTGAGCCGACTGGCGATCAAGCGGATCGCCGCACTACCGGGCGACGCGATGCCCTCCGGGATACCGGGCCCCGGTCCCGTAGTCCCCGCCGGCCAACTGATCCTCCTGGGCGACAACGGCCCGAAGAGCCACGACTCCCGCCACGACGGCCCCTACCCCCTGACCCACATCCTGGGCCGAGCCACCCACAAACCACCGCCCCCACCCACCCCTAACAGCCCCCGCGCGCCTGGGAGAACCCCAGCACCACCCGCCCCCACCCAAACCACTTCCCGCCGCAACGACGACCCGCCCCGACGGCGAGAGCCCGGCGGAATCCCCGACCCACCCCCGCCCGGAGGGCACCCGCGACAGCGGATCAGAACCCGGCCGCAGAGCACCCCAGCCGGGAACCCGGCAGAACCCCCGCCCCGCCCCCGCCCGGAGGGCACCCGCGACAGCGGATCAGGACCCGGCCACAGCGCACCCCAGCCGAGGATCCGGCAGAACCCCCGCCCCGCCCCCGCCCGGAGGGCACCCGCGACAGCGGATCAGAACCCGACCCAACCCACAGCGCACCCCAGCCGGAGACCCGGCAAAACCCCGCCCCGCCCCCGCCCGGAGGGCACCCGCAGCGGATCAGGACCCGCCCCCACCCAAACCACTTCCCGCCGCAAC
Organism: Streptomyces sp. NPDC091292; assembly: GCF_044757265.1. Classification (NCBI taxonomy): domain Bacteria; kingdom Bacillati; phylum Actinomycetota; class Actinomycetes; order Kitasatosporales; family Streptomycetaceae; genus Streptomyces; species Streptomyces sp. NPDC091292. The sequence goes on along the minus strand of NZ_JBIVUQ010000001.1, from coordinate 622,908 downwards.
GGCGACCCGCCCCGACGGCGAGAGTCCGGCGGAATTCCCCACCCGCCCCCGCCCGGAGGGCACCCGCGGCAGCGGATCAGAACCCGACCCAAGCCACAGCGCACCCCAGCCGGGAACCCGGCAGAACCCCCGCCCCGCCCCCGCCCGGAGGGCACCCGCGACAGCGGATCAGAACCCGACCCAACCCACAGCGCACCCCAGCCGGGAACCCGGCAGAACCCCCGCCCCGCCCCCGCCCGGAGGGCACCCGCACCCGCGGCAGCGGATCAGGAACCGCTCAACCCGCGGAGCGCCCCGCCCGGTTCACCGCCGAAACCACCGCCTTCAGGGACGCCCTCGTCGTGTTGGCGTCGATTCCGATGCCCCACAGGACCTTGTCCTCGATGGCGCACTCGATGTACGACGCGGCCTGCGCGGACGCGCCTTCGCTCATCGTGTGTTCCGTGTAGTCGAGGAGCCGTACGTCGATACCCACGGAGTGCAGCGCGTCGAAGAAGGCGGAGATCGGGCCGTTGCCCGAGCCGGTGAGCACCGTGTCGGTGCCGTCGACCGTGGCCTCGACCGTGAGGGTGTCGACGCCGTCCTTGTCGGTGGTGGTCTGCCCGGCCCGTACCTGGATCCGGCCCCACGGGTTGTCGGGGTTGGGAAGGTACTCGTCCTGGAAGACGCCCCAGATGTCCTTCGGCGTGACCTCGCCGCCCTCGGCGTCCGTCTTGGCCTGGATCAGCTTCGAGAACTCGATCTGCATCCGGCGCGGCAGATCCAGCTTGTGGTCGTTCTTCAGGACGTACGCGATGCCGCCCTTGCCGGACTGCGAGTTGACGCGGATCACGGCCTCGTAGGAGCGGCCCACGTCCTTGGGGTCGATGGGCAGGTACGGCACGGCCCATTCGATGTCGTCGACGGTCTTGCCTGCGGCTTCGGCGCGGGTCTCCATCGACTCGAAGCCCTTCTTGATGGCGTCCTGGTGGGAGCCGGAGAAGGCGGTGTAGACGAGGTCGCCCGCGTAGGGGTGGCGCGGGTGGACCTCCATCTGGTTGCAGTACTCGGCGGTGCGCCGGATCTCGTCGATGTCGGAGAAGTCGATCTGCGGGTCGACGCCCTGCGAGAACAGGTTCATGCCGAGGGTGACCAGGTCGACGTTCCCGGTGCGCTCGCCCTGTCCGAACAGGCAGCCCTCGATCCGGTCGGCGCCGGCCATCAGGGCGAGTTCAGCGGCGGCGACGGCCGTACCGCGGTCGTTGTGCGGGTGGACCGACAGGCAGACGAACTCGCGGCGGGAGAGGTTGCGGCTCATCCACTCGAAGCGGTCCGCGTGCGTCGACGGAGTCGAACGCTCCACGGTGGCGGGCAGGTTGAGGATGATCTCGCGCCCGGCCTCGGGCTGCCACACGTCCATGACGCCTTCGCAGACGTCCAGGGCGAAGTCCAGCTCGGTGTCGGTGAAGATCTCGGGGCTGTACTGGTATCCGAAGGTGGTGCGGGCGTCGAGCAGCTTCTCGGCGTACTCCATCACCAGCCGCGTACCGTCCACGGCGATCTGCTTGACCTGCTCGCGGGAGCCACGGAAGACGACCTCGCGCCAGACGGGCGCGGTCGCGTTGTACAGGTGGACCGTGGCGCGGTGGGCGCCCTTCAGGGAGGCGACGGTCCGCTCGATGAGTTCTTCGCGGGCCTGGGTCAGGACGGAGATCGTCACGTCATCGGGGATCGCGCCGTCCTCGATGATCGACCGTACGAAATCGAAGTCGGTGGCGCCGGAGGACGGGAAGCCGACCTCGATCTCCTTGTAGCCCATGCGGACCAGGAGGTCGAACATCTCGCGCTTGCGGACCGGGGACATCGGGTCGATCAGCGCCTGGTTGCCGTCGCGCAGGTCGGTCGACAGCCAGCGGGGGGCCTTGGTGATGCGCTGGTTCGGCCAGGTGCGGTCGGCGATGTCGACCTGCTCGTACCGGCCGTACTTGTGGATCGGCATCGCCGTGGGCCGCTGGAAGTGGGCGGCGGTGGTGACGGGCGTGGAACGGCCGATGGTGGAATCGGCGGGGTTCGACATGATGCGTGGGCTCCTCTGGGGTCCGCGGGGGACGGCCGACGGTCTAAGCGCACCACCGAACTCCGCGGGGAGGGGGTCGGCCTACGACTACAGGCCCTCGCCGCGGCAGCTAAGGAGAAGCAGCCCGAAACGCATGATGCTGAGCAGCCTAACCGAGCCGGGACGGACACGGGGGACCCGTCCCAGTATGCGGGACGCGCATCGGGTAACGGCCATCCCGTGATCTATCACTCCATTTCGCCAATCCTGGTCGCATCTAGTGACAGCGCGATGACCCAGTGCCACATTTCGCTGCATGACAGAGACACCCGAGACACTCTCCTCCCCCGTCTTCTGCACGATCGTGCCGCCGCACGTCCTGGACCGCCTGGCCCGGCACGGCGATCCCGCGCTCTCGGATCCCGCCCGCCGCACACTGGAGCGGGACGCCCTCGAACGCACCCGCCGCCGGCTGACCACGGTCACCGGCGCCCGGACCCTGGCCGCGCCGCAGGCGGGCGAGGGCCCGCACCGCACGATCTACGACGCCGGGCACGGTACGGCGCTGCCGGGGCGCAAGGTCAGGGCGGAGGCGGACGCGCCGGGCCGGGACGCGACCGTCAACCGGGCCTACGCGGGCCTGGGCGCGACCTTCGACACCTACCTCAAGGCGTTCACGCGCAACTCGATCGACGGCGCGGGCCTGCCACTGACCGCGACCGTGCACTACGACCAGGACTACAACAACGCCTTCTGGAACGGCGAGCAGATGGTGTTCGGCGACGGTGACGGCGAGATCTTCCTCGACTTCACGATCCCCGTCGACGTCATCGGCCACGAGCTGACGCACGGGGTCACGCAGTACACGGCGAACCTGGAGTACTACGGGCAGTCGGGCGCCCTGAACGAGTCGCTGTCGGACGTCTTCGGCTCCCTCATCAAGCAGCACGCGCTCGGGCAGAGCGCGGCCGACGCGGACTGGCTGATCGGCGAAGGACTCCTCGCACCGCGCGTCACGGGCAAGGCGCTGCGCTCGATGAAGGAGCCGGGCACGGCGTACGACGACGACGTCCTCGGCAAGGACCCGCAGCCCGCCACGATGGCCGACTACGTCCGCACGAACAGCGACAACGGCGGCGTGCACATCAACTCCGGTATCCCGAACCGGGCGTTCTACCTGGTCGCGACGGCGCTCGGCGGCAATGCGTGGGAGCGGGCCGGGCAGATCTGGTACGACGTGCTGACCGGCGGCGAGTTGGCGTCGGACGCGGATTTCGCGGCGTTCGCACGCTTGACGGTGGCGGCGGCGAAGGCGCGGTTCGGTGCCGGGGGTGAGGAGCAGGAGTCGGTCCTCAAGGCGTGGTCGCAGGTGGGGATCGCGACGGCGGGGTAGGGGGAGGGCACGGGACGGGGAGGACAGGAGGCGGTATGCGGATCGAAGTGCGGCGGACGGGCGGGTTCGCGGGGATCGAGCGGCGGGCGGAGCTGGACACGGCGGGCCGCCCCGACGCGGCGACGTGGACGTCACTGGCGGAACAGGCGCTCGCCGGAGGGCACGCGACGCCGCCGCTGGGCGTCCCGGACGGCTTCTCGTACCGCATCACGGCCGACGGCCGCACCCGCTACTGCACGGATCCCCATCTGACGGAATCCCAGCGGCAGTTGATCACCCGGGTGCTTAAGGAGGGCGCGTAACACCTAAGTAAGCGCCCGCAGGGCACATTGAGGGGCGCGGGGAACTGCGCACCCAGCCACCCTCAACCCGCAGGAACACTCCCACCCGCACCACCCCAACAAGGGGCGCGGGGAACTGCGCACCCCCCAAGACACTTCCGCAGCAGCCATGGCCGGATGGATGATCCGGCCATGACAGCCACCACACCTCCGCTCCCCTCCTTTCCCCCCGGCTTCCTCTGGGGCGTGGCCACCTCCGCTCAGCAGATCGAGGGTGCGGTCGATCAGGACGGCCGGGGCCGGTCCGTATGGGACGCGTTCACCGCCGAGCCGGGGCGGGTGAAGGACGGCACCACCTCCGCCACGGCCTGCGACCACTACCACCGGTACCGCGAGGACGTCGGCCTGATCCACGGTCTCGGCGTGGACGCGTACCGCTTCTCGATCTCCTGGCCGCGCGTGCTCCCGACCGGCTCGGGCGCCGTCAACCACCGGGGCCTGGACTTCTACGACCGGCTCGTGGACGAGCTGTGCGCCCAGGGCGTGCGCCCGGTCCCCACCCTCTTCCACTGGGACACGCCGCTCGCCCTGGAGGAGGCGGGCGGCTGGCTGAGCCGGGACACGGCTGAGCGTTTCGCGGAGTACGCGGCTGTCGTCGCCGCCCGTCTCGGCGACCGCGTCACGAAGTGGATCACGATCAACGAGCCCGCCGAGCACACCCTCCTCGGCCACGCGATCGGCGAGCACGCCCCCGGCCACCGGCTGATCTTCGGCGCGCTGCCCGCCGCTCACCACCAACTCCTCGGCCACGGGCTCGCGTTGAGGGCGCTGCGGGCGGCGGGGGCCGACGATGTCGGTATCGCGAACTCGCACGGCCCGACCTGGCCGGCGTCCGACGCCCAGGAGGACCGTGACGCCGCCGACTTCTACGACCTCCTCCTGAACCGCCTGTTCGCGGACCCGGTCCTCACCGGCCGCTACCCGGACGGCATCGCCGACCTGTTGCCCGGCGATGTCGCGGCCGATCTGGAGATCATCGCGGGCCCAGTCGACTGGTACGGCGTCAACTTCTACGCGCCCACGAAGGTCGGCGCCCCGGGCCCGGCGTCCACCGAGTACGGCGGACTCACCCTCCCCGCCGAACTCCCCTTCGCACCACGGCAGATCGAGGGGCGGCCGGTCACCGACTTCGGCTGGCCGGTGGTGCCGGAGAGCCTGACGGAGCTGCTGACGGCGTTCCGGGACCGGTACGGGGACCGGCTCCCGCCCGTCGTCATCACGGAGAACGGCTGCTCGTACGAGGGCCTGGACGATCAGGACCGTATCGCCTATCTGGACGGTCATCTGCGGGCGCTGCACGGCGCGTTGACGGCGGGTGTGGACGTGCGCGGGTACTTCGTGTGGTCGCTGATGGACAACTTCGAGTGGGCGGAGGGCTACACACAGCGGTTCGGCCTGGTCCACGTCGACTACGAGACCCAGGAGCGGACACCCAAGGCGTCGTACCACTGGCTGCGCGAGGCGCTGCGGACGCTCAGATGACGGCGGAGGAGCGGTTGACCCCTGCTGCGGCGCTCTCAGAGCCCGCCGAGCCCGCCGTGCCGGTCGGGCGCGGCTGGACCTCGGCGCTGTCGCTCGCCAACGGGGCGATCTGGGTGGGCTGGTACGGCCCGCTGCAGATCCTGCTCGCGCTCCAGGCGGAGCAGTTCGCCCCGGCCGGGATGTCGAAGGAGACGGTTCTCGCGTGGGTGACGGGTGCGGGCGCGGTGGTCTCGCTGCTCGCCAACCCGCTGTTCGGCGCGGTGTCGGACCGGACGACGTCACGGTTCGGGCGGCGTACGCCGTGGATCGTCGCCGGTGCGGCGGGCGGCGCCGCGTCGCTGCTGCTGCTCGGCGGGGCACGGTCCCTGGCCGCGATGGCGGTGGGCTGGTGCCTGGTGCAACTGACGCTGAACGCGGCGTTCGCGGCGGTGACGGCGGCCGTCCCCGACCGGGTGCCGCGCGGGCAGCGGGGTGTCGTGGGCGGTTGGCTCGGCGCCGCGCAGCTCCTCGGGGTGGTGGCAGGCACCGGTCTGGCGACGGTGGCGGGCGGGGTCGGCGCGGGGTATGCGGCGTGCGCGGTGTTCACGGTGGCGGGGGTGCTGCCGTACGTGGTGCGGTACCGGGATCCGCGGCCGGCCCCGGCCGACCGGGCGCCGTTCGCGTGGCGGGGCTTCGCCGCCGGGTTCTGGCTCAGTCCGCGCGCCTACCCGGATCTGGGGTGGGCCTGGCTGACCCGGTTCCTGATCAACCTCAGCAACGCCCTCGTCCTGCTCTACCTCCTCTACTACCTGCGCGACGGGCTGCACCACGCGGACCCGGACCAGGGCGTCCTCGTCCTGACGGCGGTGAACGGCGCGACGCTGCTGGCGACGGTCGTGGTGGGCGGTGTCTGGTCGGACCGCACCGGCCGGCGAAAGCCGTTCGTCCTCGGGTCGGGTCTGCTGATGGCGGTCGCGACCGCGATGCTGTCGGTCTGGCAGACCTGGCCGGGGGCGATCGTCGCGGCGGCGGTCCTGGGCGTCGGCTTCGGCGTGTTCACGTCGGTGGACTTCGCGCTGATGACGGATGTGCTGCCGAAGGCGGCGGACCGGGGCAAGGACCTCGGCATCGTCAACATCACCAACGCCCTCCCCCAGGTCGCCGCCCCGGCCCTCGCGGCCCCCCTGGTCACCCACCTCGGCGGCTACCGGGCCCTGTATCTGACGGCGGCGGCGATCGGCCTGGCGGGGGCGGTCCTGGTCACGAGGGTCAGGGGCGTGGACTGACGCCCGCGCCGGTCTTGTCAGGGGCGTGGACTGGCGCCGAGGCCCGTCGTCAGGGTGGCCAGGCCGGGCGCCAAGGTGTGGGACCAGGCGCGGTAGCCCGCCGGGGACGGGTGGAAGTGGTCGGCCGCCAGCCACATGCCCGGCGCCTTCGGGAGGGCGCCCGACCGCACATGCCGTACGGCCCGGCCTCGTCGCGCGACCACCCTCAACTGCCGGTCCAGCAAGCGCACGTACAGACTCAGCGGCCCCCGCACCCCGCGCGGCACCGTGTCGAAGTTGTCCACGCTCGGCAGCCCCGCGAACACGATCGGCACGTCCTCGCCGAGCCGCAGCCGGACGTCCCGTACCAGCAGGGCCGCCTCGCGCCGGAACGCCCGGGGTCCGCGCAGCCGCAGCACGTCGTTGACGCCCGCCGCGACCAGGACGAGGTCCGGGCGCCAGCGGGTCGCCGGGTCGGTCAGGCCGGGCAGCAGCCCGCTCCGTACGGCCGCCATCGTCGCGCCGGACCTTGCCGAGACCCGCCACGAGACCGTCCGTCCGGTCAGCGCGGCCAGCGCCTGAGCGACGCACCCCGCCAGTGCTTCCGCGTGCACGGAGGCGCCGACCCCCGCCGCCGTCGAGTCCCCGAGGATCGCCAGCCGCACCGGGGGACCTCCCGCCCCTGCTCCCGCTCCCGCCGCCGCTTCCGGTCCGCCCGCCACGCCGAAGTCGTCCCCGCCCGCCTCCGGCAGCCGCACGACCCGCCCCCGCAGCGCCCGCATCCCCCGTACACCCATGGGACCCACCCCACCCCTTCCCCATAACACCGTTATGTTCAATAACAGCGTTATGCTGCTGCCCGTGTCAACCCACCGCCCGGAACCCGACGACCTCCGCCGCCGGCTGCTCGACGCCGCTGCGCGGATCCTGACCGAGCAGGGACCGGCCGCCCTCAGCGCCCGCCGTCTGGTCAAGGAGGTCGGCGCGTCGACCATGGCCGTGTACACCCACTTCGGCTCGATGCCGGGCCTGGTACGGGAGTTGATGCGGGACGGATTCGCCCGGTTCCACGCGCTCGGCACGGCGGAGAGCGCCCGGCACCCCGCCGACCCCGTCGCCGAAGTGGCCGGCCTTTCCCGCGCCTACCAGGAGTTCGCCCGCGCCGAACCCGACGTCTACGCCGTGATGTTCGGCGGCTCGGCCCTCGCCGGCTTCACGCTCTCGGACGACGACCGCCGCATCGGCGCGTACGGCCTGCGCTCCCTGCGCGACGCGCTGCGCCGCTGCACCGCCGCCGGACGCTTCCGCCCCGATACGGACACCGACCTCCTGGTCCGCCAGCTCTTCAGCCAGCTCCACGGCCTCGCCCAACTCACCCGCGCGGGCTACATCATGGGCGACTACACCCCGGACCAGGTGCTCAGAGGAATGCTCCTCGACTTCGCGTCGGCGGCGGGTGACGAGCAGGCCGCGGCACGCGCGTCCGTCGCGACCGGCCTCAGGAGTGCGAGCCGTCCGGGCTCGGAGTCAGGTTCTGCAGACCGATGACCCTGAGGAGTTCCAGGCGTTCATGGGACTCCGTGCCGGGGCGGGCCGAGTGGACCAGCAGCGACTGGTTGTTGCCGTCCGTCAGCAGGATCTCGCAGTCGAGTTCCAGGAGGCCGACCAGCGGGTGCTGGAACCGTTTGGTCGCCGAGCGGCGTACGGCGACCTCGTGCGAGTCCCACAGCGCCTTGAACTCCTCGCTCGCCGCCAGGAGTTCGGCGACCAGTGCGGCCGGGGCCGGGTCGTCGGGGCGGGCCGCCGTCACCGCGCGCAGGCTCGCCACATGGGCCCGCGCGTGGACCGGCTGGTCCTCGGGCGGGAACAGGTCCCGGACCCCCGGGCACAGGAAGAACCGGCGCACCATGTTGCGGTCGGCGGGCGGCAGGGCGCTCAGGTCACCGGTCAGCGCGGCGGACATCCGGTTCTGCGCGAGGACGTCGCCGTAGTCGTTGAGGATCAGCGCGGGCGAGTCGTACAGCCGGTCGAGGATCAGCAGCAGACCGGGGCGTACGTGCGCGGACGCCGTGCCCGAGCGCGGGGGCTCCTCGCCCGCCAGATGGAACAGGTGGTCCCGCTCGTCCCCTGACAGCCGCAGCGCCCGCGCGAGGGCGCCCAGCATCTGCCGGGACGGGCGCGGTCCGCGCCGCTGTTCGAGCCGCGTGTAGTAGTCCACGGACATCCCGGCGAGCTGCGCCACCTCCTCCCGGCGCAGACCCGGCGTACGGCGCCGCGATCCGGCCTCCAGACCCACGTCGGACGGGTCGAGGCGGGCGCGGCCCCGGCGCAGGAAGTCGGCGAGCTGCGGTCGGTCGAGTCGGTCCACAAGGCCAAGGATCACCCCTCGCCGTACCCGTCACCAGAGCCCAGCCAGGGAGTACCGGTCCCCCGATACCCGCTACCCGGATCACCGGGTCTCTCCCGGGGCGGACGCGACGGGACCACGCTGGACACAGGTGCACATGCGGCACATCCGGCACACGCGACCACGACGGACGGGGAACGCCATGCTCACTCTCGTGACGGGAACGACAGGACAGGTCGGGCGCCGTCTCGTGCCCCGGCTGCTCGCCCGCGCGGCGGAGACGGGGGACCGGGTCCGGGTGCTCGTCCGCGACGCCGAGCGCGCCGCCCCCTTCGCGGCGCTCGGCGCCGAGGTGACGGTCGGTGATCTCCGGGACGAGACGGTCCTCGGCAAGGCACTCGCCGGGACGGACGCCGTGGTGAACGTCGCCGCCGCGTTCCGGGGCGTCCCGGACGAGGAGGCGTGGGCTGTCAACCGGGACGCCGCACTGGAGCTGGGTCGCGCCGCCGTCACGTCGGGGGTACGACGGTTCGTCCAGGTCAGCACCAATCTCGTCTACGGGACCGGGCGCGGCCGTCCGCTCACCGAGGACGATCCGGTGGTACCGGGCGGTCCGATGTGGGGCGCGTACCCCGAGTCGAAGGCGGAGGCGGAGCGCGGGCTACTGGCCCTGGACGGCCTCGACGTACGCATCGGCCGGCTCGCCTTCGTCTACGGCGACGGGGACCCGCACCTCGCCCAGTCCCTGCGCTGGGCGTCGGAGTGGCCGGCCGCGCAGCGGCTGCAACTCGTGCACCACGCGGATGTCGCCCAGGGCCTGACCCGGCTGCTGTACGCACCCGGGGCGACCGGCCGCATCTACAACATCGCGGACCACGCCCCCGTCACGGCGGTGGAGCTGCACCAGATCAACGGCGTCGAGGTCCCCGCAGGAATGAACGACCGGGAGACCCCCGACCCCTGGCACGGAATCGTGTCCATCGCACGGATCCGACACGAGCTGGGGTACCGGCCGCTGCTGCCGAGTGTGTGGTGCGCGGTGGATGGTGGGGTGCTGTAGGCATCGGCCGAGCCGCTGGACGATGGGCGCGTCACCGTCGTACGGCACGCCATCGCGCTCCCGAACTGGGCGGGCGCAGACGGCGATTCCGCCTGGCGAGCGGTTCGAGGGACCCATCCTGGACCGGGCCCATGGGCCGATGGGCCGCCGGGCCGAAGGGCCACCGCGCCGCCAAGCCGACGGGCCGCCGGGCCGCCGGGCCGCCAGGCCGCCAGGCCGCCAGGCCGCCAGGCCGCCAGGCCGCCAGGCCGCCGGGCCGCCAGGCCGATGGACCGCCAGGCCACCGCGCCGCCAGGCCACCGGGCCGAAGGGCCACCGGGCCGACGGGCCGACGGGCCGACGGGCCGACGGGCCGACGGGCCGACGGGCCACCGGGCCGACGGGCCACCGGGCCGACGGGCCGCCGGGCCGATGGACCGCCAGGCCACCGCGCCGCCAGGCCACCGGGCCGATGGGCCACCGGGCCGATGGACCGCCAGGCCGCCGGGCCGAAGGGCCACCGCGCCGCCAGGCCACCGGGCCGATGGGCCGCCGGGCCGATGGGCCGCCGGGCCGCCGGGCCGAAGGGCCGACGGGCCGAAGGGCCGACGGGCCGAAGGGCCGACGGGCCGAAGGGCCGCCGGGCCGAAGGGCCGACGGGCCGAAGGGCCGACGGGCCGACGGGCCGAAGGGCCGACGGGCCGACGGGCCGAAGGGCCGACGGGCCGAAGGGCCGACGGGCCGAAGGGCCGACGGGCCGACGGGCCACCGCGCCACCAGGCCACCAGGCCACCAGGCCGACGGGCCGCCAGGCCACCGCGCCACCAGGCCACCAGGCCGACGGGCCGCCAGGCCACCAGGCCGACGGGCCGACGGGCCGACGGGCAGCCATCGCCGTACGGCATGTCCCGTCGACGCGCACCGCTGTCGGACTTTCCGCGCCGCCGCGCCACGCCTGCTGTCGCGGCGCCGCTGATGTTGCTCGCGTGCGCAGCCGCCGTCACCCATGCCCTGGCCGTCGCCGGGCGGGCAGCGGGCAGCAGGCAGCAGGCAGCAGGCAGCAGGCAGCAGGCAGCAGCGGACTCTGAGCGTCGTCCTCGTCGTGATGAATTTCATGAACCGGGCGATGACGGCGTACGCCACCTCCCGCGCCCCCGTGTGCCTCCCGCGCCCCCGTGCCTCCCGCGCCCCCGCGCTCCCGCCTCTCTGGACGTTCGCGCAAGTTCCGGTGGCCGCCCGTTGAGGGCGGGCGGGTGGGATGGGACCAGGGCCGGAGGCTAGAAGCCGAGTTTCCGGAGCTGGCGGGGGTCCCGTTGCCAGTCCTTCGCGACCTTGACGTGGAGGTCCAGGAAGACCGGCGTACCGAGCAACGCCTCGATCTGCTGGCGGGACTTGATTCCGACCTCCTTCAACCGCTTGCCCTTGGGCCCGATCACGATGCCCTTCTGGCTGGGGCGCTCGATGTAGACGAAGGCGTGGATGTCCAGGAGCGGACGGTCGGCGGGGCGGTCCTCACGGGGCAGCATCTCTTCGACGACGACCGCGATCGAGTGCGGCAACTCGTCCCGTACACCCTCAAGCGCCGCCTCCCGGATCAGCTCCGCGACCATGACCTGCTCGGGCTCGTCCGTGAGGTCGCCCTCGGGGTAGAGCGCGGGCCCCTCCGGCAGCAGCGGTGCGATCAGGTCGGCGAGAAGGCCCACCTGCTGATCGCCGACCGCCGACACCGGCACGATCTCGGCCCACTCGAAGCCCAGCTCCTTGGCGAGCTGGTCGACCGCGATCAACTGCTCGGCGAGGGTCTTCGAGTCGACCAGGTCGGTCTTGGTGACGATCGCGATCTTGGGGGTCTTCCGGATCGCCGCCAACTCCTTGGCGATGAAACGGTCGCCCGGCCCCAGCTTCTCGTCCGCCGGCAGGCAGAATCCGATGACGTCGACCTCGGCCCAGGTGGTACGGACGATGTCGTTCAGCCGCTGCCCGAGCAGCGTGCGCGGCTTGTGCAGGCCGGGGGTGTCCACCAGGACGAGTTGGGCGTCCGGGCGGTGCACGATGCCGCGTACGGTGTGCCGGGTGGTCTGCGGCCGGTTCGAGGTGATCGCCACCTTCTGGCCGACCAGAGCATTCGTGAGGGTGGACTTGCCCGCGTTGGGGCGGCCCACGAAGCAGGCGAAGCCCGCCCGGTGGGTGACCTCGGACGGCTCGGATGACGGGGTACGAACGCTCATGGCGCCCATTGTCCCTGATCGACCGGCACCCACCGCACCGTGAGGTCCCCCCGGAAACCTCCCCGCAACACGAAACACCCCGGAAACACCCCCGTACACAATGTGAAACCCCCACCCAACAAGCTCTCCCCCGGCGCCCCCGCCCTCGTCGCCGTTCCGAGGAGAGACCTCCGTGACGCCCCTCCCCCTCGTACTCGCCGCCGCCTCCACCCCCACCACCCCCACCGCCGACACCGGCGACACCGCCTGGCTGCTCGCCGCCACCGCCCTCGTCCTCCTCATGACCCCGGGCCTCGCCCTCTTCTACGGCGGCATGGTCCGGACGAAGAGCGTCCTCAACATGCTCATGATGAGCTTCGTCTCGATCGCGCTCGTCACCGTCGTCTGGCTGCTCGCCGGCTACTCCCTCGCCTTCGGAGACGACACCTTCGCCGGGCTCATCGGCGGCTTCGACCACCTCGGCATGGCGGGCATCGGCCCGGACACCCTCACCGGCACGGTCCCCACCCTCCTCTTCACGACCTTCCAGCTCACCTTCGCGATCATCACGGCGGCCCTGATCAGCGGCGCGGTCGCGGACCGTACGAAATTCGCGGCCTGGCTCGTCTTCGTACCGGTGTGGACCCTCCTCGTATACGTTCCCGTGGCGCACTGGGTGTGGGGCCCGGACGGGTGGATCGCGAACGCGCTGGGCGCCCTCGACTTCGCGGGCGGCCTGGTCGTCGAGATCGCGTCGGGCGCGTCAGGGCTGGCGCTCGCGCTGGTGCTCGGCCCCCGCATCGGGTTCCGGAAGGACGCGATGCGCCCGCACAACCTGCCGCTGGTCGTGCTCGGCGCGGGCCTCCTCTGGTTCGGCTGGCTCGGCTTCAACGGCGGCTCGGCGCTCGGCGCCAACGGGCTCGCCGCCGCATCGCTCCTCAACACCCTGGTCGCCGGCTGCACCGGCCTGCTCGGCTGGCTCTTCGTGGAGCAGCGGCGCGACGGGCACCCCACCACCTTCGGCGCCGCGTCGGGCGCGGTCGCCGGACTCGTCGCGATCACCCCGGCGTGCGGCACGGTCGGCGTCGTCGGCGCGACGGTCGTGGGCCTCGCGGCGGGCGTGGTCTGCTCGTACGCGGTCGGCTGGAAGTTCCGTATCGGCTACGACGACTCGCTGGACGTCGTCGGCGTCCACTTCGTCGGCGGGGTCGTCGGCACCCTGCTCATCGGCCTGTTCGCGACCGCCGCGATGACCGGCGGCAAGGAGGGCCTGTTCTACGGGGGCGGGCTCGGCCAACTCGGCCGGCAGGCCGTAGCGGTGGTGGCGGTGGCCGCGTACACATTCCTCGTCACGTACGGGATCGGGAAGCTCATCGACCGGTTGATGGGGTTCCGGGCGTCGGAGGAGCAGGAGATGACGGGGCTCGACCAGACGGTGCACGCGGAGAGCGCCTACGATCACGGCGTGTTCGGCCACGGCGCCCCGGCCGCGGCCCCCACCCACTCCGCCGCCCCCCGGAAGGTCACGCCATGAAGCTCATCACCGCGATCGTCAAACCGTTCCGCCTCGACGAGGTGAAGACGGCTCTCCAGGAGCGCGGCATCCAGGGTCTGACGGTGACGGAGGCCAGCGGGTACGGGCGTCAGCGCGGGCACACCGAGGTGTACCGGGGCGCCGAGTACACGATCGACCTCGTGCCCAAGGTGCGGATCGAGGTCGTGGTCGAGGACGCGGACGCGGAGCCGGTGATCGAGGCGATCGTGGCCGCCGCCCACACCGGCAAGATCGGCGACGGCAAGGTGTGGGCGGTGCCCGTCGAGACGGTGGTCCGGGTCAGGACCGGCGAGCGCGGACCCGACGCGGTCTGAGCGCGGCCACCCATCGCTTTCCGGTACGGGTCCCCGGACCGCCGCGCAGCTTCAGGGCGGCCCCCGCGATCACGAGGGCCGCGAGGAACAGGGCGGCGAGCAGCCAGGGCAGGGCGAAGAAGGACGCGCTCGCGGACTCCCGGGTCTGCGGCGCGCTCGCCGTGAGGGTGACATCGCCCCAGTCCAACTGCGGGGCGCCGCGCCACGGTTCGCTGAGCCGGACCTCCTGCCCCGGCAGCAGTTCGGAGGGGATCTTCGTGAGCGCCCGGGACAGCAGTGTCCGCCCGAACAGGCCCTTCGCGGTCAGCTCCACACGGGGGTTGAGGGTGACATTGCCGGTGTTGCGCAGGGTGTACGAGATGGTGGCGATGCTGTCGCCGAAGCCGGGGACGAGGGGCTGCTCGTGCGCCACGCGGACCTTCTCGACGGCGAGCGCGGGCATCGTCGGACCGCCGACCGTCAGATAGATCCGGGCCCCCACGGCGCGCTGCACGCCGACTGCTACGGCTCCGTCGGCGGGGTCGACCCGTTCGTCGAGGGCGACCAGCGCGCCGGGGTGGTCGCCGGGCTCCGCGCCCTCGGGCACCCGCAGCGTGAACGGCACGGTGACCGCACCATGCGGCTTCACCGTGACCTTGTCGCGGGCGGGCCTGGCCCAGGCGCCGACGCCCCGCTGCTTCTCGTCCTTCGTACGGACCGCGAACCCGCCGTCGCGCGCGGTGTTGTAGGCGTCGGCCGCGTACAGCCGGAAGGTGAGCGGTTCGGCGGTCTTGTTGGTGACGGTGACCTTGTCGGTGAGGGTGCTTCCGGGGTCGGCCGAGAGATAGAAGTACGGGCGCTGGGCGAGCTGGGACGAGGCGGGGAACACGGACCAGCTGCCGTTGTCGGCGGCCCGCGCGGGGGCCGCGGGCAGCAGCACGGTGGCGGCGAGCAGGGCCGCGAGGAGCGTCAGCAGGGCGGCGTACATCTGATGCGTCTGGTGGTGCGACTTGTGGTGCGGCACGGGTGCGGACCCCCGGGATCGGGGCGGGCAGGGCGGGTGCGCGCCCGGCCCACCAGTGACTGAGCTGTGACTGAGGCGTGCCCTAGCTCAGGGTGAGGGTGAGGACGCCGGAGTACGCGCCGGGGGCGGTGAACGCCGGGACGTTCAGGGAGACCCGGGCGTCGACGGTGAACTCACCTCCGGTGATCGCGCCGTTGGGTGCGGAGGCGAGGGTCGCGCCCGCGCTGCCGACCGTGCCGGGCGAACCGGCGACACAGGTACTGGGACTGCCTTCCTTGGTCGTGCACACCGGGGTCCAACCCAGCTTCGACGCCGCGATCGTGGCGCCGCCCGGTCCCTTGAAGTCGGTGACCTTGCCGGTGAGGGACCAGCCCGCGGGTCCGCCGCGGAAGTCCTTCACGGTCACCGTGTTCAGGGAGCCGCGCGAGAAGCCGCCCTTGCCGAAGTCGACCGGCGCCATGGCGACGGTGTCCCCGGCCTGCGACATCGACAGGGTGCCCGCCTGCACGGAGGTGGTGAGCTTCTGGCTGTTCTCCGGCAGCGGTGTGTCGTCGATGACGACGTACGCGGCCGGACCGGCGCCCTTCTCGTCGCTCCAGGCGGCACCTTCGTACGCCACCACGCCGGTCGTCGCCTTGTCGTTGACGCCGAGACTGCCGGTGAAGGAACCCTGTGCGTCGGCGGTGACGGTCGTCCGGTCCGCGGTCTCGGTGGCCCCGGCGCGGCCCGCGAGGGTCACCGTGGCTCCGGCCGTGAACTTGCTGCCCCTGACCTCGACGAACGCGCCGGGCTTCCCGGAGGCCGCGTCGAGCGAGATGGCCCGGAGGTTGGTCTCGCCGCCGCCGGTCGCCGTGACCGTCTCGGAGACGGGGGCGGGCGGGTTGGTGACCGTGCAGGGAGTGTCCAGCTCCATGATGTAGCTGGTGTGGATGTTGTAGTCGCCGGGCGACAGATTGATCGCACCGGCCTTGGTGACGGTGAACGTGCCGGTCATGCTGAACGACGGGAAGGCGCCCTTGCCCGGCACGGGCGGGTTCTTCTTCGGCCCCGTGACGGTGACGTCACCGGTCTGCGCGCCGGTCAGGGCGACCTTGCCGGTCGGGGTCATGATGTCGGCCGGCAGGGCGAGGTCGACCGGGTTGCTCGCGGCCGGCTTGACCACCGTGTAGGTCACGGTGACGGTGTCGCCGACCTTGGGGGTGGCGTTGTCGACCGTGATCTCGGCGGTGGTGGTGCCGTCGATGGGCGGGATGCCCGCGATCGGCGGTGGTATGCAGTGCGTCGCGAAGTCGACCTGCTGGGAAGCTGTCGCCAGAGCGCTCGCCGGGGTGGCGAGCGTCCCTCCCCCGGCGACCGCGAGTGCGGCCACTCCCAACAGGGCCGCCCAGCGGCGTCTTCGGGTCGGTGAACCCATGGTGCCCCCTTCTGACTGCTGAAGAATGCGGCCATTGATGTGCGGGTCGTGTGAAAAGTCAATGCACGCGCCGGACATCGCCTGATGGCCCATCAGTTTCTGTCAAGATCCTTGCGGGGTAAGGACTTTGGGCAGCGCGACAACCGGTGCCGCCCCGGGACGGCACCGGCCAGTCACTCACTCACTTCTGGGGGTGCCCCGGACGTCAGCTGAAGACGAAGGGGCCCGGCGACTGAAGGCCGGTGGAGTTACAGGTCACCGAGACCCCGAAGATCACCATCGTCATGGAGCCGGGGTACGCGTTGAGTCTGTCTCCGGGTGCGACGGTGCCGGTCAGGGGCCCGACCGTGACACCGCCCCACGCGACCATCGCGGGGTTCTTCTTGCCGGTGAACGTCGTGGTGCCGCCGCCGGTCTTCGCGAGGGTGAGCGTGGCGTCCACGGTGTCCGGGTCGACGTCGATCGGGGTGGTGATCTCGGACGACGTCAGCTTGATGGTGGCCGTGGTGCCGCTCTGGGTGGCCGTGAGGGTGGCTTCGCCGCCGCCGTAGAAACCGCAGTTGTACTCCGCGGTCGCCGACCCGGGGGTCACGGCCGCCGCGGCCGGCGCCAACGCCAGGGCGGTGGCCGCCAGAACTCCGGCCCCGAGTGCCGCACCGAGGCCGATTCGCTTGTGATTCATCGTTCCCCTTCCCGAATTGGGATTGCCATGTAGCGGGGGTGGTCCGAACCGGTCCGACGCGCGGGGTGCGGCACGCGCCGCCGAACTGACGGTCCGTCAACTAAAGTGCGCTCCATTGACCCGCGAGCGCCCGGGGATTACAAGGGGCGGGGCCAGGGGTCTACCCTTTGGCCGAATCAAGCCGGTTGAGAAGCCAGCAACAGAGGACCAGCGACCCGGTCAGACCACCCCCAAGGCCCCACCCGACACAACGGCCCACCCCACAGAGCCGCCAGCAATACTTCTCCGCCGCAACGGCGCTCGGCCGACACGAGGCATCCCGGCGGTGCCAAGCCGACCGAATCCCCCGGGCCGCCCGCAGGGCAAGGCACCGCGCGGGCCGCCCGACTCAACGGCCCACCCACACAACCACCACCAATACTTCTCCGCCGCAACGGCGCTCAGCCGAAACGACGCACCCCGGCGGTGCCAAGCCAACCGAATCCCCCGGGCCGCCCGCAGGGCAAGGCACCGCGCGGGCCGCCCGCAGGGCCAAGCAGCCGGACCGGCGCCTAAGGTCAGATCAGGTCAGGCCAGCGCAGCACACCGTCCGGCGAAGCCACAAAGATGGGCGTCTCGGGCGTGCCCAGGTCCGAGACGGCCGCCCGATCCTCCGCGGGAAGCGACTTCGCGGCCGTCACCACCGCCGCCGCCTCCAGCGACGTCGCCCCGGAAGCCACCGCCATCGCCACCGCCGTACGCAGCGCGCTCAGCCGGAGCGAGTCCAGTGCGACGGTTCCGGCCACATATGTACGGCCCGTCTCGTCCCGTACGGCCGCCCCCTCGGGCACCCCGTTGCGGGCCCGTGCCGAACGGGCCAGGGTGACGATCTTGCGGTCCTCGGGGTCCAGCTCGCTCATCTCGGTCATGCGGCGAGCATACGAAGTCACGGCCGGTCCAGGCGCAGCCGGTCCGCGCGCGGCAGACCGGCCACCACCAAGTCGTACGAGTCCTCGACCAGCTCACGGACGAGCCGCGCAGGCAACTCCCCCACCGTCACGGTGTTCCAGTGCCGCTTGTTCATGTGCCACCCCGGCACGACGGCCCCGGGGTGCTCCCCGCGCAGCCGCACCGCGTCGTCCGGGTCGCACTTGAGGTTGACCGTCAGCGGCTCGCCGTCGAGCCGGGTCAGGGCGAACATCTTGCCCTGGACCTTGAACACCGACGTGTCGGGGCCGAACGGGAAGTCCTCGACGGCGGCGTTGAACGACAGACACAGCGCCCGCAGCCCCGCCGGGGTCACGTCACCGCTCACCTCACCGCTCACCCCGCGACTCACCCCGCAGCCCCCTTAGGCTCCACCAGCACCGTCACGATCTTGTTCCGGCGCCCGGCAGCGGATTCGGCGGTGAGCAGCAGTTCCCGCCCGTCCGGCAACCGCACATGCGCCGAGGCCCCGGCGATCGGCACCCGGCCGAGCGCCTTCGCGAGGAGTCCGCCGACGGTCTCCACGTCCTCGTCGTCGTACGCCTCAAGCCCGTACAGCTCGCCGAGGTCGCCGATGTCGAGGCGGGCCGTCACGCGGTACCGGCCGTCGCCGAGGTCCTCGACGGGCGGGAGTTCCCGGTCGTACTCGTCGGTGATCTCGCCGACGATCTCCTCCAGGATGTCCTCGATGGTGACGATGCCGGCGGTGCCGCCGTACTCGTCGATGACGACGGCGACGTGGTTGCGCTCCTGCTGCATCTCGCGCAGCAGATCACCGGCGTTCTTGGTGTCCGGTACGAAGGTGGCGGGGCGCATGGCCGTCGACACCAGCTCCGATTCGGCGTCCCGGCTGATGTGCGTCTTACGGGCCAGGTCCTTGAGGTACACGATCCCGACGATGTCGTCCTCGCTCTCGCCGGTCACCGGAATCCGCGAGAAGCCGGAGCGCAGCGCGAGGGTGAGGGCCTGCCGGATCGTCTTGTACCGCTCGATGACGACGAGGTCGGTACGCGGCACCATGACCTCGCGGACGAGGGTGTCGCCGAGTTCGAAGACGGAGTGCACCATGCGGCGCTCCTCGTCCTCGATGAGGGATTCCTTCTCGGCGAGGTCGACCATCGCGCGCAGCTCGGCCTCGGACGCGAACGGGCCGCGCCGGAACCCCTTGCCGGGGGTGAGGGCGTTGCCGATGAGGATGAGCAGCGGCGGGATCGGTCCCATCACCCGGGCGAGCGGCAGCAGTACGTACGCGGCGGCCGTGGCCGTGTTCAGCGGGTGCTGGCGGCCGATGGTGCGCGGGGAGACGCCGACGGCGACGTACGACACGAGGACCATGACGCCGATGGCGAGGAGCAGCGCCTCCCAGGTCTGGTCGAACTCCTTGAGGCAGGCGTACGTCACCAGGGCCGCCGCGGCCATTTCGCAGGCGACGCGGACCAGCAGGGCGACGTTGAGATAGCGGGTGGGGTCGGCGGCGACCTGGGCGAGCTTGGCGCTGCCGCGCCGGCCGCTGCGGACGGCTTCCTCGGCGCGGAAGCTGGACACCCGGGCGAGGCCCGCCTCCGCACAGGCGGCGAGCCACGCCACGACGACCAACAGGACGGCGCCGAGGATCAGTTGGACGCTCACGGCGCTACGAGACGGTGGGCGCCGGGGACGGGCCGGTGAGGCCCTTCTCCGCGCGCCAGCCGTCGACGATCGCCGACTGGAGGCCGAACATCTCGGCCTTCTCGTCGGGTTCCTCGTGGTCGTAGCCCAGGAGGTGCAGCACTCCGTGGACGGTGAGGAGGTGCAGTTCCTCGTCCATGGAGTGCTGCGTCTCGGCCTCACGGCCCTGCCGCTCGGCGACCTCGGGGCAGAGCACGATGTCGCCGAGGAGGCCCTGCGGGGGCTCGTCGTCGTCCTTCGTCGGCGGACGCAGTTCGTCCATCGGGAAGGACATCACGTCCGTGGGCCCCGGCAGGTCCATCCACTGGATGTGCAACTGCTCCATCGCCTCGGCGTCGACGACGATCACCGACAGTTCGGAGAGCGGGTGGATGCGCATGCGCGCGAGGGCGTAGCGCGCGATGTCGAGGATCGCCTGCTCGTCGACCTCGGTACCGGATTCGTTGTTGACGTCGATCGACATGACGGTGCTGGTCTACTTCCCTCTGCTGCCGTTGCGGCGGGAGCCGTTCTCCGTGCCGTTCTCGTGGTCGTACTTCTCGTAGGCGTCGACGATACGGCCGACCAGCTTGTGCCGTACGACATCCTGCGAGGTGAGCCGGGAGAAGTGGACGTCGGCGACGCCTTCGAGGATGTCCTGCACCTGGCGCAGACCGGACTTCGTGCCGTTCGGCAGGTCGACCTGGGTGACGTCGCCCGTGACCACGATCTTCGAGTCGAAGCCGAGGCGGGTGAGGAACATCTTCATCTGCTCGGGGTTCGTGTTCTGCGCCTCGTCGAGAATGATGAACGCGTCATTGAGACTGCGGCCACGCATGTACGCGAGGGGGGCGACCTCGATGGTGCCGGCCGCCATCAGCCGGGGGATCGAGTCCGGGTCGAGCATGTCGTGCAGCGCGTCGTACAGCGGGCGCAGGTACGGGTCGATCTTCTCGTAGAGCGTGCCCGGCAGGAAGCCCAGGCGCTCGCCCGCCTCGACCGCGGGGCGGGTGAGGATGATGCGGGTGACCTGCTTGGACTGGAGCGCCTGTACGGCCTTGGCCATGGCGAGGTACGTCTTGCCGGTGCCGGCGGGGCCGATGCCGAACACGATCGTGTGCTTGTCGATCGCGTCGACGTAGCGCTTCTGGTTCAGAGTCTTGGGGCGGATGGTGCGGCCACGGGAGGAGAGGATGTTCTGGGTGAGCACCTCGGCGGGTGTCTCCGCTCCGTCCCCCTCCCCGTTCTCACTGGCTCTGAGCATGGCGATCGATCGTTCCACGGCGTCCTCCGTCATCGGCTGCCCGGTGCGGAGCACCAGCATCATCTCGTCGAACAGGCGCTGGATGAGGGCGACCTCGTGGGCGTCGCCGACGGCGCTGATCTCATTGCCCCGGACGTGGATGTCGGCTGCCGGGAAAGCCGTTTCGATCACGCGCAGGAGGGCGTCACCGGAACCGAGAACGGTCACCATCGGGTGTTTGGCCGGGACGGTGAAGCGAGCGTGCGCCTGTCCCCTCGCGGGGTCGTGAGCTGTGGGTGTCTGCGTCATGGGCCGGCTCTGTGGCCTGCTCATCCTCCTCGATGCGGGGCCGCTGACCGCTGGGTTGACCTGTGCACTGCCCAGCGTACGACGCCCCACCGACACCGCCCCCACTTTTTTACCCCCACAGGGGCCTCCGGCCGGGGGCGAGGGTACGGGGCGGGGGGCGCTTTCCCAGCGGGGGGCCTCCGGCCGGGGCGGGGGCAGAGGGTGGGGGCGGGCTCCCGTCCGGGGGCGCTTCCCCTGCGGGAGGCCTCCGGCCGAGGCAGGGGCAAAGGATGGGGGCGACTCCCGCACCGGGGGGCGCTTCCCCTGCGGGAGGCCTCCGGCCGAGGCAGGGGCAAAGGATGGGGGCGGGCTCCCGTCCGGGGGCGCTTC